>JACRHS010000008.1 GCA_016217595.1 Opitutia bacterium | reverse complement strand
TTATCGCTCCTGTCCTCGGAATCGACCAATCCTTGCTCCCTTTTCCCGGTTGGCTCTGTCCACTAATTCGAGGCAATCACACAGCGTCCCTTCGCCCATGTCGGTGCACTGCGCTCCCACGTCGGCTCATTCGGTAGATCGACTGACAGAACCCCCATGGGCGCACCGATAACAAACTGCCCGCCGGGAATAGTCGCGACCAACTCCTCTTTCCATCGAAGCACGAATTTATACGGGCTGCTCATATTTTTGCCGAACGATTGAGGTCAGACACGACCGGGCGCAGCCCGGTCGTTGTCTGTGCCGACTGGATCGGCCTCCTTCTTAAGAATCCATCGCCAACCTGATCGCGACATTTCTTCTCGAAGAACTTTAAACTTTTCTGGAGCGCGCGGGCCAACCCATGCCGTGTCGCTCGGAATCTCTTTTCCGCACGATACGCAGGAAAAGCCCGTATTGAACACTGACACTCTCTTCTTCAGGTCGCTCGCATCCAGGTAGGCTGTGTCGACTTCATACTCCAGCAGGTAAACATGGCGACAAAACGGACACGCAAACACAGCAAAATCTTCGTCGCCGCAGTTGGCCCCTCCGCGGGCCATGACTTTCGCGTAGTCAATCTCACCTTCGCCGATGTAGTCGCTATCGCTCATGTTTCTTCAGCCGATCAGTTTAATTAGCCCACACTGAGTGGGGCTTTTGCCGGGAAGGCAGAATGCGTGATTCGATTGCGGAAAGCGTTTTTCATCTGAGATATTTTTGTCTGGGCTGGGCTTTTTCTGGTTCTTTTTTACCCGGCTATGTCAGGAGTCAACCCATCCCCTTCGGTTTTTGCTCTTCTTCGCGTGACACGGCCCACGCCTTCTCATTCCTACTGGTTAGCCGTATTTTTTCTTCGTCTCATCATAAGAGTAGATCAGGCGATAGCCGAGATCACTGACCTTAAACGATAGGTGTCCGACAGAATCGAATGTCTTTCCGGATTCTAACTCCGTGAGGCCGGTCTTGTGGAGATACCGTAAATGAGCGTTATTCGGGACAGTCGTCGGATATCCAAGAAGCGTCTTGATATCGTCGAGATATGCGTCGGTGATGGCCTCCCACAATCTGCGAAGCGTATCTTGATCGATGTGACCATCGAGAAACGACAGAAACACTGTCGCCATTATCGCAGGGCGCTCAACGTCGGACATGCGCTCCAGTAGAAGCAGAAGATTCTCGCCCAGCCGATTGAACTCTTCCGGCGACGATGTGATCTTCTTCCTAAAAGTGTTCTTCTTATCTTCAGGGATGCGTTCGCTCTCTCGGATGAACGCATGAAGTTTAGCGGCATAAAGCCGATTCCGGATATTGTCGGCGGCAGTGCAGATCTTAATTGCGGTGCCAACGATAGGAATATCCTTCGTGAGGTCGGAAGATAGGAACTGATCGAAACCGACCTCGGCGAGTTCAAGCGCAGCTTCGACTAAAGGACGATCATTGCTCATGGGATTTTGGGCTAACAGTGTAATTAGCCCACACTGAGTGGGGCTTTTGCCGGGAAGGCAGAATGCGTGATTTGAATGCGGAAAGCGTTGTTCATCTGGGATATTTTGGTTTGGGCTGGGCTTTTTCTGGTTCTTTTTTACCCGGCTATGTCAGGAGTCAACCCATGTCCCCTTCGGCTTTTGCCGCTTCATCGGCGTTGCTCCTCTGCGCGATCTCCGTGGCAATCAATTCAAAGGACACGCAATGCTCCATCGCATCCTGCTCGCACATCGGAATGAAAGGAATCAGAAATGACGCGTCGCCCTTTGTCTTCAGATTGAAGCATAGCATGTCGCCACCGCCATTTGATCCAAACGGGAACCAATAGTCGGGCAGATACTTCACCATCTCGTACGAATCCCAATACTCCTGAATCTTCGCTTTGTCCCAGATGACAACGTAACCGTAGTAATCACCCAGGTCGCCCTCCCAGCCATCGCTTGCCTCTATGAACGAGACATACGATTCGGGGAGTCGGCTCTTCTTTTTGGTGTAACGGTCACTCACGGTGTTTGGGGCAAACAGTGTCATTAGCCCACACGGAGTGGGGCTATTGCCAGGAAGGCTGAATGCGTGGTTCGATTGCGGCGCATGGATTCGGCTTCTTCTTCATTTGTATAGAAGGTGGAATGGCAGGCTAATCGAGAATGCGCTCAAACACACTGTGGCTAGTGCAATCGGGAACGCCGAGTATCGATTGTTGAACCAGCGGCATAAAAGAGGAAACCCAACGATAAACACCACAAAGCCCCATATCGCGCCGCCAAAAACTGCTGGTATAAACTGCCAATTCCATCCGCCACTTGCAACTCCTGCGGCCCGAGCCCCTGCATATGCAAAAATAATCGAAAGCATCGCTGAAAGTGCGACGCCAGGAATGAAAAGTATGATCGACGTTTTTGCTGATGCTACGCCATCTTTCTGTTTGGGCAGGACTAGCAAGCTAAGGCAAAAAGATGAAATAAACGTAACGAACGCGCCCCAAGTCCTGAACGTATCAAGCCGTGAGTAGATGCTTGAGTCTGTGGAAGGGCCGTATGCCTTGAGGTAAAGCGAGTCGGAGAATGATGCAAAAAAGAACGCCGCGAGACAGGCGAGCAGGAATGCGGTAATCAATTTCATCTTCTTTGCTGAACAGTGTAATTAGCCCACACTGAGTGGGGCCTTTGCCGGGAAGGCAGAATGCGTGATTCGATTGCGGAAAGCGTTTTTCATCTGAGATATTTTTGTCTGGGCTGGGCTTTTTCTGGTTCTTTTTTACCCGGCTATGTCAGGAGTCAACCCATGTCCCCTTTGGGCTTTTTCCAGTGTAATGCATGGAGGTAAGATCGCTACTTAATCATCTTCGCTGCGCCTAACGCGAGAAGTCCGACCGAAACCACGAAAAAGACGGCCGAAATCCCTCTGCGCTCTTCCTTCTTTCGGATCTTCATAACTGTGATCACAACCACGGCGATGATAGCAGCCAAACCGATGCCAATTCCGGTCAATGCCATCAGTAAACCGCCGGGCCAGCCCTCGCGCTGACCCGCTGAATACAATATGGCCGAGAATAGGCCACCAAAACAGAGGAGTGCGACGCGTGTGATCATTGATTTGCCCAACAGTGTAATTAGCCCACATTGAGTGGGGCTTTTGCCGGGAAGGCAGAATGCGTGATTTGAATGCGGAAAGCGTTGTTCATCTGAGATATTTTTGTTTGGGCCGGGCTTTTTCTGGTTCTTTTTTACCCGGCTATATCAAGAGTCAACCCATGTCCCCTTGGGCTTTGCCCCGCGGCATTGAGGACGCACACCGTGTGCCGGCGGTCCCCGAGATCTATTCCAGTAGTAGATTGACTGGCGGTGGTGTTCATAAGGCGGAATCAACCGCATCACGCTCCTTCGCGCGACACGGCTCACGCCTTCTCATTCCTACTGGTTCGGCGTCTTTTTATTCTGGCGTATTGAAGAGGTCGCCAGCCTCCCTGTCTGCCTCTTTCTGCGCTTCTAGATGCTCAGTTGAAAGTCCCACATTGTAGATGAGATGAAGAAAATGGCGACTCATCTCACCCCAAAGGACATTCCCTCCGAGCTTCTTTTCTGCAAGGTCATGGCACTTCCCTTTGTGAACGTGAAGAATTTCGGACGACTCTCCATCTCCGATATTCTTAACAGTGATAACGGCTGCAAGACCAGCCTTCTCGATACGTTTTCCGCAAGTGTCGCAGAAAACTTGGGGGCCGATTCGCCCCTTGATGCAGACATCTTTAATCATGGGATTACTATTTTTGCCGAACGTTAAAACTGAGCCACGCCGGAAGTCGGCGCGACGGGTGCGCAAGCAGCCGACGTGACGACTGTAGGCGTTGGCTCTGGCGCCTACTGGTTCGCCATTCTTAAGATGAACTTGATTTTGTATCTATCATTCGAAATTCGGCATCCTTCGGTGATCCTAATACCTGCGCGCAGAGTGTGGCTGCCAATGACTTGAATTCGAGCTCCGAGTATTTTCGCTTCGGCCAACCCGCTACACAATAGCCATTATCCTCTTTCCTTTGAAATCCACCAAATCGTCCGATCAACAACCAGTGCGTCGAATGAGTGCCAGACATGGCAAACTCGGCTTTCCTCTTGGGCGACAAATGATGCGTATTAATATGATTCAGCATGCCAAGCGCCACAATTATCGCCTTAGCTTCCGCGTCTTCGTCGGTGAAAAATACGTCATCGATGAAAGTAAGAATCTTATCTGGCGTGGGGATCATTTTATTTTGCCGAACAGTGTAATTAGCCCACACTGGGTGGGGCTTTGGCCGGGAAGGCAGAATACGGGTTTCGATTGCGGTAAGCGTTATTCATTAGAGGTAATTTTGTTTGGGTGGGGCTTTATCAGGTTGTTTTTTACCCGGCTAAAGCCCTACCCGCGATGTACGCGTGAGCCACGGGGAGACGCGCCCTCCTTGCTCTGCATGCGTAGCCATGTCGGGGCCGGTGTCATGGAGTCGGGAGCGTACCCATCGGCATAGGCGGATCAAGTCATAAATGATGGCAAACGATTGGGCACGCGGCGTTTTTAAACCACGAAACACACGAAAAACACGAAATTCAGACACGACCACGGATGGCACGGATTGCACAGATAGGAGCTGATGCCGGATTTCTATCCGTGTTCTCCGTGTGATCCGTGGTTAATATAACCCGGCGGGGTTCGGCGACACCGCCCTATAGGCGTCTCCATCCTCTTTTCGTGCATTTCGTGTGTTTCGTGGGCCTAATACACAGCAATTTTATAACCACGAAATACACTAAAAACACGAAAGTGGAAGGAACCATAGATGGCGCGGATTGCACAGATAGGAGCTGATGCCGGGTCTCTATCCGTGTTTTCCGTGGAATCCGTGGTTAATACCAACGCCGCTTGATAATTTGACCCAAACCCACGGGCGGGACGCCCGTGCCACGCCGAACAAGCAGTCCTGAAATCAACAGACCTTGGTGTGATCCGTGGTTAATATATACCCGGCGGGGTTCGGCGACCCCGCCCTACAGGCGACTTTATCCCCTTTTCGTACCTTTCGTGTTTTTCGTGGGCCTAATACACAGCTATTTTATAACCACGAAATACACTAAAAGCACGAAAATCGGAGAGGACCACGGATGTCTCGGATTGCACGGATAGGATCTGAGGCAGAGGTGTTATCCGTGTATTCCGAGGACTCCGTGGTTAATACCAACGCCGGTTGATAATTTGACTCAAACCCACGGGCGGGACGCCCGTGCCACGCCGAACAGGCAGTCCTGAAATCAACAGACCTTGGTGTGATCCGTGGTTAATATAATCCCGGCGGGGTTCGGCGACCCCGCCCTACAGGTGATTTCTCGTTTTTCGTGCTTTTCGTGTATTTCGTGGTTTCCATCTTATGGACGTACGCGTCGACAAAAAAGCCCGGCCAATTATGGCCGGGCTGGGGTGCGAAAACGTTTCGCGTTTAGCGTTTGTAGAGCGGGCGGGCGGTGTAGCGGGTGTGCAACAGCTCGTGCGCTTTGTGTCCGAGCGGCTTGCCGAGGAACTCTTCGTACACTTTGACCACCTCCGGATTCTCGTGCGAACAACGCAACGAGCGGTCCCGGTCGTCCTGATAGAGTCCAGCCGCACGCAGGCGCCGCCGTTCGTTGTCCACGCCGTAAGGCTGGCCGCCGCCGCCGATGCAACCGCCGGGGCAGGCCATGACCTCGATGAAGTGGTACGGCAGCTCCGCGCCGGTCTTGCGCGCTTCGCGGACGCGGTCGAGCACTTGCTCGACGTTGGCCAGGCCGTGCGCCACGGCCACGCGGACCTTGGCGCCGTTGATGTTCAACTCGCCTTCCTTCACGCCTTGCAGGCCGCGCACGGCTTCGAGTTCGACTTTCTCCATTTTCTTGCCGGTCGCGTAGAAATACGCGGTGCGCACGGCCGCCTCCATCACTCCGCCCGTGGCGCCGAAGATGGTGCCGGCGCCGGTGTAGTCGCCGAGGATCGAATCGGGCTCGGCGTCGGGCAACGCGAGGAAATCGATGCCCGATTGCTTGAGCATGCGGGCCAGCTCGCGCGTGGTGAGCACGACGTCGACGTCCTTGAAGCCGGACGCGTACATCTCCTCGGTGCGCGAGAGTTCGTACTTCTTTGCCGTGCAGGGCATGATCGAGACCATGTAGAGCTTGGCCGGATCGATGCCGAGTTTCTGGGCGTAGTAGGTCTTAGCGAGGGCGCCGAGCATCTGCTGCGGAGATTTCGCGGTGGAGAAGTTGTCGATGAAATCCCAGTGACGCTTCTCCATGAAATCGGTCCACGAAGGGCAGCACGAGGTGATCAACGGCAGCTCGCCGCGCTTGTGCGCGAAGCGCTCGATGAACTCGCTCGCCTCCTCGACGATGGTGACGTCGGCGGAGAAGTTGGTATCGAAGACGGCTTTGAAACCGAGACGACGCAATGCGCTGTAGAGCTTGCGCGTGAGGTTGGTGCCCGGCGGCAGGCCGAACGCCTCGCCCACAGTGACGCGCACGGACGGCGCGATCTGCACCACGCAGATTTTCTCGGGATCGTAGAGCGCCTGCCAGACGGTGGGCGCCTCGTCTTTCTCGACGATGGCGCCGGTGGGGCAATGCGCGGAGCACTGGCCGCACTTCACGCAGGGCGATTCGGCGAGGGTGATGTCGCCGGCGGGCGCCATGCGGGTGTTGATGCCGCGTTCGAGGAAGGAGAGCGCCCAGACGTTCTGCATCTCCTGGCAAACCTGGATGCAGCGGCCGCATTTGATGCACTTGACGAAGTCGATGACGATCGAGTCCGTCGAGGTGTCGGGCGGAGTGTCGCGCACGTAGCGCTTGATGGTCTCCTGATCGATGTTGAAATCGGCCGCGAGGGACTGGAGCTCGCACTCGCCATTGCGCCCGCAAGTCAGGCAGGCCTGCGGATGGTTGGAGAGGATGAGTTCCAGGGTGGAGCGCCGCACCTCGACGATGTCGCGATCATGGGTGGAGATCTCCATGTCGTTTTCGAGCGGAGTGCAGCAGGCGCGGATCATTTTTCCGCCGCCCTTGTTGCGGACGATGCAGATGCCGCAGGCGGCGGTGGAGAGGAGATCCTTGTGCTTGCAGAGCGTGGGGATGCAGACCTGCACCTGGCGGGCGGCTTCGAGGATGGTCGTGCCCTCGGGGACTTCGACCGGAAGATCGTTGATGCGAGCTTTGATCATGGGGTGGCGACGGCTTTGGCTGTTTCCTTGGACGCTTCGCCGGCTTGGGCTCGGCTGATTTTGCGGGCGTAACTGGGTCCGCCCTCGATGAAGGCTTTATATTCCTCCTCGAAGTAACGGAGGGTGGAGAGCACGGGATTGGGCGCGGTCTGGCCGAGGCCGCAGAGCGAGGCTTTTTGCATCGCCGTGCAGATCCGGCGCAACGCGGTGATGTCGTCGGCCGAGCCGCGACCGCGGGAGATGCGGTCGAGGATCTGGAGCATCTGATAACCGCCGATGCGGCACGGAGCGCATTTGCCGCAGGACTCGTCTACGCAGAAGCGGAGGTAGAACTTGGCCACCTCCACCATGGAGTCGTTCTTGTCCATGACCAGCATGCCGCCCGAGCCCATGATGGAGCCGAGCTGCTGGAGCGTCTCGTAGCTGACGGGCGTATCGAGATGTTTGTCGGGGATGACGCCGCCGGACGGGCCGCCGGTTTGCACGGCCTTGATGTCCTTGTCGTCGAGCACGCCGCCGCAGATGTCGTAGACGATCTGGCGCAGCGTGGTGCCCATCGGCACCTCGACGAGCTGGGCGTTCTTCACTTTGCCGGTGACGGCAAAGACCTTCGTGCCCTTGGATTTCTCGGTGCCGTTTTGCGCATACCACGCGCCGCCGCGCAAGACGATGGCGGGGACGTTGGCGAGCGTTTCGACATTGTTGATCGCGGTGGGCTTTTGCCAGAGACCGCGCACGGACGGATAAGGCGGACGCGGGCTCGGGCTGCCGCGCCGGCCTTCGATGGAGGCGATCAACGCGGTCTCTTCACCGCAGACGAATGCGCCCGCGCCGAGGCGGATCTTGGCGTCGAAGGAGAAGCCGCTGCCGAGGATGTTGTCGCCGAGGAGGCCCGCGGCGCGCGCCTGGGCGATGGCGCGTTCGACGCGTTCCACCGCTTTCGGATATTCGGCGCGGATGTAGAAATAACCGCGAGAACAGCCCATCGCGTGGGCGGCAATGATCATGCCTTCGAGGACCGAGTGCGGATCGCTTTCGAGCACGCTGCGATCCATGAACGCGCCGGGGTCGCCCTCGTCGCCGTTGCAGATCACGTAACGCTGGTCGGCTTTTTGCGCGCCGGTGAGCTGCCACTTCATCCAGGTGGGGAAACCCGCGCCGCCGCGGCCGCGCAGGCCGCTGGTCTTGAGCTCGGCGATGGCGAAGCCGGGCTTCTCGTCGCAGAGGACGCGCTTGAGCGCCTGGTAGCCCTGGGCGTTGCGCAGATAATCGTCGAGGCTGTCGGGATCGATTTCGCCGCAGTTGCGCAAGACGACGCGCACCTGGCGGTCGGATTCTTTCCAGAGCAGGTCATCGAGCACGCGCCCGCCGACCACGGATTCGGCGACGATGCGCGCCACATCCTGCGCGAGCACGTTGACGTAGGTGACGCCCGACGGGAGGAGCTGCACGGCCACGCCTTCATCGTACACGCCCATGTCGTAGGCGCGGACGACCTGCACGCGCTCGGTGAGGCCGCGGCGCTTGATCTCCTCCAGGAGCGAGAATTGGAAGAACTCGGTTTTGTTGCCGAGATCGGCGCCGGTATCGCGCACCAGAATCTGCGTGACGGGGCCGTCGAGCTTGAGGCTGCGGCGCCGCGTCGCGATGACGTACTCGTCGAGCAGGCGCTTGTTCACCACATGCTCGCGGACGATGCGACCGGCGAGCTCGGGCGTGATGCGGCCGTAGAGAATGCGCGGCATGCCGGCGCATTTCACTTCGACGACGGGATCGGCGAACGAGTAGCCCACGGAGCCCACGCGCAGAATGGGCAATGCGAGTTTCATCTCGTCGCGCACGCGGCTGAGTTCGGCGAACACCGTCTCGGCGCCGGCGGCGATGCCACCGGTATCGAGCTGCACGCGGATCCATTCCTTCCCCTCGCCCTGCTGCCGGGCCAGAGATTCGAGATCGGCTTTGGTCAACGTTTTCATGGCTTGGCCTCCTGTTTCTTCACGGAATCCAAGATGCCGCCGACTTCGGAGGTCTTGACGCGACCGTAGGTTTTGCCGTCGACGACCAGCGCGGGCGACATGCCGCAGCAGCCGATGCAACGCACGACATCGAGGTGGATGTGGCGATCGGCGGTGGTCTGGCCCTCGCTGATCCCGAGGCGGGAACGCAGCTCGTTGAGCAGTTCCAGCGAGCCCTTCAGGTAACACGCGGTGCCGTTGCAGACGACGACGTTGTGCTTCGCCGGAGGCTGAAGTTTGAAATAGTGATAGAAGGTGATGACTTCGTAGATGCGCGCCAACGGCACGCCGAGCTCGCGGGAGAGCTCCATCGCGACCTCGCGCGGCACATAGCCGTGCTGGTTCTGGATGGCGTGGAGGATCATGATGAGATTGCCCTCCTCGTTGCTCCAGTGGGCGACGTGGGTTTGCACATCGCGCCGGATGGTGGAATCGAGTTTGCCGCGGATGCGCTCGATGCGCTCCAGGCGGAGTTGCACAAGGCGGGAGATTTCTTCGGAAATCTCGCGGGGGACAAACCCATGTCGTTGCTCCATTTTATCGAGCATGCCGAGCAGGGTGGCTTCGTCGCAATTCGCGAGCTCCACGGGCGTGGGGTCACGATCGTCGACCGGGTGAGTCGGGGCTGAGGTCATGAGGTGCTTTGGGTATAAAGCGGGCGCAGGAGATTCGATTCCCGGCGGAACTTCAACACGGACCACCGCGCCCCGCAGACAATGAAGCAGAAGTATACGCCTGTATGAACAAATGTTGCAGGCCTTCGTTTTCAGGCCCCAACGTCAAACGCTAGCTTTTCTTTTTCTGGCGCTTGCGATTCCAGGGAGAGTGTTCGTCAAACTGGCGCGGCGCGCAACGTCGTGCCCGGATTCCAAACGCCTTCGATCATCACCGTGCTCGCCTGAGCGGGAAGGCCGCGCTCGTTGCGTTCGATCATGCTGATCAGGGTGTCCATGCCGGTGGCGCCGATGAGCTGGCCGTTCTGATAGACTCCGCTGATGGCATGCCCCGCCTCCGGGCACGAGAGCCAGGCCACGCCAATATCCGCCGGCACGCGCAAGCCCTGCCGGTTGAGCGAGCTGAGGACATCGTTGGCCATGAGCGAGACGACCACGTCGGGCTTTTGGGCTTTCAGCCAGCCGGCCAACGCCTCTCCGGTCAAACGCCCGCTGAAGAGCAACGGCGTGGTCAGGCGCATCCCGGGCAAGAGCAACCGCGACACGAGGAAGCCCGCATCCCAACGCCCCTGAAACCGCGCGCGATGGGCCTGCCGCATCACCAAGCCCGGCCGCCGGTAGCCGCGCCGATGACACTCTCGGATGGTTTGCAGCATCGAGAAGTAGTGATCGTTGCACACGGTGGTCAGCGTCAACGCCGGCTCCGGCACACTCAGACTCACCACCGCGAAAGCGTCCCACCGCAGCACGGGCAGCTGCTGATCGGTGTCGGGCCGGGGGCCGAGCAACATGCCTTGAATCCCCCGGGCTTGCAGCATCGCGCAAAACCGCTCCGGCGACATGTCGTCCTGATGCAGCCAAAACTCCTGCCCGCGGTAGCCGCGCATCGCCGCGCGTTCCAACGCGCCCTCCCGCATCTGCCGGATCATCGGCGACACATGCTCCCGCCACCCCTCGGCCCGGTCGAAGACGTTGACCAACGCCACCACCGGCCGGTCCAAATGTTCCTGCCCCTGCCGGCGCTGCCGCATCAAGGCCGAGACAAACGGATTGGGCCGGTAACCAAGCTCCTGCGCCAACGCCTGCACCCGTGCGCGTGTGGCCGCCGAGATCCGCGGGTTGTTGGCCAGACACATCGAGACCGTGGCCTGCGTCACCCCGGCCTTGAGGGCGATCGATTTCATGGTGACAGCGCGGCTCATGCACCGGAGCTAAACGCGCGCCACTCACGCTGTCCAGACACGTCCGCATCACCTGCTGGTTAATGGTATAACCTGCGACCGGCTTCCGTCGTTGGCGACCGGCACTACGGTGGACGGCGTCCCTTCATTCCCCTACCCGCGAGTCCAGCGCTCGCACCGGCTATTACCTCCCATGACGAACCTCCCTCGCCTATTCCTCGCGACGCTTTTCCTGAGTGTCGCCAGTCTTTCGCTCTCGCAGGCCCAACCCGCGGCCGCGCCGCGCACCACCCCCGCACAAGAGGAGATCATCGAGCTCACACCGTTCTCGGTCATCTCCAGCGCGGACCGCGGCTACATCGCATCGGAGACGATGACCGGCACGCGCGTTGCCACCAAGATCATCGACCTGCCCTACTCGGTGAACGTGTTGACTAGCGAATTTTTCGAGGACTTCGCGATGTTCGAACTGGCCGACAACCTGACGCAGGTCGGCAGCTTCACGGGCCTGGACATCGGCGGCAATTTCAACCTCCGCGGGTTCAGCGCCACCTCGCAACTGCGCGACGGCTTTTACCGCCTCGGCCGCTACGGCGCGAGTAACATCGACCGCATCGAGATCATCAAAGGCTCCAACGCCGCGATCTACGGCCGCACCTCACCCGGCGGCATGGTCAACATGATCTCCAAAGCGCCCAAGAGCCGCGAAAACTACAAACTCACTCTCAGTTACGGCGACTTCAACACCCAACGCGGCGTATTCGAGGCCACCGGCCCGCTGCTCAAAGGCGCACTCGGTAAAACGGCGTACGTGCTCACGTTGAGCAAATATCAACGCGGCTTCGATCAGGACTACGCCCGCAATCACAACCAGGAGTACTACCTCGCCGTGCAGCACACCTTCAAAGACCGCTCGCAACTCCTGTTGTCCGCCGAGTATTTCCTCCAGATCCGCCACGCACCCACCGCCGTCGCCCCGCTCGTCACCGATCTGAAGGGCACCACCTCCAACGTGGACGATGAGGCCATCGGCTACGCCAAGCCGCTGGCGGGTTACAATCCCTACGGCCCAAACAGCGAACTCAACCGCAGCAATATCGGCTACAACGCCACCTACGAAAAAAGCTTCAGCGAAACCTGGAGCACGCGCATCGCCGCCAATTATTACCGCGCGCGCCGCTGGGACTTTAATCAAAACACCGGTTTCGGCGCGATCTCCCTCAACCCCGCCACGGCGGCCGCGATCACCACCACGCGCGGCGCCACGCCCAACAAGAGTTTGATCATGGAGGACGGCGGCGGCTTTCAGGCCGACATGCTCGCGCACTACTGGCTCGCCAGTCGCACCGTCGAATGCCGCACCCTCGTGACCCTCGATTTCAACGATTACTATCGGTGGGACCCCACGTGGAACTACGGCCCGACCACCAACCCCGACATCGCCGCGTGGAACGCCGCCACCTCCGGTCGCGTCGTCGCTCTCAATGCCAGCCTCCGCCCCATCGCGCCGCTCACCTATTTC
Source organism: Opitutia bacterium (assembly GCA_016217595.1). Taxonomy (GTDB): domain Bacteria; phylum Verrucomicrobiota; class Verrucomicrobiia; order Opitutales; family Opitutaceae; genus MWDT01. The sequence continues at coordinate 128,312 of JACRHS010000008.1, read as the reverse complement.
CCGAAATTTTTCCAGTGGGGCAACGAAGTGCTCACGCGCCTCACCCGCCGCCGCACGACGGTGCTCGGCGGCCTGCTGCGCGAACAAGCGGCGTTCTTCAAGGGCAACCTGCTCGCCTTCGCCGGCGCCCGCTTCGACGCCGTGCGAGTCCAGGAACGCGATTACACCACCACCGTCGGCTCCGCCACCACGGCCGGCACCTTCCGCAGTTTTCCCGGCTACGAAAACTACCAGCAGGGCGACATGATCGCCAAGCGCGTCAATCAGCTGAAGCCCAACGCGGGCGTGAACTACAAGGTGACCTCGAACCTCCGCGCCTTCGCCAACTACAGTCAGAGCTACTTCGTCAACCAGACCGACAACCCCATCGTCTTCGCCGACCCGAGCTACAAGCCCGAGGTCGCCGACGGCTACGACTACGGGTTCAAGGGCAGCCTGCTCAACGACCGGCTCAATTTCACCGTCAGCGGCTTCTACGCCGTGCGTGAAAACGTGAGCGTCTCCGACACGTTCGAGAGCCCGCCCGGCTCGGGTCAGTTCGTGACGCAGAACCGCCGCGATGGCGATCAACTCGTCCGCGGCTTCGAGCTCGACGCGACCTGGCGGGTAAATGAAGAGGTGAGCCTCAACGGCAGCTGGGGACACGTTTACTCCATCTACACCAATTTCGGCTCGGCCAGCCCGCTCGCCACCGGTCGGCGCGTCAACAACGTCTCGCCCCAGAACGGCGGCGTCGCCATCCGCTACGCGCCGCGGGAAGGCTGGGCCAAGGGATTCTCCTGCAATCTCGGCTGGACGTACGTCGCCGCCACGCCGACCGAGCTGCCCAACGCGGGCGACACGTACGCCGTCGTCGCCGGCCGCCCCACGCTGCAACGCACCACGAACCAGTGGAAACTCCGCGTGCCCTCGTTCGGGCTCTGGAATCTGGGCCTGCGTTACGCCCTGCGCAGCGGTCCGCGCTTCGAGCAGATCTTCGCGCTCAACGTTAATAATCTCTTCGACAAGGATTATCTCCGCGTCAGCCGCATGTCGGGCGAGCGCCGCGGCATCTTCTTCACCTACACCCTCAGCGCCCACTGATCCGGTTGGAGCGCGCAAACACGTCCAGGCAGAGCCACGCCGCAGTTTTTCGCTGCGGCGTGACCATTTTGGCGGGGCGGCTGTCGGGCATTGACCCAGACACTGGCTAAAGTACATATCCCGGCGACGTGTGACCGTAGCTCAGTCGGATAGAGCACGTGCCTTCTAAGCATGAGGTCGCGAGTTCGATTCTCGCCGGTCACGCCACTTTCCCCGGGCGGCGCGTTTTATTTTGCACCCACTCTCCCGGCCAAGCGTCTCTCCCCCTAACTGTGCCTCCCATGCCAACGTATCCCTTCGGCTCGCGGCTTCTCCGGTTCGCAATTTGGTATGGCGTCACCGCGCTGGCGTCAGCGACGGTCCCGGTCGACGTCGCCTACAAACCCAGCGGTTCGTGGAAAACTTACCCGACACGCACGCTCGACGATCTGCCGACGATCGCGGCAGCCGCGCCCGACACCGGCTTCAGTCCGTATGGCGGCATGCTCGCCCGGACGAGCCGGGCCACGGGATTTTTTCGCACTGAGAAAATCGGCGACCGCTGGTGGCTCGTCGATCCCGCCGGCAGTCTCTTCGTCAACAAGGCCGTCGTTTCCGTGACTCAGTTGCGCACCGCCGGAGCGCAGGCGGCATTGCGGCAAAAATACGGTAATGAAACGCAGTGGGCGGCGCAGACCAACGCCCTCCTGCGCGAGCACGGTTTCAACGGCCTCGGTGCCTGGTCAGACACCGAACGGCTCACCGCCGCCCCGGGGAAAGTCGCCTACACACGCATCTGGAATTTCATGAGCAGCTACGGCAAGAAGCGCGGCGGCACCTACCAGTTGCCCGGTCACACCGGCTACCCGAAGGACTGCATTTTCGTCTTCGATCCGGAGTTTGAAACGTTCTGCGACGAACACGCCCGCCAGCTCGCCGCCGGCAAGGACGACCCGTGGCTGTTCGGCCATTTCTCCGACAACGAACTCCCCTTCAAGCGCGAGACTCTCGTTAATTACCTTTCACTCCCGGCGACCGATCCCGGGCATCAGGCCGCGCTGGCGTGGTTGCGCCAACGCCACGGGGCCAATGCCTCCGTCGCCGCCATCACGGACAAGGACCGGCAGGATTTTCTCGCCGTCGTGGTCGAGCGGTATTTCCGCATCGTCGGCGGGGCCATCCGGAAATACGACCCGAACCATCTTTTCCTCGGCTCGCGTTTCCACGGAGCCGAGTTGCGGTATCCGGAAATCTTTTGCGCCGCCGGCCCGCACCTCGATGTCGTCGCCGTCAATTACTACTCGGCCTGGACGCCCGACCCCGAACGCATGGCTCTCTGGGTGCGCGAATCCGGCAAGCCGTTTCTCGCCACCGAGTGGTACGCCAAGGGCATGGACGCCGGTCTGGCCAACACCACCGGCGCCGGCTGGACCGTGAAGACGCAGGCCGATCGCGGCCGCTTCTATGAGAACTTCACCCTCGGCCTGCTCGCCAACAAAGGGTGCGTGGGCTGGCAATGGTTCAAGTACATCGACAACGATCCCGCCGACACCAAGGCCGATCCCTCCAACACGGATTCCAACAAGGGCATCGTCTCCAACCGTTATGAGCCCTACGCGCCGTTACTCGCCGCGATGAAGCGCATCAATGAACGCGCCTACGCACTCATCGCCCATTTCGACAACACGCCCGCCGCCTCTGCCACGCCTGCCGTTGCCACCGCCGCCGCCGCGCCCAAATTCGGCGTCACCGTGCAAAGCGACATCGCCTACCTCGATCCAGCGCGCACCGAAAAAGCCGATCTCTACCTGCCCGAAGGCCGCCCGAAGGACTATCGCTCGCCCGCAATGTTGATGATTCACGGCGGCGGCTGGACCGGCGGCGACAAAGCCCAGAATCGCGAGAAAAACATCGGCCGCACGCTCGCCGGCGAAGGCTACGTTTGCCTGAGCATCAATTATCAGATGAGCGGCGTGTGCTGGCCGGCCAATCTCCACGATTGCAAAAACGCGGTGCGCTTCCTGCGCGCCAACGCCGCCCGTTACCAGATCGATCCCGATCGCATCGCCGTGCTCGGCGGCTCGGCCGGCGGACACCTCGCGCTGATGGTGGCTTACACCGGCGACAATCCTGAGTTCGAACCCGCCGCCCCGTACCCCGGAATCTCCAGCCGCGTCGCCGCCGTGATCAACCTCTACGGCATCACCAATCTCCTCACGCGCCAGAAAACCGATGCCACGGGCCATCCCACCGGCGCGGTCACAGACGGCTCCACCGTGCGCGTCTTTGGCGCCACGCGCACCGAGAATCCCGCGCTCTGGCGCGCCGGCTCGCCTGTCACGCATGTCACCCCCGCTTCGCCGCCCACGCTCATCCTCCACGGCCGCGCCGACACCACGGTGGACTACGCGCAAGCCGAGGAACTCGCCCGCGTGCTTCAAGAACGCGGCGTGCCGCACGAGCTGATCCTGCTCGACGGCGTCGGCCACACCTTTGACTTCGAGCAATGGGGCAAAAAGCCGCTGCCGCGCGATCTGCGGCCCGACGTACTGGCCTTTCTCGCCAAACACCTGCGCCTCTCGCGATAGGCCGGGCGCAACGTCACCGCGGCGCGAGAAGCCACGCACGCGTTAAAAACCGGCTTCCTATCGCAGGCGCAACCGCCATGCTCCGCTCTCTGCGCCATGTCCACTGATCCGCAATTGCTCACTCCGGAAGCCGAGGCCCGCCAGCTCCAGGAACTTTATCAACACGATATGTCCCGCTGCCTCGCCGTGATCGAAGGGCAGTACGGCACGCTGCAATCCCGATCCCAGCTCATCCTCAGCTTGGTGACGATCACGCTCACCATCACCGGCTTTTCCGGTCCGCACATCGCCGCCAGCGGTCGCGTGGCGCGCGTCGCCATCACGAGCGGACTGAGCCTCTCGTTGTTATCCGCATTGCTCGTGATCGCCGGCATTCTTTCGCTGCGCTGGAACACCCAGCTCGCCGCCAAAGACCACCATGCGCTGCTCACGCACCTCATCCGGCGCCGGGAGCAGAAAACCCAATTTTATCGCGGCGCCCTGGCCATACTTTCCCTCGGGCTGAGCCTCTACACCGCGGCGGCCGCGGCCTTTCTACTGAGCCGCTGAACGCGTTTCGCTCCGGATCGATTTAACGCGCGACACGCAATCCCGAGCGATAGGCGCTGGGCGTTTGTTGGTAGAAGCGTTGAAACGACCGGATCAGGCCCTTCGCGCCGCCGAAGCCCGTCGCGTAGCCGATCTCCTTCACCGTCATTTGGCCCTCGCCGAGCATGAGGCGCGCCCGCTGCAACCGGCACCAGACGATTTCCTGCGCGATGCTGCGCTCGTGATGCGCCGCGAAAAGCCGCTCCAGCGTGCGCCGGGTGACGGCAAACCGCTCGGCCAGCATCGCCACGTGCAACGGCTGGTGGCAATTTTCCCACACGAAGGCGCGCGCTTGATCGACAATCTCGTTGCCGCAGGTGTGTTGTTGAAACCCGCGATGCGTCACCTCGCGATCCTCCAGCGCCACGGCAAAAACCTCCAGGGTGTAAGCCGCCACCAACGCGGAATTGCCGTTGCTCGCGCTCTCGCGCACCCGGTCGAGCGCCAGCTTGCACGGCGTGATGTCGCGCAACTGTCGGATCAAGGCGGTGCGCGGCAGGATGCCCTTCGAGCGCATCCGGTGCAGGTAGTCGCCGTTGGCGTTGATCCAATTTTCCGTCCAACGCCATTGCCGCAACGGCCGGTAACGGTGCCACTCGCCGGCCGGGAGAATCAGGACCTCGCCCGCCGTCCATTGCACCCGCCCCATGGCGCGGCTCTCGAATTCGCCCCGCCCCTCCTCCACCAGCAACACGGCAAAGTCACCCATCACCCGCCCGTCAGACCATTTGAAATCGTAACCGCGTGGATGCCCCGGGGCGGGATAAGCTTCCCCGGCATCGTAGGTGATGCGCCCAAACGACGTCACATACAGCTCGCGCTGTATCTCGGCGCTGGTCACCGGCAGGTAGCGATAATTGTTTTCCAGAGGCATGAAGGGGGACGCTTCTTGTAAAGCGCGCGCCAGAGGTAGTGTCCGCACCCGGCGAGGCCAAGAACGAAGTGTCGCAATTTGGCCCTGCTGCCGTCCCGCGCCGCGCCCTGGCTCTGACCGCACAGCCGTCTTTCAACGGAAAATCCGCCACATCTTCCTGTGCCCAAGCTCATGGTTGTCGCGAAAATGCCCTGTCACCTCATCCTTTTGTGGCCGCCGGTGAGCTCCGCGATGCTTGAGCTGAACCCGACAGTCCAACGACTCCTGTCGTTCCATCTGACCGGCGGCGCACGCTTCGGCAATGCTGCCAACTCGTAGCAACTCGGGAAATTCGGAGGGATGGAGTTGAGTTTTCAGGCAGGACACTGACACTTCGGCCTCTCATGCGCTCCTGTTCCATCGCTCTCCTCGCCGTGCTCACGCTCGGCATCACCGCCTGCCGCAAAGCGGAGGTCACCAGTTATCGCGTCCCGAAAGAAGCGCCTCCGTCGGCGGCACATGGAGCCGAGGGCGCAGCCACCGCGAAGCTGCCGCCTTCTCACCCGCCCATCGATGGCTCGGCTTCCGCCTCCGCGGCCGGTTTGCCGCCTGCGCATCCGCCCATTGACGGCACCATGCCCGCCGCCGGCGCCGCCCACGCCGCCGCTCCCACGGCATTGAGCTGGACGGCCCCAACCCATTGGCAGACCAAGCCCGCCTCGGCCATGCGCCGCGGCAGTTATGCCATCCGCGGCGAAAGCGACGCCACCGCCGATCTTTCGATCATCGCCTTTCCCGGCGCAGCCGGCGGTCTGTCCGACAACTTGAACCGTTGGCGCGGTCAGGTGGGACTCCCCCCGCTCTCGGCCGAGCAGTTGAAGAGCGAAACGCTCAATGTAAAAGCCGACTCGGGTCTCGAATTCAGCGTCATCGATGTGGTGGGCGAAACCGGCGGCAAACGGCAACGGATCTTGGGCGCCATCGTCCCCGTCGGCAGCGAGAGCTGGTTCTTCAAAATGACCGGACCGGACGCCCTCGTGGCGAAGGAGAAAGACCAGTTCCTCGCGTTCCTCAAAACCGTCAAAGCCCCCTGACCCATCATGCGCGATCTTTTGACCGGCCTGCTCCGCTTTTTCGCCTCGCTGCAACTGACCGTGGTATTGCTGGTGTTCTCCATCATGCTGGTCTTCGTCGCCACGCTCGACCAGGTGAACCTCGGCATATGGGCGGTGCAGGAAAAATATTTCCGTTCGTTTTTCGTCTACTGGCCCGTGCCGGGGTCGACGCTATCGTTCCCGGTGTTTCCCGGCGGCTATCTCGTGGGCGGATTCCTTTTCGCCAATCTCATCGTGGCGCAGTTTTATCGCTTCACGTTTACGTGGCGCAAAATCGGCCTGGTGCTGGCGCACAGCGGTCTGGTGCTGCTGCTCGTGGGTGAGTTGCTCGCGGGCCTCTGGCAGGAAGATTTCCAACTGCGCCTCGATCAGGGTGAGACCAAGAACTTCTCCGAGAGCTCGCGCCTCTACGAGCTGGCGATCATCGATACCACCGATCCGAAATGGGACGACGTCGTGGCGATCCCGGAAGCCATGCTCGCCGCCAAAACCGCCGTGCAGCACCCCAAGCTGCCCTTCCGGATTGCGATCAAAGATTATTACCCGAATGCCACGCTGGAGATGCGCCGCGAAAATACCGAAGGTGCGCCCTCCCCGGCCACCGCGGGCTTCGGACCGCGACTGGTCGCCACCCCGCTGCCGCCCACCTACCGCGAAGACGAACGCAACATGCCCGCCGCCTTTGCCGAACTCATCGGCCCCGATGGCACCCTCGGCACGTATCTGGTCACGCCGATGCTGGTGATGCCCCAGACCTTCTCGGTCGGCGCGCGTAACTTCTCGCTGATCATGCGCCCGGCCCGCGCGTACAAGCCCTTCAGTCTGACGCTGCTGGAGCTGCGGCACGACGTTTACCCCGGCTCGGAAATTCCCAAGAATTTCTCCAGCCGCGTGCGCCTCCAATCCGCCGACGGCAAAGACAACCGCGAGGTCCTGATCTACATGAACAATCCGCTACGCGCCGGCGGCTACACGTTCTACCAATATCAGATGAACGAGCAGAGCCGCTTCAGCGTGCTGCAAGTCGTGCGCAACCCCAGCTGGCTGCTGCCCTACATCTCCTGCACGATCATCTCCATCGGCCTCCTGTTCCAGTTCGGGATCTCCCTCGCCGCCTTCATCGCGCAACGCCGCACGCCCGCCAACGCACCCGCCGCATGAAAAAGTATTTCCCGTACATCGTTCTCACCCTCGGTCTCGTGTTTGTGGCGGCCACGCTGGCGCCCACGCGCAACAAGACCGACTTCGACCTCGTCGGCGTCAGTCAGATTCCCGTCCTCGTCAACGGCCGCATCAAGCCGCTCGACACCGTGGCGCGGACCTCGCTGCTCGTGCTCCAAGGCCGCCAGCGCGTGGTGAGCCCCGACGGCCGTCGTCTCACGCCCATCGAATGGTTGCTCGATGTCATGGCCCGCAGCGAGCTGGCGGACACGTACCAAACCATCGAGATCGTCCATCCCGATGTCCTCGCGCTCTTCAACCTCAAGGTCGAGGACGGCGCCGGACAAAAGCGTTTTTCCTACAATCAAATCAAGCCGCGCCTCGACGAATTGGAGAAACAGGCCCGGCTCGCCGACTCGGTCGAAGGCCCGCGTCGCTCCACGTTTCAGAAGGCTGTGCTGCAGCTGTACCAGAATCTTCATCTCTATGGCCGTCTGAAATACAGCTTGGTCCCACCCGATTCGCCGAGCTTCCTCGTCGAAATCAAACGCTTCCAGGAGATGCTGCCCGCCGCCATCGAAGCAGCGAAGGCTCGGGAGGCGAAGAAGCCCTACGACGAAAAAATTTTCACGCAGGTGCGCGAGTTCGAGCAACGCTTCGATTTCATGGCGCAGAACGGTTATCTGCTCCCCATCCCCGCCGCGGCCGACGACCCCAATCAAGCCAACTGGAAACAGGTGGGCCGCTCGCTGCTCGAGACGTTCGGCACGGGGAGTGTTAACCCCAACGTCATGGTGTTCGCCGGGCTCGCCGGTGCCTGGCAGAAACAGATGCCAAAGGAGTTTAATGAAATCGCCGCGATCTACCGCGAGCAGCTCGCCATGCGTTTCCCCGGACAAATTCGGCGCAGCCTGGTCGAGACGCGGTTCAACTCTGCCGAGCCGTTCTACGTGGCGGCAGAATTCTATGTGGCGGCATTTTTGCTCGCAGTGTTCTCCTGGCTCAAATGGCCCGACGCGCTCCGCCGCAGCGCGTTTTGGCTGATGACCATCGCATTTGCGCTCACCACCGCCGGCATCCTCGCCCGCATGTGGCTCGAAGCCCGCCCGCCGGTGACGAACCTCTACTCGTCGGCGCTGTTCGTCGGCTGGGCCGCCGTCGTGCTGTGTCTCGTGCTGGAAGGCGTCTACAAGAATGCCATCGGCAGTGTCGCCGGCGGCTTCGTCGGTTTCTGCACGCTGTTGATCGCGCACCATCTCGCCCTCGGCGGCGACACGATGGAAATGATGCGCGCCGTGCTCGACTCCAACTTCTGGCTGGCGACCCACGTCGTCACCATCACGGTCGGCTACGGTGCGACCTACCTGGCGGGCTTGCTCGGCTTGATTTACATCATTCGCGGTGTCTTCACCCCGTCGCTCGACTCCGCCACCGCCGGTGCTATCGACCGCATGGTCTACGGCATCGTTTGCTTCGCGACCTTCTTCAGTTTCGTCGGCACCGTGCTCGGCGGCATCTGGGGCGATCAGGCGTGGGGCCGTTTCTGGGGCTGGGACCCGAAGGAAAACGGCGCGCTCATCATCGTTGTCTGGAACGCCATCATCCTCCATGCCCGCTGGGGCGGCCTGGTGAAGCAACGCGGCCTCATGTGTCTCGCGGTGTTTGGCAACATCGTCACGAGCTGGAGCTGGTTTGGCGTCAATATGCTCGGCGTCGGTCTGCACAGCTACGGTTTCATGGATCAAGCGTTCTGGTGGCTGCTCGGCTTTATCCTCAGTCAGCTCGCTCTGATCGCGATCGCAGGACTGCCCCTGGCCAAGTGGCGCAGCTTCGCCGGGCGCGTTGAGTAATCGCTGGGATTTCCGCGCGCCCGCTGAACAGTGGCGGTGCGCGGACAAAAATAAACCGGCACATCGTGATGATGGGCTGGCGATTCGATGGCGGGCGAAAAAGCTCCATTAGCCATGAAGGCGCTGAGCCCCGTCTAACATACAGGTGCGCTTGGTGACAAAGTGCTCGCCGGCCAAAACCTACCCGACACCCCAAACGCATAAATCAACGAAAGCGCGCTCCCAACACCCCGGACCGATCCAATTTCCGCCTTTCCCCAACTGACCGACACTTCATTTTATCCCTGCGCTTTTGCTCATGCGAACTCGTCTTCTCCCCTTGCTGCTCGTACTCGGATTTACACAGCCACTGCTCCTGCGCGCCGGTTTAAGCTGGGTCACGACCGAGCAAAAACTGACCGCCGATCCGACGCGCACCGAAATCGACATCGACTTCGCGTTCACCAACCAAGGCAAGCAGCCCGTCACCATCAAAGAGATCAAAACCTCCTGCGGTTGTACCGTGGCCGAACTGGCCAAGCGCACTTATGCCCCCGGCGAGGCGGGCAAAGTCGCTGTCGTGCTTCGTTACATGGGTGATGTCAGCCCCATCAGCCAGGTCGTGACGATTGTCACGGACGAGCCGCAGGCCAACACACAGGAGCTGCGCATCCTCCTGCACATCCCGATTCCTGCCCAACGCGAGCGCATCGAAATCCGTCCCCAATTCATCTACTGGCGGCGCGGCACAAGCCCCACTCCCCAGATGACCAATGTCCGGATCACCAATCCCGAAGACCGCATCCGTCCCGTTTCCGTGTCGGTCGACGATCCTGCCTTTCGCGTGGCATTGCGGGAACCACGGTTCGACGACCCCACGCTTTACGAAGTGGTCATCACGCCGCTGGACCTTGAGCATCCGCGCCAGGCCACCGTCACAATTAGGTCCAATACCGATCAGCTCACGCCCGCCGCGCCGCCTCCGCAGCTCTTTCGTTTCACGGTGGCCGTCAAATAGGCGCGCGGAGAAACTCCTCTACGCTCGCTGTGAGCCCTACGGTTGCCAGAACCGGTGGCTTTCCTCGCACATCCGGCCGAACTTTTGCTTCTGCTCCGTATGGAGGAGCACCTTCCCCTACGCCGGGTCGGGCCGAAATGTTACAGTCCGCCGCCGCGTTCTATTTTCCCAGCAATTCCTCGGCGTGGGCCAGCGCACTTTTCGCCGTCCGGTCGCCCAGCATGCGCGCCAGTTCGCCGATCCGGGATTTGCGCTGCCCGTGGATCGGCGCAATCGACACCACCGCGCGATCTTTCGACTGGTCCTTCTCGACCACCAGATGTCCGTCGCCCTGAGCCGCCACCTGCGGCAAATGCGTGACGCAGATCACCTGATGACCGCGGCCAATCGCCGCCATTTTTTCGCCGACCACGCGCCCGATCTCGCCGCCGACATTTGCGTCCACTTCGTCGAACACGAGCACCGGCACGTCGTCGAGGTCGGCCAGCACAGTCTTGAGGGCGAGCATGACCCGGGCGAGCTCGCCGCTGGAAGCGATGCGGCTGAGCGGCAATGGCGCTTCGCCGACATTGGGCGAAAACAGAAACTCGCAGGCGCAGTCGCCCACCGGGCCAAGCGCCGGTAGCGTGCTCAGTTTGATCTGAAACTCGGCCTTCTTGAATCCCAGTTGGGCGATGCTTTTCGCCGCCACCTTGGCCAGCTCGCGGGCCGCTTTCTCCCGGCCAGCGCGCAGTGACTGCGCTTCTTTGCGCGCCGCGCGTTCGGCATCGGCAATCTGCTTTTCCAGTCGCGCCAGCAAGCCATCGAGGTCGCCCTGCACCGCCAGCTTCCGGCGCATCTCTTCCCGCGCCTGCTGTACTGCGGCCAGATCGCCGCCATGCCGCCGCTTCGCCTCCAGCCAGGCATCGAGCTTGGCTTGCAACTGCTGCGCTTGTTCGGGATCGAACTGATATTCTCCCACCAGCGCGCCAAACTCCGCGCCAAGATCGGTCAGCTCGACCGACACCGACGCCAGCCGGTCCGCCAGTGCCTTGCTGGCCGGATCGAGATTCTCCAATTGCCTCGCCTCCCGCACCAACACCGCGATGCGCGCCGTCGCGCCATCCTCGCCGGTGAGCCCGCCTTCCAGCGCCGCGGCCAGTTCGATCAATTCCTGCGCGCGCCCGAGGCGCTGCCCGTCGCGTTCCAGCGTCTCGATCGCCTCGTCGGTCAGCTCCAACGTCTCCAGCTTGGCGAGCTGGCTCTGTACAAACGCGAGTTGGTCCGGCGAGAGGCGCGTTTCATGCGCGAGACGTTCCCGCTCGGCCAGCAAACCGCGCCAGGTCTCGTACCGCTCGCGATACTGCGCGAGCGCCGGTCCGCTGCGGCCGAAGAGGTCGAGCAACTCCAGCTGGCAGCTCTCCTTGAGCAAACGCCGCGGTTCGCTTGGTCCGTGAAAATCGATCCAGTGTTCGCCAAGCCGCTGCAACGCCGCGAGCGTGGCCAGACTGCCGTTGACCGTGATCTTGGGCGCTTTGTCGCGTGCGAGACTGCGTTTCAAAATCAGCACGCCCTCTTCGCACGCCGGCAACTCCAGCTCCGCGAGCACGGCATTGATCCGGCGCGGGTTGGCAAAAAACAACGCCGCCTCCACCTCACAGGCCGATGCGCCCTGGCGGATGATCGTCTTCTCGGCGCGTTCGCCGGCGAGCAAACTGAGCGCGCCGAGCAGGATGCTTTTGCCGGCACCAGTCTCGCCGGTGACGGCCGTGAAGCCCGCGGCGAAGTCGAGCGACACCTCCTCCAGCAGGGCGAGATTACGAATCCGGAGCGATTGCAGCATACGACGCAAAACCGTCAGCGAACCGGGCGCGCGTCAAAGCATATCAGGTCAGCCGGCCTTGCCGATGCCGTGGGCGCGGAAGCCGAGGGCGCGCAGTTTCGCCAGATCGAGAATATTGCGGCCGTCGAACACAAACGCCGGCTTGGCCATCGCAGCGTAAACCCGGGTGAAATCGAGCGTCTTAAACTCGTCCCACTCGGTGAGAATCGCCACGGCATGTGCGCCTGCGACGGCTTCGTCAACGCTGCCAGCCACGAAAAATCGTTTAGCCGATTCGCCGCGGTTATCGCCCAAAACCTCTTCCTCGATCTGCTTCGCCGGCACGCGCGGATCGTACACCACCACCTGCGCCTGCTCCGCCAGCAACGAGCGGCACACTGAAATCGCCGCGGTCTCGCGCGTGTCGTTGGTGTCTTTCTTGAAGGCGAAGCCGAGCACGGCGATGCGTTTGCCGGCGACGGTGTTGTAGAGGGTGTGAACGATTTTTTCGGCGAAGCGGCGCTTCTGCCAGTCGTTCATCTTGACCACGCTTTCCCAATACGCCGCCACCTCGGGCAGGCCAAAGCTTTCGCAAAGATAGACGAGGTTGAGGATGTCTTTCTGGAAGCAGGAGCCGCCGAAGCCGACCGAGGCCTTGAGAAATTTCGGCCCGATGCGGGAGTCGCGCCCGATGGCGTGGGCGACTTCATCGACATCGGCGCCGGTGGTTTCGCACAACGCGGAGATCGCGTTGATCGAGGAGATGCGCTGGGCGAGAAACGCGTTGGCCACCAGCTTGGAGAGTTCCGACGACCATAGGTTGGTCGTGAGGATGCGCTCGCGCGGCACCCAGCGCGCGTAAACCGATGCCAGCGTCTGCACCGCCTTTTCGCCGTCTGGCGTCCGCTCGCCACCGATCAGCACCCGATCCGGATTCAGCAGGTCGGGCACCGCGGTACCTTCGGCCAAAAACTCCGGATTCGAGAGCACCTGAAAATGCGCACCGCGTCCGCTCGCCGACAGGATGTCTTTGATCGTCTCGGAGGTTTTCACCGGAATCGTCGATTTCTCGACGATGATCTTCGGCCCGTCGGCAACCTCGCCGATGGTGCGCGCGACCGATTCGATGAAGCGCAAATCCGCTGCCCGACCCGCACCCATGCCATAGGTCTTGGTCGGAGTGTTGACCGCGACGAAAATGATGTCCGCTGATTTGATCCCGCCCACGACATCGGTCGAGAAATGCAGATTCCGGCCCCGCGCCTGCCTGACGATCTCGTCGAGCCCCGGCTCGTAAATCGGCAGTGTGTCCGAGTTCCATTCCGCAATGCGGCGGGCGTTCATGTCCACGACGGTCACTTGAATGTCAGGCGCCTTGAAGGCGATGACGGCCATGGTGGGACCTCCGACAAAACCGGCGCCGATGCAGCAAATCTTCATGCGCGAGACTGTGTGCGGCAGTGCGAAAAAACCAAGGCGGATTTGCAGTTTTTCGCTCCCTAAGGCGCTGCACGGCCACAAAAAAGCGCGGAGGTCATCCGCGCTTGAATCATGCGAAATCAGTGTCCGGTCTACGCCGGATTGGGCGCAGGAGCGTGGCCTCCTGGCGAAATGACTTCCGATTTGGCGGGTTGATCCGCTGGTTTCTTTTCCGCGGTCGCATCGCCGGCCGGTGGCGCCACCCGGGTAACCGGTGTGCGGATTTCGCCGTATTGCAGAATTTCGAGCACATGCTTGCCCTCGATCGTCTCGTACTCGATCAGCGCTTGGGCGATCAGGTCGAGCGCGCTCCGGCGTTCGCCGATGATTTGGCGGGCACGGGTCAACTGCTCGGTGACGATGCGCTGCACTTCGGCGTCGATCTTGCGCGCGGTGTCTTCGGAGAGATGCTCCTGGCGCGTAATTTCGCGACCGAGGAACACGGTGTCCTGACTCTCGCCGAAAGCGATCGGGCCAAGTTCTTCGCTCATGCCCCAGTCGCACACCATGTGGCGCGCCATTTTGGTGATGTGCTTGATGTCGCCGTAGGCGCCGTTGGAGATGTCACCGATGACCTGCTCTTCGGCCACACGGCCGCCCAGCGTGGTCGCGATGTCGTCCAACACGCGCTTTTTCGCCCGGGTCAGCTGGTCCTTCTTCGGAATGAACATCGTGCTGCCGAGACTGCCACCACGCGGGATGATGGTGACCTTGTGCACCGGCATGGTGCCATCGTCGAGAACGGCCTGCACCAATGCATGGCCAGCCTCGTGATAGGCGATGAGCTTTTTCTCTTCGTCGTCCATGAGCCGTCGGCGCTCGCGACCAAACTGAATTTTTTCGCGGGCGTCCTCCAGCTCCTGCATGTCGACCTTCTTCTTGTTGCGCCGGGCCGCCAGAAGCGCGCCTTCGTTGAGCAAGTTGGCGAGATCGGCTCCGGAAAGGCCGGGGGTGCCGCGGGCCAGCACCGCCAGTTCGACGTTCTCCGACAAATTGATTTTCCGTGCGTGCACCCGGAGGATTTGTTCGCGGCCGATGAGATCGGGCAACGCCACGTAAATCTGCCGGTCGAAACGTCCCGGACGCAGCAACGCGTTATCGAGAACGTCGGGGCGGTTGGTCGCAGCCACGATGATCACTCCCTCGGTGGTGTCGAAACCGTCCATCTCGACCAGCAGCGAATTGAGCGTTTGCTCGCGTTCATCGTTGCCGCCGCCGAGACCGGCGCCGCGCTGGCGACCCACCGCGTCGATTTCGTCGATGAAGATGATGCACGGGGCATTCTTGCGGCCCTGCTCGAACATGTCGCGCACGCGGCTGGCGCCGACGCCGACAAACATTTCGACAAAGTCCGAACCCGACACCGAGAAGAATGGCACGTCGGCCTCGCCGGCGACGGCTTTGGCCAGCATCGTTTTGCCGGTACCCGGAGGACCGACGAGCAGGATGCCCTTCGGAATCCGGCCGCCCATCTTGGTGAACTTCTTCGGGTCCTTCAGAAACTCGACGACTTCACTGATCTCCTCCTTGGCCTCATCGCAGCCGGCGACGTCAGAGAACGTGATCTTGTCGCGATCGCGCGTGAGCAGTTTGGCCCGGCTCTTGCCGAAGCTGAGCGCGCCGCGTCCGGCATTGCGCAGCTGGCGGACGAACAGAAAATAGAGCAATCCGATGATGATAACGAAGGGGATCACCTGCTGCAGGATGATCGCGAACGTATTGGTCGCGGGCTGCTCATGGAAAACCTGCGCTTTTTGCAGGCGCTCCATGTTGCCATCGGTCAAGCGACCAGAAGCTTCGAACCGCGTGGCTTTACCGCCCTGCGCATCCTGCTCCGCTTCCTTGAGTTCGCCTTCGATGATGGCCCAGTCGCGTCCACCAGACGGGTCGGGCCGAATGCGCCCGGATTTGATTTTCCCTTCTTCGGCCAGGCTGACGACCTTTTGAATGCCGTACACCAGCGTTTTACTGCCGCGTTCGGGCGTGAGATAGAATAACGCCAAGACCGCAGCCACGATGGCGAGCCAGATGAGCAACACCTTGGGCTGAAACCGATCGGGCGGCAGATTCTTGAGCGGACGGCGCTTTTTCTTGAGGTCGTTATCGGACATTGAGCGATTTGGACTGAGGGAAAACGCTGGGGGTTCCCTACAGATAAGTCAATGAAGCCGCCGAGTTATTTCGCCAGAAGTCGCGCCTTTGCCCGCTTGAAGCTCAGTTGTCCGGCACGAATGACAGCAAAACCATCGCGACCAAGACTGTGGCGGGTGGTCCGCCCGGCCATCGCCGCGAGCAACAAGGCCTCGAAACCTTGCCGCGATAAATCGCCGATATAAGGCGTCGCGGCCAGCCAGCGGTGCAAGGCCCGCCGCCAGAGAGCGCGCGGTTTGCCCGAAAGCACCGCCATATCCAGCTTCGCTCCACGGCGCAGCGGCCGCAATTCGTCCAGCCAGGCCTCCAGCGCCGCATCGTCCTCCGCCAACAACTCGCGCGCCAACGCTGCGCCCGCCAACGCATCGCGCCCGGTCGCCGCCCGTTGCCAGGCCGGCAGCACCGCGCGGCGGATGCGGTTGCGGAAAAAATCGCCGGTGGCGTTGGTGGCGTCCTCGCGCCAAGGCAGACCGGCCGCGCGCAACGCCGCGCAGAGCTCGGTCTTTTTCAAAGTTAACAGCGGACGCACATGCACCCGACCGGACGGCATCGTCTGTACCGGACGCGGCGCGGCCAACCCCGCCGTCCCGCTGCCGCGCGCCAGACGCATCAACAGGGTCTCGGCAATGTCATCCTGCTGGTGTCCCAACCACAACGCCGACGCCCCCGTCGCCGCCATCGCCTCCGCGAAAAACGCCATCCGGGCCGCGCGCGCCGTCGCTTCGCTGGCATCGGGCCGCGAGTGTCGCCAGACGCCGATGCGCAATTTCACCTTCAACGCGCGACAGACTTCGCGACAAGACTCCGCATCGCCGTCGCTCGCGGTGCCACGCAGGCGGTGGTTGAAATGCAGCGCCACCAGTCGGTCGCGCCGCTCGGGCCAGTGCGCCCACAACAAGAGCAGCAGCGCGAGCGAATCCGCGCCGCCGGAAAACGCCACTGCCCACGGTCCGCGCGCGGCGGCCCGGCGGCCCTCGGCCCACGCCAATGTTTCCGGATGCAGCTGCGCCCGCGGCAATCGCTCCGCGAGCGCTTCGGCCCCGGCCGGCCACGCGACACTCCGCGATCTGCGTTTAGGCGAAGCTGAGGTATTCTTTGCCAAAATAAGGCACCAGCACAGTCGGGATACGCACCCGGCCGTCAGCCTGGAGATTGTTTTCGAGCAACGCAGCGAGCACGCGCGGCACCGCGAGGCCCGAGCCGTTGAGCGTGTGCACGAGCTCCGGTTTGCCGGTTTCCTTCGCGCGGAAACGTATCTGCGCCCGGCGCGCCTGGAACGCCTCGAAGCACGAACAGCTGGAAACTTCGAGCCAGCGCTTCTGGCCGCCCGACCACACTTCGATGTCGTACTTCTTCGCCTGCGTGAAGCCGAGGTCGCCGCCGCACATGAGCAGCACGCGGTACGGCAGCTCCAGTTGGCGCAACAGATTCTCAGCGTGATCGCGCAACGAATCGAGCTCCACGTAGCTTTGCGACGGGTGCACCCACTTGAGCAGCTCAACCTTGTCGAACTGGTGCAGACGGTTGAGTCCACGCACATCCTTGCCGTAGCTGCCGGCCTCGCGGCGGAAGCACGGCGTGTACGCGCAGCGGAAAACCGGCAGCGCCGCCTCGTCGAGAATCTCGTCGCGGAAGAAATTGGTCAGCGGCGTCTCGGCAGTCGGGATGAGGTAGAATTGATCCTCCACCGTCTGGTACATCATGCCCTCTTTGTCCGGGAGCTGGCCGACGGCGGTGGCGCTGGCGGCGTTGACGACCACGGGCGGGTTGACCTCCTGATAACCGGCGCGGCTCGCCTCGTTGAGGAAAAACTGGATCAGTGAACGCACCAACCGCGCGCCGTCGCCGACGTAGAACGGAAATCCCGCGCCGGTGACTTTCGCGCCGCGGGCGAAGTCAAACAGCCGGTCGAAGCCCGCGATGTCCCAGTGCGATTTTGCATGGGGCGAAACCGCCGTGGTGTCGCCGTGTGTGGAGAAAACGACATTTTGCTCCGGCGTACGGCCCTCGGGCACGCTGGCGTGCGGGATGTTGGGCAACGTGAGCATGGCGCCGCGCCACTTGGCCTCGACCTCGCCCAGCCGGGCCTCCTCGGCTTTCACCTGCGCGGAGACGGCCTTCATCTCCTGCACCTTGGCGAGAAACTCCGGCGAGCCCTTCTTGAGCGCCGCCATCTCGTTGTTGGCCGCCTTCTGTTTGGCGCGCAACGCTTCGACCTCGGACAACAGGGCGCGCCACTGGGCGTCGAGCGCCAGCACGGCATCGAGATCGACGTCGAGGTGTTTCTTGGCAATCGCGGCGCGGACGAGTTCGGGCGATTCGCGGAGGAGTTTCGGATCGAGCATAAAATGGGATGTATGAGCGGCACCCGGTCGGGAATAAACAAAAAATTTCCGCGCCACCGACATTGCGTACCCACGCACTGAACTATCACGCCGCATTACACCGTCGCGCATCCGCCCCCGACACACTTCGGCATCGACAGGCCACGGGCCGGCTTTATCTCCAGAGCTAACTCCTTTCCGGCCATAAACTCTCCCGCAGACCCGCCCCGCCACTCGGTTTTCCAAGTGTCCCGCCCTGCACTCTGGGTGCTGGGGCTGTTGTTGCTCGCCCCCTGGATTTTCGTCGGATGGATGTTTAAATACCCCAAGTCCGAGCGCACGGTCACACCTGCGATCGCCAGCCCCGCCCCATCCGCCCAGCCATCCACGCCCGTAACCCTGCGCTGCAAACCCGGACCATGGGGCGAGCTGGAGTATTCCCGAATCCTGATCGAACCGCCCGAGGATTTTGTGTCGGATAATTTCCCTGACCCGAAGGAAATCCGCTGGTTCTTCAAAGGGTACACCAAGGAACAGCTGACCGCGCTTTGGCAAAGCGCCGGGCTCGACACGACTCTGTTGCGACTGACTGGCTCGACCGTGAATCTTGAAGTCGTAACGGACGGCATCGTCGTGCGCGCCACGCCCGAATTCGTCCTGGGACTGAGCAATCCTGCCCGCACCCGGCTCTACACGGCACTTGCCGCCTTCCCCGAAAATCACGCCCAGAGCGAACCGTTCCGCTTCCGCGCCGAAGGTGCGGGCGAATGGTTCGAGAACAGCGGGCTGTCCAACGAGACCACCGCCTTCGTCAGCAAATTTCTCTATCGCCGCGGCACCTCGTTGATCTTCTCCGACTGCGATGCCGTTTTGCCGCGGCTGGAGTCGGCCGAGGAACGCTCCCGGTTCGTGAAAACCCTTTCGCGCAAGTCCACCCTGCTGCTCAAACTGCGCGTCCGCCCCGACTCCGACATCGAAACGCTTGCCCGTTACTGGGGCCGCGGACCGCGCTCGAAGGACGTCAAACCGCTGCTGCAATCCGCCGCGCGTCTGCCCGGTGGCACCACCATCGACGTCGTGCATCTGTTGCCCAAATTTGCCCGCTCCCTGCTCTATACTTATCCACTGCCGTCGGATAATCCGGCCGATGCCAATCGCGACTGTTTCTGGACCGCGCTCAATTTCTTCAAACAGGAGCCGGAGACGCGCTTCGCCGACATCGACTTCGTCAAGCAGACCCTCATTCAGCAGTACTTCCCGGTGCCGGGTGAATCCAAGCTGGGCGATCTGCTGTTTTTCACGCGCCCCGACGGCACCGCGGTGCACGCCTGCGTCTACGTGGCCGACGACATTGTCTTCACCAAAAACGGACTCTCGTTCGCCATGCCGTGGATTTTGATGACGCTGGCCGATGTCCGGGCTTTTTATCCGGCGGATCAGCCGATGGAGATCCGCCGGTTCCGTGAAAAGAATCTCTGAGCGCAGGCAAACGCCTACTTGTTTTTGCCGCCGACCAGGTGCCGCACAAGTTCGTCGGGCCAGCTCGTGCTGAGCACCGTTTCGCTCTTGTCGGCGCGCCGCAACACGACCTCGGCATCGCGCACGGGTTTCTGTCCGTCGGGCGCTTTGCTACGACGCGTGTAACTGAATTCGCCGTTCGTCCGCCAGACCGGCTGGCCCTGCAGTCCGTCGTCTTTCACGCCTTTCTGCACCTCGTCCACCTCGCCGGTGGCCAATGTGAGCAACGCCACCGTGCCGTCGAACCATCCGAGCAGCACCTGCCGCTCGTCGGGGCTCGGCTCGTAGAACGCCAGCGATTGCGGCAGGTTCTCCTCCCGTTTGCGCGGGATCATGCGCACCAACGTCGCCTGCCGGGCCGGATCGAGCGCGAACAATTGCTCGCGTTGTTCGCCGTAATCGGCCGCGGCGATGGGCAGGCTGATCTCGGCAGCGTTAAAAAGAATCCGTCCGTCGCGCAGACAACGCACCCGTGCGCTGGCCGAGAAAATCCACCCGGCGAGATATTTCACCTCGTCTTGCACGGCGATCTTGCCGCTGGCGTCGAGCACTTCGCGCCGCACCAGCGTGCCGAGACGCAAATCGTCCTTGGTTTCGCCGCCCGTGGCCTGCACGTAGACCAGCGCCCGCCCGTCGGTCGTCCAGTCGGGGAACATCGCCACGCGCTCCGCCACGGGAGTCGCGCCGGAGCCGTTGACCCGCGCGAGTTGAAGTCGCAGCAGGTCGTCTTTGCCGGTTTTCGTCTCGTAGGTGAAAGCGACCGTCTGCCCGCTCGGTGCGAGCCGGATCTCTTTGATCTCACCCAACGTCTCCGAGAGCTGCGTGCCCATCACGAGCTTGTCGCCATCGAGCCGGGCCATGAGCAGCTCGTGCACTTCGGCGTTCTGCTTTTCAAACTGCGCCCATCCCTCCGCGCTCAGTGTCGGGCGGATCGCACTGCCATAGCGCTCGCGCAAATAGATCCTCATCACCGCCGCACCGTTATCATGGAAGAACGAATGGACTGAGTCCCAGGATGCGCCGGTCTGCACCTTTTGCCAAACCGCCTCGGCCTGTGCAATCAGCGCGGCCGCGCGATCCGGTCCAGCGGCTTTGGCCACCTCCACCCACGTCGCTGCCACGTGTTTGCGCGCCACCACGAGTTGCTGTGAGTCGCCAAGCCACGCCGCCCGGTAGACATCGGGGGCCAACACCGGCGTGAGTTTGCCCTCCGCGTCGCACAGGCGCAGTCCGTCTTTGACCAGCACCGCGGCGCGCTGGCCATCGGGCGACCAGACGAGCGTTTTCTCCAGACAACCGGCCAGCAGCAAAAACACCAGCGCCAGCGGCGCGAGTGCGATGCGGGAAAATGAACGGGACACGTTTTCTGTTTTCATAGTTTTTCCTCCACTCGGGGCGTTTTCAGCGGGGCTTCCCAACGCAATTCGTAACGCGATCCCGGTCGCGCCGCCGCTTCGGCGCGCAACCGGTGCTCGGCCAGCAAGGCCGCCTTTGACCACAGGCCGGACGTGCCCGACGCCGAACTCGGCGCCGCCACCGTTGCCACCGCCGAGGACGCCGGCTGTGCCGCAGGACGCCCGGAGCGAACTGCCCAACCGACCGCGAGACCGAGAGCGACACACGCGGCGAGCTTGGTCAGTTCCCAACTCTGCGCGCGCCACGGCCACGATCTCAGTTCCCCGCGATGAGGCGCCACGACGAGCGGCGGCAGGTTGACCGGCGTCGGTGCCGCCACAGCTGATCGAGCTGTTTGCACGGTATCCGCCAACGCAGCGGCTTGCGCCGCGAGCTCGGGTCGCGACGCCAGGTGTTCGTCGAGCAACTCTGCGACCTCCGGGCGCAATTCGCCCAGTGCACGATCGAGCAACAGCGCTTCCAGATTTTCGGTTTTCATGGTGAGTCCTTTTTGAAATCGGCCGGTTTGAGCGTGACGCGCAGCCGCAGCACGGCGTGGTGCAAGCGGGAGCGCACGGTGCCGACCGGAATCTCCAGCACCTCGGCGATCTCCTCGTAGGAGAGTTCGTGGTTGAGTTTCAACAACAGCGCCTCCCGCTGCGCGTCGGGCAGCTCGGCGATGGCGAGACGCATCGGTTCGAGACGCGGATCGGGCGCATCTTCCGCCGCCGCGGGCTCCTGCGTCAACGGTTCGTGCGGCCGGCGCCGCCGCAACGCATCAAGCCCCACGTGTCGCGCGATGCCGAAAAGATAAGCCCGGTGCGAAGCCGATTCGCCCAGCCGGTCCAGCCGGCGCAGTGCGCGCAGGAAGGTGTCTTGCAACAAGTCCTCCGCCACCGGAGCCAGCGCGGGTTGCCGGCGAAAGTACGCCAGCACCGTCGGCGCGAGGTCGCGGTAGAGCTGCTCCAAGTTGTTCAGGGTGGCGTTCATTGCAGCCGGTCGGCGCAAGCTGGTTGGGCGTTGTTTATCCCGTACGTCGCATGGCCGGAAGAAAAAGTTCAAATTATCGGCGAGGACGGCGTCCGCTCCGGCAGACCGGCCGCGTCTCTTACAGTAAGATGCCGACGCCATTGCTCGCCTTGGGGAACCTTGGCCAGCATCTCACGTCCGGCTCGACCCTAACCCCTCACCCACCGCCACCATGGGCTTCTACTTCGAAAACCACGATAGCATGTACGCCCAGACCGGCCAGGACATCGACCGCACCCTGGCGTGCATCGTCCACCGCTTCGTCGGGCAGAATCCGCCCCATCCGTTCACCTACCGCGCGTATTGCAAACGCGGCATCCTGCGCGACCGCGAGTACCGCTACCGGGTGGATTTCAACTCGATTTTCCCGACGGCGCAAAACGAGCAGCTGGTTTATGCCTGGTCGAAATACTGGAGTGAAAAACCCGGCGAGTTGAAATTCGACGTCACGTGTTTCGGTCCCATCACGATTTACTGCAACGGCGCCACGGTCTTCGAGTCCGACATCTTCACCGAACGCTACAGCGACACGCGCCACACGATCTTCATTCCGGTGCAAGCCGGCTGGAATCACCTCGTCGTGCGCTGCAAAAAAACGCGCGCGGGGTTCGGCGGCGCATTCGGCACCTGGCTGGGCAAGCTCTCGTATTATTTTCTCATGCCCACGCCGGAGCGCGACGGCCAGGAGGGGTGGATCTTCACCGCTCCGATGGCCGAGCCACTCGCGCAGCTCCCTGGTCCCGGAACTGGCGAGCACAAGGCCGGCCAATTCTGTTTTCCCGCCAACCACTGGGACGCCCGCCAGGCAAAGCAGGGGCAATTGCAACGTCTCTACGGAATGACGCCCGGCGCGCAGGCTGTTGGTTGGACAAAAGCGCTTCTCTCCCGCCCCGGCCGCGCCACCTACACGCTCGCCGGCCGTCATCAGGGGCCTGTCTCCGTGTGGATCGGTGGCCGCGAAGTTTTCCGCGCCGCCAAATCGGGCACGATCTCGGCCCGCGTGCAGTTGCCCTTCGGCGACCAAGACGTGCAAGTGCTCAGCACCTGCGCGGGCAAAGACTGGGGCTTCGAGCTCGCCTTGCGCGATGGCCGCACTCCGGTGCGCCTCGTCAACCCCGCCAACGTCACCGGCACCGACCAGCCGTGGATTTTCCTCGGCGCGTTTGCCGCCGATGCGGCAGTGCAACTCGACGCGTTAAAAGATCTGCATCAGGTGCACGCTGCGATCGTTGGCGACACCTACTGGCGGATCGACGCGCCCGACACCTGGGTCCGCCCCTATAACGAGAATCCGTGCTACGGCCGGTGGAATTATCCGCTCGGCGTCACGCTCTACGGCCTGCTCCATGCCGCCAAGGCCATCGGCTCAGCCGAGGTCCAGCAGTACATCGTCGACCACATCCAGTCGTGTTGCGACACCCTCAAGTACGCGCTCTGGGACAAGGCCCAATACGGTGGCGCCACCTCCGTCCACACGTTGCTCTCCAGCATCGATAGTCTCGACGATTGCGGCTCGTTCGGCTCGGTGCTGCTCGAAGTCGCGCAACACCACGACATCGCCGGCATGCGCGAGGTCGCCGACTACGTGGCCGACTACATCGCCAACCGCCAGGTGCGTCTGTCTGACGGCACGTTTTTCCGCAAGAATCTGATGCATGTCTTCCACGAGGAGACAATGTGGGCGGACGACCTGTACATGAGCGTGCCGTTCCTCTGCCGCTACTACCAGCTGACGGGCGAAACGAAGTACATCGACGACGCAGCGCGCCAATTCCTCGGCTTCAAAGCCCGGCTCTATCTGCCCGAACACCGCGTGATGTCGCACGTCTACGACTTTACCCGGCAGATGGCGACCGGCGTGCCGTGGGGCCGCGGCAACGGCTGGGTGATTTTCTCGCTCTCGGAGTTGCTCGCAGTACTGCCGATCAACCATGCCTTGCTGCCGGAATTGCTCCGCTTTTTCCGCGAACTGTGCGCCGGCTATCTGGCGCTGCAGGATGCCGACGGCATGTGGCACCAGGTGCTCACACATCCGGATTCGTACCCGGAAACCTCGTGCACCTCGATGTTCACCTACGCCTTCGCCCGGGGCATCCAGTACGGCTGGCTCGATCAACCAGAGCCGTACCTGCGGGCGGTTTTCCGCGCGTGGGAGGCGCTCAACCGCAGCTCGATCGACCGTGGCGGCAACGTCCACGGCGTTTGTCGCGGCTCGGAATTCTCGTTCACGCCGGAGTATTACAAGCAGAAGCTGCTCTGGAACCTGAACGACACCCACGGCATCGGCATCGTACTGCTCGCCGGCGTGGAGGTGCGCCGGCTGCGGGAGTTTTTGCGCAAGTAACCCGCCGGGCACCCGCGCCCGGCCGCAGCGCCGCGGCATTTTCCCGCGGCCTTTCGCTCGACAGCGGCGGAAAAGTTCAAACACTCCCGCCGCGTGAAACAAGCGATCGTAACCTTGGACATGGAAGGCGTGCTCACGCCGGAAATCTGGATTGCCGTGGCCGAAAAGACCGGCATCCCCGAACTCCGTCGGACGACGCGCGACGAACCCGATTACGATGTGCTCATGCGCGGCCGCCTGAAGATCCTCGACCGCCACGGCCTCAAGCTCTCCGACATCCAGAGCGTGATCGGCTCGCTGCCGCTGCTGCCCGGCGCCAAGGACTTTCTCGACGAACTGCGCTCGCTTGTGCAGGTCGTGATTCTCTCCGACACGTTCGAGCAATTTGCCGATCCGTTCATGCGTCAGCTCGGCCGCCCGACGTTGCTCTGCCACCGCCTCATCGTGGAAAACGACCGGATCGTGAACTACCAGATCCGCATCCCCGAGCAGAAGCAGAAGGCGGTCGCGGCATTCAAGCTGATGAATTACCGCATCATCGCCGCCGGCGATTCGTTCAACGACACCGCGATGCTGATGGAGGCCGACGTCGGTTTCCTCTTCCACTCACCGGCCAACGTGCAGAAGCAGTTCCCGCAATTCCCCGCGGTGGAAACCTACGCCGACCTGCTCGCCCGGATGAAGCGCGCCCTCGCCGAAGGGTGACCGCTTTGTTGCGGTGGTTGCGTGGTGCCGCGTTTCATGTGGCCGTCATCTACGCTGTAGCGTCTCCTTGCTCCATCATGAGCAAGCGTTCCCTCCCCGCGCTGCTGCTTTCCACCAACTGGAGCGGTTTCAGTAGAGCCGTAGCCGCGCTTGAGCCACAGGCGAAAGCGTGGCCCTGCATGACCACGTTGTCGCGATGCTCCAACGCGGCTACCGTTCTATTGGAAGCGCCCTGGGTTGAATCCACAGGTAGTTCGATATTGCCCGCAAGCTGATCTGCGCCTCCGCGCTCGCGTGGACCGCAAACATCCGTTCCACTAGCCGCCGCCCCTCTCCCCATGCCCCTGCCCGCGCTTGCCCTCACCCCCAAGACCTATGCGCAACTGCGCGATGCGGTGATCGCCGTCGTCGTCCAGGGCCGCCGGGCCATCGATCGCGCGTGGCTCGAAACTTACCACGAGACCGGCCGCCTCATCCACGAACACGTCCTCCTGTTCCGCGACCGCGCCGACTACGGCGCCAAGACCTACGCCAAACTCGCCGAGGACACGGCCATCAGCCGGCGGACGTTGCAGGAATGCGTCCAGTTCTACCGTTGCTATCCAATTTGGCGCGCGCACGCCAAATTGGACTGGGGCCACTACAAGGTGCTGATTTCGGTCGGCGACGACGACAAGCGGCGGGCACTCGAAGCCGAAGCGATCAAGCAAGGCTGGAATACGCGCGATCTCCAAACCCGCGTCCGCGCCTACAACGCCGTCGCCCTCGCCGCGGACGACCCCGCGCCCGCCGCCACCACCGCCGAGCTGCTCCAGCCCCGCTGCGGCGTCCCCGGCCTGCGCCGCATCGTCGAGCGCCGCGACGGCCCGGGCATCGACCTCGGATTCAAAAACTATGCCGCCGTGCCCGCCGCGCCCCCGGCGAGGCTCAAGGCCGGCGACATCGTGCGGTGGACGGAGGACGGTGTGCAAAAGATCGCCGACGCCACCCCGGACCAGCTCTTCACCTACCGGGCGACGCTGCGCAAAATCATCGATGGCGACACGCTCGACATCACGCTCGCGCTCGCCCCCGGCTTCACGCGCGACCTCCGGCTGCGCCTCCGCGGGCTCGACTGCCCCGAGCTCGCCACCGCCGCCGGCCGCGCCGCCAAGGCCTTTGTCGAAAACCTCGTCCGCATCGGCAACGAAGTGATCGTCTGCACCACCAAGCCCGACAAATACGATCGGTATCTCGCCGATGTGTTCATCGGCGAGGCGGCAGGCAGTAAGCTTAAAGCTGACAGCCTGGCGCCCGCCGCCGCAGGCACCGTCTACCTCAACAACGCCCTGCTCTCCGCCGGCCACGCCACCCGCTACGACGGAGGCGCGAAGGAGGAGTGAAGGCGCTCGTTCAACGGATCTTCTCTCGAGCTAATCCACGTCTCCATTTGGCTCCTATTCTGAGCGAGCCGCCTATCGGCTGGTGACGGTTATTTCTTATTTTTTCCCCCACGAGTAGCTTTGACTGCTGAACCGTCACTACCAGTGACTTTGATCGTTGATAGATTTTGCATCAGCAAGTCGGTGAATGCCTGTGGGTGAAGATCGGTCCCGTCACCCGGGACCACATTGGTAAAGAGGTTTTTCGACAGCTCCCGAATCAACTCCGGGGATATGCCCTCCTTGTCGTTACGGACAGCCTCCAAGAGCCATGACGACCTGCCGATGTCGATGATTCGCGCGCGGGTGCGCAATTCTTCGTCCGCGTGCTGGCGCGCCCACGCCCCTTCCCATCTTATAAAATAGACTGCGAATGTGGTGAACGCGGCGACAGGGACGATGGTTTTGACTGTAAGCGATACCCATTGCCACCAAGGTAGCTGAGAAAGGTTTGGTCCAACCGCTTTGAGCAGCTCATAATTCTGGTAGGCGAATAGGACTGTGAGAGCGGCGCAGATCAGCATTGCTGCGATATACGCTACCAAGACTGGCAGGCGTTTTTTCACCGTCTCTTTCGTCAGCGACGAGTCTTCTAGCCATTCCTTCAGTTGATCCAACTGCTCCTCCGTCTTTTTTCGGGCGACGTAGAGCGTCTCGTGTGTCTCGTAGATGGCCAGCTTTGCCTTTAGCTCTTCCTCACGTGCATCAAGCGCCTTCATTCGCAAGGCGTGCTCGTTTGCGAGACGTGTTTGCTCGGCTTCGAATTCCTTTCTGAGCTGCGTCCTGAGGTCGTCGCACTTCTTTTGTTCCGCGGCGCGCGCGGCCTCAATTTGTTTGGTACTGTCAACGAGGACATGCTGGGTCGTCTGCTGGAGGCTGTTGAGAACCTCGATTTGAGACGCGCGGAAGCAATTCCACTCGGAGTCGCCAAAGCCGGAGAATGCCGCGACGAGGTCATCGCAGCGAAGCTCTTTTTGAACCAAGCCGAGCAACCGCGTGTGAATCTTAGAGAGCTTTGAGTCACGCTCTTCTGAGCGTAGGGCGTTAACCCAATCGTCCTCAAGGATGGCTTCGTCGTAGATTTTATCGTGCTTACGGTGGATGCTGAGAACTATGGCGTTGTTTTTCTCGGTGAGTTGAAGCGTGGGGATAGCACGCGTCTTAAGATCAAAAATGTAGTTTAGAGCCAAAGTCTCCTCCGGCTTTACCGGATCGAGATCCGTCCTGTTGGCATATTGAGGATTGGCGAAAATTTTGAACTCGCGGAGGTCCGCCAACCCAGCGCGTATTCGCCCGAGAGCCGCTGCTATTTCTCGATCAGTTTGTTTGGGAATCCGAAACGTGGTGCTCATTGAAGTGGCCTCGCTGGTTGAGGTGGGGAGGAAGGGGAAAGGTAGATAAACTGCCTTGTAGCAAGGCTGCGACAATTATTCTGCGTGTGGCGATACCCGACGGATCGTATTCGCCGAGACATAGCCCCATGCTAGGCATTCGGGCCTGACTGGCCCGCTCTTTGAGGAGCGGCATGCTGAGTTAGTGTGTGCACGGTGGAGCCTATTCGTGAATTGCAGCACCTCCGTGGTGGCGCGACTTGTCCTCAAGGCGCTTTTCCGATGACTGAGCCAAACGAGCGCGTTGGGGACAACGCGCTCCACCAATGCGGCCAGTCTTCTTCGGTGGCGCACAGGTGTTTCACGAGCGGGTTGCGGCGGATGTACGCCCGCGTCGCCTTGGCTTCTTGGTCGTTGCGGATGCGATGATCGAAAGAGTTGAGTTGCCAAACGACGCCATGCATCCGGGCGGTGCCGCGTTTCCAATTGCGCACGCTGACAACGTGACTGCATTCGGTCCACGCTTTCAACTCCGGCTCAAGCGTGGCTACTCCGTTACTGAAAACGCGCTGGCTTCAGTAATCGCTCAACTCAGCCGCAGCCGCATCGCGAGATTGCAGTTGCCGCAGGTCTTCGTCGCCGTGTCGGGCACAAAGCCCGCCCAACGGTACATCGCGATGGCCGTCTCCAACACCGCCGCCGTCTTCAGCGTGACTTCGCGATAACCGTCGGCCCGCGCCTCCGCCAATGCGTGTTCCAGCAGCCGCTGCCCCAGCCCACGCCCGCGATGCTCCGCGGCCAGGTACATCCGGCACAACTCGCAGCTTTCCGCCGATTCGTGCCGCAACGCCACCGTGCCGATAATCGCCGTCTCATCGAGCAGCACAAAGAACTTCCCGCCCGGCCGCAGGTATGACGCCTCGATGTCGACCAGATCGCGATCGGTCGTCGCGCAATCGGTGATGATCCCGTGACTGCGCAACACGTCCGTGATCAATGTCCAAATCGCCGGCGCGTCGCCGTTGGTCGCCGGGCGCAAAGAAAAATTTCCGGGTGGCCGCATACTGCTAAAGAGTAACGGCACAATCGCGCCGAACCGACCGGTGCGGCAAGCGCGCTTCGCGACTACGTCGGCTTGTAGAATGTGTTCAGCTCCTCGACGCCCTTGCGCACCGCGTCGGCACTGGCCGCCAACTGCCGGCGCTCCTCCTCCGTCAGCGTCAACTCGATGATGCGTTCCACGCCGTTTTTCCCAAGCAGCACCGGCACGCCGATGTAGAGGTCGTTGATGCCGTATTCGCCGCGCAAATAGGCCGCGCACGGCGCGAGGTGTTTGCGATCGGTGATCACCGCCTCGACCATCTCCGCCACCGACGCCGCCGGGGCATAGTAGGCCGAACCGGTTTTCAACAACGCCACAATCTCCGCGCCGCCTTTGCGGGTGCGGTCCACCAACCGCGCGATGGTCGGTTCGTCGAGCAATTGGGTGATCGGCACACCGCCGACCGTCGTCAGACGCGGCAGCGGCACCATCTGGTCGCCGTGTCCGCCGAGGACCATCGCGTGCACCGAGGACAACGCGCACTGCATTTGTTCCGCCACGAAATAGCGGAAGCGCGTCGAATCGAGGATGCCCGCCATGCCGATCACGCGCCGCAGCGCAAACCCGGTCGAGCGCAGCGCCACGTGGCACATGATGTCGAGCGGATTGGAGACAACGATCACAACGGCGTTGGGCGCATGTTCGGCGATGGCGCGCGCAGCCTGCTTGACGATGCCGGTGTTGACCTTGAGCAGGTCCATCCGGTCCATGCCCGGCTTGCGGGGAATGCCCGCCGTGATCACCACGACGTTGCTGCCGGCGATCTGGGCAAAATCGTTGGTGCCGACGATGGGCACGTCGTAACCGCGTTGCGGTCCAGCGTGGAGAAAATCCAGCGCCTTGGCCCGCGTCATGCCGCCCTCGACATCGACCATCACGAGATCGGCGATGACTTTCTCCGCGATGTAATACGTCGCCGTCGCGCCCACGTTGCCCGCTCCGATGATGCTGACTTTGTTTCTAGACATGGTGGCCTCCCTTAGACCGCCGCGAGGGCGAGGTTGTCGTGTGCAGTCCGCAGCTCGGCCGCTGCTTGTTGAAACGCCGTCCGCTCCGATTCGGGGAGGGGCAGTTGCAGGATTCGGGTCACTCCTTTTTCGCCGACCAGCACCGGCACGCCGATGGCAAGCCCGTGAATGCCGTACTCACCTTCGCATCGCACCGACACCGGCAGCAGCGCCTGGGTGTTGCACACGATGGCGTCGACCAACGTGGCCGCGGCGGCGCTCGGCGCGTAATAGGACGTGGAGCGCTGCGCCAGTTGCAAAATGGTGTCACCCGCGTTCCGCGCCTCCTCGATCAACTGGCCCAGCCAGGTTTCGTCGAGCAACGTCGCCACCGGAATGCCTGACACGCGTATCGTATCACGCAGAAAAACCATGCTCGGATGATGCGGGCCGATGACGAGCCCCGTGACTTCGCGCGGCGACACGCCCAACGCCTGACTGACCAGATAACGAATGCGCGTCGCACTGAGCAGACCGCCCACGCCCATGACGCGGAAGCGTTCCGCGCCCAGCGTCTCCTGAATCAGAAGCGTCAACAGATCGATCGGTTCAACGAGATTGATCACGAGGGCCTGCGGCGCCAGCCGGCGGATGTCGTTCGCGATGCTCCGGACCAGAGGAGCGTTGTCGCGGAAAAGATCCTCCCGCCGTTCGCCGGGTTTGCGCACGCGCCCGGCGGCGATAATCACGATGTCACTGCCCGCGAGGTCGTCGGCGCGATTGCTGCCACGGATCGAGGTGGCATAGCCGCGCACCGGGCCGGCTTCCATCAGATCGAGCGACTTTCCGGCGGCGACGCCGTCTTTGATATCGATCAACACCACGTCGGCGGTGCGGTTTTCCGCGACGAAAAAGGCGATGTTGGTGCCGACATTACCGCTTCCGACAATGCTCACACGTTTCATGGGGTGTCCTTTGGGGTTCTGCTAGAAAGCGATGCCGATTTACCGCCGAGTCAAATCGCACAGCTACTTTACGCCCGCGACCGGCGGGCAACCTGAGGCCACGCCATCAGACCATGTTTTTGCATCGGAATGCGAAACCGCCGGCCCACCTCGCGCGTCAAGCCAACGCTGGGCCGGCGCCTGCCGTTTCGCCCGGCGGGCGCGGCGGCGCTGGGACGGTTCCTTTCCGCACTCTGCGGCCGCTTGCCGATGAGTGCTTTACCTTAATCCGATCTCCCACAATCTACGTTTCGCTTTCTCCGCATCACTCGACGCCGCCAACGGCGCCACCGACCACCCTTCTTCCTTCCGTAATGTCTTCCCGCTCCAAGTTGCCTCGCTGGCTCGTCAACACCCTCCGCATACTCCTTTCGCTCGTCCTCCTCGCCGGTCTGGTCTGGGGCGGATTTCAGCTCTGGCGGATCATCAGCCCAAGTCTGTTCGGTAACAAACGCGACGAGGTCGTGCCCACCACCAAGGTTCGCATCGCCTCCATCGCCGAGGAAATCATCGCGGTGGGCCGCATCCGTGCGGTGTTCTCCACCGAGTTGCGCAGCGAAATCAACGGCCGCATCATCAAAATCACCGGGGTCGACGGCAAAGTCGTCACCAAGGGCGAAGAAATCCTCCGCCTCGATCAACAAGATCTTCTCACGCAGGTGCAGGAGGCGGAGCGCTCCATCGAAGCAGCCCGACTCAAAGCCCAAAAAGCCCGCCGCGACTATTCCCGGCTGGCCGAGCTCGACAAGCGCTCGCTCACCACGCCAAAGGACATGGAGGACGCCCGCACCGCCCAGGCGCTGGCTGACAACGACGCCTCCATCGCCGAGTCCCGCGCCGCCAATCTCCGCGACCGGCTCACCAAGACGATCATCCGCGCACCGCACGACGGCACACTGCTGCTGCGCGATCTCACCGAGGGACAAGTCATCACCGGCGTCGCCGCGCAAAACGGCGGCACGATGCTCGGCGAAGTCGCCGACCTCTCCGCCCTCATGGTGCGCACCAATATCAACGAAATCGACGTCGCACGCCTCCGCGGTGACGACCCCGCCAAAGTCAGGATCGATCCACTGGGCAACGTCATCCTCGACGGCGTGGTGAAACGCATCGCCACCAGCGCCCTTGAGAGCGCTCAGGACCGCACGCGCATTTTCCCCGTCGACGTCGTGCTGCAAACTCCCGAGCCGCGCCTGCGCCCGGGCATGTCGTCGACCATCACGTTCACCCTCTCGCGCGTCGACAAGACCCCCGCCGTACTGCTCTCCGCCGTCTTCGCCACCGCCGACGCCGGCCGCTATGTCTTCGTGAAAACACCCGAGGGGTTCACCGTGCGCCCGGTCGAGACCGGCATCGCCGACACGCGCCGGGTGCAAATTCTCTCGGGGCTGGCCGAAAACGAGGAGGTCGCCCTCACCCGCCCGCTGGATTTTCTCGGCGAAATTCCCGGCAGCAGTGGCGCGGTAAGTGATCTGAGCCGTCGCAAAGCCAAGGGCAGCTAAGGCGCGTCATGCGGCTCTTTCTGCTCGGTATTCTCAGCGGCTGGAGTGAGGTGCTCGCGCACAAGCTGCGCTCGTTCCTGACGATGACCGGCATCGTGCTCGGCGCCGCCGCCCTCGTCGGCATGCTCGGCGTGGTGAAAGGCCTCCTGAGCGGCTGGGAAGCGATGATCTACGAGACGGGCGGCATTGAGCGCATCAGTGTCACCTCCCAGGCGCCGCCAGAGCGCCAGCGCGATTACGCGGCACTTTCCCCCGGCCGCACATTGCGCGATGTCGAAGCCATCCGCGCGGCCGTCCCCCTCGCCCGCCGGGTGACGGCGGAGGTCATGATCCACAATGCCCGGCTGTACCATCAAGGCCGCGCCACCTGGCAACATATCCGCGGCGTGATGCCAGAGACTTTCGTCATGGACCGCTTCAAAGTGGCCCAAGGACGGCTCATCGGCGAAGTCGACAACGAGCGTCAAAACCAGGTTGTCGTGATCGGCGCGCGCATCGCCGAGCAATTGTTCGCGCGCGGCCTCGATCCGCTCGGCCGCATTCTGACCATCAACGGACAGCCCTTTACTGTGGTCGGCATCCTGCACGAATACGATTTCGGCGGCGCCGGCGGAGCGGGCAACCGGTACAACCTTAAAAACCTCGCCGTCTTCATCCCGCTGGCCACCGCCCAGACGCTCTACCGCATCGACGAAAATATCGACGTGCTGAACGTGCAGCTCGCCGACGTGGCGGACATTCATCACGCGCTCCAACAACTCACCAACGTCCTCCTGCACACCCACCGCGGCGTGAACGATTTTCGCCTGGAGACACGCGAAGACCTGCTGAACCGCTTCGAAGAGACGCGCCGCAGCTATGTTTTCTCGCTCGGCGGCGTGGCGGCGATCGGCCTGTTGGTCGGCGGCATCGGCATCATGAACGTGATGCTGGCCTCGATCAACGAGCGCGTCCGCGAGATCGGCGTACGCAGGGCTCTCGGGGCAAAACGCGCCAACATTCTCATCCAGATCCTGGCCGAGTCGTTCGCGATTTCGGTTGCGGGCGGCATACTCGGCATGGTGGCCAGCATCGGCCTGGTGGCACTGCTCCAAAAGATCGTGGTGCCGCAAAACCGTCCGGAGCTTTCGATCGCGGCACTCGTGATCGGCGTATTTTTTAGCGCGTTGGTCGGTGTGGTTTCCGGACTCTACCCAGCCGTGCGCGCCTCGCGCATGAATGTTGTCGAGGCGCTGCGCTCAGACTGAGCGTGGCCGCAAAAGACACCACGTTGCAGCCAAAGTGACGGGGCCGGGCCAACGCCTCAGACATCCGCCGTCACTTTTTCCCGTTTCGCCTTTACCGGCTCAGACGAATCGCTCCGCGCTGTCGGTTCCTCGGCGGCGATTGCGGCCACCTTGACTGCGCCTGCGTGAGTAGCACCAACGTCATGCGAGCTATCGAGCAAGAGATGCAGCTCATTCTTCAACCCGGAGGCGAGTTGCTCCAAATCATGCGCGGCGGCCGCCGTCTCTTCCGAGCTGGCGGTATTGCCCTGTGTGATGCGGTCGATCTGCTGCAAACTCTGATTAATCTGCCCCAACCCTTGCGTCTGCTGCGAGGAGGCCTCGGCGATCCGCTCAATGAGTTCATCGACCTTGCGCGCATCGGTCAAAATCTGCTCCAGCGTCCCGCTAATGCGGCTGGAAATCTGCACGCCGTTTTCACTCTTGCGAATGGCATCCTCGATCATGCCGGCAGTTTCTTTGGCCGCCTGGGCGGAGCGATGCGCGAGACTGCGCACTTCGTCGGCAACCACGGCAAACCCCATGCCCGCCTCGCCCGCGCGCGCCGCCTCGACCGCGGCGTTGAGCGCCAGGATGTTGGTTTGAAACGCGATTTCATCGATCGACTTCACGATCTTGGCGATGTTGTCCGACGCCGCCTTGATCTCGGCCATGGCGGTCTGCATCGATTGCATCTCGGCCATGCCGGCATCCGCGATCTGACGGTTGTGACGGGAAAGATCGCGCGCCTGCCGCGCATTATCGGCGTTTTGCCGGACGGTGGAGGAAACCTCTTCCAAGGCCGCGCTCGTTTCCTCCAAAGAAGACGCCTGCTCGCTGGTGGCGCTCGCCAGCGCCTGACTCGACGACGCCACCTGACTCGAAGCGTTGCTGACTTGCTCGGTGCCTTCCCAAATACGCGAAGCCACACTGCGGATGTAGCGCGCCACGCTGAGACTGAAAACGACCCCGAAGATCACACCCAGCGCGATGCCTATCACCGTGCCGACCCACATGATCGTCTGCGCGATACGGGCATTGCGATTCAGCGTGGTCTCACGCACGACTAACCTTTCCTCGACTTGCCGGTCGATCTGCCGCGCCATTTCGTCGAAGGCCGCCGCCGTCGGCCGGTCTCGGCCTCGAACGAGTTTATCAACTACAGCGGTGCTGGTGGGATCGTCCACCTTGAAGCTCTTCAGTGCCTCCCGGTACTGGCGCCCCAAATCGGCATGCGCCTGCACCACGCGGGTGACCGCGGCTGCATCAATGCCGAATTTGGGAGCATTGCGCTCCAAGTCATCCAGCGCTTGGTTCGCCGCCGCCTCGGTTTTGAGGAACCGATTCCAGTACTCATCATGATCACTCTGCAGGTGGCCGCGGAGCAGAACATTCTTCCACTCTTGAACCTCTGCCATGAAATGGCGCTGTGCATTCCGCACGTGGTTTAGTGCATCAATCGTCGTATGGTAGGATGCCAGGGTGGCGCGCTCGTTTTGCACCGCAGAGTAGTGGCTGTAGATACCGATGCCGCCGCCGACCAACACCACGCTCGCCACGGCATTGAACCCTAAAATGAGCTTGGTACTGAGTTTCATACGCAATGGAAACCAAGCCCTGCACCTACCAGACATATTCCCCAGCTAACTATGCTGGATGTATGGTATTTAAAGTGGATAAACGGTGATCGTAGTAATCGATGCGCTGGCATTGGACAATATAACCCATCTTCCCAGAATAACACTGGGCTCGCACTTTATCGGAACGTTGCGGCACTAATTAAGCGCGAATAATACCGGCCACCGAGCGCATGTAAGTTTGCGTCCCGCAAAGCAGACACAAAAAAGCACCCGGCCTTTTGGGCCGGGTGCCTTGGAAAACTAGCGATGCGGCGAAGCGTTATTCCTTCTTCGCGGCCTCGTCGAGGATGTCGCCGAGGTTCATCATGTCGCTGCCACTGCTCTGGCGGTTGAGCACATCGTACGCGGCGGATTCCGCGGCGACCTGCTCGGCCGAGTAGTTGGCGGCCTTGATCGAGAGGCCCAGACGGCGCTCTTCGCGGTCGATCTTGATGACGCGGGCGGTGACTTCCTGGCCGGGCTTGAGCACGTCCTTGATCTTCTCGATGCGCTCTTCGCTGATCTGCGAGATGTGCACGAGGCCGTCGATGCCATCCTTGAGCTCCAAGAAGGCGCCGAAGGAGGTGATCTTGGAAACGGTGCCCTGCACCACGTCGCCGATACGGAAGTGGCTGTCGATGTCGGACCACGGATCGGTGGCGAGCTGTTTCATGCCGAGGCTGATCCGCTGTTGCGACGGATCGACGTCGAGGACGATGGCGTCCACTTCGTCGCCCTTCTTGAGCATCTCGGACGGGTGATTGACCTTGCGGGTCCAGCTCATGTCGGAGACGTGCACCATGCCGTCGATGCCCTCTTCGAGTTCGATGAAGGCGCCGTAGGTGGTCATGTTGCGCACCTTGCCGCGGACGCGGGCGCCTATCGGATAGTTGTGGCGCACCATATCCCACGGATTCGGTTCGAGCTGGCGGAGGCCGAGCGAGATCTTCTGCTCTTCCTTCTGGATGCCGAGCACGACCGCATCGAGCTCCTGACCGACCTTAAGCAGCTCACCGGGTTTGGTGATGCGCTTGGTCCAGGACATCTCGGTGATGTGGACGAGGCCTTCGACGCCGGGCTCGATCTCGATGAACGCGCCGTACGGGACGAGGTTGACGACCTTGCCGTGGACTTTGGCGCCGACCGGGTATTTGCGGTCGATCTCGTCCCACGGGTTTTTGGTGGTCTGCTTGAGACCGAGGGAGACGCGCTCTTTCTCGCGGTTCACCTCGATGATCATGACGTTCACCTCTTCACCCTGCTTGAGCATTTCGCTCGGGTGCGTGATGCGACCCCAGCTCATGTCGGTGATGTGGAGGAGGCCGTCCATGCCGTCGAGATCGATGAACGCACCGAAATCGGTGATGTTCTTGACCACGCCCTTGCGGACCTGGCCGGGTTGGATCGAGTCGAGGAGGTTGCGGCGTTTCTCGGTGCGTTGCTGCTCGATGAGCTCGCGGCGGGAGAGAACGATGTTCTTCCGGTCGAGATTGATTTTGAGGACCTTGAAGTCGTAGGTCTGGCCGACGTACTGATCGAGGTTCTTCGGGGGCTGGATGTCGATGTGCGACGCCGGGAGGAAGGAGTCGACGCCGATGTTGACGATGAGGCCGCCCTTGACCTTGGCGCGCACGCGACCGGTGGCGATGGAGCCTTCCGGGAACTTGGTGAGGATGTTGTCCCAGTTCTTCTTTTGCTCGGCTTTGTCGAAGGAGACAATCGGGTTGCCCTCCTTGTCTTCGAGCTTCTCGAGCAGCACTTCGATCGACTGCCCGATCTGGAGTTCGCCGACATCGAGGAACTCGTTGGCGGGAACGACCGCCTCGGCCTTACCGCCGATGTCGACGATAACCTCGTTTTGGCGAATTTCGGTAATCACGCCCGGGACAATCGCGCCTTCCTTAAGTTTCTCGAAGGACGACTGGGCGAGCAATTCTTGCATCACAGAACTCATAACACGGGAAGCAGCGGGCCGTCGCCTGCTCCGGAGCGCCGGTCCACCGCGACGGCCTTGCGACCGTTGGTTGGTTGTTGAACTGACTTACCCATCCGCGGGAGCGTGCGGCGGACGCGAATGGGACCGATGGAAATGCCGCGAACGGCCAAGACACCGCGTGCCCCGCCCTGCCGCAAGCCTTATTTCCGCCGGAAATCGCCCGAGTTTTCCATTGACCGAGCCGGGGCCGCGCGCGACGTTGCGCCGCTTATGCTCAAAGCTGGCATCGTCGGGCTCCCCAACGTGGGCAAGTCCACTCTCTTCAACGCCGTCACCCGCTCCCGCAAAGCGGAGGCGGCCAACTATCCGTTTTGCACGATCGATCCCAACGTGGGTGTCGTCACCGTGCCCGACCAGCGCCTCCCGATCCTGGCCAGGATCGCCAACACCGCTGTGCAAGTGCCCGCCGCCGTCGAGTTTGTCGACATCGCCGGGCTGGTCAAAGGCGCCAGCCAGGGCGAGGGTCTGGGCAACCAGTTCCTCGGCAGCATCCGCGAGGTCGATGCCATCGTCGAGGTGGTCCGTTGCTTCGAAGACCCCGACATCATTCACACAATGGGCAGCGTCGATCCCATCCGCGACATCGAGATCATAGCCACCGAACTCGTCCTCGCCGACCTCGACGCCGTGACCAAGCGCATGGACAAGACGCAGAAGAAGGCGAAGTCCGGCGACAAAGACGCCCAGGCCGAGATGGCCCTGTTGGAGCGCCTGCAAGTCCACCTCAACTCCGGCAAGACGGCCAACATCATGACCGCCACGCCCGAGGAGAAGGAGTTGATGCGGCTCTTCCAGCTCCTGACCGCCAAGCCCGTCATCTACGCCTGCAACGTCGCTGAGAGCGATCTCGCCACCGCCGAGAAAAACCCGTTCGTCCAAAAAGTCGGCGAGTACGCCCGCACCCACCGCGACGCGTCCTACGTGCCGATCAGCGCGAAAATCGAAGCCGAGTTGATCGACCTCTCGCCCGAGGAGGCGAAGGCGTTCCTGCACGATCTCGGCGTGGACGACTCCGGCGTCTCGGCCTTGATCCGCGGCGCGTATGCGCTGCTCGGCCTCATCACCTACTTCACCGCCGGCGAGAAAGAAGCCCGCGCCTGGACGATCACCCGCGGCATGAAGGCGCCGCAGGCCGCCGGCGTGATTCACTCCGATTTCGAGAAAGGTTTCATCAAGGCCGAAATTGTCGCCTACGATGAACTGGTGAAATTCGGCTCCGTGCAGGCCGCGCGCGAAGCCGGCCGCTACCGGCTCGAAGGCAAAGAGTACGTTTTCCAGGACGGCGACGTCGCGTTGTTCCGCTTCGCCAATTAAGCCCGCCGCCGGGGCGGCGCACCCATGTGCCGCCCCACGCGTTACGTATTACCCCTCCTGCCCCGGCGAAAGAATCCTGTTCCCTTTCCGCGCTGTTTTCCCGAAATTGCCTGCAGAACCTTCCCCCCTCATGAGTGAAAACCCGCAGGAGCCTTCCTCGCCCGCCGCGCGCCCCGAGTCGCTCGATCCGGCGATTCTGCGTATGCTCATGGATTCGATTCCGGACACGCTTTACTTCAAGGATCTCGAAAGCCGGTTCGTCTGGATCAACTGCGCGCAGGCGGTGATGCTCGGTGTGGCCAAACCCGAGGACGCCCTCGGCAAAACCGACGCCGATTACTTTGAGCCAGCCCACGCCGATGTCGCCCTGGCCGAGGAGCGCGAGATCATTCGCACGGGTCAGCCGCTGCTCTCCAAAGTCGAACGCATCCTCAATCGCGACGGGCGCAAATTCTGGTGCTCCACCACCAAACTCCCCTGGCGCGACACCTCGGGCCACATCATCGGCACCTTCGGACTCACCCGCGATATCACCGCCTCCAAGCTGGCCGAGGAAAAATTGCTCGAGAGCCGCAATCTCCTCCAGACCATCATCGATCACATCCCGAGTTTCATTTTCGTGAAGGACCTGGCGGGGCGTTATTTCGTCAACAACCTGGCGCATCGTAAACTGCTCGGCGTCGATAAACAGGAGGAGGCGCTCGGCCGCACCGTGCTCGACTTTTTCCCGGGGGCCACGGGTTGGAACGCGGCGGCGGACGACAGTCAGGTGCTGGGTGGCGGACAAAGCATTCTCAATCGGGAGGAATCCGACTACGGCCAGCAAGGCCTCACCCGCTGCCTGCTCACGACCAAGGTGCCGCTGCGCGATGTCGAGGGCAACATCCACGGTTTGA
The DNA here is from genome assembly GCA_016217595.1 of Opitutia bacterium. GTDB lineage: Bacteria > Verrucomicrobiota > Verrucomicrobiia > Opitutales > Opitutaceae > MWDT01. Next base: position 88,955 of record JACRHS010000008.1, on the reverse strand, counting down.
TCGGCATCAGCCACGACATCACCGAGCGCAAGCGCACGGACGAGGAACTGCACCGGCGCACCGATGAGATGGAGGCTGATGTGCGCATGGCGCGGCAATTGCAGGAATCGTTTTTTCCGCGCGAATATCCGGTGTTCCCGCGCAGCGCCAACCCTGCCGCCAGCACCCTGCATTTCGCGCACCGCTACGTGTCGGCCGCCACGCTCGGCGGTGATTTCTTCGACATCATCCAGTTGTCCGACAACCAGTGCGCCGTGCTCGTCTGCGATGTGATGGGCCACGGCGTGCGCGCCGGCCTGCTCACCGCGCTCATTCGCGGCGTGGTCAAAGAAATCGGTCACAACGCCTCCTTCCCCGCCCATGTCCTCGGCGAGATCAACCACAGTCTCGCACCCATCCTGGAGCAAACCGGCCAGCCGCATTTCGCCACGGTGTTTTTCGGCATCATCGACACCGCCGCCGGCAAACTCGTCTTCGGCAACGCCGGTCATCCACCGCCGCTCGTTTTCCAGCGCGCCACCGGCCGCGTGGTGCGATTGGTCATCCCCAATCCCGAGCCGGCCGCCGGCCTCGTCGATGGCTTCGGCTACTCGCAATGCGAAATCGCTTTTGCCCCCGGCGATCTGCTCGTCAGCTATACCGATGGCCTGTTTGAAGCCTGCGATGCTGCGGACAACGCATTCGGTGAAGACCGCCTGAGCGTTGAGATCGCCCGCCATGCCGCGCTGCCCGTCGGCCAACTCGTCGATCAGGTGGTAAGCGCGGTGCAGACCTTTACCGGCCATGTCGAATTCGAGGATGATGTCTGCATCGTCGCCGTAGCCAGGGCAGACAGCGCCACGCCGAATTAAATCGCGCTGGCTACCCCGAGCCCAATTGCCCCGGAGAAATCCGGACGACGCCACGCGCGTGTCTCTGGCACACTGCGGCCATGTTCGCACCCGTGCCAAGCCGCCATCCTCCGCCGACTGCCGCAGCGATAGAAGCTGACGACCGGCGGCCGACCGGCCATAGAGTGCGCCTCATGACATCAGCGCAGATGTACGCGCGACTGCTCGCGAGCGACGCCTCCTGCAACGGCCGCTTTTTCTTCGGCGTGCAGACCACCGGCATCTACTGCCTCCCCTCCTGCCGCGCCCGCAAACCGCGCCGTGAAAACGTCCGCTTTTTTCCCACGGTCGAGGCCGCTCGCGCCGCCGGCCTGCGCGCCTGCCGCAAGTGTCACCCCGACGATTTTGCCCGCGGCGCCGATCCGGTGCTGGAACAAATCGAGACGCTCGCCGCCGAGGTCCGCACCACGCCCAGCGCTTTCGCCGACGTGCCCGCGCTGGTGCGCCGCTCCGGGTTTGGCGCCACGCGGCTGTTCGAGTTTTTCCGCCAGCATTTCCACACCACGCCCGCCGAGTATCTGCTCCGCGCGCGGCTGGAGGCGGCCAAGTTTCAGCTCCTTCAATCCGACGCCACCGTGGCCGAGATCGCCTACACCGTCGGCTTTGAAACGCTCTCGGCGTTTCACGAAAATTTCCGACGACTAAACGGTCTCACGCCCGCCAGCTACCGCGCGCTACGCAACGCACGCGCCTTCACCGTCGCGTTGCCCGAAAATTATCCGCTGCCCTACCTGAAGCGGGCGCTCTCGCGCGATCCCCAAAGTCTCACCGAACGCCTGACCGGCGACACCTATCACGCGTGTGTCCGTCTCGACGGCGCGCCCGCCCGGATCGCGGTGGAACTCCGTCCCGACGAATTGCGCGTCATGCTTCCGGCCGGCTCGGCCACAACCGCGCATGCGTTGATCGTCGGGCTCGCTGGGCTCACGCAAGACGCTCCCGCCTTTGCGCGCCTGGCAAAACGCCTCGGCTTCGCCCGCCTCGTGGCCGGCCGCGAAAATCTGCGCATCAGCCAGACACCCTCGGTGTTCGACGGCCTCGTCTGGGCGGTGATCGGCCAGCAAATTAATTTCGCCTTCGCCTGCGTGCTCAAGCGCCGCCTGACCGAGCTCGTCAGCACCGAATTTGCCGATGGTCTCTATGCGCCGCCCACGCCCGACGCGATTGCCCGCCTGGATCCCGCGCAGCTCCTCCCGCTCCAATTCTCACGGCAAAAAGCCGACTACCTCATCAACGTCTCCCGCCTCGTCGCTTCCGGACAGCTCGATCTCGCGGCGTTGCCCTCGCAGTCTGCACTGCGCGCCGAACGAACCTTGTTGGCGGTGCGCGGACTGGGCCCGTGGTCGGTCAATTACCTGCTGATGCGTTCCCTCGGTTTTCTCGATTGTGTGCCGCTCGGCGACACCGGCGTGACCAGCGGCCTGCAAACCCTCTTCCGGCTCGATCATCGCCCCGAGCGCGACGAAACCGTACAGCTCATGCGCGCATTCTCGCCCTACCGCAGCCTCGCCACCACCCATCTCTGGCAACTCGACCGACCGCTCCCATGATGCATTTTCACGACACTTTCGCCACGCCCTTGGGCAGCTTCTCGGTCGCCGTCGACGACACCGGCGCACTCGTAGCCGCCGCTTTTGGAGACTTGGCCGCGCTTCGTCAGCGCTTCGACGCTGCGCAATTGGTCCGTGACGCGGTGCGCACTCGCGCCGTCCGCGAGCAAGTCGCCGAATATTTCGCTGGCACCCGGCGCGAATTCACGTTGCGCCTCGCCGCTGCGGGCTCGCCTTTTCAGCAGCGCGTCTGGGCCGCACTGGGCGCAATTCCCTGGGGTGAGACGCGCAGCTATGGTGAACTCGCGCGCCAGCTCGGCAGCTCCGCGCGCGCGGTTGGCCGGGCCAATGCTACCAATCCCGTTTGCCTGATCGTGCCGTGTCACCGCGTCATCGCCGCCGACGGCTCACTCAGCGGCTATGCTTTTGGCGCCGAGTGCAAACGCCGTTTGCTCGCGCTCGAAGGCGTGGTGTTGGCGATCTGAGCGAAGGCGCACAGGCTCCTCAAGTCGGCCTTCCGGCCGTTTTCCGCAAAGATTCTGCCCTGGAGCCATTTGACCGGGCAGGACTGGGCTTGATCATGAAAACCCTTGCCGCTCGTCCAGATACGCGGATTCTTGGCGTCCACCTACCAATTCTCCCCCACGGCAATTTGCGCGCAGCAGTTTACCCGTTTACATTTGTGCCGAAATAAGAGGCATAAGCATAGTCTCTCACCCCCGACCCCCACTGTTGCCAAACCGATTCCTCTCTAGCCCGAGAAACCATCTGCGATGGCCAACATCCTTCTTCTAGACGATAGCGAAGTCGCCGGTCGCGCCATGCGCGGGATCTTGGCGCGTGGCAACCATCGGTGTGTGCTCGCCACGGATGCCGGCCTGGCATGGACGCAACTTCGTCAGCTCGTCAAAATCGATGTGCTCATCTTGGAGCTGAAGTTGAAGGGCGAAAACGGTATCAGCTTCCTCCAACGTCTGCGCGCCGACTGCTTCCTGAAGCATCTGCCGGTCGTGGTGTACACGAGTGTCGGCGATCATAACGTGGTCAAAAAAGCGCTGTCGCTGACCATCCAGAATTACCTGATCAAGCCTTACAACGACGAGGCGATCTTCAGCGAAATCGCCAAGTCGATCATCAACCCCTGGCGCAACCTGCACTTCGAGGAGGCCAGATCGTTCTGCGCGCAGATGGGTTTCTCGCAGGAAGAGTTGCGCCACCGCCGCGAGCAACTGAAGACCATGGTCGAAGAGAACATCGATTTCTTCCTCGACTGTGCGAGCAAGCGCGATGCCACTGAATTCGCCGCCCGCGTCGCCACCATTTCCGAAAGCGCCGAGGCGGCCGGCGTCTGGTGCGTGGTGGAATACCTGGGGGAATTACAGGCCAAGGTCGCCGCCGCTGACTGGGCTTCCTTCAAACTTTGCCGCGAGCCGTGGGAACTTGCCGCGCGTCTGATCCACTGTCAGCTCAACCCCGAATACCTGCCCGATGGACTAATCTCCGACCAAGAACGCCAGCAGCAACAGGAGGCACGCGAGAAGGCCGTCTGGCTCGGCGCCGATGTGCAACATGGCCCCATTGTCCGCCCCAAAGAACTGGAGCAAAAACTCGACAACCTCCCGGGGTTCCCGGTCATCGACACCGTCGCGGCCGGCTTCCAGATGGCGGCAGATGGCCAGCCCTCCAGCCTCAATCACTTGATGGACTTGGTGGCCAAAGACCCGGGCCTCACTGCGCAGGTGTTGATGTCAGCCAACAAAATTGACCGCGGCGAGATGACCTCGCTGATCGACGATCCACGACTGGCCAGCAGCCTGCTCGGCGACCTCAAACTCAACGCTCTCGCCAAGGCACTCTCCATCGTCGAAGAGCGGCACATGCGTGTGCCCCCGATCTCCTGGGCACACTTCTGGATGTTCCAGGTGGGCGTGGCGCGCCTCGCACAGTACACCTGCAAATACCTCGAATTTCCCAGCATGGTCTCCAGCGCCTACACGGCGGGAATTCTGCACGATGTCGGGAAGTTGATCCTGCTCCGGCTCTATCCCTTCGGTTTCCAGGCGATGGTGGAATACTCGCGCAAACATTCCGTGCCGCTGCACGTGGCGGAGAAGAAATACCTCGGCTGGACCACGCGGGAGATGGCCGACTACTTTGCCCGCAAGAACGGTCTGCCCGTGCCTTTCTGCAACGTGATCCGATGGGTGGAAACGCCCGAAGAAGCCACCGAGGATGCCGAACTGGTCGCCATCGTTTCGCTCTCCCGCGACATCTGCCTGCACAACCATGTCGGCTATTGCGGCGACACCCCGAAAGACCAGTGTCCGCCGATTGGCGACACCACCGCCTGGAGCGTGCTGCGCAGCCGTGTCTTCCCCAGCTTCAATCTGAGGAACTTCGAAACCCAGGCCCACGCCTACTGCCGCGAGCTCAAACAGGAACTCGCCGGCCGGATCAAGTAGCGCGGCCAACCGCCGCCGCAATTACTGGTCGGCGCGCAACGACGGCGGCAAAATCCATTCCGACATCGGCCGACGCGCGCCACAGTCGAGACAGCCGGTCTGTTCGTAACTCACGCCGCACCGCGGGCACATCGCCTGACTGGCAAACGTGTCGAACGGCTGCCGGCATTGTCCACAGACCCAATACGCGCCCAGCGGTGGCGCCGACCGGCACTCCGGACACGCGTATCCCTCGCGCCGCGGCAGCCGGGCGATTTTCGCCAGAAACAGCGCGTGCCGCAGCCCCTGCCAGCAATTCATCAGGATGAACACCGCCATGATGCCCGTCCAAATCGACTGCACGTACAACGCGTAGGCGATCAACCCGGCCACACCGACAAAACCGAGCACACTCGCCACGAGCAAACTGCGCGCCCGGCCGAGAACGAACCACAGCAACGAACGCAAAATCTGCCCCCCATCGAGTGGATAGATCGGGAGCAGATTGAAAATCAAGATGACGAAATTGGTGATGTAGGCTGCCCGCAAAAATCGGTGCAAATCAGGATAAGCGATATTCCACCCCATCGAGCGATCGAGCATGCCAACGCCGACCAACACGACAAACAGCACCACGTTGACCAAAGGTCCCGCGGCGATGCTCCAAAGCGTCGCACCCGGTCGTTGCGGCGGCGCCACGTACGCCACGCCGCCCAGCGGCCACAGCACGATCTGGTTCGCCTCGCCGCCCACCTGCCGGCAGGCCAGTGAGTGGCCGAACTCATGCAGCAATACGATCAGGAAGAGCGTCAGATACTCGGCCACATTCCACACAAATGAAGTATAGTGTCCGCGGCGACTGCTGATCTCATACATCGCCACCACCAGCCACGACCAGTGGAGAAACACGTTGATCCCGGCGAAGCGGAACAAGCGAAAGGAACCTTCTTGAGTTGGCAGCATCGGCGGAAGATTCGAGCTCCGCGGCGACGGCAACAAGGCAATTTGTGCCGGCCATGCCTAGCGCCAAAACTCCGCGTCAGTCCACCGCAGGAGCGTCTGCGTCTCAACTCGGCTGCAGCGCTTCGTTGATGAAAGCGGTCAGTGCCGCCGGATCGGTCTCGCCCAACAGCCGCTCGCGGAACTCGTCGCGCATCACCAGCCGCGAGAGTCGAGCGAGCACCTTGAGATGTTCCTTGCCGTGATCGTCGGCGCGGATCGCGAGCAATATGGCCACCTGCACGGGTTCGCCATCCAGTGCGCCCCACTCCACGCCTCGCCGGCTTTTCAACACCGCGATGGTGTTCGCCGTGAGACAACTGGACTTGCAATGCGGCACCGCCAGCCCACCGCCAAACCCCGTGGAATACGTTTCCTCGCGCCGCCAGATTTCCTCTTCCAACTGCTCGGGCCGATCCGTCCGCCCGGCCAGATGCAACACGTCAACCAACGCGCGGATGGCCTCCGGCTTGCTCTGGCAGTCGACATCGAGCACCACCAGTTCCGGCGCCAGCATCGGCTGCGGCTGATTCCGAAACGCTCCCAAAAGTTGCACCACCTCCGCCCGCGTGGCGCACTGTCCGACGCGTTTCTCCAGCTCGACGCAATCGGCCACCGCGAGCTTGGCCACCGCCGCCTTGGCCGCCGCGATGTGCGGTGCCGCGAGACTGATTTCGTCGAAACCCAATCCCACCAGCAACGGCCACGCCAGCGGTTCGCCAGCCATCTCGCCGCAGAGCCCGATCCAACGTCCATGCGTCTGCGCGCTGTCCACCAACTGCCGCAGCAGGCGCACAAACGCCGGATGCAGCGTCCCGCCCAGGCCGGCCAGCTTCGGATTCTCGCGGTCGGCCGCGAAGAAATATTGCGCCAGGTCGTTCGTCCCCACGCTGAAAAAATCCACCTCGGCCGCCAGCTCTGCCATCTGCCAGACCGCGGCCGGCACTTCCAGCATCACACCAAAACCCGCCAGTTCGCCGCAGCTTTGGCCCGCGGCAGCCAGCTCCGCCCGCGCCTCGCCCAGCAATCGCTTCACCAGCCGGACCTCCTCCACCTCGGCAACCATCGGCACCATGATCTTCAAAGCACCGAGCGCCGCGGCGCGCAACAACGCGCGCAACTGGGTCTTCACGAGCGGCGCTTGTTCGCCGTAAAAACGCACCCCACGGTAACCGAGAAATGGATTCTTCTCCGGCGGGAATTTGAGAAACGGCACCGGTTTGTCGCCGCCCACATCCAGCGTGCGGATGATCACCGGCCGGCCCTGCGCCGCCCGCACCGCCTGAGCGTAGAGCCCAAACTGTTCCTCTTCTGTCGGCGGCGTCGTTCGATCCATGAACAGCAGCTCGGTGCGAAACAAACCGATGCCATCCGCGCCTTGCGCAAAAGCCGCCTCCGCCTCGGCAGCCGAGGAAATGTTGGCCGCTATTTCCAGTTTGCGACCGTCGGCCGTGGCGCCCGGGCGTCCCAGCCCGGCCTGCAGTCGTCCGGTGAGCTCGGTGACTTTGGCCTGCTCGCGCGCATACCACGTGCGCACTGCCGGAGTCTGCTCGGCGATAAGGATGCCCAGATTGGCGTCGACGATCACTTCGGCGCCAGCACCCACCAGCGTCGTGGCATTGGCCACGCCGGTCAGAGTCGGAATGTTGAACGAACGCGCGAGAATGACGGTGTGCGAAGTTTGCCCGGAATGCGCCAGCACCAGCGCGCGCAGCTGCCGGCGGTCGAGGGCGAGAAACTGCCCCGGGGTGAGGCTCTCCGCGATCAACACGGTCGGTCCTTCGAGCGGCGGCACCCGCAAAGCCGGCAGCGCGCCGCAAAGTTTTTCGAGCAACTGCATCCCGACATCCGTCAGGTCGAGCACGCGCTCGCGCAGGTAGGCGCTTTCCGCTCCGCGCAAAATTTCCGCCTGCGCCTCGATTGCCGCGGCCACTGCTTGAGCGGCCGTTTGCCCGGCGCCGATGCGCTCGGCGATCTGCCCGGCCAGACCGGGATCGCGCAACAAGCCGAGATGGGCTTTCAGCACCGCAGCCTCGGTCAGCGCCGCGCCGCGTTGCGCCTGTGCCAGCTCCGTCTGCAAGGCCTCCACCGCCCGCGCCACCGCCTGCAACTCCTCTGCCGGCGTCGTCGGACGCGCCGCCAGCAACTCCGGCGGCAACGCGAAAGCGCCGAGCACCAGACTTCGTCCGGCGCCGATGCCGCGACAGGCCGGCCGGCCCGGGTGATAACGCGTCAATCCCGCGGCCAGGAGTGAGCGCGGCAATGTCACGCCGCCCGCCGCCGGGGTTTCGATTACCAGCGGTTCATCGCAGGTCGCAAAGGTGTCGCGCAAAAACGCTGTGAGCCGGGTCCACGCCGCCGCCTCGTCCGCGCCATCCAGCACGAGCCGGCAGGAATCGCCGTGCCGCGTCTCGGTGCCAACCAGTCCGAGCACGCTCTTGGCGTTCGCGGTGCGGCCGTTGCGGTCGTTGCAGAAGGTGATGGTGCAGGCAAAGGTCCGGGCCACCTCCTCCAGGTGGCTCGCCGGCCGGGCATGCAAACCGTTTGCCAGGGGGAAAACCCAGCTGTGCTCCAGGGGCATTGCGTGGTGTCAGGGGAGCGGTTCGCCTTAGCCGAGCTTGGCGAGCACGCTTTTCGGATCTTTGATCGCCAGCTGCACGGGCACCTGCACGACCTTCTTGCCGGCGAAGCGCTCGCGCTGCTCCACCTCGATATCGACGGCGAAAATAACCCCGTCGGCCTCCTTGATCTCGGAGGCGCTCAATTCGTTTTCGATGCCCATGGCGCCCTGCGTCTCGACCTTGATCTGATGACCGAGCGACTTGGCGGTTTTCTCCAATTTCTCGGCCGCCATGTAGGTGTGCGCGATGCCGGTGGGACAAGCGGTGACAGCGACGATTTTCATGCGACGGAAGTTTTCTGCTGACGGGATTTCAGGAAGTTGATGGCCAGCGCGGTGGCGATGGTGCCGGCGGCGATGGCGACGACATACATGAGGCGATGATCGATCACGGGTAACACGATGGGACCGCCGTGCGGCGCATGGTTGCCCACGCCGCCGAACATCGCGATGCACGAAGCGAGCATCGAACCACCCATGATGCACGGAATCACGCGCACCGGATCGGACGCCGCGAACGGAATCGCACCCTCGGTGATGCAGATCATGCCCATGGCAAACGCCGCCTTGCCGGCCTCTCTATCCTCCTCATTCCAAAGTTTCCCATTCAGCAATGTTGCCAGACCCAACCCCAATGGTGGTGTGCAAATAGCAGCGGCAACTGCGCCCATCACAAAAAAGTTTCCTTGGGAGATCATGGCCGAGCCAAAGAAAAAAGCGGTCTTGTTCACTGGCCCACCCATATCGAAAGCGATCATTCCACCAAGAATTGCTGCCAAAATGAGCGCGTTTCCATGTCCCATAGTTTCAAGCCATTTTCCCAAGAACCCCATGAATTCAGCAATCGGGATTCCAATCACTTTCAGCATGATCACCCCCACAAAACCCGCGGATAGAATTGGAATGATCAATATCGGCATTATGGGTTTAAGGTATTTTGGAACAGGGATTTTCTTGCATTGATTGACCGTCCAGCCCGCCAGCAATCCCGCCAATAATGCCCCAAGAAATCCCGCACTTATCTCCTTACCGTTTGGCAGATAGCCTAGATGTCCCGCCAAATACCCCCCGATAAAACCTGCCACCAGGCCAGGTTTGCCAGCCATCGCGTGAGAGATATAACCAGCTAACACTGGCAACATGAGGGTGAATGCCGTGACGCCAATATCGAGAATGAGCTTCAGTGTTGGTGACTGCGAGAAATCCGAAAAACCGTTTCCGGTAGCGGCCTTTGGCGCCAGCGCGATCGCCGTGGCGATCAGGATGCCGCCACAGGCGATAAACGGAATGGCGAACGAGACGCCACTCAAGAGGTAAGATTTGATCTTCAGAAGGTCTTCTTTCATGCGCGTGAGACTTGGGGAATGCGAAGCGGTAGGAGGATTGCCACAGATCCGTCTTGCCGGCTACGTGGAATCCCGTGTCATTTGTTGGATTATTGTAACCATCTGTGCCGATTTCCCCACCACTTGAAAGCTCCGGCCGGCAAATCGCCGCCGCGTTGACCGCCTTCCTGCGTCACGGCCGCCTCGCGCACGTCAGCGTCGCCGAATGCGTCGCCACGACGCCGCCCGCGCTCGCCTACCTCGTGCACTTTCCCCGCCTCTCGGTGACATTGTCCGGCAAAGACTCGATGTGGGTGGAACAAGGCGGCAAACCCCGTCTGCTCGCTCTCGAAAAAGGCGATGCCGCGATCATCCCCGCCAACTGCTGGAACCGCCCGGTGTGGGGACCGCCCGCGACCACGCTGAGCATTCTCTTCGGCCGGCGTCAGGTCGGCCTTAGTCTGGTGACGCACGACGGCAAACGCCCCGAGCCACCGCCCGCGTGCAAGGCCACGCTCCACGGCGCGCACGGCGATGTGCCGCGCCAGATCATGCAAGCCCTGCTCGGCCTGCCCAAGGACGCCCCGGAAATCGCGCGCCCTCTCATCGAGGCGCTGCTGCGCGTCAGTCTCGCCGCGCTCAACCGGCCGACCGAGGCCCCGAAGCGCCGCGCCGCCAATCTCTACGACAGCATCTGCATGTACGTGCAGGAGCATTTTCAGCTGCCGCTCTCCCGCGAGTCCGTGGCCGCGCACTTCCATGTGTCGCCCAACCACGTTTCCCGTCTGTTCAAACGCGAGGGCGAGGTCTCGTTCAACGACTACATCGCTTACGTCCGGATCGACCGCGCAAAATACCTGCTGAAAAACTACCGGCAGACGATCGACGAGGTGGCGGCTGCGTGCGGGTTCAGCGAAGCGAGCTACTTCTGCCGCGTGTTCAAGAAGAAAACCAAGCTCACGCCGACCGCCTACCGGCAGTGACGCCGCCGCCAGCTCACCGCCATTCGTGCCGGGGATAACGGCGCGACAACTCCGCCTTCACCTTCGGGTACATGTCGCGCCAGAAGCTCGTCAGGTCATCCGTCACTTGGATCGGGCGGTGGTTGGGCGCGAGCACCTCGATCTTCACCGGCACGCGGCCGTGTCCGAGCGTGAACCGCCCGTTCACGCCGTAAAGCTCCTGTATGCGCGCGCTCAAAATCGGCGGTCCTTCCTTTGCGTAAGCGAGTCGCGATTTGCGGCCGTTCGCCATCACCAATCGCTCGGGCAAATAATCGTCGAGCACCGCGAGCTGCTCGGCCGTGAGCCAGTCGCGCAGGATCGGCATCACCGCCTTTTCCTTCACCGCGCGCGCACCGGTTTCGCCAAAACAAATCTGTTCGATCAACGTGGCGCGGTCGGCGTCGGTGAGGGGGTTGACCTCCAGTTCGGGAAACCACTCGGCGAGACGGTTCACGCGGATGATCCACTGCTCCACGCTCTCGTCCCAGGCGTCGATTTTGATCCGCCCGGCGAGCACTTCCTTGGTCAGCAACAGCGCCGCCTCGTTGAGCGGCACGTCGTCGCTGCCGGCCTTGGCTTCGAGCACGAGATCGCGGAAACGGCGCTCGCGCCGGGCGACCACACGCTTGGCCGCCTCGTCGTACAACACGCCGCGCGTCTGGCAAAAATCATCGGGAAACAGCTCCTGCAACCACGCCTCGTCGATGGCGGTGCCGAGGCTGAGCAGCACGTTAACCTCGCCGCCGCGTCCCTCGATCTCGCTCACCTCCGCCGCTACAAAAAGCGGCGCCTGATCGATGGCGCTTTCGCGCGCGAGCAAGCCGCGCCGCTGGTGCACGAGCTCGCACCGTAGCGTGCCGCCATCGAGCCGTTTCGCCAGATGATCGGAGAAACCGGCCAGCACGCATTTGCGCACCGCCGCGCTGTCGATGCGGCGCTCGGTGACATCGAGCCCTTCCTTTGCGGCGATTTCGAGAAACTGCTCGAACAGCGGTCCAACCTGGCGCGCCGCCTGCGCGTGGATGCCGAGCCGCCGGCAGGCATCGAGCGCATAGTTCGCCTGATCGGCGTAACGCCACGCCCGCATCAGCAGGAAGAAATCGCTCTCGTGTTCCTCGCCGAGCAAATCCTCGCGCGCCTGCGCGACCTCCTTCGGGCCGCCGCGCAGCAGAAAATTCCGCCCCTGCGTGAGCGCCGCCATCAGCGCGATGGAGCGCACGCAACCGCGCGCATCGGCTTCGAGCAACATGCGGGCGTAGCGCGGATGCACCGGGAAACGCAGCATCTTGCGGCCGACGGCGGTGATGACCCGCTGCGGTCCGGCGAGCGCGCCAAGGTCCGCGAGCAACGCCTCCGCGCGTTCCAACGCGCGCGGCTCGGGTTTTTCCAGCCACGGGAAATTCGCGATGTCGTCGATGCCGCTGGCCTTGAGCGTGAGCACGACTTCGGAGAGGTCGAGCCGGCGCACCTCGGGCAACTCCTGCAACGGCCGTTGCGCGTGTTCGCGCTCCGTCCAGAGCCGCACGCACACGCCGGGCGCGGTGCGGCCGGCGCGACCGGCGCGCTGGTCAGCGCTCGCGGCGGCGATCCGCTCGATGAGCAGAGTGTTGATCCCGCGATGCGGATCGTAGCGCGCCATCCGCGCCAGTCCGCTGTCGATCACGGCCGTCACGCCGTCGATGGTGAGCGAAGTCTCGGCGACGTTGGTCGAGACGATGATCTTGCGCGCATCGTAACGCGCCACCGCGCGGTCCTGCGCGTCGGGCGGCAACTCGCCATGCAGCGGAAACGCCACGAAATCGCGCAGCTCGCGACTGCTTTGCACCGCCTGCACGGTGCGGCTGATTTCGTAGGCGCCGGGCAGAAAGACCAGCATGTCGCCGCTGGTCCGCCGGGCGACGCGTTCGCACTCGCGCGCCACCACCTCCCACACCGCTTCCTGCTCGAAATTCACCGCCTTCGGCAGGTACTCGATCTGCACCGGGAAACTGCGGCCCTGCGACGCGAGCACTGCGCACGGCGCGAGATAATCGCGCAGCGTCGCCGCCTCCAGCGTGGCCGACATCACCACGATTTTCAGGTCGGGCCGCACCGTCTGCTGGATCTGCAACGCCCGCGCGAGCGAGATGTCGCCGTAGAGATGGCGCTCGTGAAACTCGTCAAAAATCAGGGCGTTGATGCCCGACAGGCGCGCATCGAACGACATTTGCCGGAGCAGAATCCCCTCGGTGACGAACCGCAGCCGCGTAGCCGCGCTGATGCGCGATTCGAGCCGGATCTGATAACCCACCACATCGCCAAGCGGTGTGCCGACTTCCTCCGCCACGCGTTTGGCCAGCAGGCGCGCGGCGAGCCGGCGCGGTTGCAAGATCACCACCTGCCCGCCGTCGAGAAACCCGTGACGCAGCAGCATCTGCGGAATCTGCGTGGATTTGCCCGAGCCGGTCGGCGCCTGCACGACCACGCGGCCCGCAGGCGCGCGCAGCGCCGCGACGAGGTCGGATTCGAGTTCGTAGATGGGAAGATCGCGCGGAGACGACATGGCGTGGAAACGCACGCAGCGTTTTGCCCGCCGGCGAAAGCGCAAGCTTCTCCCTCTTGACGCCGCTCATCGTCGCCGAAAGTCTTCGCCGCACTTTTTGCCTGATGTACCCTTTTACCCCAATTCATCCGACCTTCGCCGCGCGAATTTGCCGCCTCCTTGGCGGTTTGATCCTCGCGTGTCTGCTGGCCGGACCGGCGCTTCGCGCCGAGACCTTCACGCTCGCGGTGACGCCCGATTCGCAGCAGGAAGTACTCAACGCCGGCGACCAGCGCTTCCGCCAGCGCATGCAGTGGATCGCCGATAACCGGGAAAAACTGCGCATCAAAATGATGCTGCACGTCGGCGACATGCTGAACTGGGACACTCCGGATCACATCCAGTACGAACGTGCGAGCGCGGGACTCGCCGTGCTCGATCAGGCGGGCGTGCCCTACGCGCTGGCCCTCGGCAATCACGACACCGCCGCAACCAAGGAAGGCGGCAGCGCCGCGCCGGGCAACGTCAACACCAACCTGCGCAACACCACCACGCACAACGCCTATTTTCCGCCGGCGCGGTTTCTCGCGCGCCGCGGCGCGTACGAGGCCGGCAAAACCGACAACGCCTATCACATTTTCACCGCCGGCGGGCTCAACTGGCTCGTCCTGAATTTGGAGCTCTGGGCGCGCACAGGTCCCGTGGAATGGGCCAAGGGCGTGGTGCAGAGTTTTCCCGATCACAACGTCATTATCCTCACGCATTCCCATCTGAACGGCGGCACCGCCATCGAGCAGTCCAACGGCGGCTACGGCGACAACAGCCCGCAGTATGTCTTCGACCAATTGATCAAGACCTACGCCAACATCCGGCTGGTATTTTGCGGTCATGCGGGAAACCACACTTACCGGAAAGACACCGGCACGAACGGCAACGCGATCTACCAGTTTCTCCAGTGCTACCACGACAACGCCACCAATCCCGTCCGTCTGTTCGAGATCGATCCGGATAACGGCACCCTGAAAACGTGGGTTTATTGCCCGTCGCTCAGCCAAAATAAGAACGACGGCTCGGCGTTCACGGTCACAGACATCAAGTGGGTGGCGGCGGCGACTCCGCCTGTCATCGTCACTTCGCCCGCGAGCCAGACCATGGCCCCCGGCGGCACCGCGAGCTTCGCCGTGACGGCGACGAGTGCGACTCCGCTCACCTATCAGTGGCACAAAAACAGCGCGGCGCTGCCCGGCGCGACGTCGTCTACCTTGACGGTGAGCAATGTGAGTGCGGACGCCGCCGGCGACTACACGGTGGTTGTGAGCAATGTCAGCGGCGCGACGACCAGCCAGTTCGCGCGCCTGGTGGTCGCGCCGCCCGAGCCTGGCCGCTTGATCAACCTCTCGGTGCGCACCACCGCCCGGAGCAAAGCCAATCCGTTGATCGTCGGCTGCGTGATGGCCGGCGACGCCAAGCCGATGCTACTCCGCGCGAGCGGTCCGGCGCTGGCCGACTACGGCGTGAGTGACGCACTGCCCGATCCGTGTATCGAACTCCACGCCCTGGTCGACGACCGCGACACGATCACGGCGAGCAACAATAACTGGGGCACGGGCGATGTGGCGGCGCTGCGCGCGGCATTCGCCGCGACGGGCGCATTCGCATTACCCGACACTGCGAGCAAGGACGCCGCGCTGCTCCTGCCCATTGAGGGCACGCGCTCGCTCTTCGTGTACGACACGGCTGATCGCAGCGGCGTAACCCTGTTGGAACTTTACGATGCCGGAAGCGGAAACGCTTCGCGCTTGGTAAATCTCTCCACGCGCAGCTTCGCCGGCACAGGCGACCGCACGCTCATCGCGGGCTTCGTGATCAGCGGCAACACACCCAAACAACTGCTGCTGCGCGGCGTCGGCCCGACGCTGGCCAGCTTTGGCGTCGGCGGCACGCTGGCGGATCCGCGACTGGAGTTGCACACGACCATCGACGGCCGCGACACCGTTGTGGCGAGCAACGACAACTGGGGCACGGGCGACTTGCCGGCGTTGCGCGCGGCCGGCGATGCTACCGGCGCGTTTGCGCTCCCCGATCCGGCGAGCAAAGACGCCGCGCTTTTGCTCACGTTGCCCGCCGGCACCTATTCGGCGCAGATCACCGGCAATGGCGGCAGCACCGGCGAGGTGCTCTTCGAGATCTACGAAGTGCCGTAACCCGTCGCGGACGAACCGCCGTGCGAATTAGAGCCGGCTGTGGCTGCCGTCGCAGAACGCGCCGTTTTTGGAATTTTTACAGCCGCACCAGGCGACGGTTTTTGCCTCAGCGATGTCGACTTTCTTAGGCGAAAAACCAGTGCCTTTGTGCGAGCCGTCACAAAACGGCTGCTTCTTGGATCCGCCGCATGTGCACCAATGATAAATGCCGGGGTTGGTCGCTTGGACGAAAGGTGCTTTCTGCGCGATGATGGGCGTGGGCATGATGAAACTCCTTGGCTCGGCGGGTTGCGGTTTCAGACAAAGTATTACGTCAGGAAGCTAACGCGATGCACCGCTTTCGCAAGCGAGCCCGGGCGCTTCCGTCATTGCAGAGTTGGTTGCGCCCCCAGGCAATTCCACCGCGACGAGACATACATCGTCGGCAAAGCCAGCCGACTGCCCCGGGGCCTGGAATTCCTTCACTTCACCGAGGAGCGCGTCGAACAATGGCGGCACCGCCAGCCCCAGACGCGACCGCACGGCCTGTCGTAGCCTGTGCAAACCAAACTCCTCCCCGCCCTCGCCAGCCGCCTCGAAGAGTCCGTCAGTAAACAACAGCACCACATCCTCCGAACCCGCCGCCCGCGTCGTCGTCTGATACTCGATGTCGGGGATCAAGCCGAGCGCGGGATCGGGCCCGGCTTCACATTGCAACGTGGTCACCGTCCCGGCCGAGTGCTGCACATGCAACGGATGTGGATGGCCGGCGTTGGCAAAGCGCAGTTCGCCCCGCACCGGGTCGATGACCAGATAGAATGCCGTGGCGAAAACGATTTCGTTGGTCCGCTGGAGAATCGTTTTGAGGCTACGGTTGAGCTCGCCGAGAAAACGTCCTGGATCGGCCGCCAGCGGGGTCAACTCTTCGAGCAAGCCGCGCATCAGCGCCGTGATCAGCGCGGCGCGCACGCCATGCCCCATCACATCGCAAATAAACACGCCCGCCGCGGTATCTGAGACCGGAAACACCTCGAAGAAATCGCCCGCCACGGCGCTGCTCGGAATCCACCGATGATAAAAGCGCAACGCCGCGCCCTCCGCCGCGCCGCGCGGGATCGTCGGGTATTGTTGCGGCAGCAATGCCTGCTGCACTTCGCGCGCCATCGCCAGCTCGGCCTCCATTTGCTGGCTGCGCTGGCGCAACTCGTCGGCGGATTGCGCCAGCTGCACCTCCAGCCGCCGGCGTTCCATCGCCGCCAAAATCGCGCGCCGCAACGCCGGCAGATCGAACGCCCCTTTGACCAGATAATCGCGCGCGCCGAGCTTCATCGCCTCCACCGCCACTTCTTCGCTCCCGGCGCCGGTCAGCATGATGACTGCCGGGCGATTCCCCATCGGTAGCAGTCGGATCTCCGAGAGCAGTTCCAGCCCGTCGGTGTCCTGCAAATTATAATCGAGCAAGATAAGTTCGTATTGTTTGCGCCCGAGTTCGGAGAGCATGGCCGCGCCCGTCGTTACCCACTTGGCCTCGCACGGTTCGCGTTCGCCCATTTTTCGCACGAGCAGCTGCAAGAATGCGCCAAAGGTTGGATCGTCGTCCACGATCAACACGGGGATGGGTTGAGCATTCATTGGGCTGGGGATTGTCGCGACTGGCAGTGACGGTGCAGGCGAACCTCGGTTGGCGAGACCACCAATAACAAATCCATGACGCCGTGAAAGAAAAGAACACGGCGTAGAAACCCTGAGTCCGGCCCAAGCCGTCAATTCTGCGGGGGCACGTCGCTGCGATCGGGCGTCTGGCGAGGATCGCGGTCGGAAAAGTGCAGGATCCCGCGAATCTGGCGCTCCTTGGCGAGCAGTTGACGGCGGCGCCAGCGTCCGAGAGCCCAGCCGATGCCTGTGCCAACCATGGCCGCGAGCAGCAGCGTGGTCATGGCCACACCGCGCACGCCCACGGCGGCGACCGCCAAAGCGGCGACCGCTCCGCCGATGGTGAAATGCAGCGGTGCATCCTCCGCTTGTTGGTGCACGCGTTCCGCGCGCATGGCTGTCCGGTTTTCCAGTTCCACGTGCCAATCTCGTGCCCTGCGACCGTGTGCATGGCAAGGGGCAAACCACCGCAAAAAATCTCTGGAGGTGATCACAGGTGCACAGCGTACCGTCGCGAAATCGGCGCTGCATTTCCGCGGCGCCGTTCAACAACTGAAAACCAACATGAACCATATCACCAAAGACCAGTTCGTCGCCCTGCTCGACAGCGCCGGCATCACCGATGCCCAGAAACAACAGCTCCATGGGCTGTTTGAAACGCGGCACCCGCAAGCGCACGAGGCGTTTCTCCAATGGCTCGGGCTGCCCGCCCAGACCATCCGCGAAATCCGGGAGCGTTCGCGCGCGGCCAAGTAATCCGCCTTCGCGTTCAACACGTCATGATCCGCGGCCGGCCCGAGGAAACTTCGTCTGGCCGCGGATTCGTGACCGCGGTCGGTCGTCTACTTGCGCAGGCGTTTCACCGCCGCCACCACCGCCTGGATTTCCTCGGGCGTTAGCTTCTCCTTGAACGCGGGCATGACCTCCAGCCCGCGCTTGTTGCGCACGCCGTCCCGCACCTGCTTTTCGATCTCCGCGTCGGTCAGCTTGCTCACCGTAAGATCCCTCACTCCGAGTTTCTTTGCCGCCGGATTCCGCGCCTTGCCATCTTCGCCGTGGCAGGGAGCGCACTGTTGCACGAACAAATCCGCACCCTCCGCCCCGCGCGCCACGGGGCCCAGCGCCCATACGGCTATCCAAACGATTCCCCCACTGACGAAGCGAAACCTGCGGTGAAGAGTTTTCATGGGTAAGGCGGTCGGCGAACTTACACTGAATTCACGTCCGCGCCAGAGGCACAGCGGTTTCCCGGGCGGCGGCAAGCCGGAGGATTGCCAACCGCATGCACCGCCACCATATCAGCTCCGCCCTCACCGCATCTGCGTCCTTCAACCTCCACCTCCTCGTGTCGCTCATCGCTTTTTACGCCCTCGTTGTCGTCCTCGGTATTCTCAGCATGGGCTTTCAACTGCTGGCCTCGCGCCTGCTCAACCCGCACTTCGGCTCTTCGATCATCGTCTGGGCGTGGCTGATTTCCACGTTTCTCGCGGCGTTCAGCATCGGGTCGATGCTCGGCGGCTGGATCAGCAATGTCGCCCCCGCCCGGCGCTTTCGACTCCAGGCGACGACAGCCGCGCTCGCCGTGGGCGCGCTCGCGTTCACCGCAGTGTTGGGCCGGCTCCTGCTCAATCGCATCGAGCTCGCGTTCGGCGATTCGAGCACGGGATTGCTGATCGCCTGCATCGGACTCTTTTTTCTGCCGGTGACGATGCTCTCCACTTTTGGGCCGCAATGCGTGCATTACCTCGCCCAACGCGGCACCGCGCCAGGCGCCGCCTCGGGTGTGGTCTACGGCGTCAGCACCCTGGGCAACATCGCGGGCGTGATGCTGACGGCCTTCGCGCTCATTCCGAGTTTCCGCGTCTCCACGCTGCTCTACGGGTGGCTTGCGGTCGCGATCCTCAGTCTCACCGGTCTGATCGCCCTGCTCCGCGCCGCCGCCCCCGCCTCACCCACCAAACCATGAAACGCCTCCTCAGCCTCTGCCTGACGGCCGTCGCCGTCGGTGCCGCCGAGCCCGACTACGTCCAGAATTTTGATTCGCTCTATAACAATCTCACCGTCGAAAAACGCGGGACCGTGGTCGAACTGCGCGCGCGCGCCCACGGCGGCGAGGCGCTGGAGTCGGCGGTGGATTTAAGCGACCCGCAACAACTCGTCGTGCGCTACACCCGCACGCTCTACTCCGCGCTTTTCTTCCAGCCCCGGCCCGAGCGCGTACTCATGGTCGGACTGGGTGGCGCGGGTTTCCACCGGCTGTTCGCCGCCAGCTACCCGCAGACGTTGCTGCAAACCGCCGAACTCGATCCCAAGGTCTTCGAACTGTGCCAATCCCACCTGGGCTTTAGACCGACGGCGCAGACGCCGGTCACGATCCAGGACGGCCGTCTCTTCGTGAAACGCAGCAAAGAAAAATGGGACTGGCTGATCCTCGACGCCTTTCGCGGCGGCTATGTGCCGCCCCACCTCAAGACCGAGGAGTTTTATCGGGAATGCGCCGCCCGTTTGAGCGAACGCGGTGTGTTCATCAGCAATCTGCACGCCGGCAACGAGCTTTACTACTCCGACATCAAAACCATCTGCGCCGTGTTTCCGCAGGTCGTGCTTTTCTCCACCGCGGGCACCGGCAACGTGATCGCCTGCGCCGTCAACTACACCGAGCCCTCCATCCTCGATGCGAAACAGTGGGCAAAAGACGAAGAGTTCCTCCGCCCGCCGATGCAGGGCCGGCTCGATTTCGCCACTCTACGCCGCGAGCGCGTTCCGCACCCCTCGGCCGCGGAAATGAAGCAAGCCAAGGTGCTTTCCGACGATTTCGCCCCGGTGGAATTCCTGAATGCGATGAAGGTTAATAACACCCGCTGAGCGCGCCGCGAAAAATTTCGCGCCCCCCGCGCTTCCGCATTGCCCAAGCCCAAACAGCCCACTAACTCCCTACCCCCATGGGACGCCAATGGCTTCACGCAAAACGCGCTATCGTTAACCTCAAGAAGGGGCAAACGGTCGGCAAAATCGTCAAAGAAATCACCGTCGCCGCCAAACTCGGCGGAGGTGACATCGCGGCCAACGCCCGCCTCTTCGCCGCCGTTGAAAAAGCCAAAAAGCAAAGCGTCACCCGCGACGTCATCGAGCGGGCCATCAAAAAAGGCGTCGGCGGCGGCGACGACAAGACCACGCTGGAGCATGTCGTCTACGAAGGCTATGCGCCCCACAAAGTGCCCGTGATCGTCGAGGTGATGACCGACAACCATAACCGCGCGGCGGGCGAAATTCGCGTGCTGTTCAAGCGCGGCGTGCTCGGCAATGCCGGCAGCAACAAATTCCTTTTTGACCACGTCGGCATCGTCGAAGCCCATCAGCCGAAGGCCGACGTCGATCTGGAGGCCGCCGCCATCGAAGCCGGTGCCAACGATTTCGAGCCGCTCACCCATCTGCAAAACGACGACATCCCCGAGGGCAGCACCGGCGCGCGTTTTCTCACCGACCGCACCGCCGTCCACGCCGCCTCGACCTGGCTCAAGAACAATGGCTGGTCCGTGATCACGAGTGAAATTGGCTATGTGGCCAAAACCTTTCCCGAGCTCGACGACACCCAACGCGCCGAAGTCGGCGAGTTCCTCCAGTCACTCGAAGACCACGACGACGTGCAGCGCGTCTGGGCCGCGGTAAAGTAATTCGCCTGGACTCACTCCCACCCGAGCGCCGTGCGCTTCGGGTGGACCAGTGCCAGTAGATGTTCGCCGTGCGCGACCGCCGCGAACGCCCATTGCCCAAGGTGGCTGTATTCGCCGCGCCAGCCGCCGGCATTGTCAGCCTCCAATGTCTTCACGGTCAGTATATGCCCTGAGCAAACGAGGCCGCATCCGAGAACCTTCGATACCGCTTCGCGCGCACTCCAAAGGATAAAACTAACGAGGCGCTCCCGCGCCGCATCTCCGCGCGCCAACGTTTTCACCAGCTCATGTTCCTCGGTCGTCAGCATGGTCTGCACCGCCGCCAGTTGGTCGCGTTGCAAGAATTCGAGATCAAGCGCCAGCGGATGCCCCGCCGGGAAGGCTACGGCCGCCGCTCCGGCGTCGGAGTGTGCAATGCTCACCGCCCAGCTGCCGCCGCCATGCACGACCGGTTGCCCAAACACTCCGATGCCAATCCCGCCCGCCGCATCCGGCTCCTGCCCCAGCAAGTGCAACGCCCGCCGCGCCGCCACGCGACCGAGTAAAAAGCTCTGCCGGCGACGTGGCGCGAGATCGCGTTGCCAATAGGTGCGTTCGTTTTCGCCGAAGCTGCGCAAGGCATCCGCCTGCACCGCCGCGAAATCATCGGCCGCGATGGTCACCACGGCGGCCCGGTCCGTGCGACTTTCCCGCCGCAGCTGACAGATACGGCTCTGCCCCAGAGGAAAGAGGTTTGAGGCAGAACCGAGCATGAGAAGTCGCGAGGGCTATTGACTGCGGATGAGCATCTCGGCCTGCGCGCCATAAATCGCCCGCAATTGTTCCGGCGAACGCGAATCCCGGATATCGTCGTAGACGCGTTGCGTTGTGCCGGAACCAGCCGCGTACGCTGTCACCCTGTTGGCATAATAAGGAGCAGCCACGATCCGTGTCGGCGGCCGATAAACTGGGACATCGTACCAGCCCGCCCAACGATTCCACCGCGGCCCGCCATACCAGCTGCCATAGAAATCATCGTAATAGCCGAGGGAAAAACCGACCACTGGCGCCGTCCAACCATAGCCGAAACGCCAATGCGCGTCGTGATGACGCCCATGGCCAGCCAGTCCGAAATGCGGCCCGTGCACGTTGCCAGCAAAGAAAGCATGGGGCGCCATTCGCGAATGACCGCCGTGCGCGATATGCGGTCCCCGACCGCCCGCCACCCGCGGGCCAAAGATTTCCGCGTGTGCACCCGTCACCAGGCTCAAGCCGAGAAAGAGAGAGAACAGCGCTTTCATGCGAAGGAATGTAGTTTGATGGTTGGGATTCTCAAGACCGCTTCCTTCGACCGCACCAGCTGGCGAATGATCCGCCATGCCGACATTTCATTGCTTGGGCGCCGCCCCACGCCGAGGGATCCGCAAATCGACCACCTGATCCCACACGCCGAGTCGGGGACGAAAGTTGCCGAACGAAAACCGCATCCGCCTGGGCAAATCCGGACGCTCGGGGTAACGCTCCTTGAGCAGCAACAAAAGCATCTCCTTGGCACACCAATCGCAGTCGGCCGAGAGGGAACCGAACTCGTCAAGATAACGCACGGCACAGTTGGACTCTCGCGGACGGGGCAGCAGCACAAACACCCGCGGACGTTTTACCGGATCGAGCGAGGCTGCGACCCGCTGCACGCGGAGCAGCTCCTGCGCCTGGCATTCGGAGATGGCGAGCCGGCTCGTCGAGCGGGCAATATAGGCCCCACCCGCCAAAAACACGACGGCCAGCATGGTCACCAGCTGCCAGCCCCGACGCGGCCATTGCTCAGCCACCAGCCCCATGGCACGGACAAAAAAGATCAATGTCACCGCGGATAGCGGAAGAATGGTTCGATAGGTTGGCCAGCGTTCACGGGCGACGAAACTCACCGCGTACGTTAAAATCGCCAGAGTCACACCCCCGCCCCACCACAGCAGCGCTGCGGCCATTCCGCGTCGTCGCCACTCGATAAAACCACCGCCGGTAATCGCGATGGCGACCAACGAGGCCATCAAGCTGTGCCACGGCTCCGTGCGTCCGGCAAAATCGTCGACCACGAAAAGCGCGAGCGCGTTGTCCAGCGGCTCGCGCGCAAACCAGATGATTTTCTCCAGCCATTCCAGGTCGAGCACCACGCGCGGCGAGGGTCGGAAAACGCCCTCGGAAAAGAGCGCCTTGGTCACTGCAAACGCCACCAACAACGCCAGCACAACCATCGCAATGTGTGCAATCATCAGGCGTAGTCGCGCCCAGGTCTGGCGGTTGCCAGGGGCTAACAACCCGGCCGCCATCAACACGGCGTAAAAGAGCGCGTTGGGTTGATAAATCAGGATGGCGGCGAGCAACAACACCACCGCGAACGACGCTCCGGCCACCCGGCGGAAACTCGTGTGCGCGGCGAAGGAACGCTGGGCCACTACGAAAGAAATCAACGCGATCACCGCGGCCAGGGCGTGGGGCCAGCAGATACCCCAAAGCAAACTGATCTGCACCGAAGGCAACAGCGCGAGCAACGCTCCCGCCATCACCGCCTGCGCCCGCGACCACCGCAGCTTCTTCTCGAGCACGATCGCAAGCGCGGCGCCGAGCAGACCGTAGCACAACGCTCCGGTCAGACGCGCCCACGGGAGATCGTCGATGTCATCGAACGCGGCAAACAAAGGCTCCAATAACAGCCCGTAAACCGGCCGGCCCTGCGAGGTGCTGAAAGCATAAATTTTGCCCGGCTCATCCAGTACCTCACGCAATACCGAATAATCGTCCCGCAACCCAAAACGCGTCCAGATGGAGCTCCAATACAACACTGCCGGCAGTATGAGCAGCAACAGCCACAGGCCGCGCCCGCTCCACCGCTGCCAGGCTGTCTGCGGCACCGTTGTCATCCGAAATCGAGCTCCTCTTGTGCGGTCGCCGGTTTCAGTCCGAGGAACGGACCGTAGCGCTCCAGCCAGTCGTCCAATTTCTTGAGATAGTACTCCGGATCGTAGGGCGCTGCCGCGCTGTCGAAGAGCGACACCAACCGGGCGCGCTGCCAGTCGTTGCTCTGTCCTTTCGCCTTCGGGCCGATGTAATAAGTGATGCGGTCGCCCATGCGCGGCAGCGGCGTCTGTTGCAACGCCGCCTCGGCCGCCGCACGGCGAGGTTTGCCGCCCTCGGCGATGAAGCGCTGGTAGGCCTCGGCGTTCTGACTGAGGGTCTCGGTCTTCGCCAGCTCGTCCACTGTGGCGTCACGGGTGCGGATGCGACGGTGCAATTGTTCGTACAACTTGAGCGGCGACTCGTCCTCCATGCCGAGGAGAAAACGAATCGCGTGGTCGGTAAGTTGGCGAAGAAAGGGTTCGATGCCACGGGAGCGGAGGGCGCTGCCGCGCAGGATGATTTTATGGCCGTCGCAGAGCGCGTAGTTCTTTGCCTTGTAGCAAAACATCGCGGTGTAGCGGCCGTCGTATTCCAGCTCGATGCCGGCCGGCAGCACCGGCGCCACGAGCGCGAGCAGCGCCTCGGGCTCGGTGAAATGGCGGTCCGAGGAGAGATAAATTCCGTCGGTGTCGGCCTCCAGGATGGTGCAGCCGTGCTTGGTGAATTCGTCGATCAGCAGCTGCAACAGCTCGCGGCCAAGCCGCGTGACCTCAGCCGCGAGTTCGCCGTCGCCAAAGCGCGCGCCGGAAAACCCGAGGTAGCCGTAGAAAGAGTTGATGAGGATTTTGAAGCTGGCCTGACGGGCCTGCGCCTCGGCACGCGTTTCCGGATCGGGCGCGGAACGGGCGAGCTGCTTGAAACGCAGCCGGTATTCGCGCAGCGAACGCAGCAGCGGGATGAAGACGCCGAGGGGATCGTTTTTCGGGTTGCGGCCGATGTGCAGCAGCAGGCTCGGATAGAGCGACGCCACGTCGAAATGCAGCACATGCTTGAACACCCCGGCTTGAAAACTGCGCGTGTAGCCGCCCTCGAAGGGCTTGATCTCCGGCGGCACCGGGCAGGCGTGGCGGCCGTGGTAATATTCCTCCAGAAAGAGCAGATCGATCTTGGTCGTGGTGCCGCGCAGCGTCGCCTCCTGAAGCAAAATCGGGAACGTTTTCGTCTGCTCGAAATAGGTGGGCAGCAGCAGATCGGCCAGGCCCTGCGTCTCGCGCAAATCGTCGCCGAGATAGGCGAGAAAACGCGCGCACTCCTGCCGGTAGGCGGCGAATATCTCCGCACCGGCGATGTAGGTGCGCTCCGTGCCATGCTCCTCGGTGATGCCAAAGTGCAGCGCGACATCCTTCAACCCGTACGCCGTCAGCTCGCGCGTGGAGATGTCGTAGAGTTGTACGAGCAAATAGGTGTCGACCACGGCGCGTCCCGGCAGATCGCAACGCGGAAAATCGATCCAACGCTCGGCGACTTTCAGTCGGCTCGGGCGAAACGTGGCGGTCTGCCCGAAGCGCCCCCACGCGCACGGCACGCCGTGGCGCTTGGCGCGTTGCCGCAGGTAATCGAGGTCAAATTTGAACAGGTTGTGCCCCTCGATGACGTCGGGATCCTCCTCGGCCAGCACGGCGTTGAGCTCTTCCAACAATTGTTTCTCCGCTGCATCGGTTAGCTCCGCCAGCACGAGCAGGCGATTGCATCCGCCGCAACGCAGACCGATGGCCAGCACGCGATCCTCGGGGCGCGCAGCGTCGCTGAAATGCCCCTCGGCCGAGGCCGTCTCGATGTCCAGCTGGCAGCGACGGAGCTGGCCGAAATGCATGTCGGCATAAAGGCGCGCGCGATGCTGGAGGAGAAACTGGCTTTCGAGCGGACGCACGGTGTCGCTTTTGCCTTTGCCCACCATTTCCTGCACGGTCTCGATCGTCTCGAACGAATCGGCGTGCGCGAGCCGGGTGAACGCGCCCTCGCCTTTCAAGCGCTCGATGTGCAGTCCATCGACTTCGCCCTCCACGGGCAGTCCGTCGATCCACACAAACGGCCGCAATGTCGTCGTGCATTCGCGACGACGACCATCCGCCTCGGCCACGGCCAGATGCACCTGTCCGTCGTCGGCCACCCAGATTCCGCAAATCGACCCGTAATGGGAAGGATCGAGCCCGGGAATGATCATACGGCGCGCTCGCTCCCGTCGTACTCTGCCAAGAGTAGGTTCGCGGGATAACCCGCAAAACGTTCCGTGGCCTGCGCCCCCATGATTACATCCCGGGCTTGAACGTCACCATCGCGACCGCAGTGGCCGCCAGCAGCACGGCGATTCCGACCAGCAGCCCCACGCGTTCGCGGCGCCGATAACCGATCCCCGCCAAGGCCGACAGGCCCAGCCAGCAGACGAGTTTCACCACGACCCAGAGGTAAAAGTGATTGCCGTACTGGCGCGCCAAGAGGCCAAAGCCGCTGGCCAGCATGAGCAGGCTCGCGATGCCGGTCACCATGAGCACCCGCTTGCGGCTCTCCATCGGCCCGGCAAAACCGTAAAACGTGCCGCCGATCAGCGCCAGCAAGGCGCTGATATGAAGGAACTGATAGAGAAGAGGGGTCATGGGAAAAAGCTCCGGCGCCGCCCCGCCGCAACAGCGCGACGGGAACCGCCCCGAACGAACCACCGACAAAAGTGAAAGAGTGACACTCCGCCTGCGCCGTATACCCAAAGGCTCATGACCTTTTTAAGATAAGGTGGGCGCCTCCGGACGGCTTTATGCTTTCCGATTTACGGCCTAGCAAGCCACCGTCGCGTACGGCTCCCGTAGAATTTCAAAGGCAAAGAGCGATTAATTGAAAGTACCTCGAACGCTGCAGAGTGTCAGGCGGCAGACCGTAGGCCGCAGCTCGCATCCGTCAAACGCGAATCGCGTTAATCTTCGGCCGGCGTTTCCTCGTCGGCTTCGCCGAGCAGGATCGCGTCGAGATGCTTGATGATCAGCTCCTGAATCGTTGCCAGAAACAGGTAGCACATGAAGGCGTTGCGCTGGGCCGCGCTCAACTGCTCGGGATCGATGTTCCCCTCCTCCAGCGCCGCGTCCGGCAGGGCCTGCAATGCCGTGATCCGCAACCGCAGCCGCAAGGCCGTGCAGGCGCGCAGGATGATTTCGGCATTGTCCTCGTCGAAACTCACGATGCCGGTCGCGAAAAACTCCTGGTCGAAGAGCCCCAGGAACGCCTGCAATTCCGCGTTCTGCGCCTCCAGCAATTCCTGCGTCCACGTCTCGCGCCATTCGGCGTCGAGGTCGTGCAACGCCAGCGGCGCGGCCAGCGCCTGCCGCAACGTGTCGGTGGCCGTCTTCATCACATCGAGCAGCGGCGCGACGATCGGCAGGCTGAGTTTGACCTCAATGCGTTTCATCGGGCTCCAGGACGGCGGTCAGATGCCATTGTTGCAGACTGTAAACGTACGCCTCGGCGCCTTCGCGCAAACCGGTCCAGACCACCGACCGGCCGCGCTCGTGCACTTCGAGCATGTGCTGACGGGCCTTGGCCTCGTTGAAGCCAAGGACGCGCCGAAACACGAGTACGACGTACGACATGAGGTTGACCGGGTCGTTGAGCACCACGACCCGCCAGCGCGCGCCGATCTCGAGTTCGGTCTCGGTACGCGGCGCAGTATGCGTGCGGGTCTCGGTCATGCGGAGAAGTGTGCGCAACGGATTGCCACAGGCAAATCCGTTACCGCGCGCGCCCCTCGGCCACGGCTGCGGCGATGCGCGCGCCGGCTTCCGCCAGCGGCACTTTCGCGACGTCCTTCTGGTGCCGCCATTTCAACTCGAAGATCCCTTCTTTGAGTCCCTTGCCGCCGACGGTGATGCGCAGCGGGATGCCCACCAGATCGGCGTCCTTGAACTTCACGCCCGGGCGCTCCGCGCGATCGTCGACCAGCACATCGGCGCCCGCCTGTTCGGCGGCGGCGGCGAGATTCTTCGCCACCTCGGCGGCGGCGGCGTCCTGCGGATCGAGCAAGCAGACCAAGACTTGAAACGGCGCCACATTCCACGGCCAGACGATGCCGTCGGCGTCGTGACTCTGCTCGATCACCGCCTGCATCGTGCGGCTGATGCCGATGCCGTAGCAGCCCATCACCATCGGGTGCGACTGCTTCTTGTCGTCGGTGTAGATCGCGCCGAACTTGTCGGAATATTTCGTGCCCAGTTTGAAAACGTGGCCGACCTCGATGGCGCGGGCGATTTTGAGCGGTTGACCCGAACGCGGGCACGGCTCGCCCGCGCGCACGCGGCGGAAATCGCCGAACTTCGTGATCGCGAGGTCGCGCGCGACGTTGATGTGGCGCAGGTGGAAACCGTCCTTGTTGGCGCCGGTCGTGCCGTTGCCGATGAGGCGGATCGCGTGGTCGGCGAAAATGCCGACGAGCGCAGTCGGATTCTTAATGGTGCCTTTGACGGCGCCGAGGCTGCCGGGCTTCGCGCCGAGCACGGGTTCGATCTCCTCGGCCGTCGCCGCGCGCCAAAGCGTGAAGCCGAGCGAGCCGAGCTTGGCCTCTTCGAGTTCATCGCTGCCGCGCAGAATGACGACGAACGGTTTGCCGTCGCCGACATAGACGAGAGTTTTGAACTGCTGGTCGGCCGGCACGCTGTACGGCGCGGCTTCCAACGCGGCGATGGTGACCACGCCCGGCGTGGCAAATTCTTCCACGGCTCCGGCGGGCGCCGCATCGGCCAGATCGGCCGGCACAATGCCGCTGGTGGCTTTCTCGCGGTTGGCGGAATAGCCGCTGGTCTCGCAATAGACCACATCATCGTCGCCGACTTCAGCCGGCACCATGAACTCGTGCGAGAAACTGCCGCCCATCACGCCGGTGTCGGCCTCGACGGAAATCGCCTTCAGGCCGACGCGCGCAAAAAACTTTTCGTACGCGGCCTTCATCGTCTGGTAGCTCTTGATCGCCCCGGCATCGTCGGCGTCGAAGGAATAGGCGTCCTTCATGATGAACTCGCGGGCGCGCATCAGACCGTAGCGCGGCCGGATCTCGTTCCGGAACTTGGTGGCGATCTGGTAAAAGTTTTTCGGCAGATCGCGGTAACTCGTGATCTCCGTTTTCACGAGCGGCGTGATGATCTCCTCGTGCGTCGGCCCGAGCACAAACTCCGGCTCGCGCGGACCGCGCTTGCCGTCGCCCGCGTGGTCGGCGCGGTACATGATCTCGCGCGCCGCCGCCCAACGCGGCCCTTGTTGCCACAACTCCACCGGATGCACATGCGGCATCCACAGCTCGATGGCGCCCGCGCCGTCCATCTCCTCGCGACAGATTTGCGAGATCTTCTGGATGACGCGCAGCCCGAGCGGCATGTACGTGTAGAGGCCGCCGCCGAGCTTGCGCACGAGACCGGCGCGCACGAGCAGCTTGTGCGAAGCGATCTCCGCATCGGCCGGGCTTTCTTTCAGTGTCGGGATGAAAAACTGGGACCAGAGCTTCATGAAGGGCGGGAACGAAACAGCCCGCCTCCCCCGGCGCAAATTTATTTGCACCCGGCGGGCCCGGGGCTCATTTCGCCCTGCCATGCCTGAGCTGCGTCAACCGAAACCCTGGCCAATGAAATGGGTGGCGCTGGCCATCGTGATCTTCGCGCTCGGCTACACCCAGGTGATGCTGCGCTACCGCAAACCCGGCCCGGCGCACGAGCCCTACAAGGACGCCGTGAACCGCGCCACGGTCAGCCGGTTGCTCAACTCCGGCTACCAACGCGTCGCACTCGCCGTCGAACGCCCGGCCGATCCACTGCACCCCGGGGTCGTGCGGCACGGCGCACTTGCCGCCACGCGCGCCATCCCGGGCGGCCTGCCCCCGGCGCTGGCGCAATCCCTGGTCGAAAAACCACTGCTTGCCGAGGCCATCACCGACGTCACCGCCGAAACGCAGGCGACGCCTGCCGTGCCCTACCGCATCCAGTTTTCGGCCACGCTCGCCGATCACAAGCGCGTGATCGCCGAGGCCCATCTGTTGCGACGCGACGACACGCTCGTGATCCTGCCCGTGTTCGAAAAAATTTCCGGAGCACTGCAGTCGCGGTGGAACGAGACCACCGTGCTGCTCACGCTGCCCACCGGCGCGCTGCCGGCCGGCCGCTACACCGCCACACTCGTCGGCACCGCGACCTCCCGCACCTGGACTCTCGAAGTCAAGTGACGCCGCGCCCGCGCGCACCGCCCTTCGCCACTATTGACGCGCCGTGTCGCTTCGCCGAGAACGTTGCGACGAACCCATCGATGAGCACCGGCCCAGCCTCCTCCGCGCCCTCCACCACGGCCAATCCCCCGGCCGCCTCCGCCGCTTCCTCGGCCAGCATCAAGCCCACCGATCTGCGCGGCATCCTCAAGTACGTGCCGCGGTTCCAGGGCCAGATTTTTGTCCTCGCGCTCGACGGCTCCGTGGTGGCCGACGAAAATTTTCCCAATCTGCTCGTCGACATCGCCGTGCTCCGCTCGCTCGCGATCCAGGTCGTGCTCGTGCACGGCATCGGGAAACAGATTCAGGAGCTTTCGCAGTTGCGCGGCATTCCGATCACCAACGCCGACGGCACCGGCCCGACTGACGCCGCCACGCTCGACCTCGCCGTGCGCGCCTCCGCCCGCGTTTCGCATCTGCTGCTCGAAGGCCTGACGCAGAATTCCCTCAAGGCCGCCATCACGAACTCGGTCCGCGCCCTGCCGTTTGGCATCCTCAAAGGCACCGACCAGCAGTTCTCCGCCAAGGTGGAACGCATCGACAAGGACCTCATCGTCCAGCTCCTCAACGCCGGCGTCGTGCCCATTTTCCAGCCCATCGGTTTCGGCCCCGACGGCCGCTCGCTGCGCCTCAACTCCGACCTGCTCGCCGCCGAGCTCGCCGAGGCTCTGCACGCCTCGAAAATCATTTTCCTTACCGAAATGCCGGGCCTGCTCCTCAACGGCGAACTCCGCCGCGAGCTCTCGGTCGACGCCCTGCGCACGCTCCTCAAGGACCACCCGGAGCACTTCACCGACAACGCCCGCAGCAAAGCCGTTCACGCCGTCAAGGCCATCGAGACCGGCACCCAGCGCGTGCACATCGTCGACGGCCGGGTCTTCGACGGACTACTCAACGAAGTATTCTCCAACGAAGGCGTGGGCTCGCTGATTTACGGCAACGACTACCAGCAAATCCGCAAGGCGACACGGCGCGACGTGAGGTTCATCTACAACCTGACGCGCGGCGCCGTGCGGCGCGAAGAGCTCCTGCACCGCACCCAGCAGGCCATCGAGAAAAACATCGAACAGTTCTACGTGTTCGAGATCGACGAAAACATCATCGCCTGCGTCACACTCTATTTCTACCCGGACAAACCGCAGCTCGCCGAAGTCGGCTCGTTGTGCGTCATGCCGTTCTATCAAAGTCGCGGCGTCGGCAAGAAGATGGTCGAGTACGCCTGTCTCCAGGCCAAGGAGCGCGGCGTCACGACCGTGGTCGCGCTCTCCACGCAAAGCTTCGGATTCTTCATCAACTCCTGCGGCTTCGAGGAGGCGGACAAAGCCATGCTCCCCGACGCCCGTCTGAAGATGTACGAGGAGAGCGGCCGCAACCCGAAGGTCTTGGTCAAGACGCTCGGCTGAGCTGGCGCGCGCCGCGGCGACGCCCGCCTCAGGGCAGTTTCGCCTGCACGACTTTGCTCGCGGTGCCGAAATCGATTTGCGCCGCCTCGGGCCGCTGCTTGAGCGCGCCGATCACTTTGCCCATGTCTTTCTTCGATTGCGCGCCGACCGCGGCGATCACCTCGGCCACGAGCGCCTCCAGTTGCGCGCCTTCGAGACTGACCGGCAGATACTTTTCCAGCACGCGAAACTCCGCTTCGTTGGCCGCCACGAGATCCGCCCGGCCGCCCTTGAGGAATTCCGCCTTGGCGTCGCTCAGATTCTTCACGGCTTTGCGCAGCGTCGCGATCACCAGCGCCTCGTCGACAGGCTTGTTAGCTTCCATCGCCGCGCGCTGTATCGCGGCATCGGCGGTGCGCAACGCCGTCACGGTGACGGTGTCGCGGGCTTTCATCGCGGTCACAATATCAGCGCGGAGTCGTTCGTAGGTCGTGGCCATAGGCGGTTGACCATGCCCGGCCGCGCGCAGGTGTCGAGCCGACAGCCAGAGCGAATTTAGTGCGTGCAGCTCCACTCCACAGCCTCGGCGGCGGTGGCGAGCAGACGCTTGCGGGTCGCGGCATCGCGTTTGCGATCCGTCGGGATCTCCAGTACGCGCACTCCGGTCGCCGGCAAAACGGACAGCTGGTCAACCAACTGCTCCCAGCTGGTGATGAGCGTATGTTCGACTCCGTAAGCGGCGCAAAGCCGGTTGAAGCTCACCGTCTGCGGCGTGGCGACGAACTCCTCGAAGGGCGGGTCAAACTGCGCCACGGGCAAATGCTCGAAGATGCCGCCGCCGGCATTATTGATCAGCACCACGGTGAGCGAGCCGCGCAGTTTCGCGCGCAGCAGCAATCCGCTGGCGTCGTGCAGCAACGCGAGGTCGCCCGTGAGCAACACCGTCGGCCGGTTGCCGTGCGCCACACCCAACGCGGTGGAGAGCGTGCCGTCGATGCCGTTGGCCCCCCGGTTGAAACTGACGCGCCACTCGCGGGGCAACGTCACCGCAAAGTACTCGAGATCGCGCACGGGCATGCTGTTCGCCACGCAGACCGGCGTGCCCACCGGCAACGCGCGTTGCAGAATAGCGACCGCCTTTCCCTCGAACAACTCGTGCGTCGCTTTCAAGCCGGCGTGCAAACTCGCGGCGGCGACGGTCTCGACGTGTTGCCAGGCCGCGGTGTAGGCCGAGCGTCGGGCCGGCAGTGCAGCCAACGCATCCGCCCACGCCGCCACCGAGCCGGGCAGCCGGATCGCGGCGCCATGCAGCGCGTCGGGATTGGCCGCGCGCGCGGTCACGTAGCGCACCGGCACGCCACTGAGCGCAGCCAGCCAGGCACGGAGAACTTTGCTCGTGGGCAAACCTTCCAGCACCAAGACCTGTTCGGGGCGCAACTTTTCCGCCACCGCACGCACGCGCAGCACGGCATCGTAATGCGCCACGATCACCGCCTCCGCGGCAGGGAAATGTCGCAGCGGCGATAACGCGTCGGCGAGCACCGGCCAGCCGAGTGCCGCCGCCATGCGTTGCACCTGCGCCGCATACGCCGCCGGCGCCGTGCCCGTGTAGGGACCAGCGATAATCAATCCGCGCTCCGCCCTCGGCAGCAAATCGGGCGATACCGTGACCGACGCCGTTACCGGAGGCGCGAGATGCGCAAAAAATTCCTCGCCCAACTGCCCACCCTTCAGTCCGGAGGCGCTGTCGTCCTGCAACGGCGGCAGCGGATCGCGGAACGGGCAGTTGAGATGCACTGGCCCGGGATCGGGCGAGACCGCGCAGTGGACGGCATGAGCCAGCGTCTGCCGCAGATAGCGCAGCAATTCCAGCCGCGCCTCCGGCACGGCAAATTCGTGATAAAAACGCACGAAGCCGCCGTAGATTTTTTGCTGATCGATGGTTTGCCCCGAGCTGCACGCGCGCATCTCCGGTGGCCGGTCGGCGGTGAACACGAGCAGCGGCACGCCGCTCTCGTGCGCCTCGATCACGGCCGGCAGGTAGTTGGCCGCCGCCGTGCCGCTGGTGCACACCAACGCCACGGGTTGCCCATGCTGTTTCGCCAGACCGAGCGCAAAAAAAGCCGCCGCGCGTTCGTCGAGCACCGGAATCGCCTCGATGGCCGGCTGCGCCGCGCAGGCGAAGGTGAGCGGCACGGAGCGCGAACCGGGCGACGTCACGACGTGGCGCACGCCGAGTCGCGCCAACGTCTCGGCGAGCACACTGCACCACAGGGAATTGGTGTTGCGAAAATCAAGCGTCGGCAAAGGCATGGCGGAGCCGCCAATCTGGGCAATCCGCCGCAAAGCTGAAGGTTTTTCTGCGGCGACCAACAACCCTACGGCGGCGACCCGATATTCCCTTGCCTGCCCATAGTTTGGCGTTTAGCTGCACGCCCGCGATGAAGGACGTTACTATCTCCTACCCCAATTTGATGTCTTCTAGGTTACGGCGCAGTCGCTGGATTGCCGTCCTGTCTTTCGGCGCGTTGCTGCTGATGCTGATCGGCGGCGCCGTCGGGCGACTCTCGGCCTCCACGGGAAATTCCGCTGCGCCGCTTCCGGCCCTTCACGCCGCCGTCGAAGTCGTTCTCCAAACCGCCGCGACCGCCGGCGAAACACCACGACCGCTCGTGCGGCTGCGCGCGGCCACGCTCGACGGAAAACGCCTCACGCTCGATTTCTCCCGCGAGTTGCTGGACTACGAACTCGGCTCGCTGGCCTTCGAACGCCTCTCGCGCGAAATTCACTTCGCCGTCGGCGAACAGCTCCGCACCGCGTTGCCCGACTTTGAGGTTATCACGATGATCGAGGGCGTGCCGCTCCATCAGTTGCTGGCTTCGACTGATGCCGACGCGTCTCCCCGCCGCGCCGTGGCCGATCAACCGACCGCCCGCGATCTGCGCAACCGCCGCGTCGCGGTAAGCCCCGGCCATGGCTATTATCTGAATGGCAGCAACTGGACGCTCCAGCGCGGCTATTGGTCCGGCATCGTCGAGGATTTCATCAACCACGACATCATCACCCAGCTCGCCGCCCTGCTCACCGAGGCCGGCGCCGAGGTGTGGCCGACGCGCAACCTCGATCGCAACGCTGGCAATGGCGAAAGCGGTTTCCCCAAGTGGCAACAAGCCGCCCGGTACCACGTCAAAGAACTCGGCGCCAGCACCTCGATTTGGAACGAGTCCGGCTTCACACATTACGAGCAGGACATTCGTTGCCGTCCAAAATACGCCAATTCCGTCAACGCCGACATCCTCGTGAGCCTGCACAACAACGGCTCTGGCACATCTGGTGCCGGCACGGGCACCGAGACGCTCTACGACACGAACAACGGCTACGGCCCCGAGAGCAAGCGGCTCGCCGACATCGTCCACGGCAAAATCATCACAGCCATCCGCCGCGATTATTACGCCTCGTGGACCGACCGGCGCGTGCAGGGCTTCAACGGCAGTTACGGCGAGAACCGCCTCGCCACGCGTCCCGCGATTCTCATCGAGCTCGCTTTCATGGACCGGCCCACGCCCGACAACGCCGCACTGCAGGACCCGCGTTTCCGCCTCCTCGTCAACACCGCGATTCGCGAGGGCATCATGGAATATCTGGACAGTGTACCCGGCGCGCCCGCCACTCCAACCGCCCTCACCGCCACCGGCGCAGCGGCCGCAGTCGCGCTCAAGTGGACGGATAATTCCGACAACGAAACCGGTTTCCGCATCGAGCGCAAAATCGACGGTGCCACCACTTGGAGCACACTCGCGACCGTCGCCACCAACATCACCAGCTACAGCGACACCACCGCGCTCGGCGGTCGGACCTACCTTTACCGCGTGCAGGCCTTCAACACCACCGGCAACTCGCCGCTGTATTCCAACGAAGCCGCCGGCGCCACCACGCCACCGCCCGCACTGGTGCTGAGCGATGCCTCCCAACTGTTCCCGGCCGCCCGCGATTGGGGCCAGGAAATCTCCGTCACGTTCCTCGTGGCGGATCAGGCCGGAACTCCCGTCGCCGGCGCAATCATCACGGGCCTCGACGGTATCCGCAATTCCGCCTACAGCTCCGCGCCCGCGGTCACCGACGCCGCCGGACGGCTCACGTACAGCAGCACCGTGCCGGAGGGGCAGGCCAACGCGACCTACACATTCAACTTCACTGCGACGAAATCCGGCTACGCCGCCAGCGCCCCGCTCGTGCGCGAAGTGTTGGTCCTACACGCCGGCTCGTCGGCAACCGGTGCGCCCACACTCACCCGGCAACCCGCCGCGCAAATCGCCCGCGCCGGCGCCAGCGCCAGTTTCACCGTGACCGCCACCGGCGCCGCTCCCCTCGCCTACCAGTGGTTTTTAGATGGCCGCCCGGTCACGGGCGGCACCACCGCGACACTCGCCCTGCCCACCGTGAGCAACGCCCATGCCGGTGCCTACACCGTCACCGTGTCCAACAGCGCCGGCTCCGCCACGAGCCTGCCGGCCACGTTGACCGTCGTGCCTTCGGCGTGGCTGGCCAACGTCTCCGTGCGCACCACCCTGGCCGCCGCGCAAACCGTGATTGTAGGCTTTGTCGTTGAGGGCGGCGCGAAGGACATCCTGGTCCGCGCCGCCGGACCGACGCTCGCGCAGCTCGGACTCACCACGGCGATGAGCGATCCGCGCATCGAACTCCGTCGCGGCGAAACGCTCGTGGCCGCCAACAACGATTGGCCCGCCGCGCTCGCGCCCACCGCCACCGCGCTTGGCGCCTTTGATTTTCTCTCCTCCAGCCGCGATGCCGCCTTGCTCCAAAATCTCGATGGCGCCTGCACCGTGCACACCAGTGGCACGGCCGCCGGCACGGTCGTAGTCGAAGCATACGATGCCGGCGGCAATGCCGCGGCGCGCGTCGTCAATCTCTCCGCACGCAACCGCGTCGGCACCGGCGTCGATATTCTCATCGCCGGGTTTGTCGTCGCCGGCACCGGCTCGCAGCGCCTGTTGATCCGCGCCGTCGGACCGACGCTGGCCTCAGTCGGCGTCGGCAGTCCGCTCGCCGACCCGCGCCTGGAGCTGCACGGCCCCGACGGCTTGATCACCGCCAACGACGATTGGAATGCCGTGCTCGCGGCGGATTTTGCGCGCGCCGGCGCGTTCGCCCTGCCGACCGGCAGCAAAGACTCCGCGCTGGTGGTCACGCTCGACGCCGGCCGCAGCTACACGGCGCAAGTCTCCGGCAACGCCGGAGGCACCGGTGAAGCGCTGGTGGAAGTTTACGCGTTGCCCTGAACCATACCGCGGCAGGGGCTGGCCTTGTGCCGCCGCATTGCCATATTCGTCGCTTACTCCAGTCACCATGCGCCTCACCTACTTCGGCCACTCGTGTTTTCTCCTCGAAACCGCCACCGCGCGGCTCGTGTTCGATCCCAATCTCACCGCCAATCCCAACTGCCCGCCCGGCGTGACGCCCGCCACGCTGCGCTGCGACTACGTACTCGTTTCGCACGGGCACGAAGATCATTGCTGCGACGCGCTCGCCCTCGCCCAAACCCACGGCGCCACGATCGTCGGCAACTACGAGATTTCAGAATACTTCCTCGCGCAGGGCGCCAAGACGCACGGCATGAATCCCGGCGGCGCGTGGCAGTTTCCCTTCGGCCGGGTGAAGCTCACGCTGGCGCGCCACAGCTCCAGCATCGGCGGTCCGCTCGCGCCCATTTATCTCGGTGAAGCCTGCGGCGTACTGGTCGAGGCCGACGGCAAACGCGTCTACCATGCCGGCGACACCGCGCTGTTTTCCGATCTGCAACTCGTCGGCCGGCTCGGCCTCGATCTCGCACTCGTGCCCATCGGCGACAATTTCACCATGGGACCGGAGGACGCGCTCGAAGCGCTCGATCTGCTCAAGCCGCGCCTCGCTGTGCCCATGCACTACAACACCTGGCCGCTGATCGCGCAGGACGGTCCGGCCTTTGCCCGCGCGGCATCTACCCGCGGTCACGCCGTGCGCGCGCTCGTTCCGGGCGAAAGCCTCGAATTTTAAAGCACTGCGAATCCACTTTCCTCGCGCGCTGGCCCGCGTCAGCGTCCCGCAATGCGTTTTCGTCCATTCGGCAAACACGGTTTTAACTGCTCCGAAATCGGTTTTGGTGCCTGGGCCATCAGCGGCTCCTGGGGCACGCAAGCTGACGGAGACTCGCTCGCCGCGCTGAATCGCGCGCTCGATCTCGGCGTCAACTTCATCGACACCGCCGCCGGCTATGGCAACGGCCGCAGCGAACGTCTGATCGGACAGGTGCTGCGCGACCGCGCCGCCGCCGGCAAGTCCGGCAAGGTCTTTGTCGCCACGAAGACTCCGCCCGCGCCCGGCAACTGGCCGCCTTCCCCCTATGACCGCGCCGACGAGCGTTACAGCGAAGCGTACCTTCGCGCCAATCTCACCGAGCGTTGCGCCCACCTCGGCGTGGAGCGCATCGACCTGTTGCAGCTGCACACCTGGACACGCGCCTGGAACCGCCAGCCGACTCCGTTTCAAGTGCTGCGCGCACTGCAACGCGAGGGCCGCATCGGCCTGATCGGCATCTCGACGCCGGAGCATGACCAAAACTCCGTCATCGATCTGATGCGCGGTGGCTGGGTCGATTCCGTGCAGGTGATCTACAATTTGTTCGAGCAAGAGCCCGCCGCCGAGTTGCTCGACGTGGCGCGCGAGTGCGGCGTCGGCGTCATCGTGCGTGTGGCGTTCGACGAAGGCGCTCTCACCGGCAAGTTTACCGCGGAAACGCGTTTTGCCCCCGACGATTTTCGCGCGAAATATTTCGAAGGCGACCGCCTCGCCCGCACGGTGGCACGCACCGCCGCCATCGCCTCTGATCTCGCCGGCACCGGTTACGCCCTGCCGTCAGCCGCGCTCCAATGGGTGCTCGCCCACCCGGCAGTGAGCGTCGTGATCCCCGGCATCCGCAGCATCGCGCAAGCCGAGGCGAATTGCGGCGTGAGCGACCTCCCTCCGATGCCGCCCGCGCTCGTGGAAAAACTGCGGCGCCACCAATGGCGCCGCGGACTGTGGTACGGCGGCAAATGACCCGCGGCGACGCCCGTTAAATTTTCCTCGTAGCCCTGCGGGATGGTTTTCAACCTCCCGGGCAATGTCGTTTCCCGCTCTTCCTGCGATCCTCGCTTCCCGCGACCTCCGCCTGTCGGATCTCGAGCAGCGCACCGCCGATTCGCTCCTGCGCATTTACGCCTGGATGCAGCTCGCGCGCACGGCCGACAACCGCATCCTCGACCTCTTCCGCCAGGGACTCATCAAGGGCACCGTGACCGGCGGCCAGGGCAACGAGGGCCTCATCGTCCCCCTCGCCTTGCTCGCCGACAAGGCCGTCGACGTCGTCTCCTTTACCCATCGCGGTTTCGGCGGTCATCTCGTCTGGGGTGGCCACCTTTGCGAGCATCTCAACCAGTACTTCGCCAACGCCG
Source organism: Opitutia bacterium (assembly GCA_016217595.1). Taxonomy (GTDB): domain Bacteria; phylum Verrucomicrobiota; class Verrucomicrobiia; order Opitutales; family Opitutaceae; genus MWDT01. The sequence continues at coordinate 50,063 of JACRHS010000008.1, read as the reverse complement.
CCAGCCCCACCCGCGCCCGCGAGGGCAACATCCATCACGGCGATCCCGCGCACCGTTCGCTGCCAATGATCAGCCACCTCGGCGCGATGTGCTCCACAGTCGCCGGCGGCACTGATTCCCAACGCCGCGCAGGTCATTCCGCAGTGGGCTTCACCTTTTTCGGCGACGGCTCGTCCAGCACCGGCGATGTGCATGAGACGCTCAACCTCGCCGCGCTGCTATCGCTACCGGTGATTTTCATCATCGAGAACAACGGCTACGCCTACTCCACGCCGGTCTCCGAGCAGCACGCCGAGCACGCCGAACTCTGGCAGCGCGGCATCGGTTACGGCATTGCCGCCGCCCGGCTCGATTGCAGCGACACCGAAAAAGTGGCGCGCACCCTCGCCGCCGCGATCGAAGACGTCCGCGCTCATCCCCGGCCGCTGTTGTTCGAGGCGCGCACCTGGCGCCTGCGCGGCCATGCCGCCTACGACACCTGCGATTACCTCAAGGCCGGCGAGAGCGAGCGCTTCTTCGCCGAGGAGCCGTTGCCCAAATTCCGCGCCAAGCTCGTCGCCCAATGCGGCGCCGCCCGTATCGACGAACTCGACCGCGAGTTGAACGCGTTCATCGAAGCCTGCATCAAATTATCTCTCGCCACGCCGCGGCCCGATCCGCGCGGCATGGAGCTCGATCTCTACGCGCCCGAAGCGCCCGCCCTACCCTGGCGCGCCGAGCCCGCCGCGCCCGCCACGCTCAACATGGCGCAAGCCATCAACCTCGGGCTGCGGAAAATTCTCACCGAGCGCGCCGAGTCGCTCGTGCTCGGCGAGGACATCGCCACCTACGGCGGCGCGTTCAAAGTCACCGAGGGATTGCTCGCCGACTTCGGCCGGCCGCGGGTGCTGAACACCCCGCTCGCCGAGAGCGGTTTCACAGGTTATGCCATCGGACTCGCCGCCGTCGGACACCGACCCATCGTCGAGTACCAGTTCGCCGATTTCGTCACCGAAGCGGTCACCCAGATCGGACTCAACGCCGCGACGTTTCACTTCCGCTCGGGCGGAAAAATCCCGCTCGTACTCCGTCTGCCGTGCGGAGGCGGACTCACCTTTGGCTCGTTCCACTCCGAAGAACTGGAATCGACGCTGCTGTCGTTTCCCGGACTCAAGGCGCTCTATCCGAGCACGCCGCAAGACGCGTTCAACGCCCTGCTCGCGGCCTACGAGGACGACAACCCGGTGCTGCTCTTCGAGCACAAGGGACTTTACCGGCGCGGCAAACAGGCCGTCGTGTGGGACCCGAATTATCGCGCCGTCTGGCAGCCGCGCTGCGTGCGCTCTGGCGACTACGCCACCGTCGTCACCTACGGCGAAATGACGCAACTCGCCGAGGAGGTCAGCGATTACTTCGCTGGCGAATATGAACGCACTTTCGACGTATGGGATCTGCGTTGCCTGTCGCCGTTGCGACTGGAGGCCATCGAGGCGTCGTTGCAACGCACGCACCGCCTGATCGTGCTGCACGAGGGACGGCGCACGCACGGCTTCGGCGCAGAGCTGGTCGCGCGGCTCACCGAGAAATTGTTCTTCGCGCTCGAAGCGCCGCCACTGCGTATCGCTGCGCTCGACCTGCCGGTGCCGTTCGCTCCCGAACTGGAGCAAGCGTACCGCCCGACGCGCGACAAGGCCATTGAGCAGATTGCCGCCTGGATGGGCTGAGCGACTCCGCGCTAATCTTATCGACCACTCGCCATGCCCACTCGCGCTAGCACTAAAAGCCGCAAAGCGAAAATTTCCCGCTCGCGCTGGGCCGGCATCCGGCTGTTCGCGATGGACGTCGATGGCGTGCTGACCGACGGCACCGTGGTAATCTCATCGGACGGCACCGAAACGAAAACGTTTTCCATCCTCGACGGCATGGGTTTGGTCCGTCTCGGCCGCGCCGGCATCGCGGTGGCGTGGATCAGCGGGCGTCCGTCTGAAGCTACCGCGCGTCGCGCCACCGAGCTCAAGGTGCCGCATCTCATTCAAGGCAGCACCGACAAGCTGGTGCGCTTGCAGGAAGTCGCCGCGCAACTCGGCCTGCCCGCCGAGGCCTGCGCCTACATGGGCGACGACGACATCGACGCGCCCGCCATGCGCTGGGCCGGCATCGGCATCGCACCCGCCGAAGCCATGCCCGCCGCGCTCGCCGCCGCCGACTTCGTGCCCGGTCGCCCGGCCGGTCGCGGCGCGGTCCGCGAGGTCTGCGAACAAATTCTCGCCGCCCAGGGTCAAAAGCGCGCTTCGTGAAAATCTCCCGCGCCCTTCTCTTTTGGTTCGCCTCCGCCGTGCTGGCAGGCGCCGCCGCGCCGACCGAGGCGCAGCTGCAAGCGCCGTTCAAAGGCCTTTCGCTGCCGGTGTTCACCAAGGACAACCACCGCCTGCTGCTCCTGCGCAGCAATGAGCTCAAGATCGTGAGCCCCCAGCAGTACGATCTGACGGACATGCAGCTCACGTTTTTCTCCGGCGACGCCACCAACCGCGTCGAGACCGTGCTCCTCAGTCCCGCGGCCTCATTTTTCCTGGAGCGCAACCTGGCGAAAGGCGAACGCGGCGTGCGGCTCGTCCGCGACGACGTCGAGATGACCGGCCAAAAATGGAGCTACGAACCCAAAGATAAAAAAGTCGTGCTCGACGGCAACGTGCGCGTCATCTTCCGCGCCGAGTTGAAGAACCTTCTCAAATGATCCCTCGCTCCGTCGCCCTGTTCTGTCTCGCTGTCCTCGCGAGCCTGCCCGCGTGGCCGGCCGCTCCCGAGCCGCCGATGCAGCCCACCGAGATCACCAGCGACCCCTTCGAGTCGCGCAGCACCGACACGGAGATGTTCACGCTTTGCACCGGCAGCGTCACGGTGACCGGCACCAACATTCGCATCGTGTGCGACCGGCTGGAAATCGTCTCGTTGCGTTTCGGCGAAAAGGACCAGGTGATCGCCAAGAAGAACAAGTTCAAATCCCTCATCGCCATCGGGCGCGTCAAGATCACCCAGGGCGACCGCGAAGCCACCTGCGGACGCGCCGTCGTGCTGCCCGGCGAGGACAAAATCACGCTCACCGAAACGCCCATGGTCGAAGACAAGGGCGCGGGCGCGACCTGGCTCGGCGAAAACCTCGTGCTGTTGCGCGGCGAGCGCCGCGTGTTCGGCGACAAGGTCCGCATGATTCTCCCGCCAGTCAAAGATCTCAGTTTCGACAAGAACAAGCCGCTCACGCCGCCGCCGGCGGGCCAACCCGCAGCCCCGGAGGCGAAATGAGTTCGCCCGCCGCCCCCGCATCCGCCGTGGCCGAGATTCGCACCGAGGGTCTCGTCAAAACGTTCGGCGCGCGCACCGTGGTCAACGGAGTCAATCTCCGCATCGGCGCCGGCGAAGTCGTGGGACTGCTCGGTCCCAATGGAGCGGGCAAGACCACCACGTTCTACATGATTGTCGGCCTCGTGCCGGCGACCTCCGGACAGGTCTGGCTGAACGGTCACGACGTCACGCACCGGCGCATGCACGAGCGTGCGCGCCTCGGACTCGGCTACCTGCCGCAAGAGCCGTCGGTCTTCCGGAAACTGACGGTCGCGGAGAACATTCTCGCCATCGTCGAAGCCGTCGGAGTGCCGCGGCGCGAACGCGCCGAGCGCGTGCAGCGCCATCTCGAAGAACTCGCGCTCACCCACGTCGCCGGGCAGAAGGCATTCACGCTTTCCGGCGGTGAGCGCCGGCGGTTGGAGATCGCCCGCGCGCTCGTCACCGAGCCGAAGTTTTTGCTCATGGATGAGCCGTTCGCAGCGATCGACCCGATCTCGGTGGCCGAGGTGCAGAAGCTGATTCTCCAGCTCAAGCAGCGCGGCATCGGCGTCATCGTCACCGATCACAACGTCCGCGAAACGCTCCGCATTGTCGACCGCGCCTACCTCATCCACCAAGGCAAGGTGCTGACCGAGGGCACGGGAGATTTCCTGATCAACGACGCCCAGGCCCGGGAGTTTTACCTCGGCCAGGATTTCAACCTCTAGCGGCGCGCGCCACCGCCGGCTTTTAGCTTTCGTTCCCCCCGCCTTCGCCCTCAGCCTATTGCCCGCACGTCTCCCCCCATGAAAAAGAAAGCGATTCACGGCATCACCGTCGCCCACTTCTTCGACACCTATCGCGACAAACTCAAGATGGAGCTCGTGACCGGCGAAAGCGGTCTGCACCGCCTGATTCGCGAAGGCTCGATCAACCGGCCGGCGCTGGCGTTGACGGGGTTCCTGCGCTATTTCGCCAACAAACGCATCCAGGTGCTCGGCGCCGCCGAGATGACCTACCTCAAAACGCTGAGTCAGCGGCGGCAGATCGAGATCATGGAGGCAATGGTCCAACGGCAAATCCCCTGTCTGGTGCTCACGCGCAATTACCAGCCCACGCACCCGATGCTCGCCGTCGCGCTCGAACGTCAGCTGCCGATTTTCCGCACGCCGATGATCACGATGAACTGGGTCAACCTCGCGACCCTGTGCATCGACAACGAGTTCGCGCCCGCCACCACCGAACACGCCACCACGCTCGATATCAAAGGCGTCGGCGTGATGCTCCGCGGCTCCAGCGGTGTCGGCAAAAGCGAATGCGCCCTGGCTCTGATCGAGCGCGGCCATTCGCTCGTAGCCGACGATCTCACCGTCATCAAGCTGCTCGACGAGCGCGAACTGCTCGCCTCCAGCCGGCCGCTCAACCGCGGCTACATGGAGTGCCGCGGCCTCGGCATCATCAACATCGCCGAGATGTTTGGCATCAAAAGCGTGCGCCTGGAAAAACGCATCGACCTCGTCGTCTCGCTCCACGAGTGGTCGCCCGACGCCGTCGAGGAACGCACCGGCTTGGAAGAAAACACCTACGAAATTCTCGGACTGAGCCTGCCGCACGTGGAACTCTACGTGCGCCCCGGCCGCGACATGGCCCGGCTCGTCGAAGTCGCCTCGCTCACCCTCGCGCTCAAGCGCATGGGCCACGATCCCGCCAAAGATTTTAACGACCGCTTGATCGCGTTCATGACCAAGCAGGCCGAGCAGGAGAAAGCCACGACGGTGAAGCCGATCGAGCGCGAGGAACGCACTTCCGGGGGGTAAGGCCACAACGCCCACCATCTCGGTCGAGCCACTCAAATTTTCTCGGACGTGTCCGTAACGCGCTTGGAGCTTCAACAGGCCATTCGGACCGTGGGTCTGAATGATCGCCCAGTGTGCGTGCACGCTTCGTTGCGCTCGTTCGGACAGCTTGAGGACGGTGCAACGACGGTGATCGAGGCATTTCTCAGTGAAGGCTGCACGCTGCTCGTCCCCACGTTCACCACCTCGTACCGCGTGGTCCCGCCGGTGCATCTGCGGCTCGCTCGCAACGGCTGGAATTATGAGCTGCCGGCCACACTGCCACCAACCGCAAGCCGGTATTATACGCCAGCGTGCCGGGAAACCACTCGAGACATGGGAGCGATCCCGGCTGCAATCCTGGCACGCACCGATTGCCGACGGGGAAATCACCCGGTGTGTTCGTTCACCGCCGTTGGGCCTCTGGCGACCACACTAATCGAAAGCCAAAGTGCACTGGAAGTGTATGCGCCACTCGCCTCCCTGGCCGCCCATGGAGGATATGTTGCGCTGCTGGGAGTTGATCTGACCAAGATGACCTTGTTGCACCTGGCTGAGAAACGCGCCGGTCGCACGCTATTCCGCCGCTGGGCCTACAATCCGACCGGCGAGTTGCAGCAAATCGAGGTGGGCAGTTGCTCTGGCGGCTTCAAAAACTTGCAGCCCCATCTGGGGCCCTTGGCACAAGTGACCACCGTCGGGCCGAGCCATTGGAGCGCGTATCCCGCGCAACGAACCTTGGACCTGACCGCCGAGGTCATTCGCGCCCAACCACAGATCACGCATTGCGACGACCCGCAGTGTATCCGTTGCGCCGACGCCATCGCGGGCGGTCCGATATTGGCCTGAAGCGCGCCGCAAGATTTTTGCTGGTTAGAGGTTTGCCACCATCGCACGCCTCAGCTGCACTCGGTCGCACCAACATGTCCTCCACCTCCAACCGCGCCGACAACCGCCGTCCCGATCAACTCCGCCCCGTCACTTTCGAGGCCAATATCGCCCCTTACGCCGCCGGGTCGGTGCTGGTCAGTTTTGGACTCACGCGTGTCATCTGCGCCGCCACGATCGAGCCCAAGGTGCCCACGTGGATGAAGCAACAAGGCGTGCCCGGAGGCTGGCTGACGGCGGAGTATTCCATGTTGCCGTACTCGACGCTCGAACGGAAACCGCGCGACAGCACCCGCGGCAAAATCGACGGCCGCACCATCGAGATTCAACGCCTGATCGGGCGTTCGCTCCGCGCCGTGGTCGATCTGGCCAAGCTCGGCGAAAACACGCTCTGGGTCGATTGCGATGTGTTGCAAGCCGACGGCGGCACCCGCACTGCCGCGATCACCGGCGCTTATCTGGCCGCGCGGCTCGCCGTGCAAAAGCTCATCGACAACAAGCGCATCCCCGAAAGCCCCATCGCCGACTCCGTGGCGGCCGTCAGCGTGGGCGTGTGCGAAGGACGCGAGCTGCTCGACCTCGCCTACGTCGAAGACAAGGACGCCGAGGTGGACTTCAACGTGGTGATGACCGGACGCGGCCAGTTTGTGGAAGTCCAAGGCTCCGGCGAAGAAGCCACGTTCTCCAACGACCAGCTCCAACGCCTGCTCGTGCTCGCCCAAAAAGGGCTCAAAGAGCTCGCGGCGGCGCAGACCGCCTTTCTCACCCGCCAGCTCCTGTTGCGTTAGCCGGAGCAATCGCCAGACGGCGGTTGTAATTTCGGGCGAAACCGCTTCAGTTCCAAGCACTCTAACCGATATACCCTTATCGAGCAAACCTCGTTTCTCGGACGGGTTTTTATGCCCAGCAACTTCTTGGAACCCCCTTCGCCCCAAGCGACAGGGCCCGATCCCCGGCCCGAGGCATTGCTACAGTCTCAAACCGCGCCTGCTTCTTGCGACTATTTCCAGCGGGCCATCGAGCTGCTGCCGGACGGCATCCTCGTGCTCACGCAGGAACGCATCCGTTACGCGAATGCCGCCGCGGCGCGCCAACTCGGCTATCCGTCTCCGCAGGCGATGCTCGGGCAGGAAATCTCCCGGCATATACCAACTATCGATCTCACCGATTTGCACACCCGCGCCGCAGTGGAAACGGACGAAGTGCCTTCCACCGGCCAGGAAACCACATTGACACGATGCGATGGCAGCCGCCTCAGCGTGGAACTTGGAGTGGCCTGGATGCGTTTTGGAGCGGAAGTCGCGCTCCAACTGCACCTGCGCGTCAAACCAAGGGAACAACAAATCGAGCGCATCTTTGAAACGGTCCGTCGCGCCACTGCCGGCGTCTGCGGTCGCGAGTTTTTCCAATCGCTGGTGCGCGAAGTCGGACCGTTCCTTAACGCCATCCGGATTTTCGTCGGGCAAATCGTGGACCGCCGGACCCAGCGCATCCGCACGGTGGCGCACTGGAACGCCGCAGGCTATACGGAATACGTGGAGGAATTTACTCCACAGATAACCTCACCGGCCCTCGAGACATTACAAATCGGATACTGTGAGGTGGATGGAACCCTGTCCATGCGCGAACCCGAACGCGCTGATTTTTACCGCGCCGCAGGAGTCGACAGCTACATGGCACTGTCCTTGCGCGCTGCTGATGGCCGCACGCTTGGCTACATCTCGGTAAAATATTCGCGTCAACGCCCGCTCATCCCCCACGCCACCGCCATCCTGCAGCTTTTTGCGAGCCGCGCCTCGGCCGAACTGGAACGACTGGAGATCGAAGAAGCGCTGCGCACCAGCGAAACGCGCTTCCGAGCCCTGAGCGACAGTTCGCCGGTGGGAATTTTCCAATTGGACCACGCCCGGCAATGCACCTACGTGAATCAACGCTGGAGTGAAATCACCGGGATGACCGCACAAGCGGCACGCGGCGATGGCTGGATGGAATCGCTTCACCCGGACGATCGCGCCCGCGTGTTGGCGACCCGCGCAGCCAATGCAGGTGACTACAATGCAGAACGGCGGTTCGTGAACACAGAAGGCCAAGTCCGTTGGGTCAGTGTCCGCGTCCGGGTGCTGCACCAGGCCGATGGCAAGATATTCGGTTACGTCGGCACCATGGACGATGTCACCGAACGAGTGATGGCGGCCGAGGAAATCAAGCGTCTCAATTCTGAACTCGAACGCCGGGTTATCGAGCGCACCACCCAACTGGAGGCTGCCAATGCCGAGCTCGAATCGTTCAGCTATTCTGTCTCGCACGACCTCCGCAGTCCGCTCCGCGCCATCGACGGTTTCAGCCGCGCCATCGAGGAGGATTACCAGGACCGGCTGGATGAGACCGGCTGCGATTATCTGCGGCGCATTCGCTATGCCTCGCAACACATGGGGCATCTGATCGACGACCTGATCCGGCTCTCCCGCGCCAGCCGGATGGAAATGCACCGGGAGAAGATCGATCTGGCCGTGCTCGCGGCGGATGTGCAGGCCGAGTTGCGCGTACTCCAGCCCCAGCACGCCGTCGCCTTCGAGTGCGCCCCGGAGCTCTGGGCTTTTGCCGATCGCGCCCTTGCGCGCATCGTGCTGCAAAACCTGCTCAGCAACGCTTGGAAATACACCCGACGCCAACCCGCGCCCAAAGTGGAACTAGCGACGCTGGCCAAACGCGATACCAACGACGCCCAGATCTTTGTCGTGCGCGATAACGGCGCCGGCTTCGACATGCGTTACGTGAACAAACTTTTCACACCCTTCCAGCGCCTGCACTCGGCCAACGACTTTGAAGGCACCGGCATCGGACTGGCCACGGTCCGCCGCATCGTCGCCCGCCACGGTGGTCGCGCGTGGGCCGAGTCGGCACCCGGCCAGGGTGCGGCGTTCTATTTTACTTTCGGCGAAAACCCACCATTACTTACTCCACCCGTATGACCCGTAAGAAAATCCTGTTGGTCGAAGATAACCCGGACGACGTGGCCCTCACTCTCCGAGCCTTCAAAAAGAATAACATCCTCAATGAAGTCGTTATCGCAGCCGACGGACAGGCCGCCCTCGACTGGCTCTTCGGTGAAGGCGTACATGCCGGACGTGATCCGGCGGACGTGCCGGCTTTCGTGTTGCTCGATCTGAAGCTGCCGAAAGTTGATGGGATGGATGTTCTCCGCGCCCTGCGCCGCGATCCCCGCACCCGCCTGTTGCGCGTGGTGATGCTCACTACCTCACGCGAAGAACAGGATGTCATCGAGAGCTACAACCTCGGAGCCAACAGCTATATTCGCAAACCCGTCGACTTCGATGAATTCATCAAGGTCGTCGGCCAGCTCGGTTTCTACTGGCTGATCCTGAACGAGCCCCTTCCTCCGGGTGAGTAAGCCCGATCCGTGCCATGCCGACCGCCCCCGCCCGCAAACCACTGCGCCTGCTGCTGGTGGAAGATTCTCCGAGCGACGAGGCGTTGGTTTTGATGGAGCTGCGGCGCGCGGGTTTCGATCCGATCGCGACCCGCGTCGAGACACCGGAAGCCATGCGCGAAGCGCTGCGCTCCCAAACCTGGGACCTGATCCTGGCTGACTACAATCTGCCGTCGTTCACCGGACTGGAAGCTCTCGGGCTCTATCGGGAAAGCGGACTTGATCTCCCCTTCTTTATCGTCTCCGGAACCATTGGCGAAGGGTTAGCCGTCGAGGCCATGCGCGCCGGAGCGCACGATTATCTGATCAAAGACAACCTCGCCCGGCTCGGCCCCGCCATTGTGCGTGAGCTGCGCGAGACCCAACTGCGTCGCGAGCGCAAACAAGACCTCGACCGGCTCATCGCGAGCGAGCGTCAATTCACCACCATCTTCAACAACAGCCCGGTGGCGATCATCGTCACCAGTCTCGAAGATGGCACCATCTTTGACGTCAATCCCGCGGCGCTCGCGCTCTTCGGCTATACACGCGCAGAAGCGTTGGGGCACCGCACGATCGATTTCGGCGCCTACACCGACCTCTCGGAACGTCGTCGCCTCATCCGCCAGGCCCTGGCCGGCGGCCTCGGCAGCACCATCGAATGCCGGGTGCGCACCAAGGCGGGCAATTTTCTGTCGGTGCTCATCGCCTTTAGCCTGATCGAATATAATGGCGAAACGCGTCTCCTCGCCATGATGCAGGACATTAGCGCGCGACAGATCGCGGAAACGACACTCCGCGATAGTGAAGAACGCTTCCGTCTGCTGGTCGAAAACTCCAACGACCTCGTCTGCGAAGTCGACGTGCAAGGCACGTACCTCTATGTGAGCCCCAACCACGAACGCATCACTGGCTACACAGTCAGCGAGAAAATTGGGCATAGCGTCTTCGAGTCGATTCATCCGGACGATATGCCCTCGGTGATGCACCAGTTTCGCACCCGCGACGCCAAATTCCGTTACCGGCATCGGCACAAAAACGGCTCCTGGCTCTGGTTCGAGTCTTCGGGACGCGCCTACCGCACTTCCTCTGGCCAGGAACGCGGCGTGATCGTGACCCGCGACGTCTCCGACACCGTTCGCGCCGAGGAAGCGCGCCACTACCTCGAATCCCAATTGCGCCAGGCGCAAAAAATGGAGGCTATCGGCACGCTCGCCGGCGGCATCGCGCATGATTTCAACAACATTCTCACCGGCATCGTCGGCAATGTGCAGCTGGCCGAGCTCGACCTACCCAACAGTCATCCCTCGCGCGTTTGCCTGACCGACGCTCTCGCCGCCTGCGCCCGCGCCAAAGATCTGGTGGCGCAAATTCTGACCTTCAGCCGCCGCCGCGAGCAACAGCGCGGCGTCGCCCGACTCGGCCTCATCGCAAAGGAGGCCTTGCGTTTGTTGCGCGCCTCGCTCCCCGCCACCATCGAAATCCGCATCGAAATTGGCGATCACGGCCCGCCGATTCTCTGCGACCCCAGTCAGATTCATCAGGTCATCATGAATCTCGGCACCAACGCCGCCCATGCCATGCGTACGCACGGCGGCGTGCTCACCGTCACACTGACTACGGTCACCGTGGATGCGGCCCTGCTGGCCCGCTACCCGAAACTTCCCCCCGGGAATGCGGTTTGCCTCAGCATGCGCGATACCGGGTGCGGCATGGACAAAGCGACCCTCGAACGGATCTTCGAGCCATTCTTCACCACCAAAGGACCCGGTGAGGGCACCGGACTCGGCCTTGCTGTCGTCCACGGCATCGTCGTCAACCACGACGGCGGCATCGGCGTCGAAAGCACCGTGGGGCAAGGCACGACCTTCCACCTGTATTTCCCAGTGGTCGAGACCGCCGCCGAGGAATCCTCCGCACAACAATCCAGTTTTCCCCGTGGTCGCGGCGAACGCATCATTCTCGTCGATGACGAATCCGCCATCGCCCAGATTGGGCAACGCATGCTCAGCAAGCTCGGCTATCAGGCCAAGGTCTTCACCAGCTCAGTCGAAGCGCTGGAATACATCCGGCAGGATCCTTCCCGGGTCGATCTGGTGCTAACCGATCTCACCATGCCCGAGATGACTGGCGTGGAGTTTGCCCATCAAGTGCATCTGGTGCGAAGTACACTGCCCATTATTTTGACGTCGGGCTTTCTGCGCCCCGGAGGCGCCGATGCGGCCCGTGAGCTCGGGGTGCGCTGCTTCATGGAGAAGCCTTTCACCCTCGGCCGTCTCGCCGAGGCCATCCAGCAAGTGCTGCCTCCCCCTTAAGCTGGTAGCTCGACCACGCCGTACTGCTCAGTGCTTGGCGGTGGCGACCGGTGTTGCCTGACGGAAAGTGCCGCTCTCGGCTGCGCGCACAAAGCCCTCGGTCACCGTTTTCAATTCCTCCCAGCGCCGCCGGATCGCCCGCGCCTCATCAAGTGTGATCCGACTGTCGCCCGCCGCCTGCGCGATGGTCGCCAGCATGTCGGCAAATTCCTGCACGATGTCGTTCGTCATCGGGATGAGCTGGCCGGTGGTCTTGCCCGCGGCAGAATTGCGAATAAAGAAACCGCCTGTTTTCTCGCATGCCCACTGCGCGATCCGCGCATCATTCGTGATGCGTATGAGCTGGCCGACGCGATCGAGCGGACTGCTCGCGCCACTCCCGCGTTCCTCCTCCAGCGGCTCGGCCCACTTGTAGACCAGCGACAGCGACAAACCCATTTCAGCTGCAATTTGCTTGGCTGGTGTGTTTCTGAGCACCTCGCGCATCACCTCGTGCGATTCCATGGCCCGGAGATGCTGCCCCGCGTACGGCAAAACGCAACACCGCGCCCATGCGCATGCAAGTATGCGAATATCGATGCGGTTTTTGATTTCGTCGCGCGCCGCTTTCTGCCAAACCCGAGGCCAGTTCTATGAACATTCACGAATTCCAAGCAAACGCGCTCTTCGGCAAGTACGGCGTACCTGCCCCGAAAGGCGTACCGGCAAAAACCGTGGCGGAGATCGATGCCGCCCTCGCGCAGTTCCCTGAGGGCATGGTTGTCGTCAAGTCACAGATACACGCGGGCGGCCGCGGCAAGGGCACCTTCACCGATGGTTACAAAGGCGGCGTGAAGGTTTGCAAAACCAAGACCGATGCCCGCGAGGCCGCCCTCAAGATGCTGGGCAACACCCTCGTCACCCTCCAGACCGGCCCCGCCGGCCGCAAAGTCCAGACGCTCTTCTTCACTGAAGCCTGCCCGCCGAAAAAGGAATACTATCTCTCGATCCTCCTCGACCGCGCGTCTTCGCGCCCGGTGATCGTCGCCTCCACCGAGGGCGGCATGAACATCGAGGAAGTGGCCAAGGCTACCCCGGAAAAGATCCACAAGGTTTTCGTCGATCCCGCCTACGGTCTCGCCGATTTCCAGGTGCGCCAGCTCTGCTTCGCGCTCGGCTTCAACCCCAAGGAGTCCAAGGAGGCCGCGAAGCTGATTCGCAATCTCTACAATATGTTCTGGGACGTCGACGCCTCGATGGTGGAGATCAACCCGCTCATCACCACCGCCGATGACCGCGTGCTCGCCCTCGATGCCAAGGTCGGCTTCGACGACAACGCGCTCTTCCGCCACCCGGAGATCGTCGCGCTGCGCGACTTCGCCGAGGAAGACCCGAAGGAGACCGAGGCCTCGAAACACGAGCTCTCCTACATCGCGCTCGACGGCAACATCGCCTGCCTCGTCAACGGCGCCGGCCTCGCGATGAGCACGATGGACATCATCAAACATTTCGGCGGCAACCCCGCCAACTTCCTCGACGTCGGCGGCGGCGCCTCGAAGGAACAGGTCGTTGCGGCCTTCAAAATCATCCTCGGCGACAAAAACGTGAAGGGGATTTTCGTGAACATCTTTGGCGGCATCATGGACTGCAACGTCATCGCCGCCGGCATCGTCGAAGCGGTGAAGGAAGTTGGCCTGAAGCTCCCGCTCGTCGTGCGGTTGGAAGGCAACAACGTCGTCGCCGGTAAAAAGACGCTCGCCGACTCCGGCCTGCCCATCGTCTCGGGCGACAGCATGGCCGACGCCGCGCAGAAAATCGTCAAGCTGGTGGCCGCCTGATCCGGACAAACGGAGCGCTCGAAACACCCATAACCTAAATCGAAAATTCCCATGTCCATTCTCGTCACACCTGAAACCAAGATTCTCGTCCAAGGCATCACCGGCGAATTCGGCGGCCGGCATGCGAAACTCTCGCTCGACTACGGCACCAAAGTCGTCGCCGGCGTGACTCCCGGCAAGGGCGGCCAGTTCTTCGAACACGGCGCCCACAAGGTGCCGATCTTCAATACCGTGGCCGAAGCCGCGAAAGCCACCGGCGCCACCGTCTCGGCGGTGTTTGTGCCGCCGCCGTTCGCCGCCGACGCCATCCTTGAAGGCGTCGATGCCGGCCTCGTGCTCGTCATCGCCATCACCGAGGGCATTCCGATCCGCGACATGGTCCGCGTAAAGCGCGCCATGCAGGGCAAGAAGACCCGCCTGATCGGACCCAACTGCCCCGGCATCGTCACGCCCGGCACCGGCGAGAAATCCACCGGCGGCTGCCGCATTGGCATCGCGCCAGGCTACATTCACAAGAAGGGCCATGTCGGCATCGTCTCGCGTTCCGGCACGTTGACCTACGAGGCCGTCTGGCAAGTCACCTGCAAGGGTCTCGGCCAGACCACCTGCGTCGGCATCGGCGGCGATCCCGTCAACGGCACCTCGCACCTCGATGTGATCAAGATGTTCAACGACGATCCCGAGACGAAGGGCATCATTATGATCGGCGAAATCGGCGGCAACGCCGAGGTCGAGGCCGCGCGCTGGATCAAAGAGCACTGCAAGAAGCCCGTCGCGGGATTCATCGCCGGCGCCACGGCTCCCGCCGGTCGCCGCATGGGCCACGCCGGTGCGATCGTCGGCGGCGCCGAGGATACGGCGGCCGCGAAGATCGCGGTCTTCAAGGAGTGCGGCATCGAAGTCGCCGCCACCCCGAGCGACATGGCCGATGCGTTGCTGCGCGTCGCCGCCGCGAAGAAGGTAAACCTCGCCTGAGCTGTCGACACCTCTGGTTTTTCCAAGCCGCGACTTCACCGTCGCGGCTTTTTATTTGTCGTGAGTGGCAGAGAAAAAGAATCGGCCCGGGGCGCTAAGCACCCACGGGCCGAAGCAACCACAACACACTAGCACCCCATATATCGACACGCCTACCAGCCAACTTGAGGCGCAACGCCTGCTTCGGCCCACAAACGGCGTTTTTCGGCTCAGAACGAAACCGCGCCGTGCAGTAACTTCTCACCCAGGATCTTCGATGCTTTTTCCAGCACCGGCGGCAATGCCGCCTCCAAGACCTCGGGGGTAAAACCCCACTCGATGAGTAAGTCGGAATTAAAATCGAACAGGAAGCCGTCCTCCGCCACTCCCGCCCCGAGCGAAGCCGCGAGGTATTTGCCCGCGTGGACATGCACCGCCAGTGGCAGCACGTTCGCCGGCATGTCCGCGGTTGGCGGCTGCACCTCTACCACCCCGATCAACGAGGCGGGGAAGTTCCACCGCTGCAGCATGGCCGCACTGACCTGGCAATTGTCGTAACCCAACACCTCACGCTCGGCGCTGCTCCACGCACAACGCTTTTCCTCGCACAACTTGCGGATGGCGGGGAAATGCTCTTCACAGGCATAGGCGATCGCGAGTTTGCCGATCTCGTGCAAAAGCCCCGCAGTGTACGCCGCCGCCGGATCGGCGCGATTGGAACTGACCGCCAGATATTCGGCGGAAACCGCTGCCACGATCGAGCGCCGACAAAAATCGCTCTGCTCCCAGAGGAAACCGCCCACGGGAGTGTTCATCCAGCGCCCGGCCAGCGACAATGCGGCCATCCGGTAAATTTCCCGCGAGCCGAGACGCAAGACCGCCTCGTGCAGTGAGTCGACGCGTTGTCCGCCTGCACTAAAATAGGCCGAGTTTGCCAGCCGCAGCGTCGAGCCCGCCAGCGCGGTATCCATCCGGATGATGTCCTCAATATCGTCGGAGGAAGAATTCACATCCTCCAAAATGCGCACCAATTTTGGCATCAAGACCGGCGAACAGGGCAAGCGCTGGGCTTTTTCGCAGACTTGGTCGATGGTCGGAATGGACATGGGTGCCGGGGATTGGGCGATCAGCTGGTGCGAGGACGGAGGCGATGGTGATGACGAGGGACTTTAACGAGGATTGGCGTGCTGGCAACTGTCATGAAGGTCAGGCCGCAGAGCAGAGCGAAGCCGGATCGAGAATCAACGCAATGTTGCCATCGCCCAAGATGGCGCCACCCGCGACACCTGCGAGGCCATGCAGGAATGCACCGAGATTTTTGATCACGACCTCCTGCTTGCTGACCATCTCATCGACCAACAAAGCCGAAACCCGGCCATTGGACTCCATGATGACCACAATGCCCTCCCACGGCGTTTCGACCGCCCCGGGAATTTGGAACCGTCGATGGAGGCGATACAACGGCAGCATTCGACCGCGATGATCGAGCACTTCGCCGGTACCATGCACCGTTGTCAGCGACTCCTTCGTGGGCCGCAACGCCATCTGGACGGACGTGCTCGGTAGAATGAAACGGTCGGCGCCAACGCGCACCACCAACCCGTCGATGATTGCCATCGTGAGCGGCAGTTTGATGCGGAAGGTGGAGCCACGGCCGACTTCACTGTCGACCTCAACCTTGCCGCGGAGCTTCTCGATGTTGCGTTTCACAACATCCATGCCCACGCCGCGACCGGAAACCGCTGTAATCTTTTCTGCGGTGGAAAAACCGGGCAGGAAAATCAGATCGTAGATTTCCTCCTTGGTGTATTGCGCACCCTCGGCCACGAGATTTTTTTGCTGGGCCTTCGCGAGGATTTTTTGCGGGTCAATGCCACGACCATCGTCGCGCAGCTCGATGATGATGTTGCTCCCTTGGTGGTAGGCTTTGAGCTCGATGGTGCCGTTTTCCGATTTGCCGTTGGCCAGCCGCTCGGCGGGCTGTTCCAGCCCGTGATCGAGGGAATTGCGCACCATGTGAATCAACGGATCGGCGATTTCTTCGACGACCGTGCGGTCGACTTCAGTATCGTCGCCCGCTGTCACAAACGTGACCTTCTTGCTGAAATCGCGCGCCAGATCGCGGGCCAGGCGCTCCATTTTCTGGAACGTCGGTTTAACAGGCACCATGCGCAACGACATCGCATTATGCTGCAATTCTTTCGTGATGCGTCCGAGCTGCGCAACATTCCGGTGCAGCGGCGAGCCATCCTCGGCCACCGGCCGGGCGGACTCGACCAACTGGCTCTGCACGATCACCAGTTCGCCGACCACATCCATGAGCGTGTCGAGCTTCTCGGTATTGACGCGCACCGTACTCGCACTGCCGGAGCCGGTGCCTCCTTTGGCCACAGCACCGGGAGCCGGGGCAGCAGCCGCCTTGGGTTGTCCAATGGTCGCGGCTACCGCGGCCACAGCGGCCTTGGCTTCTTCAATGGGACTCGCGGCATTCTTCGCCGGTTCGAATGGAACCACCGGAGCGGACACCTCGGGTGCAGGCTCGGCAGGTTTCGGTTCTACATGCGCAGTTTCAGCCGGAGCCTCTGTCTTCGTCTCGGGAGCCGGTGCTTCCGGAGCGACAGCGACGGCCGTCTGGACCGGCTCTCCACCATTCGGAGCCACCATCAAAGTCTTCACTTGCGCGATTAGGTGGCTGACCGGAATCACTTCGCTCGGCAATTGCCCCATCTCCAATGCGACGGTGATCTGCTGCACCATCGATTGCACCGCATCGCGACTTTCGAGGATGGCGGTAATAATGGTCGGATTCAGGCGCAGCTCATCGTGGCGGGCCATGTCCAACAGCGATTCCACCTCGTGCGTCAGCACGTGCATGGGTTTCAACTGCAGGAAGCCCGAGACGCCCTTGATCGTGTGGAACGAACGGAAAATCGACGCGAGTGCGTCTTTGTCGTCGGGCTGACCGTCGAGAACCAACAATGCGGCTTCGATCTGCGAAAGATGATCGACCGCCTCAGCACGAAATTCGCCCAACAGCTCGCGATTCTCTTCGAGATGGAGATCCAGCAGCGTATCGACCGAGGTATCGACCGCGATGCTCGCCGCCGCGCTTTTACTCGCAGGAGCCAGCGCGGGCGCACCCTTGGCGCGCAAGACCGGAATCGATTGCTGATTCTTGGCCGCAGCCAACGCCCCCGGCAGCCAGTCGATGGTCGCCCGCAATTGATTCAGCGTGGGGCCGTCAAAGGGCAAGGCATGGTCGAGCCGGCTTTCTAATTGCACTCGCATCGCCTTCAGGGGTTCGTGCAATAGCGGCTCCGGGGCGGAGAGTTCCATGAGCTCGCTGAGCAGGCTGTACGCCGGGATCAGGCCGTCGTCGCGCCCGATTTGCGCGAGCACGGACTCAGCCGCAAGACGGTTGATCGTGTCCTCGAATTGGGGAAACGTTTCGGATGATATAGGCATGTCCGTGGATATAGAGGGTCTACCCTCTATTTCGGCCCTTTCTGCGAATACTTTATCGCAATTCGGCTAAAGCGCGCCGCAAACGAACCGATGATGCTAAATGTCCTCCGGGTGATTTAACGCCCCGGCAGGTCATTCCTCCGCTCATGAGCACATCCACCGCCACTGCCACCACCGCCAAAGCTGCAAGCAAGTACCTCACCGTCTCCCTCGAGAACGAGAGCTACGGGATTGCCGTGCTTAAGGTCCGCGAAATCATTCGCCTCCAGAAGATCACCCCGGTGCCCCAAATGCCCTCCTATGTGAAGGGCGTCATCAACCTTCGCGGCCGTGTGATTCCGATTGTCGACCTGCGCCTCAAGTTCGGCCTCAAGGCTGAGATCGCCGAGCGCACCTGCATCGTCGTCGTCCAAGTGAATCTCAACACCGGCTTGAATGTGCAGATGGGCCTCGTGGTCGACAGCGTCGAAGAGGTCGTGACGCTCGCCGAGGATGAGATTGAGCCGACACCCGAGTTTGGCACCAAGATCGACACCACCTACTTGCTCGGCATGGCCAAGGTAAAGGGCATGGTGAAAACGTTGCTCGACATCGACCGCGTCATCGCCCCGGAAACCGTGGAACGTCTGGCCAAGGCGACCTGAGTTTTCGATCACGTCCGCTTACTTTGAGCGCCCGCCGCACGCGGGCGCTTTTTTATTTCCCCTGTCGGAGGGAACACCGTGCAGACGCGCTGTTTTTTGTCTTGAAAAACCGCCCGCGCCAATTTCTTAGGGCGGCTCGCATTCGCGAGCGGCAGGAACGGAACTTTTTTCCGTCCTTGTCATCTCACGGACGCGCGTCCCCCTTCTTTCTTTCCTCCAATCGTAACCCTCCATGATCGAAGTCAAAGGTTTGGTTAAAGACTACGGTGCCAAGCGCGCCGTCAACGGAGTCAGCTTCTCCGTCCAACGCGGCGACATTCTCGGGTTCCTCGGGCCCAATGGCGCCGGCAAGTCCACCACGATGAAGATGATCACGGGCTTTCTGCGGCCCAACGCCGGCACCGCCGTCGTCGACGGCCATGACGTGAGCATCGATCCGGTGGCCGTGAAACGGAAAATCGGCTACCTCCCCGAAAACGCCCCGGCTTATCCGGAAATGACCGTCGAGGAATTTCTCGGCTTCATCGCTGAGACCCGCGGCTTCCGCAAAGCCGACGCCCGCGCCGGCGCCGTCGGTCGCGCCATCGCGCTGACCCACCTCGATCCGGTGCGCCGGCAGACCATCGAAACGCTTTCCAAGGGTTACAAGCAACGCGTCGGCCTGGCGCAGGCGCTGCTTCATGATCCCCCGGTCTTGATCCTCGACGAGCCGACCGACGGCCTCGATCCCAACCAGAAGAACGAGGTCCGGACCCTCATCAAAAATCTCGCGACGGAAAAAGCCGTCATCCTCTCGACCCACATTCTTGAAGAGGTCGAAGCGATCTGCACCCGGATCATCCTCATCTCCGCCGGAAAAATCGTGGCCGACGAAACACCCGCGCAGTTCAAGGCCCGCCAACCCGGCGCGCGCCTCGACGAAATTTTCCGCAGCCTCACCCGTAGCGACGTGTAAGCGCCCTGCGCTCCCCGCGTCCGCCCTCCCCTACCGCTAACTGCAATCCGCATTTCCATGACCCAAGTCTGCCCTGTCTTTAAACGCGAATTCTTCGGCTACTTCCGCTCGCCGGTGGCCTTCGTTTTTCTCGTAGTCTTTCTGATGGCCAGCGTCGGGCTCGCCTTCTTCGTTGGCAATTTCTTCAAGGCCAACCTCGCCAGCCTCGAAAGCTATTTCATCTTTCACACGTGGCTGTTCGTATTCTTCGCCCCCGCCGCCGGCATGCGGCTCTGGGCCGAGGAAAAACGCTCCGGCACCGTCGAGCTGCTCTTCACCCTGCCGGTCACCACGCTGGAAGCCGTGCTGGGCAAGTTTCTCGCCGCCTGGGCGTTTCTCGCGCTCGCCGTCCTGCTGAGCTTTCCGATGGCGGTCACCGTCGGTTTTCTCGGCGACCCGGACTGGGGCGTGATCCTGACAAGCTACTGCGGCAGTGTGCTGATGGCCGGCGCCTATCTCGGCGTCTGCTCGCTCACCTCGGCGCTCACCAAAAATCAGGTGATCAGTTTTGTGCTTAGTGTGTTCACCTGCCTGATCCTCGTGTTCCTCGGTTGGAGCGTCTTCAACAACGCCCTCAGCGCCGTGCTCCCGCAAACGTTGGTCGATATCCTCGCCAACTTCAGTTTCACGACCCACTTCGACTCTTTCACCAAGGGCATCATCGATCCGAAGGATGTCATCTTCTTCGTGTCGCTCGCCGCGTTCTCGCTTTTCCTCAACGTCGTCGTGCTCGAACGCTAAGCTCCACCCCGCGTCACCACTCTTTCGCCTCCAGCCATGAAACTCGGAAGCAAAACCATCGCCATCGTCCTCCTTTTCGTCGGCCTCGTGCTGATCAACTATCTCGCCGCGACGCTGCCTTTGCGCTACGACGCCACGGCCGAGCAGATCTACACGCTCTCGCCCGGCACGAAGACCCTCCTCGGCAAGATCGAGGAGCCCGTCACGCTCAACTTCTACTTCTCGAAAAACGCGAAGGGCGTGCCCATCTCCTACAAGAACTACGGCGCCCGCGTGCAGGAAATGCTGCGCCAGTACGTTCGCGTCTCCAAGGGCAAGCTCACCCTCAACGTCATCAATCCGCAGCCCGACACCCCCGAGGAAGAGCGCGCGTCCGCCTCCGGCGTGCAGCCGCAGATGTTGCCCACCGGCGAGCAGATCTACTTCGGCCTCGTCGCCCTCCAGGCCGACCAGCAGAAAAGCATCGCCGCCTTCAATCCCCAGCGGGAATCGTTCCTCGAGTACGATATCTCGCAGCTCGTCTATAGCGTGCAGCAGATCGACAAGAAGAAGCTCGGGCTCATCTCCAGCCTGCCGCTGCGCGCCCAACCCGACTACGCCGCCATGCGCAGCGGACGCATGCCGCAAAACCAGTTCGTCCTGAGCGAATGGGAAAAGACCTTCGAGGTCATCACCGTCGAGGCCACGGCCACGGAATTGCCCGCCAATCTGGAGGCGCTCGCCGTCATTCACCCGCAGAATCTCTCGCCGAAACTGCAATTCGCCATCGACCAGTTCCTGCTCAGCGGCAAGCCGGTCTTCCTCGCCGTCGATCCGTCCTCGCAATACTTCAAGCGCCAGGGCGGCCAGCAAGCGATGTTCGGCGGACCGCAGCCCAACGTTTCGAGCGATCTGCCGACGCTCCTCGGCGCCTACGGCATCACCTACAATCCCACCGCCATCGTCGGCGACGTCCCCAACGCCACCAAGGTGCAGACCGGTCAAGGCACTTTCGCCAACTATCCCGTGTGGCTCAGCCTCGACCGCGAGGACTTGAACAACAAGGCCCTCCCGACCGCACAGCTGAAGATGCTGATGCTGGTCGAGTCCGGCTACCTCGCGCCCAAGGCCGGCAGCGATCTGACCTTCACTCCGCTCATCCAAACGTCTGACCAAGCCGGCGACGTGCAGGCCATGATGCTGCAGTTCGCGCAGCCCGATGACATCGCCCGCCAGATCACCCCGTCCGGCAAGAAAGCGCTGGCCGCGGTGGTCACTGGCAAGTTCAAGTCGGCCTTCCCCGAGGGCGCGCCCAAAGATGAAAAGCCCGCCGAAGGCGACAAGAAGGATGGCGCCAAGCCCGCTCCCGCCCCGGCTGCGCTGGCGGCTCCTGCGCTGAAAGAGTCCAAGGCCAACTCCACGCTCATCGTCATCGCCGACACCGACTGGCTGCTCGACGATTTCAGCGTGCGCCGGATGAACTTCCTCGGTGTGCAGGCCGCTGAGCCCATCAACGACAATATTTTCCTCGCCGCCAATTCGCTCGAATACCTCGGCGGTTCGCAGGATCTCGTGTCCGTGCGCGGCAAGAGCAGTTCGCTGCGGCCGTTCAAGGTCGTCCGCGCGATGGAAGCCGAGGCCCAGAAGAAATATCAGGCCCAGCTCACCGCGCTCGAAGCCCGCCTCGGCGAAGTGCAGCGCAAACTCAACGATCTCCAGGGCAAGAAGGGCGAAACCAAGAGTCTGGTCGCCTCCCCCGAGGTCCAAAAAACCATCGAGGAATTCCAGAAACAGGAAGCCGGCATGCGCCGCGAGCGTCGCGAAGTCCGCCGCGCCCTGCGCGAGGACATCGACCGCCTGGAAAACATTCTGCTAGTGACCAACCTCCTGTTGATGCCCGTCTGCGTCGGCGTCTTCGGCGTGTGGTTCTATCGCCGGCGCCGGAAGTAAACCCGCACGTTCACCCTTTTCAGCCCAGATCCTCTCAGCGATGAAACTGAAAAATCTTCTCCTTGCCGTCACCCTCCTCGCGATCGTCTCCGCGATCGCCTACGTCGCCAACCGTCCGGGCAAACCCGTCGAGTCTGACCCACGCGTGGGTCAGCCGCTCGTCGAGCGCTCCGCCCTCGAAAAAACCGCCAAGCTGCGTCTGAACGATCAGGGGAAAACCATCCAGCTGGCCAAACAGGCCGACGGCGGCTGGCAGGTCGTCAGCTATTACGATTTCCCGGCCGACTTCTCCAAGCTCACGCAGTTCGTCACCGAGCTGCAGAACGCCAAAGTCGAACGCTTCGTCTCCGCCAGCCCCGAGCGCATCGCCCGCTTCGAGTTCAAAGACACCCAGATCACCCTGCTCGATAGTAGCGACAAGGAACTCTGGTCCGCTACGCTCGGCAAAAGCGCCGAGGGCGGCGGGCGGCTCATACGTTTCGGCGCGCAGCAGAAGGCTTACCTCTCCCGCCTCAACGCCTACCTCGACATGGAGCCGCGCAACTGGGCCGATGCCCAATTGGTCACGCTGAAGAACGACGATATCGCCGAGGTGGAAATCGGTTTCGCCGACGCACCCGCCATCGTCGCCAAGCGCGCCAAGAAAGAAGATCCGTTCGTCGCCGAAAAAGCGCCGGCCGGTCAGCGTCTGAAGGCTGACAAAATCACCTCAGTGCTGAGCACGCTCACCTCGCTCCGCTTCTCCGACACCACCGCGCCCGACGACGCCAAGGCCGGCGAAGCCAAGCAGCACTTGCGCACTCTCAAGTTGAAAACCTTCGACGGCAAAACGCTCACCGTCGCCATCGGTCGCAAGCCCGAGCAGAAAGTGATCAAGACGCCCGAGCCCGCCAAAGACGGCAAAGGCGGCGCTGCCGCCATCCTCGCCAAAGCCGACGAAATGGCCAAGGCCGGTGCCAAGCCGGAGGAGCCTGCCGCCGACAAGAAGCCCGATGATGCAAGCGGCCCCGCCAAGGCCATCGAACCTGCCATCGAGACGATTCCTGCCGGCCCGGTGTTCGCCGTCATCGCAAGCTCTGACGAGAAAGCGCCGATCAACGCCCTGATGCAGAAACGCGCCTTCCAGATCAACGATTACACCTTCACCGGACTGCCCCAGAAAGCTAACGAGCTCTGGGAGCCGCTCCCCGCTCCGCCCGCGCCCAAAGAAGAAAAGCCGGCAGCGGCAGAGCCGAAGAAATCCTGATCGAAGCAAGAGGCACGCAAGCGCTGGGTCGCGAAATGGCGCTTTACTCGTATCAACAAATCCGTATGCGTTGATGGGTAAATGAACCTCGACCGACCCATCTCTGAGCTTTTCGCACTGAATCGTCCGCTGCGGTCCATCGAGTTTTTCCCACCGAAGGACGCGTCGGGCGTGGAGGCGTTGCGCCAGACCGCCGCCGCCGTGCGCAAGATCGCCTGGGATTTCGTGTCGGTCACCTACGGGGCCGGCGGCACGACGCGTGAACGCACCGCGCAAGTCTCGGCGATGCTCAAAGACGACTTCGGGTTCACCGTGATGCCGCATCTCACCTGTGTGGGCCACTCGCGCGCCGAGCTCACCGAGATCGCCGACCGCATCCACGCCGCCGGTTTCCGCAATATCATGACGCTGCGCGGCGACCCGCCCAAGGGTGCCACCGCCTTCACGCCGCCGCCGGATGGTCTCGCGCACGCCAGCGAGCTCGCCGCCTTGCTCAAAGCGCAGCATCCCGATTTTTGCCTCGGCGTGGCCGGCTATCCGGAAAAACACCCGGAAGCGCCCAGTTTCGAGAGCGACCTCGATTTCCTGAAACGAAAAATCGACGCTGGCGCCGCGTTTGTGACCACCCAGCTTTTCTTCGACAACGCGATTTTCTACCGCTTCGTCGACCGCTGCCGCGCAGCGGGCATCACCGTGCCCATCGTGCCGGGCATCATGCCAGTGCTCTCGTTGAAACAGGTGCAGCGCATCACCTCGCTCAAAGGCGGCTCGTCCCTGCCCGCCACGCTGGCCCGCCGACTGGACATCGCCGCGGAAAACGCCGAGGTCGTGGAGATCGTCGGCATCGATTGGGCGCTGACCCAAATTCGCGATCTGCTGGCCCACGGCGCGCCCGGATATCACCTCTATATCTTGAACCGGGCCGAGTGCGCGCTCGCTCTCGCCGCCGGTCTCGCCGAGTAACCGCGCGGCGCGCGGCAGAAGCTCAGCCGCCGGCCATCACGGGACGAAAACCGGCTTCGCGCAAAATCCGGGCGACTTCCTCGCGTTTGTCGCCCTGCACCTCGATCCGCCCATCCTTGACCGTGCCGCCACAGCCGCAGGCTTTCTGCATTTTTTTGGCGAGCTGCTCCTTTTCGGGCAAACCGATGCCGACAAATCCATCGACGACGGTCACCGTTTTGCCACCGCGGCCCGCAGTTTGCCGCGTGATGTCCACCCGCCCGCGGTTTTTCTCGGGCGCAGCCGGTTTCGGTTGCGACGCCTGGTTTGTCACCGCCGGTCGCACTGGTCCCGCGGGCAACCCCGCGCTGGCCAATGCGGCAAACGGGTTCTGACCGAGATTCTGTCCGCCTGTCGTAGGGATGCGTTCGTTGGCTGCCATCGGGCCTGTTTTTCCCCGAGCGTCGCGCGAAGGCCAAGCGCGAAGTTGCCCCGCCGCATCGCCCTCCTCTGGGCCCTGCGCAATAAGTTGGGCATCAGTTCGCTTGATGACGCTCCGCAATGCGATAAGCGCGGCTATGATTTACATTTAGCAGGCGCAATCCGCTGGCCGTCGGCTATGTTGAGCGACCATGTCTCTGTCTCGTCCCTTGCCCGCCATGCCACCTATCTGCCTGAGAATACCCAACCTGACGGATTGCTTCCGTCGCGGGACCTTTTCATTCTGTGCGTAGCTATTCCGCGCGTACCACCTCACCACCCCGCAGCCCTGGGTCCACCGCCGCATGAAATCGCTCACTTTGCCCACCCACGCCAACGCCGACATGATCGAGGCCGCATATCGTTCCTGGATTGCCAATCCAGATTCGGTCGACCCGACGTGGCGCGCCTTTTTCCAGGGATTCGCCCTCGGCTCCGGCGGCCAGCCGCCGACCAGCGCGAGCGCCATCGGCCAGCAAGTCGCAGAGACCGGCGTCGACATCATCGACAGCTTCAAGCAAGGCCAGGTGCATCGCCTGATCAACGGCTACCGTGCGCACGGCCATCTCGCCGCGCACCTCGATCCGTTGCACCCGCCGCCGCCGCCCTTTCCCAAGCTGGCCATCGATTGTTTCCATCTCGCCGCGGAGGATCTCCAGCACTCGTTCAACATCGGCGTCTATAAACAGGGCGGACAGATGAAACTCGGCGCGCTGATCGACTCGCTGCAACGCACCTACTGCAGTCATGTCGGCGTCGAGTACATGCACATTCAGGACGACGACGCCCGCGAATGGCTGCAACATCGCATGGAGAGCTGCGACAACCAGCCGGCTTTTTCGACCGCGCAAAAGGTCCGCATCCTGCGCCGCGTCCACAAGGCCGAGCTGTTCGAGCGGTTCTTGCATACCAAATACGTCGGCCAAAAACGCTTCGGCCTCGAAGGCGGCGAGACGTTCATCGCCGCGCTCGATGCGATCGTGGAGCACTGCCCGGTGGCCGGCGTCGAGGAGATCGTCATGGGCATGGCGCACCGCGGCCGGCTCAACGTGCTCACGAGCATCATGCGCAAACCGTTCGAGCTGCTTTTCGAGCAGTTCTCGGAAAATTTCCTCCCCGACACCGTCGCCGGCGATGGCGATGTGAAATACCACCTCGGATACGAGGCGACGCTCGACACCACCGCCGGACGCCAGGTCGAGATCCGGCTCTCGGCCAACCCCTCGCACTTGGAGGCGGTCGATCCCATCGTCGAGGGCAAAGCCCGCGCCCGACAACGCATCCGCGGCGACACCGAACGCCGGCGCGTGCTGCCGCTGCTGGTGCACGGCGATGCCGCTTTCGCCGGCCAGGGCATCGTGGCTGAGACGTTCAACTACTCGCAACTCCCCGGCTACAGCACCGGTGGCACGCTGCATTTCGTCATCAACAACCAGATCGGTTTCACCACGCTGCCGAGCGACGCGCGCTCCACCCGCTACTGCACCGACGTGGCGAAGATGATCGAAGCGCCGATTTTCCATGTGAATGGCGACGATCCCGAGGCCGTCTGCATGGTCGCCCAGCTCGCGCTGGATTACCGGGTGCAATTCCGCCGCGACGTCGTGATCGACATGGTGTGCTACCGCAAGCACGGCCACAACGAGAGCGACGAACCGGCCTTCACCCAGCCCACCCTCTACAAACTCATCGCCGCCCACTCCCCGGTTTCAGAAATCTACACGCGCCAGTTGGTCGCCGAGAACACCATCAGCGAAGCGGAAGGCGAAGCGATCAAGGCCGAGTACACCGCCGCGATGGAGGAAAACCTCGCCAAGGCCAAGGAAACCGAAGCGCGCAAACTCGCCCAGCGGGCCACCGCCGGCGCCGATCCGCGCGCGCCGTACAAAGGCTCCACCGCCGTTTTCCAACCCGGTTATAGTCGCATCTTCGTACAAACCTCCGTGTCGCCGGAGCTCCTCAACAGTGTCGTGCAGGGGCTCGTCACCGTGCCCGAGGGCTTCAAGGTCAACCCCAAGATCAAGCGCTTCCTCGAAACGCGCCAGAACGCGTTCGCCGCCGGCGGACCGATCGACTGGGCCTTCGGTGAATCGCTCGCCTTCGGCACGCTGCTCCGCGAAGGCACGCCAGTGCGCTTGAGCGGCCAGGACTGCGAACGCGGCACGTTCAGCCAGCGCCACGCCGTTTTGTACGATCACGAGACACGCGCCAGCTACACGCCACTCAACCACCTCTCCAACCATCAGGCGAAATTTTGCGTCTACAACTCCGTGCTCTCCGAGGCCGCCGTGCTCGGTTTCGACTACGGATACTCGCTCGATTTCCCCAACATGCTCTGCCTGTGGGAAGCTCAGTTCGGCGATTTCGCCAACGGCGCGCAGGTGCACATCGACCAGTTCATCGCCAGCGCCGAATCGAAATGGCAGCGCGCCTCCGGCATCGTGCTGCTCCTGCCGCACGGCTACGAGGGCCAGGGCCCGGAACACTCCTCGGCACGCTTGGAACGCTTTCTCCAGCTCTGCGCGGAGTACAACATCGAGGTCGTCAACCTCACCACGCCGGCAAATCTCTTCCACTGCTTGCGCCGCCAGATCAAACGCGATTTCCGCAAGCCGCTCGTCGTGATGTCGCCCAAATCGCTCCTGCGCCATCCCGCCGCCGTCTCGCCGGTGGCGGAGTTCACCAGCGGACATTTCCAGGACATCATCGACGATCCACAGCGCCCGGCCAATGCCGAGCGGCTCGTCCTCTGCTCCGGCAAAGTCTATTACGACTTGATCGCCGCCCGCGAAAAGCACGGCTACAAGGACGCCGCCATCGTGCGCATCGAACAACTGTATCCGCTCAACCGCACCCGGCTCAGCGCCCTCGCCGATCATTATTTCAATGCCCGGCTCACCTGGTGTCAGGAGGAGCCGCAAAACATGGGCGCATGGACCTTCATCGCGCCGCAGCTCGAGGAGGTTTTCGGACGCAAGGCCATGTATGCCGGCCGCGATGCCGCCGCATCGCCCGCTGTCGGCACTCTCGCGCAACATCGCCTCGAACTCGCGGCCTTGCTCAACGACGCGTTCTCCCTCTAGCTAGCGCCCCGCAACCCAACGCTCCCCAGCCATGGCTCTCCTCGAAGTTAAAATTCCCGCCCTCGGCGAATCCATCACCTCCGGCATCCTCGCCAAATGGCACGTCAAAGACGGCGATGTCGTCAAAAAGGACCAGCCGTTGTACGAGCTGGAAACCGACAAGATCACCAGCGAAGGTACCGCCGAGGCCGCCGGCACCGTCCGCCTCACCGTCGCGGTGGGCACCGAAGTGAAAATCGGTCAGGTCGTCGGCACCATTGCCACGGATGCCACCGCGGCCGCCAGCGCTCCCGCGCCCGCTGCACCTGCCGCAGCGCCGGCGGAAGCCCTGCCCGCTTCTCCCGCTGTTCGCCGCCTGGCCGCCGAGACGGGGATCAATCCCGCCTCTGTCGCCGGCACCGGCAAAGCCGGCCGCGTCACCAAAGGCGACATGCTGGCCGCAGCCGAAGCGCCCAAGGCGACACCACCGCCCGCGCCCGCCGCTGCTCCCGCGCCGGTTGCAGTGCCTGAGCCCGCGGTTGCCGGTTCGGCGCGTCAGACACGCCGCAAGATGACGCCGCTGCGCCAGCGCATCGCGCAACGCCTGATCGCCGCGCAGCACGAGGCGGCCATGCTCACCACGTTCAACGAAGCCGACATGTCCGCCGTGATGGCGCTGCGCACCAAGCACCAGGACGACTTCACCAAGAAGCACGGCGTGAAGCTCGGTTTCATGGCGTTCTTCGTCAAAGCGGTCGTCTACGCCCTCAAGGAAGTGCCCGCGATCAACACGCAGATCGACGGCGACTACATCGTCGAAAATCACTTCTTCGATATCGGCGTCGCCGTTTCCACGCCCAAGGGAGTCATGGTGCCGGTCTTTCGCGACTGCGACCGGCTCGAATTGCCTGAGGTCGAAAAAGCGCTCGCAGCCACGGCCGTCAAAGCCCGCGAAGGCCGCATCACGTTGGACGATCTCGACGGCGGCGTTTTCACCATCACCAACGGCGGCATCTTCGGGTCGCTGCTCTCGACTCCGATCATCAACTCGCCGCAATGCGCCATCCTCGGCATGCATGCCATCCAGGATCGCCCGGTGGCGCGCGATGGACAGGTCGTCATCCGCCCGATGATGTACCTCGCGCTGAGCTACGACCACCGGCTCGTCGATGGCCGCGAAGCCGTGACCTTCCTCGTGAAAGTGAAACAGGCCATCGAAGATCCCTCGCGCTTGATCCTCGGAATCTGACCGCGCGCAACGCATTCGCCGGAAAACCAAACGCATGACCTCCTTCGACCTCATCGTCATCGGCGCCGGACCCGGCGGCTATGTCTGTGCCTTTCGCGCAGCGCAACTCGGACAAAAAGTCGCCCTCGTGGAGCAACGCCCCACGCTCGGCGGCACCTGCCTCAATGTCGGCTGCATCCCCAGCAAGGCGCTCCTGCACACCAGCGAGCAGTATGCGTTCGCTCGCCACCACGCCGCCGGACTTGGCATCAAGCTCGGCAGCGTCGAAGCCGATGTACCTGCCATGCTCCGGCGCAAAGACGCCGTAGTCACCAAGCTCGTCGGCGGTGTGGCGCAGCTCGCTGCGGCCCGCAAAGTCACCGTCGTCACCGGCACCGCTTCGTTTCTCCAAGCCAACACCATCTCCGTACGGTCGGAGAAGGAAACCGTCCAGCTCACCGCCAAGAACATCGTCATCGCCACCGGTTCCGCTCCGGTCGAGCTGCCCTTCCTCAAATTCGACGGCAGCACCGTGGTCTCCAGCGATCAAGCACTGGCCTTTGAACGCGTCCCCGGCAAATTGGTCGTGGTCGGCGGCGGCGCGATCGGTTTGGAGCTCGGCTCCGTCTGGGCGCGTCTGGGCAGCGAGGTGACCATCGTGGAATTTTTGCCGAAAATCATCGCCGCCTATGACGACGACATCGTGCGCAACTTCACCCGCAGCCTGCAAAAGCAGGGTTTGAAAATCGAAGTTGGCGCCAAAGTCACCGGATTGCGGCGCGATGGCGCGCAGACGATCCTGACCGCCGAGCGCGCCGGGCAGCCTTTGGAATTTCCCGCGGACAAGATTCTCGTGGCGGTCGGCCGCCGTCCCTACAGCGAAGGCCTCGGGCTCGAAAAAATCGGCGTCACGCTCGACGACAAGAAACGCATCCAAGTTGACGATCATCTGCGCACGAAAGCGCCGGGCGTCTGGGCCATCGGCGATGTTGTGGCCGGCCCCATGCTCGCGCACAAGGCGGAGGAGGACGGCGTCGCCGTCGCGGAGTGGATCGCGGGCAAGGCCGGTCACGTCGATTGGAATCTCGTTCCAGCCATCGTGTACACCGAGCCGGAAGTCGCCGGCGTTGGTTTGGGCGAGGATGCCGCCAAACAGCGCGGTCTTGCCGTGAAAGTTGGCCGGTTCAATTTCGCCGCCAACGGGCGCGCCCTCGCCGCCGATGCGGCGGACGGTTACGTCAAGATTATCGCCGATGCGAAAACCGACCGCATTCTCGGCGCACAGATTTTGGGACGCGGCGCGAGCGAGTTGATCGCCGAAATCGTGACCCACATGGTGTACGGGGGCAGCGCCGAGGATCTCGGCCGCACCATCCACGCCCACCCGACCCTGAGCGAGGCCGTCAAAGAAGCCGGCCTCGCTGTGAGCAAAAGCGCGTTACACGCGCTGTAAGCTGCACCCGGCGGTGAAGCCGGAGTCCGGGCGATTCTGAGCCACACACCGCACAAGAATCGCCCGGAGGAAACGTTACTTCGCCAAGCGGGCGGCAACCGTGCAGATCGCCTTGCCCACTTTGTTGATGTAGCTATCGGTCATCTCCTGATTGAGTGTGAGCACGCTGCAATCGTTGAGGATCGCCTCGGCCATCGGGCAGGAAACTTCCTTGTAATTCATCTTCGTGAGACCGAAGTCGCGGATCGGCCAGGCACCACCAAAGAAGTTGTGGTTCTGGAACACCGGATACTGATAAACGACGCGCGGGATGTACCCGGCGCGGGCCGGTACGCCTTCGGCGTTAAGCGCCGCGACCAGCTCTTCTCGCGAGCACTTGAAACGGTCCAGCTCCAGACGCAGCATGTAGAACCAGTAGCTGTGCTTGTTGCCGGGCACCACCGCAGGAGGCAGCACTCCGGGCGCGCTCTCAATCAACGAGGTCAACAGGCTGCCAGCGCGGTTACGCTTCGCGATGATATCATTCAGCTTGAGCAGCTGCGCCGCACCGACGGCCGCCTGCGGCTCGCTGATACGGTAATTGGGAGCGAGATCCTCCGGATCGCGGCCGCCCTTGACGCGGTCGTAAGATTTGTCGCCCCATTTGCCGAGACCGGGGCCGAGCACTTCGCTGTTGGTGCCGACGATGCCGCCGTCGCCGCAGCCGATGTGCTTGAAATCGTTAAGCGAGAAACAGCCGAGGTCGCCAAAGGTGCCGACGGGCTTGCCCTGCCAGGTTGTGCCCCACGCCTGGGCGCAGTCCTCGATCACCGCGAGCTTGTGCTCCTTGGCGATCGCCATGATGGCACCCATGTCGGCCGGATTACCCGCCAGGTGCACCGCCATGATCGCGCGGGTCTTGGGGGTGATGCGGCGACGGACATCGGCCGGATCAAGATTGTATGTGCGCGGATCGAGGTCGGCGAAGACCGGCACCGCCTGCTGGTACAGAATGCCGATCACCGAGCCCATGTCGGTGATGGGAGCCACAATCACCTCTTCACCCGGCTTGAGGCGGAGGGACGCGACCGCAATGTGCAACGAGGCTGTGCCGGAGGAGCACGGGAAGCAGTACTTCAGCGGATAATGACGGCGAAACTCATCGAGCAACGCCGACGTTTGCGGGCCCTTCCAATAGAAGAGTGAAGCCTGATCCACCATGGTGGTGAGGCGCTCCAACTCGGGTGCGCCCCAGCGTTTGAGCTGCGGCACGGGTTCATCAACGATCGGACGGTGATTGGACGGAGTGGTCATAGCGAAAAGAAACGTTGAGCATTAACGGAAGAATAGGCTGCGCGCGCCTTGGCGCTAAGCTGCGCCATGGTGAGCTTGTCGACACTGGCACGGGTCACGAAAAACGGTGTTTGTGAACCGAACACGACCCGCTCGATGGGAAATTCTCCGGACAGAACTTCCATGGATTTGATCCACTCGATGAAGGCCGTATCGGTGAGGAAATTCGGGCAGGTCTTGGCCAGTTCGCGCACTTCGGGCAAGGAGAGGCCGAGGCACAACACCTGCATGTCCGCATGGCGCTGCAGGAATTTGGCGATGGCGGCTTGCGGCACGCACTTGATGCGCAGTCCGAAATAACGGTGCCGCACATCCTCAAAACGCACCCCGATCACCAGCCTCACTCCGCGCTTCTTCAGCTCAGCCACGAAGGGATCGAGCCGGGACGTCGTCAGGGAGTAATTGTGGTAGTTGGGTAGAATCTTCACCGCGCGCAGGGCGGTGCCGGCGCAGCACAGATCGAGTTGCTCGCGCCAATTGGCGAGCATCGGATTCACGATGGGCATCGGCACGAGCGCCGCCTGCCGCCGGGTGGCTGCAAGCAACAGCCGGTTCGCGGGCATCGGATCGGGTTGAAACACCGCGCCGAGGTGCGACACGACCGCTTGTGCGATGCCGTGCTTACCCAAATGCGCGACGAGTTCCGCCGCCGAATATTCCGTGAGGTGCGAAAACGGCCAGGGGCCGAGGTGGGCATTGGTATCGATCAACATGGCCGTCAGAGTTTCAGGATTCGCTGCGCGTTGGTGATAAGGACCTTTTTAAGTTCAGACTCGGACAGCTTCGACCCGAGAATGCGGCCGAGCGTCACGCTGGATTCGCGGATCGGCAGATCGGAACCGTAGACCACATGGTCTGCGCCCAAGTGCTCGATGGCGTACTCCAAAATGTTGGCCTCGGGAAACGCGCCCGAGGTATCGACCACGAGGTTCTCGATACCTTTGGCTTCGAGCACGCCGCGGAAACCGCAGCCGGTGAGATGCGCCATGATCACCTGCACATTCGGATAACGCCGCGCGAGCAGGGCCGTGTCTGCGGGATCGGTGTGAAAGCTGCGCTGCTTGATGTTCGTCATGCTCCACGAGTGCTGGAGCACCGGCAGATTCAGGCGTTCTGCCGCGCGCATCACCGGTGCCATGCAGGCATCGCGCGCGTTGTTGGCCACCTCCAGCTTCAAACCCCGGAAGCCGTACGGTGCGCACCGCTCGACCTCACGCTCGACTGCCTTTGCGCCGAGCGTTGGATTGAGGTAGCAAAAACCGATGTAGTAATCGGGCCGCCAGCGCACCACCTGTGCCGTCTGGTCGTTGATCGCCGCGATCTGCTTGGCGTTCGGATTGCGCCCGTAGGCGAGGACGTCGCCCAATGCGACCATCCGTCCAATGCCATGCGCAGTCCCGTAGCTGGCGAACTCGTCGATTTCCTTTTTGCTATATCCCTTGTGGAGGAAGACAGGATGGGTGTGGATGTCGATGGCTTGCATGCGGCGGATGGGAATCCTGGGTTGGGGGTGAGATGATGCGGCAAGAAATTCGCCCGTGAGATGGCACTAAAAAATTCCGTCTCGAGTTTTGATGGCCGGAGAATTGGCGGCAGGGCGGTTCATTTATAGTAACCGAATAGTTATACTTCCGGGCACCGGTACAAGCAAAAACGCCGCACTGAGCAGAAATGCCCATGACCGGCGGCTTTCTCGAATTTTCGCTAACTTTACTCTTGAGTTCCCGGAGGCGCACGGTGTTTTTTGCCGGTCCGCTTCACGCCCTCATCGTCTAGCGGCTAGGACGGAGCCCTCTCAAGGCTTAAACCGGGGTTCGATTCCCCGTGAGGGCGCCAGCTCTTTCTACTCTTAGTTAAAGAGTTAGGAAATTAATCAGCCAGGAAGCAACGAGCTGCGCGGAAATAACAAGTATGCAGACGGTGAGTCGTTGATCCCCATCTGCCGTTTTCTGCGACTCGACAACCACGCGCCGCAGCGCAGTTTGACGCCCTCGTTACCTTCCGGGCTAGACCAATGGCCCCTCATTCTTGGCAATTTGATCTGCCGAGACATACCAAGGAGCGTGCTCCGCCCAAAAAATATTCGCCTGCGGCGTCATGCCGGGATCCGAATCCATTGTTCCGCTCGGCACGACCCAGAATTGCCGATTGCGGCTCTTCTTGGGCACGGGTGAGCCGCAGCTCCGACAAAAGGCGCGAGGAAACCCTGGGTTGTCTTTCGTATCTACGAATAACTCGATGAGTTCTTCGCCGTGCAGCCATCTGACCGAATCTCCCGGGAACGCCAAATTCGCGGCATGAATGGACCCGCTCGATTTCTGACAGGAACGGCAGTGGCAATAGAGGAACTTTAGCGGCGTGCCGGTAACCTCAAACGCAACCTTTCCACACAAACAGGAACCCGTGATTGGCTTCATGGTAATTTTTTAGACACTATCGCTGTGTGATGTAGCGCGAAGCTGAAAAGGCATTGGAGTATGTTATTCAGCATTGCTCGTAGCCTTATTAAAAGAGACGTAATGGCTGCGCAATGAATACATAATCTATTGACCTACTGACTTTAATTGAGGTCGGCGAATACGGCCCTAATTATTTTCAACATTCTGAAACTATTTTTGAGCGTTTTGCCTGATCCCGCATCTACCTCCTCGTAGTTCATAGGTTTGCTTGGTGTTAGGTATTAAAGGCCGCTCTAGGGGTAGGGCGGCCTTTTCCTTTGCCAGTTTCGAACCTTGCCGCGCGCTACATCGCAGGCCTCCCGACACCACCGCCTACGGCAACCACGGGTACTTGCGCGCATCGGGGCGGCGCTTCTCCCGCTGGGCGCGATGAAACTCCCGTGCCTCCTCGGTCATGTAATAGAGGAGCGTCGCGTTGCCCGCCAACTCCTGCACCCCGGACTGGCCGTCGAGCTCAGCATTGAACGCGCTCTTGAGGCAGCGGATCGCCAGCGGACTGTGTTGCATGATCTCACGCCCCCACTTGACGCCCTCAGCTTCGAGTTGCGCCACGGGCACCACGGTATTGACGAGGCCCATCGCCAACGCCTCCTGGGCGTTGTACTGGCGGCACAGGTACCAAATCTCGCGCGCTTTTTTCTGGCCAACGATCCGCGCCAGATAACTCGAACCGAACCCACCGTCGAAGCTGCCCATCTTGGGGCCCACCTGCCCGAAAATGCCATTGTCGGCCGCGATGGTAAGATCGCACACCAGATGCAGCACGTGCCCGCCGCCGATGGCATAACCAGCCACCAGCGCGATCACGACCTTGGGCATGGAGCGGATGAGCTTCTGGAGATCGAGGACATTGAGCCGCGGCACACCATCGCCACCGACATAGCCGGCGGGTCCGCGCACCCCTTGGTCGCCGCCGGCGCAAAAGGCGTATTTGCCGTCGGTGTGCGGCCCCGCGCCGGTGAGCAACACGACACCGATGGACTGATCTTCGCGCGCATCGCAAAAGGCGTCGAACATCTGGGAAACGGTCTCGGGGCGAAACGCGTTGCGTTTCTCGGGACGGTTGATCGTGACGCGCGCGATCCCGTCGGACTTGTGATAGAGAATATCGGAATAAGTTTTAGCGACCTGCCATTGCGGAGAGCTCATGTTTGGAATGCGCCAACGGAGCGCAGTTGCCCGCAGAGGTCAACGCACCGCGCGTTGGCAACCCATTTTTGCTCGGCGCGCAAATGAGCTTGGAGAAACGGACTGGGTCGTGACAATACGGCGGCTTCATGACCGCTCCCTCCACCTGTAAGCTTTCCACGCGCGCTCAAGCAGCGCTATGCATCGGTGCCCTCGGAGTGGTCTTCGGCGACATCGGCACCAGTCCGCTCTACACGATGCAGGAATGCTTGAAGCATCTGCCGGCCACCGAGCGCACGGACGGCATCCTCGGCGTGCTCTCGCTCATGTTCTGGACGCTGATGTTCGCGGTTAATTTCAAGTATCTGGCTTACGTCATGCGCGCCGACAATCGCGGCGAAGGTGGCGTGTTTGCCCTGCTCGCCCTCTCCCACCCGAAAGGCTTGAGCCATCGCCGCGGTCTCGGCGCCACGACGTTGGTGGTCATGGCCGGCGCGGCACTACTGTATGGCGATGGCGTCATCACCCCGGCCATCACTGTGCTAAGCGCGGTCGAAGGCTTCTCCAGTTTCAGCCCCGTATTCAGCTCCTATGTGGTACCGATGGCGGTGGTGATCATCGCCGCGTTGTTCATTTTTCAATCGCGGGGAACCAAGGCCATTGGCGGTGTTTTTGGTCCGGTCATGCTGGTCTGGTTTCTGACTTTGGGCGCACTCGGGGCCTGGCATCTGTTTGATGCCCCCGAGGTTTTCAATGCGCTCAACCCACTCCGCGGATTGCAGCTCTTGTTCCAACACCCCGCCAAAGCCACGGCTTTGCTCGGTGCCATCGTCCTGACCATCACCGGCGCCGAGGCGCTTTATGCCGACATGGGGCATTTCGGCCGACGCTACATCTCGCAGGCGTGGACGTTCTTCGTATTTCCGGGACTGTTGCTGAACTATTTTGGCCAGGGGGCCTACGCCATCGCGCATCCCGACGATGTCTCGAATCCATTCTTTGCCCTCGCCCCGGCTGGTCCGGCGCGCCTCGCCCTCGTCGTTCTCTCCATCGTGGCCGGCATCATCGCCAGCCAGGCGCTCATATCCGGCACCTACTCCCTGACGCGGCAGGCGATCCAGCTGGGTTACTTCCCGCGCCTGAAGATTCTTCACACCAACGCCGAACAAGCCGGCCAAATCTACGTCCCGCTCGTCAACTGGGCGCTCGCGCTCTCCACCATCTGGGTCGTGCTCGAATTTCGCTCCAGCACCGGTCTGGCGGCAGCCTACGGGATCGCGGTGACCGGCACGATGGCGGTGACCACCTTCGCGTTTTACCGCGTGGCGCTCCTGCTGTGGCGCTGGCCGCGCTGGAAGGCCAATTTGATCTGCGGTGCGTTTCTCGTGTTCGATCTGATTTTCTTCAGCGCCAATCTCCATAAATTCACCGACGGTGGCTGGCTGCCGATCGTCCTCGCGGCCCTCGTGCTCGCGATCATGTACACATGGAAACAAGGCCGGAACGAGATTCAGGAAAAAGTCTACAACTCCGCCATCACCGAGCTGGAACTTTCGAGCATCGCGAAGAGCAAAAACATCGTCCGCGTGCCCGGCAGCGCGGTGTTCATGGTTGCCACGCCCAAAGGCACTCCGCTCGCCCTGCTCCACCACCTGAAGGCCAACAAGTGCCTCCAACAAACCGTCGTGCTCCTCACCATCCTCACCGAGGAGGTGCCGCACGTCCATGAAGAGGAGCGTTTCACGCTGGATTCGCTCGGCGAAGGCGTCTGGCGCGCCACCGGCCGTTACGGCTACATGGAGTCGCCCGACGTCGCCAAGATCGTGGAACGCATCCGCAATCAAGGCGTGCCGCTCAACCTCATGGCGACGACCTTCTATTTCAACCGCGAGATGATCATCACCGGCGGCAACGCCAAAATGTGGGAGTGGCAAAAAGGCCTCTACGCCTTCCTCAGCCGCAACGCCCGCCCGGTGAAAGATTATTACCAGATCATGCCGACCCAGATCATTGAGATCGGTCTGCCGATCCAACTGTAGGCGACGCCACGCTCCACCGCCCCACCCCGTCGCATGCCCGCCGCGCCTGTTTCCTCAACTTATCGGTTGCGCGCTTTTTCTCTGGCCGATTACGAGCCTGTCATCGCGCTGTGGCGCTCGTGCGAGGGCATCGGGCTCGGCGAATCCGACACGCCCGAGGCCATCGCCGCCTTTCTGGCCCGCAACCCGGGCTTGAGTCTGGTCGCCACCACCGCTCGCGACGAGATCGTCGGTGCCGTGCTCTGCGGTCATGATGGACGCCGGGGATACCTGCACCATCTCGCCGTCGCGCCCGCACACCGACGGCACGGACTCGGGCGGCAGCTGGTCGAGGAATGCCTCGCGCGACTGCGACAACTCGGCATCGAGAAGTGCAACATCTTCCTCTTCGCCCACAACGCCGCCGGCCGCACATTCTGGCTGCGCGAAGGCTGGACCGCACGCGAGGACCTGGTCGTCGTGCAAAAGAAATTATCCTGACCATCCCATGCGTGCCCATCCGCTGAATCCGCACCACGGTTTTCACCGCCGGGACAAGTGTGCTATTGTCCCCTGCGCGCATCTTTGCTCGCGCGCGATCTGAGCCATGGTCTCCAACAAGATTCTCTCGGTCTTCCAAACCGCGGCTGCACATCACAAAGCCGGCCGGCTCCAGGAGGCGGCGCGACTCTACGCCCAGGTGCGGGCCTCCGCGCCCCAGCTCGCCGAAGCCTGGCAACTGAGCGGTCTTGTCGCCCAACAACTCGATCAACTCGCCGAGGCCGTCAGCCATCTCGAGCGCGCCGTGAAACTCGCGCCCCGCTCGGCGGACATGAACACGCAACTCGGCATCGCCTACGTCAAACGCGGACGCGCCGCCGATGCTGAGCGACAACTGCGGATCGCGATCCAGCTCAAACCCGACCACCATGAGGCGTGGGCCAACCTCGGGTACACGCTTCAAGTGCTCAACCGCGTCGAGGAGGCCCTTGCCGCCTACCGCCGCATGATCGAGATCAAGCCCGACGCCGCCGACGGCTGGTACGGACTCGGCATCGGTTATTCATTGCTCGGACAACACTCCGAGTCATTGGCGGCGCACGAGCGCGCCATGAAAGTCGATCCGCATCATCCGCACGCCCGTTTCGGCCGCGCGATGGCCTTGCAACAGAGCCATTGCATCCGCGAAGCCGTGGCCGACTACTCGGCGCACCTCGCCCGGTTTCCGCAGCATCACGACGCGCGCAGCTACCGGCTTTTTGCGCTCAACTATCTGGCTGATGTCTCCCGCGAACAGCTCTTCGCCGAACATGTGGCCTATGGCGACATTTTCGAGCCGCCGGCCCAGCGCCAGATCAATGCCCGCCGCGTCTGGACCAACTCCCGCGAGCCCGAGCGCCGTCTCCGCGTCGGTTTTCTCTCGCCCGATCTGCGGCAGCACTCGGTCGCCTATTTCTTGGAACCGCTGCTCGCGAATCTCGACAAGAAACAATTCGAGATCCTGCTCTTTCACGACCACTATCAGGAAGACGCCGTCTCAGCCCGTTTGCGTGGTTATGCCGCCGTGTGGCGCAACTTCGTCAGTCAGATGCCGGCCCAGGTCGAGACCACGCTCCGCACCTTCAATCTCGACATCCTGATCGATCTTACCGGGCACACCGGCATGAACCGCCTGCAGGTTTTCGCCAAACGCATCGCGCCCGTGCAGGTGACGTACCTCGGTTACCCCAACACCACCGGCCTCCCCAGCATGGACTACCGGTTGACCGATGAACTGGCCGACCCGACCGGCGACGCCGATCGCTTCCACACCGAAAAACTCATCCGCTTTGCCCCCACCGCCTGGAGCTACTCGCCACCGGAGGAGGCGCCCGGCTTGAATCCACCGCCCTGCCTGTCTGGCGCTCCGGTGACATTTGGATCGTTCAACGCGCTCTCGAAACTCACCGACACCACGCTGCAACTCTGGCGCAAGGTGCTGGAGGCCACGCCCGGCTCGCGCCTGCTGCTGAAAAGCTGTCGCCGCCCGACGCCCGAATGGGAACGCCACCTCGATCTTGCCGGTATTCCCCGCGAACGACTGGGGACGCTGCCGCCGCAACCGGACGTTACGCAGCATCTCGCCTGTTACGGTCAGATCGACATTGCGCTCGACGCATTCCCGTACCACGGCACAACGACCACTTGCGAAGCACTCTGGATGGGCGTGCCCGTGCTCACACTCGCCGGCGACCGCCATGCCAGCCGCGTAGGCGTGAGCTTGCTCCACGCCATCGGCCACCCCGAGCTGGTCGCCACCGATAGCGACGACTACATCGCGAAGGCCACCGCGCTCGCAGCCGATACCGCACGACTGGAAACGCTGCGGCGCTCGTTGCGCAGCGACATGCGCCGCTCGCCGCTGCTCGACCACGCCGGCCAGGCCGCGCGTTTCAGCGCCGCCCTGCGCGACATGTGGCGCACCTGGTGCGCGCGATCCCCGGCGCCGTAAACGCCCCGCACGATTGACAGCGGCTTTCCTCTCTTAACTTTTTCAACCAACCCAAAACACTCCACCCATGCGCATCAAATCCATCAAACCGGCCTGCAACCTCAACACCATCCGCGACGGCCGGGGCGCGATCTTCACCTACGTGCCCGACGCGCCCATCCAGGAATTCACCTACCAGTTCATCAACGCCGGCAAAATCCGCGGCAACCACTGCCACCCCGAATTCGACGAGTACATTTTGCTGGTGGAGGGCTCGGGCGTGGAGGTGGAGAAAGATCCCGAGACCGGCGAGGAGTCGTACATTCGCATGAGCAAGGGCGAGTGCATTTTCATCCCGCGAAACACCTATCACGTTTTTCTCGCCATCACCGATTGCCAGTCTGTCTCGTTCCTCACCAAACGTTGGGACGACTGCAAAGTGCCGATCCTGCACCAGAATCTGGGCTTGGGCGAAGGCGATCACGGTGACCCGAAGAACGCGTTTCACCACACGCAAAACGTCACCGCGCCACACGCCTGACCGCCATGCCGCCAGTCCGTTTTGGTCTGATCGCTTGTTCCGAAGTCGCCCGCCGCCGGTTTCTACCCGCGCTGCGCTCTTCGAAACTGGCTCGCCTGGAGCACACGGGCAGCCGCGATGCAGCCAAAGCCGCGCAATACGCCCAGGAATTTGGCGCGTCCAAGCACGGCGATTACGCCGCCGTGCTGGCTGATCCCGCCGTCGATGCCGTGTACGTTTCGACCCCGCCGCCGCTGCACGGTGAATGGGTTTTGCAAGCCGCCGCCGCCGGCAAACATGTGCTCTGCGAAAAACCGGCTTTCCGCAACATGCGCGAAGCGCGCGCAGCGACCGCCGCCTGCCAAGCATCTGGAGTATTCCTGATGGAAGGGTACATGTTTGCCTATCATCCGCAGCATGCCGCCGTCGCCAGCTGGCTGGCCGAGGGGCGCATCGGCGGGCCGCGGTTTTTCCAAAGCCAATTCACCTATCCCCGCCCTCGCGACACCGACATCCGGCTAAACCCGGCGCTGGAGGGCGGCGTCCTGCACGATTCCGTGGGCTACCCCGTCGCCGCCGCCTTGCGACAGCTCCCCGGCGAGCCAGTGTCCGTATCGTGTCAACTCGGCTGTGACCCCGCCACCGGTGTGGATGATTCCTGCGCGCTCTGGCTGCGTTTTTCCACCGGCGCGGAGGCGCAGATTTTTGTCGCGTTCGGACTGCATTACCGTTCGCGCTACGCGATCCACGGACCGCTCGGCCGAATCGAAGCGACGCGCGCCTTCGCCGTTCCCCCTGATCAGCCGACCACGCTGCTCCTCGAAACCGCGACAGGCTCCGAACAGCGCGAGATTCCACCCGCCGACCAGTTTGGACGGATGATCGACACCTTCGCGGCGTCACTGACCGATCAGGCCGCGGCCCGGCAGCAAGCGCAGGAGCTGTTGCGTCGCCACGCCGTGCTCGACGCCGCGGCACGCTCCCACCGCGAAAAAAGAACCGTCGCGCTGTCGGAATGCGACTAGACAGCACCCGGCCAAACGACTTTTCTCAAACACACTCCCCCACTCTCATGAAAGTTTTGGTCACCGGCGGCACAGGTTTCTTGGGACGGCACCTTGTGCCGGACCTGCAGCGCAGCGGCGCGGAAGTGACGGTCATCAACTCGCGCAACTGCGACCTCACCGACCGGCAAAACCTGCGGCAGTTTCAGGACATGCAGTTCGACCGCATCTACCATCTCGCCGCCTGGACCAAGGCCGGCGATTTCTGCCTCTACCACAAAGGCGAGCAGTGGATCATCAACCAGCAGATCAACACCAATGTGCTGTGGTTCTGGCGCGAATTTCAGCCAAAGGCCGTGCTCATCGCCATGGGTACTGGCTGTGCCTACCCGCCCGAGATGATTCTCCGCGAGGAAAACTACATGGCTGGCGAGCCGGATCGCGACCTGTACACATACGCGATGACCAAGCGCATGCTCTACTCCGGGCAGCTCGCCTTGAATCACCAGTACGGCATGTCGTACCGCCATCTCATACCCTCCACGCTTTTTGGTCCGAAGTTCGACCGAGGCGATTCCCACTTCATCTTCGACCTCATCAAAAAAATCGTCGCGGGCAAAACCACCGGTGCGCCGGTGGCGCTCTGGGGCAACGGCCAGCAGATCCGCGAGCTGATCTACGTCGACGACGCCGTTAAACTCATCCATCTCGCCACCGAGCATTGCCCCAACGATCTGCTCAACCTTGGCAGCGGCCAGGGCGCAACCATCCGCGAATACGCCGAGATGATCTGCGACATCGTCGGCTACGATCCGGCCAGGATCATTTACGACACCACCAAGTTTACCGGCGTCTCCAAAAAGGTCTTCAACACCGACAAGATCAAACGCCTGTTCGATTTTCAGTTCACCAGCATCCGCCAGGGGCTGGAGGAGACCATCCGCTACTACCGCTCGCTTCCACAATAACCCTCATCGCGCTTCCCATGCACTGTCGCGTCTGCAGCCAATCCCGCCTCGAACAGTTTCTCGACCTGGGCGATCAACCGCATTGCGACAGCCTGCTGCGCCCCGAGGATCTCGGCCAACGCGAGCCGTTCTATCCGCTGCAGGTGTGCTTCTGTCATGAATGCACCACGGTGCAAATCACCTACACCGTCCCCAAGGAGACGATG
Source organism: Opitutia bacterium (assembly GCA_016217595.1). Lineage (GTDB taxonomy): Bacteria > Verrucomicrobiota > Verrucomicrobiia > Opitutales > Opitutaceae > MWDT01. The sequence continues at coordinate 7,235 of JACRHS010000008.1, read as the reverse complement.
TTCGGCGAATATCTTTACGTATCCGGCACCACCGAGACGCTGCGAACGCATTTTCGCACCAGCACCGAACGGCTCATCAACAAGCTCGGCCTGAAAGCCGGCGATCTCGTGGTCGACATCGGCAGCAACGACGGAACGTGGCTGGCCTGCTATCAGCCTTTCGGTCTGCGCACCTTGGGCGTCGACGGCGCCCGCAACCTCGCCGCCATGGCGAATGCCCGCGGGGTCGAAACCTGGGCGCGCTTCTTCAACGCCGACGTTGCCCGAGAAATTATCGCCAGCAAGGGCCGCGCGCGCCTCGTCACAGCGGCGGGCGTGTTTTTCCACCTGGAGGAGCTCCACAGCGTCACCGCAGGCATCGCCGAGCTGATCCGCGATGGCGGCGTGTTCTGTGTGCAGGCCATTTCACTTGGCGAAATGCTCAAATACACGCAGTTCGACCAGGTCTACCACGAGCATCTCACCTACTGGACCGTGGCTTCGCTCGACCGGCTGTTCGCTCTGCATGGTCTCGAGATCATCTCCGCGGACTTGCTGCCCATTCACGGCGGCTCACTCGAGCTGCTCGTGGCCACACGCGGCAGTCGCCCGGTCGATCCTTCCGTCGATCGCGTCCGCGCCGAGGAAAAGCGTCTGGGCTTTGACCGTATCGAAACCTACCGCCAGTTTGGCCAGCGGGTCTGGGAGATTCGCGACGAACTGCTCGCCATCCTCCGCCGCTACGCCGACGACGGGAAAAAAGTTTACGCCTTCGGCGCGCCGGCCAAGGGCGCAACCCTGCTCAACTCGTTTCACATTACGACGGACCTCGTAAGCTGCGCGACCGAGGTCAACCCCCTCAAAGTCGGCAAATACATCCCGGGCGCGCGCATCCCCATCGTCGACGAACGCCAGACCGACCTGCCTGACGCCTACCTCATTTTGCCCTGGAATTTCCTCAAGGAATTCCTGCGCAAAAAGCGCGATTACATCATGAATGGCGGCGCGTTCATCGTGCCGATCCCAAAGCCCATCGTGATCGATCGCTCCAATTACGACGAACACGCCGGCTAAGCCGGCGCACGCCGGCTCACGGTCTTTCGCGCGGGTTTACGGGGAAGAAAAATTCCACGCCGCGCGCCACCAAGTCGCGGTAGCGAACGAGGATTTCGCGCTTAAAATTCCACGCGAGCACGTAGTAAACGTCAGGCGGCGCGGTGATTTCATCCTCGATCCGTAGCGGGATATGACTGCCGGGCGCGACCAGTCCGCGGCGATGCGGATTTCGTTCCACCAGACATGAGATCAGGTCGGGGCCGACGCCAAAGTAGTTAAGCAGCGTGTTCCCCTTCACCGGCGCGCCCAGGCCGAACACGGTTTTGCCGGCCGCACGGCAGTCGCGCAAAAAAGCGAGGTTGGCATCCTTTCGCAGGGCGATGCGCTGAGCAAAGGCCTGATACCACGCCAGCGTGTTGGCACCCACTCGATCCTCATCGGCCCTTAACGCTTGAAGCCGCGCGCTCTCGTCCTCCCGCCCGGCATGGGTGGCGTAACAGATTAGCGAGCCGCCATGAATCGGCGAAAACTCCACGTCGAACAACGCCAGTCCGTGCCGGCGCAACAACCGGTCCAGCGGGCTCAGATTATAATACAACAAATGCTCGTGGTAGATTTGATCGAAAGCATCGTTCTCCACGATGCTCTTCATGTAGAGGCATTGAATGACAAACACCCCGTCCTCAGCCAGACAACAGCGGATGCCGTCGGCCGCGGAGTGCAGCTCTTCCATGTGAAAAAAGACGCCGGCCGCATTGATCACCTGAAACGGCTGGCCCAGCGTCCTGGCCACGGTCTCGTTGAAAAAAGCCCGCACCGTCGGTATGCCGGCCGAGTTCGCCAGCTCGGCCGGCAACTGCGCCGCCTCCACGCCCAAAACCTCGTAGCCCAACGCCTGAAAGTGCCGCAGCTGCGTGCCATCGTTGGAACCGATATCCAGCACGCGCTTCTGTGCGCGGCTGGCAAAAAATCGCCGGTCCACCGCCTCCGCCACACTGCGAAAATGGTCGCTGAGCGTCTGCGTCACCCCGGAGAGATAGGTGTGGTTCGCAAACATGGTTTCCTTCGGCACCGTGTAATCGAGCTGTGAAGTGCCGCAGTTCTCACAGTACACGACATGCAGCGGATAACGCGGTTCATGCCCCGCTTCTTCAGGTCGCAAAAAATTATTGGCCCACGGGTGCAGCCCAAGATCCACGACAGGAACCAGCCGGCTAGAATCACAGACGCGACAGATCATTGTCACGCACACTGAAACTGCGCGCGATTTCTGGCGATAAAATCTTCCGCGACGGCGAGTGTTTCCGGCGTACCGATATCGAGGAAAGGCGCGGCCACCGTGTGCGCTGCCACACGCCCCGCGGCTGCCAGCGGCGGGAAAACGTCGAACTCAAAACTGAGTGGACGCTGCGGCGGCATCCTGCGCACTGCGGCCTGGGAGAAAACATACACGCCGGCATTGATCACCCCGGCGCCTGGACGTTTTTCGCGAAAAGCCCGCAGCGTTCCGTCGTCCGCAATATCGAGCGATCCGTAACGACTGACGTCGGGCAGCGCCAGGCCCAACAACGCAGCATCGGCCCGCCCGCTGCGCACCATGGTCACAGCTGGGCGCGGATCGGCAAACACCAGCGAATCGCCGTTGGCCACCAGCCAGAGCGTGTCGTCCTGAGCCTGCGGATCCACGCAGTTGAGAAAACCGCCCGCCGTCCCCAGCGGGGTGGTCTCGGCGCAGCAACGCACCGTCGCGCCAGCCACGGGTTGTCCGGCAAAATGCGCGGCCACCACCTCCGCCAGATGCCCGGTCGAAAGCGTAAAATCGGCCAGTCCGTGCCGGTGGAAAAAGCGCACAATCCACTCGACGAACGGCCGGCCGCAAACCGCTGCCATCGGCTTGGGCACGTCGGGTAACAGATGGCGCACCCGCGTGCCAAATCCTCCGGCCAACAGGACAACGCGCACGTTGCCGACGTCGGGATCAGACATTCCCATACCGGCTGTTGCGTAAGATCGTATAGCCTTTGATCAGCTCGCGAATGCCGCGATCCAGCCCCCACTCGGTCTGGAAGCCCGTGCTGAGCAGACGTTGGTTGGAGACGATGTAATCGCGTTTGTCGGGATCCTCGCCGATGGGCGCCTCAACATAGACGAATCCCGGCAGCTGCCGCTTGATCGCCGCGCAGAGTTCGAGCTTCGAGAGATTGGCCTCCTCCAGGCCGACATTGTAAGGCCGGCCCTTCATCGTGGCGAAATTCTTCAACGCGTAAGAGAACACCCGCGCCACATCCTGGATGTGCACGAAATTGCGTTTGAAATGCCCTTCGAAGATCAACACCGCACGATCCGTCACCGCCCGGTAAACGAAATCGTTGACGAGCAGATCTAGCCGCATGCGCGGCGACATGCCGAAGACCGTCGCGAGCCGGAAGGTCAGGCTGTTGGTGCGGGCCAGCACCGCCGCCTCCGCCGCGACCTTGGTCACGCCGTAAAGTGAGATGGGGCGCAGCGGTGATTCCTCGGTGCAGAACTTATCCTTTTCACCAATGCCATAGCCGCTGTTGGTGACGGGCATCAGAATCCATTGCTCCGGGCTGGCCAATTTGCAGAGCATCTCGATCGCATCCTGATTGACGGTGCGCGCCGCCACCGGGTCGGCCTTGCACATCGGCGCGCCGACCAGCGCAGCCAATGGGATCACGACATCGGCTTTCGCGAGCAAGGGACGGAGCGTGGCTTCATCGCGACAATCGCCGCGAACGACCTCGAATGAGTCGTACTTGCAGCAGTCAGCCAGGCTGTTTTGCCCAAAAATAAAACTGTCGAGCACAGTGACGGCATGGCCCTCGGCCAGCAAATGCGGAGTGAGAACGGAGCCGATGTAACCGGCTCCGCCGGTGATGAGAATTTTCATGATGGCGAAGGTTGGGGGCTCGTCCGCATGGACGGGTGACACCCTACGTTACTACATGTCGGCACGAGCGGGAGAAAATTAAATTCCTAAACCGGAGTTGCCTGCGTGCCGATAGGGGCCAGCATGTTAGCGACTGCAACCCAGCACTGGATGCCATGATCATCTCCCGCGCCCCTGTACGTGTCAGTTTCCTCGGCGGCGGCAGCGATATCGCCAGCCATTTTCGCCATCACGGCGGCGCCGTGCTGGCCACCGCGATCAACCGCTTCGCCTATGTCACGGTGCAGCCGTTCATGCAGGAATTCTTCGACCACCGCATCCGGCTCGCCTATCGCCGCACGGAGGCCGTCTGCTCCAGCGCCGAGATTGAGCACCCCGCCATCCGCGCTGCGCTGCAAAAGCTGGGGATCGATGCGGGCGTGGAAATGCACGTCATGGCCGACCTCCCAGCGCGCACCGGCCTCGGCTCATCGTCGAGCTTTGTTGTGGCCATGCTTCAGGCCCTCCACGCCCATCAAGGCCGGTTTCGCACGGCGCATGAGCTGGCGGACGAAGCCATCGAGATCGAACGCGATATCCTCCGCGAATCCGGTGGCTGGCAGGATCAAATCATCGCGGCCACCGGTGGCATAGCCCTGATCCGTTTTGAACGGAACGGCGGGTATTCTGTCACGCAACTGCCGCTTTCCCCGGAACGCATCCGCGACATCGAGGAACACATGCTGCTGGTTTACACCCAGATTCAGCGCGACAGCGCCACAGTCCAGAGTCAGAGCGCCATCCCCGCAGCCGAAAAGGCGCGCATCCTCTCGCAGCTCGCCGCACTCGCCGAGCGCGGCGGAGAATTCCTCGCCTCGGATCGTCCGGTAACGGATTTCGGCACCTTAATGCATGAGGGCTGGGAACTGAAAAAAAGCTCCGGATCCGTCACTCTGCCCGAAATTGACGCCTGGTACGAAGCAGGTCGTGCCGCTGGTGCCACCGGCGGCAAGCTCCTCGGCGCAGGCCAGGGAGGCTTCCTGCTCTTTATCGCCGAACCGCGGCACCATGCGGCGATCTGCCGCGCATTAGGCGCACAGCCGACCGTGCGTGTGCGCATCAACGCTCCGGGTGCCCAGATTTTGTTCGCCCAGCGCTGAATATTACGCGCCTCTACCACATGCGTTGCATCCACGTGCTCGATCCGCAGCTCACCGATCTCGGCGGGCACTATTTCAACTACAATTTCCAACTGCTCCGCGAGGTACGCCGCCGCGGTTTTGACGCCGCACTCTACGGCCGCAAGCAGCTCGCGGTGACCGAATGCAGCGGGATCACCGTCACCCCGGCCTTCTCGCACGAGATTTTCCAGGAGGCCGGCAACGACCAGCTCATCTGGGCCATGGAGAATTTCTACGCGATCAACCAGGCGTTCCTCATGGACCTCCTGCGTCTCGACGCCCGGAAGTTCTCGACCGACGATCTGGTTTACTTCCCGAATCTCCTGCAAAACCAAGTCTACGCCATCGCGCTCTGGTTGCAGCAGCTCCCCCTCGCCCACCGTCCGACGGTCGCGGTGATGTTCCGCTACCTCAATCACGCGATGGACTACGTGCAGGCGCGCCAGAACAAGGACATGATCGCGCTGTTCTACCGCTTCGCCGTCCGCCAGCTGCTCGCCACGCACAAGCGCACGCTCATCTGCGCGGACACCACGGAGCTCGCCAAGGCCTACCAACAAATCACCGGCGTGCCCGTCCTTGAGTTGCCCAACCCGATGGACGTTTCCGAGTTGCTCAACCTCGCGCAAGCGCGCCCGGCCAACCCGCGCCCCGTTGTGGTTTATCAGGGCCACACCAGTCCGCTGCGCGGCTTTCATTTCCTGCCGGAGATCGTAGAACGCTGCGCCAAGCTCAATCCGCGTCCGCGCTTCGTCATCCAGCTCCAGAACCGCCAGGCCGCGATCTCGATGAAACTCGGCCCCATGGTGGAGCGCCTCGAAAAAATGTCCGGCGACGATGTGCGCATCGTGCCCGGCGCGCTCGCCCAGGCGGATTATTTCAACCTGCTCGTCGATTCCGACATCGTGTTGCTCCCCTACACTCCGACCTTTTACGGCGCGGGTTCGTCGGGGGTGTTCACGGAAGCCGCCTCCATTGGCAAAGTCGTCGTGGTCTCGGCCGGCACCGTGCCGGCCCGCCAGGGCCGCGAATACCAGCTGGGCATGGTCACTGCCGATAAATGGACGCCCGCGGCCATGGCCGACGCCGTCGCCGCTGCGGTGCAACGCCTGCCGGCCCTGCGGCAGCAGAGCGAAACCGCCGCCCCGCGTTTCCGCCGGGAGAATTGCGCGCAAGCTTTCTGGGAAAAACTGCTCGCCGCCGCCCAAGCCCTGCCCCCGGCCCAGGCGGGGTAAATCCAAGCTGCTTTTCGCGAACTTCCCGGGCACAACCAAATCTACAAAGGCCGAGCAGCCCCACAAGAGGGGCGCTCTGCCTTTTGTGGTGAGACAGCCTATAATCCTGCTATCTCGCGGATTTCTGCAATAGGTAGTGCTTGATCGTACAATGCGGGCTCATCAATTTGCCCACCAAAATGATTACCGCCAGCATACTCGGTATTAGTGCCGATGAATAGTGGTCCCTCGCGATTACCAATATGTACGTTCACTGGCCATGTTCCAACGAGCAAGCCATCAATATATGCTTTTATGTTAGTACCGTCGTATGTAGCCGCAATGTGATACCAAGTACCAACGGTTAAAGTGGCTATTGACCACACATCGGCCTTTTCTCCATTCGCTACACCATTTGAAAGCGATACATAAACACTACCTGCGTTAGTGATGGCCAATTGATAGGTATTCCATGGATTGGTCGTGGCACCATAACCTATGGATTTGTATAACACTGGACAGAGATCGGGTTTGGCCACGCCATCCCATTTTACCCATGCACAAAGCGTAAGGGCATTTGTTACACTGGGACGATCTACGCTTACATTGTCTGGGATTTCAACGTGGTCATCATAGCCATCCAAAGAAAACGCTTGGCCAACTCTACCGGTTACGAAACCTACGCCGTTAACTAAGGTACCTTGATTTGAACCGACGGAATCATTGCCATTGCCTTCCGCTTGCCACCGGCTAACAGGTACTGTCACATGTGATAAGGTGATAAGCAGCTGCCCGGGTTTGCCGGCATTGCCGCCGGCGGCCCCGCCCATGCCTGCGGGCGCGACATATCCAGTCTGGCTCGTATTAGGCGCATTCACCGCCTGATTGAAGGTCATCGAGGTGGTCGCCGTGCGG
>JACRHS010000002.1 GCA_016217595.1 Opitutia bacterium | reverse complement strand
TCGTTCGCAACGAGGAGGTCGCCGGTTTGAGTCCGGTCTGGTCCACCAGGCAACCCCTTACCCATCCCGGGGTTTATACATCTCCGGCTTGGCGGACGCGAACCACTCCCCAACCTCCGGACGTACCGGCACCTGACAGAAACCGGCGCGCATTCTTCTGTCGATCTTCCTGACTTTGGGCGTTGTCCAACGGCCGCGGCTTGTTAGTGCTCCTCTCTTTGCCATGACCTGGAATCGTTTCAAAGCCCACCACCATCACTACGCCAGCCTCGGCGTCTCGCTCGACTTGAGCCGCATGCCGTTCCCCGACGGTTACCTCGCCCAGCTTGAGGTGCCGTTCAAACAAGCTTTCGCCGCCATGGCCGCGCTCGAAAAGGGCGCCATCGCCAACCCCGACGAGAACCGCATGGTCGGCCATTACTGGTTGCGCGCCCCACACCTCGCCCCGTCGCGCGAACTCGCCAAGGAAATCACCGACACCCTCGCCGCCATCAAGGCATTCGCCGCCCAGGTCCACGCCGGCACCATCGCCGGTCCGCGCGGCAAATTTAAAAACGTGCTCGTCGTCGGCATCGGTGGCTCGGCGCTCGGGCCCCAGCTCGTCGCCCACGCGCTCGGCCAGCCGGGCAAGGACAAGATGGCCGTCGCGTTCTTCGACAACACCGATCCGGACGGCATCGACTACGCGATCGCCAGCCTCGCCGGCCAGCTCGCCGACACGCTCGTGCTCGTGATCTCCAAGTCGGGCGGCACGGTGGAAACGCGCAACGGCATGCTCGAAGCCGCCGCCGCGTTCAAGGCCGCAGGCCTCGCGTACGCCAAGCATTTCGTCGCCGTCACCGGCGTCGGTTCGAAGCTCGACCAGACCGCGATCAAGGAGGGCTGGCTCGCCCGTTTCCCGATGTGGGACTGGGTCGGCGGCCGCACCTCGGAGCTTTGCGCCGTGGGCTTGTTGCCCGCCGCGTTACAGGGGCTCGACATCGACGCGATGCTCGCCGGCGCCGCCGCGATGGACGAAGTCACCCGCGTGCCCGCGCTCGCCGACAACCCCGCCGCGTTGCTCGCTGCGATGTGGTATTGGGCCACCGATGGCCGCGGCAGCCGCGACATGGTCGTGCTCCCGTACAAGGACCGCCTGCTGCTCTTCTCGCGTTACCTGCAACAGCTCATCATGGAGTCGGTCGGCAAGGAACTCGACCTCCAGGGCCGGCCAGTCAACCAGGGCATCGCGGTGTACGGCAACAAGGGTTCCACCGACCAGCACGCTTACGTGCAACAGCTCCGCGAGGGCGTGAACAACTTCTTCGTGACCTTCCTCGAAGTGCTGCGCGATCGCGACGGCGCGAGCATGGAAGTCGATGCCGGCGGCATCACCACCGGCGATTACCTGCAAGGCTTCTTCCTCGGCACGCGCGACGCGCTCACCGAGAAAAACCGCCACTCGATCACGATCACCGTGCCCGACGTCTCCGCGCGCACGCTCGGCATGCTCATCGCGCTCTACGAACGCACCGTCGGCCTGTACGCCGCGCTCATCGGCATCAACGCCTATCACCAGCCCGGCGTCGAAGCCGGCAAGAAGGCGGCGACCGGCGTGATCGCATTGAAGTTGAAAATCACCGAGGGCCTGCGCGCCGCCCCGGGCACGGCGTTCACCGCCGAGACGCTCGCGGCCAAGTTGGGCGCGGCCGACAAGGCTGAGCACGTCTTCAAAATCCTCGAGCACCTCGCCGCCAACCCCGGCACCGGTGTGAAAAAGAACGCCCAGTCGCCGTGGTGGAACTCCACCTACACGTTCACCGCGAAGTGAGCCCGCGAACCTCCTCGACACCGCTCATGTGGACCAAGCCCTACGGTAAAACCGGCAAAAACGTTTCGGTGATCGGATTTGGCGGGATGCGTTTCGCGCAGCCCGCCGACCTCGACGGCTCGGCAGAGCTGGTGCATTACGCGCACAGCAAAGGCATCAACTATCTCGATACCGCGCCGTTCTACTGTGACGACAAGAGCGAGGAAATCATGGGCCGCGCGATCCGCGGAATGAAGCGCGAGTCGTTCTTCATCTCCACGAAATCGATGGCTGCCACCGGGGACGAACTGCGCGCCGGTCTCGACCGTTCGCTCAAACGGCTCGGTGTGCAGCGGATCGATTTCTTCCACATCTGGTGCCTGCTCCAGCCGAACAAGCTCCAGGAACGCATCGACGGCGGCGCCATCGCCGCCGCGTTGCGCGCCAAGGAGGAAGGGTTGATCACGCACCTCGTCGTTTCCACGCACCTCAACGGCGCGGACAACGCCGCGGTGCTCGCCTCCGGACTCTTCGAGGGCATCACCATCGGGTACAACGCGCTGAATTTTCCGTTCCGCGGGCAAACACTCGACGCCGCGCAACAGTACCAAGTTGGCGTCGTCACGATGAATCCGCTCGGCGGCGGCCTGATCCCGCGCAACGCCGAGCGCCTCGCATTTCTCAAGGGACCGCAGGACCGCGACGTCGTGCAGGCGGCGATTCGTTTCAACGTTTCGCAGCCCGCGATCACCTGCGCACTCGTGGGCTTCGCCAACAAAGCGGAAGTCGACCAAGCGGTGGCGGCCGTGGAGAATTTCACGCCCTATCCGCCCGAGCACATCGAGCGCGTGAAGGCCAATATCGGCGCAAATTTCGAGGGTTTCTGCACCGGCTGCGGCTACTGCCTGCCCTGCCCGGCCGATCTGCAAATCCCGAAATTGATGGACGCATTCAACCAGCGGATTCTCGACGGCAAAGACGAGGCCATGACCGACCGGTTGAAGTGGCACTGGGGCATCGGGCCCGACGCCGCGGCGGCATGTGTGGAGTGCGGCGATTGCGAAACCGCCTGCACGCAACACCTGCCGATCCGCGAACGCCTGCGCACCATCGCCGCCTTCGCCCAGAAGTGACGGCGCGGCGCGCTACGTCGCCGTTTCCGGTATGCCGCGCGCGGCGCAGAAATCGCGCAGGTCGGCCGGAAGCGGCGCGGTATAAAGCTGCGTCAGCCCGGCCTGCGTGAGATCGATTTCCGCACAGTGCAGCGCGTGGCGCGGGAACAGCAATTTCGCCGCGAGCGCTTCGGTCCAGCCGTTGTCGATGAACTCGAGAAAAAGGCGCGCATCGGGCCCGTAAATCTTGTCGCCCACGAGTGAGTGTCCGAGCCATTGCGCGTGGGCGCGAATCTGGTGCTTGCGGCCGGTGTCGGTCGTCACCCGTGCAAGCGTGAAACCACCGCCGGTGGCCAACGGAGTAAAATGTGTGACCGCCGGCTGACCGTCGGGCCGCACGGTGGATTTCATGAAGACAGCGCTCGCGGTGTCGTCGCCCAGCGGTTGATCCACGGTCGTGGGCGCGGACAACACGCCCGTCATCACGGCGAGATAGGCTTTGCGCACGCGGCGTTGTTGCAGGGCTTTTTGCAGACGGCTCGCGGTCGCGGAATCTTTGGCAAACACCACGACGCCGCTTGTCTCACGATCGAGGCGGAAGATGAGGTGCGCCGCGGCGAGCTGCCGAAATTCGCGCACCGCGCCGACCATGCTCGACCACGGGCCCGCCTTCGAAGGGTGGCAGACGACATCGCCGGGTTTGTTGAAAACGATCACGCGCTCGTCCTCGTACACGACCCACGCGGACATCTCTTCCGGCGCGATCATGCGCACGGGGCCCTGTTTCAGACGGCGCGGCCACGCACAGGCGCGGATGGGAAAATCGACGTCGGCGTCGCTCATGGTTGCGAGGTGCGCGGGAGGCGGCGAAAGCGGGCGATCACCCGGGCGGCAAGCCGGGCGGCGAGCGCCTTGGGGAGCTTGGAGGCCAGCGCCACGAGCACTTTGTTTTTCCAGCCGCTCACGACCAGCGTGCGCCCGGCGGCCAAGGCCCGAAAAGATGTTGCCACGACCTCCTCCGGAGTCTGCCCGCCGATGGCATCGGCCGCCGCGCCCGCCAGCCCGGCTGCGCGGAAAAATTCCGTCGTCGTCGGCCCCGGACACACCGCCAGCACCTGAATGCCACTGCCGCGCAATTCCTCGCTCAACGCCAGGCTCCAATGCAGCAGGAACGCCTTGGTCGCGCCGTACGTGGCCATATGAGCGGTGGGTTGAAACGCTGCTGTCGAAGCGATATTTATCACCGCGCCGCCGCGAACGCGGAACAATGGCAACAGAGCGGCGGTCAGGTGCAGCGGAGCACGCATGTTGACGTCCAACATTTCGAGATGCCGCGCAAGATTGGGCTCAGGAAATGAGCCATATGTGCCGAAGCCACTATTGTTGATGAGCAGAACACGCCCCGTCGGTACCTCCCGGTTCAGTGTCGCGACCAGCTCCTCGCACACCCGTGTTGTCTGCGCCCGATCGGCGAGATCGCAGGGCCAATGGCGCAGAATAAGATCCGGTACTGTCCGCTCAGGAGGGCGACGACTGAGGTTGAAAATTCGGCAGTTCGGGTGCAGCTTTCCCACGTGCTCAATGAACGATTTTCCGAGACCGGAAGATCCGCCCGTCACCACGAGGGCGCTGAAGGTTTGGAGCATAGAAAAGGTTCTCATTGGGGAGAGCCGTCGACTTTCGCGGAGCACATGCCCGCATCAAACCCAAATCGATCCATGAATAACAACAACCAACCGCACGAAATAATCGTCTCCGGCATTCATCTCGATCTCACGCCAGCGCTAAAGTCCTATGTGAAAGAGAAGATGGAACGGTTATATCGGCACGAGGAGCGCATCATACGGCTCCGGGTTGAGCTCGAATGCGACGCCAAGCAGGCCGTCAACCAGCGGTTCACCGCCAAGGGCCACATCCAGATCCAAGGCCCCGACATCAATGCCTCCGTCACCAGCGAGGAATGCTACAAAGCCATCGACAGTCTGGTCGATAAACTCGACCGGATGCTGGAACGCCGCGCCCACCTGCACAAAGTAAAACGCAAGCAGCCTCACGCCGTCGAATGGTCCGACGTCGAACTGCCCAAAGCCATCTAAACATCTTGTTTTTGCTTCCGACCCGCTGCCACCCGCAGCGGGTCTTTTGTTGCCCGTCCGGCAACGCCCCGAGCCCCCACTGCTCCGTAGTTACCGACCCAATCAAGCGGCGGTTTGATCAGGCAAGGACTTGAAGCGCCCAGCTCCCCGCGGCATGAATGTCCTGCCCTGCCGCACTGCAGACCAGAAGGCGTAATGTCCGCAGCCATTTTAACGTTGCAATCAAAGAATGTACCTTCTGGTTACTTGTTGCTTTTCGTGTCCCAAAACGTCCGTCCTACCGCACTCTCCCTACCGGGTTCCCATCCGGCCCCAACCGGGCCGGTCAGAGGAAGTCTATCGAAAGGTTTCCGATGAAAATCACCGCCCACTCCCTCCTACTCCTGAGCGTTTTCCTGCTGCCAGCTGGGTTGATGGCGACCGAAGCTCGCACCCACGGCGGTTACTACTCGGCAGAGCGTTTGGCCAACGCCTGGAAAAACTGCGAGCAATACGACTGGGCGCGCGAGTTGCGGCAAAAAGCGGTCGATAGGGCCGCCGTGCTGGCCAACAAAAGCGATGAAGTGCTCTGGCAAATGGTGCCGGGCCAGGATCTGCCGCGCTGCATCGACGTGACGTTCGATTACAACGCCAAGGGCGCCAAAAATCTGCCCTGCCTCAAGTGCGACAAAATCATCAACGGCTACGGCCGGCATCAGGTTTACGTGGTCGATTTCGAAAAGCAGCCGTGGAAGATCGTCTGCCCCGTCTGCAAGGTCGTTTTTCCGACCAACGATTTCGGCAAATTCTACGCCAGCGGTCTTGATGAGCACGGGCTGTTTCATCCCGACCGTGGCGACCGCAGCCTGCTCTTCAACACCGAGCACCCCGACCCGAAGGATCCGCTGCACAAATATGGCGTGGACGATGGCAACGGCTGGATCGACCAGAACGGCCGCGCTCATAAGTTCATCGCCTATTATGCGTTCTGCTATTGGCGCTATCTCTACGACGGCATTTGGTCACTGGCCAATGCTTACATCCACACCGGCGAGCAACGCTACGCCCACAAAGCGGCCATCCTGCTCAACCGGTTCGCCGACGTTTACCCGAGCATGGACTGGAACACGTACGCCAATCGCGGCTGGTTCCACTCCGACGGCAACACCAAGCTCGGCAAAATCGAAGGCGCCATCTGGGAAACCAGCACGGTGCGCCGCCTCGCCGACAGCTACGACGCCATCCTGGGCGGCACGTTAAACGATCCCGCCCTGTATGAATTCCTCCGCAAGCAAAGCGAGCGCTACCGCCTGCCAGCGCCGCAGGGCACACGCGAGCAGATGTTGCAGCACATCGACACCGGTGTGATTCGCTGCGCGTTGCAAGGCGTGCTGTCCGGTCAGGTGCGCGGCAACGAAGGCATGCAGCAGCTCGCAGTTCTCATGTGCGCGCTCGCCCTCAACTCCGATCCCGAGACCACGCAATGGCTCGACTGGCTCTTCGCCCCGGACGGCGGCGCCATCCCCGGCATCACGGTCAACCTGCTCGACCACGACGGCCTCTCCAACGAAGGCGCGCCCAATTACTCGGTTTTCTGGGGCAGCCTCGTGTCCGACCTCGCCGCGCGTCTGGCCGAATACCCGCGTTACACTCGTTATAATGTCTTCCGCGATTTGCCGCAGTTCAACGCCACCTTCCTCGCGGCCTACAAACTCGCCGTGCAAGGCGTGGCCATTCCCAACATCGGCGACAGCGGCTCCGCCGGCCTCGTCAGCCGCAGCGTGCTAAACGTGAATGTCATGCTGCGCGGCTACCGTTACACGCGCAACCCGGAGATCGCCGTCGCCCTCTACCGGGCCAACAAGAACAGTGTGGCCGGACTCGAACGCGATATTTTCGCCGCCGATCCCGAGGCTGTCATGCAGGAAATCCAACGCCTCGGCGAAGCCGCTGGTCCGCGGCCCGAAGGCGGCTATTTGATGTCCGGCACCGGGCTGGCAATTCTCGAATCCGGCCCCGGCCCCAAGGGAACAGCCATCGCCTGCAACTATGGCCGGACGATCTACCACGCGCATCGCGACCGGCTGAATTTCGACCTCTTCGCCTTTGGACGCTGGCTCGCGCCCGACCATGGTTATCCGGAGTTCGCCACCAAGGTGCCCGGCCGCGAGGAGTGGACGGACAACACGCTGTCGCACAACCTCGTGGTCGTCGACCAGGTGCCGCAAGTACCCACTTGGGGCGGCGGCCACACGCGGCTCTTCCAGCAGTTGCCAGGATTCGGCGCTTTCTCCATCGATGGCCGCAGCGCCTACCCCCAGACCAGCGAATACGCCCGCACCATGCTGCTGATCGACGGACCGGCCCGCGGCAACGAACGCGTTACCTACGCCGTGGACATCTTCCGCGTCGTCGGCGGACAAGACCACCTGTACAGTTTCCACGGTCCCGCGGGCGAAATGACCGCCGCCAATCTCCAGCTCGTCGCCCAAGCCAAGGGCACCTATGCCGGCGAAGACGTTCCGTTGGGCACGATTAACAAGACCGTCCCCATGGGGCATTCCTTCCTCTACAACGTGCGCCGCGACAACCAGCCGGCTGCTTCGTTTAGCGTCGATTGGAAAGTCGCCGCCGGCTACCACGGACTAAAAGAGACGGATGGCGTGCATCTCCGCATGTACAGCCTGACGCCTTGCAACGATGTCGCCCTGGCCGACGGCAGCCCGCCGCAAAACAAAGCCGGCAACCCGAAGCAGCTCGGCTACACGCTCCTCCACCGCGCCGGAAAAGATCTGAGCAGCACTTTTGTCACGGTGCTGGAGCCCTACAAACACACGCCCTTCATCCAATCCGTGCGCCGCCTCGACGATGGCAACGGGCTGCAAATCGCCCTGCAAATCGACTTCGTCAGCGGCGAGACAGACTATGTGCTTTATAATCTGGCCAACACCGCAACGCCCATTCGCCTGGCCAATGGCCTGAGCTTCACCGGCACCGCGGCGCAAGTGCGCGAATCCTCGGGACAAGTTGTCCGGGCCGTCGCCGTCGAAGGCACCGCGTTGACCTACAAGCAATGCGATCTGCGCTCGCCGGGCGCGTACCGCGGCAAGGTGGCCAAGATGAACCGCGAGCTGGGCGGCGGAGCCTTGCTCTGGACCAATGTCGAGCTGCCCGTCGACGGCCGCCTCAACGGCAAATACATTCACCTCGCCACTGACACCGACCGGGATGCGACCTATCAGATACGCAAAGTCACCCGCGACGGCGCGCTTTGGAAAATCGATTGCGGCGATATCACCTTTGTACGCGGCTATCAGGGACCGACGATGACCTTGCGCCATCAAACCGTGCCCAAGGATTACACCCAAGGTTACCTTTACGATTTCGAGGAAGGCGCCGCCTTCAGCATTCCGCTCGCGCAACCTTGGACGGCGGAAAAGCCGGCGCCAGCTCGCCCGTAATACGATCGCCCGACCACAGCCAGCTCTCGCACTTTCGCATTCACCATCCAACATCGCAGATACAATCCCATGACTGAATCCAAACAGACGCCCCCGCCCGGGAACGCCGCCACTGCCGCACCAACCGCTCCGACCAAACCGACCTGGTCGGTCGGCACGCTCACCTATACAAGCGGAGGACTGGTACTCCTCTTCTGCTGGCTGCTCTGGGGCGACGTGGGCTACTTCATCGCCGACCGGTCGATTTACCCATCGATGCAGGTCATGCTGAAAAAGTATCAGGCCTCCGACCTGGTCACCGGCCTGCTGCTTACCACAGTGCCACAAATCATCACGATGTTCCTCCTGCCCATGGTCAATTTGCGCAGCGATCGCCATCGCGGGCGTTTTGGTCGGCGCATCCCGTTTATCTTGGGCACCGTGCCCTTCGCATTTGCCGCACTCTTCGGCCTAGCATGCACACCGGAACTGGCACCTTGGCTGATTCGCACGCTGGCACTTACGACAGTGAGCGAAAAAACCGTGGTTATCCTACTTTTCGGCACATTTTTCACGCTCTTCGAGTTCAGTCGCGTCACCTGTTACAGTGTGTTCAACGGCCTTGCCAATGACGTGGTGCCACGCGCGATGATCAGCCGGTTCTTCGCACTCTTCCGTGTCTTCAGTCTCGGCGCCGGCATGTTCTACGGGCACTTCTTATTCGCACACGTTAAGACCCACCTCTTTACCATCTTCGTCAGCATCGGTGCGCTCTACGCAGTGTCAGTTACCATGATGTGTTTGTTCATCAAAGAGGGCAGCTATCCGCCCCCAGCGCAAACCAGCCAAAACCGCGGTTTCATCGCGGGCATGAAAACGTATCTGCGCGATTGCTTCACCCAACCCATCTATATTTGGACCTTCGTCTCCATTACCCTAACAATGGTGGCGTTCGCACCGATTAATGTTTACTCATACTATCTGGCCGAATCGCTCAACGTCAGCGAAAAAACCTTTGGCGATCTCATCGCTCTGCAGCTGCTAATTTCCTTGGCTCAATCCTACCCGGTGGGCTGGCTCGCCGATAAGTTCCATCCCGTGCGGCTCACCATTGTCGCGCTCGCGCTATACACCTTGGCGATCCTGTTCGCGTTTCTGTTCGTTAAAGACGCTACAACGTTCTGCTACGCCTTTGTGATCTGCGGCTCCTTTGCGGGCACTTATCTGACAGCATCCACACCTTTGGGGCCGGTGCTTTTTCCCAAGGCAAAATTTGGCACCTTCGACAGCGCCAAGTGGTCCTGCATCTCTCTTGGAACCATGCTAGTCGGACCAGCCTGCGGCAAGCTGCTGGATTTTTCGCATCACCAATATCGCTACATCTACTTGATCGCTTTCTGCTTTGTGGCGCTTTCGTTGCTGGCCACATTGGTAGTGTACAAGGAATTCATGAAATTGGGCGGGCCCAAGGGCTACCAAGCACCTGAGTAAAGTGCTGCTAAGTCAGACCAACAGCTGGGCTTTATCAGCAGCCTCATGCTTATGAGTAAGCAATCATCCCAAGCTCTCTCCGCGCCAGCGCCGGCCAATGAGCCCAAGCGCTGGACCGTGGGCACGCTCACCTACACCACGGGCGGGTTGCTCGCGTTGTTCTGCTGGCTGCTTTGGGGCGATTTCGGCTACTACCTGAAGGAGCGCTCTGTCCAACCCACACTGCTGCTGTTGTTGAAGCAGTATAAAGTCTCCGATTTTCTCATCGGACTGCTCATCACCAGTCTCCCGCAGGCGATCACCATCGTCCTTGCCCCGATCATCAGTTATCGCAGCGACCGGCATCGCGGCAAATGGGGTCGCCGCATTCCCTTTCTGCTCGTGCCCACCCCCATCGCCTTCGTCTCCATGGTGGGCCTGGCATTCAGCCCGGTGATCGGGCGCTGGTTGCATGTCCTCCTTGGAGTCGCTTCCCCTGGCGAAACCATGAGTATCATCATGGCGTTCACGCTATTTTGGAGCGTGTTCGAATTTTGCACCATCACCTGCAATTCCGCCTTCATCGGTCTCATCAACGATGTCGTTCCGCGCCCCGTGATCAGCCGTTTCTTTGCGATGTTCCGGTTCTTCAGTCTCGGGGCGGGAATGCTCTTCCAATATTTTCTCTTCGGCAAAGCCGAGGTGCACTACGTCCCCATTTTTCTCGGGATTGGTGCGCTCTACGCCATCAGTTTCACCGCGATGTGCCTGATGGTGAAAGAAGGGGAATATCCGCCCCCGCCGCCTCCTACAGACCCCACCGCCGGCGGAATCGGCAGCTTTTTCAGCGCCACCAAAACCTACTTTCGCGACTGTTTCTCCAAGCCGTACTACCTTTGGATCTTCTTTTCCATCGCACTCGTTTTTGTCGCCGTCACCCCCATCACGCTTTTCTCCATCTATTTTGCGAAATCCGTCAATATGAGCATGGACCGCCTGGGCGAACTGGCGGCCCTGCAATTGCTGATCTCGCTCCTGCAATCCTACCCGATGGGCTGGCTGTCCGATAAATTCCACCCACTGCGGGTGACGCTCGCGATGCTGGCACTGTATGTCATCGCCACGCTGGCGGCGTTTCTGTTCGTGCACGATGCCACCAGCTACTCCTTCGCCTATGTGATCACCGGCACCATTTACGGAGCGTGGTTTACCGCATCGATGCCGATTGGCGCCATGCTGTTTCCCAAAAGCAAATTCGCCACCTTCGACAGTGCCCGCATCATCTGTTTCTCGCTCGGCATGATGATCACCGGTCCTCTCGCGGGTTGGGCAATGGACCGTGTGCTCCATCAGCAATACCGCTACATCTACTTTTTTGCGTGCTGTTTTACGGCCCTTTCCTTTTTCGCCACGCTGGTCGTCTATCGCCGTTTTATGGCCTATGGCGGTCCCAAAGGGTACGTGGCGCCAGAGTAAACGCGCCAGCATCGCGCCTTTTTCCAAGCTTGAGTTGCGCCTCGGATGTGGTTCCCTTGCGGCGTTTAGTAAACCCTCAACCTCCCCATGAAATCACTTAGACTGTTCTTCGCTGTTGTCGCATCGTTCGCTCTCGTCGCCGGCGCTTCGTTCGCCGCCGATGCCAAGGCCGAGCCTCAAAAACCCGGTTGTTGCATGAAGGCCGAGAAGGCCGGCAAGAAGTGTGAAAAGAAGTGCTGCGTGGAAGCGGCCAAAGAAGGCAAGGTCTGCGAAAAGTGCCTGAAGAAACAGCAGGAGAAAAAGGAAAAGAAGGAAGAGAAGAAGTAAGCTTCTCCCCCAATTTCAGAAGCGAGCCGCACGTTTTCCCGTGCGGCTTTTTGTTGTCCGACCATCGCGCCGACGCGATTTTCCTCCGCCATATTTTTCCTTGCGGTTGACTTTCGCGCCCACGTAATCATTTCGCTCTGTCCGTTACGCAGCAGGTTCACGGCGTTCGTTCTTTTCTACTCATTCTGTTGACGATTTTTCCGTCCCACGCGGGATGAAAGATCCGAAAGTCGACGAACGACATCAACCTGCTCGACAGAAGCTCAAGCTTTGTGAAAAGGCGCGGTAGCCAAGTGGTAAGGCCGAGGTCTGCAAAACCTCTATGCGTCGGTTCAATTCCGACCCGCGCCTCCAAAGCTCGCTTCTCCGGTTCGCGGTTCCCGGCCGTGGCCGCAGTCTGCGAGACCGCTCCGTCACTTGACGATTGCCCGCCGCCGCAGTCCCCGCCTCACTCGCTTTCCGCGCGACGCGTTCCGCAAGGCGTCCGCCCTCCTCCATGCCCACCACCATCTTCACCATCGCGAATCAAAAAGGCGGCGTCGGCAAGACCACGACGGCCGTCCATCTCGCCGCCGCGCTCGCCGACAAAAAAATCCCCACCCTGCTCATCGACCTCGATCCGCAGGCCAACGCCACCAGCGCCCTCGGCATCGAGAAACAGGAGGGGCGCAGCCTCTACGGCCCGCTGCATGGCGAAAGCGCCGCGCTCGACATGCTGGTGCCGACTTCCTACGAGAACCTGACCTTGATCCCCAGCGAGGAGGATCTCGCCGCCGCCGAGATCGAGATCGCCCAGTCGGAAAACTACCTCGGCAAACTGCGCACCGTGCTCGCCCCGTTGCGCGAGAGCGGCCGGTTCCGCGCCATCATCATCGATTGCCCGCCGGCGCTCGGCATGTTGTCGATGAACAGCCTCGCCGCCGCCGACTACCTACTCATCGCGCTCCAATGCGAATACATGGCGCTGGAGGGCCTGGGCCAGATCATGAAAAACGCCGAACGCCTCAAAACCGCCGGGGTGAACAACGCCCTCGAAGTCGGCGGTATCATCATGACGATGTTCGACATTCGCACCAACCTCTCGCGCGAAGTCGTCGAGGAGGTCAAAAAGCACCTGCCTGAGAAAATCTTCGGCACCGTGATCCCGCGCACCGTGCGCCTGAGCGAGGCGCCAAGCTTCGGCAAAACCATCTTCGAGTACGACCCGCTCTCGCCCGGTGCCACCGCCTACCGAAATCTCGCCAAGGAAGTGATCGAACGCTTCAAACTGCGCGAGCCGGCGCCGGCCAGTTGACGCCCCGGGGCGACTGCGTTTCTTGGCCCGCCCGCGCAATCGCGCCGCTCCGACGATGATCTCCTCGCTCACCAAATACTGCCACGCCTTCCTCGTCGGCCTGCAGGGGAACATCGTTTACCGCTGGAACTTCGCCTTTCGCGGCTTCTCCTCGCTCTTCCATCTCATCGTGGTCTTCACGCTCTGGGGTGCAGCCTACGCGGGCAAGTCGTCCATCGGGGGCTTCGACCTCGGCCAGACGCTCACGTACTTCGTGCTGCTGCTGGTGCTGCAATTTTTCATCGGTGCCTTCAACGAGGACTACCAGATCAGCGAGGAAATCCGCAACGGGCTCATCAACCAGTTCCTGCTGAAACCGATCAACTACTTCCTGTACCGGTTCAGCATCTTTCTCGCCGCGCGCCTCGTCTCCGGCCTGCTCGTGCTCGTCGCGGTCGCCGTGGCGCTGCCCTTCATCTATCACCACCTCACGCTGCCCACCGATGCCTGGCGCTTGTGGCTGGGCCTGCCGGCGGTGGCGCTCTCGGCCGTCATCCAGTTCAGCATCGCATTCTGTTTCGGCCTGCTGACGTTCTGGTTTCTCGAAATCCAGTCGTTCGTGATCCTCTCCTATGCCATCGAGACGCTGCTGGGCGGTCAGGTTTTCCCGCTCGATCTGATGCCGGCGAGCATCTTTCGCATCTCCCAGTTTCTGCCGTACTACTACCAGATGTATTTTCCGGCGGCGATTTTCACCGGGCGCATCGACCGCACCCAGGCAATCGAAGGAATCGGCATTCAACTTTTCTGGGCGGCAGCGCTGCTCGGAATCGCACATCTGCTCTGGCGCCGGGGTCTGCGCCGCCACACCGCCGTCGGCGGCTGAACCATGGGCTTCCTGCACTATCTCCGCATCTGGCTCGCCTGCGCCCGCTACTCGATCGTGCGCACGATGATGTTTCGCTTCGATTTTCTGATGTGGTCGCTGGTCGAGTTCTTCTGGATGTCGGTCAACCTCCTGCTCGTCGCCGTCATCTACGAACACACCGACTCGATTGCCGGTTGGAACAAGTACCAGATGCTCCTGCTGGTCGGCACCGCGATGATCCTCCAACGCCTCATGATGGGCTTTTTCTGGAGCAATCTCTTCGAGCTCGGTCGCAACATCCGCAGCGGGCAGTTCGACTTCTTCCTGGCCCAGCCCGGCCACCCGCTGTTCATGATTTCCACGCGCAAAATCGACCCCGACAGCCTGATCAATTCCATCGTCGCCATCGCGGTCGTCGTCTATGCCGTGCGCCAGCTCGGCCTGCACCCCGGCGCGGTCGACATCGCACTCTATGTTGCGTTGCTCGCCTGCGCCATCGTCGTGCACTACGCCACGGTGCTGCTCGTCGTGTCCGCCACATTCTGGCTGATCGGCAGTCAGGGCATCGAGGGAACCTATTTTACGATCTTCGAGTTTTCTCGGCTGCCGCGCGAAGCCTTCCGCGGCGTGACCAGCGTCCTCTTTGTCTACGCCCTGCCGGCGGTGGTCGTCAGCAACGTCCCGGCGCAAACCCTCATCCACGGCTTCCAACCGCTCCACGCGCTCTGGCTCCTCGGTCTGGCCGTGGCGTGGCTGACGGTGGCGATCTTTGTTTTCAACCGCGGCCTGCGCCGCTACAGCAGCGCCAGCTCATGAAAGATCCCTTGGCGCAACTCCAGGCCCGGCTGACCTACACGTTCCGCCATCCCGCCTTGCTGGAACGCGCCGTCACCCACTCCTCGTATCTCGCCGAACACCCCGAAGCCACCGACCACAACCAGCGGCTCGAATTTCTCGGCGACTCCGTGCTCCAGCTCATCCTCACGCAGACGCTCTTCGAACTTTATCCGGGCGAACGCGAGGGCGTGCTGAGCAAGCGCCGCGCCGCCCTCGCCAAGGGTTCATTTCTTTCCCGGCTGGCGCGCGAAATCGGACTCGACGCCTGCCTGCGCCTGAGCGCCAGCGAAGAGGCCAACGGCGGACGCGCCCGCGCAGCGGCGTTGGAGGATGCGTTCGAGGCGCTCGTCGGCGCGCTCTATCTCGACAGCGATTTCCCCACGGTGCGTCGTCTGATTCTCGGGCTCTATGGTTCGCTGCCTGAGCGCATCGGCGCGACCGAGGACACGGAGAATCCCAAAGGCCGGCTGCAGGAACTCATCCAGCCCGTGCACGGCAATCTGGCGCTGCGCTACGTGGTCACGCAGACGACCGGCGAAGATCACGCGAAAGAATTCGACGTCGCCGTTTTCCTGCTCGAGCGCCAGCTCGGCACCGGGCATGGCTCCTCGAAGAAAGTCGCCGAGGAGGCCGCCGCGCGCATGGCGTTGCAGACCTTGCTCGACGAAGCCGCGGCCAAAGCGTCCGTCTGACCTGCCGCCGGGTTGGTTGGGCGTAACGCGGAGCTTCCGCCCGCGCCGATCCGTTCCGCGGCGTAAGCGGGCGCGGGCTGAAGCTCCGCGCCACGCCGGCATCATTTCGCTCGAAATGACAATCGCCCGCCCCTGTGCTTTCTTCCTTCCGTCATGCCCGCGATCACCGCCCAACGCACCAAGCTCACCGGCATCTGCCCGCCGGCCCGCGGCGCGGTGCTCGCCGAGCTGACCGCCACACACCCCTCGCCCGTGTGGCTCGCCGTCGCGACCGATCGCAAGTCGGCTGAAACGTTGGCCGAGGACATCGCCTTTTTTCACCAGGCCGCCGGCTGCGTTCGTCCGCTCGAAACCTTCGTGTTTCCCGAATCGATGCCCACCGACGGCGACATGCGCGAGGCCTTCGCCGCATCGAGTGACCGCATCACCGTCCTGTCCAAATTGCGCGGCCGGCGCAGCCTCGTCACCCCCGACGCGCCGCTCCCGATTCTGGTGATCGTCGCCACGCCCGAAGCGTTGTTGCAACCGGTGCCGGCGCTGGAGGCGTTCGCCACGCAGGAAATCACGCTGCGCCGCGGGCAGACCCAACGGTTTCAAGACCTCTTGGAGCTGCTCCAAAAACTCGACTACGACTCCGAGGCCGTCTGCGAAGCCCCCGGGCACTACGCGGTGCGCGGCGGCATCATCGACGTTTATCCGATCACCGCGACGCAACCGTACCGCCTCGATTTCTTCGGCGATGTGATTGAGGACATCCGGTCGTTCGACCCGGTGACGCAACGCTCCAGCGAGCCGATCGAGAGCATCTCCCTCGCCGCCTCGCCGCGCGTGCCGCTCGCCGCCTCCGCCACCGGGTTGGCCGACTATCTCACGCCGCTCACCCACCTCGTGTTGATCGAGCCCGCGACGCTCGATGCGAATTTCAGCGCCCTGGCTCAGGAGCAAGGCGCCGACCGCCTCGCGCCGTTGCTCGGAAAATGCTCCGCGCTCTTCGGCGTGAGCGACCTCGACGAAGCCTCGGCATTGCTCGACGGCCCCGACGTCGCCGAGCTCACCTGGGACAGCGAGAGCCTCGCGCATCACCGCAGCTACCCCGACGATTCGCTGGTGGCGCACGAGCGTCTCCAGATGGAGGAAGACGCCCGGAGCCGGTTCTTGCTCCAGGTCGCCGCCTGGCAACGCGCCGATTTCGGCGTGGCCTTCGTGCTGTCCAAGGACGGCGAGGAGCAGCGCACCCGCGAGATTTTGGCCGAACATTCGGGGCTGAATAAATTCCAGCCGGTATTTCTGCGCGGCGCGTTGAACGAAGGTTTTCGCGTCGTTTTTCGCGGCGACACACCGGCTGCGCGCCTGCACACGTTGAAACTTCCGCCCACGGCCGCCGGTTTGGTGGTCGTCACCGAGACGGAGATTTTCGGCCGCCAGCGCCCGCGGCGCGGACTGCAACGCCACCGGGCGCTCGTGCAACGCCACCAGGTCGACCAGCTCCTCGATTTCGCCGAGCTTGTCGAGGGCGACTTCGTCGTGCACCTCCAGCACGGCATCGCGCTCTACCGCGGGCTCACCAAGATCGAGACGCGCGACGGCCTGCGCGAAGTGATCTCCATCGAGTTCGACGACCAGGTGACGCTCCATGTGCCGTTGCAGGAATCGCACCTGATCAGCCGCTACGTCGGGCTCAGCAAAACCCGCCCGCAACTCGGCCGGATCGGCTCCAACCGCTGGGAGAAAACCCGCAAGGCCGCCGAGCACGCCACCATCGATCTCGCCGCGGAACTCCTGCGCATCCACGCCGCGCGCGAGGCCCAGCCGGGCTTTGCCTTCGCCCCCGACAACACGTGGCAGAAAGAGTTCGAAGCGTCGTTTCCCTTCGTCGAGACGCCCGACCAGCACCGCGCCATCCAGGAGTCGAAGACCGACATGGAGCGCACGCGGCCGATGGACCGGCTCATCTGCGGCGACGTCGGTTTTGGCAAAACCGAGGTCGCCATCCGCGCCGCGTTCAAAGCCGTGCAAGGCGGCAAGCAGGTCGCCGTGCTCGTGCCGACGACCGTCCTCGCCCAGCAGCATCTGAACACGTTTCGCGAGCGCATGGCCGGTTATCCCATCGCGATCGAGATGCTGAGCCGTTTCCGTACGCGCGCCGAACAGAAGTCGATCCTCGCCGCCACGGGCACCGCGCAGGTCGACATCCTCATCGGCACGCACCGCCTGCTCCAGACCGACGTGGTGTTCAAAGATCTCGGCCTCGTGATCGTCGACGAAGAGCAACGTTTCGGCGTGAAGCACAAGGAGCGCCTCAAGCGCATGCGCACGATGGTGGACGTGCTCTCGATGAGCGCCACGCCCATCCCGCGCACCCTCTACCTCGCGCTCACCGGCGCGCGCGACATGAGCGTGATCGAGACGCCGCCGACCAACCGCCATCCCATCCAGACGGTGGTTAAAACCTACGACGAAAAACTCGTGGTCGACGCGATTCGTTTCGAGATCAAGCGCGGCGGCCAGGTTTTCTACCTCCACAACCGCGTCATGACGATCGAGCTCGTGGCGGCGCGCCTGCGCGAACTGTTGCCCGACCTGCGCATCGGCGTCGGACACGGCCAGATGGAGGCCGATGAACTGGAGCGCGAGATGACCGACTTCGTCGCCGGCAAGCATCATGTGCTCGTTTGCACCACGATCATCGAGAGTGGCCTCGATATCCCCAACTGCAACACGATCATCATCGAAGGCGCGGACCGTTTCGGCCTGTCGCAACTTTACCAGCTCCGCGGCCGCGTGGGACGGTTCAAGCACCAGGCGTACGCCTATCTGTTGCTGCACCGCCACACCCACCTGCTCGACATCGCCCGCCAACGCCTCGCCGCGTTGCGCCAGCACAACCAGCTCGGCGCGGGGTTCCGCATCGCGATGCGCGATCTCGAACTGCGCGGCGCCGGCAATCTCCTGGGCGCCGAGCAAAGCGGCCACATTGTCGGCGTCGGTTTCGAGTTGTACTGCCATCTCTTGCGCCAGTCGGTCGCACGGCTCAAGGGCGAGAAGCAGGCGGCGAGCATCCGCGCCAACGTGAAACTGGATTTCGTGTTCGTCGGCGAAGGCTCGCCGCGCCCCGCATCCGCGCGCGGTTACGAGGATGACTACACCGCGGTGCGCGATGCCGAGGATGCCGCCGCCGGCGGGGTCGCAGTCTCGCACCTCCAGGCCCGCCTGCCCGCGACGTACGTCACGGAGACACGCCTGCGGATCGATTTTTACCGCAAGCTGGCCATGTGCCCCGGGTTGCCCGAACTGCGCCAGATTGAAAAGGATCTGCGCGACCGCTTCGGCAAATTTGGCCCCGAAGTAAAGGCACTGCTCCTGGTGACGGAAATCCGCATCCGGGCGGAACAAAAGGGGCTGGCCTCCGTCGAAACCGATGCGGATCGCCTGAAGTTGCTCCGGGCTAGCGGCCGACACGACGACTGGGTAATGCTCGGTACCCGGTTTCCGAGGTTGACCGCGCCGGCTCCCCTTCTACGGTTGCGCGAAATCGTCACTTTCCTGAACAACCTCCCATGATGTCCCGCTGCTTCGCTTTCGGAGCCACTTTCTCGGTTTTGCTGCTGTCGGCCCACGCGGCCACCACCCCGCCCGCCGCGCCCGCGCAGCCCGCCCCGGCTTACAACGACGGACTTAACCTGCGCTTTGCCAACGGCATCGCCGCGGTCGTCGAAAACAAGCCGATCACCGTCGACGACATCCGCCGCGAGATCCAGCCCCTCATCCAGCAGCTGCAACGCGACGCCCGCAACGAGCAGGATTTCAACCAGAAGCTCGAAGCGATGCAGGACGACATCATCCAGAACCTCATCGACCGTGAGCTGATGGTGAAGGAATTTTACAAAAAGAAGGAAGGCGAGGAGCAGGTCCGCAAGGTGCCGTCGAGCTACGTCGACAACCAGATCGCCGACCGCATCAACGAGCAGTTTGAAGGCGACCGTTCCAAGTTCCTCGCCTACCTGCGCAGCCGCGGCATCACCATCCGCGATTTCCGCCGCGAAGTGGAGGAAGACATCGTCGTCGGCTACATGCGCAGCCAGCAGCGCAAATCGCAGAGCATCGTCAGCCCGGTGAAAATCGAGCAGTTCTACGCCGAGAACAAAGACCGCTTCTACCGCGACGACGAAGTCCACATGCGCATGATCCAGTTCACGCGCGGTGAGGGCGAAACGGATGCCCAGCTCAAAGCCAAGACACAGGAAGTCCTCGACCGCACCAAGGCGGGCGAAAAGTTTGAAGAACTCGCCAAGCAGCTGAGCCAGGATTCCCGCCGCGCCCGCGGTGGCGATTGGGGCTGGATGAAGCGCACCGAGTTCCGGAAAGAATTTTGCGATCCCCTCTTCGCCCTCAAGAAAGGCGAAGCCACCGAGGCCATCATCCTCCCGGAAGGCGCCTACGTGCTCTACGTCGAAGATCGCAAATACGCCGGCATCCAGCCGCTCGACGAAGTGCGCGATCAGATCGAGCGCATTTTGCTCCAGCAGATGGCCCACCAGTCACAGGAAAAGTGGCTGGAACGTCTCCGCCGCAACGGCTACGTGAAGCACTACTGAGCGCCCACTCGGGTTGAGCTCAGTCGGAGGATCGTCAACGCCACGAACCGTGGCGGTATGCTCACGGCATCTGAACTTGCACCGGCTGCTCGCTGCCGGGTGACGGGAAACGAATTTTGTGCTGCCGGCCGGCGATCGTGACTTCAGCGGTGATCGTCTTTCCTTCTTCGCGCCGGCTCGCCGTCCAGACCGGAGCCTGTCCGGCACGATACGGCACGAGTACTGTCACCATGCCGAGCTCGCGTCGCGGTTCGGCGGTGCCGGCTTCGACGTGCCACTGGTTGGGAAATTCTTTGGTCGGCGCCGGCTTGAAACCGTCGGTCTGCTCGAACGCGACCGGCACCGGCGAAAGATAAGCCACCTCGAGTCCGGCTTTCGGTTGCTCCACCCGCAGCCGCGCCGCGGCGGCGTCGATTTTGAACGGCTGCAATGCGTGCAGCATGAACTGGAAGTTGCCCTCCTTCGGCGCGATCAGCTCGTCGTAGAGCACCACGAACGGTTGCGGCCCTTTCACGAGAACGACGTGCCGCCACGCCTTGGTCAACCGGCCGCCATAGGCCACAGTGGCATCGCCGGCGATGTAATCGTAGCCAGCCGTCAGCTCCTCGCGCACTATCCGCCCCGTCGCCGCCGCCGAGTGCGGGATCTGGCCCTGTCCGTCGAACAGCACGGCGTTTTGCGCGCGCGTGCTATGGACCCACTGATAGTGAAACTTGCTGCCGTGCAGATCGCGGTAGGTGCAGGCGACGAGCAGGGCTTCGCCATAGGCATTGAGGAAAAACGAATTTTGCGGGTTGTGTCCGTGGCTCTGTGAGCCGAACGGACTCGACTTGAATCCGACCTGCACATCGTCGCGACTGTCGAGCAACGTCGTGTGCAGACTGGCGACGCCGATGCCGTGAAAAACTTTCGAAACCGGCAGATCGGTCGGCGGTTTCGCCGCGGGAATCGGCGGCAAGTTGGCGCGATAGAGGAAGCCGAGCACACCGGTGTTTTCGCGCAGGCCCTTTTGCTTCGCCCACCACGTCCAGTAGCCGGCATGACCGCCGTCGCCGCTGGCGCCTCGGGCGCGCAAGTGATACTCCAGAAAACTGGGCGCACTCAACGGCCGGAACGACAGATCGCCAAAGCCGGCGTTGGGCGCATTCGGCGGCGCGATGTAGAGCGGATAATCGCCGACCTGCGCGAAGAACGGCTTCTTGAGCCCGTCGATCCCCAGCGCCGATTGCGCGACCTGCAGCCACCAGACCGTTTTGCTCTGATAACCGGACCAATAGCTCACGCCTTCATGCCAGCCGCCGTCATCGTCGGACCAGACGGGATAGCAGGCGAAAAACTTGTTCACCGCGTAGTCGAGCCACTGCGGCGCCTCGGGGATCTCGTCGAGAAACGCGATCCCGGCCTCGGCCAGCTTGTGCCAGATGCGATTGCCATGGCTGTTGAACGGCCGCTGCAAATGCCCGACGCCGCGCTGCACCTCGCCGCTGTTCCACGCCTCCACCGCGCGCGCCCGCATCGTCGCCTGAATCTTCTGCCGCTCCTCGGGCGTAAACATGTCCCACGCCCAGTCGTACGCCCGCGCGGGCCGGTACAGCATGGGTTTGCCCGCCTCGCAGTTGAGCGTGAAATTCGTCGTGCCCTTCGGGTCCCACGACGCCAGATGCAACACCCAGCGCCGCGCCGCCTCGCCGTAGGTTTTGTCGCCGGACAACAGGTAAACGAACGCGATGGTCTCGGCCTCGTTGCAGGCCTGCTCGGTTTGCTGACGGTTCGACCACCAGTACTTCACGAGCTCGGCGTTTTCCTTGTCGCGCGCCGAGCCCTTGTGCGCCGGCTCCGGCGTCGGACCCGCCTTGATGAAGGCGTCGGCGGTTTTCTTGAGCGCCGCGAACGCCTTCGCTTCGCGTCCGCGGGCCAGTTCGCGTAACCGCGCCAAATCTTCCGGCCGCATGAACAACCGCGGATGCGTCGCCGGCACCTTGGCGCGCTGCTGCGCGAGCGTCGGCATCGGCAGCTCCGCGGCGCTCGCCGGCAGCTCCAGCCGCCGCACCACGCTCCACTCCGAGACTTCGCCCTTTTTGTCGGCAAACCGATAGCGCCAATACCACGTGCCCGACGCCACGGCGCGATCATGCGTGTAAGTGGGCCAGACGATGCCGTCGACCGTCGTGGCTTCGCGAAAATCTGGCGTGGCGGACCACTGCACCGAGTACGTGACGGCTGCCGCGGGCGCGATCCAGGTGAACGTCGGCGGATTGAGCGGCACGGTGGCGCCATCGGCCGGACGGTAGCCCCACTCGTCGGCCTTGGCAGGTCGCTGGTCCAGCGGCAACGCCGCGAAACCGGATAAAGAGAGCAACGCGCCAACGGCGCCCAGCAGGCAACGGGGCAGACTCATAATGAAGGTGGTTTCCCCAGTACGACGCCGCCCCGCCGTCCCGGTTGCGCGAAATCTCGTCAGGCCGGAGCCGACGGTGGCGCGCCGCGGACTTTGCCGGCGAGTTTCTGCACCATCTCGGGCAAGGCGTCGCGAATCGGCGAGGCGGCCAAATACTCCGCCGCCGCCGGTTTATGTCCGCGGGCACAGAGCCCGGCGTAGACGTGCAGCTCGAACTGCAACTGCAGTTGCGCGCGCGTTTCCTCCAACCCCAGCGCCGCCAGCAAAAACATCAGCGCCTCCATCGTGGAAAACTTCCCCTCGCCGTGTTGCGCGCGCAGCCAGTAGCGGCTCTCGCCGGTCATCGGCAGGCAGACTTTGCGCCCCCAGCCGTCGACCTGCCGCATCATCTCGGCGGCCTGCCGCCAGTTGCCGTCGAGCAAGAGCACCTGCAAATTCTCCGGCGCGGCGTCCGCGGGCAACGGTTCGCCGGAGGGATGCAAAATCCACAGCGTCTTGTCGGGCCGCGCGATGGCGGCGCGCTCGAGCGGACGTTCGCGGCGATAAACATGGATGCCCGCCGTCGGCATGATCCGTTGAATGAGATGCCCCGTGCTCGTCGGCCGGTAGGTCTCCATGTGGTGCATCAACACCGACACGCTCAACGCGCAATCGATGTTCCGGAGCCCGTCGCACACGCACCACCGGGGCAGGCACTGGCACCGGGGACAACGCGGCGTACAGTTGAGAACCACGCTCCGGCTCATAGCGGCCCGCGTTGTGCAAGGCCCGCCGACCTGTCGCCGGCGGTCCCGTTCTGCCATGCTTCCAACCGGCTCACACCGCGTGCTTCTCGATGAAGCGCTTGATCGCGGCGGGCTCGGCCTTGAGCGGGTGTTTCACGAGCGGCCGCGCCTTGAGCGCTTCCAGCGTCGGATGCGTCGGCTCCTTGCCGATGGCGCGGATGATGGTCTCGGGAAATTTCGCCGGGCTCGCCGTCGCCAGCACGACGCTGACACGGTCGGGGCTCAGTTCCTGGAAGCCGCAGGCGGTGTGCGGATCGGCCACGTAGCCGTACTGCCGGTAGACGCGCTCGATGATGCCGGGGATCTGCGCATCGGTGCAGCGCGAGGCGGAGAACGTGTCGCGGTCGAAGTTCTCGAAGCGATAGGCGCCGGTGGTCTTGAACGTGTGCATCACCTCGCGCACGCGCGCCGGATCTCGGCCGACGCTGTAGTACAGGAAGCGCTCGAAATTCGACGCCACTTGGATGTCCATCGACGGCGCGAGACTCGGGGCGACGTCGCCCAGGCGGTACTCGCCGGAGGTGAACAGGCGGTAAAGAATGTCGTTCTGGTTGGTCGCGACTTTGAAGCCGCGGATCGGCACGCCCATTTTCTGGAGCATCCAACCGGCGAGTACGTTGCCGAAATTGCCGGTGGGCACCACGAACTCGACGTTGGCGCGCGCCGCCGCCGGCAACCGCAGCCACGCCGACAGGTAGTACACGCACTGCGCCAAACCGCGGGCGAGATTGATGGAGTTGACCGCCGACAGCCGGTGCTGCGTGCGGAAAGCCTGATCGCCGAAAACATCCTTCAACGCCGCCTGCGCGTCATCGAACGTGCCGTCGACACAGAGCGCGAAAACGTTGTTCGCACCGGTGCAGGCCATCTGCCGCTCTTGCAACGGTGAGGTGCGGCCGTCCGGGTACAGGATGAAAATGGCGGTGCCGGGCTTGCCGAGCAGACCGTGGATGGCGGCCGAGCCGGTGTCGCCGGAGGTGGCGCCGAGGACGTTGATCGACTCTTTGCGCACACGGCACTGGTGCTCGTAGAGATTGCCGAGCAGTTGCAGGGCGAAATCCTTGAACGCGAGCGTGGGGCCGTGAAACAGCTCCAGCACGTAGGTGCGTTCGTCGAGCTGCACGAGCGGCGCGATGTCGGCATGCGCGAACTTCGTGTACGACTTGGCCACGATCCCGCGCAGCGTGTCGGCCGGGATGTCGGTGGCAAAGTGGCGCAGAAACTCGAAGCAGAGTTCCGCGTAGCTCAAGCCGGCGAGGCGGTCGAGCTGGCCGGCAAAGGAGGGCAAAGTTTCGGGCAGAAACAGGCCGCCGTCCGGCGCGAGTCCGGTGGCGACCGCGTCGGAGAAACCGAGCACGGGAGTCTGTCCGCGAGTCGAGAGGAATTGCATGGGAGCGATGGCGAACCGGAGATAAACAACGGGGCGCGGTGCCAACGCCACGCGCCCCTGTGAAGCAAGATCCGTTGCGGAAGGCCGGCTTACGCCTTGTCCAAACCGAACGCCGCATGCACCACGCGGGCGGCCTCGTCGGCGCCGGCCTGGGCGATGGCCACGGTGATGCGGATTTCAGAGGTGCTGATCAGGTCGATGTTCACCTTCGCATCGGCCAGCGCCTGGAAGAGCGTCGCCGCCACGCCGCTGTGGGTCTTCATGCCCACGCCGACGACGGACAGTTTCGCGATCTGGTCCTCGGAGGCGATCTTGCCGCCGAGCTCTTGGAGCACGGGGTCGAGCGCCTTGGTGGCCTTGTGCACTTCGTTCGCCGGCACGGTGAACGTGAGGTTCGCCACGCCGTTGTGGCCGACGTTCTGCACGATCATGTCGACGACGATATTGGCCCCGGCCAACGCCTTGAACACCTTGGCCGCCGAGCCCGGCTTGTCCAAAATATTACTCACAACGACCTTGGCCTGGTTCTTGTCCACGGCCACGCCGCGAACGACAACTTTTTCCATGGAGGCGACTTCTTCTTTCACAATGGTTCCTGGGTTATGGTTAAAGGAGGAGCGGACTTCGAACACGACGTCATACTTCTTCGCGAACTCGACCGAGCGCGACTGCATGACCTTCGAGCCGGACGAGGCGAGCTCGAGCATTTCGTCGTAGGAAATCTCGTCGAGCTTGCGGGCGTTTTTCACGACGCGCGGATCGGCCGTATAAACGCCGTCGACGTCGGTGTAGATCTCGCACTTGGCGGCATCGATCGCACCAGCGAGCGCGATCGCGGTGAGGTCGGAGCCGCCGCGCCCGAGCGTGGTGGTCTGGCCCGCCTCGTTGATGCCCTGAAAGCCGGCGACGATGATCACCTTGCCGGCGGCGAGGTCGCGCTTGAGGGCGTCGGCATTGATCGTCTGGATGCGCGCCTTGGTGTGCGCGTTGTCGGTGAAGATGCCGGCCTGCGCGCCGGTGTAGCTCACGGCGTCGACGCCGATGCCGTGGAGCGCCATCGCGGTCAACGCGATCGTCTCCTGCTCGCCGATGGCGAGGAGCTGGTCGAGCTCGCGTTCGCTCGGATGAGCGCAGACCGCCTCGGCGCGGGCGATAAGTTCGTTGGTCACGCCAGAGCGGGCGGAGACGACGATGACGAGCTGGTTGCCTTCGTCGCGGTAGGCTTTGATGCGCTCGGCGACTTTTTTGATGCGTTCGACGTCACCGACCGAGGTGCCGCCGTATTTTTGAACGATGAGGGCCATGGGAGACTGTGTTTGAAAAGAGGAGGAGATGGAGCGTGAGGCGTTCGTCAACCGGTATAACGGCTCATTTAGGAGCCGCGGGTTTCTTGGCGAACTTGTTTTCGGTGCCGTTGAGGAGGCGGACGATGTTGGCGCGGTGGCGGAAAACCACGAATCCGCCCACCACGGCGGCGATGACGGTCACCACGGCCGGCTGTCCGAGCGCAAAACCCGCTATCGGCAGCGCCAGTGCCGCCAGAATCGAGGCCAGCGACACGTAGCGCGAGGCGTAGAACGCGATCACCCAGACGGCGATCGCGATCAGAGTGGGCAGCGACATGAGCACCAGAAAACCGCCCGCGCCAGTCGCCACGCCTTTGCCGCCTTTGAATCGCGTGAAGCAGGAAAAGCTGTGCCCGACCAGCGCAGCAACGAGGCCGGTGATCTGGAGGTAAACGAGGTTTTCCTGAGCGTACGCGCAACTGCCGCCACACGCCAGGCACCAGCCAATCCACCCGGTCGCCACCGCGCCCTTGGAGGCATCGAGGGCGAAGGCCAGATAGCCCGGCCCTTTGCCGAGAACCCGGAGCACGTTGGTCGCGCCCGGGTTCTTGCTGCCGACTTCAAAAATGTTCACTCCCCGCGCCCGGGCTATCAGGTAGCCAAACGGGAGCGCCCCCAGAAAATAGCCGGCGAGACCGGCGATGAGGAAGGGAGTGAACATCGCGCCGGATCAGAGTTGCACGAACTTCGCCAGTTTGATGGCGGAGAGCGTCTTGATCTCGTGCTTGGCATCGGTGCTCGGCTCGGTGTCGACGCGCACCACCATGTACGCCGTGCCGCCCGCTTCGAGACGGCTGAGCGACATGTCGGCGATGTTGACGCCGTCCTTGGCGAGAATGGTGCCAACGGTGCCGACCATGCCGGGCTGGTCCGCGTTTTCGAGCACAAGCAACTTGCCCTCGGCTGCCACCTCGACCTCGCGGCCGTTGATGTTGACGATACGCGGGCTGTTGGACTTGCCGATCAGCGTGCCGGCCGCCGAGTGGAACGAACCATCGGAAGCGACCGCGAGCACCTGGATCAGCTCGGTGTAATCGCTCTCGGTGTTGGACTTCGTCACCTCGACGTCGACGCCGAGACGCTTGAAGAACACGGGCGCGTTAACGAAGTTGACCTCGTCGCCGCTGATGCGCCGCAGGTAGCCGCGCTGGATCGAGCGCGTGACGGAGTTGGCGTCGAGATCGACGA
Source organism: Opitutia bacterium (assembly GCA_016217595.1). Classification (GTDB taxonomy): domain Bacteria; phylum Verrucomicrobiota; class Verrucomicrobiia; order Opitutales; family Opitutaceae; genus MWDT01. Next base: position 1,764 of record JACRHS010000002.1, on the reverse strand, counting down.
CCTTGCCCCAATACGTGATGCGCAGCTCGGTGATCTGCGCCGGGGAAATCTGCTGCACGAGCGAGCCGAGCTTGGAGCCGAGATCGAGGTACGGCCCGAGCACCTTGAGGGCGTTGGCATCGATCGAAGGCGTGTTGACGGCATTGCGGATCACACCGCCCGCGAGCACGTCGGCGATCTGCTCGGCGACTTCCACGCCTACAGCGTCCTGCGCCTCGGCGGTCGAAGCGCCCAGATGGGGCGTGAGGACCACGTTGGGCAATTTCCGCAGTTCGCTGTCGGCCGCGAGCGGCTCCTCCTCGAAAACGTCGAGCCCGGCGGCGGCCACCTTGCCGGACTTGAGCGCGGCGATCAACGCGGTCTCCTTGATGATGCCGCCGCGCGCGCAATTGAAGATGCGCACGCCCTTCTTCATCTTCTCGAACGCCGCCTCGTCGATGAGGTATTGGGTGTCCTCGGTGAGCGGCATGTGCACGGTGATGAAATCGGCCTGCACGAGCAGCTCGTCGAGGGTGACGCCCTCGACCTGCATGGCCTTGGCGCGGCTCGGCGCGAGATAGGGATCGTAAGCGAGCACGCGCATGCCGAAGGCTTGGGCGCGCTTGGCCACCTCGCCGCCGATGCGGCCGAGTCCGATTACGCCGAGCGTCTTGCGGAACAGTTCCAGACCGTTGAAAGATTTGCGGTCCCACTTGCCGGCGGCCATCGAAGCCGCCGCCTGCGGCACGGGCCGGGCGCCGCAGAGAATATGGGTAAACGTGAGCTCGGCGGTGGCGATGGTGTTGCCGGAAGGCGTGTTCATCACGACCACGCCGCGCTCGGTGGCGGCCTCGACATCGACGTTGTCCACGCCCACGCCCGCGCGGCCGACGACCTTGAGCAACGGCGCGGCGGCGATGATCTCCCGGGTGATCTTAGACTCGGACCGCACCGCGATGGCGTGCACGTCCTTCACCAACGAGAGCAATTTCTCGGGGGAAGAGCCGTAGGCCTCAACCACTTCGAAGCCCGGCTGCTGGCGCAGATAGGCGACTCCTTTGGGCGATATCTTATCGGCGACGAGTATTTTCATGGAGACAAAGAGGTGCCAGCGAAGTCGCCCGGAGCGCCCTCGGCAAGGAAAAGGTTCGGGGAATTCCCGGGGAGGGCGCGGCCTTGAGGGTCTGTGGTGGCAAAGTTCTCCTCTGCCACTGCCCTCCTCCCCTCCGTAGCTGCCGCCGTGAAGCGGCGGTCCAACCAAGTCAAAAAGACAGGTTGAAACCACGAAACACACGAAAGGCACGAAAAGGGAAAAGTCATCTGTAGGGCGGCATCGCCGAATGCCGCCGCGGGTAATGCTGCCAGCGTAGCCGCGCTTGAGCCGCAGGCGAAAGCGTGACCCCTCCGATTTTCGTGTTTTTCGTGTGTTTCGTGGTAAAACCCTGCGATTTCTTGCGCCTCTTTGTGGCTAAAACTCCGATTTCACGAGCTGGCTCGGCGTCTGACGCCATCACTCGCGTCCATCGGCACAAGGCAGGCGGCCGAAAGGGTTTAAGGGTTGCCTCTGTTTCCGCCCTTTGCTGAGTTGCCGCTCGCCCGCCACTCCTCCCCGCCTGTGCGCACTCGATATCAGACCGCCGCAGCCTGTGATTGCCTCGATTTGGTGGACAGAGGACCGAGTTATTCATGAATCTCGCGGAGCCCACCGCCCTGAGCCCAACAGGGCGGCGGTGGGCGTGAGCGAGATTTGGGAATAACTCGGTTGGGATGAGGGCGGCGCAAGGA
>JACRHS010000007.1 GCA_016217595.1 Opitutia bacterium | reverse complement strand
TGTACGCCGACGCGACCAAGAATGCCACCGATCTGGCGAACTACGACCAGGAGTTTGTACAACTCCAGGCGGAACTCGTCTCGATCACGGGTGAGAAGTTCAACGGCATCTCGTTGTTCGCCTCCACTGCGCTCTCCACGCAGGTCTCAGAAGACGGTACCCAGTCGGTATCGCTCTCGGCCAAGAACCTGGCGAGCACCTCGGTAGGCGCGGGCACGCTGACAGCGACGACCGTGACCGATCTGGGCGACATCACGCTGACCAACATCAACGACGCGATCCAGAACGTGGCGACGATGCGCGCGCAAAACGGCGCGGAACAAAGCCGCCTCGGATTCGCCAGCGAATTGTTGACCGTCAACAAGGCCAACCTCGAAGCCGCCAGTTCGCGGATTGTCGATGTGGATGTGGCCGACGAGTCGACGCAGCTCGCCCGATGGAACGTCTTGGTGCAATCCGGCACCGCCATGCTCGCGCAGGCCAATCAGTCGGCGCAGAGCGTCATGCGGTTGTTGCAGTAAGTCGCTCGTAAATTGAACGCTGGGCGGCGCGCCAAGACGCGTCGCCGCCTCAGACGAAAGGGACTTTTCGGAGTGCCGGGCATAGCGCCTCGCACACCCGGTACTCCTCTGCTCTCGGTTTGTCCCTACAACTTTCCACCAGTTCGGCATCGTTTCCTCTCATCCTACCATTTGCAGAAACGCAGGGCATATTTTGAAGCGTAAGTGCCTCGAACGGCGTGGCCGGACGCCGACTATATTCCGGTACGTGGCGACGACGGACGGTCGCACTCATCAAGGAAAGATACCATCATGGCAGTTGTAATTAACACTAACAATGCGGCGACGGCTGCGGCTAACAACCTCGCTGCTTCAAATACGAGTCTGCAACGGAGCCTGAACCGGCTCTCCAGTGGCTCGAAGATCGTCAGTCCGTCCGATGATGCGGGCGGTTTGGCGGTATCGATGAAGCTGTCGGCAGCGGCACGGCGTTCCGGTGCGGCCAATAGCAATATCGGAAACTCCGTTTCGTACCTGCAGACCCAGGACGGCGCGCTCAAAGTCGCCGGCAAAGTGCTCGATCGCATCAGCGAACTCCGGGTGCTTTACCAGGATCAGACCAAGAACGCGAGCGACCTGGCTAACTATGACCAGGAGTTCACGCAGTTGAAGGCCGAGCTCACGTCTATCGCGGGCGAGAAATTCAACGGTGTGTCGCTGTTTGCCACAGCATTGTCGACCAAGGTCTCGGAAGACGGCACCCAATCAGTGGCGCTGGCTTCCAAGGATCTCGCGGCCGACGCAGGCGTCGCTGCCATCACAGGCGCGGCCAACCTCGCGGCGGTTACCCAGACCAACGTCGATAACGCCATCCAAGGCGTGGCAACCATGCGCGCGCAGAACGGCGCCGAGCAGAGCCGCTTGGGCTTTGCCGCCGAACTGCTCACGGTCAACAAGAGCAATCTGGAGGCCGCCAACAGTCGGATCGCCGACGTGGACGTGGCCGACGAATCCACCCAGCTCGCTCGGTGGAACGTCTTAACTCAATCGGGCACCGCCATGCTCTCGCAGGCCAACCAGTCTGCGCAGTCAGTCATGCGGTTGCTCGGCTAAGTGACCGGAAAACTCACGAGCGTTTTGTTCTGACTCGTCCCGTTCGGTCCGCCGCCCCAAGCGGCGGGCCGGGCGAAGGCGAGGCAGGCCGAGCGGCCCGCCCCGTCTGATACAGGCGAAGGTTCAGATGCGGGCGGGACCGTCCGGTCGGGCCCAGTCAGGGCAGACGCCGACGATGAATAACAGTCTCTTCCTGGAACCCCGGTCGCTTTCTCGCGGCCGGGGTTTCGGAGTTTCACCCAGCAGAAATCTTCCATTGTAGAGTGTTCTTCACTCGCACCATACATGGGCGGCTTGGTCGTGCCCTAAAGTCTCGCGCGGGCGGTCCGTAACAAAGGATGTCCGCATCAGGAAGTGTGGATGGAGCGACCGGGCTCGAACAAACTCCGGTCCGTGTGCACGAACGGAACGTGCAATAGATCAAGGAAGATCCCATGGCTGTCATCATCAATACCAACTTCGCCGCCACCACGGCTGCGAATAACCTTACCACCTCCAACTCGAGCCTCCAGAAGAGCCTCAACCGGCTTTCCAGTGGATCGAAAATCGTGACGCCCGCGGACGACGCCGGCGGTCTCGCTGTGTCGATGAAATTGAGTGCCGCAGCCCGTCGCTCGGGCGCCGCCACCGTCAACATCGGCAATTCGATTTCGTTCCTGCAAACCCAAGACGGCGCGCTCAAAGTCGCCGGCAAGGTGCTCGACCGCATCAGCGAACTAAAGACCCTTTACTCCGACCAGACCAAGAACTCCACCGATCTGGCCAACTACGACCAGGAGTTCACCCAACTCCAGGCCCAGCTCGGCTCCATCGCGGGTGAGAAGTTCAACGGCATCTCGCTGTTCACCTCCACCGCGCTGACCACCCAGGTCTCGGAAGACGGCACGCAGACCGTGTCGCTCTCGGCGAAGAACCTCTCGGATGCCACCTCGGGCGTGGGCGCGCTCACCGCGACCACCGTGACCGATCTCGGCGACCTCACGGGTTTCACCGCCATCAACACCGCGATCCAGAATGTGGCCACCATGCGCGCTCAAAACGGCGCCGAACAGAGCCGCCTCGGATTTGCCAGCGAGCTGCTCACGGTCAACAAGTCCAACCTCGAAGCCGCCAGTTCGCGCATCGTCGATGTGGATGTGGCTGACGAATCGACCCAGCTCGCCCGGTGGAACGTCCTCGTGCAATCCGGCACGGCCATGCTCTCCCAGGCCAATCAGTCGGCGCAGTCGGTCATGCGCCTCCTGCAATAAACTCTCTCTCCGCTGCGGCGGGCGCAAACCGCCCGCCTGCAGCCATGGTTCTTTGAAAACAGCTGACGCACCAGGCAGGCGCTGAGCGCCGCGGTGCAGACCGGTTTCACTCCGGTCTTGGTGACAGCATCTTTCCACGGAGGCCCCGTGCCTCCGCTTCTACCGTTCGCAGAAACGCAGGGCATCCCTTTGGAGTGTAATCGCTCCAGGCGGTGTGACCGGACGCCGACTCCCTCCGGCCCGTGGCGACGACGGACAGTCGCACTTATCAAGGAAAGATATCACCATGGCAGTTGTAATTAACACTAACTATGCGGCGACGGCTGCGGCTAACAACCTCGCTGCATCAAACACCAACCTCCAACGGAGCCTCAATCGGCTCTCCAGTGGTTCGAAGATTGTCAGTCCATCCGATGACGCGGGCGGCTTGGCGGTCTCGATGAAACTGTCGGCGGCGGCCCGTCGTTCCGGTGCGGCTAACACCAACATCGGCAACAACGTGTCCTACCTGCAGACCCAGGATGGAGCGCTCAAAGTCGCGGCCAAGGTCCTCGATCGCATTAGCGAACTGAAGACCCTGTACGCCGATGCGACCAAGAACAGCACGGATCTGGCCAACTACGATCAGGAGTTCACCCAACTCCAGGCGGAGCTGACTTCGATCGCGGCGGAGAAATTCAATGGCGTGGCCCTCTTCGGCACGAGCGCATTGACCGCACAGGTATCGGAAGACGGCACACAAACCGTGTCGCTCTCTGGTAAAAACCTGACCAGCACCTCAGCGGGCGTCGGCGCCTTGACCGCCAGCACCGTGACCTCGCTGGGCAGCAGTGGCGCAACGCTTGATAACATCAACACCGCCATCCAAAACGTGGCGACGATGCGCGCACAGAACGGCGCTGAGCAGAGCCGCATGGGCTTTGCCGCCGAGTTGCTCACCGTCAACAAGAGCAACCTCGAAGCCGCCAACAGTCGCATCGCCGATGTCGACGTGGCCGATGAATCCACTCAGCTCGCCCGGTGGAACATCCTCGTCCAATCGGGCACCGCGATGCTCGCGCAGGCCAATGGGTCCGCGCAATCCGTCATGCGGTTGCTGCAATAATCGAGATCCGCGGTCCCTGACGCGCGTGATCTCTGGCATAAAACGGGGATGTTCGCCCGCCCCGCCATCACCAGCTCAGCGCTGAAGCAAACTGACAGATCTTTCCAACCCCGGTCGCTCCCGTGCGATCGGGGTTTTTCATTGAGTGCGCCCTGACGATCAGCGCGGATTCGCGCGAAAATCTTTCGGTGAAATTAAAGTCCTGGCGAATCTGCGCCGTAGGAGGAGATGTCCGTAACAGGAAGTGCGGATAGAGCGACCGGGCTCAAACAAACTCCGGTCCGTGTGCACGAACGGAACGTGCAAAGATCAAGGAAGATCCCATGGCTGTTATTATCAACACCAACTTCGCCGCCACCACGGCTGCGAACAACCTAGCTAGTTCAAACGCAAATCTGCAGAAGAGCCTGAATCGGCTTTCTAGCGGATCGAAAATCGTGACACCGGCGGACGACGCCGGCGGTCTGGCGGTCTCAATGAAGTTGAGCGCCGCGGCGCGCCGCTCAGGCGCGGCAGCAGTAAACATCGGCAACTCCGTGTCGTTCCTGCAAACGCAGGACGGATCACTGAAAGTGGCGGGCAAGGTGCTCGACCGCATCAGCGAACTGAAGACCCTGTACGCCGACGCGACCAAGAATGCCACCGATCTGGCGAACTACGACCAGGAGTTTGTACAACTCCAGGCGGAACTCGTCTCGATCACAGGTGAGAAGTTCAACGGCATCTCGTTGTTCGCCTCCACTGCGCTCTCCACGCAGGTCTCAGAAGACGGTACCCAGTCGGTATCGCTCTCGGCCAAGAATCTGGCGAGCACCTCGGTCGGCGCGGGCACGCTGACAGCGACGACCGTGACCGATCTGGGCGACATCACGCTGACCAACATCAACGACGCGATCCAGAATGTGGCGACGATGCGCGCGCAAAACGGCGCGGAACAAAGCCGCCTCGGATTCGCCAGCGAATTGCTGACCGTCAACAAGGCCAACCTCGAAGCCGCCAGTTCGCGGATTGTCGATGTGGATGTGGCCGACGAGTCGACGCAGCTCGCGCGATGGAACGTCTTGGTGCAATCCGGCACCGCCATGCTCGCGCAGGCCAATCAGTCGGCGCAAAGCGTCATGCGGTTGCTGCAGTAACGCTCTTTTTAATCATCGCCGTGCGCCGCACCAGACGGCGCGGTGCACGGCCAGGACACTTTCTCGCCGTCGGGTTGGCCGCCAGTGGTGGCGCGCATCCCGTCGGGCTCGAACAACAGCTGAACACTTTCCCAATGAGAAGGCATCGGCCCGCTCATCCTCCCATTTGCAGAAACGCAGGGCTCTCTTTTGCGGCGATCTCGTCGCAGACGGCGCGACCGGACGCTGACACCTTCCGGTACGTGGCGACGACGGACAGTCGCACTCATCAAGGAAAGATACCATCATGGCAGTTGTAATTAACACTAACTATGCGGCGACGGCTGCGGCTAACAACCTCGCTACATCTAACACCAACCTCCAGCGGAGCCTTAATCGGCTCTCCAGCGGTTCGAAGATCGTTAGTCCGTCCGATGACGCGGGCGGCTTGGCGGTCTCGATGAAGCTGTCGGCGGCGGCTCGTCGTTCCGGTGCGGCTAACACCAACATCGGCAACAGCGTGTCCTACCTGCAGACTCAGGATGGAGCGTTGAAAGTCGCGGCCAAGGTCCTCGATCGCATCAGCGAATTGAAGACCCTGTACGCTGACGCGACCAAGAACACCACCGATCTGGCCAACTACGATCAGGAGTTTACTCAACTCCAGAAAGAGCTGACCTCGATCGCAGGTGAGAAGTTCAACGGCGTCTCGTTGTTTGCCAATGCCCTGACCACGCAGGTCTCGGAAGACGGCACCCAAAGCGTGTCGATCTCCTCCAAGCAGTTGGCCGACTCCACCTCTGGCGTGGGCACGCTCACCAGTACGAGCGTAACCGACCTCGGGGATATCACGCTCACCAACATCAACTCCGCGATTCAAAACGTGGCGACGATGCGTGCGCAAAACGGTGCCGAGCAGAGCCGCCTGGGCTTTGCCGCCGAGTTGCTCACAGTCAACAAGAGCAACCTCGAAGCCGCCAACAGCCGCATCGCCGACGTCGATGTGGCGGATGAATCCACGCAGCTCGCGCGGTGGAACATCCTCACTCAGTCGGGCACCGCGATGCTCTCACAGGCCAACGGGTCTGCGCAGTCCGTCATGCGGTTGCTGCAATAAAGGAAGCCCACCCAGTACAAAGCGATTTGTTCTGATCTAGGCCCAAGCCGGGTCGCCGTGTTCGCGGTGACCCGGTCCGGGGCCCGAGCGGTGACCCGGCCGTTCGTTCTCTCAAAAACTCCTCCGGGCGTTGTTTACTCTCCACTCGTTAGTCTTTTGGCGGCCGGTACGGACGCACACCCACGCGCTCCACCATCTACCCGCCAACATCACACCCAATTTCAAGACTCAGACGCAGGGCACACTTTAAGGCGATATAGCCTAAAATGGCGCGGTCGGACACCATACACTTCCGGCCCGTGGCGACGACGGACGGTCGCATTCATCAAGGAAAGATATCACCATGGCAGTTGTAATTAACACTAACTATGCGGCGACGGCGGCGGCTAACAACCTCGCTGCATCAAACACCAACCTCCAACGGAGCCTCAATCGGCTCTCCAGTGGTTCGAAGATCGTTAGTCCGTCCGATGATGCGGGCGGTCTGGCGGTGTCGATGAAACTGTCGGCGGCGGCTCGTCGTTCCGGTGCGGCCAACACCAACATCGGAAACAACGTGTCCTACCTGCAGACTCAGGATGGTGCGATGAAAGTGGCGGCTAAGGTCCTCGATCGTATCAGCGAATTGAAGACCTTGTACGCCGACGCGACCAAGAACACCACGGATCTGGCCAATTACGATCAGGAGTTCACGCAACTCCAGGCGGAATTGACCTCGATCGCGGGTGAGAAGTTCAACGGTGTGGCCCTCTTCGGCTCCACTGGATTGAGCGCGCAGGTCTCGGAAGACGGAACACAGACGGTGTCCTTGTCGGGCAAAAACCTGGGAAGCTCATCCGTTGGTGTGGGTACATTGACTGCATCCACCGTGACCGATCTCGGCGACATCTCGCTGACCAACATCAACGACGCGATCCAAAACGTCGCGACGATGCGTGCGCAAAACGGCGCCGAGCAGAGCCGCCTGGGCTTTGCCGCCGAGTTGCTCACGGTCAACAAGAGCAACCTCGAAGCCGCCAACAGCCGCATCGCCGACGTCGATGTGGCGGATGAATCCACGCAGCTCGCGCGGTGGAACATCCTCACGCAATCGGGAACCGCGATGCTCTCGCAGGCCAATCAGTCTGCGCAGTCCGTCATGCGGTTGCTCGGCTAACCCACCGGTTCGTTTCCCATAACGTTCTGATTCGCCCAAACCGGGTCACCGCTCGCAAGGCGGTGGCCCGGCACGGGGCCGGAGCCACCGGTAGGCCAAATCGGGCACACGGTCCGCCGCGCTCTCCACGCTCACTCAATTTCGTCAGTTTCGCTGAATCACACTTTACCATCACGCAGGGCAATACTTTCAGGCGATATAGCCTAAAATGGTGTAGCCGGTCACCAACCCCTTCCGGCCCGTGGCGACGACGGACAGTCGCACTCATCAAGGAAAGATATCACCATGGCAGTTGTAATTAACACCAACTATGCGGCGACGGCAGCGGCCAACAACCTCGCGGCATCCAATACCAGCCTGCAACGGAGCCTGAACCGGCTCTCCAGTGGCTCGAAGATCGTCAGTCCGTCCGATGATGCGGGCGGTCTGGCCGTCTCGATGAAGCTGTCGGCGGCGGCGCGTCGTTCTGGCGCAGCTAACACCAACATCGGCAACAGCGTGTCGTACCTGCAGACGCAGGATGGCGCGTTGAAAGTCGCGGCCAAGGTCCTCGATCGCATCAGCGAGCTGAAGACCCTGTACGCCGACGCGACCAAGAACACCACCGATCTGGCCAACTACGACCAGGAGTTCACTCAGCTCCAGGCCGAATTGACCTCGATCGCCGGCGAGAAATTCAACGGTGTTTCTTTGTTTGCCAATGCGCTTACGACCAAGGTCTCGGAAGACGGCACCCAGAGCGTGACGCTTTCGGCCAAGCAGTTGGCTGACACCACGTCCGGCGTGGGTGCGCTCACCAGCACGAGCGTGACCAAGCTCAGTGACAGCGGCGCTTCATTGACCAACATCAACACCGCGATTCAAAACGTGGCCACGATGCGTGCGCAAAACGGCGCCGAGCAGAGCCGCCTGGGCTTTGCCGCCGAGCTGCTCACGGTCAACAAGAGCAACCTCGAAGCCGCCAACAGCCGCATCGCCGACGTCGATGTGGCGGATGAATCCACGCAGCTCGCACGGTGGAACATCCTCACTCAGTCGGGAACCGCGATGCTCTCGCAGGCCAACCAGTCTGCGTCGTCCGTCATGCGGTTGCTCGGCTAACCCACCGGTTCGTTTCCCATAACGTTCTGATTCGCCCAAACCGGGTCACCGCTCGCAAGGCGGTGGCCCGGCACGGGGCCGGAGCCACCGGTTGACCGAACAAGATAAACGATCCGCCGCACTCTAAACTCCCACCTCTCTTTCGCTGGTTTCGCTAACTCACAATACACCATACGCAGGGCAATCTTTTCAGGCGATATGCCTAAAATGGTGTGGCCGGACACCAACCCCTTCCGGCCCGTGGCGACGACGGACAGCCGCACTTATCAAGGAAAGATACCACCATGGCAGTTGTAATTAACACTAACTATGCGGCGACGGCGGCAGCCAACAACCTCGCGGCATCCAACACTAACCTCCAACGGAGCCTCAATCGGCTCTCCAGCGGTTCGAAGATCGTTAGTCCGTCCGATGATGCGGGCGGTCTGGCCGTCTCGATGAAGCTGTCGGCCGCGGCACGTCGTTCCGGTGCGGCAAATGCCAACATCGGCAACTCCGTGTCCTTCCTGCAAACGCAGGATGGTTCATTGAAAGTGGCGGGCAAGGTCCTCGATCGCATCAGCGAACTGAAGACCCTGTACGCCGACGCGACCAAGAACGCCTCGGATCTGGCGAACTACGACCAGGAGTTTACCCAACTCCAATCGGAACTCGTCTCGATCGCGGGTGAGAAGTTCAACGGCGTGGCCCTTTTCGGGTCGACCGCCTTGACCACACAGGTCTCAGAGGACGGCACCCAATCCGTGTCCCTGTCGGGCAAGAACCTGACGAGTACAGCGGCTGGCGTGGGCACTTTGACCGCGACGACCGTGACCGATCTCGGCGACATCACCCTGACCAACATCAACGACGCGATTCAAAACGTCGCGACGATGCGTGCGCAAAACGGCGCCGAACAGAGCCGCCTGGGCTTTGCCGCCGAGTTGCTCACGGTCAACAAGAGCAACCTCGAAGCCGCCAATAGCCGCATCGCCGATGTCGATGTGGCGGATGAATCCACGCAGCTCGCGCGGTGGAACATTCTCACGCAATCGGGCACCGCGATGCTCTCGCAGGCCAATCAGTCTGCGCAGTCCGTCATGCGGTTGCTCGGCTAAGTCTCCGGCTAGCATTCAAGCGTTTCATAACGATTTGCCCTGACTGGTCGGCCGCACCAATGCGGCCGATCGGAGCGGGACAAGATAGACTGAGCGGCCCGCCCGGTCCGGTACAAGCGAAGGTCCGCGGCCGGGCGGGACCGGTCGGTCGCCCTTGGTTCGCACGAAACGCCGTACATGATAATAACAGCATCTTCCTGAGCGCCCCTGGCCGTCTTCCTGCGGCTGGGGGCGCTGCATTTTGGGGCGGCAATTATTGCCCTACGACAGGTAGCGACACCGTAAGCGATGTTATAAAGTCGGGTGGTGTTTGCTTAAAAATCACAAAACTAATTGATGGTAAGAGGAAAGCGATGCGATTAGCGCGGCTAGCCCGGGCTATGCTTGGAGGAGGGATTCACTATGTCCTCTACCTTCGCCACCACGCCTGTTGCCGCCTCTGCGTTGAACATTCTTACCGTCCGTGACGCCGCCAAACATCTGCTGGCCAAGTATGCCGAACAGCCTGGCGACGCGGTGACCTGGCAGGAGCTGCTCGCATTCCGACGCGAATTGGCGGCGTTGGTGGCCGCGATATCTGCGCGCAAGAAAGAGAGTCCCGAGTCCACTGAGGCGATCGAGCTGGTCCATCTGTTTGCTGGCTCAGGCGTGTTGGATTATCCCGTCGAAACCGAAGATCTCGCCTTGGTGGAAAAGTATCGGACTGGTGGCTGGCCCGGTTTGCTCGCCTGCATGCTGCTTGTACCGGCCTGGCAATGGTCGGGTGCGCCGCGGTTTGACGATGTGCCCACATGGCTCTGGCCCATCTACACGGCGTAAGTTTTCTACACGCCCCAGGGTTTCTGCGCACCGGGCCAATCGAATGCGTTTGTTGCCCATTATGTGCGGCGGTTGCCCGAGTTGGTGCGTCTGGCGGAGCTCAACCGTGGCTCCTCCGCGGTGCGTGCGATGCTGATGACTTATCAGAAATTTGGGAACTGCGTCCCGCTGTACTTTAGCGAGGGTTCGCTGCGCCAGCATTACGAGCTGCGCGCCCGTGCACTCACGATTCTATGCGGAGTCGGTCCGCAGGATGAGCCGTTCATGAGCCCGCGCGACGGGCGTCGGTTGCGCATCGGTTTCATCAACCGGCATTTCGCCCCGCAGACTGAGACGTACACCACATTGCCCAGCTTTGAGATGCTCGACCCCGAGCGTTTCGAGGTGATTCTCTTCGCCCATAATCGCACCGATACGCCGCTCGAAAACTATGCACGCGAGAAGGTCTCGGAGTTTCGTCTGCTGCCAGCGGAGATCGATGCCCAAGTCCAGATTTTGCGCGATGCCGCACTCGATGTCGCGGTCTTCGGCACCAATGTCACGGCGGTCTTCAACGAGGTGACCCGCCTCGCGCTTTATCGCGTCGCGCCGTGTCAGATCATCAACAATTCCTCCTGCACCACCTCCGGGATGCCGCATGCAGACATCTACGTCTCAGGCAAACTCACCGAGGGGCCGGAGGCACCGGCCCATTTCAGCGAACGGCTCGCGTTGCTTCCGGGGCCGACCCATTCATTCGATTACGAGGCGGACAAACAGGAGCCTTCGCAGACATTCACGCGTGCTACGTTCGGTTTTCCTGAAGACGCGACCGTCTTCGTGACGGCGGCCAACTACTACAAGATCATCCCGGAGATGCAGGAGCAATGGGCGCAGTTGTTGGCAGCGGTGCCGGGCTCGCGGCTGCTGGTGCATCCGTTCAATCCCAACTGGTCCTCCAGTTATCCGATCAAGCGTTTCTGTGCAGAGTTCGATCGCGTGCTGGCCAAACATGGCGTGTCGAGCGACCGTCTGGCGGTTTCGAGCATGAAGTTCCCCTCGCGCACGGATGTGGCCGAACTGATGCGCGTCGGTGACATTTATCTGGATACGTTCCCGTTTGCTGGCGTGAATTCGCTGGTCGATCCGCTGGAGGCGGGCATTCCTACCGTGGCATGGGAGGGCGCTACTTTCCGTTCGCGCATGGCGGCGGGTTTGCTGCGCAGTCTCGGGCTGGACGAGTTGATCGCAACCGATGCGGCCAGCTATCAGGCCATCGCTTTGCGACTCGCCAAAGATACGGCGTGGCGGGATGCGTTGAAAGTGCGCATTCAGGAGAAAATGACACGCACGCCGGAGTTTCTCGACATGCTGGCTTCCAGCGACTCCTTCGGCGCATTGGTTGAAAATGTGTACGACGAACTCTACTGCGTGGGACGCGAAGAGTTTCGCAAGGACCGCACGCCGATCGCGGTGCCGGTGCCGGCCGATCCCGCGGCATTGATTGCGGAAGGCTCGTCATTGCTGGAGGCAGGTCTGGCGGGAGAGGCCACCAATCGCGCCTGGCAGGTGTTGGGGGCGTTGCCGAATTCTCCCGAAGCGCGCCACCTTATGGGGCGGGCGTTATTGGCGCAGGGCCGTATGAACCGTGCCGTCGATTATCTACTCGCGGCGGTGCAACACGCCGAGAGCAATGCGGCGCTCTGGCAGGATCTGGCGATTGCGCTGCGTCGCAGCGACCGGATCACCGAGGCATTGCAGGCGCTCGAAGTCTGCGTGCGCGTGGATGAGAAGCGGCTCGAAAGCTGGCTGATGCTGGGCGAATGGTCGTTGGAGGCCAACAACCCGGATATGGCCAACGAAGTCGTCAAACTACTCCAGCAGTTGGCCCCTGATGACGCACGAGTGCTGTCTTTGGCGGCGCGTGTGGGACCAATTTAAAACCGCCGTGCGGCGTTGGTCGCGACGGCGGTTTGGGAAGAGAGCCGGTTAAGATTTCTTGCCGGCTTCGATATTGATCGTGATGGCGACTTCGTCGCCTAGCGCTTTGCCGAGCATCGCAGGGCCGTTTACTCCAAAGTCGGCCTTGTTGAGCGTGGTTGTCGCTTCCCACCCGGAAAGCACTGCACCTTTCATACCGGGGCCGAAGCCCAGTAGCTTCACCGAAAGCACGACTTCCTTGGTCACTCCTTTGAGTGTCAGGTCTCCAGTAACTGCGTAAGTGTCATCGCCGGTTTTCTTCCACGCTTTGCTTTTGAACGTGGCGGTGGGGAATTTGAGGGCATCGAAGAAATCCGATGCTTTCAGGTGGGCGTCGCGTTTTTCGTCGGCGGTGTTGATGCTGCCGATTTCGATCGTGGCTTCCACCGAGCTGTTTTCGAGCTGTTCGCGATCAACGGCGATGGTGCCGCTGAACTTGGTGAACGCTCCCGGCGTTTTGCTGACAAAATGGCGGATTTTAAAAGCGATCGACGAGTGCACCGGGTCGATGACGTAGGTTTCGACCGCAGCACTGGCCGCGGAGGCAAGACTGGTGGCAAGGGCGGTGAGTAGGAATAGATGACGGACTGATTTCATGGCGGAAACAGGAGTGATGAATTGATTCAATGTTGAACGAATACTCAATACCCTGTGCCGGGTGGTGCCTTTTCGCAACTGCACCCATGAAAAAGTGCGGGTGTGTCGATGGCCCTGAACGGAGGAATCGGTGCCTGCGGCAGACGCAAATTACAGGATCAGCATCGCGTCACCGTAACTGAAAAAACGGTATTCGTGCGCGATGGCTTCCGCGTAGATTTCCCGCAGCCAGGCAATGCCGTCAGTTGTTCCTGGCGCCAGAAAGGCGGCCACGAGACAGAGCAGGGTGGAGCGGGGTTGATGAAAATTGGTGATCAACGCATCCACGCCCAGAAACTCACACGGGGGATAGAGGAACAGGGCGGCTTCTGCCAGCACCGCCTCTGTCGCTGGAGCCGGGTGGCGACGCAGAAAGTCCTCTATTGTGCGCACCGTGGTGGTGCCGACAGCGATGCGCCGACCGGAACGGGGCGGAAAAAGCGCACGCTGCGTTTCCGCGGGAAGTTCATACAGTTCGCGGTGGATGGCGTGATCCTCGATGCGTTCGGTGGCGATCGGTTTGAATGTCCCCAGGCCGACATGGAGCGTGACGTCGCGGGTTTGCACGCCGCGTGTCGTCAGTTCGGTCAGCAGTGCGGGAGTGAAATGCAGTCCGGCGGTCGGCGCCGCCACTGCGACTTGCCGCGAACGGTCCGCGTAGACGGTTTGGTAGCGATCCAGATCGTTTGCGCGCTCTTCGTTTGCGCCGGAGCGGGCGATGTAGGGCGGCAGTGGCACGTCGCCGAGACGGTTGGCCGCTGCGACGAGTGTTTCGCCGGGATTGGTTTCAAAACTGACGAGCGCAGCACCGTCGGCCTGCTTGGTGAGTACGGTTCCGCGAAATGCTCCGCTGGCGTGGGCAAAAGTGGCGCCCACCGGCAGCTTTTTGCCCGGACGTAACAGGCACCACCATGCTTCTCCGGGTTGACTGGTATCGGGGCGGAGCAGCAGGCATTCCACTTGGCCGCCGGTTGGGCGCTGGGCATGGAGCCGGGCGGGCAGAACGGCGGCGTTGTTGCGAAAAAGAATATCACCCGTGCGGAGAAATTGCGGCAGGTCGGCGAAGGCGTGGTGGGCAATCGTGTGGCGGGTTCGGTCCACGACCAACAAGCGCGAGTGGTCGCGTTGCGCCGAAGGCGTCTGCGCGATCAGTCGCGCCGGTAATTCGTAATCGAAAAGGGCGGTGGCGAGTGACACGGAGGCGCAATATCGGCGGGCCTGTGCGGGGTTGTCGATAAAACCTCGCGATGGTTTTCACCGTTGGAGGTGGCTTTTTCCAAGGCCTGATCGGTGCGCGCGCGATCTATTGCGATTTGAGTCTTGCGCTCCCGGGGTTGGAGGGTTTCTTCCGCTCTTCTCCATCACGCCGACTTAGCTCAGTGGTAGAGCATCGGTATCGTAAACCGAGGGTCGTCGGTTCAACCCCGACAGTCGGCTCCAGTTTTTCAGCGTGAACCCGGCCGCCAACGGCCGGGTTTTTGTTTTGGCAGGTTTCTGGTCAAAGCGCGGTGTGCCAAGGGGTGTGCCAATGGCACTGAGTTCGATGCCGTGGTGAGACAATTTGCGCCAATTTGGCAGGGCTTTGTGGGCGGAGCGGACAGGCTAATTTGAGCCTTAGATTTTTAAGAATCTATCGTGAATGGGTTAAGGTCGTTTTGTGGTCTGGAGGCACAACCATTGCTAAACGGGCATCATTATGAGCCATATTCTCGGCATCGATCTTGGGACCACGAATTCGTGTATGGCCGTCATGGAAGGCGGCGAACCGGTGGTCATCCCCAATGCGGAGGGCGCGCGGACGACGCCTTCAGTTGTCGCTTTCGCCAAGAATGGCGAGCGCCTCGTTGGCCAGGCGGCCAAACGGCAGGCTATCACCAACCCGAAGAATACGGTGTTTTCCGCCAAGCGTCTGATCGGACGCAAGTTCACCGAGGTGCGCGAAGAGGCGAAGAATTTCCCCTTCAAGGTCGTCGAGGGCAAAAACGGCGACGCCTACATCGAGGTGCAATCCGGCGGCAAGACTGAGCAGTTCGCGCCCCAGCAAATTTCCGCGATGGTTCTCGGCAAGATGAAAGCCGACGCCGAAGCCTATCTCGGCGAGAAAATCACCCAGGCCGTCATCACCGTGCCGGCGTACTTCAACGATTCACAGCGTCAGGCCACCAAGGATGCCGGCCGCATCGCCGGTCTCGAAGTGCTCCGCATCATCAACGAGCCCACTGCGGCCTCACTCGCCTACGGTCTCGATAAGAAAAAGGACGAAGAAATCGCAGTATTCGACCTCGGCGGCGGCACCTTCGACGTTTCGATTCTCGAAATCGGTGACGGCGTGTTCGAAGTCAAAGCCACCAACGGCGACACCCACCTCGGCGGCGACAACTGGGATGACTACATCATCGGTTGGCTGGTTGAAGGTTTCAAAAGCGAACACGGCATCGATCTGCGCAAAGACCCGATGGCGTTGCAGCGCCTGAA
This sequence comes from Opitutia bacterium, assembly GCA_016217595.1. GTDB lineage: Bacteria > Verrucomicrobiota > Verrucomicrobiia > Opitutales > Opitutaceae > MWDT01. The sequence continues at coordinate 186,683 of JACRHS010000007.1, read as the reverse complement.
GGAAGAGGCCGAGAAGGCCAAGATCGCGCTCTCCTCGGCGCAGACCTACGACATCAATTTGCCGTTCATCACGGCGGACGCGTCCGGTCCGAAGCATCTCAACGTCTCGCTCACCCGGGCGAAGATGGAGCAGATCTGCGAGAGTCTGTTCGAGCGTTGCTTCCAGCCGTTCAAGAACTGTCTCAAAGACGCCGGGCAGAATCCCAACGACATCGACGAGCTCGTGCTCGTTGGCGGCATGACCCGCATGCCCAAGGTGGTCGATATCGCCCGTCAGCTCGCCGGCAAACAGCCGCATCAGGGCGTCAATCCCGATGAAGTTGTCGCGGTCGGCGCAGCCATTCAGGGCGGTGTGCTCAAGGGCGAGGTGCGCGATGTGCTGCTCCTCGACGTTACGCCGCTCACGCTTGCAATCATGACGGCCGGCGAGATCGCCACGCCGATGATTCCGCGCAACACCACCATCCCGACCAAGAAGTCGCAGGTTTTCTCCACATTCAGCGACAATCAGCCGTCGGTCGAAATCGTCGTCACGCAAGGCGAACGCCCGATGGCGCGCGATAACAAGACCCTCGGCACGTTCCGCCTCGATGGCATTCCGCCCGCGCCGCGCGGCGTGCCGCAGATCGAGGTGACATTCGACATCGACGCCAACGGCATTCTGCACGTTTCCGCGAAGGACATGGGCACGGGCCGCGAGCAGAAGATCACCATTCAAGGCTCCTCCGGTCTCTCGAAGGAAGAAGTCGAGAAGATGACCCGCGAGGCTGAAAAGAATGCCGACGAGGACAAGAAGCGCCGCGAGGCCGTCGAGACCAAGAACCAACTCGACAGCATCGTCTACAATCTCGAAAAAACGCTCAAAGAGTCCGGCGACAAGTTGCCGGCCGACAAGAAGGGCAAGGTCGAGGCCGCCGTGGCCGACGCCAAGAAATCCCTCGAAAGTGGCGATCTCGAGCGCATGAAGCAATCGCTCGAAGACCTGCAAAAAGTCGGCGCTGAGTTCTACGCGCAAGCGCAGCAAGCCGCGGGTGCAGCTCCTGAAGCCGGTGCTCCCGAAGCCGGCGCCGCGCCATCGGGCGGCGAGCCCAAGGCCAAAAAGGCCGAGAAGAAAGCCGACGTCGTGGATGCCGATTTCGAGGTCGTCGACGACGACAAGAAGAAGTAGTAAGATCCCGGCGTCATTTTTCGCCCGCGCGCGACGCTTTGTTGCGCCGGGCATTTTAACCCAAAACCGTCAACCAGCAGAATAATTCTCTCAACCCAAACCAAAAACCATGGCCAAAATCAAAATCAAGCCGATCGGTGATCGTGTGCTCGTGAAGCACATCGAAGAAAAGGAACAAGTCCGCGGTGGTATTATCATCCCGGACTCTGCCAAAGAAAAACCGCAGGAGGCTGAGGTCATCGCCCTCGGCACCGGCAAGAAAAACGAAGACGGCAAAGTCCAAGCCTTCGAAGTGAAGGTCGGCGACCGCGTGCTCATCAGCAAATACGGTGGCACCGAAGTGAAAGTCGAAGACGAGAAATACACCCTCGTCCGCGAAGACGACATCCTCGGCGTTATCGGCTGAGTCGGCTCCTCGCATCAACCCAAACTCTAATTAAACACTAGCTACAATGGCTGCTAAACAACTCCTCTTCGAAGAAGCCGCGCGCGCAAAAGTACTCAAAGGCGTCGAGCTCCTCTCCCGTGCGGTGAAAGTGACTCTCGGGCCCAAGGGCCGGAATGTCATCATCGACAAAAAATTCGGTTCCCCGACCGTCACAAAGGACGGCGTGACCGTCGCCAAGGAAGTCGAATTGCCCGATCCCTACGAGAACATGGGCGCGCAGATGCTGAAGGAAGTCGCTTCCCGCACTTCCGACGATGCCGGCGACGGCACCACCACCGCCACCGTGCTTGCCGAGTCCATCTACAAGGAAGGCCTCAAGAACGTGGCTGCGGGTTCCAACCCGATCTTCCTCAAGCGCGGCATCGACAAGGCCGTTGAGGCCGCGATCGCCGAGCTCGCCAAGATCTCCAAGAAGGTGAACAACGCCGACGAGATCCGCCAGGTCGCCGCCGTCTCCGCCAACTGGGACTTCGAGATCGCCGACAAGATCGCCGAGGCCATGGACAAGGTCGGCAAGGACGGCACCATCACCGTCGAAGAAGCGAAGTCCATCGAGACCACGCTCGACGTCGTTGAAGGCATGCAGTTCGACAAGGGCTATCTCTCGCCCTATTTCGTCACCAATTCCGAGAGCATGGAAGTCGTCCTTGAGGACGCCTATGTGCTCATTCACGAGAAGAAGATCAGCTCCCTCCAGGATCTGCTCCCGCTCCTCCAGACCGTGGCCAAGGGTGGCAAGCCCCTCTTGATCATCGCCGAGGAGGTCGAAGGCGAAGCCCTCGCTGCGCTCGTCGTGAACAAGATTCGCGGCACGCTCAACGTGTGCGCCGTCAAGGCCCCCGGCTTCGGCGACCGCCGCAAGGCCATGCTCGAAGACATCGCGATCCTCACCGGCGCGAAGTGCTTCACCGAGGACCTCGGCATCAAGCTTGAGAACGTGCAGGTCAGCGACCTCGGTCGCTCGAAGCGCATCGTGATCGACAAGGAGAACACCACGATCGTCGAGGGTTCGGGCAAGTCGTCCGACATCCAGGGCCGCGTGAAGCAGATCCGCCGTCAGATCGAAGAGACCACCTCCGATTACGATCGCGAGAAGCTCCAAGAGCGCCTGGCCAAGCTCGCCGGTGGCGTTGCCGTCATCCATGTCGGCGCCGCGACTGAGTCCGAGATGAAGGAAAAGAAGGCCCGCGTGGAAGACGCGTTGCACGCGACCCGCGCCGCAGTGGAAGAGGGCATCGTCGCCGGCGGCGGCGTGGCTCTGATCCGTTGCGCCAAGGCCATCGAGGCCGTCACCCTCGAAGGTGACGAGAAGGTCGGCGCCTCCATCGTGCGTCGCGCGATCGAGAGCCCCCTCAAGCAACTCTGTGCCAATGCTGGCGTCGATGGCGGCGTCGTCGTGGCGCGCGTGCTCGAGAGCAAGGCCAACCTCGGCTACAATGTGGCCACGGGCGCCTTCGAGGATCTCGTGAAAGCCGGCGTGGTTGATCCGACCAAGGTGACCCGCACCGCGCTGCAGAACGCCGCTTCCGTGGCGGGCCTGCTCCTCACCACCGAGTGCATGATCACGGAGATTCCTGAGAAGAAGGAAGCTCCCGCGCATCCGGGTGCTGGCGGCATGGGCGGCGGCATGGACTACTAAGTCCAGCGCCCCACGTATAACCGTTAGCGCAAGTTTTCAGACCGGCGTCCGATTTTCGGGCGCCGGTTTTTTTATGCCGTGACCGCCTGCCGGTTTGCTTTCGCGAGGCGCAGCGCCAACGTCGGCATACGCTTTCCGATTACGCCATGCGTGTCCTCATCGCCTTCGATAAATTCAAGGATTCGCTCACCGCCACCACCGCCTGCACCGTGGTGGCGCAAGTGTTGTCGGAACGGCAGCGCGACTGGCAGTTGGATCTGTGTCCGTTGGCCGACGGCGGAGAAGGTTTCGCTGAGATTCTTACCCGCGCAGCGGGCGGCGAATTGCATCGTTTCTCGGTCATGGGCCCACGCGGTGCTCAGGTGGTCGCCACGTTGGGTTTGGTGTCAGCGGAGAACATTCCCGCCGCCGCGCGACGAGCGCTGGCTTTGCCGGCGTTGGCCGCAGAGCCTGCCACGCGGATTGCTGTGATTGAAATGGCCGCGGCGAGTGGCTTGGCGTTGTTGTCCTCGGTGGAACGCGATCCGTGGCAGACAACCACGTTGGGTACGGGACAGCTCCTGCTCGCGGCTCGCGATCTTGGCGCCAAGGCAATCCTGCTCGGCGTCGGGGGCAGCGCGACCAACGAGCTCGGACTCGGCGCGCTTTCCGCGTTGGGCCTAAATTTTAAAAGAGCCGATGGCGTGCGTGTGGCCGTGCCGACACCGCAAACTTGGGCCCAGATCGCCGCCGTGACCGGTTCGGTACCCGCGGATTTCCCCGCGCTGTGCATTGCCTGCGATGTGACGAATCCGCTGCTCGGCAGCAATGGCTGCTCGGCGGTCTACGGTCCGCAGAAGGGACTGCGCGCCGCCGATCTTCCCGCGATGGAGCGCGCGCTCGCGACGCAAGCAGAGCGATTGCGCATTCATTGCGGACAACCGGAATCGCTGCTCAGCGAACCGGGCGTGGGCGCGGCCGGGGGCATCGCCTTTGGGCTGTTGTGTGCGGCGCGAGCGCGGCTTATACCCGGCGCGACGCTGGTGGCTGACTGGTTGGACTTGGATGCGCGCTTGGCCGCCGCCGATTTGGTAATTACGGGCGAAGGCCGTTTCGACGCCAGTTCGCTTCAGGGCAAAGGCCCGGGAGCAGTGGCGGCACGCGCATTGGCCTTGGGCAAACAGGTGCACGTGTTTGCCGGACAAGTTGCGGTGGCGGAGTCCTCGGGGTTGCGGTTGCACGCCATTACGCCAGCGACGCTGCCGTTAACCGAGGCACTGCGGGCCGGGTCGGATTTGCTCGCGGCTGCAGTGAGGCAGACGTGGTGAAGCAGTGGGCTCAGCCCGGGTAGCGCCCGCTGATGTAGCCTTCGAGGTTGTCGATGGTGGCGCTCTGGGCGGAGATGACCCAGTTGACCAAGTCGCCGATCGAAACGATGCCGATGAGCTGCTCTTTTTCGACCACGGGGAGGTGCCGCACGCGATGCTCGGTCATAAGTCTGAAGCAATCGCTCACGGCGTCATGGGTCGTGACCGTAATCACCGTAGTCGCCATGATGTCGCGGACCAAAGTGTCTTTGGAGGTGCGGTTGCGCAGGACGATTTTGCGGGAGTAATCGCGCTCAGTGATGATGCCAACCATCTTGCCCCGATCCATCACCGGCAAAGCGCCGATGTTTTTCTCCGCCATCATACGGACGGCTTCGAAGACTGTGGCATCGGGAGAAATGGGCCAGCACGTAGAGGCCTTTTTGTGAGTGAGAATGGAACTGACGGTGCCTGGGACTCGCATGGAATTGGAATGTGGAAAATAGGTGCGACGTAATTTGGCCAGAGTGCTTCTCCCTTGTCGGCTAGAGAAACTCTGATTGCTTGGGTTGCTTGGCGGCGCGTTTGGCGGCCTCTTCCTCGGGCGAGGCGTTCAAGTGCCGCGGGGGGCGGGAAACGCGCTGGGCCACGGCTGCTTCGCGGTCGGCCACAATGCGGTCGCAAATTCCCTGGATGTGCATCCGCAGCCAGTGCCACGTTGTACTGCCTTCGGTGTAATCCGCCGGGCCGTAATGGTCGATTCGCCCGGCCGAGCGCAGCCGGTCGTTTTGCGCGAATTCTTCGGAGCGGGCGGGATTGTACACGGCATAGCCTTTGCCGCCGCCTTTCTTCACCACCGAGAAGCTCGGAATATCGCTCGGACCGTCGGCGATATAAATCATGTTCTGAAACGGGATGCGCCGGTCTTCCGGGGCGATGCTGGAGTTGACGTCGATCGCCGGGTTTTTGTTCGTGCCCTTGTTGATCTCGAACAGCGCGCGCGTCTTGGTGGTGTTGTCGATCACCAGCCCGATCTGGGCGATCTCGGCTTCGGCGGTGAGTTCAAATTCCTTCTGCTTTAGGAAGCCGGGCTGCAATGGATTCTCAACGAATTCGCAGCCCCAGATGCCATCCACGATTTTGGCCACCGCGCTGCCGCGGATCATCTCGGCGAGACCGGTGCTCACGATGTAGTGCTCCAGTTGCATCTCATGCTTCTGGTACTCGGGTTTCTCGCGCATCCACGTTTTGCTCTTCTCGAAAAACTCCGGCAGGCCGGGGTAGAACTTGATCTCGCCGCCGCACTCGCGCAGCACGCGGTTGTTGAGCTTGGGCATCTGCCCGGCGAGCACGTAAGTCAGCAGGTGGTTCAGGTACGCGATTTCGCCGGAGATGTGGTAACCGCGTTTCCGGTACGCCTCGGTCAACCCGTTGGCTTCGGCCCAGAAGTTGGATTCATTCACGCCAAAGCGCCGAAACAGCGGAGACTGCATGTAATCCGGGATTAAGGTCTTGTCGAAATCCCAGATGCAGGCGATGATGTTCTGAGTGAAAAGCGTCGTAGGCATTGCAGATCAATATCGCTAGGCACACCGCCTAGCCGGGCGAATATGCCCGGACACAAGCCGCTCGCCGCGGCTCATGCAACGCCCAAATCTTCCACGCTTTCGCTCTTTTTCTCATGGATAACCTTCCCGACATTGCTCCGTTTCAGCTGCGCTTCGACGAACTCGATGCGCAGATGGCGTCGCCCGCTTTTTACGCCAATCCCCGCCGGGCCGCGGACGTCACGCGTGAGCACCAGCGTCTGGGGCAGTTGCTTGGCAATTACCGCGCGTTCGCCAAGACCGAGCAGGAGATCGCGGAAGCCCAGGCGATGGGAAAAGATCCGGCGGCCGACCCCGAATTTCGCGAACTGGCCCTGTCCGAATTGCCCGCGCTCGTGCAGCGCCGCGCCGCGCTGTTCCAGACCGTGCTTACCGCGATGATTCCGCCCGAGCCGGTCGATTCGCGCAACACTGTCATGGAAATCCGCGCCGGCACCGGTGGCGACGAAGCCTCGCTGTTCGCGGCCGAACTTACGCGGCTCTACATGAAGTACGCCGACGCGCGCGGCTGGAAAGTGCAGCCGATCAGCACCAGCGCCAGCGAGCGCGGCGGCGTGAAAGAGGCGATCTTTCTTATCACGGGGCAAAACGTCTATCGTCAGCTCAAGTTCGAGAGCGGCGTGCATCGCGTGCAACGCGTGCCCGTCACCGAAGCCAACGGTCGCATTCACACCTCGACCGTGACGGTGGCCGTGCTGCCCGAAGCGGAGGAAGTCGACATCGACATCAATCCGCAAGATCTCGACATCACGGTGCAACGCGCCAGCGGTCCGGGCGGGCAGGGGGTTAATACGACCGACTCCGCCGTCCGCATCATCCACAAGCCGACCGGGCTCATGGTTTTTTGTGCCGACGGACGCTCGCAGCAAAAGAACAAGGCAAGCGCCATGGCCGTGTTGCGCTCACGGTTGCTGAAACAGAAAGAGGAGGAAGAGCGCTCCAAGTATGCCGCCGAGCGGCGCAGTCAGATTGGCACCGGTGATCGCAGCGAACGCATCCGCACCTACAATTTTCCGCAAAATCGTCTGACTGACCATCGCATCGGCCTCACGCTCTACAATCTTCCACAGGCGATGGAGGGCGATATCGACGAAGTGATCGCCGCGCTGCAAAAGGCCGACTTCGAGGAGAAATTTGCCGCGTTAACGGGACAGGTCTTCACTCCCCGCACCGCCAATCACGGTGGCGACGACGATTGATGAGACCCAGATCTGTTGCTCGCTTACGGAGGCCGTCACTTGTTTTGAAACGACGGCAGGCGTTTTGTGAGCAGCGGGAGAGTGCCCCCGCTGCTTAGCCGGTGCGCTTGTTTAGCGCGCGAAATATTTCTCCCGTTGGTAAATGCGGACGTAGTCGATGTCGTGGAACTGCGGGAATTGGGTGGTCGCATCTGGATTGCCCGGCCAGCCGCCGCCCACCGCGGTGTTCAAAATCAAGTAATGCGGGGCGTGCGGCACGCCTTCCGTCGTGGTGTGAATCAGTTTGTCGTCGACGTACCAACGGAGCGCATCGGGTTCCCATTCCAAAATGTAGAGATGGAAGTCCTGGGTGTAGTCGACGGTGCTGACTGCAGTTTTGCCCGAGCTGCTGCGTTTCTGTCCTTCGAAGGAGTAAAAATGCAGCGTACCGTAAACGATGCTCTTTTCGTGGCCGAGAAACTCCATGATATCGATCTCGGTGTACCACGGACGTTCTTCCGGGATGAGTTTTTCGTTTCCGGCGGCCACGGCGGCCAACATGGACATCTCCATCGGCCAGTTGCGATTTTGCGGGTAGAGCCAGTGCGCGGGCCAGAGGCCTTTGCCACCGGGCAACCGGGCGCGAATCACGAAGCGGCCGTACACAGGCGCGAACTTGCCGCTCGTATCGATGCGCCCGCTGGTGAAGTGCATCGGGCCAAAGTCGCGTTTCTGGCTGCGTAGACGCAGGCAACCATTTTCTAGATACACGTCGTCGGGGACGTAGTACTGGAGCTCGTTATGTTTGCTGCGCTCGCGGGTGAGGATGTTCCACTTGTGAAGCGAGAGGCGTTTGTCGTTGAATTCGTCCCACCAGACGAGTTTCCAAGCATCTTTGGCCGGAGTCTGCTCCGCGGGGGCCGGAAGAGCGGGGGTAACCATCAGGCAGAACATGATTGCCATCATGAGTCTGTGCATAGTTTCCGCATCACGACGGAGATAGATTGTGTCGTCAATCACGTACTCGCTCTTTTGATGGAAGGTGCGCTCCGTTGGCTGTTGCTCCCGCGGATCGAGATCGTGCCTGGGGGCATGCGCGGTGTGCCGAAGGACGTGTGGGCGGTGGTTGTGGGGAACACTGAAAATTCGCGCTTGCACTTCGCGCCCGATCCTTGCTTCTTCTCCCGCTCCTTCACGCACCCATAGCTCAATTGGATAGAGCATCTGACTACGGATCAGAAGGTTTGGGGTTCGACTCCCTATGGGTGCGCCAGGAATTTGCAAAAGCCCGGCTTCTCACTGAGAACCGGGCTTTTCCATGCAGGTCGGCAACTTTGATCGCATACCCCGGCGCATGTTTTACCCGCCGGCAGGAGGAAGTTTCTCGCGAATAAAAGGAGTTACAGAATGCAGTTGGGCCCTTGTACGGAGGAATGCCGCCGAATGCGCTTTAGTGGTCCATGTTACCATGCAGTCCTGCCAGAATTTATCTGACGACTTTTTTACCAGGGGAAAATGGCTCTGTTTGCCGTGGGCATTTCTTACAGGAGAAAGTCAGGGTTTCCTGACAAATTCGATGGGAAACTTTCCTGTCAAAAAACTCCGAAGTGGGTTAAAGCAAGCTGGATCGGAGTCGATAATCGAAGATAATCAGCCAGCTCCTTAGCCGGAGTCGACGCCATCGCCCAGTCTGCGGTGGCGTCGAAAAATTTTCAGCACTCTCCTTCGCCAAATCGCCCAGACCTCGACCCGAAATCGAAACAGCCACCGTACCCGGGAGACCCACCATGAACTCAATCGAAGCGAGACCACCTTCAACTCATGCCGCGGTCGTAGGACGCGTTCATGATTATGCTGCGGAGAAGGACCGGCCGATAGTCGAGGCGCATGCTGAACCAGTCGTGCTCAATGCGCTGGAGACCATTTTTTCCCACAAGCTCACGCCTGCATTGTTGCCCGATATCGCCCGGCTGTGGGCGACCAATCCGACGTCAGCGATCTGGACACGGGCATACGCCACGGCGACAGAGATTGTGACAATCCCTAGCAAAGGCTTGGTGCTGGTTCATCAAGGACTGCGGGCGCATAGTCTGGAGGACATGCGCCGGCAGCAGGTGCAGATTCACCGTTATCACGATCCGTTCCGTCCGTCGGAGGCCGTGCTGGAAAAAATGCTGGAGCAGTCTGTTTCCTACGGCGGGTACGAAGAAATGGGCGATGTGGTGCAATCGGGCACGACCGTGCGCATCCCGTTTTCGCGCATCCCGACCAGCTCTTGTTATCACAACGATTTCCTGCGGCGGGATATTTTCTTCAACTCCTGCATGGGCGGACCGGAGGCGACGATGTTGTTCCTCAGCGCGTGTCGCGACCGGAGTCTGGCGTACATCTCCTTCCTGCACGAGATCCCAAAGCTGATGCGGCTCGAACAACCCACTTGCCGGCTGATCTACTTCGAGCGGAAAACGAACGAGGTGCACAGCAACAAGGGGCTGGATGTGCGCGAGGGCCGTTTCATCGGCGTCGAGCCACGGAAAACCAGTGAAGAAGATGTTTCGTCGACGGTGGAGTTGCGCATAGCACCACCGCTGGAGGTCACCGAGCCGCGTACCGAGCCGCTGTCGTCAGGCATACTCAAGGCCAGCGATGTGCTGCTCGATTTGCGGATGAAGCTGCCCCATATCACCGACGAACTGTTCAACGAGCTGCTCTCCTATTTTTCGCAGTTCGAGTTTCGTCTGATTCCGGCCACGCGGTAAAACAAACAGATCGGCTCTGGTAGCAATTGGAACGGCCGAGTCCGCCTGCCTGGGCGGCGAATAAACGCGGTTGCCTCGGGGCGTCCTCCTGCCCACCTTTGCGGTGCATCCTCTCCGCTGCGCCATGACCCCGGATGTTGTCCGAGGTGCGGTGGAAAAGGGTCTGCTTTGGTTACCGAATCCCCCCGACTCATGACGCTTAACCACGAAAAACTGCTCGCGGCGATAACCCAGATCGAGCGGCTCACCCCGGCCCCGCGAGTCCTCGGCAAAGCGCTGGTGCTGCTCAACGACCCCGAGTCCGACATCGCCGACATCGCCACATTAATCCGCAGTGATCCGGCGTTGGCTGCTGACGTGATCCGCGGAGCCAATAGCGCGTTTTACGGCATCGGCGAACGGGTGTCGTCGCTGGATCGCGCTTTGCAACGCATCGGGTTTCGGGAGGGGGTGCGGCTGCTCAATTTGTCTGTTGGGCACATCATGTCGGCTCGCAGTCTCAGCTGCTACCGGATCGGCGCTGATGATTTTTGGGCGGAGAGTTTGTTCAACGGCTTGTTTCTCGAAAAGCTGGCGAAAGCGACCCGCGGTGGCGATCCGGAGGAGGCGCACACAGCTGGACTGCTTCGCTTCATCGGCCGGCTGGCCGTCGATCAATGTCTCCGCGATGGCGATATGACCAATGTGTGGAACGGAGTCGTGGCTTTGCCGGCCTGGGAACGCGAACAGGTGGGTTTTGTTCAAGGCTACGCCGGCTCACTCCTGCTGCAGCGTTGGGGCTTCCCCGACGAGATGATCCGCGCAGTGGCGGCCCAAGATCAGGATAGCAGTGCGGAAGCCGGCTGGCTGGGCGAGGCGTTGAATTTTACCTCGACGGTGTTGCCACCGGCTTTGGGGCTGTCGTTTGCGGTGCTCGCCACCGAGTACAGCGTGCCGAGTTTGCCGGACACCGCGTTTGTGCGACGGAATAATTTGACGGGGGAAGCGGTCACGGGATTTGTCGCCGCCTGCCGCGCCGACTTCATCGCCATCGGTAGCAATCTCTACGAGCAACAGATCAGTCGCGTGAAGAAACAGGCGGTTTGAGCCGCTCCGCGCGGACCAACACCGCTTATTTGCGGTGGAATTCCTGCACGGCTTCGAACAGCGCGACCACGTTGCGCTCGGGGATGTCGTCCTGCAGATGATTGGCGGGGGCGACGATCCAAGAAGCGCCGGCGAAATCCGCACAGAGGCGATGTACCGCCTCGCGCACTTGCGCCACACTGCCGCGCAACGTGCCGATGGTGTCCACCGCGCCATGGAAACAAATATCGCGGCCGAACTCACGCGCGAGTAGTGCCGGCTCCATGCCGGGCACCGGTTGGATGGGGTTGAGCACATCGATCCCGGTTTCGATCAGGTCGGGCAACAGCAGGCGCACATTGCCGCAGGTGTGGTGAAAGATTCGGATGTGCGGCGCCTTTTTCCGGAGAAACGCGTTCATATGCGCCCGGTATGGCTTGAGCAGGCGGCGGAAACAATCGGGCGACACGAGCGGGCCGGTGCTGCTGCCGTAGTCATCGCCAGTCTCGATCACGTCGAGATATTCGCCGCAGGCGTCGAGGTAGGCGCCGTAGAGCTCCATCTGGTAGTTGAGAATTTTTTCGTTCAACGCCTCGACGATCTCTGGGCTCTCGATCAAATCCATCAGGTATTGATCCATGCCACGCAGCGCGCAGCCGATTTCGAAAAATCCCAGCGTGGCTGAGCGGCCGATCACGGCGTTGGCGCCCTGCTGGCGCAACTGCGCCGCCTCCTCGCGCAGACCGGCGGTGCGACGCGGATCGCTCAGATGCGAGACGGTGAAACGCTCGATCTCCGGCAGGCCAGCATCGCGCAGGGGCCAGCTCGCTTGTTGGAAATGGTTGCCGCATTTTTCATGCTCAATGCCCCAGTCGTCGGCAAAACGACCACCCGCAGCCGGTGGCTCGGTTTCCGGCAACTGACGCAGCCAGACGCGGCGGGCGTCGATCTGGAGGGCGGCGAGGAGCTCGGCGTTGTAGCGGCCCACGTTTTGCCCGCGCCGAAACTGGCGGTCGGGACTGGTCACGCCCAGCAAAGCTTTCACCCGGGCAAAGGTGCCATCGGTGAGCCCGCAGGCGGTGCCCATCAAATCGAAGGGCGGACGATCAGTCGGCTGGCGGTTGACGGCCGCGAGATAACGTTGGCGGGCAAGCATGGGCGGAAGCGTTGGAGACGGTAAATGAAGCGAGAAAGTAAGCCGCAACATTGCCGTAGCCGGCGGGCACCGTGCAACTCCGATATCATTTGGCGCGGGGATTTGCGTGCTCGCCAGGCAAATCCCCGTCCAGCAGGTGTTGCCAGTGACTCCGATTACGGTACTTCGTAAATTTCCACGAGCGCGACGCCGGTGGTGCCATTGACGCCGCTTACCTGTGCCGTGTAGCTGCCGGGGGGCAAATCGAGCACGATGGCAGCATCTTTGCTGTTATCGGATATGGTGAATGCACCGGTGGCGGTAAACGCGGTTTTGAGTGCATCGGTGCCGCTCCAGTCGTTGTTTTCGCCAACCTTGGTGTCGCCGTTGCGCACTTCAAGCTTAGGGTCAGAGAGCGCGCCGCTGACACCAAAGCCACCCAAGGTGGGACCTATGGCGCGAACCAAGATTTTTTTGCTGGTTGATCCTCCGACGACAAATCCTGCGATGAGAATGTCGTCGCCCGCCCCGACAAGGGTGCGCGCAGAAGCATTAATCAACCGAGGCGTGGTCCATAGAAAATTGGCGGATGGCGTAGCGTCATAGATTTCCGCGAGAGTGATGCCGGTGGTCCCACCATTGCCGGAGAGCTGGACCGTGTAGGATGCCGTCGACAAATCTGCAAGCAAAGCGGCATCTTTGCTGACTCCATCGATATCGAACGCTCCTGTGCTGCCAAAGGCGGCGCGTAGTGTGGTAGCGCCACCCCAGTCGTTGTTGCTATCGATTTCGCGGCCGTCTTGCAGGAGCTTGAGCTGTGGGTCGGAGAGCGCGCCCCGTACGCCAAAAAGACCAAGGGTCGGTCCGATACCGCGAATTAGCAGAGCCTTATTCCCCGCAGTATTGGCGCCACCAATGGAGACACCGACGATGAGCATTTGATCGCCTGTGCCCGAACCAGTGCGGATGGACAGATTGGTCAGGCGGCCGGCGGTGTTTAGGGTGATGACATTGAGCACTGTCTCTGCACTGCGTTTCTGATTGCCCGCGATATCGCTAATGAGGACGGAATATGTTCCGGCATCTGCAGCTTTGCATGCGTCGAGTGAGAAGTTTGAGTTGGTGGCACCGGGTAACGGTTGTCCATCACGGTACCATTGATAGGTGAGGCTGGAGATGCCGGTCGCCTGTACTGACAGGTTGATGCCTTCGCCTTCGCGAATGGAATTGGCGGTCGGCTGCGTGGCGATGCTGATCGGCGAGGAGGCGACGGCTATCGAGTGGGTAAGCAGGCGTCCGTCGGAAGATGCTGCCCAGATGGTGGTGCTGTTGCTCGACAATGCGTAAAGATTACCAGTGGGGAATGACGTAAGAATCCAGTTCTTGCCGTCATTGGAGAGAAAGGCGCGATCATAGGTGGTGACGCCTTGGGTGACCACTAGGCCCAATTGCGTTGCTGTCACTGCTATCAAGGTGTCGGTGCCACCGGTCGATTGTTTGGTCCATGTCACACCATCGATAGAGGTAAGGACGGCGCCGCTATCACCTACGATCACGAAACCAGGACCCTCGTACCATGTACTGGACCGAAGTTTCGTGGTCACACCGGAGGCGCGTTTTGTCCAATCCGTGCCGTTGTCTGAGGACAGGATGATGCCACCATCGCCAGCTGCGACAAAGCGTTGATTGCCGTAGGAGATGGTGTTGAGGTTGGTGGTTATGCCACTTGTGCGTGCTGTCCATGTGGCTCCATCGGAGCTGGTGGCGATGCGTCCAGAAACGCCAACTGCGGCGAATTGGGTGTTGCTTGCTGCGACCGAGTAGAGCGCAACTGTACTCCCGGTAGAGCGTGTAATCCAAGTGCGGGCGTCGGTAGATGTGTAGGCCACGCCATTGTTGCCCACGGCCACGTAGAGACTTTGTCCGCGGGTCAGCCCATATGCGGAGAGCGCGTTGCCGACGTCGAATTTACCGGGCAACCATGCCTCACCGATCTTGCGAGTGGCAATAGGTGCGATGGTCCCGCCGCTCATCGGATCAGTTACGTAATGAGCTGAGAGCACCTGGCTGTCGTCGGCGAGGAGTACGTTTGTGTTGGTTCGAACACTGGTGTCGCGTGCGGTCAGCGTTGCAAGTGAATCGCCAGTCTGAATTTCTCCGGCTTGTCCCACTGCGATATACTGAGTGCCGCTTTGAGCCACCGCATAGAGCGATGCCTTACGGGCATTGGCCACAGGTTTCCATGTCTGGCCATCGGTGGATGTCAGGATGGTGCCTGCGGATCCAGTCACGACATATTGCCCGGAAATTACACTGACGCTGTAGAGGGCATTCGTCACTCCGGACGAGGTGGATGTCCATGTTTTCCCATCTGTGGAGGTGTAAATGATGCCCGATAATCCAGTCGCGACCCAGCGACCGTTGAGAAAGGCCACGCCATTGAATGAGGTGGAGGTACTGGCACCGGTTACGGTGGCGGCGGTCCACGTCGTGCCATCCGAAGAGGTGATGATTGTGCCGCTACTACCGGTCGCCACCCATAGGCCGTTGCCATACGCCAGAGCGTAAAGCGACGAAGAGAATTCGGTGATTCGGCCTGTCCAGATGACGCCGTCAGTGGAGGTGCAGATGGCACCGAAATTGCCGACGGCCAACCAAAGGTTTCCGTTATAGGTGATGGCGTTTAATCCAGATACCCCGTTGGGCGCGGCGATGCCCTGCCAGCGTTCGCCATCCGTCGTTGTCCAAAGTGGCATTTTATAGCTGCTGGAGGAACTTTCATAGGCGTAGGTTGCGAGCACGAGGCGTTTCCCGTCGCTGGCCAGACCTCGATGTTCGATACGTGAAGTGAGGGGCAGAGTTGGGATGGTCCATGATGCGCCATCGACTGAACTAAGGACGGTGCCGAATTCTCCCACGGCCCACCAACGGTTGAGCGCGCGGGTGACAGCGCGAAGCGTGTTTCCGCTGAGGCTGGGGCTTTGCCAGCGCCAATCGAACAGGCCAACAGTGACTCTTTGATGTGTGGTAAGAGTTTCGCCTGTTGCAGTGGTGCCAACCAGAGAGAGTCTGTAGGAACCAAACTTCGAGGGAATCCAGGAAAAGGTGGCATTGGCGGTGCTCTTTTCGGCAACGGCATTGCCATCGATGAACATTTGGACGCGGGAATAGCCGGCTGAGAGGGTAGGCAATGCCAGCGGTTGCCCTACCGAAAGGCCTCGAGTCAATGTCTCTGCTGAGGCAAACGTAGGCGCTGTCAACCGCGGGGTCCCAGCCTGATATATGCGCCCCCCAGACCCTACCACAACGATGGTGCCATTTCCTTCGACGGCGGCCAGAAAAGCCCCGGTTGTTGTTGGTGTGGAAACAATCGCAGCGTCGGCCCAATAGATGCCGTTTTCGGAAAAGAGGACGCGGTCTTCTGCGGCTGGCGCGATCAGTACCGCAGTTTGTGGCGCTGTCGCCAATGAATAATAATAGGCATCGTCGCCATTAGCTATTTGGATATCGCTGGCCGACCAAGTGAGCGTGTCAGTCGAGGCCCAAGCTTCGTATCCCATGGAAACCAGCCATCGACCATTGCGATGTGCGACGCCGTAGAAAGTGTAGGAACTGACGACAGATTGGTTGGTCCAGCTCAAGCCGTCGGTAGACGTGAGGATCGTGCCAAGCGAGCCGGCGGCAACAAATCTTCCATTGCTGTAATTCACTACCATCAGATCTTTGGTAGTGCCAGAGGTGACGGATGACCATTCTATGCCATCGTTAGATTTGTAGATTACACCACCACGACCGACGGCGACAAATTTCCCTCCGCCATAGGTCACGCCTCGCAATTGTGAGTTCACTCCAGTAGGTGATTGATTTGTCCAAGTTACGCCATCGAGTGATCGGACGATGGCGCTCAAATAATTCCCGGTGGTCAGATCGAGACTGTAACCGACGGCAACATAGGCGGAATTACCATGAGAGATCGCCAAGTATGTATGACTGTTAAACGGTTGATTGCGCGTCCATGATATCCCATCGGAAGATGTCATCAGTGTACCGGATGATCCAGCGGCCACGAATTGCCCGTCAGCGTAAACGATGCTGTAAAGATTCGAAGTACTGAGTCCTTCCGCTCGGCGGGTCCATGTTTGAAGAGGATCTTCGATGACAACGTCGAAAGACTTGTTGGCAAAACCGCCTTTGCCGTCCAACGCGGTGCATTGCACCGTGTATTTGCCTCCCTGTAACCACCGGTGGCTTACCGTAGCTGTATTGGGATTGATCTGCCCATCGCCGAAGTTCCAGCGGAAATAGACCTTATCGCCATCCGGATCTGTACCCGAGGCAGTGAACGTGATGTCAGTTCGTACCCTCAGTGGTCCAGTGGGAGCATCGGCGGATATCGATGGATTTCGGTTGGTCCCTGATGCGCCGAATGTTACTTGAATATCGATCCATTCTGATGGAGCTGTGCCGCCATTCGCCACTGGTGCGATGGTTATGCCATAGTCTGGATCGGTGAAGGTTTCACCAATGGGCAATGAACCGTCTTCCATACCACCTGTCGAAGTGGGCGTCAGATCGAGCAGATAGGTGCCGGTACCGGAAGTGAAACTGGGGCGTTTGCTCCAGCGCAATTGCACGCCTGACTGTACTCGACTGGTGTAGGAGAAGGGCGTGCGGGGAGTCTGCTGGCGATGCTCTAAGAGGTATTCGTAAGCAGAACCGGCGGCAATCTTCAGCGCTTGCACGCCTCCTGCATCGCGGTGGTCATGTCGGTTGATTCGATATGTGCCGGACGTAGTGACTGTGGTAAATTTGGCTGAGTCGAGATAAAGCAGGTTCTCCTTTTGCTTGGTATTAAAATGGCCCGCCGGCATGCTGTAGCATGCTCCCATGACATCAAACGTGTCGCCGTACTCGACATGAGTGCCAGGGCTTATCGTTGATGCTCCCGTTGGCTTCCAAGCATGCGAATGGCGGAGCCCGTGATTATGGCCCAGTTCATGCCCCACTGTGATGGTATCGTAGTATCCGTTGAGCCAAAGTCCCTTGCTGCCAACTGCGCCGCGTCCAGCCCATAGCGAGGTTTTCCCATCCACTAGAAAAGCAAAGCCGTTACATTTTTTGAAAATCACGATCCAGCGATCATAGCGGTCGGGATTGTACTTCCCCGTGCCGCCTTGGGCTGCGTCATAACTGCGGGCCTGTTGTAGTGCGTCTGTGCTGATATCCTGATATAGATTTGGGTTGGCGTTGTAGTAGCTTTGGGTCTGTGCAAGCCGAAAGCCCACTGGCATGATCGTGGTTTTGAACGAGCTTCGATTACCAGAGACATCGAGGTAGAACTGGTTCACGGTGGCCATCGTGGCGTCGATCTGGGCATCGGTGGCGGGCAATCCGGGATTGTCCGAAAACTCAGCGCGAATCCACAGCACGGTTTTTTCACCGGTCGTCCAGCCCGCGGGGAATGCTGCCGTCGGTTGTTTTGTCGACGGCATATCAGGCCCCAGTGTCGCTTCGGCAATGATAACCGCCGATTTCCATTTCGTGAAATCGCTGCTGCTGGCGAAGGAATGTACCTCATCGCCCACGGCGAGGGAAATGCCGTCGGGCTGCTCATTGCGATTGCTCTGCTCGGCCGGCTCCAGTCGGCGGTAGGGCTCCTCAGCGATGGCTAGGCGGTCGTCGATGGCGATGCCGTGGATTGGCAGACGGCTCTTGCTCGAGATCTCGAGGCGTCGCCCATAGGTGAAGGATTGATAACGCTGATTGCCGATAATGGCCGCGCGTTCCAGCGCAGCGACGCCATCGCCGTCGATTGCGATCACTTGATACTCGCCGAAGGCATCGATGGGGATTTCGAGCTGGGCCACGATTTCCTTCGGCAATTCGGAGCGTAGACTGCGCGGGACCGCGTGCGCGAGGGCTGCGCGCGGATCGAGGGCGATGAGTTCTTTCATGGCGGCGCGGCGGGCTCGCGCCAGTTGCTGGCCTGTAGTGACGTCGGGTTGTGCGCCTCGGCGTTGGGCAGTGAACCAGTCATCGAACTTGGCGATGGGTTGGATCAATGCTGCGCGTTGACGCGATTGCGCCGATTGTTTTTCGCCGACAGATGAGGAGGGATTGACGTCGGCTTTGGCGGTTGTGGTTGGCACCGTGCTCTCTGGCTTGACCGACGGTACTGATGCTGTCGGCAGACGCGTTGTTTTGTCGGCGCGTTGGAGCGAGGCGAAGTACCAGAGTCCAATGCCTGCGATGAGGAGTAGGCTGACACTCAGCCACGGGCGGCGTATATATTTCATAATAGGAAAACGGAGGTGATTAAAGCTGGCTCAGTATAAATGCGCTTTTCTGATGGAATCGGGATCACGGCACTTCGTAGATTTCCACGAGCGCCACGCCGGTGGCGCTTCCGGTGCCGCTGACTTGGGCGCTGTAGCTGCCGGGCGGCAGGCTGACCAATAACACCGCATCCTTGGTGGTCGGGGATAGCGTGAAGGCGCCGACTTGCGTAGAGGTGGCGGTGACTTGCGCGGCGTTGCTGGCGGTCCCCCAGTCGTCGTTTTCATACACCGCGGTGTCGCCGCGATAGAGCGTGATGCGGGTGTCGGTTAATGCATCCGTCACACCAAAATTGCGCAAGGTCGGGCCGATGCCCCGGATCAACACCGTGCGCGAGGTTGCTCCGCGATCGATGACGAAGCCGGCAATCAGCGGATTATCCGCAGTCACTTGGGCGCGGGCTGAGACGTTGATAAGGCGGGGCACCCCGGCGGTTTTTGAGGCGTCATAGATTTCCGCCAGGGCGGTGCCGCTGCGCCCCTGCCCATCGTTGACCATGATGCTGTAAACATTGCCGGAGAAATCGCCGGTGGTGGCGGCATCCTTTGACCCAGTGGGGAAATCAAATGCGCCGACGCTTTTGCAGGTGGCTAGGAGCGCCGCTCCGCCGGAGCCCCAGTCATCGTTGCTGGCGATGGTCGTGCCGTTGTTTACCACACTCAACTTGGGGTCGGGTAGTGCGCCGGGTACACCAAAGTCGGTGAGTGCGGGACCTGATACGCGGATGAGCAACGGGGTTTTCCCGGCTGTGTCAGCTCCGCCGGTTACGAAACCGACGATGAGCGAATTGGAGCCGGTGCCGGCGTTGGTCCGCACGGACAGATTCATCAATTGGCCGGGTTCAGCCTTGTCGACCACCGTGAGCGTGGCGGTCTGACTGGTGAGGCTGGCGCCGCTGGAATTGCGCACGGTGACGCTGTAACGGCCGGCTTGCGCGAGACTGGCGCTGGGAATGGTGTAACTCGACTTGGTGGCGCCCAGCGTGGCGACGCCGTTGAAGGACCATTGATAGGTTAGCCCGGTGCCCACTGCGCTGACACTGAAGTCAGTGCTGGCGCCGCGGGCGACAGTTTGCGAAAGCGGTTGAGTGGTCAGGCGAAAAGCCGGGGTGGTATCGAGTGGCGCGAGCTTGATGGGGAAGCGCGTCGTTACGCCGTAGCCGGTGGCAATGTAATTTGAGAGCGAGTTGGTGGTGTATTGGGTTTTGGCGTAACTGATGGTCCCCCAGAGTTGTTGGTTGCGTGGTAGATTAGGGACGGTGATTTCGGTCGCCAGCGCAGTCAGGCTATCTGGCGCTTCGTAGAGGGTGGCTCCGGTTGCACTCTCGATATCAAAGGAAAAATAGTCGTCAGCATTGGCTCCGGAAATTGCAGGCCAGCGGATGGTGACAGCAGCAGTGGCTACGTTTTGCAGCTCGTCATAGTTGGTGATGCGGATGGGCTGGATGGCGGCCCGCGATGCGATCGTGAAATCGAGCGTGGCGGAATGCCCGCTGGCGTTGGTAGTCGTGAGCGTGTACGTGCCTATCGGAAACCGCGCCTCGAAGTTCGCGAAACTTGAGGACGAGTTCATATACATGAACAGATCGTCCTCGTAGGGCTGGAAGTAGAATCGCTGGCCTAACGGTGTGCGCAAATCAACCGTGGCGCCACGCATGGAGCTCATATAATAAGCTTGGCCGATGGCGACTGTTGGCGAGGAGCTCGAAAAAGTGGTTGCCGAGTTTTGCTGATAGCCGGTCAGCCCGAGAAACATGAAAAGCATCGGCGACTGCGCATGGGCGTGATTGCAGATGCCAGCCAGAAGCAGGCCGGCGATGAGCAAGGTAAGAATGGAGCGACAGGCGCAGCGAAGCGCAGATGGGTAGAAGGGCATGGTTAGTGGGCGCGCCATAGACGTGGAGAAATGGCGCGCGAAATCTCTGAGGGCCCGGCGCAATCTAGAAAAGGGAAAACCATAGGGCAAAACCGGGAAAATTTCCCGGTTTTACGGCTAGTGGCTTGCAAGAGGCGGGGGCGTTTCTGCGGTCGCGTTTGACGTCAACCAAGCAGTGAGCGCGGCATCGTCGGACAAAGCCTGACCGCGCTTATAGTCGTCGGCGAGCAGTTCACTATAGCTCGGTTCGGCGAAGCGGCGGCAATGCAACAGGACGCGCGCGCGCTGCCCCGGGGCGCGCACGAGCCGGCCCAAGGCCTGGTTTACTTTTTGCATGCCGGGGATTTGGTAGACGCGCCGAAATGCTGCCTCGCGGCCGAGCGAGGAAAGTGCGGCCATGCGCGCGTGCTGCACCGCGTTGACCTCGGGCAGGGCCGGGCCGGCCACCAGCGCATGCGACACCCGCCCGCCGAGCGCGTCGATACTCTCGGCGAAACTCGAACCGAGCACGAGAAACAGCACGTCGGCCGCGGTGAGCGAGGCTTCGACCCACTCGGCTTGCGCGCCGAGATCCTTGAGTCGCTGTTGTAGAGCAACGCGCACCGGCGAGCCTTGCGCCTCCAACTCGTGGCGAATCGCCTCGGCGTACGCGTAGCTGGGGAAAAAGGCGACGACTGCCTGGCCGCAATCGGGTGTAGCTGGGCTTTGCGGCGCAGCGCTCAGGCGCTGGCGGGCGGCGTTGCACAACGCGGTAATGGTCGCGGCGGTGGTGGCAAAATGTCGGGCGCGGTGCTGGAAGGTCGTGTCGACGCGCAGATCGTAAGCTACGTCGTAAGCGTGTTCGCGCCACGGCGTGCCCGCGCGCAGGCACGCTACGGCCGCGGCTGCGCGGGCTTCCTCGATTTTGAGGAGCTCGGCGGCGCTGGTCACTTGTTTGAATAGTTTGCGCGTGTCGCGCTTGGTGAGCTGTCCCAGTCGCTCGGGAGCGGATGCTGGCAGTGGTGGCGACGTTGGCGCGGGCAGCGCTGACTCGGCGAGTCCGATGCTTTGCGCGTATTCGCCTTCGGGGCCGAACGTGGCGCTGGCGAGAATCACGCCGCCAAATTCGCGCAACGCCGCGCCGATGGCAGGTGCGGCATCGAGGCAGGAGATCGCCAGCTCGCCCGCGCGCGGACTCCACCAGTGGCGGGATAACGTGGCGTTGTTGGCCAAGTCGTCGTGAAGCGCCGCCACCGCCCAGAGCCCGGCGCTGGCGTCGGGGCCGAGCGCGGCATAGTCGAGCGGCACGGTGGTGACGAGCCGGGCGACTTGTTCGAGCAAGTGGCGCGCGTCGTCTTCGTCGGCCAGCGGCAGGGCGTCGTGATGTTTGAGGTGTTCGAGGAAATGCGTCCAGTGCTCCCAGGCTTGCACGAGCGGCATGGGGGCGTGGAGGCGGTGCAACTCGTCGCGCACGGCGGCGGCAGCGGTGGCGGCGAAAACGTGCGAGTAAGAGTCGGCCACGCGGGGCGGCAGATTGTGCGCCTCGTCGACGATGAGCAACGTGCGCGCCGGATCGAAGCCGGGTTGCTCGAAAAATAGCCCGCGATTGGCCGGCGCGAAGACGTAGTTGTAGTCGCCGATCCACACGTCGTTAAAACCGAGCGCGGCGCGCGTGATCTCGTAGGGACAAATGCGCGCCTCGACGCCCGCCGCGCGGAGCGTAGGCAGGTCGCGCGCTTCGTTTTCGTCGAGGTAAAACCGGGCCAGCCCGCTGCGGGGCCAGCGGGTCTCGGCGTCAGCCAGATAAGCACAGGAGTCGCGCACGCAGTGGAACGTGGTGTTGACGCAGTGCTCGGACTTCGGCCGCACGAGCCACACCGCCACCGGGGTGTGGCCTTCGTCGGGAACAGATGCGGCGGCCGCTGGGCCTGTCATCACCGCGAGGGTACGCGCGACTTGGAGCTGACCGGTGGCTTTGCTGGTGAGGTAGAGCACGCGCTCGAAGTGGCCGGCGCGCAGATGCGTGAGCGCGGCTTCGAGGAGCACGCCGGTTTTGCCAAAGCCGGTGGGTGCTTCGAGGAGGATCGCCGCGCGACCTTGCTGGATGGCGGCCAACAAATCGGCCACGGCGGTTTCCTGTCCGGGGCGAAAAACGGCGAAGGGCGGCCGGAAGCGCAGGTGGCGCAGGCGTTCGCGCGCGCGTTGGCGCACGGCCAGAAATTCGCCGATGCGCTCAAGCTGCGTGCGAAACCACACGTCGTCGGCCGCGGTGAGCACGACGGTTTGGGCGAGTCCGCTGGCGAGTTCGACGAAGACCAGCTCGGGGCGCAGGGAGGCCGGTCGGCTGGCGGCATTATCGACGGGTTTCGCGCTGCCCTCGATCCGCCGGAGCGCGGCGTAGGTGGCGAGTTGCACGAAGTAGCTCGGGAACTCGGCGCGGAGCTCGGCTTCGTCGGCGGGGAGGGGGCGGGTGATCGTTTTGATCTCGCGCAGGATTGTGCCCTCGGCGGTCGGCACGAGTTGGTCGATGCGGCCGGTCAACGTGAGCGTCCAGCCGCGATGAAACACTCGGCCTTGGATGGGCACCTCGAATGTGGCGGCCGGGTGCGTGGCGGCGGTGCGTTCCTGGAGTTGCCGATGCCACTGCGTGCCGAGTTGCGCGCGCCAGATGCCCTGCGGACCGCCGGTGGCGTCGCGCGGGCCGAGCGTGAAGTCGGCAAACTCGCCGACACTCAGGCTCGCGGTGTGCGCATCGAGATCGAAGTGCATGGGGTCACCACCAAACCACGAACGGCGCGAAAAGAAAGCCGGGGTTGCGGCACATCGGTGGTTTTCGCCGGGCGCGGTTAATCCAACTGAATTTCAGTGTGGCCGCGCAGGTAGTCTTCAAGCCGGCGTTGGAGGCGAGTGACGAGCGCGGGCGTGATGGTTTGCTCGGCTAGCGGACGGCGCAGCATCTCGGCCGCCGCGGTGCGATCGGCGTCGGGCAGCGATGGGAGCCATTCTTGTTTCACCGGGTAACCCTCATCACGCGCGAAGCAATAGAGGCTTTTGAAATGCACGAGCTCCGGTTGGGCGGCTGAGGCGAAGGCGTCGAGCGCCTGACGCAACAGGGCGGCGACGCGGGTGCGACACTCGGAGGGCACCGGGTTGCGGGCCACCAGGGTCGTGAATTCGACGGCGAGGCGGAGCGTGTCGTAACTGCGCCCGATGGCGGTGCGCCGCACCACCACCCGCGCTTCCTGCACAAACCACGTCTGGCCCTGGTTGGAACTTTCCAAGCTGAGCGCGGCGTCGTCGAAGAGATCGAGCGCGACATTGGCGTTGGCTGCTTTGTGCGTGAGCCGTTGCATCGCGGTCAACGTGCCGTGTTCGGCGGAAAACACCGTGAGCGTTTGAAACTGTTCCGCCGGCGGGCGTTTGAGCAGCACGCACGCGTCAGTCTGGATTGCCGGGCCGGACATGGCAGGCCGCGATCAGATGCCCTCCGCGCTCACACCGGTCGCAGCTATCGGCGGCATGACGGCGCCGCCGGAGATCACCATTTTCATTCCGTCGCCGACCGACATATCGAGTTCGACGAGATCCTGCCGTGGCACGAAGAGAAGGAAGCCGCTGGTGGGATTGGGCGTGGTGGGCACGAAGATCGTCCAGATCTCTCCGTCGATTTTGCTCTGGGGTTCGCCTTGGGTTTTGTTGGTGAGAAACCCGATCGTCCAAATCCCTTTGCGCGGATATTCGACGAGCACGACTTTGGAAAACATGTTGCGGTTTTGCGTGCTGAACGTGTCCACGAGCTGCTTGACCGTGGTGTAAACCGTGTTGATGCCGGGGATGCTGAGGATGAAGCGCTCCGCCAGCGTACCGAAATATTGCCCGAGCACGTAACGCGAGAGCCAGCCGAGCGCGGTGATAAGCACGAGTACGGTCAACGTGCTCAGGATGTTCCAGAGCATCTCCAGATCGCGCAGCGACGCCGGCAGGTAGGGGTCGAACATCGGGCGGAAGCGCCCGCCGATGGTGGTGAAGAGCCAGGTGAACACCATCCACGTGACAGCGAGCGGTGCGAGCAGGAGCACGCCGGTGACGAAGGCATTGCGCAGGGAGGCGAGACGGGTTTCAGGCATTCCGGCAAGTTGGCAGGCGAAACGCGCGCTGCCAATCCCGGCGAACGAAAATCCACCCGCAAGCCTACTGCAATGGTCTTACGGTAAGGCGTAGACTTCAGCCAGGACCGCACCTGTTCCGCCAGATGCAGAAGAGATCTGTACCGTGTAAGCGCCAGGGGGCAACCATTGTGCGGTGATTACGTCAGCGGTGTTTGTTTCGATGGGAAAGGCTCCGACTCGTTGCTGCAATTGTAGAAGTTGAGAAGGAAGCGGCCAATAGGGTGATTGCGAGGTCACATCCTTCCCCGCCGCATCGAATATCTGAATTTTCGGAGCTGTCAGCGAATCGGTTACCCCGAAGCGACGGAGCGATGGCCCGATGGCGCGAATCAGTATCGCTTTATAAACCTTTAGTGAGGTTGGCGGCGTTTCGAGCACAAAGCCCAGAGTGAAGAATGGCTGGGTCGCACTGATACGTGCCAGTGTCGATTGGTTGATCGACTGTGGAGTGACTGCATTCGCGATCCATAATTGGATCGAGTTAGTGGAGCGTTTTTCACCAGTTTCATTCAGGACGACAGCGTAGTATTCTCCGGAGTTCTCTTGCTGTGCGCTTTCAATCACGAGTGAGGCTGAGCCCACAGATAATTTCACTCCGTCTTTATACCATTGGACAGGTCCATAGGCAGCACCTGGGGCTGGCACCACCAACTCGATGCGCTGGCCGATTTGAAATCGCGAGGGCGGTCTTGGTGGCACCGGAACGACTGTGGCCGTCATGATCGGATTATAATACCCCAGATCAATTTTGGAGGTAGTCGTTACAATCGGACCTAATTGTATGGATATCGGGGGAGGAACCGTTTGCGCGGTGAGTGTGAGCGGCAATAGTGCCACGACACATAGAATAGTGAGTCGGTGAGTCTGCACGGGAATGCTCATGTGTAATGGAATTGCGACCAACTGACCGATAGTATGTTCCGCGTTTTACTTAGACCGAATGCGAAACGAATACGTCAAGTCGGCTAAACCCAGCAGCCGCATTGCGCGGGCTTCGGCGCGGCGCATTTCGCGTTTCTTCGCCGGCACCAAGTCGTCGTAGCCGGCGAGATGCAGCCAGCCGTGGACGACGTAGAGTGTCAGCTCCTCGGCAAAATCATGTCGGTGCTTTTTCGCAAACGCCGCCGCGGTGTCGGCCGAGACGCAGATTTCGCCGGCGACGCCGAGTGCGGGTTGTCCCTCAAACGTGATCACGTCGGTCGTGGTCGGGTCTTGCAGAAAATCGGCGTGGAGTTGCGCGAGCGCGTTGTCGTCGAGAAACACCAGTGAGAGTTCGCCGGGCGGGCAGCCGCCGCGGAAGCGGTCGGCGTGGGTGTCGAGCACGGCGATGGCTTTGCGGAGTGCCCGTCGGTCGACGGTGAGTCTCGGGTGCCGGTTGGCGATGACGACAGTGCGCTGGCTCATGCTTTGGCTTCGACGCCGAGCGGGCGTTCCTCGGCCGGCGGGTAGGCGATGCGGCTGTGCAGCATGTTGAGCAGCGTGTGGCAGAAGCTCTCTTTGACGTGCGCGAGTTCGGCGAAGGTGAGCGGCGCGTCGTTGAGCTGGCCGTCGTCGATGCGTTCGCGATAAATCGAGTCGATGAGTTCCCCGAGCGATTCGCGGGTGAGTTGTTTGAGCGAACGCGAGGCGGCTTCCACGCTGTCGGCGAGCGCAATGAGCGCGCTCTCCTTGAACTGCGGCTTTGGGCCTTCGTAACGAAACTCGTGCTCCAGCACGGCGTCGGCGCCAGTCGTTGGCGGGAAGGGCTGGCGCGAACCGGGGCGCGTGCCTTGGGGCGTGGCGGCATCGCCGTTCTTCGCGCGCAGGTAAAAATAGCGGATCAGCGACGTGCCGTGGTGCTGCTGAATGACGTCGAGCACGGCCTGCGGCAACTGGTGCTTGCGGGCGAGTTCGAGACCGTCGGTCACGTGGTTTTTAATGATGCGCGCGGATTGCACGGGGTCGGCGAAATCGTGGGGATTGGCGCCGGCGTGCTGATTCTCGGTGAAGAATTCCGGCCGGGCGGTCTTGCCGATGTCGTGGAAGAGCGCGCAGACGCGGGCGAGCAAGGGATTGGCGCCGATGGCGGCGGCGGCGTTTTCCGCAAGCTGCGCGACGACGAGCGAGTGGTGATAGGTGCCGGGCGCTTCCATCTGCATGGTGCGCAGCAGCGGGTGGTTGAAATCGGTGAGCTCGAGCAGCGTGATGTCGGTGGTGCGTTTGAACAGCGCCTCCAACACCGGGAGTAATCCCACGACGGCGACGCCGGTGAACACGCCGGTGAGCAGGCCCGCCGCCATCTGTTTGGTGAGCGTGCCGAGCGGAGTTTGGTCGACGATGCCGACCAACACGGCGAACACGGTCACGACCAGTCCGCCGGAGGTGGCGGCGCGCACGACGTTGCTGCGGCGGCGGACCGCGCGGCATCCGTAGATCGCGACGATCGAGGCGAGAAACGTGATCACCTGCAAATCGAGCCGGTTGCCAAAAATCACGCCGGTGAAAATCGAGATGAACAACGCCATGAAGATCGCCGAGCCCGCGTCGATCAGGATGACGACGATGAGCGGGGCGAAGGCCGTGGGGGCGACGTAGGGCAGGGTGGATGCCCAGGAGCTGCGCTGGACGAAGAAGTCGAGATCGAGCAGCGAGTAGGTGAGGCGGACGAGCGCGAGGTTGATGATGACAACCAGCGCGAGCAGGGCGAGGCGGCCGTTGTTTTGCATCGTCTCCGGGTCTTCGAGCCGGATGTAAACGGCGCAGGCGAGCACCATCGCGAGCACGAGTAAGATACGCCCGAAAAGCTGAAGCCCCTCGTCGAGTGCGGTGGTGCCGCTGTCGCTTAGAAATTTACGATGCTCGGTGAGCATTTCGTATTGCTCGGGAGTCACGCGGACGCCGGGTTCGATGATGGTTTGCCCCTTATCGACCGTGACTTTGACCGGGCGCAGCGACTTGACGGCTTCGGATTCGCGTTTGCGCGATGCTTCGCGGTCAAAGACGAGATTAGGCGTGATGCCGTTGCGGAAGATGCGGAACAGCGGGATCGAGAGCTCGCGGCTTTTGCCCTCAGCGCTGAGGTTGATGCGGAGAAATGTATTGGCTTCCTCCAGCGATTGCACGGGGCGCTGGCCAATTTCGGCGTCGGCTTTGACCACTTGAAAAACGGTGACTGCCCCCTGTTCGTTCGAGGCGGCCAACGTCTGATCCTGGACGCCTTCGCTGTAGATTTCGCGCAGCACGGCGAGTCCGGTTTCGATGAGTGCGGCGCGCGCCTTGGCGTCGCCGGCGGTAAGCAGGAGGGCGACATCGTCGAGACTGACGCGGTACGGGCCTTTGACATTGAAGGCATCGACGATGGCGGCCAACGCCTGCCTCCGGTTGGTGAGCGAGGGCGTGTTGGGTGGAAACTCCCGCTCGTATTTTTCCAACTGGGCGAGCAATTCCTTCAGGTGCGCCTCGAACTGTTGGAGCGGCGCCATCTCCAATCGGTATACCGGCGGGACGCGTTCGATCATGCGCTCGCGGGTGAGGCGGGTTTGCTCCTGGCTTTCAAAACTGAACGAGTCGCTCGCATTTACGCGCACGGTCGCCACCTGACCGGCGAGCACGGGCAGGTTGATGGTGCTCACGCCGACATAGCTGATGAGCACGATGGCCGCGACGGTCGCGACGAAGATCAGAATGGCCACCAGCCGGCTGCGTTCGAGGAAGCTCAACTGCGCGGAAGCCTCCGCCGCCGGCGCGAGGCGGCGGTGCGAAGGAAGCAGAAACTTGAGGCGTTCGAGCAGTGGCACGGGAAAACGGCGGTGAAGTTCAGGCGGTTATTTCGGCGTTTCGGCCGCCATGGGATTCTTGTACCGCTCGTAGGCCTCGATGATCTTGAGGACGAGCGGATGGCGCACCACGTCGGCACCGCTGAAATAGTGAAAATCGATGCCCGGGATGTTGCTCAGGATGCGGCTGACCTCGACCAGACCGCTCTGCTTCGAGCGCGGCAAGTCGACTTGAGTAACGTCGCCCGTGATCACCATGCGCGACTCTTCACCGAGGCGGGTGAGGAACATCATCATCTGCTCGGAGGTGGTGTTCTGCGCCTCGTCGAGGATGACGAACGCGTTGGAGAGCGTACGACCGCGCATGTAGGCGAGCGGCGCGATCTCGATCACGCCCTTCTCGGTCAGGCGGGCGACATCCTCGGCATCGAGCATGTCGTGCATGGCGTCGTAAAGCGGACGGAGGTAGGGGAGGATTTTCTCGCGCAGATCGCCGGGCAGGAACCCGAGCGCCTCGCCGGCCTCGACCGCGGGGCGCGCGAGGATGAGCCGCTGGACTTCATCTTTGAGCAATGCCGAGATGCCGGCGGCCATCGCGAGGTAAGTCTTGCCGGTGCCGGCGGGGCCGATGCCGAAGACCACCGGGTTTTGCTGGATGGACTGGAGGTAGAGTTTTTGGCCGAGCGTTTTCGGCACGATGCTCTTGCGCTTGGTGGCGATGACGAGCGGCTGGCCGAAAAGCGCCTGCACCTCGGCGGCGTTGCCCCGGGCGAACGTTTCCACGATGCGGGTGAAGTCCGGCGAGCGCAGCACCACGCCCTGACCGCGAGTCTCGTTGAGATGCCCGAAGAGCGTCTCGGTGCGGGCGATGGCGTCGGTCGAGCCGTCGATCTTCAACCACTCTTCGCGCGTCACGAGCTTCACGTTGAGCGCGCGCTCGACGA
This sequence comes from Opitutia bacterium, assembly GCA_016217595.1. Lineage (GTDB taxonomy): Bacteria > Verrucomicrobiota > Verrucomicrobiia > Opitutales > Opitutaceae > MWDT01. Next base: position 157,340 of record JACRHS010000007.1, on the reverse strand, counting down.
TCACGAGGTTTTCCTCGTGCCCGGCGTAGAGCGAAAGCAGATGGCGCGGACTGGGAAAATAGAGTGTTTTCGAGGGCACGGTGACGGTGGCGGAAGCCGGTGGAAACGGTGCGACGCCTCAGGCGGTCGCGGAGGCCCGGGCGAGCTGGGCGGCGGTGGCGGCGAGTTTCTCCCACGTTGACTCAAGCGCCTGGGGCAACACTCGTGTTTGCCCGATCACGGGCATGAAATTGGTGTCGCCGTCCCAGCGCGGGACGATGTGGCCGTGCAAGTGCGGGATGCTGCCGCCGGAGACCGCGTGGCCGAGATTGAAGCCGATGTTGAAACCGTCGGGCTTGAGCGCGGTGCGCAGGACCTGTTCGCCGAAGATCATCGTTTCCATCAGATCGGTGCGCTCGGCGGCGTTGAGATCGGGCAGATCGCTGACGGCGCGAAACGGAATCGCGAGCAGGTGGCCGGGGTTGTACGGAAACCGGTTCAGCATGAGATAACTCAAACGCGTGCGGTGGACGATGAGCGCCGCGCGGTCGTCGCCGAGCGCGGGCAGCTCGGTAAATGGCTGCTTCCCGGTGGGGAAGCGCGGTGCCTCGATATATTCCATCCGCCAATAAGCGTGGAGCTGCTGCATGTGGAAAAGGCCGGCGAGCAAAACCAAGACCCCGGGCAAAGTCAAAGTTTCCTCTGGGGCCGGGACAAGCGGGATGGAGGGCGGAAATGATAGGGCCGGCTTTCTGGCCTTGAGCCCTGCGTTACTCGATCTACAACTTGGGCAACCCTATGGTAACTGCCAACCAAGCACCGAATGTAAGGCTCATTCTCGAACGTCTTGTTCGATGGGTAGTTATTGTTTATGCGATCGCTGTTCCGTTGCCATTCATGATGCTGTACGCGCTTGTCGGTGGGTTTTTTGTTCTTGGATCTATTGCGCCTGTTCACTTGCCGCTCGAAGAAAGAGCGGGTGCTGCACTTTACGGTTTTTGGGCGCTAGCAGGCATTATTGGTTACGCAAGTGTCTGGTACGCGCTACTGAAAACATCGCTTCGACCAGTAAGGAAGTGGCTCGTCTTCGGTATGGCTTCCGCATTACTGGCCTTTGGCTTCTTTATCGCCGATTGGGTGATTAGAGAATTACCTCATTCTCGTGAAATTACGCTGTTATCGTTTTGGCCATTGGCGCTCACGGGACCTTTATTAGTGAGCCTTTGTTTCTTCGTTTCTCTGCCTCGTTTGCTGATACAAGGAGGAGCGAGTAATCGGTGAGCAGCGTAATCCAATGCATTACTTGATGCTGTTGGGGTAAAACAAAGCAATAGATGAGGTTTTGGGCGGTGCTTGTTATGCAGTCATAAAGCTGAATTTCAAAGATGGTCGGCGTGCATGGTAAAAGAATGGATTGAAATCCATGCTTGCGGCTTGGTATGACGAGCGTCATCTAAACCGGTTTTCTTCTCACCAATCCGTCGCGATGCGCTATCCGCCCGATCACAAAACTGCCACGCGTCGCCGCATTCTCGCGGCGGCGGGCGAGGCGTTTCGCGAGCGGGGGGTGGCCGAGACCGGCGTCGATGAAGTCATGCGCCGGGCCGGCCTGACGCATGGCGGCTTCTACGCGCATTTTCGCAACAAATCCGAGCTCGTAGCCGAGGCGTGCGCATCGGCGTTCGATACCGCGATGCCCAACCTTGAACGCATCGCGGCGCAACCCACCGCCGGCCGGCGGGCACGCCTGTTGATCGATAGCTATCTCTCACATCACCACCGGGATCACCGAAGCTCGGGGTGCGTCGTGGTCGCGGTCGGCGCCGACTTGGCGCGGCTGCGCGGCCAGGGGGCGTTGACGCACGTCAACGGCTTTACCCAGCATCTGGACCGGCTTTGCGCGGCGTTGCGGTTGAGCGACGATCCGGCGGAAAACCGCGACCGCGTCACCCACCTCATGAGCTCGCTTGTCGGCGCGCTGCTGTTTGCCCGCGCCATCGACGATCCGGTGCGCAGCGATGCGCTCCTCGAATCTTCCCGGCGTATGTTGCGGCGGGAGTTTTGCGACTGATCCACCCGCCAGCGTCCGAACCACTTTTCATCTCATGCACAACACCTCCAACACGCGTCGTCGCGTTGCAATCACCGGACTGGGCGCCGTCACCCCGGTCGGCCATACCGCCGCCGCCACCTGGACCGCGCTTACCGCCGGTCGCAGTGGCATCAGCCGCATCACCCGGTTCGACCCGACGGGCTGCACCACGCAGATTGCCGGCGAGATCAACGGCTTCGATCCTTGTGCGCCGTTGGCCCAACCGCTCTATCCGCGCGGGGCGGCGGGCGAGGCGGTCACCCATGCGGTGCTGCCGAAAGAGGCGAAACGTTTTGGCCGGTTCACCCTCTTGGGGCTGGCGGCGGCGACCGAGGCGTACATCGATTCCGGGCTCGATGCCCATCGCAGCACGCTCGCGGCCGAGCGTTTTGGCGTGAATCTCGGTGTCGGTCTCGGCGGCCTGCCGGAAATCGTGGCGATGCATGAGACGTGGAAGACCGCCGGTTATCGGAAAATCTCGCCGTTCTTCATCATCCAGACGTCGCCCAACATTCTCGCCGGACAGCTCGCCATCCAGCTCGATTTCCGCGGACCCAACATGAGTGTCGCCTCGGCGTGCGCCACCAGCGGACACTCCCTTGGCGAAGCTTTTCGCACCATCCAGCGCGGCGAAGCCGATGTGATGGTGGCGGGCGGTTCCGAAGCGGTGGTCGCGCCGTTGTCCATCGGGGCGTTTGCCCAGATGCGCGCGCTGTCGACCCGCAACGACACTCCCGAGACGGCCTGCCGGCCCTACGATGCGGATCGCGACGGCTTTGTCCTCTCCGAAGGCGCGGTGGTGTTTGTCCTCGAAGAACTCGGTCAGGCGCAAAAACGTGGCGCGCGCATTTATGGCGAACTCTGTGGCTATGGCGCCACGGCCGACGCGCATCACATTTCGCTGATCGCGCCGCAGGCCGAAGGTTCGCAGCGCTCGATGCGGCTGGCCTTGGAAGATGCCGGCGTGCGTCCGGCGCAAGTCGGCTACGTCTCGGCGCACGCGACGTCGACCCCTGGCGGTGACGGCGAAGAGGCGGCGGCGATTGCGGCGGTCTTTGCCGAGGGCAAGGAATCGCTCCACGTCAGCGGTGTGAAGTCGATGACCGGACACTTGCTCGGCGCGGCGGGAGCGATGGGCGCGTTTGCCGCCACGCTCGCGGTGCACCACGGCGTCGTTCCTCCGACGATCAATCTGGAAAACATCGATCCGGCCTGCGCCGCACTCGGGCTGAACTTCACGCCCAAGACGGCGGTGACCAAGCAGGTCAATTACGCCATGGCCAACAGCTTTGGCTTTGGCGGAACCAACGCCTCACTGCTCGTCGGCCGCGTGTAAACGCATTGATTCGCCGGGCGGGGTCGCCAAGCCCCGCCCCAAAAATCCGCCGGAATTATGGCCGGCGCGAGGTCAGCTCGCGCTGGTCTCGGCGTACACGCCGAGTTTGCGGAAGCGTTCGTAACGTTGCGCCAGCAAGTCCTCGGTCGGGATGGCGCGCAAGACGGCGAAATGTTTGAGCAGCGACTGCTTCAGTCCGGCGGCGGTTTGCGCTGGGTCGTTGTGCGCGCCGCCAAACGGTTCGGGCAATACTTCGTCAACCACGCCGAGCGTCACGAGCGTGGTGGCGTCGAGTTTGAGCGCCTCGGCGGCGCGCGGGGCGGCGGCGGCGTCTTTCCAAAGAATCGCGGCGCAGCCTTCGGGCGAGATGACAGAGTAGTAGCTGTTCTCCAAAATCAGCACGCGGTCGGTGACGCCGATGCCGAGTGCGCCGCCTGAGCCGCCTTCGCCGATCACGACCGAAATCGTGGGCACGCGGAGCATGGCCAGTTCGCGCAAATTGACAGCGATGGCTTCGGCGACATGGCGTTCCTCGGAACCGATGCCGGGGTATGCGCCGGGCGTGTCGATAAACGACAGCACGGGCAGGCCGAATTTCTCGGCCATTTTGGCCAGACGGAGCGATTTCCGGTACCCCTCGGGCTGCGGCATGCCGAAGTTGCGCGTGATGGTGTCCTTGGTGCCGCGGCCTTTCTGGTGGGCGATGATCATCACCGGCAGGTCGCCGAGAAACGCCGGGCCGCCGATCAACGCCCGATCGTCGCGGAATTGCCGGTCGCCGTGAAACTCCTGGAACCCCTGGCACATCATCTCAATGTAATCCAAGGCATAAGGTCGTTTGAGATGCCGGGCGATCTGGACGCGCTGCCACGGTGTCAGGTTCGAATAAATCTCGCGCTGGGTGGCTTCGATCTTGGCTTCGATGCCCGCGATTTCGCTGGAAACGTCGATCTGGTTCTCGATCGAGTGCTGGTGCAGCGCCTCAGCCTGTTTCGTCAACTCGCGCAGCGGCTTTTCGAATTCCAGCGTGTAGGTGGGTTTTTCCATCTGCCCCAGACTTGAAGACGGTTTTGCGCCGTGTCAACGGGGTCGGCCCAGATCGCGCGATCGCAACTATTTGGACTTCGGGGGCGTTTTGACCACCGTGGGCGGGCCCATGACCTGGCGCAACTGGTCCTTGATTCTGGCGATGCGCGGCGGTTCGGCGGACTTCGGCACGGGCGGCGGAATGGGTTTCGCTGCGGTCGGAGCTTGGTAGCCGATCTGGTCTTCGATCATCTCGGCGACGGTTTCCGCCTTGTGCAGCCAGTCGTGCGCGGTCTTCACCGCCTCGCCGATCTTGGCAGCCGGCAGATTGAGCTCGTTGGTGGCGAAATCGCCGATCTGGGCGAAAGCGTCGAGCGTACGCTCGGCTTTCTGGAAAATAGGATTCGCGGGCTGGGCGGTGGTCGCGACGGGCTCGTAGCCGTTGACCACCGATTCGAGCCGGCCGGTCTTGAGGTCGATCAGCAGGCCGTGCACGGGCACTTTGCTGCCGATGAGCGGGCTGGAGCGGATGTGCTCGACGGCGCGCAACACGTTTTGGCGCTCGCTCCCGAACAGGCCGAAGTACTCCACGAGGTTGGCGGGCAACCGGTGGCGGTCCACGCCGAGCGCGCTCAGCCGGTCGAGCAGGGTGAGCGCGGTGGTTTTGCACACGAGGCAATCCAGATGACCGATGATCGCGATCTCCCTGGCACCTTTCACAGCGCAGGCCAGCGCCAGCGAACGCATCGTGCTGCTGAGCGGACCGGTGATGATGTTGCCGGCGTTGCGCAGCCAGATGAACTGCTCCTCGGGCAGACCGAGCGCGTCGGGCAGCAGGTGGTTGAGGCGCGCGTCGATGCAGGTGAGTGCCGCGACCGGCAGCGCGCCGGCGTGGTCGGCCACCGCGATGCGCGCAGTCTTGTCGCCGGCGACTTGGCGTTGGTTGGCGGCGAGGATGGCTTCGAAGAGGCGCATGGGGCGGCGTCAATCTTCCGCCGGCATCAAAAACCAGAGCGCAAGGTAGACGATGATGCCCGGAAACGCGGCGCTCAACACGGTCAGCAACGCGTACACGATGCGGACACGGTTGGCCGACCAGCCCAGATAGCGGGCCAGCCCGCTGCAGACTCCGGCAATGGTTTTATCGGACAGAGAGCGACAGAGCTTCATGGCGGAGGATGATTAGCCGGGCGGGAGGGCAAAATCAGGCGGCGGGCGGGGCGTCGTCTTTGCCCATAGCGGCGCGGATGGCGGGCACTTGTTGCAACAGTTTCTCGAATTTCACGCCGGTGAGGCTTTCGAGCACGGGCGGCAGCTGGCTGATGATTTGCGTGACATCGCCGGTGAGCTTGCTCGCACCGCCGCCGGGGCCGTTGCCGCTGTTGATGATGACGATTTTCTCGGTCTTGGCGAGCGGTTCGCTGATCTTGCCGGCGACTTCCGGCAGCACGCGCACGATCATTTCGATGACGGCGGCTTCGTTGTACTGCTTGAACGACTCGGCCTTCTTCTGCATCGCCTCGGCCTGGGCTGTGCCCTGGGCCTCGATGATGGCGGCTTCGGCGAGACCGCGCGCCTTGTTGGCCTCGGCCTCGGCGAGGCCGGTGGCGCGGGCGACTTCGGCGTTGGCAAAACCGGTGGCTTTGGCGGCGGACGCGGCGCCGGTGGCCTCGGTTTCGAGCTGGAATTTCTTGGCGTTGGCGAGGGTCTCGACCTTGTAGCGTTCGGCGTCGGCGGGCTTCTGGACGTCGGCTTCGAGCTGGCGCTGCTTGCGCAGGATTTCCTGCTGTTGCAGCTCGATCTGCTTTTGTTTCTCGATGATCTGGACCTGCACTTCCTCGGCTTTGACGAGCTGGCCGGTCTTGAATTTTTGCAGATCGTAGGCGAGGTCGGCCTCGGCCTTCTTTTGGTTCACCGCGGCCTGATATTGGGCGACGTTGGTCTGATAATCGCGTTGCGCTTCAGCGATGCGTGTGTCGGCGAGGAATTTCGCCTCCTGGCCGGCTTGGGTGGCCTGGGAGGACTTGATCATCGCATCGCGGTCGGCCTCGGCCTGGGCGATCTGGGCGTCGCGTTTGACCTGGGCGATGCGGGGTTTGCCGAGAGCGTCGAGGTAACCCTGGCTGTCGCGGATGTCGCGGATGGTGAAGCTGACAATGCCGAGGCCCATGTTGGCCATGTCACCGGCGGCCACTTCCTGCACCTTGGAGGCGAAGGCGTCGCGGTTCTGGTAGATTTCCTCGACGGTCATGGTGCCGAGGATGGCGCGCAAGTGGCCTTCGAGAGTCTGGGTGGCGATGTTGCGGATCTCGTCGGTGTTTTTGCCGAGGAATTGTTCGGAGGCGGTGGCGATGGAAACGTCGTCGCCCTTGACCTTGATTTGCGCGACACCGTCGACTTTCACCGGCACGCCCTTGCTCGTGTAAACCTCGGGCGTCTGCACATCGATGGTGAGCAATTCGAGCGAAAGGATGTCGACCTTTTCGAGGACCGGCCAGACGAGTACGCCGCCGCCCTTGACGATGCGGAAACCGACATGGCTGACCTTGCCGTCGGCATCCACCACGCGGCGTTTGCGGCCGGAGATGACGAGCACTTCGTTGGGGCCGACTTTTGTGTACCGGCTGGCGAAAATGCCGCCGATGATGAAAACGCCAATGACGATGATGACGGCCACCGCCAAGGCGGTGCCGAGAGGAAAGGCGCTGGAGGTGAGTTGCGCGGCGGCAGCGAACAGGGGATGCGGGTGCATGACGCAGAAGGGCTGGTGAGGCGTTTCAGTTGACGGGTTCGACGAAATATTGGGTGCCGACCACGCGGGTGATCCGCACGGTCTGGCCTTGGGCGAGCGGGAGGCCCTTTTCGGCGCGGGCCGGGGCGGTGTAGCGCGTGCTGCCCTGCACGTAGGCGATCTCGCCGACGCCATTTTCCGGGATGGGCGAGAGAAGCGAGGCCGTCATGCCGACCAGCGATGCCACCCGCGCCTCGCTGGAACTTTGCGAGCGGCTGAACACGAGGTTGAACAGCCAGAGCACCGCCAGCGCGATGAGGAAGGCGCCCGCCACTGAGAGCGGCGCGCTCACCCAGACGCTTTTGGTGGCTTCGATGCCGCTGAAGATGATGCCCAGCCCGCCAAACGCGGTGATGAAACTCGCGAGCACCATCGGGCTGAAAAACGAGATCCCGGGGATGCCGCTGTGGTCGAATCCCGCCTCGGCGTGTCCGCCCGTGCCAATATCTCCGTGATCGACGTCATGACCACCGAAACCGTGTCCGGCGAGGGCGCAGCCGATGGTGAAGAGCAAGCCAGTGATAAGGCAAATGGCGTAGAAGAGGGTAATCATGTTCCGCGCTGGCTGGAAGCGCTGGCATTGAGCGCAGATTACTCGGAGCTAGCAAGATCGAATACGATGCGCGCGTGCGCTCTGGGTGTAAGCGTGCGCGTACCGAACGACTACTTAGTTTTACGTAGCAGAAAAATGGCGTTTGGATTTTTTCAGAGGAGGTAATCGCCTGGTGCTGCGCAAATGCCCGCAGATTTGTGGCATAGACCCGGGCATTGGCGCAAAAAGCGCCCGTATTCATGGTTTCTGCGCTTAAGATCGCTGGATATGCGCCGATGAACCACTTCACGGCATCCCTAGTTTTTAACGTTTTTTACGAACCTGATCGATGAAACAAATGCGTCGAAGCTCCCTCCTCATATTGCTGGCTTTGCTCAGTTCCCCGTTCCTGTGCGCGCAGGATGCAGACGGAGTTTACAGCAAGGTTGACGAAAATCCGGTCCCCACAAAGACCGCGGCCCCCCAATACCCCGATTCGTTGCGGCGAGATGGCGTGGTTGGGCTGGTGGCCGTCGCGTGTGTGATCGACGAAGAGGGCAAGGTTACCAATCCAAACGTTACGAAGTCGACCGATCCGGCGTTCAACAAACCGGCGCTCGAAGCCATCCAGAAATGGAAGTTCAAACCGGGCAAGAAGGACGGGAAGCCGGTCAAGGTTCGTGTAACCATCCCATTCCGCTTCGACGTCGAATCCTGACGCCACGTTTCCCGCTTTTCGTCCTCAGTCTTATTGCTTCGCCCTTCCCATGAAGAAACTCACTTCGCTCACAATCGGCCGTAAGATCGCATTCGGATTTACCATGGTCTTTGCGGTCTCCATCCTCGTGGCGCTTATTGCTCGCTACGCATTGGTCAGCGCCGGCCAGGGTATGGAGCAATATTCTGCCAGCACCGCGGAAAACAACATCGCCGCACAATTAGAGGCCTCGATGCTGGCTCTGCGCATGGATGTGAACGAGTACCTCGTCACCGGCAGCGCAGCCTCGCTTGCCACCTACGACAAGGAGCAAAAAACGATCCTCTCTCAATTTGAGCAAGCCGCCAAGATCGTGCTCGATCCTGCTCGTGCGGCCGAACTCGGCGAAGCCCGCAAACTCCTCGACGATTACGACAAAGCTTTCCGTCGCATTGTGGCGGCTCGCGATGCCCAGACCAAGGAGGTCAACGAAGTGCTTAATTTGCGCTCCGGCGAAATGGCCGACGCTTTGAAGGGCATGTTGGTCTCAGCGCGCCAGAGCGGCGACATGAGCGCGTCGTTCAAAACCTCGTCAGCGCTGCAAAACCTTTTCGAGGGCATGAGCTTCGTAAACAGCTTCCAGCTCACGTCCAACGCCGCACTGGCGGGCAAGGCCAAGGACTCTTTCACCGCGCTACAGAAGCAGGTGAACACCATTCAAAAGGAGTTAAAGGAAGCCGCCGAGCTCGATGCCAATCTCGCCGATCCGGCCAAGCAGGCCGTGTTGACCAAACTGTTGGAAAACTGCGCCGCTTATCTTGCGTCCTTTGATCGTGTCGTCGGTCTCGTAGGTCAGCGCAACGATCTCGTCAGCGGTCAGCTCGATAAACTCGCGCCGCAATTCTCTCAAAAGTTGGAAAATGTGAGCAACCGCGTGAATGAGCTGCAAACCGCCATCGGTCGCGACACCCAGGCGGCGCAAAAGGTGCACGAGATGTGGGTGCTCGGTCTCACCATCGCCGGCTTGCTCATCGGTTGCGTGGCTGCGTGGTTGATCGTGCGCAGCGTCACCGGCCCCATTCTGCGTCTTTCCCAAAGTCTGCGCGACGATGCCGAACAGACTTCGTCCGCCGCCGCCCAAGTCACCTCGGCCAGCCGTACGCTCGCCGACGGCGCTTCCTCGCAAGCTGCCGCCCTCGAAGAATCCAGTGCCTCACTGGAGGAGATGGCCGGCATGACCCGCCGCAACGCCGAGAACGCCGAAAACGCCAAGGGGCTCGCCAATCAAGCCCGCGTCGCCGCCGACACCGGCTCCAACGACATGCGCGAGATGCAATCCGCCATGCAGGCGATCCAGGCGTCCAGCGCCGAAATTTCCAAGATCATCAAGACGATCGACGAAATCGCCTTCCAGACCAACATCCTCGCGCTCAATGCCGCCGTCGAAGCCGCCCGTGCTGGTGAAGCCGGCGCCGGGTTCGCCGTGGTGGCCGACGAAGTGCGCGCGCTCGCCCAACGCAGCGTGCAGGCCGCCCGCGAGACCGCGCAGAAAATTTCTGACGCTGCCTCCAAGAGCGAACAGGGCACGCGGATCAGCGAAAAAGTCGGCAAGAGCCTCGACGAAATCACCGCCAAGGTGCGCAAGGTCGACGAGCTCATCGCCGAAATCGCGATGGCCTCGAAGGAGCAAAACGAAGGCATCGGCCAAGTCACCCGCGCCGTCGGCGAGATGGACAAGGTTACCCAAGCCAACGCCGCCACCGCCGAGGAAACTTCCAGCGCCGCGACCGAGCTCAACACCCAGACGGTGCGCCTCAAGGCCGTGATCGCCGAGCTGACGGCGATGGTCACCGGACTCAAGAATCAGGATGGCGAGACGACTCACGAACACGTCAAGGCGATGGACCATGTCGATCACTCCGCCACCAAGCGTGTGCAGCACAAGGCCGTGGCGCCCGCGCGCGCCCGTGCGGCCTCCTCGACGCTGCCCACTCCGCCCGCAGGCAAAGTGAGTGAGAATGGTCATCATGCGCCGGTCGAAGCACCGGCCCGCAACGGCCACACGCCGAAGACCGACAACTTCTGGAAATAATTTTCTGCTCGTCTGACCAACACGGCGGTCGCATTCGTGCGGCCGCCGTTTTTATTTTCCAGCCGGACGAAGCGCGTCAGCTTGCGCGTTCACACGATGCCGGCGTCGTGGAAACTGAACCAGCCGCGCCCTGCCGGATCGGCTTCGGGCCGGCCGATAATCACATGGTCGAGCAGTTCGATTTGCACGGTGCGCGCCGCCTCGCGCAGCTGGCGGGTGGCCTGCAGGTCGGTCGAACTGGGCGAGGGATCTCCGCTCGGGTGATTGTGCGCCACGATGACGGAGCACGCGGCGTGGCGGATGGCTTCGCGAAAAATTTCACGCGGGTGCACCAGGCTCATCGTCGCCGTACCGGAGGTCGCTTCGACGCGTTTGATCAGACGACGGCGTGGATTCAGGCAGAGCACCCAGAGCTTTTCCACCGTCAGACCCTGGGCATATGGGCGAAGGTAATCGGCAATCAGTTCCGGCCGGTTGAGCAATGGGGACTCGCCGGCTTGCTGGCCGAGCACGCGGCGTGCGATTTCCATCACGGTTAAAAGTTGGAGCGCCTTGACGCGGCCGATGCCCTTGAGCCGGCGAAAGTCGGCCTCGCTCCAGGCGAGCAAACCGGCGAGCGAGCCGGCCTCGTTAAGCAATCGCTCCGAAAGCGTGAGCACATCGTGGCCGCGCGTGCCGCTGCGCAGCAGCATCGCGATCAGTTCAATATCGCTGAGCGCGGGGGCTCCGAGGCGTGCGAGTCGTTCCTGGGGACGCTCACTGACCGCCATGGCTTGCAGACGATTGGCCGGGAGGGGGTAAGGGGCAGAAGGCACGTCCGGGGTTTTGGCGAACCACCCGGGCTGGCGCAATCTCGGAAGCGCGCGTACGACTGGGCGAAGATTGTGTTACTGCGACGCGATGCGCATGCCGCCAGACAGCGGGCGCGATGTCGCGGGTGTCACGGCGGCGGTGACCACGCCGATGAAATTATCGACATTCACTGGCTCGGCATCGGCGCGGCGGTTGTTGAGTCCGGTGGCTCGCCAGCCGTCGCGCGCACGTGCGACGAGGAGATGCGTGACGGGCAAACCGGCCTTGTTGCGATAAAGCACCGTGGCTCCGCGTTGGAGACTCGCGTAGGGCACGGGCTCGATCACGAGCAGGGTGCCGCTGGTGTAGAGTGGCTCCATCGAGCGTCCATCGCCGCGCACCACAAAACCGTGCTCGATTTGATCAGCGGCCTCTTTCGCGTATTGCCGCGCTGCTTCTGGCGACATCGCCAGCGGTTTGGGCGAGCGTCCCACAAAGTGACCACAGATGTACTCACCAGACGCTATTCCGGAAGAAACGGTCAACACGAACAAAAGCAGACCGGTGAATGCGCGCGTGAAGGTTAGCTTCATCGGCGGAATGAAGCCGCTTCGTCTCATTCCGCTAGTGAAAGTACGTGGGGTTGATTCCCTAGGTGCAATCGGGGGCTACACCTCAGGGCAGGAAGCCGCCGCGGTTGGGCGGACTATTACGGTAACTCGCGCAGCAGTTCCACTTGGGACGGTGGCAGCTCGCGTTCTACCCCGCCGTCAGGAGCGAAGCGCAGATGGCCCTGCACCGTGACGCCGTGAAACGTGCCGAGGAGAGGCGTGGGCGAAGAGTGCAGCGTCACCGCCACGCGCCCGGGCCGCCACGCGGTGTTGAGCGCCGGCAAAAACTCCGCGCTGCGGCCGGCGGCAATGCGCTGTTGCGCGACGGCAAGGTGGGCGAGCACGGCCATGAGCACCGTCTCGCGCGTCGGGGTGGGTTGCACCAGATCGGCGAGCCGCGTGACGAGGCCGCTCAGCGTCGGATCGGCTGCCGCCGGCGTGTTGGAATGGTTGAGCCCGAGGCCGACCACGGCGGTGTCGGGTTGAAAACGCTCGACCAAAATTCCGGCCAGCTTGGCCGGGCCGACCAGCAGATCGTTGGGCCAACGCAGCCGCAGATCGCGCACGCCGAAACCGACGAGCGCCTCGCGCAGCGCCCAGCCGGCGGCAAGTGGCAGAATGCTCCATGCCTCGGCCGGTCCGGGCGTCGGCAGCACCGCCGAGAGCCACAAGCCACCTTCATCGGAGACCCAGACGCGACCGTGCCGGCCGCGTCCGCGCGTCTGCTGGCGGGCGACGATGGCGTGCCACGGCGGCTGTTTGCCCGCGATGTTGTTGGTCGAATCCACCTGCTCGAAATTGAGCACGCGCCAGGCCGGCGAGGCGACGGAGGCGGGAGTCGCAGACATGGGATTGATGGCGGCGAGCGTACCGCTACTTGGCGTCATTCCGCTTTGCCGGGATCAGCACACTGGCGAGCACCGAAGTCGCCAGCACACCGCCGATCACGCCAAGCGAAGTCGTTGTGGAGATGTCGACCCAGTGTTCGGACAGCATTTTCACACCGATGAAAACGAGGATGATGGCCAGGCCGATCTTCAGATAACGGAAGAGTTGCATCACGCCGTTGAGCGCAAAATAGAGCGAGCGCAGTCCGAGGATGGCGAAGATGTTCGAGGTCAGCGCCACGAAACCGTCCTTGCTGATGGCGAGCACGGCCGGCAGGGAATCGAGCGCGAAGACCACGTCGGTGGTCTCCACTACGATCAGCACAATGAAGAGCGGCGTGGCGGCCCAGCGGCCGTTTTCGCGCACAAAGAAGCGGCCGCCGACGTCGGTCTTTGTCACCGGGAAGAAGCGCCGGAAGAGCCGCACGGCGGCGTTGTGGTTGGGGTCGACGTCGACCTCGTCCTTGCTTGGCAGCGCCATTTTGACGCCGGTGTAGACGAGGAACGCGCCGAAGATGTAAATCACCCAGTGGAACCGCGCCAGCACGCCGACACCGACGAGGATGAAGATCGTGCGCAACACCACCGCACCGACGATGCCCCAGAAGAGCACGAGGTGCTGCCAGCGGGCGTCGACTTTGAAGTAGGAGAAAATGATGATGAAGACGAAAACGTTATCCACGCTCAGGCATAGCTCGACGAGGTAGGCCGCGAGGAACTGCTGTCCGAGCTCGGCGCCGCGCCAGTAGTAGACGAGGCCGTTGAAGGCCAGGGCGAGGCCCGCCCAGACGGCGCACCAGATCAGCGCCTCCTTCATTTTTACTTCGTGCGAGCCGCGGCGAAAGACGCCGAGGTCGAGCGCCAGCATCACGGAGATGAAGGCGAAAAATCCCGTCCACGCCCACCAGGGCAGTGACGGCAGTGAGTCGATGATGGCGAGCCCGAGTTGCATAATGTGCGGAGAATGAAACTGGCCTCTGATTCCGGGCAAGCGGGAACGGCTTGGCCGGGGGCGAGGCGTGGCCTGGGGGGCATTAGTCCACCAAAGATCGACATGGTGTTTTCGCGGTGCCGCGAGCTGCGGCCAGTCGATGGAGCGGTGGGTCCTGCGCCGTGTTGGTCGCTGTCGGCTTCAGCTCTCGCGGGCGCTGTCTTCTTCAGGCGTGGCGCGCAGACGTTGGCGGACGCCGATGCAGATCACGAGCAGGCCGGCGAGTGCCAGCAGCTGCCCGGCCAAGGTGACATAGACGCGGATTTTCCCCTCCAGCGAGGGGGCCACCAGCCGGGCCAGCGCCACTCCGCCAAACGCCGCCAACGTGCCGCCGATCCAATACCGGTTGGCCAGTCGGGCGAATCGGCTCATTTCATCAGCGGTATGAGCGTTACGTAGATGCCCGTCAAAATCGCGGTCGTGATCACGCCGCAGATGTTGGCACCGAGCGCCTCGGGCAGGATGATCGCGTCGGGGCGCACATTGGAAACTTCCTTCTGCGCGACCTTCGCAGTGCTGGGGACGCAGCTCACCGCCGCGATGCCGATCACCGGGTTTATCTTCCGGCCGCTAAAATAATAAGCGAGGTAGCCGCCGATGATGCCGCCTACGCCGGAGAGCAGCAGTGACACGATGCCGAGCACCAGAAGCAGAAGCACCTTGGGGTCGAGAATGGTCGAGGCTTCGCAGAGTACGCCCAGGGTGAGTCCGAGGAACATCGTGGCGCCGTACAGGATCGGGCCATCGATGACGGCGATAAAATATTTCAGCCCCGCTTCGCGCACAGCCACGCCGAGAAAGAGGCAAAGGAAGAGCGGTGCCGCCGAGGGAAAGAGCAGGCAGAGCACAATGCAGCCGACTACTGCAAAAGCCAGTTTCTCGTCGGCGGTGACCTTGACGGTTTTCTTGGGCGGCATTTTGAGACCGCGAAGTTTGGCCGGGATGAGCGCGCGGATCAGGTACGGATAACCGCCGTAGGTGAGGCCGAGGTAGAGGTACGCGACGACCGTGATCGGCACAAACATGTGTTTGGCGAGCGTGAGCGAGGTGAAGAGCACCATCGGGCCGTCGGCGCCGCCGACCATCGCGATGGAGGCCGCTTCCTTGTATGTGAGGCCCATTGCCACCGCGATCGGGAAGGTGACCACCGTGCCGAGCTCGGCGCACAGCGCGAGGAACATGCTGAGGAACGGGCGCGCGAGCACGAAACCGACATCCAGCAACACGCCGATGCCCATGAACATGAGGCAGGCGATCAGACCGTTGCTGAACATGAAGGTGTAGATCGGCTGGAGGAAATCGACCTGAAGGATGTACATCAGGCTGTCGGTCTTCTCCACGAGTGGCGACATGAAGAGCGTGCCGTGCGCTTTGCCTGCGGCGGCCATTTCCACGGCTTTTTGTTGCAAGGCGGGATCGGCCAGGGCGGCCGAGCCGTTGACGATGTGGCCGGCGGTCGTCGGATCGAGGAAGAGCACGCCGGCGTTGACGGCCGCCATGCCGAGGCCCATCGGGATCATGAGCAGCGGCTCCAGCACGCCTTTTTTACCCAGATAGACGAGCACCATGCCGAGCAGCATGAGACCGAGGCGCGCCGCGATGATGTGCGGTTGCGATGCGATCAGGGTGGTGATGCCTTGGAACAGATCGAGGAAGTCGGAGAATTGCATGGTGCGGCCGGGGCGGTCAGGAGCGTTTCTCGTCGGAGAAGCGTTGCACGAGGACGTACAGTCCTTTGATCAAGGCGGCGACGAGCATCGAGACGATGAACGCGATGCCGTACATGATCAGAGCTTGGACAATGGCGGTTTTCACGGTGGGAAATCCGCCGCACGCACCGGTCATCGGCCGCGCGGCGGGGGCTTGGTGTTAAAAGAGACGACTCAGGCCAGGCGCAACAGCACCGAGCCTTCTTCGACGCCGTCGCCGGCGTTGGCGAGGACCTCGGAGACTTTGCCGGCTTTCGGCGCGTAAATGTAGGTATTCATCTTCATCGCTTCGACCGTGGCGACCTGGGTGCCTTCGTCGACGCTCTGGCCCACCTTGACGTCGATGGAGACGAGCTTGCCGGCGAGCGGGCTGACAACGTCGCCAGCTCCGGCGGCGGCCTTGGGCGCAGCGACGGGAGCGGCCACGGGGGCGGCAGCTTTGGGGGCACTGACCGCCGCAGGAGCGACGGGGGCGGCCGGTTGGGCGGCAGGGGCGGCAGCGGGTGTGCCTTCGTCGATCATTTCGACCAGCACATCGTAGGCTTTGCCGTCGACGGTAACGCGGAGCTTTTTCATGGAGAAAGTAGAGGGCGGGGGATTAACGGAGCTTGTGGGAGGAATAGATCTGACGGCGGCCTTCGAGCGACCATTGCTGCATCAGCGCTTCGATGTTGGGATGCGTGGCCGTCAACCGGACCTCAGCGATGCGCGCGCGCGCACCGAGTACGGTGGAGACGGCGGCAGCGATCGCAGCCAGAACTTCGGGCGACGGGCCTTGCGGCGTCGCTGTGACCACTGGCACCGGGGCTGCGGCCGGGACGGGTGCGGACACCGGCTTGGGTGTGTCGGGATGCGTGGCGGCGAGCCAGCGTCCGATGCCGGCGATCACCAGTAGAAAAACCGCGATGCCGGCGAGGATGACGAGCAAGGCCAGCCATTGGTTGCCAAACAGAGGTTGTCCGACATCGACGTATGGTTTGCCGGCGGCGAGCGGGAGGAGGAGTGACGGTTGCATGGTGGGGTGCAGAGGACTCAGAGCGGGATATTGCCGTGCTTCTTCGGCGGACGGGTCTCGCGCTTGGAGATCGTATTCCGAAGGGCCATGGCGACGATGCCGCGAGTCTGCGCGGGTTCAATAACATCCGTAATCATGGCCTTGCTGGCGGCCGAATAGGGCGAGGCGAATTTCTCGCGATACTCCGCGGCCAATTCCTTCTCCTTTTTCTTCGGCTCGGCGGCGGCGGCGATTTCGCGCTTGTAGAGAATCTTCACCGCGCCTTCCGCGCCCATCACGGCAATCTCGGCGCAGGGCCAGGCGTAGACCAGGTCGGCTCCCATGTCGGCGCTGCACATGGCGAGGTAGGCGCCGCCATACGCTTTGCGCATGATCACGGTGATCTTCGGCACGGTGGCGGCCGCGTAGGCAAAGAGCATCTTCGCGCCGTGGCGGATGATGCCGCCGCGCTCCTGCGCGAGCCCGGGCATGAAGCCGGGGATGTCCACCAGCGTGACGAGCGGGATGTTGAAGACGTTGCAAAAACGGATGAAGCGGGCGCCCTTGTCGGACGAGTCGATGTCGAGCGTGCCGGCCTTCACCATCGGTTGGTTGGCGATGATGCCGACCACCATGCCTTGGATGCGGGCGAAACCCACGACGATGTTCTTCGCAAAATCTTTTTGGACTTCGAGGAAGTCGGCATCGTCGACGAGCCGCGCGATGACCTTGAGCACATCGAGCGGCGCCTTGGCGTCCTCGGGCACGAGCTCGTTCATCGCCGGATCGGTGTCGAGCACGAGCGCGGGCTTCGGCCGATGCGGCGGATCCATGACGTTGTTCGAGGGCAGGAAGGAGAACAGCTTGGTGGCGATTTGCAGCGCGTGCTTCTCGTCGTCGGCCACGAAGTGGATGTTGCCGCTGATCGTCGCATGCGCGGCGGCGCTGCCGAACTCGTCCACGCTGGCCGTCTGGCCAGTGGCGGCTTTGATGACCTCCGGTCCGCAGATGAACATCTGGGCGTTGGTCTTCGTCATGATGATGAAGTCCGTGAGCGCCGGCGAGTACGCCGCGCCGCCCGCACAGGAGCCGGCGATGATCGAGATCTGCGGCACCACGCCGGAGAGCAGTACATTCCGGAAAAACACCTGACCGTAGCCGGAGAGCGACTCGTCGCCTTCCTGGATGCGCGCGCCGCCGGAGTCGTTGATGCCGACGACCGGCATGCCGGACTGCATCGCGTAATCCATCAGATCGCAGATTTTCTTGGAGTGCACGCGACCGAGCGCACCGCCGCCGACGGTGAAATCCTGGCTGAACGCCGCCACCGGCCGGCCGTCGACATAGCCGACGCCCGTGATGACGCCATCGCCCGGCATGGATTTGTCCGCCAGACCGAAGTCGTGGCAGGAGTGCTGCGCGTGCAGACCGAACTCCATGAAGGTGCCCGGCTGAAAGAACGCATCCAAACGTTCGCGGGCGGACATCAGGCCTTTTTTACGGCGCTCGGCGAGCTTGTCGGCGCCACCGGCGGCTAAGGCGATTTTGCGTTTTTCTTCGAGACGTTTGAGATGAGCGGCAGAGAGGGCCATGGCGGGAGAGGGGAGGAGTCGGTATGCGAGGTGTGGTGACAGCTTAGCTGGGCTTGGGCATGCAGAACTCGGTCAGCACACCGAAGGTTGATTTCGGGTGCAGGAACGCGACGAGCTTGCCCGCGGCGCCTTCAAACGGCTGCTCGTGGATCAGCTTCACGCCGGCGCCGACAGCCTGCTGCAGCTGGCCGCCGATGTTGTCGGTGGCGAACGCCACGTGGTGCACGCCGCCCGCGGGATTTTTCTCCAGAAACTTGGCGATGGGGCTCTCGGGGGAGGTCGGCTCGAGCAATTCGAGGTGCACTTCGCCCGCGTGGAAGAACGCCGTGCGGACTTTTTGCGACGGCACCTCTTCGCGGTGCTCGCACTTCAGGCCGAGGGCCTTCTCGTAATAAGGGATCGCTTCATCGAGCGATTTTACGGCGATGCCGAGGTGGTCGATTCGAATGATCATGATGGAAAGATGCGGAAAAAAGATCGTACGGATGGGACTGATGGCCATCATGCGACAACCGCCGCCGAGTCGCTCTGCATTCGTTGGCTAAACATAAGCATCCTTTGGCAAGAACTGCGGAGCGGCTCAACATTAGTTAAGCTACTGTTCCGCGACGTCACTCCAACTGAGTACACGCATCATGGCTAATCATCCTACATCCTCGCCGCCCTCCACGGACGCACTTACCGGCACTTTGGCGCAATGGCGCAAGGCCGTCGAAGCCGAGCTACAGGGGGTTCCTTTCGAGAAAAAATTGGTCACCCGGACCGCGGAAGGCATCGCCTTGCAGCCGCTCTACACCCGGGCGGATCTTGCCACCGTGCCGCATCTCGCTTCCCGCCCCGGCGAAGCGCCCTTTTTACGCGGAGGGGCTTCTCTGGGCTATAAGGAAAAATCATGGGAAATTTGCCAGGAAATCACCGCCCGTGAGGCGTCGGTTTTCAACACGGCGGTGCTCGCCGATCTGCAACAGGGGCAAAATTGCGTCGCGCTCATGCCCGACGTTGCCTCCCGGGCCGGAATCGATCCCGACGCCGCACCCGCAGGCACTGTGGGTAACGGCGGTTTGTCGCTGGCCGATGGCCATGATCTCGCCGCGGCGCTGGCCGGCGTCGAGCTGACAGCTGTGCCGTTGCACCTGCGCGCCGGAGCCGATGCGGCTCCCTTGGCGGCGCTTCTGCTCGCGTACGCGAAACAGCGCGGCATCGCACCGACGGCATTGACCGGCAGTGTCACCGCCGATCCGCTCGGCGAATGGGCGGAACGCGGCGCACTGTCCGCGACGCTCGCCACGCAGTTCGATAATCTCGCGGGCTGGACCAACTGGGCGGCGAAAAACACGCCGCAGTTGCGCACGATCGGCGTCGAGGCCGGTGCATGGTCCGAGGCGGGTGGTTCCGCCACGCAGGAACTCGCGCTGGCCGTGGCCGCCGGTGTGGAATATCTACGGGCCTTGCAAGCGCGGTCAGTCGCTCCGGCGGTCGCCGCGGCGCGGATGCGTTTCAGCTTCGCCGTTGGGCCGCAGTTCTTCACCGAGGTGGCCAAATTCCGGGCGTTCCGTCTGCTGTGGACGCGCGCCGTGATGGCCTTTGGCGCCGAGGCGAAAGTCGCCGCGCAATCCGCCGTGCACGCCCGCACCGGGCGTTGGAACAAGACTCTCTTCGATCCGCACGTGAACATGCTGCGCGTCACCACCGAGGCGTTGTCCGCGGTGCTCGGCGGCTGCGACAGCCTGCACATCAGCCCCTACGACGAGGCCACGGGCGCGTCCGACGAATTCTCGCGCCGCATCGCACGCAACGTCCACACGCTGCTCGCCGAGGAGTTCCATTTCACCGAGACGGCCGATCCCGCCGGCGGCTCCTGGTACGTCGAGAAGCTCACCGACGAACTCGCGCGCAAAGCCTGGGCTCTCTTCCAGGATATCGAGAAGCAGGGCGGGTATGCCGCCGCGCTGCGGGCCGGCTCGCCCCAGAAGCTCGTCGCGGCCACCGCGGCGGAGAAGGACGACGCCATCGCCAAGCGCCGGTCCAGTCTGATCGGCACCAACCTGTTCCCGAATCTCAAAGAGAAGCCGCTCGCCGTGCAGGCGTGTGACGCCGCGTTCCAGACGACGCGTGCGCAAGTCATCCGCCAGCGCCGCGGCGCTGCGCCGCAAACTGCGGCTGCCGCGACCTGGGCACAGCGTTTCGACGCCGCGCTCGCCGCCGCCGCCAAGGGCGCGACGCTCGGTCAGTTGAGTGCGCTCTGCGCCGCCCCAGCTTCCGCCGAGGCCGCCATCACGCCGGTCGCGCCCAAGCGCGCCGCCGCCGGTTTCGAGGAGCTGCGCCGTGCCGCCGATGCCTTCGCGCAACGCACCGGCGCCCGCCCCAAGGTCTTCCTCGCGAAGATCGGGCCGGTCAAACAGCACAAGCCCCGCGCCGATTTCTCCGCCGGCTTTTTCGCCGTCGGCGGCTTCGAGTCCGTCGGCAAGGAAGCGTTCGAGACGGCCGCCGCTGCCGCGCAGGCCGCGATCAAGTCCGGCGCGCCCATCGTGGTGCTCTGCTCGACCGACGAAACCTATCCTGAACTCGTGCCCGCCTTCGCCGGCGCGATCAAACAGGCCAACCCCGCCACCACCGTCGTCCTCGCCGGCCTGCCGGCCGATGCCGCGGTCGTCGCGCAATTCCGCGCCGCGGGCGTGGATGAGTTCATCCACATTCGCGCCAGTGTACGCGAGCTGTTGGCCAACCTCCTCAAGAAGATCGGAGCCCTCACATGAGCAACGTCCCTGATTTCACCCAACTCAACTACGACGCGTTCCAATTCCCGGCCGCGGCCGCAGCTCCCAAGTCGGGCGCATCCGCCGATGTGCTCACCTACGAGCAGATCCCGGTGAAGCCCGTCTTCACCGCCGCCGATCTGCCGCCGGCCGAGGCGCTCGACACCGTGCCCGGCTTTGCGCCGTTTGTGCGCGGGCCGTACGCCACGATGTACGTGCAAAAACCGTGGACCGTGCGCCAGTACGCCGGTTTCTCGACCGCGGAGGAGTCCAACGCGTTCTATAAACGCAATCTCGCCGCCGGTCAGGCCGGCCTCTCCGTGGCGTTCGATCTCGCGACGCATCGCGGCTACGACAGCGATCATCCGCGCGTCGTCGGTGATGTCGGCAAGGCGGGCGTCGCCATCGACTCCGTCCTCGACATGCAGACACTCTTTGGCGGCATCCCGCTCGACAAGGTGTCGGTCTCGATGACGATGAACGGCGCCGTGCTGCCCGTGATGGCGTTCTACATCTGCGCTGCGCTCGAACAGGGGGCGAAACTCGCCGACCTCTCCGGCACGATTCAGAATGACATCCTCAAAGAGTTCATGGTGCGGAATACCTACATCTATCCGCCCACGCCCTCGATGAAGATCATCGCGGACATCTTCGCCTACACGTCGAAGAACATGCCGAAGTTCAACTCGATCTCGATCTCCGGCTACCACATGCAGGAAGCGGGCGCCACGGCCGATCTCGAACTCGCCTACACGCTCGCCGACGGTCTCGAGTATTTGAAAACCGGCGTCGCCGCCGGCATCGACATCGACGCGTTTGCGCCGCGCCTCTCGTTCTTCTGGGCCATCGGCAAAAACTTCTTCATGGAAATCGCGAAGATGCGCGCCGGCCGGTTCCTCTGGTCGGAGATCGTGGGCCGCTTTAACCCGAAGAATCCGAAGTCGCGCGCGCTCCGCACGCACTCGCAGACCTCGGGCTGGTCGCTCACCGAGCAGGACCCGTTCAACAACGTGGCCCGCACCTGCCTCGAAGCGCTCTCCTCGGCCTGCGGTCACACGCAGTCGTTGCACACCAACGCCCTCGACGAAGCCATCGCGTTGCCCACCGATTTCTCGGCGCGCATCGCCCGCAACACCCAGCTCCACCTCCAGCAGGAGACCGGCATCTGCAACGTCGTCGATCCCTGGGGCGGCAGCTACTACGTCGAGTACCTCACGCAGGAGCTCATCAAGAAAGCCCGCGCGCACCTCGATGAAGTCGAGAAAATGGGCGGCATGACCAAGGCCATCGAAGCCGGCATTCCGAAGCTGCGCATCGAGGAAGCCGCGGCGCGCCGCCAGGCCAAGATCGACTCCGGCAAGGAGACGATCGTCGGCCTCAACAAATTCCGTTTGGGCAAAGAAGCGCCCATGGACATCCTCGAAGTGGACAACACCGCCGTGCGTGAAGCGCAGGTGAAACGCCTCAAGGAACTCCGCGCCGCTCGCGACGAAGCCAAATGCCGCGCCGCGCTCACCGCGTTGACCGACTGCGCGAAATCGGGGCAGGGCAACCTCCTCGAACTCGCCGTCACCGCCGCGCAGGCCCGCGCCACGCTCGGCGAAATCAGCGACGCGCTCGAAGTGGTCTTCGGCCGTTATCAGGCGCAGATCCGCTCGATCTCCGGCGTGTACCGCGCCGAGTTCGGCGAGGACGGCCTCGTGGCCAAGGTCCGCGGTCTCATTGAGAAATTCGAGCGCCAGGAAGGCCGCCGTCCGCGCGTGCTCATCGCCAAGCTCGGTCAGGACGGACACGACCGCGGCGCGAAAGTCGTCGCCACCGCGATGGCCGACCTCGGTTTCGACATCGACATCGGGCCGCTCTTCCAGACGCCCGAGGAGGCTGCGCGCCAGGCCGTGGAAAACGACGTCCATGTCGTCGCCATGAGCTCGCTCGCCGCCGGCCACAAGACGCTGTTGCCCACGCTCCGCGACGCCCTCAAGGCGCAAGGCCGCGAGGACATCATGATCGTGTGCGGCGGTGTCATTCCGGCGCAGGATTACGATTTCCTGTACGCCAACGGTGCCAGCGCGATCTTCGGGCCCGGCACTGTCATCCCGCAGTCGTCGCTCCGCACAATGGAGTTGCTACTCGAGCGCTTGGAGCCGGCGAACGCGTGATCGCGTGGATTAGTTTTTGGCCTACCCGGGCGGCTGGATCTCCAGCCGCCCTTTTTTTGCCTGCTTCGTGGTAGCTGGTTTGGAGGGCAGGGCGGCGCGGGAAATCCGGTGGTTCCAGCTGCGTTTTTTTAGATTGAACAGGGTTTCGCTGAAAAAAGTGAACAAGTTTATCTAAGAAACGCGAAATTGGTTCGTTATATGGGGTGAGTAGATCAACCCCGAATCATCAACCAAGGAGGAAATCATGGAACGCCGCCACTTCGCACTCCCCGCCACGTTTGTGCTGACGCTGTTTGCCTTTCTGTTTTTCGGCATCACCCGGTCGTCGCCGGCCAACCCACGAGGCCCTGGGGCACACAGAAGGCCGCCACCGGCAAAACCGTTTGTGATCGAATGGCCCCAACCGGAACCGCCTCCGCCGTCGGAGGACGCCATCATCAGCGGAGACAACCGGCGGGTCGATGGCGGGGGAGGACCGCCGCCGCCGACCCAGATTGACGTGCCGGGACCGAGCATCCCGGGCGCATTTCTTGTGGAGATCGACAACCGCGTTGTCTCGGTCAGTGGCACTTTCACAACGAATATCCCAGCATATTGGGGCCCAGGGGGCGGCGATGGCAGCCGGCCGAGCATGGGTGGCGGCATCATACCGGCGGGATTGCTCGACAAGCCGCCGCGGGCGCGGCTCCAAGCGAGCCCGCAATACCCGATGGCCGAGCGCAGCACCGGCATCACGGGTTCGGTCGAGGTCGAGTTTGTGGTCGACGAGACCGGGGTCGTACAGATGCCCCGCGTGGTGCGGGCCAGCCATCCGGCGTTCGCGGAGCCGACGCTGCGGGCGGTCGAAAAGTGGCGGTTTGAGCCGGGTCGCCGCGATGGGCAGGTGGTGCGGTTCCGCATGAAGGTGCCCGTGATGTTCAACATCAACGACTGAGCTTTTGTTGGTTAGGGTTGGGTCAAATCGAGGGGCGATCCGCCGGGCGGGTCGCCCTTCTTTGTCGGCGCGCGATGCGCCCCGGCCGCAAAAATCCGGTAAAAGCCCGCGGGCAAGTTTAGCCTCGCCCGGCTGTGCCGTAGTAAGCAAGGTCAGCGCGTCGTTTCCGTTGTGAAACGTGCAACCCGATGGCTCGAAGAATTGCGTTCATCAACTACAAGGGCGGAGTCGGCAAGACCTCGCTGATCGTCAACGTGGCAGCCTGTCTCGCCAAACTTGGCCAGCGGGTGTTGCTCTGCGATTTCGACACGCAGTCCAA
Organism: Opitutia bacterium; assembly: GCA_016217595.1. Classification (GTDB taxonomy): domain Bacteria; phylum Verrucomicrobiota; class Verrucomicrobiia; order Opitutales; family Opitutaceae; genus MWDT01. The sequence goes on along the minus strand of JACRHS010000007.1, from coordinate 133,051 downwards.
CGCCAGCATCTGGCTGCTCAAGCTCGACCGTTGGAACAAAATCAACGCCGCCGGCGACGGCGCGGTCTACTCGATCTTCGATCCCGGCCGCGCGCGGCTGAAGGACATCGTGGTCAGGGACGTCGTGGAGGACAAGGCGGGCGCCAAGGCGTTGCCCGGCCTCGATCTGGTGCCGACGACGTTCAACCTCGTCGATTTGGAGAGCGAATACGCCGGCGAACCGAAGCGGCCGGCCTACCTGATTTTCCAGGAGCAGCTCGCGGAGATCGAGTCGGGCTACGACGTGGTGCTGTTCGATTGCCCGCCCAACATCCTGCGCGCGTCGCAGTGCGGCATCTTTTCCGCCAACGAAATCTACGTGCCCGCCAATCCCGATGCGTTGAGCCTGATCGGATTTACGCTGCTGGTGGAGAAGCTGCACAAGTTTCACGCGCTCTCGGCGAGCTTCCGGCGCGCGGCGATGGGGCCGGCGGCGCAGGTGCAGGGCATCATTTTCAACTCCATCAAGACCGGCACCGACATCGAGGTGCCCAAAATGCGGATGCAGCTTCGACTGAACCAATTCAAGGCCGCCAAGCGCGCCGCGCCCACCGCGAAGATTTTCGAGGCGCAGGTGCGCGACGCGATGGTCGTGCGCCGCGCCGTCACCCTCGGGCTACCGGTCATCCTCGTCGGCCAGGAGGCGAGCGAGGAGGCGCAGGACAACGTCGTGAACGATTACCGCAAGGTTGCCGCAGAACTGTTGCGGCAGGCTGGCGGTTGATGCCGCGCCCCGCGGACGCCACGGACGGAGCTTACCGATTTATGGCTGACCCCAAAACCACCTCCAAGCAATGGGACGAAGTGCGCGTGGCCTTCGCCTCCTCCATCATGGTCGACACTGCGCTGGGCAGCCTCGCCCAGAATCTCGACGGCCCCGACTGGCCGATCAAAGGCAAGGAAGAGACGCCCGCGACGTACATCGACCTCACGTTTACCGAAGCGCAGGAGCTGCTGGCATTGAAAGGGCAGCCGCCCGAGCGCATCGACCAGCTCGTGGCGATCCTGCGCGACACCCTGGCGTTCGACAACCCGTTCGGCGAAATGGTCGAGCAAGTCGAAGTCGCGGCGCAGAAAGACAACCAGCTCCTGAAGAATCTCGCGCGCCTGGAGATTCCCGAAAATTTCCCCATCGAATTTACGGCGTTGGCGGCGGGCACGCGCGAGTTTTGCCAGCTGGAGCGCATCGTGACCATCGGCGAGTTCGCGGTCTTTGCGCAAAACATGTCGCAGAACGTCATTGTCGGCGGCGATTTTCGGACCTTGCTCAACGCGCTGGCGCAGGTCGACGAAGCGGGGCTGGCGCAGTTCCTGCCCGTGCGCCCCGGAAGCAAGGGGCTGCATCTGCCCGAAGCCGTGGCGCTGGGCGTGCGGGCGTTGACGCCGGCGGTGCGCGCGGCGTTGGCCAAAAAAGCCGGGGCCAAGTTGAGCGCGACCGAGGCTGCCACGGCCGCGACGGCGGATAAGACGGCGGTGCAGGCGGCAGACGCGGATTTGCGCGATCGCGCGGCGCGTCTAGCCACCGAGTGGTGCCGGGCCGACCGCGCGCATCTTCAGCAGCAATTGGCGGCGGGCACGACCCTGGCGCGGTTGCTCGTCGTGCTCGGCGATCCGGCGATCGAGGCCTGCGTGGCGGAGTACCTTCACCCTCATCTTAAAACCGAGCAGAGTCCGACGGCAGGATCTGCCTCGGCGACGGCGCCTGCTGCGCCCAAGCGCGGTTTCTTTGCTCGGCTCTTCGGCAGAAAGTAATGCCCATGTCGGATCAACCCGTCCCTCCCACCCCCCCCGCGGTCAAATTCCCCGTCAAAGCGCCGACGACGCCTGCGCTGTCGTTGCCGCGGCGGCGTGCGGCGTCGGGCAGCACACGGTCGCCGTTCGAGCTCTCGGCGGCATCGGCCGAGGCCCGGCAATCGATCGAAGCCATTGTGACGGCCACGCGCGCACCGTGGGGCGAAGGTGCGGCGCCCTTGAAACCCGATCAGTCGGCTGAACTCGAACGTTCGCTGCGTCAACTGGAGGCGAAGCTTGAGGAACGCGAACGGGCCGCCGCGGAGCTCGACGGCAAACTCGCCGAGCGCGAACGCGATGTGGCCGAGATGGAAGCTTTGCTGGAGGCGCGCGAAAAAGTGCTCGCGGCCTCACGGCGGGCGGCGGCCGGCCAGCCGCGACCGAGCGCATCGCCCGAGGAGCGCGCGGCGTTGGACGCGTTGAAGGCGGCGCTGGACCGCCAGGAAGAGTCGCTGAAAGAGCAGCGGGCCGCGGCGGCCGAGCGGGAACGCTTTCTCGAAGAAAATGAAGCGAAGCTGTTCGAGAAGATGATGCAACAGCAGGAGAAAGAGACGGAGATCGAGCAAAAGCTCGAAGAGCTGGTGGCCCGCGAAAAGCGACTCCGGGAGCGCGAAGCGGCGATTGATCCGCAGGCGGCCGCGCAATTAAAGGCGGATTCTGCGCCGAAGCAGTTCGACGAGTTCAAAGAGTAGGGGAACGAGACTGACCGCAGGAAAAACCCTTGCGGACACCTCTACGCTTGCATCGAATCACGACTTTATCGCAGTTTGAACGAAACAAACATGGCTACGCCGCTGTCACGATCCGCCCAATCCCGCATGAAGAGAACCAGCCTGATCGCATTTGCCTTGCTTGGTATGGTCGTTGGCCGCGCCCAAGATAGCGAAAACCGCGCCCCCGCGCCCCCGCCGGAGAATCTCACCTTTCTCACCGACGAGTATATCTACATCCCGAAGTTCACGTTCACTTTCGGTGCTCGTCAGCTCAGTGGTGCCAAGGCCTCCTTTCGCGGCTCGGGCAAAATCTACAAGATGTCCGAGGAATTGGCCGATTCACTTGGCGCTTTGACTGACACCGGCATTGGGCGCAAATATCACGATGGCAGGGTCAACTTGGACACGCGGACAGTGACGGTTGACGATGGCTTTGGTGGCACGATCACGACGGCGATCCCGCCGGACGGCAGCACCAATAACTGGAACTTTAACGATGCCTCGCAACTGCTCGCCAACGGGAATATTGCCATGCATTCCTACTCGGCGGAAGTGATCGACACCGGTTCGCGGGTGCGCGATCCGAACGGCGCGATTGGCTTCGAAGTAGCGGCCTCCCGCGACATGGGCAAATTGGGTAAGTACATCGACTGGAACCTGGGCGGCGGTTTGAGCCTGAACGATATCAAGTCGAGCATGAGTTCGGGCATGACGGCGCGCGTCGAAAAGATTACCGACACCTATTCCAATAACGGTGGCACTCCGGGTACAGCGCCGTATTCGTCCCCCTCGTCCACCACGCAGAACGTCTACGATATCAACGGCAATCAGGTCTACAACGACGACGGCACCGCCAAGACCCAGACCAATGATACCAGTACGCTTATCAGTCAGAATCCGATTAGCCGCGACACCACGACGACCACCGACAACACCAGCGTGACGAATTCGTGGAAACTTAAGGGCGCTTATTTCACCTTGCGAGCCGGTCCGACCTTCCTGTTACCGCTAACCCAGCGTTTCAAGGCGACCATCGGCGTTGGCCCCGCGGTTCTCTATTCCGGCACGACCTACACCGTCCGGCAGGATTATCAGCCGGAGACGGGCGATGTGATTACTTCGACAGTGAGCTCGTCTGAGAGCCATCTACTGCCCGGCTACTACGCCGACGCGAATTTGGAATTCTGGCTCACCGAGACCGCGGGCTTCTACGCCGGCGCAGTCTTCCAAAGCAATGGCAACTTCACGCAGACGGTGAAGACCGATACGGCGAACTACTCGACCAAGGTCGACCTCAGCCGTCTGTCGGGTATGCGCGCCGGTTTGAGCGTGCGCTTCTGATTTTGTCTGTGGGCCGGGCCGCCGTTTTTATGGCGGTCCTGGCAACCAGAAGCTCGACAAGCTCGCGCTTTCCCGAAAAGTTGCGCGCCAACTTGCTGGAGAGGTGGCAGAGTGGTCGATTGCGGCGGTCTTGAAAACCGTTGGGGCGGCAACGCTCCCGGGGGTTCGAATCCCTCCCTCTCCGCCAGCGTCGCAGCGATAATGTAAGTCGCCATCGGTTTAGAGAATATGTGACAAAGTGGCCGCGGCTTTCGGCCCCGAGCAGACACGCATCCTCGGCCGTAGCTGCAATTGCCCCGCATCACTTGCGGCCGCCGTTCCTTGGGCAGTTGATCCAGCAACGGTCACAAGCCGTCCAGCCCGTAGCTGGCCGCGTGCGCGTGGCCCGGATGCACCTCCACGTCCAGGCACAAGCGGCAACGTCGAGATCCAAGACGTGTGCAACGGATGGCTCGGCCGTCCGGGCTTCTGCGGGTTGTAACCGCCCGGGCGCCTTTCTTCCGCCCATAGAGCAGCTTGATCGTGGTATCCACATCCAGGATCCACGGCGTGGCCAAAAACTCCCACCAGCTTTGCCGCAAATGGCCCGTCAGCCACTGCCGGCCCGCGATCTGATCGATGCGCCGCAGGCCGCGACGCACACTGTCCTCGCTGACCAATCCAGCCAACCCCAGCAGCCCCGGCGCCACCGCGTCGAACCGCAGCGCCGACATATGCGCATAGCGCCAGTGCCCTGCCAGGATGCCCAGCACCAACGTGCCGATCACCTCACGCGCCGCGGAGGCGTGCGGACTGCGATACGTCAGCAGCGCGTCCCGGCACAACGCCTCGAAACGGCCGCTCGCGTGCAGAAACTGCGCGAAAAACGCCAGCGGCTCCAACGGGCTGACCGGCGTACGCTCGTCAAAACTCGTCCGCTATCGTCCCCCGGGCGTGTCGATCACCACTTCCTCGGCCGCGCAGGCGGCGGGCACCAGCGCGGTTTCAGGCTCACCCGCTGGGTGACCGCTTTCCTGACCGATGTTCTCGTTCATCGGCCCAGCAGCCAATCACATCGGTCATGCCCTGTCCCGCTCATCCGCCGGCTTTAGGTTTGACCAGCAGGGACAGACCATTGACGAGAATGACAATTGGGGTGGTACCTCGCGTCTCGTTTCAGCGTTCGCCCAAACCGGGGCATTTTCGATCGCGGCAGGTTCCAAAGACGCCGCGTTGCTGGTCTCCCTGCCACCGGGGGTCTACACAGCTCAAGTCAGCGGAGTAGCAAACACGACGGGCGTGGCGTTAATTGAGGTCTACGAAGTCCGGTAGATTGCTGGGAACTGAGAGTGAGCTTGCCAGCCGGGGCGCGGTGGCCGTGTCCCTCTTTGCGATAACATCGTCAAAGAATGGGCATAAACAAAAAGCCCGTCTGGAACTTGCGTTCTCGACGGACCTTAGGGCTGGTTAAATTGGGTGCAGGGCTGGGATTTGAACCCAGGACCTTCAGGTTATGAGCCTGACGAGCTACCAGACTGCTCCACCCTGCAATGTGATGGGAGGCGAGACGTTGGTAGCCAGTTTCCTACTGTCAACGACCTTTTTCATCGGCGTTATCACGCGTTTCCATTTGACCGGTCGGAGCGCCGCGACGACGTTGACCGCCAAATCACTTTTACCATGGCTGAACCTACTGAGTACGATCTGATTGTTATTGGCGGCGGCCCGGCGGGCTATGCCGGTGCGATCCGCGCCGGCCAGCTCGGCAAGAAAGTCGCGTGCATCGAAATGGAGCGCGCGGGCGGCACGTGCCTCAACTGGGGGTGCATCCCCACGAAAGCGTTGCTCAAGAGCGCAGAGCTCTACCAGAAATTCAAAAAGGCCGAGACGTACGGCATCAGCGCCAAGGAGGTGACGTTCGACTTCGCCAAGATCGTCGAGCGGTCGCGCGGCGTTTCCGGGCAGATGGCCAAGGGCATCGAGTTTTTGTTCAAGAAAAACAAGGTCGATTATGTTGTCGGCCGCGCGCAGGTGAGTGCGCCGGGGCTGGTGTCGGTGACCGAGGGCGAACACAAGGGGAAGTTTTTCAAAACGAAAGCCATCCTCCTCGCCACCGGATGCACCATGCGGCGCATCCCAGGCCTGAACTACGACGGCGTGCGTGTGATGACGTCGCGCGAGGCGCTGGCCAGCAAAACGCAGCCGAAGTCGATCATCATCGTCGGTGCGGGCGCGATTGGCGTGGAGTTTGCCTATTTCTTCAATGCACTCGGCACGAAGGTGACGCTCGTCGAGATGTTGCCGCAGGTGTTGCCCATCGAGGACGAGGAGGTGGCCAGGACGTTGCAGCGGGCGTTCGAGAAGCAGGGCATCGCGATCCACACCGGCACGAAGTGCGAGAATTTCCGCGTCGGCGCCACGAGCGTGAAAGTGGATCTCGTCGCGGGCGACAAGAAGACCGAGGTCGAGGCCGAGGTGTTGTTGTCGGCCATCGGTATCGCACCGAATCTCGAAGGTGCGCTGGCGCCGGCGGTGAAACTGGAGCTCGACCGCGGGTTCATCAAAGTCGGCGCGGATTATCGCACGAGCATCGCCGGTATCTACGCCGCGGGCGACATCATCGGACCGCCGTGGCTCGCGCACGTGGCAACCTTCGAGGCAGTCAACGCCGTCAATGGCATCTTCGGGCACGGCCATCCGCGTCGTTTCGCGGGTTTCCCGGGATGCACGTACTCGCAGCCGCAAGTGGCGAGCACCGGTCTCACCGAGAAGGCGGCGCGCGAGAAGGGGCTGAATATCAAAATCGGCAAATTCCCCTTCACCGCTTCAGGCAAGGCGGTGGCGTCGGCCGAGAGCGAGGGCTTTGTGAAAGTGATTTCCGACGCGAAGACCGGTGAAATCTACGGCGCGCACATCATCGGCAGCGAGGCCACCGAGCTGATCGCCGAGTACGGCCTGGCGATGTCGTTGGAGGCAACGGTGGACGATGTGCATCATGCCATCCACGCGCACCCGACTTTGGGTGAGGCACTGATGGAAGCCGCTGCCGCGACTCTGGGCGAAGCGATTCATATCTGATGCCCGAACTCCGTGCGGGCAGTTTTTCTCTCCGCGTTTGGCCCGTCATGCCGGCCAAACGCGACTGTCTTGCGCGGGACAAAAGCGGGAGAGTTTGGAAAACATCTTGAATTTCTGTCGGTGAGTCGCGAGCGTACCGCCGACAGCGATTTGCTGATCTGCGCCTGTAGCACAATGGATAGTGTGCCGGTCTCCGAAGCCGGTGATGTGGGTTCAATTCCCGCCGGGCGCACCACTTCCCCGCAGGAAGTAATTGGCGAGAAGTATTGCTGGAACTTGTGAAGCCGGGCTTCTTGGTTACGCTGTTGACCGCCATGAAACAACTTACCCTGGTTTGCGTCCTGATGGGCGCGTTGATTAGTTCCACCGTCTTTGCCGCCGATCCGTTCGAAGGCAAAATTTCGTTGAATATCACCACCGCCAAAGGCCGCACGCAGAAGCTCGATCTTGCGATGAAGGGCAAGTTGCAGCGCATGGATATGGCGATGGGCGAAAAAACCATGGGCAGCATCCTCGACCTCGAGAAGCGGCAGGTGACAGTGATGATGCCGGAGCAACAGATGTACATGGTTATGCCGATGCGCGATGCTGCGGCCGCGGCCAAGCAGGAGGCGACGGAGGCCAAATTGGAGAAGACCGGGCAGACGGAAAAAATCCTCGGTTACCTCTGCCAGCTCTGCACGGTGAAAGTAAACGGCAAGACGACCGAGATGTGGCTGGCTGAAGGGCTGGGCTCATTCATCGGGATGGGCGGAGCGGCTTCGCCGATGGGCGGCCGGCCGCCGCCGCAATCGACGTGGGAGAAGGCGTTGGCGGGTGTCGAAGGATTCCCGTTGCGTGTCGTGGAGAAAGACGCCGCCGGCAAAGAAGTTTTTCGGATGGAAGCGACCAGGGTCGAGAAGGCCGCGCAACCCGATGCACTCTTTGCGCCTCCGGCCGAGTATAGACTCTTTGATATGGGGGCGATGATGCAGGGCATGCCCGGAGGCAAAAATCCCTTCAACCGCGGCAACTGAGCGAAGGCGTCTCCCCACTGATGCAGGGAACAGCGGGGTACACCGCCGCTGTTCCGCGACACAACAGATTGATTTGTGCGGGAGCGCCTGGCCATTGGCAGGCAGGCGCTGCGTATGCTGCCGTATCAGTAAAACAGATTCCGCTATTTCAGGCCGGGAATCAGCGGGAGGCTCGGTATCTGGTTTGGTACCCCGTAGGCGGGGAGCCCCTGGCTCAGAACGTGACTGATCGCAACGCGGCGGACCGCGTGCGGGATCGCCTGATAACTGTACGACGTGGCGTTGTGGCAGCTGAAACAGTTCTGGTTGTTTTTCGCGACGGCATTGGTGGCGACTTGTTGGAACGTCTCCGCGGTGGAGTTGGCGAGATTGACTGAGCCGACGGCATCGGCAGCCGTGGTTTTGACGGAGTAGGAATTAGGCTTGAGCCACACGGTGCCGATCAGGCGGTAGTTGGCGAAGAGCGCCTGAGTGGGATTGGTCTGGCTGGCGAAGAAAGCCTGTCCGGCGGCGTTTAGCGCCGCGATGTTGGCCGGCCCTTTCGGGGAGAAATTTTCCCCGCCGGTCGCGTTTAACAACACGACGTTTGTGACCGGTGAGAGGGTTTGCGTGGCGACATTCAATGTCGGGGTGGTGCCGGGATTTTGGTTGGCCAGATTCACTTTGGTGTAGGGAGTCCCGCCGGAGTAGAAGGTGTAGTTTTTCGGATCGGGAGTGAGCGCGGTTGTGAACGTGTTGTCCGGAATCATCGGGGCGTTGAGGTTGTGCTCGAAGGTGCCCCAAAGAAATTCCGGATGATTGTTGGCGTAACCGACAACGTGCAGGCCGACGAGGGCGACGTTGATCGTGACGAGTTTTTGGGGAATGACCGGGTGGATAATGGTAAAACCGTCGATTACCTCGGCTGTCAGCACAGGCACTTGTGCTTGCGTGACGTAGGCGCCGGTAGGCGGCGGAGTGCTGTAGGTGCCAGCGGCCCATGATTGTGTCGCGGGATTGAGCGCCAGCCAGGTGGCCTTGAAGACCGCCGCGCCGACCGAGAAATAATCGTCTTTCTGCGCGTTCGCATCAAACGCGCCCGTGATGAGTAGATTCTGCTTCGCGGTTTGAGCATAAGAAGCGTTGAAGTGTACCGAGGCGTAAACGGGTGTGCCGTTTTGTGCGACGAGCATATTGCCGTCGGCTTCGACGATTGCGCCGGCTCCTTCGGTGTATCCCGGCGTACCGTGTTTCTGCGATGAGCGAAGCGCGAGCTTCAGTTGGTGCGGCCCCTTTTTAATGGCGTGAGGCGCGCTGCTCAAGAGATCTGCCGGGGTGCCGAGACTCATGAACTGCGGGGTGCCGCTGCTATCCAGCGCGGTTGCCCACACGAATGCCTCCCAGGACCATTGATGAAACTGGCCATCATTGAGGGGCTCGGTCGTTGGGAAGGCCGTCCCAGGCAAGAGATATTGAGCCAATTGTTTGGCCCACGCAGGAGGCGGGCACGCCTCGGGGGTTGCGGTAGACGAGGCCGCAGAAAGCGTGCAGGGGAAAGCGGCGAAACATAGGCCGAGAGCGACTGCGACAAGCGTGGTTTGAGCGGGATCTTTTTTCATGATTTTGTGAGCTGGGCTGGATTACGTGCTGGGGAATGAATGCCCCCTGAGGGGAGTCCGTGTCTGTGGCGAAACAATCAGCGGTCTGGTTAGCATGGCTGCTTCACCCATAAGGAGGACACAGGTGTCTCGGAACCATCAGCCGTCAAGTGACGGAACATGTTTGCACAGCGCTTCGGCGCAGCGGGGGTGCGACTATGCGTGAGCCAGTCAGTTTGCTGCTGATATCCTGCCGGCAAAACCGGAGGGCAGTATCAGTAAAACAGATTCCGATCCAGGCTGCGGTACTGGATGGCTTCGAGGAGATGGGGGGCCTGGATTTTATCGGAATCAGCCAGGTCGGCGATGGTGCGGGCGACTTTTAGAATACGGTCGTAGGCACGCGCGGAGAGGTGGAGTTGCTCCATCGCCTGCTGCAGGAGTTCGCCGAGCGCGGCGTCGAGCGCGCAATGTTGCCGGATCAGCGCATGTGACATCCGGGCGTTGATGGTGGTCTTGCCCGCGCCGAAGCGGCGGTGCTGACGCTCACGGGCGGCGTGAACGCGAGCCCGCATCGGGACCGAACCTTCGCCCGGCTGATGCGAACGCAGATCGCCCACCGACACCGAGGGCGCTTCGACATGCAGATCGATGCGGTCGAGCAGCGGTCCGCTGACGCGTGCGCGGTAGCGTTGGATCTGCGTCGGCGTGCAACGACACTCGTGTTTGGTGTCGCCGAGATAACCGCAGGGGCAGGGGTTCATCGCGGCAACGAGCATGAAACAACACGGCAGAGTGACTTTGCCGGCGGCGCGGGAAATGGAAACTTCGCCGTCTTCGAGCGGTTGTCGCATGACTTCCAGAGCGGATCGTTTGAATTCCGGCAGTTCGTCGAGGAAGAGAACGCCGTGGTGCGCGAGAGAGATTTCGCCGGGGCCGGGCATGGTGCCGCCGCCGAGCAGGGCGACGTCGGAAACCGTGTGATGCGGGCAACGAAACGGCCGGCTGCCCCAGCCGAGCTCGCCGTTGAGCGTACGGCCGGCGGCGGAGTGGATGCTGAGAATTTCCAGATATTCGTCGGTCGTCGGCGCGGGCATGATGGTCGGAATGCGTTTTGCGACCATTGATTTGCCGGAGCCGGGAGGTCCGATCATAAGCAGGTTGTGTCCGCCGCTCACGGCAACCTCGACGGCGCGGCGCAGCGCGGCCTGGCCTTTGATCTCGGCGAAATCGATCTCGCCGGTCGTCGCCGCGGCGCCGGTTTGAAGCGCGCGGGGCGAAAGCGGTTCGAGCGGTTTTTCGCCGGTGAGGAAACGCACGGCACGGTCGAGTGAATCGATGGCGTAAACGGCGATGCCGTCGACGAGGGCGGCTTCGGCGGCGGAGCCGGCGGGCAGAAGGATGCCGCGTTTGCCGAGCTGGCGGGCGAGTCGGGCCATCGCCAGGGCGCCGCGGATGGGCCGGGTGGCGCCGGAGAGGCTGAGTTCGCCGGCGATGAGATAGTCGGCCAGCGCTTCGGTCTTCAACTGATCGGTGGAGACGAGCAACGCGAGGGCGATGGGCAGATCGTAGAGCGGGCCTTCCTTGCGCAGATGACCCGGCGCGAGATTGATCGTCGTGCGTGTGCGCGGCATTTTGAAACCGCTATTGCCGACGGCGGACGTGACGCGGTCTTCCGACTCCTTGACGCCAGCGTCGGGCAGGCCGACGAGCACGATCTCGGGGCGACCGGCTTCGCCGGTATTGACTTCAACCTGGACCGGTTCGGCCGCGATGCCTTGCAGCGCGGCAGAGAGGATGGTGGCGAGCATGGGAGGGGGTGTTCATGTGCGGCCAGCCGGGCGTTGACGGATGATGGCAATATTCCGCTCGATGGCGTCGAGGTAGGGATTGGGTCCGTCGGGATACGGTGAAGCAAGGAAGCGGTAGACGCCCTCGAATTCGTGTTCAAGCCGGGGGCGGACAAAAGCAGACCAAAAGCCGGGAGTTTTCGCGATCAGTTCCGCGGCGGAGCGAAATTCGCGTTCGGCCGGGGGGACGTGGTAGTAGTTGTCGGTTTCCTCGAACTCGCGGTAAAGCGCTTCGAGTTCGTCCGGGTAATCCGCCGCCGCCATTTGCCCGAGGAAATCGCCGGTGACGAGCATGCAGCCGACCAGCTTGTCCATGGGTGAGACGAAATAGAGCTGGGCAATCTTGGGGGAGGGCCCGGTGCAGCGGATGGCTCCGGTGACAATCTCGATTTCGCGAAAAGTGAAGCCGAGCGTGGGCAGGTAGCTCGCGGCGAAGGCGCAGCTGCGCAAGACATGAACTTTGGTGAACTTGGCGCAGGTACCGTCGCGATCAGAGCGTAGTTTTAAATAGCCGGTGTCGTGGAGCAGGGCGGCCGCCAGACCGAGTTCAAAGTAGCGCCGGGGCAGCTCGGGAGTCGCTCGCGCCAGGTGCCGGCCGACAAAAATATTCGCGTAGCAGAGCGTGGCCTGAAGGGTGTGCTCGAAATCGTGATAGACGAGATCGATCGCCTGGTAATCGTAATAGCGGCCGCAAAACATCGCCTCGGCGTCGGCAAACAACCGCTCGATGACCTCAGTTGATTCCCCGGGGAACGCTTTCTCGTAGAGTTCGCGCACAGCAGCGACCACGGCAGAGGTGCGTTTGGTATCGGTGGAAATGGGCATGAACGCGGGGCGGGGCGCTGGGGTTGAATGGCTTGGACCTGATTGATAAATGATTTGCGGAATGTACCGGCAAGCGCAATTTCTGCAACTGCCCGGCGCGGCACAATCACGTATGCTTTTGGGACTCACCGGAGGGATCGGTTGCGGCAAATCCACCGCGGCCTGTATGTTCGAGCAGTTTGGCTTTCGACGAATCGATGCGGATGCATTGGTGCGCGAGGAGATCCTGCCCGATCCGGCGGTGATTGCGCGCATCCGGGAGCGCTTTGGTCCGACCGTGGTGACGGCAGCGGGGACAATCGACCGCCCGCGGCTGGCCGACATGGTGTTTGTCGACGACGCGGCGCGCCAATGGCTGGAGGAACTCATTCATCCGCAAGTCCGCGCACGCTGGCAAGCCCGGGTGCAAACCGCGCCGGAGGCGGCGTGGGTGATCGAGATTCCATTACTCTTCGAGAAAGGTTTGGAGAATTGGTTTGATTTCGTCGTGTGCGTCTCGTGTGCTCCGGACCTGCAACTTGCCCGGCTGGAGCGGCGTGGACTGGCACGCGAGCTCGCCGTTCAACGAATCTCCAAGCAATTGCCTCTAGCGCGTAAAATTGAACTTTCTGATTTCGTGCTGTCCAACGACGGTACAACCGATTTCCTCCGCGAACAGATTTCGCACCTTGTGACGCGGATCGGTGTTACCCGTTGAGCCGCCACCACGTCTTTTCCCCCCGAGCCGTCCGGCCGTGGGATCGCTTTAATCAAACCATCCTATGGATCTTCCTCCCAAGACCGATTCCGACGACACCGCTTCCTCAAGCGACGATGCCGCCGAGGGCTCTGCCGTGAAAAAGGGTACCCGTGCCCGCCGCGGCCCTGTCCGCAAGGCCAAGCCCGCCAAGAAGACAGCTGCGACCAAAGCCGCCGCGCCGCGCGAAGAAACTCCGGAGTTGTTCAGCGCGCCCGAGGCTCCGGCTGCGGCTGAACCCCGTGAAGTGGCTCCGCCGCCCGCACCCGAGCCAGTAAAGGTATTTGTGCCGACACCGCCGCCGCCCGCACCCGAGCCGGTTCGCCCGGTCGAGCGCGCGCCCGAGCCTGTGGCCTCCGCGCCCAGCGAAGCACCAGCCGTGAAGGACACTCCCGCCGCATCGTCGGCCGGTGTCGAATCGGAGCCGGCCGCGCCAGCGGATCGCGGTAACGATAATGAGGCAGCGGCCTCCGCGCAGGAGGGCCCGGCTCAATCGCACCCACAACAACAGCAGGGGGGCAAGCCGTTCATCAAGGACCGGAATTATTGGAAGAATCTGAAAAAAGAGAAAAAGAAGTGGAAGCAGCAGCGTGGAGGCGGGGGCGGCGGAGGTGGCGGACAGGATCGCCCCTCGCAGTTCCCGCCGCAGCCGCCGCCGCCCGTTTTCGCTCCTGTTTTTGGCGATCTTCCCGATCCGTCCAAATTCAACGACCTTGCTGCACTCGATGCCCGGGCCGCTGAATTATCCGGCAGCGCGCAGGGCGAGCCGATCTTCCTCGATCAATTTTACTCGCTCAACATGGCGGATCTGGTGGCGTTTGCCCGCCAGCTCGGCGTTTCGATCAACGGAGCGCCGCCGCCCCGCAAGCAGATCATTCAGCAGATTTTCGCCGCCGCCGCGGCAGCCAAGCGGCCGTTGCGCGATCGCGGTCTGCTCGATCTCACCGACCGCGGCTATGGTTTCATCGTCCACAAGGGTGTGCAGTACCGCCTCTATCCAGAGGACGCGTACCTGCCCGAGAGCCTCGTCAAACGCTACGGTTTGAAGCGCGGGCATGAGCTCGAAGTGTTGTTGCAGGCGCCGCAGGGTCAGGAGCGCTGCCCGTCGGTCGTGCGTGTCGAGCGCGCGATGGGCCTGCCGCCGGAGGAAATCGCCAAGATCACGCCCTTCGAGGAACTCACACCTTATTATCCGCTCCGCCGCATTTTAGTGGAGGCTCCCGAGGTGCACGCCAAGGAGGTCTCGATGCGGGCGGTCGATATTTTGACGCCCATCGGTTTCGGCCAGCGCGGGTTGATCGTGTCGCCGCCGCGCACCGGCAAAACCGTGCTTCTGCACAACATCGCCAACTCGATCACCGCGAATTATCCCGAGGCAATCTTGATTATTCTGCTCGTCGACGAGCGCCCCGAGGAAGTCACCGACTTCAAACGGCACACCAAGGGCGAGATCGTTGCCTCCACGTTTGACGAGATGCCGGAAAGCCACGTGCACGCCGCTGAGATGGTCAGCGAGAAAGCCAAGCGTCTGGTCGAAATGGGCCAGCACGTCGTGATCCTGCTCGATTCCATCACCCGCCTCGGCCGCGCTTACAACGCGCTCGCCTCCAACTCCGGCAAGATCATGTCGGGCGGTATCGAAGCCACGGCATTGCAGAAACCGAAGCGCTTCTTTGGCGCGGCGCGCAACATCGAGGGCGGCGGCAGTCTCACCGTGCTCGGCACCGCGTTGATCGACACCGGCAGCCGCATGGACGAAGTCATCTTCGAGGAGTTCAAAGGCACCGGCAACATGGAGCTCCATCTCGACCGCGGCCTCTCCGACAAGCGCATTTTCCCGGCGATCAACATCGACCGCTCGGGCACGCGCAAAGAGGAGTTGATCTACCATCCCGAGGAAATGCAGCGCATCTACAGCCTGCGGCGCGCGATGCAGGGCCTCGGTCCCATCGAGTCGATGGACATGCTCATCCAGCGTCTCAAAAAGACGCGCACCAACGCCGAATTCCTCCTCGGCCTTTCGCGCACCTGACGCTGTCGCCTTTCGCCCCGCAACCCCGCCACCTCGTGACCTCCTCGGAAGAAATCGTTGTTCAACTCGCGCTCAACCAAGGTTTGATCACTCCGGCACAGGTGGCGGCGGCCCAGGAGCGGCTGGCACAATCCAATGATCTGAATGCCCCGCGGCCCAAGCTGGTCGATTTTCTCATCAATGAAAACGTGCTGACCGCCCGGCAGGTGGCCGAGCTGTTGGCCGCGGAGTACGGCATGCCGTTGGTCGATCTGGCCAACCTGCATGTGAACACCGACATCCTCGACGTGGTGCCGCGCACGCTGGCGGCGCGTTACGGGCTCATGCCCTACGCTCGCGAGGGGAGTGCGATGCGCGTGGCCATCAGCGATCCGCTCGAAACGGATGGCATCGACAGCATCGCCTATTTGTTGCGGTCCGAGGTCATTCCCGCGCTCGCCCCGGTCGAGGACATTCGCCACGCCATCGACCGGTTTTACGGCAAGGATGACGCAGCGCTCGATCAACTGTTCGGCAACATCACGCTGAAGTCGGCCGCCGACGGCAGTGTGCCCAACGAGAATGCCAACGTGCTCGATGGCGAGATCGACGAGTCCGACGCGCCGATCATCAAGCTGGTGCACCAGGTGATCTTCGAGGCGATTCAGCGGCGCGCGTCCGACATTCATCTGGAGCCGCTGGAGAAACGCTTCCGCGTGCGGTACCGCATCGACGGCGTGCTGCTCGAAGTGGACAACCCGCCGAAGCGGTTGCAACTCTCGATCGTTTCCCGGCTCAAGATCATGGCCAACATCTCCATCGCCGAGAAGCGCATCCCGCAAGACGGGCGCATTCAGGTGACGGTGGCCGGCCGGCAGCTTGACCTGCGCGTGTCTACCTTGCCCACGGCGCACGGCGAGAGCGTGGTCATGCGTATTCTCGACAAGGAGGGGCTGAAACTCGGCCTGCCTGAGCTCGGTTTCTTCGCCGACGACCAGCAAATTTTCGAGCGCATCATCACGCTGCCCGACGGCATCATGCTGGTCACCGGGCCGACCGGCTCGGGCAAAACCACGACGCTTTACGGCTGCTTGCATTACATCAACAAGCCCGACCGCAAAATCATCACCGTCGAGGAACCGGTCGAGTACCAGCTCTCCGGCATCAACCAGGTGCCGGTGCGCTCCGAGGTCGGCATGACGTTTGCCCGGGCGTTGCGCGCGATGCTCCGCCAGGCGCCGAATATCGTGATGGTCGGCGAAATTCGCGATTTGGAGACGGCGGAAATCGCCATCAACGCTTCGCTCACCGGCCACATGGTGTTCTCCACGCTGCACACCAACGACGCGCCCGGCGCCGTCACGCGCTTGATCGATATCGGCGTGAAGCCGTTTCTGGTGTCGACCGCGTTGCGCGCGGTCATGGCGCAGCGGCTGGTGCGCAAAGTCTGCCGGCATTGCGCGCGCACCATCGTGCCCGAGCCGAAACAACTCCGCGCGTTGAACATCAACCCCGCGCAGGCGGTGGGCGCCACGTTCAAGCAGGGACCGGGTTGCCCCGAGTGCAACAGCACCGGTTACCGCGGCCGCATGGGCATCTTTGAAATCTTCGTCGTCAACGAAGAGCTCCAGCGCATGATCTACGACGGCGCGAGCACCTCGGCGTTGCGCGACAAAGCCCGCTCCCTCGGCATGCGCACCATGCGGGAGGACGGCACCCGCAAAGTCACCTCCGGTTTGACCACCATCGAGGAAGTGGTCTCCATTACCATCGGCGACGCCAACTGATTTCTTCCGCTCAACCCCTCCACCCAAAGGACGCCCCGTGAGTTATGAAATGAACGATCTCCTCGACCTGATGGTCGAGCAAAACGCTTCCGATCTTCATTTGCAGGTCGGACAGGCCCCGTGTTTGCGCATCAGCGGCAGCATGACGCCCCTCGACGGGCCGCAGCTCACGCCGACCGACACGGAGAAGCTGATGCTCTCCATCACGCCCGACGTGCACGTGCAAAACACGAAGCTCAACGGCGGCGCGGATTTCGGCTTCGCTTTCGCCGAGAAGGCGCGTTTCCGCGTCTCGGTCATGCGCGCGAAGGGCAACTACGGCATGGTGCTGCGCCAGATTCCCTACAAGATGTTCGGCCTGCGCGATATTGGCCTGCCGGACAAAATCCGCGAGCTGCTCTACCGTCCGCGCGGCCTGATTCTGGTCACCGGCCCGACCGGCTCCGGCAAATCGACGACCCTCGCGTCGATGATCAATTACATTAACGAAAACCGCGACGGTCACATCATCACGATCGAGGACCCCATCGAGTATTATCACCCGCACAAGCGTTGCATTGTCACCCAGCGCGAAGTGCACGTCGATGTTCCCAGCTTTTCCGAGGCGATCCGCCGCGCGCTCCGCCAGGACCCCGACATCATTCTCGTCGGTGAAATGCGCGATCTTGAAACCATCGAGGCGGCGATCAGCGCCGCCGAGACGGGCCATTTGGTGTTCGGCACGCTGCACACCAACAGCGCCGCGAAGACCATCGACCGCATCGTCGACGCGTTTCCGGCCAACATGAAGGACATGATCCGCACCCAGCTGGCCTCGTCGCTCGTGGCGGTGCTCTCCCAGGTGTTGTGCAAGAAGATCGGCGGCGGCCGCATCGCCGGCTACGAGATCATGGTCAACACGACCTCCATCGCCTCGCTCATCCGCGAAAACAAAACCTTCCGCATCTCCTCCGACATCCAGACCGGCGCCCACCTCGGCATGATCACGATGGACACCCATCTGCTCAGCCTGGTGAACCGCGAAATGGTCAACCCCGACGAAGCGTTGGAGAAAGCCCAGGATCCGGTCGTCATGCGCGAGAAGCTCGTGCAGATGGGGCATCAACTCCGCGGGCTCTGACCGGCCGCTCCACCTTCACCGCGCATCCGCCTTCTTACCTCTGATCCATGTTTGAGAGCCACAGTCAGGCGATTTACGACCTCCTCCGCGATCTGCGTTTGATCGAGGCCGCCCAATTGGAGGAGCTCAACGAGGAGCACAAGGCCACCGGCAAATCGCTGGCCGATGTCGTGGTGGATCTCGGCATAGTGGAGAAGAACGCTTTGCTCGCGCGCATCGCCGAGCACTTGCAGTGCGAATTCGTGCCCGATCCGCCGATCTCGGTTCCGTCCGAGTACGCGGCGGCATTGCCGGCCAACATCGCGCGCAGCTATGGCGTCGTCCCGCTGCGGCTCGATCCGCAGCGCGCCGATCTGCTTACGCTTGATCCTTTCAACAGCCAGATCATCGACGATCTGACGTTCACCCTCGGTCGTGACGTGCGCCTGCTGGTGGGTGATCCGGTCCGCATCGAGGCGCTGATCCGCCAGCATTACGGCGAGGAGGAGCAGAGCATCGAAGATCTCCTCAATGAGATCAAAACCGGCGAGCTCAGCCGCGATGAACGCGACGTCTCCGACAAAGATCTCGCGTCGATGGCGGAGCAGCAGCCCATCATCCGCTTCGTCAATCTCATCCTTGGCCAGGCCATTCGCGACAAGGCGAGCGACATCCATTTCGAGCCCTTCGAACACGAGTTCAAAATTCGTTACCGTATCGACGGCGCGCTCTACGAAATGGCGCCGCCGCCCAAGGCGCTCGCGCTTCCGATCACCTCGCGCATCAAGGTGCTCGCCAACCTCAACATCTCCGAGCGGCGCATCCCGCAGGACGGCCGCATCAAGATCACCATCGCCGGCCACCCGGTGGATTTGCGCGTCTCGACCTTGCCGACCCAGTTCGGAGAGAGCGTGGTGTTGCGCGTGCTCGATCAAAGCTCGGTCCAGCTCGACGCCACTCAGCTCGGTATGGAGGAGCGCATTTACCAGGAGTTCGTCGAGATCGTGCGCCGGCCCAATGGCATCTTCATCGTCACCGGTCCGACCGGTTGCGGCAAAACGACCACGCTCTACAGCGGCCTCCGCCTCGTCAACACGCCCGACCTCAAGCTCCTCACCGCCGAGGATCCCGTGGAGTACGAGATCGAAGGCATCATGCAGGTGCAGGCCAATCCGGCCGCGGGGCTCACATTCGCCTCGGCGTTGCGCTCCTTCCTCCGGCAAGATCCCGATGTCATCATGGTCGGTGAAATTCGCGATTTGGAGACGGCGCAGATCGCCATTCAGGCGTCGCTCACCGGCCACTTGGTGATGTCCACGCTCCACACCAACGACGCTTCGGGCGCGATCACCCGGCTGATCGATATGGGCGTGGAACCGTTCCTGATCGCTTCGACGCTTGAGGCGGTGCTGGCGCAGCGGCTCGTGCGCCGGATTTGCCCGCATTGCAAGGCGACCTACGTGCCCGATCCCGCGCTGTTCGCCCAGCTCCGGGTAGAACCGGCGGTGGTGGCGGGCAAAAACTTCTCCTTCGGTCGCGGTTGCGATCATTGCCATCAGGCCGGCTATCGCGGCCGGCTTGGCATCTTTGAGTGGTTGCGCATCTCCGAGCCGATTCGCGATCTCGTCACCCGCCGTGCGTCGGTGATGACCATCCGGCAAAAGGCTGTCGAGCAGGGGATGCGCACACTGCGCGACGACGGCCTGCGGGCGATTTTCGACGGCGCCACGACCATCGAGGAAGTCGTGAAATACACCTAACCCATGGCAAATCCGGCTCCCAAAACCGACACTGCACCGGGCGCGACGGGTCGCCCCCCGCCCGGACGCGACACCAAGAAGACCGCGCAGGCCGCGGCCGCGCTCAACGCCGGCACGGCCACGAAGAAGCGCCGGATCCGTTTCGGGCGCGTGCTCACAGCGCGCGGCCTGGCCGTGTTTACCCGGCAGGTGGCCACACTCGTCAAAGCGGGCATGCCGATCATGCGCGCGCTCGATGTGCTGGCGCGGCAGGAGAAGAACGTCGCCTTCAAGGAAATCCTGCTGAGCATTTCCGAAACCATCCGCGCGGGCGGCAATTTTTCCGACGGGCTCGCGCAATATCCGAAGGTTTTCGACCGGCTCTACATCAACATGGTGAAGGCTGGCGAGGCGGGCGGCGTGCTCGATGTCGTGCTCGACCGGTTGTCCAAGTTCCTCGAAAAAGCCGAGTACATCCGCGGCAAGATTAAGGCGGCGATGACGTACCCGATCATCATCGTTTTCGTGGCGACCGCCATCGTGATGGCGCTGATGCTTTTTGTGGTGCCGAAGTTCCAGACGATGTTTACAGTGCAACTCAAAGGGCAAGCATTACCGATGCTAACAGTGATAGTGCTAAACATTGCAAATGCCTTGGTAAGTCCAGCGAAGCATTTGATGCAAAGTGATTTTCTGATGGGGGCCTTGCTGCTGCTGCTGATTTACGGCGGATCAGTCATTGGGCTTATCATTATCTGGAAACTGCTTCGGCGCACCCGCATGGGCACGTGGGCGATGGACTGGATGTTTGTGCGCGGGCCGGTGGTGGGTGATCTCTTTCTCAAGGCGGCCATCGCGCGGTTCACGCGCACCTTTGGCACTCTGCTGGCCAGCGGCGTACCCATCTTGCAGGCGCTCACCATCACCAAGGAGACCAGCGGCAACGTCCATGTCGCCGCGGCCATCGGGGTGGTGCATGACCGCGTGAAAGAAGGCGACACCGTGGCGCGTCCGCTGGAGGCCACGGCGATTTTTCCCGGCATGGTTTCCAGCATGATCGAGGTGGGCGAGGAGACGGGCGCGTTGCCCGACATGCTCACCCGCATCGCCGATATTTACGACGAGGAGGTAGACAACGCCGTCGCCAGTCTCACTGCGATCATTGAGCCGATCATGATCGTGCTGATGGCGGTGGTGGTCGGCATCATCGTGCTGGCGCTCTTCCTCCCGATTATTCGCATCATTGAGCTGTTGGGCAGCTGAGCGGGACGCTGAGGAGTTAACTGTAAGATTCGCGGCGTCTTGGTCCCGGTGGTCCGGGGCGTTAGGACTGGGGCTTCAACGTCGCATTCTGCGGCCACGAGTTTCTCGTCATGCACTCTTCTCCCCCGACCACCGGCAGTTTCACGCTTCCCGGCGAAGCCGGCCATGAGGCGCTCACGCTTCGGCTCGCCCAGAAATGGGGTGCCGACACCATTCGCGACTCCGACGGCACGCAGCTCTCGCCCGAGATCGTGCAGTCGGGCTACGCGATCTACTCGACGATCTGCCTGCCGCGCTCGGTGCAACCGTGGGCGCGCGAACATCACGACCAGCTCCAGCAAAATTTCCTGATGAGTTACCCGGTCGTGGCGGCAAAAAGCACCGTCACCATCGAGTTGCTCAACGGCTTTTTCACCGAGCAGTTCGCGGTGAACTTTGCCGCCGATCCCAAGCGGTGGTGGCAGGTGTTCGACCGCACGACGGGGCGCGAGGTCGCGAAGAAGCATTGGACGGTGAACGCGCGGCGTGGCGCCGTCACCATCCGGGACGCCGAGCCCGGCCATCGCTACACGGTGAACTTTCTCGCCTTCCGCTTGTGGGAGGAGATCTCGATGTACAATCACCTCACCAACGATTGGGGCGATCGCGAACATCTCGCCGCGGTCGATCCGATGCAGCCCGCCGTGCAGAAGGTGCTGCTCGCGTTTCTCGATCAGTGGCTGCGCGAGCATCCGGCCACCTCGGTCGTGCGCTTCACATCGATGTTCTACAACTTCTCGTGGTTCTGGGGCGCCGACCGGAAGACGCTGCGCGACGTCTATTCCGACTGGGGCGACTACGCCATGACGGTGAGTCCGCGGGCGCTGAATCTCTTCGCGAAAAAGTACGGCTACCGGCTCACCTCGGAAGATTTCGTCAACGGCGGCCTTTACAACTCCACGCACAACGCCCCCTCGCGGCGCTATCGCGACTACATGGCGTTCGTGCACGACTTCGTCATCGCGTTTGGCCGGCAGTGTATCGATCTCGTCCACCGCCACGGCAAAAAGGCCTATGTTTTCTACGATGATCATTGGGTCGGCGTGGAGCCGAGCAGTCCGCGTTTCGCCGAGTTTGGTTTCGACGGTCTGATCAAGTGCGTCTTCAACGCCTTCGAGGTCCGGCTCTGCGCCCACGCCAAGGGCGTCGCCACGCGTGAGCTGCGCCTGCATCCGTATCTTTTTCCCACCGGACTCAAGGGCGAGCCGACGTTCAAGGCGGGTGGCAATCCCACGCTCGACGCGAAGAATTTCTGGATCGATGCCCGTCGCGGGCTGGTGCGCGCGCCCATCGATCGCATCGGGCTCGGCGGTTACCTCTCACTGGTGGAACCGTTCCCGGACTTCCAGGACTACATCGCCGACCTCGCGCAGGAATTTCGCCTGCTGAAATCGCTGCACGCCGCGGGCCGGCCGTGGACTGCGCCGGGCAAAGTCGCCGTGCTCACCGCTTGGGGCGATCTGCGCGCGTGGACTTGCTCCGGGCACTTCACCGCCGGTGTGCAACTCTACGACGTGATCGAGGCGCTTGCCGGCCTCGCGCTCGATGTGCAGTTCCTCAGCTTCGACGACCTCGTGGCCAAGGGCGTGCCGAAAGGCGTAAAGGTGATCGTCAACTGCGGACGCGCCGGCACCGCGTGGAGTGGCGGTCATTATTGGAGCGATCCGCGCGTCGAGGCCGTTCTCACTCAATTTGTGCAGAAGGGCGGCGGTTTCGTCGGCATCGGCGAACCCAGCGCGTATGCTCAGCCGGGGCAGTGCTTCAAACTCGCGCAGGTACTGGGCGTCGACCGCGACACCGGCGACCGTGTCGCCAACGGTAAATACAGGTACACCATCCCCGCTGGTCCAGTAGCCGGCTTTGGCGCGCATTTCATCACGGCCGATGCCACGGCGGAGCTGGATCTCGGCCGGGAAACCGACGGCATTTACGTGCTCGGCGCGGGAACCACCGTGCTCGCCGAGCGCGAAAACTCACCGCGCGTCGCGGTGCATTCGTTTGGTCAGGGCCGCAGCGCGTACTTCAGCGGTTTCAAGTTCTCGCCTGAGAACACGCGCCTGCTCCATCGCACACTTTTCTGGGCGGCGGCGCAGGAGGCAAAGTGGGGCACGTGGCTGTCCTCCAATCCGAAGACCGAAGCGACCTATTTCCCCGCAGCGGGAAAACTGGTTGTCATCAACAACGCCGGTGAGTCCCAGGAAACTGCGATCACCTTGGGCGATGGGCAGACGGTGCGACCGATGCGGGTGGAGGCGCATGGCATGGTGATAACCGAGGCGTGAGCATGCGGATTCTGCGTCAATTCGCGTTGGGCGGCGGCGCGCTCTGGGCGGCACTCCTGCTGACCACGGTCGTGCTGGCGGAGCCGACGACGATCGCTTCCGACGCGGTTGCCGCAAAGCCGCTTTTCCGTGATCCGGTTTACGACGGTGCGGCGGACCCCGTGGTGATCTGGAATCCCGCGGTGCAGCGCTGGTGGATGTTCTACACGAACCGGCGCGCCAACGCGGCCGACTTGCCCGGCGTCACCTGGGTCCACGGCACGCGAATCGGCATTGCCGAGTCGGAGGATCGCGGCGCGACCTGGTCGTACCTGCGCACCGCCGACATCGAGCTGCCGCCCGAATTTGGCGGCGAGAAAACGACGCATTGGGCTCCCGACATTGTGCGCGCCGACGACGGCACGTGGCGGATGTTTCTCACAGTTGTGCCCGGCATCTTCGCCAAATGGGAAGGTTCGCGCCATATTGTGCAGCTCACGAGTCGCGATCTCGTGCAATGGCGCAAGGCGCGCCGTTTGCCGCTCGCATCGGCGCGGGCGATCGATGCCGGCGTGTTGCGTCTGCCAGACGGTACGTGGCGGCTGTGGTACAACGACGAACTCGACGGGAAAGCCATCCACTACGCCGAGAGTCGCGATATGGAGGAGTGGACCGACCGCGGGCCGGCTGCGGGCGTGGGCAAGCGGTGCGAAGGGCCCAAAGTGTTTCGCTGGAATAATTCCTATTGGCTGGTCGCCGACGAATGGAAGGGACTCGCCGTGTACCGCTCGGACGATGCGCTCACGTGGACGCGACAGGCCGGAGAAAATCTGCTTGCCGTGCCGGGCACTGGCGCCGACGACCAAGTCAAGGGCGGGCACGCCGACGTGGTGGTGAGTGGCGAGCGTGCCTGGCTGTTTTATTTCACGCATCCCGGCCGACGGGGTGCGGAGGAAAAGAAAGACGGCACCGAACAGCGCCGCAGTTCGATTCAGGTGGTTGAATTGGAGCTCCAGCAAGGACGGATCGTGTGTGATCGCGACCGACCGACGCGCATCGCGCTGCCGTAACCCGGTGGTGAATTAGCGGAGAATTGCGCGGTGCTTTTGCATTACCGCGAGAGTTGGCCTATACTCGCGCCGTCAGAGGGATCGCCACTTTCACCTCCGGCGGACCCGATCCCGATCCGCCACTTTCAACCCAAGATAAACGAGAAACCCATGCCGAACGAGACTCAGGATTCCTATCTGCCACATCCGGCGTTTGCCGCCAACGTCAACCTCAAGAACCAGGATGAAGTTTACCGTCATGCCGCCGCCGATTTAGAAGGCTTCTGGGCCGAGCGCGCTCGCGAGTACGAGTGGTTCAAGCCGTGGGACAAGGTGCTCGACGAATCGAACAAGCCGTTTTTCAAGTGGTTTGTCGGCGGTCAGGTCAACATCGCCCACAACTGTCTCGACCGACACATCAAGACATCGCGACGCAACAAGCTCGCGCTGATCTGGGAGGGCGAGAAGGGCGATTTGCGCACATTCAGCTACCACGCGCTCAACCGCGAGGTCTGCATGTTTGCCAATATTCTCCGGAGCATGGGCGTGAAGAAGGGCGACCGCGTGACCATCTACATGGGGCGCATTCCCGAGCTGCCCATCGCCATGCTGGCCTGCGCCAAGATCGGCGCGGTGCACTCGGTCGTCTACGGCGGTTTCTCCGTCGAGGCGTTGCACGGCCGCATCGAGGACAGCCAGTCCAATGTCGTTATCACCTGCGATGGCGGCTGGATGAATGGCAAGGTCGTCGAGTTGAAGAAAATCGTCGACGAGGCGCTGAAGCGTTGCGCGATGATCGAGCACGTGATCGTCGTCCGTCGTACCGGCCAGGAAGTCCAGATGGAGGCCGGTCGCGATTACTGGTACCACGAGCTGATGGTGCTGCCGATCGCGCGCGGCAACAGCGGCGGCAATCGTTGCGAGACCGAGGTCATGGACGCGGAAGATCCGTTGTTCCTGCTCTACACCTCCGGCACCACCGGCAAGCCAAAGGCGATCATGCACACGCATGGCGGTTACATGGTCGGCGTGGCGACCACGCTGCAATGGGTGTTCGATTTGAAGGAGGAGGATCGCTGGTGGTGTACCGCCGATCCGGGCTGGATCACCGGGCACTCGTACATGGTGTACGGCCCGTTGCTGCTCGGCGTGACGAGCTTCATGTACGAGGGCGCGCCGACGTACCCGTACCCGAACCGCTGGTGGAGCATGGTCGAACGTTATGGCATCAACATCCTCTACACCGCGCCCACGGCGATCCGCGGCCTGATGCGCTTTGGCGAGGCCTGGCCGAATCGTCACGATCTCTCCGGGCTGCGCCTGCTCGGGTCGGTGGGCGAGCCCATCAATCCCGAGGCGTGGCGTTGGTATCACCGCGTCATCGGCAAGGAACGTTGCCCCATCATGGACACATGGTGGCAGACGGAGACCGGCATGTTCATGATCACGCCGCTGCCGCTCACCGAGCTCAAGCCGGGCAGTGCCACGCGGCCGTTCCCGGGCATCGAAGTCGAGGTCGTCGACGAAGCGGGGAAGGTCGTGCCGGTCGGCGAGGAGGGCTATCTCGTCGTGAAACGGCCGTGGCCTGGCATGCTGCGCACCATCTACAACGATCCGGAGCGGTACGTGAAACAGTACTGGAGCAAATATCCCGGTTACTACTTCACGGGCGACAGCGCCCGGCGCGATGCCGATGGCTATATCTGGATCATCGGTCGCGTCGACGATGTGATCAAAGTTTCCGGTTATCGTCTCGGCACGGCGGAGATCGAGAGCGCGCTCGTCAGCCATCCGGCGGTGGCGGAGGCGGCGGCCATCGCGTTGCCGCATGAGGTCAAAGGCCAGGCCATCCACACCTACGTGATGCTCAAATCCGGTCAGCAACCCAGCGAGGAACTGGCCGCGGAATTGATCAAGCATGTCGGCCATGAGATGGGGCCGATCGCGAAACCCGAAAAAGTCACATTCGTGCCGCAACTGCCCAAGACTCGGAGCGGAAAAATCATGCGTCGCGTCCTCAAGGCGCGGGCGCAAGGTCTGCCCGAGGGCGATATCTCCACCCTCGAAGAATAGGCGCGCCTGCCGCGTTTACGACGCGGCGAGTCGCGAGAAATTGTGGCGCTTTGCCCATTGGGCGAAGCGCTGCAATTCCTCCAGGCAGCGGCGGACGGCCTGCATGCTGACCGGGCTGGGCGTGCGACTCACGCCTTTGCCCGACTTCGTGTCGCGCACCGGGCTTGCGGTGCAGGCGGCGATTTTTTCGTCGGTCACAGCGGCCAAGCGTTTGAGCAGATCGTCAGCATCAAATTCATAACGCCCATCGGTCTTCTCATACCCGAGGAGGTCGCGCAGCACTACGCGGCCGCGGGTGTAGCTCATGTTGACCTCGGGCGGCTCGATCAGCTCGGTGGGATTCTCCGTCACGGTGATCACCACGACGGGCTTGGCGGCCGGGCCGCGCGTGGTGCCTTCGTAGGCGAACGGCGCGGTTTTAATCTTCAGCCGGGCCAGCTCCTTCTTGGTGGCGGCTTCCAATTGCCCCATCTGCCCGACGAGCATGGGCGGCACTTCGAGCCGAATCTTGCCGGTGGCTTCGAGCGGATTGCAGCTGTTGTCGAAGCTGAAGAAATTTTCGAAGCGGTGGTTCCACTTCACGTCGTTCTGGGCGAACATCGGGTCGAGGACTTTGACCGCGAGATAATCGCAGAGATCGATGATGCGGTGGGTCGGCGGATGCTTGGGAGCATCGGGGAGGGTAAAGCTCAGTTTCGAGGTAGGCATGACGAGACGGAGAACATTTAGGGCGGGGAGGCGTCGGGATGGCGCCAAGCACGTAACTCGGTTCGCCGGGACTGTAACGCAAGCGTGTGGCACCAACACCGCAGGGTTTGCCGAAAACAGGGCGAAATTTGCGCAGCCTCCTCGGGTGGTTTACTACGCCGGCCCGGGAAAACTGGGCCGCGTTTCAATGCGGCGGCGCGGGCTCAGACGGTGGCCGTGGGCGCTTCGGCGGGGAGATTCTGCCAGCGGGTGCGCACGCGGCGCAAAATGTCATCCAACGAGAGTCCGTAGCTGTTGCGCAGGATTTCCACACTGGAGCCGTGCTCCACAAATTGATCGGGCCAGCCGATGCGCTCCACCGGCGTCGTGCGACCCGCGGCTTGCAATGTCTCCAGCACCGCGCTGCCAAAGCCGCCGGACAACACGTGATCTTCCATCGTCACCAGCAGCGGCACGACGGCGGCTTGCCGGAGCAGCAACGCGCGGTCGAGCGGTTTCACGAAGCGGGCGTTGACGACACCGACGCTCAGCCCTTCCTCGGCGGCGAGACGGTCGGCGAGTTGTATCGCTTCCGCGACCATCGGCCCGAGCGCCCAGATCGAAATATCCGTCCCGGGGCGCAGCACTTCGGCCTGGCCCACCGGCAGCAAGGCCGGTTGCGATTTGATCGCCACGCCGGCGCCGGCGCCGCGCGGATAACGGATGAAGGCGGGCGCGCCGTGTTGCAGGCTGGTGTGCAGCATGTCCACGAGTTCGTCCTCGTGTTGCGGCTGCATGACGACGGCGTTGGGCACGCTGCGCAGGAGCGCGAGATCGAACAGGCCGTGGTGCGTGGGCCCGTCGTTGGGCGAGAGGCCGGCGCGATCCAGACAGAACGTCACCGGCAGATTCTGCAGGCACACGTCGTGGATGATCTGGTCGACGCTGCGTTGGATGAACGTCGAGTAGATGGCCACGACCGGCTTGATGCCCTTGGTGGCGAGGCCGGCGGCAAACAGCACGGCGTGCTCCTCGGCGATGCCGACATCGAAAAACTGTTTCGGGCACTCGGTGGCGAGCTGCGACAAACCGGTGCCGCTGGGCATCGCGGCGGTGATGCCGACGACGTGTGGATCGGCCTTGGCGAAACGCACCAGCGCCGCGCCGAGCACATCTTGATAATTGGGCGGCGTGCCGTGGGCCGGATTCTTGCTCTCACCCGTGGTGGGATCGAACGCGCCGAGGCCGTGAAATTTTTCCGGCGAACTCATCGCCGCCTTCAGCCCGCGGCCTTTTTGCGTCAACACGTGGAGGAGGATCGGGCCGTCGCTGTGCTTGGCGAACTCCAGATTTTTGACGAGCTCCTCGATGTTGTGCCCGTTGATCGGACCGAGGTAACGCAGGCCGTATTTCTCGAAGGGGCTCGATTCGACGATGAAATCCTTCGTCTCGCGCTTCCACTTCATCCACATGCGGTGCATCTCCGGACCGTGCGGCAGGCTGGTGAAGAACTTCTCCAGGTCGTGGTGAATTTTGTTGTAGGTGGGATTGGTCGAGAGCCGGTTGAGGTAGCGCGCCATCGCGCCGACATTCTTGGCGATGGACCACTCGTTGTCGTTGAGAATGACGATGAGCCGCTTGGTGGTGCTGACGACGTTGTTGAGCGCCTCCATCGTGACGCCGCAGGTGAACGCCCCGTCGCCGCAGACGGCGACGACATGCTCGTGCGTGCCGCGCAGATCGCGCGCCGTGGCCATGCCGAGCGCCGCGCTCAGCGCCGTGCCGGCGTGCCCCGCGCCAAACGCATCGTGCGGGCTCTCGCTCCGGTAGAGAAACCCGCTCAGGCCGCCCGTGCGCCGGATCTGGCGGAAGGCGGGGCCATTGCGGCCGGAGAGCAGCTTGTGGACGTAGCCCTGATGGCTGACGTCGAAAACAATCTGGTCCTCGGGCGTGGCAAAGACGCGGTGCAACGCGATCGTGAGCTCGACGACGCCGAGGTTGGGTCCCACGTGGCCGCCGTTCTGGGCCGTGACAGTGATGATCTCGGAACGAATTTCCTCGGCCAGGCGCGCCAACTGGTCGGCATGCAGCGCCTTCACATCCGCGGGAGTGCGGATACCATCCAACAAACGCCCGCTGGGAGCGGGTGACGGAGCGGAGGATGCGGGAGAGTTCATCGAGCGGGAAATCGGGACAGCGTTACCGGTGCGACCAACCTAGGTCGTTTCCTTCTCCGGTTCAATCGCGGCGAAGGTGGCGCCGCCGTTTTGTTTCTTGAGCTGCTCGATCTTCATCTCGGCATCCTTTAAACGCGTTTCGCACACCCGCAGGAGCTTGTTGCCTTCCTCGAATTTGGCGAGGAGGTCGGCCAGCGGCACATCGCCCGATTCCATCGAGTCGACGATCTGCTCGAGCTGGGCGAGGGCCTGCTCGAAGGTCAGTTTGTTGGCGGCTTTGGCGTCCACGGCGGGGAAAATGCTCCGGCGCGCCCGCTTTTCAATCCTGATCGGGGCGCCGGTGCGGTGACAGTTGTGCGCCTAGGCTTTGAGCACCTCGGCGAGTTTGGCGGGTTCCTTGCCGCCGCCCATGGCGAAGTCGGGTTTGCCGCCGCCCTTGCCGCCGAGCTGCAAGCTCAGGGCGTTGACGATCTTGCCGGCCTGATGACCGGCTTTGATCGCGGCAGGCGAGCAGAACGCGATGACGGTGGCTTTCTCGCCAAACGCGGCGCCGAGCTGCACGACGCCTTCACCGAGCTTCGCAAGCACCTGCGAACCGAGTCCGCGCAACGCTTCGGGCGTGTCGGCCGTGACGACCGCGGAGACGAATTTCAGACCGTCTCTAACGACGGCTTTGGCGGCGAGATCGTCGGCGAGGCCGGCGGAGGCTTTTTGCTCGAAGGCCTTGAGCTTCTTTTCGAGCTCGGCCTTCTGCGCGAGGAGCGCGTCGAGTTTCTGGGCCACATCCTGTGTCCCGGCGTTGAGTTTCAAGCTCACCGCTTTCAGCGCCGTTTCCTCCTCGGCCACGTAATCGTAGGCGGGCTGGCCGGCGACCGCTTCGATGCGGCGCGTGCCGGCGGCGATGGCCGCCTCGGAGACGATGCGGAGCATGCCGATCTCGCCGGTGGTGGCGACGTGCGTGCCGCCGCACAGCTCGCGGCTGTAACCGCCGATATCGACGACGCGGACAATCTTGCCGTACTTTTCGCCGAAGAAGGCGAGGGTGCCCTCGGGCTTCTTGTCGAACTCGGTCTCGTAGGTGTCGACCTTGGCGTTGTCGAGAATGCGCTCGTTGACGAGGTGCTCGATTTCGCGGAGCTGCTCGGGTTTGACCTGCTCGAAATGGGTGAAATCGAAACGCATCCGCTCCTTGGTCTTCGACGTGCCGGCCTGGCGGACATGCGTGCCGAGGACTTTGCGCAGCGCCCAGTGGAGCAGATGCTCCGCCGAGTGGTGGCGCGAGATGGCGCGGCGGTTGAGCGGCGAGACGGCGAGCTTGGCGGTCTGGCCCACGAGTGAAAGCTTGCCGACATCGAGCGCGCATGCCGGCGCGAGCTGATGGAGGAAACGGCCGGATTTGTCTTTGATCGTGTAGGTGATCGCGAACGTCTGCCCGGCGATTTTGGCCGCGCCGTGGTCGCCGGCCTGACCGCCCATCTCGGCGTAGAACGGCGTCTGGTCGAAGACGAGGTAGGCGTCTTTCTCCGTCTTGACGACGTCGATGACCTTGGCCTCGGCGACGAGCTGGGTGTAGCCGAGGAACTGCGTCGGCTTCTGCTCGACGGTGGCTTCGCCCTCGGTGGCGGCGACGACGATTTCTTTCTTCTGCGCCGCGCGGCCGCGTTCGCGCTGCTTCTCCATCTCTGCTTCGAAGCCAGCAGTGTCGACGGTGAGCCCGCGCTCGGCGGCGAGCAGCTGCGTCATGTCGAGCGGGAAGCCGTAGGTGTCGTAGAGTTCAAAGGCTGCAGTACCAGGAACCCTGACTTGACTTAGTAGAGCCTTGAAATCGCGCTCTGCGGCGACTCTGTCGCCTTTCCAATCTGGGTTACAGGTCGCATTTGCGAAGCCATCGACGACAGCTTCAGCTAGCATGCTTGCCCAGTCTGCTGGGTGCCCAAGTGATCGCGCTACACGGAAAGATTCATCATGAACCTTTTCGTCGTTGATTTCTAAACCACGAGCCAGCGTCCGCCCGAAGCTTTCTTCTTCGCTGCGAATCACGCGGCGGACGAGGTCCTGCTGTTGTTTCAACTCGGGGAAGACGTCGCCGAGCGAAATCACGACGGGCGCGACGAGTTGCTCGAAGAAACCGGTTGGGAGGCCGAGCTTCTTGCCGTACAGAATTCCGCGGCGGAGAATGCGGCGGACGACGTAATTGCGGCCGTCGTTGCCCGGCAGAATGCCGTCGGCGATGGAGCACGAGATGCAGCGCGCGTGGTCGGCGAGCACGCGGAAGGCGATGTCGATGTTCTCCTGCTCGCTCAGCCCTTCGCGCTTGGTCGGGACCGTGCGCTGGTAGGTCTTGCCGGAGAGCTCGGCGATTTTCTGGAAGAGGGGCGCGAAGACGTCGGAGTTGTAATTCGACGGCTCGGCGGAGAAGTCCTTAAAGCCGTTTGTCGTGGCGTAAATGCCGGCGACGCGCTCGAAGCCCATGCCGGTGTCGACATGCTTGGCGGCGAGCGGCGAGAAGGTGCCGTCGGCGTTCGCGTTGAACTGAATGAAGACGTGGTTCCATATCTCGATGCAGCGCGGCGAGGAGGCGTTCACGCCTTTGCGACCCTCGGTCTCGTCGTCGGAGGGCTGGAGGTTGAAATGGATTTCCGAGCACGGGCCGCAGGGGCCGGTGTCGCCCATCATCCAGAAATTATCCTTCTTGTTGCCGTAAACGATGTGGACGGCGGGATCGAGGCCCTCGGCTTTGAAAATGCCGGCCCAGATATCGTAGGCCTCCTGGTCGAACTCGGAGGGATCGCCCTTGGATTTGTTGGGCGAGTAGACGGTGGCGAAGAGGCGCTTCGCCGGGATGCCCCAGACCTTGGTCAACAACTCCCAGCCCCAGGTGAGCGACTCCTTCTTGAAGTAATCGCCGAAGGACCAGTTGCCCAGCATCTCGAACATCGTGTGGTGGTAGGTATCGAAACCGACGTCTTCGAGGTCGTTGTGCTTGCCGCCGGCGCGGATGCATTTCTGGGTGTCGGCCGCGCGGCGGTCGGAGGCGGGACGGACGCCGGCCCACTTGGCGACGTCGGGCGCGCGGTCGCCGAGGAAGATCGGCACGAACTGGTTCATGCCGGCGTTGGTGAAGAGCAATCCGGGCGAGTCGGGCAGCAACGAGGCGGACGGCACGATGGTGTGCTGCTGGCGATGGAAGAAATCGAGAAACGACTGGCGGATTTCGGCGGAGGTCATGGGCGGATTTGGTTAACCACGAAATACACTAAAAACACGAAACGGGAAAAAAGTTGGAAGAGGCCGCTACGAGAGGGAAGCTTTCAATTGCGCGGCCCCGGGTGCGGTGCGATTACGTGAGGTTGGCAATGATTGCATCGGTCATGGCGCGGGTGCCGACGGATTTGCCGCCGAGCGCGATGTCGGCGGTGCGGACCCCGGATGTGACGGCGCGACGGACGGCGACCTCGATGCGCGCGGCGGTTTTTTCCAGACCGAAACTGTGGCGGAGCATGAGCGCGGCGGAGAGGATCTGCGCGCAGGGATTGGCGAGGCCTTTGCCGGCGATGTCGGGCGCGGTGCCGCCGGCGGGCTCGTAGAGACCGAAGGGCAGGCCGAGGGAGTTTTTGCCGGTGCCGAGCGAGGCGGAG
This sequence comes from Opitutia bacterium, assembly GCA_016217595.1. Classification (GTDB taxonomy): domain Bacteria; phylum Verrucomicrobiota; class Verrucomicrobiia; order Opitutales; family Opitutaceae; genus MWDT01. The sequence continues at coordinate 100,283 of JACRHS010000007.1, read as the reverse complement.
GAGAGCATGCCGAGCGAACCGCAGACGCACGCCATCTCGTCGGAAAGGATGTCGCCAAACATGTTTTCCGTGAGGATGACGTCGAACTGGTTGGGGCTGCGCACGAGCTGCATGGCGGCGTTGTCGACGTACATGTGCGAGAGTTCGATCTCGGGCGCGTGCTTGGCGAAGAAGGCTGTGACGGTTTTGCGCCAGAGCACGGAGGTTTCGAGGACGTTGGCTTTGTCGACCGAGCAGACGCGCTTTTTGCGGGCGCGGGCGGTGTCGACGGCGACCTGGGCGATGCGCTTGATCTCGCTTTTGCGGTAAACCTTCGTGTCCACCGCCTGGGTGTCGCCGCAGGGCAACTCAGTGGTGTGCTTCGGCTGGCCGAAATAGATGCCGCCGGTCAGTTCGCGGATGCAAACGATGTCGATGCCCTCGGGGATGCGCTCGTTTTTGATCGGCGAGGCGTCGATGAGTTCGCGATAGAGGAGACCGGGGCGGATGTTGGCGAAAAGCGTGAAGTGTTTGCGCAGCGGCAGGAGGGCGGCGCGCTCCGGTTGCTGGTTGGGCGGAAGTTTTTCCCATTTCGGGCCGCCGACGGAGCCGAAGAGGATGGCGTCGGACGCCTCGCAAAGTTTCACCGTGGGCGCAGGCAAAGCCTTGCCGTGGTTGTCGATGCCGGCGCCGCCGACGTGGGCAATTTCGTAGGCGAGGGCGAAGCCATCCTGTTTGGCGACGTGCTCAAGCACGCGCAGGGCTTCGGTCATGACCTCAGGCCCGATGTAGTCTCCCGGAAGGACGGCGAACTTCAATGTCTGCATGGAAAAGGGGCTAGGGCTACAGCGGAGACGGGCAAAGGGGAAGGGGATTTTTCGCCGTTGCGCAGCGGGGAAAAACGCCTCTGCTGACGGGCGTGAATTTGCACGTTTTGCCCAGCGGGCCCATCCAGACCAACGGCTATCTCCTCACCGCGCCCGAACGCGGCGAAGCGGTGCTGATCGATGCGCCCGGAGACATTCTCAACGAGATCAAACCGCTCCTGGCCGCCGAGAAATGCCGGCTGGTCGAGTTGTGGATCACGCATGGACATTGGGATCACATGCAGGATGCGGCGAAGGTGGTGGCGGCGACGGGTGCGAAAGTGCGCGCGCACCTGGCGGATCAGATGATGCTCGAAACGCCGGAGGTCCAATCGCGGTTCATGGGCGAGGACCTCGGATTGCAGGCGGTGAAAGTGGATCACTGGATGAAACAGGGCGAACGCTTCGAGGCGCTCGGGACGACCGTAGAAGTGCGTCACGTGCCGGGGCATTGTCCGGGGAACATTCTTTTTTACCTCCCGGCGGCGAAGACGGCGCTGGTGGGCGATGCGCTGTTCAATGGCAGCATCGGCCGCACCGATCTGCCGGGCGGCGGTTTCGAGATACTGGCAAAATCGATCCGCACGCAGATCTACACGTTGCCCGACGAAACCGCCGTGTACCCGGGCCACGGACCGGCGACCACGGTCGGCGACGAAAAGGCGGGCAACCCGTACGTGCGCGCCGAATGAACGTCGCCGAGACAGATGCTGTGTTCATGCGACGCGCGCTGGACTTGGCGCGACGGGGCTGGGGCAACACGCACCCCAATCCGATGGTCGGCGCGGTGATCGTCGAAGATGGGCAGATCGTGGCCGAGGGCTTTCACGCCCAGGATGGCGGGCCGCACGCGGAGCGCGCGGCGCTGACGGCGCTCGGGCGGGCCCCCAAGCCGGGCGCGACGATGTACGTGACGTTGGAACCGTGTTGCAGCGAAGGCCGCACGGGCGCTTGCACGGAAGCGATCGTGAAGGCGGGTTTCAACCGAGTGGTGGTGGGCTGCACCGACCCGAATCCGGCGCATGCCGGGCGCGGTTTCGAGGTGTTGCGCGCTGCGGGGATCGAGGTGGCGAGCGGCGTGTTCGAGACGGAATGCCGCGATCTGAATCTGATTTTCAACCACTGGATCGTGCAGCGCAGTCCGCTGTTTGCGGCTAAAATGGCGGTGACGCTCGACGGCCGGATCGCCTGTCGCACGGGCGATTCGCAGTGGATCACCAATGCGCAGTCGCGGGCGGATGTGATGCGCTGGCGGCGGCTGTTTCCCGCCATCGCGGTCGGCGCGGGCACGGTGGCCAAGGACAACCCGCGGCTCACCGCACGGTGCGAGGGGGCGGACGCGTGGAGTCCGGTCCGTTTCGTGTTCGACGGGCTGTTGCGGTCGGTGGTCGATCGCAATCTGCCGCAGCTGTACACAGACGAGTTTCATGACCGCACCGTGGTTGTGACCACATCGCGTGGCGGGCTGGGGTACGTGCGGAAATTGCGCGATCTCGGAGTGCAGGTCTGGGTGTTCGAATCGCCGGACCAACGCGTGCCGCTCGCAGCGTTTCGAAAAAAATGCGCCGAGGAGAAAATTGCCGGCGTCTATTTCGAGGGCGGGGTGCAACTGCTGAGCGAGTTTTTGCAGGAGCGGGCGCTCGACTATCTGTTCGCCTACCGCGCGCCGGTGTTGCTGGCCGACGAGAAGGCGAAGCCGATGTTCGCGGGACTGCGCACCGAGAAATTGATCAACGCGATCCGACTGGAGGACGTGCGGCACGCGACGTTTGGCGACGATGCGCTGATGCGCGGGCGGGTGGTCTATCCCGAAAAGCTTTTCGTCGATGAAGCTCTTTTTGGCATCCGGTAACGCCCACAAGGCGCAGGAATTTCAGGCGCTCGCCAATGCGACGCCGGCAATGCGCGCCCTGCGGCTGGAGATTTTCACGGCGAAAGCGGTGGGCGGCATGCCGCCGGTGGTGGAAGACGCCGGGACGTTCGTCGGCAATGCGCGCAAGAAGGCGCAGGCGTTGCGCGTGTTGGTGCCGGCGACGGACTGGGTGCTGGCCGACGACAGCGGTCTGTGCGTGGACGCGCTGGGCGGGGCGCCGGGTGTGGAGTCAGCTTACTATGCCGGGCCGGCAGGCGACAGCGCGGCGAATTTAAACAAACTCGTTGAAACAATGCGCGGGGTGCCGGCGGCGCGGCGGCAGGCATACTTTGTCTGCGTGCTCTTTCTGCTCGGAGGCGATGGGCGCGAGCAGGTGTTCGAGGGACGCAGCGACGGGAGCTTGCTGGACGAACCGCGCGGCGGGGCGGGATTTGGCTACGATCCGCTTTTTGTGCCGGAGGATCATACCCAGACTTTTGCCGAGCTAGGGGAAGCGACGAAGAACGCGCTGAGTCATCGCAGTCGCGCGTGGGGGCAGCTGGCGGCATGGTTGGCGGCAAAAGAAAACGTCGCTTCCCTCTGATGAGAGAAGCGACGTTTCGATGGATACTGGACTGATTTGCCGGGTGTACTGAGCGAAACGGAGGAGCTCAGCTGGCCACCTTGCGAGATTTGGTTTCGATGAACTCGCGGATAACTTCCATGCGTTTGCGCAGGCGGTTTTCCTCTTCGATGTCCTCGGCGGTACGTTGAGTTTCGTTACTGGCCATCGCCTTGCGCATCTTGGAGAGAGCGATGTTTTGCAGCTGGCGGACGCGCTCCCGTGTCACCTTGAAACGTTTGCCTACCTCTTCGAGCGTGAGCTCATCGTGACCATCGAGACCGAAGCGAAGTTTGATGATTTCGGCTTCGCGCGGTTCGAGAGAATCCACCATCGAGTGCAGATCGAGACTCTGGTTCTTGGCCCGGAGGTTTTCGAGCGGGCTCACGGCATTCTCGTCGCTCACGATGTCGCCGAACGTGGCGGAGTCGCTCTCGTCGCCCATCGGCGCGTCGAGGGACGCCGGGCGTACGCTGACCGATTTAAGGTGCGCCACCTTGTTGGTGGGGATGCCGAGCTCGATGGCCAACTCTTCGTCGGTGGGCTCGCGGCCAAGCACCTCCGTAAGCGCCATCGCGGTGCGGCGCATCTTGGAGATCTTATCGACGAGATGGACGGGGAGGCGGATGGTCTTGGACTGGTTGGCCAGCGCGCGCTTGATGGACTGCTTGATCCACCATGCAGCGTAGGTGGAGAGCTTGCCGCCTTTGCGCGGGTCAAAGCGCTCCACGGCTTTGATCAGCCCGATGTTGCCTTCGCTGATAAGGTCGAGAAGCGGCAGGCCGAAATCTTTGTAGTCCATCGCGATTTTCACGACGAGGCGCAGGTTGGCCTTGATCATGTGATCGCGAGCGGCCTTGTCGCCACGGCGGATGCGTTTTGCGAGGGCCACCTCTTCCTCAATTTTAAGGAGGGGAGTTTTGGCAATCTCCTGCATGTAGAGTTGCAGGCTGCTGCGTTCGAGTGGCAGGGGCTCGCTCGCCGGTGACTCGTGCTTCTCTAAAAAGGAAGGTGGCGCATCCAATGGTGCCGGCGCCAAGGCGGTGGTAGTGAAGCTCAATCCAGTGGCGGAGGCTTCGGAATCAGCGGCGGGGAGGTTAGTGCGAGTGTGCATGGAGCAAATGAAGTCAGGGGTGATTGATTGCGAGTGATGAACCTGTGGTATTAAGCGCGAGAGAAGAGGTGGATGGATTGTTTCGTTTCAGTGGTCTTAGCGTGCCTAATCAGGTTTTACAGTAGCGTTAATATAGGATTTTCGACCCTGCCTTGGCGAGCCTTAGCAAGCCGCTGCCTCATGGTATTTTTGTAATGAAAGTCAGGATTGTTAGCAATTAGATGAACTGATGCGAAGAATTAGGAAATAACGCATCAATGCAAAGGATTCCCGAGCAGGAGAAAACTCCTTAAATGTTGCTCTATAGCAGGAAACTAAGCTCCTGCCTCCGAATCTCTATCTGGCGGAGCTCGTTAAAACTGCTCGGCCATTGCGACCGCCTTGGCGAGTGCCGAGGCCTTGTTGATGGTCTCCTGAAACTCCGCCGCGGGCACCGAATCGGCGACGACGCCAGCGCCAGCCTGAATATGGATTTTTCCCTGCCGCAAAAGAGCTGTGCGGAGCATGATGCATGTATCCATATTCCCATCATATCCGAAATAACCGAGCGCACCGGCGTAGAATCCGCGCTGCGACCGCTCCTTGGTGGCGATGATCTGCATTGCGCGGATTTTGGGTGCGCCGGTGACTGTGCCGGCGGGGAAAGTGGCGCGCATCAGGTCGTAAGCGGTCTTCTCCGGCGCGATGTCGCCCTCGACCTGCGAAACGATGTGCATGACATGCGAATACCGCTCCACGACCATGTACTCGGGCACGCGGATCGAGCCATAGCGGCAGACCCGGCCGATGTCGTTGCGCGCGAGATCGACCAGCATGAGGTGCTCGGCGCGTTCTTTTTCGTCGGCCAGCAACTCTTTCTCCAGTGCGAGGTCTTCCGCGGGCGTGCTGCCGCGTTTGCGCGTGCCGGCGATGGGGCGAATTTCCACCAGCCCGTCGGTCAGTCGCACGTGCACCTCGGGCGAGGCTCCGACAATGGCAAAATCGCCGGTTTCGAGGATGAACATGTACGGCGACGGATTCACCGTGCGCAGCGCCCGGTAAAGATCGAGCGGCGAGGGCTTGAAATCGCGGGAAAAGCGCTGCGAGGGCACCACTTGGATGATGTCCCCGGAGCGGATGAATTCCTTGGTTTCTTCGACGACCTGCTCAAAACGCTCGCGAGTGAAGTTTCCGGGCGGGATGGCCACCTTGGCCGGCTCGATCAAGGGTGCGGGGGCCAGCTCGCGCGGGTGCTTTAAAAGCGCAAAGATCTCCTGGAGTTCAGCTACGGCCGCATCGTACGCGTCGTGGGCGGCTTCCTGTGGCGAGCGGGTGGAGTCGGTGTGGATATGCGCGTTGACGCAGAGGCGCAGCGTCTGCTTGGCACGGTCGAAAATCAGCAGCGAGTCCGACAACATGAAATACAACAGCGGCATGCCCAAATCGTCATCTTGCGCCGGTGGTACGGTGGGTTCGATGCGGGTTACGTATTCGTAGCCGACAAACCCGACGGCGCCACCAGTGAAGCGGGGCAGGCCGGGCAGCACGACCGGCTTGAAGCCGCGCATCTCCTGCTCGATCAACTGGAGTGGGTCGGATGGCGTGGCGATGCGTTCGATCGCCAATCCGGGCCGCCGAATCTCCGTGGTTTCCGGCCCGCAGATGAAAATTTTGCGGGGCCGGCAGCCGATGAAGCTATAGCGCGAGAGGTGTTCACCGCCTTCGACCGATTCCAGGAGGTACGACGGGCCAGCCTGCTTCAATTTGGCGTAGGCAGATACCGGTGTTTCGAAATCGGCCATCAAGTCCGCGTAAACCGGAATTACGTTCCCCTGAGTGCTCAGGCTGAGAAAGGTGTCGCGGCTGGGTAGAATGTTCATGGCGGGAAGGGCTGGCTTATTGTGAGTCTGACGCTTGGTCGCAAGCGGAATGGATCGGCGTTTTCTGTCGAAACGGCACGCACTGCGCGAAAAGCAAGCGGCCCGGTCTGCAGGAGAACCGGGCCGCGTCTGATGCGAAGAGATTGCGCGCGCTTAGAACCGGCCGCGCACGCCGACCGTCAGGTGCGGCTCGCCGAATTCAAAGTAGCGGTAAGGCAGCACGACCTTGCGGTTTTCCGGCAAATAGCCCTGCAGGTATTCCTTGCGGGCGGTGTTGAGCACATTGCGCACGAGGAAATAGGCAGAGACGCTCTTGGTGAACGACCACTCGACTTTGATGTCGGTGGTGAATTTCTCGTCCTTGTTGAGCGTCAGCCGGGTATCGAGGGCGGTGTTGGCGGTATTGGCAGTGCCGGTGAAATAATTTGTGTTCACGAAGCCGCCGTAGAGGGCATCCGACACCCAGTTGTTCGTGATGGTCGTGTTGAAGCGGCCATAGCGATAACCGATGATGAAGTTGATGGTCTTGGGCGAAACGGCACGGAGCTGCGAATAGAGTGTGTCGATGGCGCGGAACGGATCGGCATCAAAGGTATCGATATCCGTGTAGGTGAAGTTGGCCTGAATATTGAGACCGTTGAAAGGCTTGGGCAGGAAGGTGAGCGCCTGGGCGTAACTGGCCTCGAAGCCTTGGAGCCGGGACTTGCTGCCGTTCTCGCGCAGGGTGCCGACCGTAGCGCCGAAATCGGCGGGGTTCAGCCCGTATTCGGTGAGATATTGGGTCCGCTCGGCAGCAGTCATGCTCCGGGAGATAATGAAGTCGCTGACGTCTTTGCGGTACACGGCCAGCGAGATCACGCCAGAATTTTTCAGGTAGTAGTCGGCCGAGAGGTCGTAGTTGTTCGTGAAGTAGGGCTTCAGAGTGGACGTCGGAACCGAGATGGTGCCATCGGAGCCCGTGGGCGTGGCCGGGGTGATGAAGGACGGGAGAACCTCGCCGTAGTCGGGGTGGCCGACGGTACGGCTGTAGCCACCGCGGAACACGAACTGGCGCTTGGGCGTATATTTGAAGCTAACCGAGGGATACCACGCGTCATATTTCAGATTGGCCTCGGTGAGGCGGGCTCGTGCGGGTGCGCCCGTTCGCGCGGTGGCATCGATGGTGCGTTTTTCGAAGCGCACGCCGCCGAAAACCAGCAGGTCTTTTTTCGCCTTCCAGTCGGCACGAATATAGCCCGCCTGGTTCTCCTCTTCGATGGCGCGGGAATCCATGATATTGAGGTTCATGGTGGCGGATTTGTTCGCCTCCCAGACCTTAAATGGATCGACGACTTGAATCGACCCAAACCCCAGCGCGACGTCGCGGGTGTAGAGCGGATCTTGCAAAGCGGCCAGCGCGGCGCCGGTGGTGGCCGCAACCACGCCGCGCAAATCCGGACGGGAAATGTCGCGCCGGGTGGTGTCGAACGCAAAACCGGTTTGCAGTGTGAGCGAAACTCCGAGTTCCGGATCGATGAAATAGTCGCCGCGAACGCCCTGTTTTTTGTCGATCGCGGTCCAGTTGCGGGACTGGAAATTACTCCCCGTGGCGGTATTGCTGAGGGTGTAATTGGAGAGCGTGCGCACCAGATCGAAGGGCACGGTGGCGGCCCCCTGGTTGAGCGTGAAACTCGGCAACACGCCGAGGGCGGAGGGCCTGGTCAGAGTGAAAGAGCTGTAAGTCGCCGCCCCCGGAGCCATGGACGTGACTGAGGAGATGTAGCCTTTGTTGGTGTCGCGGTATTTCGCGTCGGCGCGGGAGGAGTAGGGCGTGATCGTCAGGCGGGATCGATTGGCGAACTCGTGGGAGAACGTGCCATTGACGTGCATCGTGGTGCCAAACTTGTTGCGATAAAGCACGCCGTTCTGGATCGAGGCGCCGGTTGCGCCGGAGGTGTAGATGTCGTCCGTGCCGCTGCGGGTGGCGGCGGTGCCGAGCACGAATTGCGGGCCGCGCTGGGTGAAGTTCAGATCGTACCAGTTCCACTGGCCGGCGATCATCAGCTTCGTGCGGTCATTGAAACGGTAGTCGATCTTGGTCGCGAAAGCCTCGCGATGGGTGAGCTTCTGCTCGCTGCGGACGTTGTACTGCTGAAGCCGTGGCGTCTGCATTACCGTCGGGGCAGTGGCCGCGGTGGCCCAGGTAAACTCGGTGCGCGGGGAATCGTCGTACTTCTCGGACAGGCGGTAGTTGATGTTGAGGCCGAGCTTGGAGTTGATTTTGCGCGAAACGTTCAGATCGAGGCTGGGGCGCGCGGTGTATTCCTTGCGGTGTCCCCAGACACCGCCCTGCTTGGTGAACGCGAAATTGGTGCTCGGTGCGGAGAGCGACAGGTCGTAGGTGATGCGTTGTTGATCGGCGACGTCGAACGCGCTTTTCGTGACGAAGTTCACAAAGCCGCCGGTCGCTCCCGCGGGGATGTCGGGCGACATGCTCTTGTAGAGCTCGGTCGTCTCGACGTTGTTCATTGCAATCTGCTCGAACTCGAAGCGGCGCGTGTCGTCGGTCGAGGAGCCGCCGGCCATCGGCGTGCCGTCCACGGCGACGATGGTGAACGCGGTGCTCAGGCCGCGGAGGCTGACGCCGCGCGCGTCGTTGACATTGTAATCGATGCTGACGCCGGGGAGGAACTTCAGGTACTCGCCGACATTACCCTCGCTGACGGGGCCGAACTGATCGCTGGCGGCAACCACCTTGCTTTGGAATGACACCTTCTGCAACGCGACCGCCTGGGCCATGCCTTCCTTTGCGCCCTGCACGTTGATCGCCTCCATGACCAGGATCTCGGCGGCGCTCAGGCGGATGGTGGCGAGGTCGGTGGGCTCACCGGTCTTGACTGTGACCGGGATCGTTTTGGGTTCGAGCCCCGGATAACTGATGGTGACTCGCAGCATACCCGACGGCACGGCTGACAGGCTAAACCGGCCTTCGCGCTCGGCATTGGTGCGCAGGTCCGTGCCTTCGATGAAAATTTCGGCGCCTTCCAGAAGCTTGCCGGTGCCGGTTTCCGCCACCGTTCCGACGATGGTGCCGCCGGCAGATTCCGCGGCGGCCAGGCGTGGGTTGAAACTCGGCATCGTCGCCACGATGACCGCGAAGATCCATCCGCAGAAGGCGCGACGGAGCAAGACTGCATGACCAGAGGACATGGTTGTTTTCATAGGAGGGGAGGGGAAAACCGTTGGACGGTGAGGGCTGGTGAAGCGAACGCCATAGACGTGAAGCGGACACGTGTCCGGGTCAAGCGTAGGTTTACTTTAACACAGGACTTTTGCTGGTGCGCAGTGGGCCGCGTACCGAGGTGCGTCAACGATCGGGGCAGAAACCGTACAGCAGGTCGTCGCGGCCTTTCCCGGGCCAGTTGACCTGATCGATGTCGAAATGCTGGAGCGCGGTCAGGACGAGCCGGTTCAGGGCGGTTTCGAAACCGAAGATCGAAAAGAGGGGCGGCGCGTCCACCTGAATCACGTACGCGTCGAGACCGACGCCTTGCAACATGGCCACGCTGCGCCGCACGAGCTCAGCCTCGACCGGCGAGTCGCCCTGGAGAATCACCACCGGGTGCGGATGCGCCGCCATTTGCTGAAAAGGTCCGTGCGCAAATTGGAGAAAATCCGAGATCGACGGGCATGCCCAGAACAGCCCTTCGACAAATTTGCAGGCGAGATTCTGCGCGAAGTCGGAAATGGGTGCGGCCGCCACCAGATTGAACCCCTGGGCAAAACGATCCGGCGCGCTGAGGACGGCTTCCACCAGTGGCGCAGGCGGCTCAATTTCCAGCAGCGGCAAAATCTGTCCCGGGCGCGGCGGCGAGAAACGGCAGCCGCCAAATTGCGCCACAAATTGCAGACAGGCCAGATAACCGCACAGCGGGCCGACAAACCGGATGAGCGTGGTGTACTCCTCCGCCAGCGGGAAAACGACCAGATCGCCGCCGCCTTCGAGTAGATCGTAGAGCAAATCCGCGCGCTCGGGCTTGCCGGCCGCCCGCGCGGTCGTGGCCGTCGTGGCAGTGAAGAGAATCGTGTGGGCAAAGTCGGTGCGGCGGCGCAGCGCGATTTGTGCGTTGGGCGAGATGCCCTGCGAAAACACCACCAGCGTTTTTCCGGCAAAAGCCTCCGGGCGCGGCGTGGCAAACGCCGAGAGCGGGAGAAACGCCGCGGCGCGATCCGTATAAAAGTTGATCAGCGTGCACAGGTACCGCGCGTGGGCCTCGGAGCTGCCCGTGCCGGTGACGACAAAGCGCTGCGAGCGCAGCGTGGCCTCCGAGAGCTGCGGCAATCCGCGCACGAGCATGCCGGCAATCTCCCCGGGAATGTGCGCGAGACGTTGGGCGAGCAAGGTGTGGCCGTGCGGATCAAGCGGGGCGGTTGAGGGAGGCGGCGCGGGTGGCACAGGGGAACAGGATTGGCAGGTTCAACGTAGCGACACGGAAGACGTCTGCAACTAGTAGCGGCAATTACCGGCAGGGCTTTAGGGAAATGCGGATGCGGGCAATTTCAGTCGCCGTCGCCATCGGCGAGGAAGATCCATTTTTCGACGTCGATATGGTGTTTTTTCAGCGCTTCCGCGTACTCGGTTTTGGTCACGAGGCTGTCTGGCGAATTCATCACCATCTGGATTTTTCCACCGGGCAGGTGCTGTTTGAGCAAGAGCACGGAGGCATCATAATCGCGGCTGTCGTATTCGACGCCCAGCTGGCGGTAGGCCTCGTCTGTCGACTGCGCCTGGCCGCGCTCGGTGAGCATGCGATCGGCGGCGTACGCGCCGAAACCGGCGCCGCGACCGTCGTTGTAGAGCAGCAGCATCGCCCCGGCGCCATAAGTCACGATGTGCTTCACGGCTTGTTTGAATTTGTCCTGATTCGAAACGGTGCGGAGCGGGAAGCGGTTGAACAGCGACTCGCTGTGCAGCCGCACCACGGGAATATCCTCGGGGCGCGCCTGCCCATGCGTGAGCACCACGAAATCCTGGCTCGTCACGATGTCGTAATAGACGTGCACCCGGAACCAGTAGGGCGTGGTCAACAGCTCGCAGAGCGGATCGTGCGGATGCTCGCGCCGGAAGGTGGCGAGGTTGTCGGCATCGATCTTAACGAAGAAACGGTTTTCGCGGAGCAACTGGTAGCCGCGCACACAGGGACGCGCGGTGGCGAGCTGGCGCTCCAGAACATTACTCTGCCGCAGCTCCTGAAATTGGGCCGCGGTCAGCAGAATATCGTTATCGGCCGGCGTCATCGGCAGGAAGTAACTCGCCGCATGAATAAATCGCTGGGCGCCGGGCAGCGCGTAAGGCTTGAAGAGCTTGACCGGTTCGGGTGGCAGCGCACGGCGGACAGTCGTGGCGCCGGGGCGCTTCAGGATGTGCCCGGCTGAGGCCTTCGAGGTGAGGTAGGCGAGGTTGAACGGCGATGGCTCGAACTCCAGCGTCTCCGTGCCGGCGATGGGCAGCCCCTGATCGCGCAGTGCGGCGACTTTGTCGGGGTTGTTGGTGAGCACGACAAACGGCGCGGTGATGCCGAGCAGCCGGCAAATTTGTGAAATGTTCTCGTAGTTGCGGTGGTCCTTCTTGAGGCCCATCGCCGCGTACGCCTGGAACGTGGAAATCTGGTCGAGCGACGCCTGCACAAGCATCCGGTCGCGCGCCTTGCCCACGTAGCCGACGCCGCGCCCCTCCTGCATTAAATAGAACAGGATGCCGTTGCCCTTTTGCGCGATCAGCTTGAGCGCGCCTTCGAGCTGCTGCATGCAATCGCAGTCGCAGCCGCGCAACGTCTCGCTCGTCACGCATGAGGAATGCAGGCGCGTGTACAGCACCGGCGCCCGCACGATGTCGCCGTAGGCGAGGGCGATCAGGTAGTGCTTGTCGATGATGTCCTGGAAAACGTAGGCGCGGAACTGCCCGAAGCGCATGTCGAGCGCGCAATCCGCCAGGTAGATCGTGTGCCCGTTGATCGGTTTCTCGGTGAGTGTGCGGGGGGCGAGCACCGCACCGGTAGCGTGCTGCATCTCCGCGACCAGTGCGGCAAATTCGGGGGTGGTAGCGGCAGTGGCGGAAGAGCTGGAGTCGGTGGCTTGGGACATGGCGGCGGAAGTCGCGTGCGGGCAGAGTTGTGGATTGCGCCGCGGCCTGCAACGAACGATTTTATTCCCGTTATGATCGTCGATGCTCACGTTCATCTCTACCCGCCCGAGCTGAATGCCGAACCCGCGCGCTGGGCGGCGGAGCACCAGGAACCACACTGGGCGGAGCTATGCACCCGTCGGCGCAAGAACGGCTCGCCCGTGCAGGGATTTCCCTCGGTCGAGGCATTGCTGCGCGCGATGGACGCCGCCGGCGTGGCGCGCACGGTCCTGCAGGGCTGGTACTGGCAACGACCGGAAAATTGCGCCGCGCAAAACCGTTTTTTTGCGGCCTGTGTGCGCGCCCATCCGGACCGCCTGAGCGCCTTCGCCACCGTGCACCCGGCGGCCGGGGTGGATGCCGTGCTGGCGGAAATGCAGCGCGCGCGGGACGAGGGCTTGATCGGGCTCGGCGAGCTGTCACCGCACTCCCAGGATTACGACGTCGCGGATGCCATTTTCGCCGCGATGATCGAGCAGGCCGGCGAGTGGCGCTGGCCGGTCAATCTGCACGTCACCGATCCCGAGAGCGGCGATTATCCGGGCAAGGTGGAGACGCCGTTGCGCGACTTTGTCTGGCTCGCCCGCGCCTACACGCAGACCAATTTCATCCTGGCGCACTGGGGCGGATTGCTGCCGTTGCGCGAACTCGAAGGCGAAGAGTTGCTCAACGTTTTCTACGACACCGCCGCTTCACCGCTGCTTTACGATGCCACCATCTGGACGCGTTTTCTAGAAGCGGTGCCGGCGGGGCGCGTGCTCTTCGGCTCGGATTTTCCGCTCAACGTTTACCCGAAACTCGATGCCGAGCCCGGCATGACGCGTTTGCTGGAGGAAGCCCGCGCTCATGGCGCCGATGCGGCGGTGCTCGGGGAGAACGCCCGGAAATTGCTCAACCTGCGTTGACGGGAAACGTTTTCAGCGCCCAGGGAATCACCGGGCTCTGCACGGAAGGCACGATCACTTGCAGGCCGCCGGTAAGTCCGGAGGCGAGGGGCACTGGCAAGGTGAGCGCGGGCAGTCCGGCGAGACTGGCGGGCGCGGTCAGGGCGAGAATGCGTTCGCGGTTGCGCTGATTGCATTCGGCTTTGGTGAACGCGGCGCCCGGCGTCGCGGGCAACACGAGAAAATCGTAGGTGAGAAAATAGCTCGCGAGCGTGTGCCGGAGAAAATGGCGGCGCACTTCCGCGGCGATGCTTTCCGCTTCGGACCAATGCCGGCCGCGGTCGAGACGTTGCCACACGGTCGGACTGTAGCGCTCGCGGTGCGAATCGAGCCAGGCGGCGTGCACGCGGGCCGACTCGGCGCTGGTGAGCACGACATAGGCAAGGGCGCAGTCGTCGAGGGCGTCGTGTAACTGGCCGGACGTCGCCGCATCAGCGGGCGCGCACAGCCGCGCTGCGGCCACCCGGCAGGCGGTGGCGATTTCGGGATCGAGTTCGCCGAGTTCGAGATAACAGCCGCGCAGCTCACGCCGGCTCGTGCCGTGCCCGAGCATCATGCCGGTGAGCGCCGAGAGCTCGGCGGCGGTGCGGGTGAACCAGCCGGCGGAGTCGCAGCTCGGTGCGAGGGGAAACGCATCGGCGATCCACGCATGGCCGGGCGTCAGGCGAATACTGTAGAGTCCGCAAAAGGCCGCCGGCACGCGCATGGAGCCGCCCGTGTCGGTCCCGAGGGCGAACGGCACGATGCCCGCCGCCACGGCCGCGGCGGAACCGCTGCTGGAGCCGCCGGTGGTCCGGCCGGGAAATTGCGGATGCTCGCAGTCGCCGTAATGCGGATTCTCGCCGGTGATGCCGTAGGCGAATTCGTGCAAATGGGTTTTGCCGGCGCAGACCGCGCCGGCGGCCGCGAAGGCCTGCACAATGGCCCCGTCGCGCGTGGGCGTCGGCCGCACCTCGGAGAGAAAGGCCGAGCCGGCGCGGGTGGGCACGCCGGCGACATCGAAGAGATCCTTGGCGAAATACGGGATGCCGCCGAGCGGCGTGTTTGCGGGCGCGGCGGCCAGCTTGGCGGCGAGCGCGTCGACATCGTCCAACTGCGCGAGGCAGGCGCGCTGTTGGGCGGGCAGGAGGTTGGTGACGACACGCCGGTGCAACTCCCGCGCGGCGGCGGCGGGGTCGCGCCGCGAGAGGGACTGCCATTCGGCCAATGAAAGCGGAGCGAGCGCGGTCATGCTCCGATCACGGCAAAGCGCTCGCTCTGGCGCAACTTTTGGTTTCTGTCGCCACAGCATGACCGTTCGCATTCGCACCGCATTTCTATTACTGCTCGCCGTGGCGGGGCTCGTCGCGTGTTCGCGTTCGCCCGCGCCGGACAAGCCGTCGGCCGCGCCTGCGACGCCTTTGCGCAAGGTGCGGTTGCAAACGGACTGGTTTCCGCAGGCGGAGCACGGTGGTTTCTACCAGGCCCTGGCGCGCGGTTTTTACCGGGAGGCCGGGCTTGATGTCGAACTGCTGCCCGGCGGTCCCGGCGCGAACATCAAGCCGAAGGTGATCAACCGCGACGTGGAGTTTGGCATCAACCCGAGCACCGACGTCATCGTGGCCGCGAGTCGCGGCATGCCGCTGTTGATCGTCGGCGCGTTTTTGCAACACGACCATCAGGCGCTGCTGTTGCACGCGGAGAATCCGATCGAATCGTTTGCGCAACTCGACGGCCAGACGGTGATCGCCGCGCCGAGCCTCGTCTGGATCCGATTTCTCCAGCGAAAATACGGCATCACCTTCAACATCCTGCCGGTGCCGTACGGCCTCGCCAATTTCTTCGCCAATCCGCAGGCGATCCAGCAGTGCGTGGTTACCAACGAGCCGTTTTTGGCGGCGCAACACGGCGTGCGGGTGAAGACGCTGCGCATCGCCGACGCCGGCTACGATCCGTACCACGTGATTTTTTGCCGGCCGGATTTTGCCGCGGCCCAGCCCGAGATCGTGCGGGCGTTTGTCGCGGCCTCGGTGCGCGGCTGGCGCGACTACATCGAAGGCGATCCCGCGCCGGCCGATGCGTTGATCTTGAAACAAAATCCGCGGATGACGGCGGCGTTTCTGGCGTTCTCGCGGCGCGAGCTTACGGAGCGTCGGCTGGTGACCGGCGATCCGGCGAAAGGCGAGGGCGCGGGCCGGCTGGCGCTGCCGCGCATCGAGGCCTCCATCGCGCAATTGGTGGCGTTGCAGGTCTTGGAGCAACCGCTCGCGGTGGCGAAGGTGGCCACGACGGAGTTTCTCCCGGCCGAGACCAAATAGCGAAAAACCGCTGGCCTCCGCGCCGGTGCTGGGCGAGGCTGCGCGCACCATGAATCCAGAAGCGCGCCTCGCCGAACTCGGTCTGACTCTTCCGCCGCCGCCCGCCGCCGCCGGCAGCTACGTGCCCACCGTGCGCACGGGCAATTTGCTCTACTGCGCCGGCACGATCTGCGTGCTGAACGGCCAGATCACGCACGCCGGTCAGGTGGGAAAAGAGCAGACGATCGAGACCGCCTACAAGGCCGCGGAAGTTTGCGCGCTGAACACCCTCGCGAACATCAAGGCCGCCGCCGGTTCGCTCGATCAAGTGGCGCGCGTGGTGTTGGTGAACGGCTTCGTCAACGCCATCGATGGTTTCTCCGACAGCCCGGCGGTGATCAACGGCGCGAGCGATCTTTTCGTGAAAGTCTTTGGCGATGCAGGCAAACACGCCCGCGCTGCCGTCGCCGTCAATGGTCTGCCGCGTGGCTCGACGACGGAGATTCAGGTCGTGGTCGAATTGAAAGCCTGAGCGCGGTCAGGCTTGGCGGTCTGGCAGCGCTGCACCCAGAGCGCGCGCAGGGCGGTTTCCAGGTGACCGACGAAACGGGGCGCATCGCAAAGCGGACTCGTCTGCATGCGTTCGCGCAGCCCTTGCCGGATGGCGGAGAGCCGCGGCAAATCGCGCGCGAGTGCCAGCGCTTTCGCGACGTACTCCTCTGGCGTGGCGGCGATCCACTCCGGCGCGCCGAGGTGCGTGAGCAGACTCGCGCCGACGCGCGCGACGTGGGTCCGGCCGGCGAGCGTCACGACCGGTACACCCATCCAGAGCGCTTCGCAGGTCGTGGTGGTGCCGTTATAGGGATACGCGTCGAGCGCGATGTCGATGTCGTGGTACAGGCTCAGGTGACGGGAGACCGAGAGCTCGTCGCTGTGCAGCACGATTCGTTCGGCGGCGATGCCCCCGCGCGCAAACGCCGCGTGCAGCGCGGCGGCGGTCTCGGGATCGGTGAGCCCGCGCGATTTCAACATCAGGCGGGAGTCAGGCAAAGCGCCCAAAATTTGCGTCCAGCGCGCGATCGCGGCGGGCGTGATCTTGGCGAAATTATTAAAGCAACCGAACGTGATCCGGCCTGAGGTCAGGGCGGGCAACGCGCTCACCGGCGGGCTGTCGGCCGGCGGCCGGTAGCAGGAAAAGGTTTCAGGCAGGCGCACGAGTTTCTCGCTGTGCCAGCCGTCGGTTTGCCCGACTGGATCGCTCACGGCGTCGGTCAGGCGGTAATCCATCGTGTCGAGGCCGGTGGTGTTGGGATAACCGATCCAGGTGATCTGCACCGGCGCGGGCCGGCGCGCAAACACCAGCAGGCGGTTGCGCGCGGTGTGGCCGGCGAGGTCGAAGAGGATATCGATCCGGTCTTCGCGAATTTGCGCCGCGACTTGCGCATCATCTCGGCCGGCGATGTCGCGCCATTGATCGGCGGTGGCGCGGAGCCGTTGCGTGGTGGCGTCGGGCGTGCGGACATCCGAATAGCAGATGACCTCGGCGAACTCGCGGCGCCGGTCGGTCAGGAACGGCGCGATGAAGAACGCGACCGCGTGGCTGTCGAAATCCGGCGAAACGAGACCGATGCGCAGGCGTCGGTCCGGGGCAAAATCGTGGGCTGGCGGCGGCGTGGTTGGGCGCAGCGGCGCGGCGTAAAGCGCGGCCCAGTGCCGGTGCTCGGCAAAAATCTCCTCGGGCGTGACGTCGGGTGAGTAGTTGAGCGCGAGCAGGAGATTGCTGTGCGTGGGCGCATGCGGTTGCGCGGCGAGCGCGGCGCGGTAGCTCGCGATGGCGTCGGCGATGCGGCCTTGCGCGCGGTGGAGGCGGCCGAGGTTGTTGTGCGCGGCGGCGTAATTCGGGCGCAGCCGGAGCGCCTCGATAAAACACGGCCGGGCGGCACTGAGATTGCCCTGGGTTAGCAGGGCATGGCCGAGAATATTGTGCGCATCGGGCTGGTCGGGCTGGAGGCGGATCGCCTCGCGAAACTGCGCGACGGCTTCGTCGAGCATATCGCTTTCCAGGCAGGCGACGCCGAGGTTGAGCCGGATCGTCGGCTGGTCTGGCGCGAGTTGCGCCGCCCGACGCAGACTGATGAGCGCCTCGGCGTAGCGCCGGAGATTCTTGCGCGCGTTGCCGAGCTGGTGATGGGCCTCGGCGAGGTCGGGTTGCAACGCGATGGCGGCGCTGAATGCGGCAACGGCTTCGTCGGTGCGCCCAAGTTCGCGCAGCGACTGGCCGCGCTGAAGGTGGAGGGTGGCGATGCGGGCGTTGAGGGCGATGGCCCTGGCGAAGCATGCCAGCGCCTGCGTGTGGTCACCGCTTTGCTGGGCGACGAGTCCGAGGAGATTCCACGCGTCGAAATTTGCCGGCTGCGCTTTGAGCACCGCCTGGTATTGTGCGGCGGCGGCGGCGAGCTGGCCGGCGCGGTGGAGGCGCAGGGCGTTTTCGAGCGTGGCGGCAGCCGGGGGCATGATTTCAGGCCGACGGCGGGCAAGCGGCGATCGCTTCAGCCACCACGGCGCCGACTGTTTCGTGCCGGTTGAAATAATCGTAGAGGCGGCGTCGCTCGGCGAGCGGGGTGGCAAGGGCGCGTTCACAGGCTTCGGCGAGCGCGGCGAGGTTGCCGTGCGGATAGCGGACGATCAGGCCTTCGCGATGCAATGATTCCAGGCGGCCGCCGGTGCGCGAATCTTCGGAGATCGGCACAAGACCGAGGCAGCCGGACCAGAACGGGCGGTCGGTGTGCGTGGCGCTCATCGCGGGCGTGGTGAATTTGCGGCCCTCGGGGCAGAGACTGGCGTGGACGCGCGTGAGCGAGCCGCGGGCGGCGACGGGCAGGGAGTGATCGTGGATGGCGACGAAGCGGTCCTTGAATTTTTTTTGGAGAAACTCGACCTGGCGTTTGCGATGCGGCGTGTAGCCGAGCTCCGAACCGAGGAAGACGATTTTCTGCTCCGGCGTTTCACAGAAGGGTTCGGCAAAGGGCAGGAGGTTGGCCACCCAGCTCCGATGCACCGTGAGACAACCCGGCGGCAGCAGCGAGCGAGCGGTCGGCGCGAGCGGCGACTCGTCATGGATCAACACGCGCAGATGTGGCGCCACGATGGGGAAGCACGGCATGGCACGGCTGGCTTCATCGAATGCGTAAAAGAGCACGCGGATGCCAGCAAGAGTGAGCCCGCTGAAAAATTTCGGCGCGACATGAGCAAACGCCTGCGGGTGCTGGCCCATGAGGATGAACCAGTGTTCCTCATCTAACGGCGGCGGCTTGGCGAAAATTTCCGCCAAACCTTTTAATCCGACGATGCGCGCAGGAAGAAACTCGATGCTCGGGTGTGCCAGGGCGTTGAAGACCCGCATGTTCTCTCCGTGCCAGTCGCAATCGAGGCGGGCCATGCGCACCAGCCGGGCATCGTGCGGATTGCTGACGCGCTTGATCACGTCGAAGGCGGGTAGTCGCTGCAAATAGGCGGCGGCATCCTCCAATTGCTCGGCCCAGCAATTGAAATGGGTCACGCGGACCCGGCGCGGGATGGCGGGCGGGGGAGTCATGGCGAAGGTTGGGACAACATCGGCACGCAGGCGGCCACGGTAAAGCCCGGCGTGGTCGCTGCATAGTCAGAAGTCATCATCGCCGGGACAAAAAAAGCCCGCAGTCGGCGATGCGACTGCGGGCTTTTAGGAAAGTTTGCGGACGAGGCGGTGTTACAGAGCCTTCTCCACGAGGCCGGCCTTGATGGCCTTGACCGAAACCCACACGCGCTTGGTGGCGCCAGTAGGAAGCTTCACTTTGATCTTCTGCAAATTAGGGCGAAACTTGCGCTTGGTGATGCTTGTGACGTGCGTGCCGATGCCGCCGCTTTTCTTGCTCTGACCTTTGCGGTTAATGATGCTGCCCTTGACGGGACGTTTGCCTGTAATTGCGCAGATGCGGGCCATAAATGAAATGAGTTAAAGGGTTCGCGAGTAAAGGGCGGGTCGGAGGCGACGCAAGGGCAATCTTCGCTTTTGCGCAAGATGGTCGGCACAACGTGCGTTCGGCCACAAAAATTCACTCATCGACGGTGGTTGCGGCGGTACGGAAATGCCCGGTGGGTAGTTTCGTAGACAAATCCCTAAACTTTGACCGAGGCGGGCCGATGCACCAGATGAGCCCAATCTAGGGTCCTACAACAATGTCTTCAGTGGTCGCGAACATGTCCGCAGCCAGCCCTGCCAGTTTCACCGACGCCGAGATCTCTCGGCGCATCGACGCGTGCCCCAAGCTTGCCTCCCTTTCGAGCATCAACCGGGCGTTGGGCGAGCTGCTGAAGTCTGATCAGAGCATCAATTCGCAGATCGCTGAAGTCATCCGCCGCGACCCGTCGTTGACCGCCCGCCTGCTGCGCATGGTCAACTCCGTCTTTTTCGATCTGACCGCGAAGGTGAACAATATCGAAGAGGCCGTGTTTTATCTCGGGGTGCGGCAGATTCGTGAGCTCTCCCGCGCGACGCCGGTGATCGAAGAACTTGAGAAAATGCCCAACGCGCCGGCGCATCTGCCGTGGCGGGAATTGTGGAAACACTCCATCGGCTCGGCCATCATGACGCGCGAGATTCTGGCCACGACCA
Organism: Opitutia bacterium; assembly: GCA_016217595.1. Taxonomy (GTDB): domain Bacteria; phylum Verrucomicrobiota; class Verrucomicrobiia; order Opitutales; family Opitutaceae; genus MWDT01. The sequence goes on along the minus strand of JACRHS010000007.1, from coordinate 79,954 downwards.
CCACCATGCTGGTCGACGACGACACCGATTACATCATCGGGCTGTTGCACAACGTCGGCAAAGTCGTGCTCGCCACCACGTTTCCCGAACAATTCTCGACCGTCGTGGCCACTCCGGCCCGCAACACGATGGAGATCTGCGCGCTTGAACGCGCGACCATCGGTTGGGACCACGCCCGGGCTGGCGCCTACTATTTGCAACGTCACCGGCTCGCGCCCGAGATCGTCAACGCGGTGTTGCACCACAACGATCCCGAGAACGCGGGCGAGCACGCTTGCTACGCCGCCGCCGTGCAGGTGGCCGATCAGCTCGTGCGCGCCGCTGGCATCTCCGGCGGCTTCGAACAGGTTGAACCGATGCCCGAGGGGGCCTGGCCGGAGCTTTCCGGCTGGGGCATTCTCTACGGGGCCGGCGACAAGGAAAATCTCATCGCCCGGGCTGCGCTCGCGCACAGCCTGCAGCGATTGCCGATGATGCTCAACGGCCTCGTGTGAAACGGCCGCCCACCGACGCCATGCGCGCCGCCGCCCTCCACGCCGACAAACCGCCCGTCACCGCTTTGGCGGCGGCCGTCATCCACGGCGACCTGGTCGAACCGTGGGAGAACAGCACTTATCTGGCCTGTGTGCGCGATCTGCGCGGCCAGATCGTGGCGGTCAACCAGGCGTTCGCGCGCAAATTTGGCCGCGCCACCGCCGCGTGGGCCGGAAGAGAAATGGCCTCGCTGGTGCACACCGAGGATCGCGCGGAGTGGAAAGCGCTCGAAAAACGGCTGCGGGAAACGCCTTTCCGGATCGAGCACGAGACACGTTGGATGACCGCGCAGGGTTGCCGCTGGCTCGCATGGGAGGAGATCACACTGTTCGATGCCAACGGGCAGCCGCACCTGTTTCGCGCGGTGGGGCGCGATGTCACCAAACGCCGTCTGGCCGAGGAGCATTCCTACAAGCTCAACAATGCCGTGGAGCAGTCCCCGGTGGGCATCGTGATCGCGGACCTCGACGGGCACGTGCATTATGTGAACCCGAAGTTTACCGCGGTCACCGGATATTCGCTCGAAGAAGTGATCGAGCAAAACCTGCCGGTGCTGCGCCAGGGACTCGACAAGGAGGAGGACTATCGCGCGTTTTGGGAAACGGTCCAGTCCGGCAAGGAATGGCGCGGCGAAATTTGCACCCACCGTAAGGATGGCAGCATTCTCTGGGAGGCGGTGCAGGTGTCGCCCATCCGCAATCCCGCGGGCGAAATCACCCATTTGCTCAGCCTGCGCGAGGACATCACCGAGCGCAAACGGCTGGAGGAGCAGCTGCGCCAGTCGCAGAAGATGGAGAGCCTCGGCACGCTGGCCGGCGGTATCGCGCACGACTTTAACAACCTGCTCGCGATCATCAGCGGCTATGCGGAAATCTGTCTGGCGCGCACGCTCGCGCCCGGCGGCGACGAATCCCTCCGGCGTTACTTGCGCGAAGTGCACAGCGCTGCGCAACGCGCCGTCGGGCTGGTGCGGCGCATTCTCGCTTTCAGCCGCAAGGCCGAGGTGCGCGTCGCCGCGATGAATCTCAACCGCCAGGTGCGCGAGCTCGGCTCGTTGCTGTCGGAGACGTTCCCGCGCACGATCAACATCGACTACGATTTCGACGAATCGCTGCCGCCGATCCTCGCCGACCAGAATCAGCTGCAACAGGTGGTCATGAATCTCTGCGTGAACGCGCGCGACGCCATGCCCAAGGGCGGTTGTCTGACACTGGTCACACGCATCGTCCCCGGCACACAGCTCGCGCATCTTGGGGCGGATGCCCGGCTTTCTTACGCTTGTTTGCGCGTGGTCGACACCGGAGTCGGCATGTCGCCGCAGGTGAAGGCGCGCATCTTCGAGCCGTTCTACACCACCAAACAAGATTGTGGCGGCACCGGTCTGGGCCTGGCGGTGGTGTACGGCATCATCACCAACCACCACGGATTGCTCGACGTGGAGAGCACGATCGGTTCGGGGAGCACGTTTTCCATTTTCCTGCCGATGTCGGCGGTCGAACAGACACCCGCGGCCACGACGACGCCTGGTACTTCGGGAGAACTCCCGCGCGGGACCGAGGCGGTGCTGGTCGTCGAGGACGAGATGAGTTTGCGCACGTTGCTCCGCTCGGTGCTGGAGCCGTGCGGCTACAAAGTTCACGCGGTACGCGACGGGCGCGAGGCGGTGGATTATCTGGCGAAATTGGACAATGCGGTCGACGCAGTGCTGCTCGATCTGAACATGCCCGAGCTGCACGGACTGGAAGTGTTGCGCGAAGTAAAACGGCTGCGGCCGTCCGCGCGTGTAGTGATCGTGAGCGGCAATATCACCAAGGACATGAAGGCCGAGTTGATGAAGCTCGGGCAGCGCGATTTTATCCCGAAGCCCTATCGCCTGGAGGAAGTCTGCCTGCGCCTGCGCCGCGTGTTGGACGAGACGGACTGAGTCGCACGCAGCGGCTCAGGGCAGTGCGTAGACTTCCACGAGCGCTTCGCCGGTGCTTCCGGCCACGCCGGACACTTGTGCGGTGTAACTGCTCCCGGCGTCCACCGACAAGACGAGCGCGGCATCGCGGCTGCCGCCGGGCAGGGCAAACGCGCCAGCTTGGGCAAAGCTGGGCACGAGCGCGGCGTCCCAGTTGTCGTTGCCCGCCAGTCTGCCGCCGGGGCCGTGCACTTCGAGCTGCGGATCGGCGAGTGGCGACGGCACGCCCCAGTCGGCGAGCGTCGGTCCGATGGCGCGGACGAGCACGCGGAGCTTGCCGCTGCCGGCGATCGTGAAGCCGGCGATCAGAATGCCATCGCCCGTGCCGACCCGGTGACGCGAGGACAGGTTGACCAGACGACCGGTGGCCGTGCCGCCGGCATCGTAACTCTCGACGAGCAACATGCCGCTGCCGGCACCGGAAGCCAGCAGCGTGTGTGAACCGATCAATTCCTGGCACAGCGCGGCGTCGCGGCTGGCGCGGGTGAAGTCGAACGCGCCGAGCGCGGTGTGGGTGGCGGCCAGAGCGAAGGGCCAGTCGTTGTTGTCGGCGATGCAGGTATCGCTGCGGTAGAGTTTCAACTGCGGATCGGTCAACACCGGGCCGGCCACGAATGACGCCAGCGCCGGGCCGGCGGCTCGCAGCAGCAAGGCGCGGCTGCCGCCTTCGACCACGAAGCCAACGATCACACTTTGGTCGGCGAGCAGAGTGGTGCGCAGCGAAAGGTTGGTGAGCCAGGCCGCCGGGCGCAGCGTGAGTGGCGCGGCCAGACTGGTGACACGGCCGAGCGCGTTAGCGACTGTGACCGAGTAAGCGCCGGCATCGGCGGCGGTGAGATCTTTCAGCGTCAAATTCGCAGCCGTGGCGCCGGCGAGCGGCTGTCCGTCGCGCAGCCATTGGTAGGAGAGCGACGATGCGCCCTGCGCGGAAACGGTCAGCGTGACGCTTTGTCCATGCGTGGAGGTCTGCGGCGCGGGTTGGAGTAGAATCGTGGGCGCACCGGTCGGCGAGACGCCGGTTTGGCTAACGGCGATGGTGCGCGTGACGACGGCGCTGTCGGCGCAGAGTGATTTGGTGGCGGTAAACGAAAGCGCGTGGCTGCCGTTGGCCTGACCTTCGGGGACAACGCAGCGGTAGATGGTCTGGCCGTTGGCGTCGGTGGCTGCCGTGGCGATGGCGGATTGGCGCAGGCTGTCGTGGCCGCAGACGGTAGCGCCGGGCAGCGGTTTTCCATTCTGATCGGCGACGGTAAGCGTGAACACCGTTTCCTGACCCCAGCTGCGCGTTGCTGGAGTCGCGGGTGTGACGTTGGCGATGGTCAATTGCGTGAGCAGCGCGGCGGTTGCCTCATTGCTGGAGGCCGTGGATTTGCCCGCGGCATTGAAAGCGAAAAGGCGATAGCGATAGGCGACGCCGCGACTGGCGGTGGTGTCGGTGTAGCTGGTCGCGTTGGCCACGACGCCCCCCAGCGCTTGCCACGTGCCGGCGGTGTCCTCGCGGCGTTCGATGGTGAAGCCGGCTTCGTTGGAGGATTGGTCGGTCCAGGACAGCGCGATGGCATCGGCTTCGCCAGTGGCGAGCAATCGGGTGGGCGCGCTCGGTGCCGCTGTGGCCGGGCCGGCGTAGTACTCGACGAGACCGTCGCGAATCGCCTGCGCCACGATCTGTTTGAAAGCATCGCTCTGGAGCGCGGCCTGGTCGGGTGTCGCGCGATCCAGAAACGCGATCTCGAGCAAGATCGCCGGGCGCGGGGCGAGGCGGTTTTCGGTGTAGTTGCCGTTGTAGCCTTGAACACGGCGATCGACCCACGCGGAGTCGAAATCGCGGCGGATCGCGGCGACGACACGGGCGTGCACGATGTTGGCGAGACGCCTGCTGTCCGCGGACGAGGCGTGGCTGGAATCATAGAGCGTGGCGGTGCCGGAGCCGCCACCGCTGCCGGCATGCAGGCTCACGAGCAGATCGGCACCGCAGGCGCTCGCAAAACGCGGACGGCAGCGCAGGTCTTGTTCGAGGTGCGCGAAGCCGGCTTCATTCCAGACCAGGGCATCGGCCCCGAGCGCTTTGAGGTAATAACGCGCAGCCTCCTGCCATTTGGGCTGACCGGATTCGCCGAGCCCGGCGGCGCGGTCGAGATTGCGGGTTGGGCGAACATCAGCGCCGACTCCCGTCAGGGAGGAGTGCAGCAAGCTCGCGATGTCGTGGTTCACGAAATCTTCGCTGACACCCGAGACCGGGCTTTGCTGCAACGACCACGCCGTGCCGTTCCAGTAATAGCCGTGGCCGGGATTGACGACGATGCGACGCGGCACGACCTCGGCGCGCGGTGCGGCCGGTCCCTCGGCGGCGGCGAGGATCTGGTGCAATGGCACGCCTTCGATTTGCGAGAAAACATCGTACTCGAGCAACGTGTCACGCAGGACTTCGCCGACGGCGAAGTGGAGCTGACGGGAGAGTTGTTCGAAGTTCGGGCTGCCGAGGCCGAAGTCGAGCAGCTCGCGGCTGAAGTTCAGCGTGAGCCGGGGCGGTTGCAGCGCAGCGTCGAGCAGGCGCGCGGCTCCGGGCGGCGAAGCCGGAGCGGGGCGCGCCGCGGCCAGGACGCGGCGCACCGCGGCGGCGGCGGCAGTTTGCTGGGCGACGCGTTGCGCTTCGTCGAGCGGCAGCTGGTAACTGCAGAGGCGCGAATCACAGGTGTAGTAAATGCGGCCGTTCAGATAATCGCCGCCGGCATCGATGGTGACGGGAGCGGTGGCGAGCAGCGTGAGCGAGTGGTTGGTCTGATTGATGCGGGCGACGCCTTTGACGAGCAGCAGGTAGAGCTCGTTTTGCGGGCCGGCGATGAACAGCCGGGGGCCTTGCGGGCTCGGCGTGAGGCCGAATTGCGGCTCGATGTTTTGCTCCAGGACGACGGTGCGCGTGGTGGCGTCGAAAACGAAAAACTTTTTCCGGTCGGCTATGCCGTAGATCAGGCCGCTCGAAGTGCGATAGAGGTCGGTGTATTGCTGCACGCCGGGGAAGACTGCGCTGTGCCAGTCGAGCTTTCTGGTGGCCAGATCCATGATGTAGAGCTCGGCCACCTTGGCCTTCACTTCCCCGCCGGTGCCGGCGGCGGTGGTGGTGCCGGCGAGTAGTTTTCCGTTGGGCAACGCGGCCATGCTGTACGTCGAGTGGTCCGTCAAAATATCGGTGTGCTTGAGCAACGTGCCGCTCTGCGTATCGCGGTTCCAGATGAACAGCCCGCCGCCGGTGTAGCCGTATTCGGGCGTGCCGCTCAGGATGATGGTTTTGTCATCGGGATGGGCCAGCAGCTTGTGCGGCCGGTGGATGGTCGGCGTGCATTCGGTGAGGTAACGCGGATTGCAGGCGTTGTTATTTTTCACCGTCGCGACCCAGGGTTGGGCCGGCACGTGTTCGAGGAGAAATCCGCCGGGGTAACCGCCGTAGAAAACGCGGTCGCCCTGTCGCACGAGCGTGTTGAACTGGCCGTACGCGGCCTGGTTCACCCACGTGTCGGTGACGGGATTGTAGCTGAAAAAACGCATGGGGAACATCGTGCCGCCGCAGATCGTGCCGTCGGGCGAGGCGGCGACGCTCATGATGCCCGCGCCTTCGCTCGTGTAATCGAAAGGCATGGTTTTCTCGTTTTTCCCATCGGGCTCGACGACGGTCAGCAGGCGGTCGACCAGGTTGCAGCTTTTGAGTCTGCGGCCGCTCGGAAAACTCGTGTAGACCAAGGCCTGGTTGCCGGTGATGATCGGCTTGGCGCGGCTCACGGGATGGGTGCCGATCTTGCGGGCGTTGCCCTGATACATCTCGTACCAGGAATTGGCGTCGCCGCTCAGCGCCTGGCCGTAGACCTTGCCGTCAAGATCGCGGTAGAGGTAGGCGGTGCCGGTTTTGCGCTCGGCGGTCGGCAGGATCGCGGTGGCTTTGCCGGTGGCGGGGTTGAAGGAGAGCAGCTGGCTCGCGGTGTTGCCGAGCGCGATGTAAATCCAGCCGGTGTCATCGGCGGCGACGTAGCGTTGGTACTGCTGCCAGTTCTGGCTGTAGACGCTGCCGAAATCGCGAAATTCGCCGGTCTTGGGATTGTACGAGACCACGCCGCTGTTGGGGTAGGTGACGGACCAGATAACGCCGTTGTCGTCCTCGGTCATGCCCATCGCCATCTGCCGATACGTGGAGCGGGTGAACGTGAAGGCACGCTTCACGGGGTCGAATTCCGTAAAGTAGCCGTTGAAGTGCGTGTAGAATTTATTGCTGCTCGAAAGAATCGATGCGTACGGGCAATCGCCGCCGGGCGGGAACGGCACATTGTATTGCTCGCTCTTGCCGGTGACGGCGTCGATCAGCAGCAAGGCGTAGCCGCCGGTGTTGTCGAACAGCCACACCAGCACGACGTCGCGGCCTTGTCCGTCGACGGTGGACACGATGCCGCGGTGGTTGCTGATGGGCGTGGCGACGCCGTGATCGCGAAAACCGTTGCCGAGCTCGAGGGTGACGGCGGTGCCCGTCAATGCGAGCGCGAGCGACGCGAGGCACGCCGCGCCGAGTCGGAGCAGCTGGTGGCCGAGGCAGGGTAGGATCATGGAGTAAAACGGCGGAGGCCGTTGGCAAAACTCCGCGCCACGGAAAGCGGCGCGGAGTCGATTGACGGGGAAATCAGGCGTCGCTCAGGGCGCGAGCTGGTAGCTGCAAAGGTGCGAGCCGCACGCGAAGTAGAGGCGGCCCTCGAAGTAATCGCCGCCGGCGGTGATCTCGTGCGGCGACTTGGCCAGCAGGGTGATCGCGAAATTTTCCGGAGCGATGCGCGCCACGCCGGCGGCGAAGAGCAGGTAGATCTCGCCCTTCGGGCCGGTGACGAAGATGCGCGGGCCTTGCTCGCTGGCGGTGATGCCGAATTTCGCCTCGATGTTTTCCTGATGCACGATGGCACGTTTGACGGGGTCGAAGACGAAGAACGTTTTGCGGTCGGCGACGCCGTAGATCAGACCGCGCGGGCCGAAGCATGAGTCGGTGTATTGTTTCACGCCGGGCATGATCGCCTCGTGCCAGTCCAGGCGCTTGCTGGCCATGTCCATGATGTAGAGCTCGGCGACCTTGGCTTTCACTTCACCGCCGGTGCCGGCGCCAATGGTGGTGCCGCCGAACAGCTTGCCTTCCGGCAGTGGCAGCAGGGTGAACGTCGAGTGCTCGGGCAAAATGTCGGTGTGATTCAGTAACACGCTCGTTTGTGTGGAGCGGTCCCAGAACATCATGCCGCCACCGGTGTAGCCATAGCCGGGAGTGCCGGCGAGGATGACGGTTTTGCCATCGGGATAGGCGATCAGGCGGTGCGGCCGGTGGATGGTCGGCGTGCAATCGCGCAGGAAGAGCGGATTGCCCGAGGCGGGTTTCTTCACGGTGTGGACCCAGGGGGTGGAGGCATCCCATTCGAGAAGGAAGCCGCCGGGGTAACCACCGACGAAGACCCGATCACCGGTACGCATGATGGTGTTGTACTGGCCGTAAGCGGCGCGGTGGACCCAGGAGTCGGCCTTGGGGTTGAAGCTGAAGCAGCGCATGGGGAACATGGTGCCGCCGGTGAGCGTGTTGTCGGGGGCGAGGAGCAGGCCCATGATGTTGGCGCCTGTGCTGGTGTAATCGATGGCGACGGTTTTCTCCTGCTTGGTTTTCGGATCGAGCACGGTGATGGTGCGGTCGACGAGATTGCAGGCCTTGAGCTTGCGGCCGCTGGCGAACTCGGTGTGGAAAAGTGCCTGGCTGCTGGTGATGATTTTCTTCGGCTTGGGCGAGGAGAGCGCGTCGATCTTTTGACCAACGCCCTTGTGAAACTCGTACCAGCTCGCGCCCTCTTTCTTGGCGAAAATGCCCGCATCGCCGCCGGTGGCCACGGCCTGGCCGTAGACTTTGCCGTTCATGTCGCGAAACAGGTATGAGGAGCCGGTTTTGCGCTCGGCTTCGGGCAGCATGGGCTTGGCTTTGCCGGTGGAGGGATCGAAGGCGAGGATCTGGCTCTTGGTGTTGCCGACCGCGATGTAGATCCATCCGGCGTCGTCGGCGACGACGTAACGTTGGTATTGCTGCCAGTTTTGTTCGTAGACGTAGCCGTAATCCTTAAATTCGCCGGTCTTCGGATTGTACGAGACCACGCCGCTGTTGGGATAGGTGACGGACCAGATGACGCCGTTGTCGTCCTCGGTCATGCCCATCGCCATCTGCATTTTCGTTTTGTGGTGGAACGTGAAGGCGCGCTTCACCGGATCGAACTCGGCGATGTAGCCGTTGAAATGCGTATAAAATCTGTTGGCGCTGGAGAGGATCGAGGCGAACGGGCCGTCTCCGCCGGGCGGGAACGGCATCGGGTACTGTTCGCTCTTGCCGGTTTCGGCGTCGATCATGAGCAGCGCGTAGCCGCCACTGTGATCGTAGAGCCAGAGGAGCACGATATCGCGACCCTGTCCGTCGACGGTTACGACGGTGCCGCGGTGATTGGAAATCGGTATGGCGATGCCGTGATCGGCAAAGCCATGGCCCAGATCCTTGGTGGCGGCGGTGAGCGCGAGGCCCGACAGAACGAACAGCAGGCTGGCGAGGCGCCAGCGACCGCGTTGGGAGCGTGCAGGATGGGATGAGGATGGAGCGTCGAGGGATTGCATAGGAATTCAGATGGAATGACGATTGGCGCTGGAAAGAGTTCTAATGAAGTAGACGCGCGACTCAGCGATTTTGTTTATCGGCGGATCTGTTATTTATGGCGGCGCCCCGCCGGTAAACCAGCGGCGACACGCCGTAAGCCGAGCGAAACGCGCGGCTGAAACTGTAGATTGATGCGAAGCCGCACACTTCCGCGATTTCCGAAACGCGCTGCTGGCCGAGCCGCAGGAGGCCGCAGGCTTTTTCCAGACGCAGCCGGCGCAGATGGCGTCCGAGGCTCACGCCGCAAGAGGCATGGAAACACGCGCGCAGATGACTGCCGCTGATGCCCAGCGCCTTGGCGATCCCCTTGGTATCGAGCCGGGCGTGGCTGTTGTAGGCCAGCCGGTTCACTTTGGTAACGAGCCCCGAAGGGGCCAGCGTGTTGGCGTTGGCGCGGGGCGCGGGTTTTTCCTGACGTATGCGGGCGAGCAGCAAGGCGAGGAGCAAGATTGGCAGATCGGCGGCGCGCTGTCGTTCGTAGGCCGCCACCAATTCGGTGGCGAGATCGGTGAGCGGTTGTGTCAACACGAAGGGCTGATAACGCAGCCCCTCCAGAGTCTCGTGTTCGGTGCGCTCGAACGTCACGAACAGCCAGCAGATGCGGTCGCTTTCGAGCTGGATGTAATGGTGAAACTGAAACGGGAAAATCAGCAGACCCTCGCCGGCGCGCAATGGAATGGCGCGATCGTCGACGCAAACCGTCCCGGCCGTCTCCAATGCGAAGATCAACACGAAGCGGTGATGCAACGCCCGACCCTGGCGCGGGCGGTTCAACTCCGACGCGGTGCGACGTTGAAAGCAGACCACGTTCTCCGGCAGCACCGGCGGCGCGCCCCGCCGGCCGAAGAGTTGGTGCGGCGGATGCGGCAGCAACGCGACGACCGACTTGATGCTGGGCGCGGAGGACTTCGGCATGATGAACAAACCGTAGGCGTTACTTGGCCGGCTGGCCAGACTGAGGTTGTCGCATGCCGACAAACGGGAACGCCCGGCAAATGTGCGGCGTTCCCGGGGAAGTGCTGCTTAGTAGAACTTGGCCAGTCGGGCTGCCACGTCCTGCTGAAGGCGGGCGATGAAGCCCTGCGTGTACTCCGGCACCGAGAGGTTCGGGTCCTGCACGAGCGGTGTCAGATCCATCGCCCAAGTGATGCCTTGGAACGCGTCGCTGGCGTGCGAGGTGTGGTAAGTCGCGTGCGCCAGCCGGCGGCCGGCGGTCGCCAGATCGTAGCGTTTGCCGCCACTGATCTGGGAGTCGAACACGCCGACGAGCGAGGCGGCGATGTTCGGGTAGGCGCCGACATCGAGCACCTGTTTGTCGGCGTCGACCATCCAGTCGAGATCGCGCCAGACTTCGCAGCCGTAAACTTTTTTCGGACGCCGCGCCGCCGGCATGGCGCGCAGTGCACGCAGCGCGTGGGCGAACACCCCGATGTGCGTGTCGTGCTTGTCGGCGGGTTGGTGCAGGTACACGACTTCGGGCGTGCAACCGGCGAGAATGGTCGCGAGGTCGCTTTGGACGTCGGCATTCTTCGGGTCTTTCACCGCCGAGCTCGGATGCGCGAGCTGGAGCTGGATGCTGTAATCGCCGATGTAGGCGGCCTTCCGCTGTTCGGTCCGGCGCACATTCTGCATGTCGGCGTCGGTGTAATTGGCGTAAACGCCGGTGCGGGAGCTGCCCGCGCCGTTGGTGACGACGACACCGCTGAACCATTTGTCGGGTTGGCCGTAGCACGCGGCGACACCGTTGTAGGCCATGATCTCGATGTCGTCCTGGTGGGCGGCGATGCAGAGATGCGTGGTGCGCTTCAGCGCGGCTTCCGGAGCGAGCGCGTTGTCGGGGACGAAGATGTCGGCGGCAGGATGGGAGAATTTCATGGGAGGAGGGGATCGGTTATTTCTTTTTGCTGGCGGGCAGGCTGGCGGCGGCGATGGCCTGGCCGTGGCGCTTGTCCTTTTCGTCGGGCGTGCGCAGCCGGATGCTGTCGGCCAGTTGCGGGAACTCGTCGCGCAACACTTCGGTGGCGCGGCTGAGAATGAGGTTGCCACCTTCGCCGGAGGTCACGCGGCCGAGTACGAGCAGATTGCGGAGCTGATAGTTGTCCGCGTAGTGCGCGATGGTGTAGCCGAAGTAAACGCCCACGGTGTCGTAGATGGAACGGGCACGCGCATCGCCGGCCTTCATGGCGTCTTGCACGGCGACGAGTTGTTCGGGCAACGGCATCGAGGCCGGGAAATTGAAGCCGGCGCGGGCCGCGAGGCGGGCGATGCCCTGTTGGGAGAAATACTGCACGCCGCAACCGCCGTCGCCGGACCATTCGTCGCGCGGCGCATTGGCCCGGTAATCCACCGGGACGAAGGCGAGCTCGTTGAACCAGGGCGTGATCGTGCCCGCTGGCGTGACGTAGCCGCCGGCCTGGCTGGTACCCATGGAAACGCCGAGCACGGCGTTGTCGTTCATCGACATCGAGCCAGCCAGCGCGGTGACTTCGCCGTCGTTGGCGACTTCGAAGGGCACACCGGGCCAGTATTTTTCCTGGAGCGTGAAGAAGATGCGCCGGATGTGTTTTTCAAACAGATCGGCCGGCACGCCGCGGAAGAGCGAGGCCATGCGCACCTCGTTGTTGACGAGGATGCCGGCGGAGCTGCCGCCGATGGCGTCGATGCGCGGCAGATGCGCGGCGGCGCGGGCGATGGTGTCGTGCACGCCGGCGAGGTGGTACGCCGGGTCTTTTTGGAAGTACGGATCCCAGGTGATTTCCTCGGAGTAAACGACCTTGCCGTCGATGAGCGCGGCGGCCTTGCGGTCACTCCCGCCGAGGTCGAAACCGATGCGGCAACCGTCGAGATGCCGGCCGAGCGGGAGGGTTGTCTCCGCGGACGAGGGCAGCGCGTCGAAGGAACAGGCTTCGACGAGGAACGGGCGGCGATAAACTTTTTCGCCCATGAAATTGAAATCGAAGGCGCGGGCGCCGGTCGGGCTGTAGATTTGCGCGAGCGCCGTGGCGATCTCGTCGGCGCCGGCCACCTTGACGTGGCAGCCGCCCTTTTGCCAGAGCAGCAGTTTTAGCAACCGCTCGGCGAAGGTGACGGTGTGGGCCGCGGCGGCGTGGCCGGCCGAAAGCACGCGGTCGGTGTGCACCGAGGCGGTGCCATCGGGACGCAGCAGCGCGATCGCAAACGGACGGGCTGCGCGATCCTGGGCGACAAGTGCGCGATAGGCGCGATTCCAGAGCGCCGCCGGAGCGAATTCCGGATCGAGCGCGGGACGATGTTTGAGAGAGAGGGGAAGGCTCATGTTAGGAAAGGTGCCAGCGTTGGAAGGCTTCGATGGCTTCGTACTCGGCGAGGCCGAGCGCATCGTAGTGGCGGGCGATGGTTTGGTTGTGATGTTCGGCCTGTTGCCAGGATTCGTGCCGGCCCTCGGTGACCGAGGGGATCTGGCTGCGCTGGCTCTTGTGATGGTAAATGGCCTGGATTTTCCAGCTGAGTTCGCGCGGGCTGAGCGGCACAGCCATCTCGATTTCGGCCGGCTCCCACGCCTGCTCGGGATTGCGATAGAGCCAGACGCGGCAGTCGTTCAGCCACGACTCGCCTTTGGTCGCGACGAGCGCGCGGCGCAAAATCTCAAAGCACACCGCCGGCACGGAGCTGGGATCGCTCGACTGACCGGTGGCGAAAATTTGGTGCGGCTTGATCTCGCGCAGCAGGGCGGTGACGGCCGCGACATCGGCGTCGCCGATCTGGAACTGACGGTAGCGGCCTTTCTCGTAGAACGGCAGGTCGAGGAAACGCGCGCGGCTGACGGCGACGCTGCAGGCTTGGAGCGCAGCGCGCGCCTCGCCGCGGCGCAGGATGCCCTTGAGTTTGCGGATCTCGGGGGTGTCGCCATCGAAGGCCGCCTTGGCGGCGAGTTGCTGGCGCACGTCCCGGGCGAAGGCCGCTCCGGGATTGGCGGCGCTGCCGGACACGCGGTCGAGTTCGAGGACCAATTCCGCGGCCATCGTGGCCTCTTCGTCGGGCACGCCGAGGTTACCAGAAGTTTGATACACGACCGTGACGTCGTGGCCCTGATCGATCAGGCGGCGCAGGGTGCCGCCCATGCCGAGCACATCGTCGGCCGGCTCGGGGCTGAATATCAGGACGCGCTTGGAATGCGGCACGGCGCGCTCGGGGCGGTGGGTGTCGTCGGCGTTGGGTTTGCCGCCGGGCCAGCCGGTGATGGTGTGCTGGATTTCGTTAAAAATACGGATGTTCAACCCGTAGGACGGGCCCTGTTCCGTGAGCAAATCGGCCATGCCATGCTCGCTGTAGTTTTCGTCGAGCAGCTTGAGCACGGGCTTCTTCACCTGTTGCGAGAGCCACACGACCGAGCGGCGGGCGAGCGCGGGCGTCCAGTCGACCGTGCCGACCAGCCAGGGGTGGCGGATGCGGGTGAGTTCGGAGGCGGCGGCCGTGTCGATGTGGAAACTGACGGCCGGGTGCCCCTGGAGGAAACTGGCGGGCAGCGATTCGGTGGGCGCTTTTTCCACGGCCTCGGCAATCACGCGGGCTTTCGCCTCGCCCCAGGCCAGCAGCACGATGCGGCGGGCCTCAAGGATGGTGCCGACGCCCATCGTGATGGCGTGGCGTGGCACGTTGGCTTCGCCGAGGAAGTCGCGGGCGGCGTCGCGGCGGGTGAGGGCGTCGAGCGTGACGAGGCGGGTGCGCGAGTCGCGGCCCGAACCGGGCTCGTTGAAACCGATGTGGCCGGTGCGGCCGATGCCGAGAATCTGGAGCTGGAGACCGCCCGCCTGGCGGATCTTGTCTTCGTAGGCGCGGCAGGAGGCGAACACGCCGTCGCGTGGCACCATGCCATCGGGCACGTTCACGTTCCCCGCCGGGATGTCGATGTGGTTGAACAGCTGCTCGTGCATGAAGCGCCAGTAGCTTTCCGGGTGGGTGCGCGACAGGCCGTAGTACTCGTCGAGATTAAAAGTGATGACGTTCTTGAAACTCAGCTGCTGCTCGCGGTGGAGCCGGATTAATTGCCGGTAGAGGCGCACCGGGGTCGAGCCGGTGGCCAGACCGAGCACCGTGGGTTTGCCGGCGGCATCGTTGCTGCGAATCAGCGCGGCGATTTCCGCGGCGAGCTGGGCGGCGGCGGCATCGGCGTTGGCGTGCACCACTGTTTTGATGCGCTCGCGCTGCTCGTTCTCAGCGGAGGCGGCGTGGGTCGGGAGAGAGGCGGGTTGGGACATGGCGTGGGTGAGGACGCCGCCATCATACGACCAACAGGGCAGGCAAGAAATGGTAGAGATGACGTTGTTTTTAACAAAAATGCTAGTCGGCTGTGCGCGGCTGTGCGCACTGAAACGTCGTTTCACCGGTATCGCTCGGCTTTAAGCTGTTCCGTAATTCCGTCCCGCACCGGGTGCGGAAAGCTGCGGATCAGGGCGCGGCGGTAGGTTTGGCCGCCGGGGGCGGCAGGCGTCCCTGCAAAATCAGTCGGCAGGAGTAGCGCCACTCGCCGCGAATGTTTTGCACTTTCAGCAACAGCTGATTCTTGCCCTGTTTGAGACGCAACGGCAGCACGTCCTCGTCGATTTTGAGCGGGCGTTGCACCCATTTTTCGACGAGCACTTCGCCGTTGAGCCAGACCTTCACGCCATCGTCGCTGCCGAGGCCGAGCAAGGCGGGCTGCGCCTGATCGACCTCGATCTCGGTCCACGCATAGCAGTAGCAATATTGTTCCTTATCCAGGCCGGTGTTGAGCTCGACGAAGCGGCCATCGGGTTTGAACCGCTGCCAGACATACGTTGCGCCATCGATTTTCTGTTTCAGCCCGATGGTGGGGTGGAGCGCGGCGCATTCCTCGGGGGAGAACCAGTCGTAGGCGAAGGCGGATTTCTGCGACTTGAGGTCGGTCTCGCCGGGGGCGCGGCCTTGCAGCGCTTTTACGGGTTTGAACACCGTGACGCCGTCATCCGTGGTGTGGCTGACTTCGAGAAAATCCTCCTGCTCCACCTTGAAGGTTTTGAGCACCAGCCATTCCTTGATCGGGTGCTCGCGGGCCGGATCGAGGTTGAGCCACGCGGCGAGCGCCTCGATCTCCTCATCGCGCGGCGGCACGGTGAAGTTGTAATCGTACACCCCGGCGACCGGTTGTCCGTGCGCGATGGCCGGGGCAAACGTCGCGCTGAGCCGCAACACTTCGGCCAGACTGCGGCCGAGCTTTTCATCCATCCCGGCCGAACGCTGGAGACGCACCTCGTCGACCTTGCCCTCGGCGGTGACACTCAACCGGGCGCGAACCTCGGCGATGCCCGCCTTGCGCAAACCCTCGGGGCGAATCGGCTGACCGAGCAGCAGCGGCCCCGTTTCTTTTTCGGCAAACACCCGCGGGCGGATGCTGCGCTGATAATGGAGCCGATCCTTCCAGTTGCGCGGATTGTCGGTCTGCACGAGGCTGAGCAAATTCGCGAGCCGGTCTATGAACTGGGTGAGGGCGGCCTCGTCGTGCCCGCCGGCGGAGAGCAGCGGCGCGCCGTTGCGCGAGAGGGCGATCACGTAGTTGCCCTCGGTCGGGGTGAAGCGCGCGAACGTCTTCATCTGTTCCTTGCCGCCGGGGATCGCGACCAGCCACGGCATGCGCCGGCTGCGGGCGAGTTGCTGGAGCTGTTCTTCGGATTGGTGGCGGTTGTAGAATACCGCTTCGAGCTGTCCCGGGTAAACTTTTTGGATGCGCTGGTATTGAAGGAACAGCGCGTTCACCACGCGCGAAAGCGATCCGCCATCGCGGTGCGAGAGCGAAAGCAAAACGATGATTTCCGGCTCCGGCCGTGTCTGGAGATCGACCGACGTCAGCCGGCCTTGCTGCATTTGCAGGACGTGGCCTTCCAACTCGCGGAAGAGCATGCCGCGCGGTGTGGTGCCATCCGCGCTGGCCGGTGCCTGGGCCTTCAATTCGTCGTGGAAACGAACGCATTCCGCGGGTGCCAGCGCCTGGAGGGGCAGCATTCGGCCACTAGTGCCACCGGTGCGAAACAGTGCGAATGGTCCCAGCACATCGGCGGGTTCGCCCTTGAATTTCTTGCCGTCAGGATTCGGCCATTCGGACATCGCGCCACGACCGACCAGCGCGCCCAGGAGCAAGGTTGCGAGCAAGCGGATGAAGAGCGGGAAATGAAAGCCCATGCAGGGATGATGGCGGGATGAGCGAGCAGCAGAAAAGTTGGTCAGTCTGTCGTTACGGGGCAGGAATGACGTGGAAAATGCAAGGCTCGGCTGGGGCTAGCAGCGAACCTGGCGTGACTGCTGTTGGTGGCGGTAGGCAGCCAGGGCGTGCGGCTGCCTCCCTGAGGAGAGCAACTGCTTTAGTTGTTCGACATTCTGCTCGACCGTGTAGTTGAACGTGTCGACTTCAGCGTCGTATTCGCAGAAGGAGTGGACCAGGCCGAGCTGCCATTTCGCGAGCCCGATCTTGCGATCGCCGCGGGCTTTTTCCCGGCGTTCGAGCTCCTCCAGCGGACAACTGACTTTCACGAAATACACGGCAAAATCTTGGAGAACCAACGCGATTTCATCCATCCAGTCGCGGCGCTCGATCACGTGGTCGATGACCATCGGGAACCCGCAATCTGCGATGAGCGGGAGCGAGCGGTGAAACGCCGAGAGCAGGGGCAGCAGCACCTTCGGACGCAGGTGGTCGTCCTGCAAAACGCGGTCCGGCGTCATGAAGATGAATTTGTCGTTGGAGACGTAGAGCAGAGGCTCGGGTACCGCGCGTTGCAGTGCCATGGCCAGCGTCGTCTTGCCGGAGCTGGAGGTGCCGTTGAGAAAAATGGCGGGAGCGCGGTGCATGTTGGGGTCGGGTGGCGGTCAACGTACGGAAATGCCGGGCCAAATCGCCAGCAACGGTAAATAAATTGCACGTAGCTTTGACGCCGGCGCGGCCGGTAATGGGCTTGCTAAGACTACGGGCGCTCTCGAAAAAGGCGCGGTGTCGCGCAGTCTCAAAAATATCAGCATCGTGTCGGTCGCGACCATGGCGTCGCGGGTTCTCGGCTTGTTGCGCGAGAGCCAGACCATGGCAGTGTTCGGTCGCTGCGCGCTGACGGACGCGTTCTACACGGCGTTCACGTTGCCCAACCTCTTCCGCCGGCTGCTCGGCGAGGGCGCGCTCACGGCGGCGTTGGTGCCGACGCTCACGGCCGAGCTGGAGGAACGCAAACGCGAGCAGGCGCTGACGCTCGTCAGCCAGGTGGCGAGCTGGTTGTTCGTGGTGTCGGGCGTGATCGTCGGGCTCGGCATTCTCGTGCTGTTGCAGGCGGAAACGCTGGCGGGCTTGGCGGGGCGGTGGGGCGTCGACGCGGCCACCGGCGCCCGCTGGGTGCAGACCGCGCAGCTCATGATCGTGCTGTTCCCGTACATGATGCTGGTGTGCGCGGCGGCGGCCTTCAGCGCGGCGTTGCAGACGCTCGAACGTTTTCTCGAACCGGCGCTCTCGCCCATCTGGCTCAATTGCGCGATGATCGGCCTGCTGTGGTTTTCGGGCGTGGGCGACGCGGCGGGCGGAGATGTGCGTCGCATGTATTGGCTGTGTGCCGGCGTGTTGCTCGGCGGCGTGATGCAGCTGGTGGTGCCGGCGGGCGCGTTGATGAGGGAAGGCTGGCGGCCGCGGTTCGACCTGCGCCTCAGCGCGCCGGTGCGCGCCATCCTGCGGCTGATGGGGCCGACGGTTTTCGGCTCGGCGATTTATCTGATCAACATGGCGGTGTCGCGGTTCGTGGGCCTTTCGCTTGACGAGAAAGCGGCCACGGCCCTCCAGCTCGCGACGCGTTTGATGGAGCTGCCCATCGGCGTGTTCGCAGTGGCGGTTTCGACGGTGGTGTTTCCTCTGATCTCGCGGTACGCGGTGCAGGAAAACTGGACGGGCTTGGGCGAGGCCTACCGGCGCGGCATGCGGCTGATTTTGGTGATCAACATTCCCGCCGCCATCGGGCTGGTGGCGCTGGCCGAGCCGACCGTACGCGTGCTTTTTCAGCATGGCAAATTCACCGCCAGCGACACCGCGGCGATGGTGCCGGTGTTCGCGGCGTACGCGGTGGGGCTGCCGTTTTTCTCGTTCGTGAATCTGGCGCTGCGGGCGTTCTACGCGCAGAAGGACACCGCCACGCCGGTGCGCGCGGCGATGGTGAGTTTTGCGGTGAACCTGGGTCTGAGTCTGGCGTTGATGGGGCCGCTCGGAACGGTGGGACTCGCGCTGGCGAGCAGCGCGGCGATTGTGGCCCAAGCGTGGTATTTGCAACGGCACCTCACGCGCCGGCGCGCCGAGTTGAAATTCGGCCATCTCGCGCCGACGGTCGGCAAGGTCGGTCTGGCGGCGGTGCTCATGGGCGCGGTCGTGGTGGCCGGCTGGTGGGGCTGGCGCACGGGGGTGGGGCGCGGTTTCTGGAGCGAAACCGTGGCGCTCGCCGTGCTGATCCCGGCGGGCATGGCGGCGTACGCGGGGTTTTTGTGGCGGCTGAAAATCGAGGGCCGCGAAGAATTGATGGAAATCCTGCGTGGCTGGCGGGCGAAACTCGGCTGAGCGCCGGTGCGTAACATGAAATGGCGCCCCGACTGGTTCTTGCTCGGCATGGTGGCAGCGGTGGCGCTCGCGTGGCAGTGGCCATCGCCGGGCGCAGCGGGCGGCTGGATGCACCCGGAGTTGCTGACGAAGGTGGGCGTGGCGGTGATCTTTTTTCTGCACGGCGTGGCGCTTTCGTTTGCGGCGCTCAAAGCCGGTTCGCTTCGCTGGCCGCTGCATCTGCTGGTGCAGACCGCGACGTTTCTCCTGTTCCCGCTGATCGGGCTCGCCGTGCTCGCGCTGCTTGGCTCGCGGGTGACGCCGGAGTTGCGGTGGGGAATTTTTTATCTGTGCGCGTTGCCGTCCACAGTGTCGTCATCGGTGGCGCTGACGGCGGCGGCGCGTGGGAATGTCGCTGCGGCGGTTTTCAACGCCACACTCTCGAGCGTGCTCGGCGTTTTTCTCACGCCGCTGTGGATGGCGGTGGTGATGAACACCACCGGCCACACGCTGCCGCTCGGTCCGGTGATCCTCGATTTGGTGCGCTGGCTGATTTTGCCGTTGGTGGCGGGGCAACTCTGCCGGCCGTTGCTGAGCGCTTGGGCGACGCGACACAAAGGGCGCATCAACCGGGTGGACCGCGCGACGATCCTGCTGCTCGTGTACACGTCGTTTTGCGATTCGTTCCAACAACGCATCTGGTCGAGTCACGGCGTGGTCACGCTGGTGCTTGTGGTGGTGGGGGCGGCGGCGTTGTTCGCACTGGTGCTGACGCTCACGACGGCCGCGGCAAACGCCCTGCATTTTTCCTCCGAGGACCGGATCGCCGCTGTGTTCTGCGGCTCGAAAAAGTCGATGGCTTCGGGCGTGCCGATGGCGAAGCTGCTCTTCGGCGCGCATCCCGGGCTCGGCGTGATTTTGCTGCCGATCATGATCTACCACCCGTTGCAGCTCGCGCTCTGCGGGTGGCTGGCCGCGCGGTGGGCAAAGCGCACCGATTGACCCGCGCCGCGACTCAACTCCGCAGCAACGCCATGGCGAGAATCGTGGCCCACGAGAGGCCGCGGAATTGCCCGGCCAACAGTGCGGCCTGGGCCTCGGCACGGGTGAGCTGGAGCAGCTCCTGCTCTTCGAGGTCGTCGGAGTTGGGCTCGGTCACGCGCTGTGCGCCGCGGGCCAGGAAGAAATGCGCCAGACCGGCGCCGTGGTTGGTATCGACCCGGTAAGTGCCGAGCGAGCTCCAGTCGGGTGCGGTGTGGCCGGTCTCTTCCAGAAGTTCGCGCTGCGCGGCGACGAGGGGTTCCTCGCCGGGTTCCAAGTAGCCGCCCACCACGGCGAGCGTGTCACCCTCGATGCCGTATTTCACCTGCCGGAAACACAGGTAGCGCGCGTCCTCCGTCACTGCCACGACGTTGATGAAATCGGGTGAGACGATCCAGTTCCAGTCGGAGATGACGCTGCCATCGGGCAGTCCGACGGTGTGGTTTTCCACGGTGAGGTATTTGCTGTGGCGCAGGAGAACTTCGCGGTGGAGCGTCTTCCAAGGTTGCATGCGGCAGTGCTGGGGGCGGTGGCTTTACGGGAGCAAAATATCGCCGAGCCGACGCTTCGGCACGTGATGCACCTGATCCGGCGTGCGCCAGTAGGCCGGCGAAGCGGCGGGGTCCATTTCCTCCAACACGATGGTTTCACCGGGCCGACCGAGCGCGAGCACGAGATCGACTTCCTGCTCGGCTTTGAGGCCGCAATCCAGATGGAGCGCATTGCGGTCGATGGCGCCCAACATGCACGCGGCGTAGCCGGTGGCGGTCGCGGCCAGCTGGATCGTTTGCGCCGCGATGCCGACATCGTAGCCGACATTGGCGCCGCGCGGTTTCACGATGAGAATGTAGGCGGTCGGGCGCTCGCCGACCTCGGGGCCTTCCCAGTCTTTCAGGGCCGCCGCCCAGCGCAGCCGCGGGAAAATGCGTTCGCATTCGACGGGCGCAGTCACCACGCAATAGCGCAACGGTTGCTGGTTGGCCGCCGAGGGGACGATCCGGGCGAGATCCACCAACGAACGCACGAGATCGGCCGGGATGGGGTCGGCTTCGACAAAACGTCGGCAGGAGCGAGCCTGCCGGACCAGGGCCTGAAAAGCAGCGAATTTCATGGGAACGCAGAAACGCTGGGCAATCTGCCGGGCAAATACAACTCCGGGGCTTCTGTGCGCGTCGACGGCGCTTTGGAACAAAGAATGACAGCGTGGAAAAAATTGCTACAGTGCGCGCCTTTCCCATGCACCTGTTCACGCCTTTTACGCTCAAATCGGTCACACTGCGCAACCGGGTCGGCATCCCGCCGATGTGCCAATATTCCGCCACCGACGGGCTGGCGAACGAGTGGCATCTCGTGCACTACGGCGCGCAGGCGGCGGGCGGTGCGGCGCTCATCATTGTCGAGGCGACCGCAGTCGCGCCGGAGGGACGCATCACGCCCGGCGATCTCGGTCTGTGGAACGATGCGCAGATAGAGCCGCTGACGCGGCTGGTGCGTTTTCAACTTCAGCAAGGCGTGGTGCCGGCGATCCAGCTCGGGCATGCCGGGCGCAAAGCCTCCTGCGCGCGTCCCTGGCATGGCGGGGCGCATCTGGCCGAAGCGGCCGGCGGCTGGCCGATCCAGGCACCGAGTGCGGTGGCGTTTGGCGGCGACTGGCCGAGAGTGCCACGCGAAATGACCGAAGTGGACATCGCCCGCGTGCAGGACGACTTTGTCGCCGCAGCCCGGCGCTCGCTCGCGGCCGGTTTCAAGTGGCTGGAGGTGCATGCCGCCCACGGCTATCTCTGCCACTCATTTCTCTCGCCGCTTAGCAATCGCCGCACCGACCGCTACGGCGGCAGTTTCGAGAATCGCATCCGTTTTCTCCTGGAAACCGTGCAACGCCTTCGCGCGGTCTGGCCCGAAAATCTACCGCTCACGGTCCGCCTGTCCTGCACCGACTGGGTGCCGGGCGGCTGGGATATCGACGAATGTGTGGAGCTCGCGCGCCGGCTGAAAGCGGCGGGAGTGGATCTGCTCGATTGCAGTTCCGGCGGGGCGGTGCCCGACGCCAAAATTCCGGTCGGGCCCGGCTACGCGGTGCCGTTTGCCGAACGCATCCGTCGCGAGACCGGCATCGCCACCGCGGCGGTGGGCATGATCACGACGGCGGCGCAAGCCGATGCGATTGTGCAGGCGGAACGCGCCGACCTGGTGCTCGTGGGGCGCGAGCATTTGCGCGATCCGTTCTGGACACTGCGGGCGGCGCGAGCGCTGGGGCACAACGATGCGTTGCCGCCCCCTGTGCAATATCGGCGCGCATTTTGACAACAGCGGGTTCCAGCTTTCGTTTTGCAGCATATGCAACCGATATCTTCCTCGCTCTTGCTCGAAGCTCTTAACTGGCGGTACGCGACAAAAAAGTTTGATCGGACCAAGAAGCTCCCGACGGCGACGTGGGCGGCCTTGGAACAGGCACTGGTGCTCGCGCCGTCGTCCTTCGGGTTGCAGCCGTGGAAATTCATCGTGGTACAGGATGCCGCCGTCCGACAGGCGTTGTCCGCGGCTTCGTGGGGGCAGACACAACCGCTCGATTGTTCGCAATTTGTCGTGTTTGCCGGGCGCAAGAATCTCGATGCGGCACAGATCGACCGGTTTCTCGATCGCACGATCGAGGTGCGCGGCGGCAACAAGGCCGCGCTGGCCGATTACCGCGCCATCATGGTGGGCAGCGTGGAGAAAGCCCGTGCTGGTGGTTATCTCGACGGCTGGCAATCCCGGCAGGTTTACATCGCGCTGGGCCAGCTGCTGACCGCGGCGGCTTTGCTCCGCATCGACGCATGCCCGATGGAAGGCCTCGATCCCGCCGAGTATGACAAAATTCTCAAACTCGCCGGCACCGATTACACCACGCTGTGCGCCTGCGCCATCGGCTATCGGGCGGATGACGACAAATACGCGACGTTGCCCAAGGTGCGCTACAAGGCGGCCGAAGTCGTGACGCACATTTAGGCCAACACCGCCGCGCGCTCGGCGGCCGTGAGTTCGCGCCACTTGCCGGGCGCGAGCCCGAGCGCGGCGAGGTGCAGCTGGCCGATCCGCGCTCGCAACAGACGCAGGGTGGGGTGCCCCACGGCGGCGGTCATGCGCCGCACCTGCCGGTTTTTCCCCTCGGTCAATGCGAGCGCGAGCCAGCAGTCGGGCACGTTTTTGCGAAAACGAATCGGTGGATCGCGCGGCGGCACGTCGGGTGGCGGCACGAGGAGTTCCGCGCGACATGGCTGCGGTTGAAAGTCGCCGAGCGGCACGCCGCGTCGCAGGCGGGCGAGCGCCGCTTCGTCGGGGATGCGCTCGACCTGCACCCAGTACTCGCGTTCGTGGCCGTGGCGCGGATGCAGCAGGCGCTCGTTGAGCGCGGCCTCGTCGGTCAGCAAGAGCAGACCTTCGCTGTCGGCGTCGAGCCGGCCGATGGGGTAGACGCGCGCCGGCAATCCGCAGTCGGCCAGCGTGCGCCAACGCGAGCCGGGCTCGGGCGTGAATTGGGAGAGGACGCCGTAGGGTTTGTGCAGGGCGAGCAGCATCGGGCGTTACGGGTTCGCTGTCGGGGCGCGTGGAGCGACGGTGAGCGAGAGCTCCAACTCGGCGCCGGCCACGAGCGTTTTCCATGGCACCTGCCATTGCGGGAGCGGAGTTCCGTTCACTTGCGCCGATTCGGGCGCTGGCGTGGCGCGGTCGAGATGGCGTGTGACGATCTGGAGACGTTTCCCCGGGTAATAGCGGGGGTTGAGTTCGATCTGGATGCGCTCGAACAGCGGCGCGCCGATCTGCATGACCGGCTCGGCGCTCGTGCCACCCTGCACGTCGAACAGTCCAATCCCGGCCAGTACAAACCACGCGCCCAACTGTCCTTGATCTTCATCTTGCCCGTAACCGTAGCCATGCACGGCGTCGGTGCCGTAAAACTCGTCGCAGATGCGCCGCACCCAATGGCGCGTGAGTTCCGGCTGGCCGGCGTAGTTGAAGAGCCAGGCGATGTGGAGGCTCGGCTGATTGCCGTGATTGTAGACGTTTTCCAATCCGGAGAACGCATCGATTTTTTTGCCGCCGCCAAAGCCGGTTTTCTCCGCTTGCGCGAAGACATCGGCCAGTCGCTGGCGGAACGTGTCGCGTCCCATTTTCTGCATCAGCCCTTCGGGATCGTGCGGCACGTAGAACGTGTACTGCCAGGCGTTGCCCTCCTGAAAGCCGATCCAGGGTTTGCGCGGTTCGAAGTCGGCGATGAATTTTCCGTCCTGATCTTTGGGGCGGATGAAGCCGGTGGCCGGGTCGTAGAGATTTTCCCAGCCGCGTGAATAGCGGAGGAGGCGTTCGCAGTCGTCGGTTTTGCCCAGCGCCCGGGCGAACTGCGCCGCGGCGAATGCGGAGAACGAATACTCCAGCGTGTGCGAGGCGGAGAAGAGCGAACCCTCCGCCGTGGATCCGCTGAACCCCGGGACCTTGCGCAGGAGCGGGACGTAGCCGCGGTCGATGAACGTGCGCACGTCCGCCTTGCCGACGCCCAACGGCCGGTTTTGCCAGCTGAGTTCATTTTTCAACACCGCCGCGTAGGCCTGCGCGACGTCGTAATCGCGAATGCCCCACGCGTGGGCGCTGCTGACCACGAGGCCCATGAAGTTGGTGCCGACGCCGGAGACGAATTTGCCGGCCGCCACCGAATCGGGCAGCCAGCCGCAATCGCGGTACATCTGCAGATGGCATTGCACGTACTCGCTGAGATACTCAGGGTAGGCGAGCGCCCAGAGCTGCGTCAGATTCCAGAACGAGCCCCAGACCGAATCGCTGTTGTAATGGCCGTAGCGCGGCACGCCCTGCGGAGTGAGTGGAATCTGGCCAACGCTGCCGTCGTTTTTCGGGTAGGCGCCGTTGACGTCGCTGACAAGTCCGCGCCCGGCCAGCGCGTGGTAGAGTCCGGTGTAGAATTTCACGCGATCCGCCTCCCTGCCGCCGCGCACGTCGATCCGGCCGAGCAACTCGCTCCACCGGGCCTGCGCTTGAGTGCGCGCCGTGTCGAAATCCATCTGTGCGGCCTCCGTTTCCAAATTCAGGCGCGCGTTGGCCACGCTGGTGTACGACATGCCGAGCTGCACCTCGATGCGTTCACCCTCAGCCGTCGAAAAATTCAAGAACAGCCCCGCGCCCGGACCCTGGATGGCGTAGCGGTCGGGCAACTGCTCCTTACCGCGGAACGCGCCGACGCTCGCAGGGGTTTTGCTCAGACGCGCGACGAAATACATCCGCACGGAGGCGCCGGGCTGATAACCCTTCACGTACACCGGCAGCGCGTGCACGAAACCCTCCACCTCGCGCTCGCCGCTGCGTTGCACGAAGGCATCGAGAATCGCCCCGCTTTCGCCCTGACGGTTGCCCACATCGATCAGGACATGGGCGTTGTCGGATTGCGGAAAGGTGAAGCGATGAAAGGCCACGCGCGGCGTCGCGGTGAGCTCGGCCCGGATGCCGTAATCTTGCAGCAGCACCGCGTAGTAGCCGGGCTGCGCCACCTGGTCTTTCGCGTCGAAACGCGAGCGATAACCGGAGCCGGGTGCGCCGAGTTTTCCCGGGACGGTGCGCAGCTCGCCCGTGGTGGCCATGAGCGCGACACCGCCGATCTGAAATTCGCGAAAACTGACAAAGCTCTCGATGGAGTCGTGACGGCTGTCATAGCCCACGGCGTCCCAGCCATGCGCATTGCCGAGGTGCGCGTCAGTGCAGGGGCCGGGCTTGGCCATGCCAAAGGGCATCGCGCCCGGCGTGAAGAAAAACCAGCGGCAATGCGTCGTGCCGATGGTGGGATCGACGGATTGCAACGGTGTTTTCTCGGCGGCGGCGCGGGCCTGACTCGGCGCGCCACCCAGCAAACCGAACAACCCGATCAGCAGGCAGGCGACACGTGGGTAAGGCATGGGCTTCATTTTGGCTGCGGTGATTTCCCGTCGATGGCGGCGACACTTAGCGCAAACGGATCGCCGAACTTTTCCTTTTGCGCCGCCAGTTCCGTTTGCAGGCGTTGTCGCAAGGCCGACTGCGCCGGGTCGCGGGCGAGATTGTTGCGTTCGTGGGGATCGGCCGACAGGTCGAACACCTCGGTCCAGTCCTCATGTCCGGGATACTCGATGAGTTTCGCCGTGGGCGTGCGCACGGCGATGAGTGCGGGAGTGGCCGGTAAATTGCGCTCGAAGCGGTAGACGAACATGAACGCCTGCCGCCACGACACGGGCTTTCCCTGGAGCAGCGGCAACCAGCTCTGACCTTGCATTTCCGGCGGCACGGCGACGCCGGCCAGTTCGAGAAACGTCAGCGCGAGGTCGAGGTTGAGCACCATCTCGTCGATCACCTGGCCGCGCCGGCCGAGCCGCGGATAGCGCAACAGGAGCGGGATGCGCATGCTCTCATCGTACGCGGAGCGTTTGTCGCCCAGCCCGTGCTCGCCGAGGTAATATCCGTTGTCGCTGGCGAACACGACCACGGTGTCGTCGGCCAGTTGCAGCGCGGCGAGTTCGTCCAGCACGCGGCCGATGTTGTCGTCGATGGCCGAGAGCGTGCGGAAATAGTTCAGCAGGTAAGGGTCGTTGCCGGCGCTGTCGGTGTCGGTTTCCACGGGCTTGCCCGTCTCTTCGCCCCGGTAGGCGCGCTGACCTTTGCCATACGCGGGCATGGCGGCGGCATTCGGTGCCGGACGCACCGATTCGCCCGCGAAACGCTGACGAGCGCGTTCCGGCGGCTGGCGCGGCGTGTGCGGCGTTTTGAAGCCGAGCACCATCATCCACGGTTGGTCCCGGCGGGCGCGCATGAATTCCAACGCGTAATCGGTCGCCGCGTCGTCCACCCATTGCTTGGTTTTTTGCGCGACGCCGTTCACCCAAAACGTACTGCCGTAGTATTCACCCTGGCTCGTGTAGCTCGCGATATGCTCGAAACCGGGACGCTCTTTCTGCAACGCCATGTGGAATTTTCCGATGTACGCCGTGGCGTAGCCGGCCCTCCGCAGCAGCCGGGCCTGATTCATGGTGATGGCGGGGAAGTGCGTGCTGTTATCGGTGACGCCGTTGCGATGGCCATATTGCCCGGAGAGAAACGCCGCCCGGCTGGGCGAGCACAGCGATTGCACGACGAATGCGTTGCGGAAACGCACGCCCTCGGCGGCGATCCGGTCCAAGTGCGGAGTTTGGAACCACGGCCAGCGTGCCTGGGGGCCTTGCTCCCGCTGCACGACGCCCAATGCGTCCCAGCGTTGATCGTCGGTGAGGATGAAAAGCAAATTGGGGCGGCGCGGTGTCGGAGTGGCGGCCGGACCAGCTGCCGACCCGAATCCGGACAGACCGAGCAACAGAAAGGCCACGGTCAGGACGCAGAGGCGGTGGGCGAGGGCGGATGGCATGGCGGCGAAGCGAGGATGAAGTCGCCGGACCGGACGCGCGCAAGGGAATTGAAAATTCGCCGCGCGAGCTTTTGCCCAACCTCGCGGCGCGGTGCGAAAGAGGATTTACAGCGGGCGTTTGGGCCGGCATCGCATGTGACGCCGCGTTTCGCGGCCACCAACTTCCACGCTTCCCGTCTTGAGCCTGTCGCCGACCACCATCGTCTATCTTTTCACCACGTTTCCCAAATCCACGGAAACGTTTCTCCAGCGCGAAATCGTGGCGATGCATGCCCGCGGCGCGAAGCTGCGGATCTTTTCGCTCTGGGGCGGCGGCGGCACGTTTCGCGGCATTCCGGTGACGGCGTTTCCCAAGTGGAAACTGCTCGTGTTGCTCTGGAAGATTCCGCTCGAAGCCGCCCGTCGGCCCGACGTGTTGCGCCAACTGCTGCACGGGCTGTGCACGCGCCGTCCACCGTCGTGGATCAACTTCTGGGAAAACATGCTCGGGGCGGGCTTCGCCTGTTATTACCTGCGGCATTTCCGAAAAACGCCGCCCGCGCTCATTCACGCCGCGTGGAGCAGCGCGCCGGCGACGGCGGCCTGGCTGTTCTGGCGGATCGACGGGCACCGCTTCAGCACCGCGGCGCACGCCTACGACATCTACGAACACGGTGGTGACTGGTGGCTGAACGAAAAACTCATTCACGCCGCCTTCATCCACACGTCGACCGAGATGGGCCGCGCCACGCTGATCGAGCGCGGACTTCCGGAGGAAAACATTTACTGCATTCGCCGCGGGCTCGACACGCTGCCGCCTTTGAAACCGCTGCGCGCCGCGCGTGATCCGTTGCGGATTATTTGTGTCGCGAGGCTTGTCGCGAAGAAGGGGCTGCGCCACCAGATGCGCATCTACGCGGCGTTGCAGGCCGCCGGGATTCCGTTTGAGGCGCGCATCGCCGGCGACGGGGAATTGCAATCCGAGCTGGAGCGTTTCGCGGGCCAGCTCGGCGTGGCGGCGCGGGTGAGTTTTCTCGGGCATCTGCCGCATCACGAAATCTGGAACCAGCTCGCGTGGGCCGATGTGTTGATCCACACGGGAGTCGTGGCGCCCAGCGGCGACCGTGACGGTCTGCCCAACGTGATCCCCGAGGCGATGTCCGCCGGCACGCTCGTGGTGACGTCGCCCGCGGCGGCCACCACCGAGGCGATTCATGCGGCGACGACCGGACTGGTAGCGTCGGTCGATGTGCCGGCGGAGTGGGTGACGGCTTTGCGCCGACTGATGACGGACGATGCGTTGTGCCAGCGACTGCGTGTGGCGGCGCGGCACTGGGTGGAGGAAAATTTCGACGCGCACAAAAACGCCGCCCGTTTGCACGCGTTGTTCGAACAAGCCATCGCGACCAAGCCCAAGCCATGATCTACTTCGACGTCACCAAAGCCAGCCGGCAGGGACATCGCTCGGGACTGACACGGGTGAGCGAACGCCTGCGCGCCGAGCTGGGCGCGGATGTGACTCCCGTGACGTGGGGCGACTGTCCGACGGCGGCCGTGCGGCCCGATGACTGGTGGTTTACGGCGGAGTTGTTTTGCGAGGCCGAGCGGCCGGGTTTCTGGCAATTCCTGCGCAACAAACCGTGCCGTGTGGCGGCGATGTTCAGCGACGCGATTCCGTTGCAGCATCCGCACATCACGTGGCCGCACAGCGTGGCGCGCCATCCCGAATACATGAAGATGCTCGCGTCGTGCGACCGGGTGTGGGCGATCTCGGCGACCTGTCGCGAAACTCTGCTCGGCTACTGGCGCTGGCTGGAGGTGGTGAATCTGCCCCCGGTCGAGGTGCTGGCGTTGGGCGCGGATCTGGCGGGGCAGAAACGGTTGCCGCCCACGACTCCGAGCCGGCCGCCGGTGCTCCTCTGCGTGGGCATTCTGGAGCCGCGCAAAAACCAGACTTTTCTCCTCGATGTCTGCGCCGACCTCTGGCGCGCCGGGGTGGAATTCGAGCTACACCTGGTCGGGCGGGTGAATCCGCATTTCGGCGCGCCGGTGGTGGCGAAGATCAAGGCGCTGCAACGCGAATTTTCCGGGCTGCATTATCACGCGGCGGCCGACGATGCGACGGTGGCGGGATTGTTCGGCCGCGCGCGCGCGACGGTGTTCCCCACGCTGGCGGAAGGCTGCGGGCTGCCGTTGTTGGAATCGCTGTGGATGGGCGTGCCCTGCGTGTGCAGCGACCTGCCGGTGTTGCGCGAGAATGCCGACGGCGGCGGTTGCGTGCCGGTGACGCTCAACGACCGCGCGGCTTGGGGCGCCGCGTTGCGCCGCGTGATCGGCGACGACACGTGGCACGCGCAACTCGCCGCTGCGGCCGGAGCCCGTCCATTGCCCACCTGGTCCGCCGCCGCCGCCGCGCTGCGCGCAGGGCTGAGGTGAAGCGCAAGCTTCGATATTGAAGTCGGTTAGAGGCTGGTTGAGTCTGGGCGCGCTATGGCCATGGCACCAATCAGCATCAGAGGCGGTCTCGGACTCTTGGTTGGGTTGGGCGTTTTCTCCGCACGCAGCGTGGCAGAGGTGACAGTTCAAGCCGGCGTGGGGCATGCGGTTGGTTTTCACGAAGGTGAATTGCCTTATGCCATCGCCGGGCGCACGCGGCACGTCGGGCCGACGCTGAGCCCTTTTGTGCAAGTGGAGCTACCGGTGGCGAAGCGGCTGCACCTGTATGGGCGGTTTGTTTATCTGGGGAAGTTCACCACCGAGAGCGAAACAGAGCTGGGTGCGGGTGCTCCTGTCGGGGTGGTAAATCCGGGGCTCCTGATGCCGCGGCAGATCGTCCAAAACTCCCTGCAAGAAACCAAGCAGCTCCTCTCTACCGGCGCGCGAGCGACGGTGGTGACAATAGGGCCGTGTCGCTTGTTGGCAGGTCTCGCGCTCGGCTACGAGATCACGCAATGGGAACTACAGGACCGGCGTTTCTATGGACGGAGTCGGAGTGAAAGCGACCGCCGCTTCTTCTTGGATGGAAACATGGCGCTTCGCTACGAGACAAAGACCGCCTGGTCAGGGGAGTGCGGGGTGGCTTGCGCGAATCTGCGCGGCGGAGTGGGGCGGCACGCGTTGCTGCTGACGTGCGCCGCCGGTCATCGCTGGTGAGGATTTCCGCTTACGTTGAAAGCATAGCTTCTGCGTGAGCGAGCGGGCCTCGTTTCGCTCCAAGCCACTCGCTAATCTCAGCGCCGCGCTGCGCGCGGGGCTGACGGCTTAAAGCTTCTTCATCGCGTACGCCATCGCTTCGCCGATGCGCTCCAACTGTTCGTCGGTGTGCATGGCGGAGACGGCGGTGCGGATGAGGTCCTTGCCGGGCGGCACTGCCGGGGCAATCGACATCACGGTGAAAACGCCTTTTTCGAGCAGCGCCTGCCAGAAGGGATAAACGCGCTCCTTCGAGCCGAGTACGATGGGCACGGCGGGCGTCTCACTGCCCCAGGTGTCGAGGCCGAGATTTTTCAGGATGGCGCGGTACTTGGCGGTGTTCTTCCAGAGGCGCTCCAAGTGCTCCGGTTCGCTCTGCATCAATTCCAGTGCAGTCATGGCGACGGCGGCCTGGCTGGGGCAAAGCGCGGCGGAGAAGATCGTCTGCTTCGAGTTGGTGCGCAGGTACTCGATCAACTCGCGTTTGCCGGCCACAAAGCCACCGGTGCTGGCGAGGGATTTCGAGAGCGAGCCACAGACGATGTCGACCTTGTGGTTGAGCCCAAAATGATCGATGGTGCCCCGGCCCTGCCGGCCGAGCACGCCGAAGCCGTGCGCGTCGTCGAGGACGGTGAAGGCGTTGTACTCCTCTGCGAGCGTGGCGATCTCGGGCAGGCGGCAGATGTGCCCTTCCATCGAGTAGACGCCCTCGACTACGACCATCTTCGGGACGTCGGGCGAAGCGGTGGCGAGGATGTTGCGCAGATCGTCGGGGTTGTTGTGGGAAAAGCGTTCGACGGTGGCGAGGGAGAGCCGGATGCCGTCCCAGAGGCAGGAATGGAGATTTTTGTCGCCAACAACGATGTCGCCCTTCTGCGCGAACGTGGCGACGCTCGACATGCACGAGAGGTAGCCGGCGGCGTGTACGTGGCAGGCTTCGCGGCCGAGAAACGCGGCGAGCTTTTCCTCCAGCTCAACGTGGAAGGTCCGCGAACCGTTGGAGGTGCGGGCGCCGGTGGTGGACGTGCCCCATTTGAGCACGGCGGCGCGGCTGGCTTCGATGACCTTCGGGTGAAACGAGAGCCCGAGGTAATCGTTGCTTGAGAGCATGATCATGTCGCGGCCATCGAGCCGGACCTGCGTGCCCTTTTGCTCCTCCATGGCGTGGTAATAGGGCGCATATTTGAGCCGCATCTTGGTAGCGTAATCGTCGCGGCAACGCGCTAAAATCGCCTTTTTTTCGGTTTTGAAGAAGGGGAACGCCATGTCGTAAAGGGCGCCACTAAAACGGCGGGTCGCGGCGAGTGAAAGGGCAAATTTCAGTCGCGGCGCGAATGGTTAATCACTTGCGGCGACGCACTGTGGGCAGCCAGGCCAGCATATCGTCGGTGTAATCGGACCAGCTTTTGAGCGGGCGAACGCGGGCGGCGGCGGCGAGCGTGGCGAGTTCATCAGTGCGATTGAGCAGTCGTTCCATCGCCTCGGCCAGCGGCGCCGGCTCCATACGGGGCAGCGCCACACAGCCGCCGCCGCGGGCGGATTCGCCGAGCACGCCGCGATCGGCGCAGATGCAGGGTTTGCCGTAAGCCACGCTCTCCAACACCGGCAGGCCGAACCCTTCGATTAACGACGGATAAACCGTAAACGCGCATTCGCGGTACGCCGCGGTCACGACCGCATCGGCGACCGCGCCATCGTAGCGCAACGGCCGGCCGGCGGTTTGCAGCTCGCCGATGCGGGACAAGGCGGCGCGGCCGGTCTCCGCATTGGCCATACCGATCAGGCGCAGCTCGAAACGGGCGCCACGCGCCCAGAGTTGTTCGCTCGCTTCGAGCAGGGTGAGGTGGTTTTTGCGGCCTTCGAGGGTGCAGACGCAAAGCACGACGGGTACGGCGGAGGCCGGCGCGTTTGCCGTGGCCGCGCGGTCGGCGGCGGAGGGCAGATCGATGCCGAGCGGCAACGCCTCGACGGGCGGCGCATCGTGCAGACCGAGCCAGCGCCAGTAATCGGCCAGGGTATCGCGCGACTCGCCGGAGATCGCAGCGATGGCATCGAAACGCGCCAGTTCTTGCAGATAGCTCGGAAACCGCGCCACGGTGCCCGCCGGGGTGAGCTCGGGAAATTTGAGCGCGATGGCGTCACAGAAAATCGCCACGCGCGGGCCGCCGGCCAGATCGAAGAGCGGGGCGTGCCGGCGGGCGGTGGCGGCGGAAAATAGCTCCGGTTCGAGAAACGCGGTGCCGGGCGCGACGCTGAGCTGGCGCGGGCTGGGGCGTGGACCGATCACCTTGCGCAGCCGGCCGCGCCAACGCGCCGTCCATGGCCAGCGCGCGCTGCGTTTGCGGCCGACGGTGGTGCTGGCGAGCTGGGCGATTTCCCACGGTTCGAGCGCCCGCCAGAGTCCCTCGAACGGATCGAAAGTGATGGGCGTGACGACCCCGCGCCGCGTGAATTCGGTGAGGAGCCGGCGCGCCACCCGTTGAATGCCGGTGCGCGCCGTGGTGTGCGCCGTGTGAGTGAGATCGAGCAGCAGCGGTGCGGGCATGGGCTGGGCAGTCAGGGGAGTGGGATACGGCAAGAAATGGCTCGCGTTCAAGGCTGCGCGGAAGCGCCATCGAAACGCCAGAGGCTGATATCGCTGACAGTGCCGAGCTTGGTCCATCGGCCGGGCAGGCGACCTTCGCTGAAGACGCGATCCTCCTCGAAGGGCATGAGCAGGGCATAGAGCGGTCGCTGGGCGGCCTGAGCCGCTCGGATCAGGGAGAGGAAATGTACGCCTTCAAACTGGTCCCAGCGCGCGATCGTGTAATCGGTATAGTAGAAGAGTGCGCCGCTGCACTGCATGGCGATGAGCACCGCCTGGGCGGGCACCTGCGGGCGCATCCAGTTGATGGCTGCGAGGTAGGTTCTTTCGCCGACGCCGCAATCCCGGGTGTGGAGATGGCGGTTCCACTGCCAGACGAAAACCAGCAGGGCGGTGCACACGCTTCCGACTGTGAGTCGGGTGCGAAGTTGGTCGGCGGGAAACCAGCGCCGGAGGTTCCAGCGCCGGACCAGTTCGCGTCCGACGAGCAGGGCCGCCAGCCACGCGGCGGGGAACGCCGGGAGGACGAAACGCAGGTACCACCACGTCTCGTGCGTATGGTAGTAGTAGGCGTACAGGGCCAGCGGCAGCAGTAGCCAGAGGGCGAGCGTCGCCGTAAGCCAGGGGTCGCGGCGAAAGCACCAGGGCAGGCCGAGCGCCAGCAAGCCAAACGGCGTCAGCAGCACTGGCAGCCAGTGGGCGTAATTCGCCAGCGAAGCGGGGACGTGCTCCCATTGAAACATCCCCCCCACGGCACCGTAGCCGCTCGCCAGCGCGTGGCCGTAGGCGGCGCGGTTATAGAGCAAAAACGCCGCGCCGGCCGGGATGCCGCCGAGCGCGCACCCCAGCCAGCTGCGCCAACGCAGGCCGAGCGCGCAGGCAACCGGGAGCGCGAGGATGACATTGGTCGGGCGCACGAGCACGGCGAAGCCGAAGGCAAAGCCCGCCGCCAGCGACCAGCGGGCGTTGTGTCGGCTGCGCCACGCGCACCCGATGGCGGCCAAAGCCCAGGCGGTGGCCGGGACGTCGCTCATCATTTGCAGCGAAAAGAAAACGTAGAGCGGACACGCGCCGAGCAGCGTGGCGGCGAACATGGACCAGGCTGGGGAAAACCCCAGCGCACGCGCCAGCTGCCAGAGCATCACCACGCCGAGAAAGGCATGCAGGGCGATGGTCAAGTGGGGCGCCGCGTCCCATCCGACCACGGCGGCGCTCGCCGCCACCAGCAGCGGCAGGCCGATGGGATACGAGGGGATGAGCTGCGTATTGTCCGTCGAGGGGATGAAGCCCAGTGGCACAAACGTGTAACTCGTCACTGGTCCGGTCAGTCCGGGGAGGGTTCGCTGCGGCGTGGAGATTTTTCCCTGCGCGATCAGCTTGGCGTTGTTCATGTAGCCCGAAGAGTCGGCTCCGCCCGCGTAGGCGCCGATGTTGTGGCCGAGGAACCACGCGTAACCGATGAGCCCGAGGAGAAACAACGCGGTCAACCAACGCGGGGCCGGGGCGGCGGGGGCCGCGGAGGTCGCTCCGGTGGCCGCATCGGATGGCTCGGCGGTGGGCATCATTTTCATTGTCAATCGCGCAAGGTGCCATTGCGTACGAACGTGGCTCAAATCAAAAATCAATTTTTTGCGCCGGCCGGAAATCGACGGCTGTGGTGCGGCGTCTTGTAGCGATTCCTTTGATGATGAGTGTGTCCGCGCCCCATTTTTCTAAACCTCGCTGGTTGGTGCCGGTGATCCTGGCTTATGTTGTGACGATCGCGCTTTATCTGGTCGCCGTCGCGCAATTCTACATTCCGGGCAAGGGGTTCAGTTATCTGATCAGCTTCGGCAGCAAGAACGAGACGACCCGCATCGCTGCGTTGCGGCAGTTGAATTATTACGTCGAACCCGACTCCGACGGCTACGACGCCCAGTATTACGCGCAGATCGCGATGGACCCGACGCTGCGCGCGCCGGATTTGAAGAATGCCATCGACAGTCTGCCGTACCGGGCGCGGCGCATCTTTTTTTCTGCGACCGCCTATGTCAGCGGGTGCGGCCGGCCGGCGTGGATTTTGCAGGCGTACGCGTTGCAAAACGTGGTCTGCTGGCTGCTGCTTGCCGGCGTGTTGTGCCACTGGTTTCCGCCGACCAGCTGGGGGCATTTCGGGCGCTGGCTCGGCGTGCTGGCTTCGTTTGGCCTGTGCGTCAGCGTGCGCAACGCACTGGTGGACGGACCGAGCCTGCTCTTGCTGGCGTTGGGTGCGGTGGCGATCGAGCGCGGACGGTCCTGGCTCGGCACGGCGATTCTCGGGGTGAGCGGGCTCGGCAAGGAAACCAATCTGCTCGGCGCGGCGGCCCTGCTGCGACCGGAGGCCCGCACGTGGGCGGAGTGGAGGCGCATAGTCTTCCAGGGAATTTTGGTCGGTGCGCCGCTGTTCCTGTGGCTGATCTACTTGCGGCAGGCAGCGGGGCCGGTGGCTGATCTGGGCGCGCGGAATTTCGACTGGCCGCTCGTGGCGTTCGCTCGCAAGTGGGCCGGCGTCTTGCCCGAGCTGATGCGTGCTGAGACGTGGCAGTCGGGCATCGCCAGTGCCGGCGCATTTTGGAGCCTGCTCATGCTGGTGGCGGTCACCGTGCAATTCGGTTTTCTCGTGCTGCGTCCGCAACCCCAGGCTCCGCTGTGGCGGATTGGGATTAGTTTCGCAGTGCTCATGTTGGTGCTCGGCGATGCCGTGTGGGAAGGCTTTCCGGGCGCGGCCTCGCGGGTGCTGTTACCGCTCCAGCTCGCGTTCAATGTGCTCGTGCCCGGCGGTCGTCGGTGGTGGCTCATTTTGGTGCTGGGCAATTTGACGATGCTCAATGCTCCGATCGCTCTCGAACCACCGAGTTACGACGGCTGCCGCCTGGATGGCCCCGGCGAGCTTCTCACCGCGACTGACGGTCGGCAGGTCCGCGTGCGCTTCGAATCTGGCTGGTATGACGTAGAGCATCAACGGCAGCACTATTGGCGCTGGAGTCAGGGCGATGCCGTGTTGCGCATCGACAATCCCCATGCGTTTCCCGTGGAAGCGCGGTTGCGCTGCACCGTGCGCGGCGCCGAGGCGAGGACGCTGCGTATTCTGGATGGTTCGGGCGCGGTGCGGTGGCAGGGAGCGATCGCGAAAGCTCCCATCGAAATCGAGGGACTGGCCATCCACCTGCTGCCGGGTGAGAACCGCCTGAGGTTCGTGACCGACAAGCCGCCGGTGCATCTTACGAACGACGATCCGCGGCTACTGGCATTTTATGTGAAAGATTGCTCGGTCGACGTGCAGCGAACTGCCGCGCCATGAAGCAAACGGCGGCGAACATTGCCGGAGTCGTTGTTCGCTGGGGCCTATGTGCGGTCATCGTTTGGGCTTTTGTGTGGGGCGTGGCGCAGTTTTATCTCCCCGGAAAGGGCTTCACCTTTTTCCTTTCATTGGGCGACCGAAATCAGGCGCATTATCTACCGGAACTGCGGGGCATTGCGCCCTATATCGAAGCCAAAAGTCTGGGCTACGATGCGCAGCAATACGTGCAACTTGCCATGCGTCCGCAACTGTCGGCTCCGGAGTTGGCGACGGCAGTCGATACTTTGCCGTACCGGGCGAGGCGCATTCTGCTGAGCTGGACGGCATGGCTGGTGGCGGGTGGAGACCCGGTGCGCGCGGTACATGTGTTTTCGGTGCAGAACGTCGTGGCCTGGCTGGCACTGGCGGGGTTGTTGCTCCGCTGGCTGCCACCGGCGAATGGGGAGAATATTGCGCGGTGGAGCGGGGTGCTGTTCAGCGTAGGTCTGATCTGGAGCGTGCGCGGGGCGTTGTTGGATGGACCGAGTCTGTTGCTGATTGCGGTCGGCGTGGCGTTGGCGGAGCGGGGGCAACCGTGGTGGTCGGCGCTGGTGCTGGGGTTTTCTGGCCTGGCCAAGGAAACCAATTTGCTCGCGGGCGTCGTCGTGCTCCCTGCTGCGTACGAAGGGCTGCGGGACTGGCGGAGTTGGTTTGGACAGTGTGTTTTGCTCGTACTGCCGCTGGTGCTGTGGCTCGGTTGTCTGTTAGTTTGGATCGGCACCCAGGGCGATTCTGGGACGCACAATTTCGGTCTCCCATTGGCGGGCTATCTGACCAAGTGGCAGGTGGTGTTGCACCATATGCGCAGTCATGGATTTGACTCTTATGAACGCTACAACGTGCCGGTGTTGGTGGCGTTGCTGACACAGTGCTTGTTCTTTTTGCTGCGCCCGCGGTGGACCGAATTCTGGTGGCGGGTGGGCGCCGCCAATGCGGTGCTGATGTTGTTTCTCGGCGATGCCGTATGGGAAATCTTTCCATGCGCGGCGGTGCGTGTGCTGCTGCCGATGCAACTGGCCTTCAACATCGTGGTGCCGCGTGGGGGCGGGCGTTGGTGGGCACTCCTGATACTCGGAAACCTATCACTGCTTTCCATGCCGAGCCTGCTGAAACCGCCGGCGCAGGAGAGTCACCGCATCGTGGGTACGCAGACCCTGCGCATTGATGCAATATCCGGACGGAGCGTGGAGGTGACGTATGGCGCGGGATGGTTGGCGAGCGAGCGTTCGCTATTGGAATACTGGCGCTGGGCCGATGGCTCGGCGGAGCTCACCATTGTCAATCCGCAATCGACCGCGCTCGCCGCCGAGTTGCGGTTTGGCCTGCGCAGTCCGGTGGTGCGACAGCTGCAGGTGTGCGCCCCCGAGAAAACATTGTGGTCGGGAGAAATATCAAAAACGCGACGCGATGTGCTCTTCGCGGTGGTTTTGCCACCGGGGAAAACTTGTTTTCGCTTTGTCACGTCCGATCCCGCGACGTCTCCCGGTCACGGAGATCCGCGGCAGCTCACGTTCAGTATGCGTGACTTGCAGGTCGTGCTCCGCGAACGGATCGACCGTACTTCACCGTAGTCGCACCGGTACGCGCGGTCGGATGTTTCACCACGTGGCGATGGCTTCGAGGCGGCGGCGGTAGCGGGCACCGATGACGGCGGGTGAGAAACGCGTTTCGATGGTCTGCCGCGCGGCGGCGCCGAGCTGGGCGGCGAGTGCCCGGTCGTCGAAAAATTTGCGCATCCACCACGCTGCATGCTCGGGGTCGGGCTCGGCCCAATGGGAGCCTTTAAAATACGGGCCGTAATTGTGCTCCAGCTGGCGCAGCTCGCAGCGCACCGGGCCGCCGTTGCGCTCGTTGACGTATTCCGCCGTGGCGGACCAGTCGGTGGAAATCACCGGTTTTCCGAGGTACATGCACTCGGCCACCGAGAGCCCATAACCCTCCGCGCGGTGCAGCGACACGAAGCAATCGCAGGCTGATTCCAGTTGGTAAACTTCGGCGCGGTCGAGTGTCCGGGAGATCAGCGTGGTGCCGGGCAGGTCGGCCACGGCGGATTTGAGCGCGACAAAATCGGATTCATTGCCGACGACGTTGTGCAATTTGATGACGAGCGCTGCGCCGCGCGCAGCGAGCCCCGAGGCGCGGAAGGCGGCGAGCACGGCCTGGGGGTTTTTGCGCGGCGAGTACGAGTTGAGGTCGTAGACGAAGAGGAAAAGAAACTTGTCCTTGGGCAGGCCGAATTTCGCCCGGAAATCTCCCTGCGGCCGGGGAAATGCGATGGCGTGCGGCATGGTCAGCACCGGCAATGGAGCTTTCGTGCCGATCGACTCCCGCACAAAATCGCTCGGGCACCAGATTTCGTCAAAGTAGTCGCAGGCCGGCACCCAGCCATCGGGAAAATCCGGCAGCTCCCAGGCCCAATAACCGATATTGTATTTGCCCGCGCGGAAGGCCGGCCCGTGGTGATGGTCGATGTCGCGGGAAGCCGGCGCATCGATGTGGACGACGTTGACGCTGTGCGGATTCGTTTCCTGGAGACGGCTGGCGTAGGTCTGGTCGCTCTGCGGATTCTTGCAGTGCAGCTTGAGCGGCACGAGGGCCACAGGGATCCCGGCGGCATCGGCGGCGCGGGCCATGCAGCGGGCGCTTTCGCCCACGCCGAGGTCGGCGGTGAGGAACCCCACCACGTTGAGGCCGAGCTGGGTGTGGCGGCGGGCGAATTCGGCGGAGTAGGGGGAGAAACGTTGCGAGAAATCGAAGATCGGTTCGCCGTCGGCGGTCACGATCCGTGTGAGACGGAGCTGGCGGTTTTTATTTTGCCGACGGAAGCGTTGCCAGGGGCCGAAGTTCGTCACCCGGCCGAGCCAGGCAAACGCATTGGTCATCGCGTTGCCGCACAGGGTCAGTCGCAACTCAGCGCCTGCGGCGGCATACTCAGCTGGTATTTCCACTTCGATGCTCCACGGCCCGGCGGCGGCTGGGGCGATGCGGCTGAGGCGGCGCGGGCCCAACCAGCACTCTAGTTGTGGAAGTGCTGATTCGATACCACGCGCTTCGGGATGGCGGATCGTCTCACCGCACAATCGCAGGCGCAGACGTTCGCCGATAGGCGGCAAACGCACCCGGCCGGTCTCGCGAATCCAGGCCGAGTCCGGCGCGAATTCGTCGAAAAAAATCCCGGCGGTGCCGGCCCAACGCCGGCCGGACGGAGATTGCGAAGAAGGCGTGGAGGAGACGGGCATGCGACCGGCGAGAAGTAAGCGCCACCGACGCGATGGCAAAGCCTTTGTGCAGCGGTGTGCTCCAGGCAAAACTCTGCTGACGCGATCGGTGAATCTGGCTGAGCAGAAAAAATAAACCCGTCCGCATGATGAGCGTTTGCGTCCAGCCAACATCCGCATTTGCTCGGGTGGACCATGCAATTCCACACGCGCATTCTCGGGGTAGCGGCATTATTCGGAGGAATGGGTGGATTGGTCCGGGCTGGCGAAGCCGCAGCAGGATTGCCCATTCCAATTGAGCGTTACGCCGATCCCGCCGGCGGGCTTGGGTCGGTGTTGCTGCATCGCGCCACCAGCGAGCCGTTCAACGTCGTGGCGCTGGCGATTTTTCTCTGTGCCATCGCGCACACGTTTCTCACCGCGAAAATCCGCCACTACGCGCACATCGTTGAGGCGCGCCATGCCGCCCGTCGTACAGCAGAGGCGCGTGGCGATAATGACGCCGACGGGCAGCCCGATGAAGTGAGTTTCCCCGGGCAGATCCTGCATTTTCTCGGCGAAGTGGAGGCGGTCTTTGGCCTGTGGGCATTGGTGCTCGCCGGCGCAATTACGTGGTACAAGGGCTGGCCGTCGGTCGTCAGCTACATCGGCGAACACGTCAATTACACGGAGCCCTTGTTTGTGGTGGTGATCATGGCGCTGGCGGCGACGCGCCCAGTACTCGAACTCGCCGAGCGCACGTTGCAGCGGGTCGCCCGATTGGGTGGGAGCACGCCCGGCGCGTGGTGGCTCGCGATTTTGCTCCTCGCGCCCTTGCTCGGCTCGCTGATCACGGAGCCGGCGGCCATGACCATCGCGGCGTTGCTGCTCGGCCGACAGTTCTACGAGCGCCAGCCCAGCTTGCGCCTGCGTTATGCCACGCTGGGCTTGCTGTTCGTCAACGTCTCCGTGGGCGGCACGCTGACGCACTTTGCGGCGCCGCCGGTGATCATGGTGGCGCGGGTGTGGGATTGGGATCTGGTCTATATGCTGACGCACTTCGGCTGGCGTGCTGTGCTCGGCATAGCGCTGGCGACCGGCGTGTATTACGCCATTTTCCGTCGAGAGCTGGCGGCGCTCGCGAGCGCCCCGGGTGGGGAGGTGACCGCGGCGGCCCGTCGTCCGGTGCCGGGGTGGATCACGGCGGTGCATCTCGGGTTTCTCGCGTTCACCGTCTGGCAGGCGCACCACCCGGCGTTGTTCATCGGCGCTTTTCTCTTCTACCTGGCCTTCGCGCAGGCGACGGCGCACCACCAGCAGCCGCTCGATTTGCGCGCGCCGATTCTGGTCGGCTTTTTTCTCGCCGGCCTGGTGATTCACGGCGGCCTCCAGACGTGGTGGCTGCAACCCATCCTCTTGCGCCTGGGTGACACGCCGCTCTTTCTCGGCTCGGTCCTGCTCACGGCGTTCAACGACAACGCCGCCATCACTTATCTGGCGTCGCAAGTGCCGGGGTTTTGCGACACATTAAAATACTCGGTGGTGGCGGGCGCGGTGGTGGGCGGGGGACTGACAGTCATCGCCAACGCGCCGAATCCGGCCGGGCAGGCCATCCTCAATCGTTACTTTCCCGACGGCGTGGCGCCGCTCCAGCTCGCCGCCGCCGCTCTCCTGCCCACCGCGATTGTCGGCCTGTGCTTCTACGTGCACTGAGCGGGAATAGTCTGCTTGCGACAGAAATTTTTGCCGATTTTCGTATCCGGAGGTAAAATGCGATTGGCAAGCGGACACCGGCAAAGCACGGTTTGGCCGTGGATGATGCAACACCGGCACAGGCTGAGCCACGGTATGAGGCTACGACTTCACGCCTGCTGGAGATTTTGGCGCGGCCACCGAGCTGGAGTCGTGCTTGGTCTCGGATAATCGTATTCGTTCTGGTCGGTGGAATCGGCGCCATCGATTACTATAGCGGCGTAAATATCTCTTTGCGCCCCTTCTATTTTATCCCGCTGGCCTGCGCG
The DNA here is from genome assembly GCA_016217595.1 of Opitutia bacterium. Taxonomy (GTDB): domain Bacteria; phylum Verrucomicrobiota; class Verrucomicrobiia; order Opitutales; family Opitutaceae; genus MWDT01. The sequence goes on along the minus strand of JACRHS010000007.1, from coordinate 38,427 downwards.
GTCATGTGGTTGGGATGGCGTTGGGCGATGCTCGTTACCGTTGTGAGCGTCGGCGTATGGTTTATTGGTGGCTATTTTTTGGGCTCAAACTCAGTGCATGGGCCGACAGCCTGGTGGAACGTGACGATTTCGCTCGTCACATTTCTCATCATGGCACGCACGCTGTATATGCTGGTCATGTTCCAGCGGGAGCTGGAGCGCCGGGTTTTGGAACGCACCGCTGCGTTGCGCGAGGCACTGGCTGTGAGCGAAACTTTACGGCGCGATCTGCTCGATATTGGCGCCCGAGAGCGCCATGCCGTAGGCCATGAGTTGCACGATGGACTGGGCCAGCATCTGACGGGCACGGCCTTCGCCGCGAAAGTGCATGCCGAGCATCTCGCCCAGCGCGGAAACCCATTGGCCGCCGATGCGCAGAAACTCGTGCATCTGGTGCAGGAGGGAATCGGGCAAACGCGGCTGGCCGCCCGTGGCCTGCTGCTGGAATCTATCGAACCTGAGCAGCTCATTCCCGAGTTGGAGGAGTTTGCGACAAGCATGGCGGAGCGCAGCCCGGTCGCCTGTCAGGTGACCGTGAGCGGAACGCCGCGTGCGCCAGATGCGGTGAGCGCGGCACAGTTGTACCGCATTGCGCAGGAAGCGGTCCGCAATGCTTACAAGCATGCGGTCGCGACCAAGGTTGACATTGTCCTGACCGGCGATGACCGGGAGTTGCGCCTCGAAGTGCGGGATAATGGGATCGGTTTGCCCCCTCCCGAATCTCGTGCGGCGGGGTTGGGCCTGCGCATCATGACGCATCGTGCCGCGGCGGTGGGCGGAACTCTCACCGTGGAGTGTCCGACCCGAGGCGGTACCAGGATTGTCTGTCGCTTGGATAAGAAGGGAAAAGCCTGCTAAGGTAACGAATCATGGCTACAGAGCGTATCAGAGTTTTCCTTGTCGATGATCATCCGCTGGTGCGCGAGTGGCTGACCAATCTGCTCCGCGAACAGCCAGATTTGGAGGTTTGCGGGCAGGCCGCGGATGCCCGATCGGCCCTGGCCGCCATGCGTGCCGCGCCACCCGATGTCGCGGTTGTCGACCTTTCGCTCACCAGCGGCACTGGACTTGCCTTGATCAAAGATCTGCATGAACAGCTCCCGGCCATCGTCATCGTCGTGCTAACCATGCATGAAGAGGTGAGCTACGCTGAGCGTGCGTTCCGTGCCGGCGCGCGCGGGTATGTGAAGAAGCGCGACTCCACTGACCAGATCTTGGAAGCGATCCGGCAAACGCATCAGGGAAAGGTCTACGCCAGTCAGGATTTACTGGCGGCGATGACCGGGAGGTTTTTCGGCCGGACCGCGGTGAAGACGACCGATCCCATCGAGCAACTCAGCGATCGTGAGCTGGAGGTTTTTCGCCGCCTTGGTCGCGGAGAGGGGACGCGTATTATCGCAGACGATCTGGGCCTGAGCATCAAAACGGTACAGGTCTATTGTGTGCGAATTAAGGAGAAGCTGGATTTGCAAAGTAGTCACGAGTTGTTCCGTGAGGCTGTGCGTTGGGTGGAGAAACAAGCTGCGAAGTAGCAGCATGTCAGGCCGGGTCCTACACGTAATTTCGGCGCGGTAGGGCAGACAACGAGCTACGGCTTTTGCTAAGCTCGGCGTGGTTAGTGTGAGTGTCACTTAGCGTGATGCTTATTCGAGATGCTGGTGACCGGGCCGCGTGCTGGCGGCCCGGTCTTCTCGGCCCTTTCCCCTCTGCTTTTCGCAATGTCCTCTTTCTTTCATCTGCCCTTGACTGCTTTAGTTCCATCCTCGGCCAAGGAGTTCACTTCTTCGGTCGAATTGCACGAGATTGCGGATACAACGGAGAATTCGTGTCGAACCGCTCCGCGCTCCGTTCCGATCAGCGCTACGATGCTGACCAAAAACAGTGGTGCCCATCTGGGCGCGGCCCTGGCCGCACTCGCATGGTGTGATGAAATCGTCGTTTTCGATACCGGTTCAGTGGATGACACCCGGGCGATTGCAACCGCGTTTCCGAACGTCACGTGGCATCAATGCCAGGGGAGATTTCCAGGCTTCGGGACCGCACATCGCCTCGCGGCAGGATTGGCCCGGCACGATTGGATTCTGTCCATCGACAGTGACGAAGTCGTGTCTCCGGCCTTGGCCGATGAAATCCGTGCCTTAGCACTCGATCCGCACACGGTCTACGCGCTCCCATTTCAAAACTATTACAACGGGCGGCACATTACGACCTGTGGTTGGCAGCGTGAGTACCACGAACGCTTGTTCTGTCGTGAGGTGACGGATTTTTCTGATCGCCCAGTGCACGAAAAAGTGGCGACCGAGGGACTGTTGGTGCGGCGCCTACGGCATCCCGTGCAACACTACTCCTACGATTCGCTCGACGACTTTCTGCGCAAGATGCAGGTCTACACCTCATTGTTCGCCAGTCAGCATGCCGGCCGAAAATCTGGCGGGGCGTGGCATGCTTGGGCTCACGGCGCCTGGGCCTTTTTAAAATGTTACGTTCTGCAGCAAGGGTTCCGGCAGGGCGCGGAAGGTTTCACTATCAGCACCTACAACGCCCACACCGCCGTGTGGAAATATCTCAAGTTGGGCGAAGCCAACCGACGCCTCTCCACATGACGTTGCTGGTGCTCATGTATCACCGCGCTCAAACCGACCGGTTTGGGAACGATGCGGCCATGTTGGACGCCCACTTTGCCTACTTGCGCCGCCATTATGCCTGCATCTTGCCCGGCGAACCGCTCGATCCCCAACGGCTCAATGTGTGTCTGACTTTTGATGATGCCTACTACGATTTTTTTGCCGTCGCTTATCCGTTATTGAGCAAACACGGCTTGTGCGCCGTCCTGGCCGTGTCGCCCGGACTGATTATCGAGCGCGTAGAGGCTGTCGAGGGTACCCGGCTCGCCCTTTCCAGCTACGACGCCTATGCTTACCCGGAGCGTGGTGGTCTTTGTACTTGGACTGAGCTCCGACAATTGGCGTTGGATCCGCGCATCGCTTTCGCCGCCCATGGACGGACGCATGTGCGCCTAGATAATTATCGCGCCGACTTAAGTCGTGAAATCGCCGATGCGAAGACTGTGTTGCAAGAGCGCCTGTGCCGGGAAGTGAACAGTTTCGTTTACCCATTCGGCGGCTTCAATGCGGAGACACAGGTGTGGGCCAGGAAGTTTTACCGGCATGTGTTTCGCATCGGCCAGGCGAGCAATCGGGGATGGCAGGCGCCACTGCTATATCGTGTCGTAGCAGACGGCATGTCGACGCCAGAGAGTTTGTTTACTCCAGCGCGGCTGCTGCGCTATCGGTGCAATGCGCTGTGGAATCGCGCCCGTGGAGTATGACGGGGCAATGTTATCCTCGATGAAGGTGTCCCACTGGATGAACGCCATCGATGGTAACGCTCCATCGCGCCGGGCGTTGCTCGCATCCGAATAACTTGGCGCGCCATGAATTTTCCGCAGTATGGCCCCATGAATCCCTCTCTGCTCGCGCAAGGACTCCCGAAGAGAATCGGCTTTGTGTCCACCCGCTTTCATGGCACCGACGGGGTCACCCTCGAAGCGCGCAAATGGGCGCACATTCTCGAAGGGCTCGGCCATTCCTGTTACTGGATGGCGGGCTTGCTCGATGCACCGCCCGCGGTGAGCCATCTGGCTCCGCTGGCGTTTTTCGGTCATTCCGAGGTGGCCGACCTCCAGCGCCAGCTGTTTGGTGTGACCACGCGCACCCGCGCCACCACCGACCGCATCCAGGCGCTCAAAGAGCAGCTAAAAGATGAGCTCTACCGCTTCATCGCCAAGTTTCAGATCGAGGTGCTCATCCCGCAAAACATCCTGGCCATCCCCATGCATGTCCCGCTGGGGCTGGCCGTCACCGAAGTGCTCGCCGAGACGGGATTGCCCGCCATCGCGCATCACCACGATTTCGCATGGGAACGCGAGCGTTTCGTGGTCAGCGCCATCAACGATTATCTGCGCGCAGCTTTCCCCGGTGCATTGCCCCGCGTCGAGCATGTGGTGATCAATTCGATGGCGCAAAAGGAACTCGCCCGCCGGTGCAGCCTCCCTTCGGCCATCATCCCCAACGTGCTCGATTTCGAAACTCCGCCGCCCGAACTCGACGATTACAACCGCGATTTGCGGAGCGAAATCGGTCTGCGTGCCGACGATATTTTTGTGCTTCAGCCGACGCGAGTCGTGCAGCGCAAGGGTATCGAGCACGCCATCGAGCTGGTGCGTCGTTTGCAGGAACCGCGGGCCAAGCTGGTGATCTCTCATCCGGCGGGCGATGAGGGCAACGCATACGTCGCCATGTTGCAGGATCGCATCGCCGACGCTGGCATCGATGTGCGCTTTATCGCCGACAGGGTGGGTGAGACCCGCGGTATCACGAGCGACGGGAAGAAAATCTACACGCTTTACGATGTGTATTTGCATGCCGATATGGTCACATATCCGAGCCAGTACGAGGGCTTCGGCAATGCGTTCCTCGAAGCGGTTTATTTTGGCCTGCCCGTGCTGGTGAATACCTACGCGGTTTTTGCGCGCGACATCGACCCGCTCGGGTTTAAGACGATCGCGATGAACCAGCTGGTGACGCGGGAGAATATCGAGCAAACGCGCGCCTTGCTGGCCGATGCCGCGCTCCGCCACACGTGGGCCGAGCACAACTATGCGCTGGGCCGGAAATATTTTTCTTACGCCGTGGCCCGCCGCAAACTCGCCGCCCGACTCGCCAATCTCTTTGGCGAAGGCGTGTGAAGCGTCGCGTCAGGCCCCGCGCCCTGCTCGTGGGGACAGTCGTTTAAGGCATCTGCACTCGGATGAACTGCGTGGAATCACCCCGATCAGCCCGTAATTGAAGCTCGGCTTCGGTGAACGCCACAATGGTGCTCGCAACAACCTGCTTCGTCGCCGGCTCATTGTCAGTGGTGGAGAAGCGCAGCGTGATGATGGGCCCATCGATCTTCCATGTTCCGCGAATTATGGCGCCCGCCCCTTGCGGAAGTCTTTTGCCAATAAACCCCAGAGGCTGGGTCTGGCAGACAAACGTGCCATCGCTGTAGATCGACATGGTCTCTTTGGTTCCGCCAACGATGCCTTCCCACGATCCGACAATTTTCACCGGATATTCTTTCTCATGGATCGGGAGGGACTGTTTGGCGCAGGCCACCAGGAAAAATCCCATGACGGCGGCGATGATTGCCCGTACCCAGGGCGTGCACTTGTTTTTCATGCGAGCAAATCCTTTCATATTTTCCTGTGCGATAGATTGTGCGCGGCGATCTTCAACGGAAGACCATTCAAAACTGCGGCGCTGGTCTGACTCGAAGTGAAAACGGCCTTTGGATTGTTCATGATTTATCCCTTATCTGCACACGGCCAAAAATACGGACTGGGTTGTTAATGCCGGTTGCCCTGCGCGTCTTCTTCTGGTTTAGACGAGGTGGGCGCTCTTCAGTTTAAACAATTATGTTCCTTACGGTTTATTTAACAAGCCGACACTAGTGATAATCGGGGGCCACGGGCAAGGGAGTCGCAAAAAACAGTCACGACTCGATCAGTCAAAGACAAGGGAGCAACTATGCGCGATACATTGAGCCAGTGGTGGGCGGAACTGCAAAAGGTCGTCAACTATCCGCTGATCGAACTTGGGGACAATAACCTCACGCTGAACAGTCTCATCAAATTTTTGGCGGTGGTGGCGCTTGTGTTCGTGGCAGAGCGTTTTCTCCGGAGCTTCCTACGGAGGCGCGTGCTGGCCCGCACTCATCTCAGCTCGGACCTGCAATACGCTGTCAGTCGGTTCGTCGGATACTGTTTCATCGCGATCGGCTTTTTCTTTGCCTTGAAAGTGATTCGCTTCGATTTGAGTGCGTTGGCGGTCGTCTTTGGCGCGCTGGGCATAGGAGTTGGCTTTGGCCTGCAAAATGTCATCGGCAATATCGTCAGCGGACTCGTCCTTCTCGCGGAACGGCCCATCGCCCTCGGCGACCGCATCGAGGTAGCGGGCGTCGCGGGACAGGTTACTAAGATCAGCCTGCGCAGCACGACCGTTGTCACCAACGATAACATCTCGATCATCGTGCCGAACTCGGACCTCGTCACCCAACCGATCACCAACTGGAGCCATGGCGATCCGAAGGTTCGGCTGCGGCTGCCCGTTGGAGTGGCTTATGGCACCGATATCGAAAAACTGCGCGCGGTACTTCTAGCGGTGGCGGCCGAACAGACTAGTGTGCTGGCAGACCCGGCGCCGACGGTTTTTTTCGACAGCTTCGGCGAGAGCTCGCTAAACTTTGAACTCGCGCTCTGGACCCAGGCCATGGCGGTAGCACCCCGACGCTTCCGTAGCGATATCAACTTCGCCATCGAACGGAAGCTGCGTGAACATGGTATCGAGATCCCTTTCCCGCAACGAGTGGTGCATTTGCGGCCAACCTTCTCTACGCCGACAAGCCGGCAATAATTCTTGTGGTTTGCACATGGCTCCTTGTCCCCCGTCAAATATGAATATCAAACTCTTGCTGGTTGTGTTTCTCATGTTGTTGGTCGCTTTGTTCAGCGTACAAAACGCCGGAATGATCACGGTGCGCTTCCTCTATTGGCAGTTCTCCATGTCGCAGGCCTTGGTCATCCTGCTGGCAGCCATTTGTGGTGCGTTGGGCGGCGTGATCACCGGGGCCGTAGCTGCACGGCGAAAACGGGCATTCGCGCCGGAAGCACAGACCACTAATAAAAGCTAAGCGGGGTCTAGCCGCGTACACGGCGCAATTTCCGGTGCAGACCCCACCTAGTTATCTTTATGGGGTTGGACGTTGCTAGGCGCCATGCGTCTGGCACGGGCCTGTCCGCGTCAAAGCCGTTACGGCTGTTGGTTAAATGCCTCCGGAAAATGCACCCGTGCGCAATTCGGACAGATACCATGCGTAAGATCGGCCTCTGAATGAGTTGGTAGATAGTTTTCGAGCACCTGCCACTGGTCCTTTTCGTCGCGGATTTTCCGGCAATATGCACAGATCGGCAGCAATCCGCTCAATACTTTCACTTCACGCGCCGCCCGGCGGTAGCGCCAGACAAACTCCGACAAGACGAGCAACACGGCAACCCGGATGAGCAGATTTATTACTGCGGCCCAAAGCGGTGCCGAAGACGCTTCGATCAACCAGACGATGCCGAACCGCCCCAGAGGCAGCGACATTGCGAGGCTGCCAGCCCAATATCTGCGCACGTGCCAGGCGGCCAAACCCACCGGAAGCAAATAGGCGATGGGAAACTGAATGGTGGGTCCCGTGAGTACATCCAGCGCCAGGAGCATGACCGCCATCGTGACCCAGCAGAGCGGGTGCGCAGAGAATCTCGCGAGCGCGGAAGTGGACGTCCGATTCCCTTCGGGGATGCGCATGAGGGGTGTCATCGTCACGATAATTTCCTAAGGTAATTTCTCCGGTGAGGCAACCCAAGGGATGCACGCATTCGTGCGTATTTACAGCGGCCAGAGGCGCGGAATCATCAGCATCGCCATGAGGAAGCAGAGCAGGTTTAAGGGCAGCCCAAACTTTACGAAATCGCTGAATCGATAGCCGCCAACGCCGTAAACGTAGGTGTTGGTCTGGTATCCGATCGGCGTGGAAAACGCGGCCGAGGCCGCGAACATCACCGCGACCAGATAGGCCCGTGGATTGGCATTCAGCGCCGTCGCAACTCCGAGTGCGATGGGGGTCATGAGTGCGGCGACCGCGTTGTTCGACAACAACTCGGTCAGGACGGCGGTGACGAGATACATGCAGGCGAGCATCGCCATGGCTTTGTATGCCGAGGGCACTGCCACCTCGACACCGCGTACGATTTCTTGCGCCAGCCAGGCGGCCGCTCCAGTGCGTTCCATCGCTAATCCGAGCGCCAGCATCCCGAAAATGAGAAACAGGATGTTCCATTCCACGGCACGGTAGGCCGCCTTGGGTTTGAGGCAGCCCGTCAGGCAGATGATCACGCAGCCCACCAGCGCTCCAATCTGGATCGGCACCCAGCCGGCGGTGGCGGCACCCACGACCGCTCCGATCACGCTGAGCACCCAGGCGACCTTTCGATATTGCGGGCGTGCCGGTAACGTGGGCCGGTCGAAGAGCACCACGTCTTCGTGTTGGCGCAACCGGGCGATCGCCTGATCTGTGCCCATCCTGAGCAGGACATCGCCCGCCTCTAGGGCGAGCGTGTCCAGATGCTCGCGCAGATTCTGTCCTTTGCGATGCACGGCCAGTACGATCATGGCGAATCGCCGGCGAAAATCCGATTCGCGTACGGTGTAGCCGACCAGCGCAGAACGCGGGGGCACGATCCCTTCCACCAACGCGCCCTCATGCGCGGCGATTTGTTCGAGGCCGAGTTGCAGCTCTGTCACCAGATCGACCCCTGCGAGACCGCGCGTGTGGACGATGCCTTTGGGGCGACAAGCCAACACCAGGCGATCGCCTGCCGCCAGACGCACCTCCGTGCGCTCGGTGTCGAGTGGCGCGCCATCGCGCACAATCTCAAGCACGCGCACTCCTTTGGCTCCGATCAGTCCCGCCTCGGCCAGCGTTCTTCCGACCGCGCGGGAGTCCGCCTGGACGAACGCCTCTGTGATGTACTCGCGCCGTTCTTCTGCGGTCAGAATGGAGGTCAGCATCTCCCGCACGGGCAGACGGCGCAGGCCGAAGAACGCGAGGTAAAGCGCGCCGATGATCGTGGTCGGCACCCCGAGCCAGGCCAGCTCGAACATCGCGAAGGCCGGCTGCCCCTGCGTCACGGCGATGCCGTTGACGATGAGGTTCGTGCTGGTGCCGATCAGTGTACAAGTGCCGCCGAGGATGGCTGCATAGGAGAGCGGGATCAAAAGCTTGGAGGCCGGCAGGTGCATCCGTCGCGCCAGATTGAGTGTGATCGGCAGGAAAACCACGACCACGGGCGTATTGTTGACGAAAGCGGAGAGCAGCGCGACCACACCGGCGAGTGCGAGCATCACTAATGGGTAACGCCAGCGGGCGGTGCGTTCGATCCAGCCGGACAACAAATCGAGCGCGCCGCATTTTACCAGTGCTGCGCTCAACACGAACATCGCGCCCACGGTGATCGGTGCGGGATTGGCGAATACACCCAGCACATCGTTTTCCGGCACCAAACCAGTGACCAGGAGCACCACGAGTACGGCCAGTGCGGTGAGGTCGGCGGGAATCCTCTCCCAGACAAAACTAACCAGTGCGGCCAACAGCAGCAGGAAGACGAATGCGATCGGCCAGGTCATGCGTGCTACAGGCTAAGAAGACGGGAGCCGGCCGCAATGGCGATCAGACGGTGTTTCGTTCCGTCGCCGCGGTTTGTGCCCGCTGCAGGTCGTGGAGCGTTGCCGCGCACTGGCTGGTGTCTGAAGCGTTAACGAGTGAATGCGTCCACGAATTTTCTCAGGTCGCGTACGCTGCCCACCAGGGCCACGATATCGCCGGCCTGGATGATATCCTCCGGCTGCGGCACCGCTTTTATCTCGGTCCGGGTCAACCAGCCGCTGAGCTGATTGCGCTCGCGCTTGATGGCGATGAGATTCAGCCGGTGGTCCTGCCGCAGGCGCAATTGCTGAAGCGATTTGCCGACGATTCCGGGCGGGGCGGCGATCTCGACCAGATTGAATCCGTCGGCCAGCTCGAAATAATTTTTGATGTTGGGAATGGTGAGTCGCTGGACCATGGCGCGCGCAGCCTCCTCCTCGGGATTAAACACGAGGTCGGCGCCCACGGCTTCGAGGATGCGGCGGTGATCATCGGTCAGGGCGCGCGCGACGACGCGTTTGATGCCGAGTTGCTTGGCGTGCACGACCACCAGCGCCTGGGCTTCAAAATTTTTGCCGATGGTGGCCACGAGCACATCGACGGTGTTCAAACCGTGGGTGGCCAGTGCACCGGATTGGGCGGCATCGATCCGCAGCGCGAGCGCCACCTCGCCCTTGATTGTGTCCAACCGATCCATGTCGTTATCGACCGCGATTACATCCACTCCGGCACGCGCCAGCCCCAGGGCGGCGGCCCGGCCGAAGTCTCCGATTCCTACGATGGCAAATTTCATGGGTTAAAATGCGTGGGCCAGAAGTTCAGCCGACCACCAGCTCCTCCTCGGGATATTCGAAACGCCGGCCTGCGCCCATCCGAAACACCGCCAGCACCAGAGCGACCGGGCCGAGGCGACCGACAAACATCGTCGCGCACAAAACCAGTTTCCCGCCGATGCTGAGCTGGGGGGTGATACCGGTGGACAGACCGACTGTGCTCAAGGCCGAGACCACCTCAAATGATTGGGCGCGCAACGACAGCGCGGGATCGGTCAACGTCAGGGCAAACACGCTCGTCGCGGCCGCCAGCATGTAGAGCACGAAGACGCCCAGTGCCGCAAGCAGCACGCGTTGGGGCAATGTGCGGCCGAAAATTTCCACTTTGTCGCGCCCCGCGATCATCGCCCGCAATGCCAGCAGCAGCACGGCCAGCGTCACGGTTTTGATGCCGCCACCGGTGGAAACAGGGCTCGCACCGACCACCATCAGGGCCATGAGCAGGAGTAAGGTGGCGGGTTGTAGTTGCTCGATGGGCACCGTGTTGAAACCCGCCGTGCGGGCGGTGACCGATTGAAAGGTGGCGAGCCAGGCCTGCGTGGTCCAAGGCAGTCCGCGCAACAGGTGTCCGGCTTCCAACACCCAGAAGCCGGCGAGGCCTATGATCAGCAAGCCGACCGTCACGCGCACGGCCAGTCGGGTTTGCAGGGGCAGGCGGTAAACGGGGAGGCGTTGATGATAGCGCTTCAGCCAGGGCACCCGGCGCAGCAACGGCAGCCGTGTGACTTGCAGGCCGAGCAGATCATTGACGACCAGAAAGCCCAGGCCGCCCAGCACGATCAGCGCCATGATGGGCAGGAGAATGCCGGCCTCGGTCCGGTGTGCGATCAGACTGTCGCTTTGCAGGGCGAAGCCGGCATTGCAAAACGCCGAGATGGAGTGAAACACGCTCCAGCCCGCCCGGCTGAACGGGTCGCCGGTGGGGGGCAGGGCATAGAACAGGCACAGTGCGCCCGCGCCTTCGCACACCACGGTGAACCCCACGATGGCCCACACTTGCCGCTTGAGCGCTGCAAAGCTGCGCGCGTTGACGATTTGTTTGAACGCCAACAGCTGCGCGACGGGAAGCGATTCCGAGGAGGTCACCGCGAGGAACGCCACAAAGGTCATGATGCCGAGCCCGCCGGCTTGGATCAGGGCGAGGATGATCGTCAGTCCGAGCGGACTAAAGGCCGTACCCGGGTCGCAAACCGAAAGACCGGTCACGCACACGGCACTGGTGGCGGTGAAGAGGGCATCGATGCCGCTGAGCGTGGTGTTGGAGGCAGCTCCGGCGCGGGGCAGCAAGAGCAGCAGCGTGCCGGCCAGAATGAGCATCGCAAACGAGCCGACGAGCACCCACTCGGCCCGCAGGCCATGAACGAGCAAACGGTGATGCAGCTGCACCAGTTGGAGCAACACGCTCGCGAGCAAAAACAGTTGCACGAGAGGCGCGACGAGATCTGCCGGCGCGCTGCCATGGAGAAACCGCAGCACGCTGGCGCTGACCGGATCGGACCACGCCAAGCCGAGGGCGAGCAGGACAAACCCCGCGAGCAGGGCGTATTCGAATTTGCGCCGACGCAGCAGCTCCCACCGATCGGAGGCCCGCCAGAGCATCCAGCCTTGGTGGACAACGTAGAGGAAAGACAGACCGTATTGGAAGAAATGCAGACGATCCGTCAGCTCCGCGCCCAAAGAGAATCCCTGCTCCAGCGCCAGGGTGGTCGCGGCCAGGAGGCCGAGGCATACCATGAAGCCCGAGCTGAAACCGCCCCGCTCGCGCAGAATGGAAACCAAGGCGGTGCTCTCGTGTGTGTCCATCCGTTGCCCAAACTACGACCGGACAGGCGGGGTCGCAAGCCAGCGCGTCTCCCACGGTTGGAGATGCAGGGGTTCGCCGGCCCACCGTGGCAACGGCACTGGCACGATGTCGGCGCTCACGTTGTGCAGACACAGCACGCGTTCTTTCTGCGCAACGTCTTCGCGCAGCACCGTGAACACCCGCGGGTCGAGTGTTCGCACCTGCTGGGTCGCCGACGGCGCAAAGGCGGCGGAAACGCGCCGCCGCTCCAACCACGCGCGCATGCCGGCGAAAACTTGGGCGCGCAGCGAGGTCGCGTCGGTCAGTTGCGCTTCGAGTCGTGCCCCGATCAATTTCTCGCGGTTGATGCGGCGATTGTTGTTTGTCGTGGTCACCGCCGCCGGATCGCCGTGCGACCCGAATAGCGAGTGAAAATAGATTCCGGGGACGCCCGCCAGACTGAGCAGGATGGCGTGGGCCGTGAGAAATCGCCGGGCGACGAGCGCGACCGGCTCGGTCACGGCCGGCGGCGCGAGCGCGTCGAGCAAGTTGATGTTTAGCTCGTACGGTGCCTCGGTGCCGTCTGGCAGCCGTTTGTACGAAACGAAGCCGCCGCGTTCCTTCGTTCGCTGCACGAGGGCGTCAATCTCGGCGTCGGTCAAAAGGCCGCGCGCGGGGTTGAGGCCGATGCCGTCATGGGAGGCGAGGAAGTTGAAGAACGTCGTGGCGTTCGAGGGAACTTCGAGCGATTGCGCCCAGCGGGTGAGTGCGGCCGCACTGCCGGTCTGGAAAGAGTGCAACACGAGGGGCGGCAGGGCGAAGTTGTACACGAGTTGTGCTTCGTCGGCACCGTGGCCGAAATAGCTCACATTGTCGCGGTGCGGCACATTGGTCTCGGTGATGAGCAATACGTGGGGGGCGGCGGCATCGAGCACCGCGCGCAGGAGTCGGATGATCACATGGGTCTGCGGTCGGTGCAGACAGCTTGTGCCAATTTCCTTCCAGAGAAAGGCGATGGCATCGAGTCGCAAAAAGCGCGCCCCCCGGGCGGCGTAGCACAGCATCGCCTCAACCACTGCGAGCAACACGGCCGGCTCGCGGAAATTCAAATCAACCTGATCGGCGCTGAAGGTCGTCCAGACCTGGCGAGGGCCGGCGGCAGTCGCGAATTCAGTAAGCAATGGCAACGCCCGCGGACGTATGACGGCCGAGAGGTCAGGCTTGCCCTCGACCGTTACGAAGAAATCGCGGTACGCAGGTGCGTCGGCCAGAAATTGGCGGAACCAGTCGCCCTGCGCTGACGCGTGGTTGAACACGCCATCGAACATCAGGTCGAACCCGGTGGCCCGCAGGTGGGCGATGTCGTCCCAGGTGCCGTATTCGGGCGCGACGGCGAAAAAATCTTTCACGGCAAAGCCATCGTCGGAACTGGATGGATAGAAGGGCAGCAGGTGTATGCCACTCACGACGCCGCGCAGATGCCTTTGGGCAAAATCAGCCAGCGTGCGCAGCGGGGCTTCGTCGGGCGCCTGCACGTGGTCGGCGTAGGCGATGAGCAAGGCATCAGCCTGAGTCAGGGGCAGCGGCTGGCGCGTTGCGGCGGGTGCCGGATGCGCGGCACGGTGCTGCTCGCAGCGGCCGGCGAGGGTTGTCGCCAGCGGGCGGGCGACGTCGCTGCCATAGAGCGCGGTCAGTAGCGCCAAAAAAGGGGACTGTTCCCCGGGGTCGTTACCGGCATCCATTACGCGCTTTGGTTGTCGAGACTCACGGCTGTCCGTAATTCGTCGAGGAAGTTGGGCAGGGCGGATTGGATGCGATTCCAGTTGGGCAACAGCGGGGTCCACAGCGGGTCTTTTTGAAACGCCTCGGTGGCGGCGCGGATGCTGCGGACGAAGGTGGCCACCGCCAGCTCCTCCTCGTGTCGCGGGTAGCGCAGGCCGTTGATGGTCGCATCGGCCGAGTAAAAACGCAGCGTGTCCTCCGCCTGGCGATTGTAGGTGATCAACAGGGAGTCGAAGAGTCCGGCATCGAGCTTGATGCCCTCGGCGGCCATGCGGCGGTAGAGCGATTTCACGATGTCGACGGCCATTTTATTGAGCCCTTTCTCGGCGTCGCGGGCGGAGAGCTCCTGATGTTTGTGGTCGTATACGTCGCACAGTTCCGACTGGCAGATGGCGCGCGGCGAGCAGTTGCGGTACACCTCCGCGAGCACGCCGACCTCCAGCGCCCAGTCGTACGGAATGCGCACCCGGCGGACGAGGTCGATGTCGAGCGCGAACTCGCCCGCCAGCGGGTAGCGGAACGTATCGAGATAGACGAGGAACGGATGCGAACCGAGCAGGCTCTTGAGTGCGCGCAGCAGCGGCGTGATAAGCAGGCGCATCGCCCGGCCGTTGAGCTGGTCGGTCACGCGCGAATAGTAACCTTTGCAAAAATCGAAGCCGAGGCTCGGGTGCGCCACCGGGTAACACAGGCGGGCGAGCAGCTCACGGTTGTAGGTGACGATGTCGCAATCGTGCAGCGCCACCATGCGCGACTCTTCGCTGGCGAGCACATAGCCGAAGCACAGCCAGACATTGCGGCCCTTGCCGCCGGGCCCGGCGCTGAGCTCGGCGTCGTCGAGTTTACGGCGCAGGGCCTGCATGCGCGGACCATCGTTCCAGAGCAACACCGGCTGTTGGGGCAACTGTCCGAAGATACGGCGTGCGCGCAGCCAGTCGCGTCGCTTGGTGGCGCCGTCGATCCCCACCACGATCTGTTTGAGGTAGGGCACCTGTTTGAGTTCGCGCACGATGCCGCGCAGGGCCTTGGTGCCGAGCTCGCGGATGTGGCAGGGCAACACGAGGGCGATGGGCGACTCTGACGCGTACTCGACGAGCTGGTGCTCCAGGCGTTCAATTTCAGGACGACCCAGCCGGTGCAAGGTGGCGATGGCGCCAGTCTGGAAAAAGTCGGACATGGTATCAGGCTGCGGGATAACCGAGGCCTTTCAGCGCGGATAGCACCGCGCGTGAGGGCGTTTCGTTCGGGCAAAATTGCAGGTTGTGCGGCAGTCCGGCGGCCTGGTGGCGGATGCGAAAACCGGCGAACAGCCACGGGTAGAATTGGCCGCGGTGCAGCCGGACCACCTGTTCGCGCGGTATCCGGTATGTGCCGAGCGGCCCGGACAATTCGAGCGCGGCGGGCGTGGCGATGAGTTTGGTGTTTGTGGCGGGGCCGGAGCTGGAGGCCACGTCATTGGCCATCTGGCCGGTCCATTGAAGCGTGGCGGGTTGAGCAGTGTCAGACATGGCAGAGGGAGGCGACACTGGCAGGGCGATCACCGGGGATTCCGACCGGGCGGTGTGGAGACGCGCGCCCAGCCACGGAAAGCCCGGTGTGCCGATGCCAAAGCCGATTTACGAGTCGATGATGGGGGAATGGCGGCCCGACCATTCCAAAACCTCCCGGAGCACCTACCCCGGAACCCTTGCTGCGGAACAAAGAATTTGCGGCAGCCGGCATTGGCAAGAGCTAATGCCTTTTTTAATGAAAAAGACCGCGCCAAAGCATTGACGAAACGGAGTCGGCGTCGACGCTCACAGCCAATGAAACTCGTCGTCGTGCATTATCATTTGCGGCCCGGCGGAGTGCGGCGAGTGATTGAATTGGCACTACCGGCGCTCGTGCGCGCGCTGCGACCCGCGGTGAGTGAAGTCGTGCTGGCGGTCGGCGAGGCTGGCGACACGCGTTGGCTGGCCGCGCTTCAGGCCACGCTCGCACCGCGACCGGTGACGTTATGCGTGCAACCCGAGCTGGCGTACTGGACGGAAACTTCTCAGAGCGCGGCGGTGACACGGCGTCTGCGAGTTTTTTTCGACACACTGCTGGGCGAGACGGGCACGGAGACGCTGGTCTGGGCGCACAATCCCGGCCTGGGGCGCAATCTCCCCGCGACGGCTGCGCTCGTGCGCGCCTGTGTTCGACATCGCCGAAGTCTGGTGCTGCATCACCACGATTGGTGGTTCGACAATCGCTGGCACCGCTGGGCCGAGTTGCGCGCCGCCGGAGGCAGCACGCTTTCCCGTGTGGCCGCGACAATTTTGCCGGGAGCGGCCAATGTGCGCCATGTGGCGATCAATGGAGCGGACGCTGCGTGCTTGCGCCGTCATTTTCCGCAGCAAGGCGGCTGGTTGCCCAATCCCTCCAGCCCGGCCAGGCGCCCCGTGCCAAAGCGTGTTCGCACTGCCCTCGATTGGTTGCGCGTCACGCTGGGAGACGAGGCCCCGGTCTGGTTGCTCCCGTGTCGCCTGCTGCGGCGCAAGAACGTCGCCGAGGCGCTGCTGCTGACGCGCTGGCTGCGTCCGGAGGCGTGGTTGGTGACCACGGCGGCGGTGAGCTCTCCCGACGAGCAAAGCTACGCGGAGCGTCTGGCTGCGGACGCGCAGCGGCATGGCTGGCGGCTGCGTCTGAGCGTCCTGCAGGGTGAACACCGCGAGCGGCCCACGGTGGCCGAGCTGATGGCGGCGAGCGAGGCGTTGATCCTTACGTCGCTCGTGGAGGGCTTCGGGCTGCCTTATCTCGAAGCGGCCACGGCCCGCCGGCCCCTGCTGGCGCGCGCCCTGCCCAACATCGCGCCCGATCTGAAGCAGTTTGGTTTTCGCTTCCCGTATGCGTACGACGAAGTGCTGATCGCGCCGTCGCTGTTCGACTGGCCGGCTGAGCATGCACGGCAGCAGGAACAATTCTGGCGTTGGCGCTCGCGCCTGCCGTCGGCCTGTCGCCACTGGGCGCAACCGCCGGCCTGGCTGGCTCAGCAGGACGTGACTGCGCCGGTGTCTTTCAGCCGGCTGACACTGACCGCGCAACTTGAGGTGCTGGCTCAACCGAGCGCCGGTTCCTGGAAACAGTGTGCGCCGTTGAATCCTTTTCTGGAAAAGTGTCGGAGCGCCGCGGCGGCCGGCCGGTTGCAACCCATGAGTTGGCCGCGCTCCGCCGAGAAATGGCTGAGTGGCCCCGCGTACGCGCGACAGTTCAATGCGATCTTACGGGACCGGCCAAAATGCGAGCCCGGCCGCGGCGCCAGTCTGGCCGCGCAAGAGGATTTCATGCGGAGCAAATTAACGGCGGAGAACCAGTATCCGCTGCTTTGGGGGGATGATTCATGAGGGTGCGCGCCGTCATCTGCGATGTCTACCAGACGATCCTTGCTGTGGGGCCGCCGCCAGCCGACGCCGAGGCGCGCTGGGCGGAGCTGTGGCACCGCGTTGGGCAAAGGACCCCGCCGCTGGATCAGGCTACTTTGCGCATGGCTTGCGCCGCGATCGTGCAGCGAGAACACGCGGCAGCGCGCGCTCGGGGGATCGCATTTCCCGAGGTGGTTTGGCCGGCGGTGGTGAGCGAGGCGCTGCCGGAGATGGCGGAATGGGGCGGCGCGGCGCGCGAGGAGTTTATTTTCGGTCTCGCCGGGCTCAGCCACGCGGTGTCGCTCGCACCGGGCGCAGCCGAAACGCTCCGCTGGCTGGTCACGCGCGGCGTGACGCTGGGCATCGCCTCGAATGCGCAGTCCTATACCTTGCGGGAACTCGCGGCGTGTCTTGCCCCGGCCGGCCTTTCGCTGGAGATATTTGAACCGACGTTGCGGTTCTGGTCCTTCGAGCACGGTTTCAGCAAACCCGAGCCGCACGCGTTTCGGCTGCTCACGGCGCGTTTGCTGGCCCGAGGCATTGCTCCGGCAGAGGTTTTAATGGTAGGCGACCGGCTGGATAACGACATTGCTCCGGCTCGCGCGCAGGGTTGGCAAATCTGGCAACTGAGCCGGGTGCCGGGGATCGCCGAGGGCGGAGACTGGCCAGCACTGGCGGCAAGGCTGGCGACGACTGACTTTTTCAGAAGCAGCTAAAGCTGTGCAGGTACTCCTGGCTTTGGTCTGAAAGGCGCGTTTTTGGGAGCGAATTTATCGAGCGCAGACTGGAGTATTACCTTGCGGAGGGCGTCTTCAGTTCATTCAACCAAGCTCTCTTTGTTCCCGCATACTTCCCATTAGTTTCTGGTGCGAATTTTTAATCAGTTTTGTTGGGGCCGTCGGGCCTCTTGGCTGCGCGTCATCGCTTTGATAGCTGTCACGACTCTGGTGTGGCTGTGGCATTATCAGCGCTGGACGCTGCAAAGCTGGCAGGTGCCCACGGATTATCGCGGCGACGCGCATGAGGTGCTCGCACGATTGCAAGCGGCCGCCGAGGGCGACACCTGGCCGATGTCACCGCAGGTCATCGAGCGACTGGGCGCACCGTTTCAGGCGCGGTGGAATGCTTACCCGGCGCCGGACAAGCCGCTGATGCTGGCGCTCGGCGGGGTCTCGCGGTGGATCGGTTTGTTCGCGGCCGCAAATCTGGGGCTCTTGCTGGCACAGGTGAGTGCCGCGCTCGCGTTTTATCTGGTGGCCCGCCAACTGCGTTGCCGCTGGGAATGGGCGTGGGCAGGGGCTTTGCTTTTCGCGTACACGTATCAGGCATTTCATCGCGGGCTGGCGCATTTCTCGTTCGTGTTCACGTGGACGATTCCGCTCGGTTTGCTCGCGGTGTGGCTGGTGGCGGGCAGCCGGCGATTGCGGTGGCACAGTGGCGGCGCCGTGGTGTGTATCGGCGCGGGAGTAGCCCTCGGGGCGCACAATCCTTATTATTACTTTTTCTGGCTGCAGCTGATGGGGTGGGCGCTCGTCGCCCAGTGGCTGGGGGCACGACGGCGGGCGGCGCTGAGCGTGGGTCTGGCCTCGGTGGGGCTGTCGCTGCTGGTGTTTGTGGCGGCGAATCTGGAAACCTGGATACACATCGAGGACGCGAATGCGCTGCCGCTGCTGGAGCGCAATTACAGCGGAACCGAACGCTACGCGCTGAAACCGGTGGAGATGTTCATCCCGCCGACGGTGCATCGTTGGGAGTGGCTGGCGTTTTTCGGCTACCGGTACAACCGCTGGTCGGACTGGCGGGGCGAGCCGTACCTGCCGTATTTGGGCGTCGTGGGCATGGCGGGGTTGATCTGGCTGGTCTGGGCGAGCGCAACCCGGCTGTTGCGCCGCCGGTCGGTGCCCGGCACCGCGCTCTCAGTCGGCTGGTTTCTCGGCTATGCCAGCGTCGGCGGAGTGACCAACCTGCTGGCCTTTTTCTGGGGGCTGAACGTATTTCGCGCGACCAACCGGGTGACGATTTTCATTTCCGCGCTGGTGCTGTTTTACCTGATGTTCCGGCTCTCGCGACTCAGCGCCAACTGGCCGCGCTGGCTGCGGTGGAGCGCGGCCGGGGCGGTGGTGGCGCTGGGCCTGCTCGATCAGGTGCCGCGGAGTGCTGGCGGCATGCCGACGACGGAGATCGTCGCGGCGGTTCAGTCGGATCGCGAACTCGGTCACGCGATGGAAGCGGCGTTGCCGGAGGGCGCGATGGTGTTCCAGCTTCCCGTGCTGGGTTTTCCCGAGGTGCTGCCGCCGCACCGCTTGAGCGACTACGAGCATTTCCGGCCGTACCTCGTCACCTCGCATTTGCGCTACAGTTACGGCGCGGCCAAGTACCGGGCGCGCGGGCGCTGGCAACGCGATCTGGAGACACTCGGGCCGGCGGCGCTGGTGCAAGCGTTGGAGTCGTACGGGTTCTCCGCCCTCTATCTCAATCGCAAGGGTTTCCCGGATCGTGCCGAGCGTCTGCTCAGCGAGCTGACGCGTCTCGGCTATGATCGTCGCATTGAGGGCAGCCTGGGCAACCAGGTGGTGATTTTGCTGCGCCCGCAGACGCCGGCACGACTGCCGCTGGCGCGTGCGCTCACTTACGGGAAAGGCTGGCATCTACGCACAGAAGACGGCGTGCGTTGGGCATACGGAGATGCGGCGATGTCGTTCTTCAATCCCTTTCCGCAGCCGCTCGCAGTGGATCTGCATCTTGGTCTCAGCGGCGTGACGCCCCGCGAACTCACGCTGGAGCTCGAAGGCCGGAAGCTGCAAACCCTGGCGGTGGGAGCTAAGTCGACTTCACTGCAGCTGGATAATGTGACGCTGGTGCCTGGCGTGAATCGCTTCACCCTGCGTTCCTCCCAGCCGGCTGAGCGCAAAGGGAACGGGCCGTATCAACTGCGTTCCTTCGGGCTGCATGCCGCGACCATCAAGCCGCGCGTGCCGGTGGCGGACTCGCCGCCAGCAGCACCGCCCCGCCCACCAGGCTCCAGCCCACGGTGATCGCCCACACGCCCACGGCGAGCAGCAGCGCGCGGTCGCGCTCCAGTCCTGTGGCGGCGATCAGACCGAAAAGGCCGAGCACCGCCAGCAACGCGCCTTCGCGGACGCCATGCCCGCCGACGCTGATCGGCAGCACGGTGGCGGCGTAGGCGACGGCGGAAGCGATGCACGTTTCCACAAAGGGCAACGGCAAGCCCACCGCCAGCGCGAGCAGCCAGATGGAAACGAAATCGACCAGCCACACGGCGTAACTGATCGCGAGGGCGGCGAGCATTGTCCGGTGTGCCGCGCGGGTGCTGTCGAGCAAGGCGGTGATCTGGGGCAGTCGTTGTTCACCAATCCAGCGACGCAATCGCAGCGGCCAGCTTGCTGGCGTGGTGCGCAGCAGCCAGAGGGCGGCAATGGCCCCGACGAGCGAGCCGGCCAGTGCGCCCACGAAGAGCCAGCGCAAACCCGGTTCGCGCGAGAGCGCGCCGGTCTTGGCCAGCAACGCTCCGGCGGCGATGCTCAGCAGTACCACCAGCCCCATGACCCGGTCGATCAACGTGGCGGCGAGACCTCCCGCGCGGCGTTGCGGCTCGTCTCGGCACACGTAGAAGGCGCGGGCCGCATCGCCGCCGAGTCCGCCGAGGAGAAACGCGTTGTAGAACGTGCCGATCCAGGTAACGCGATGCGCCCAGTCGAGCGGAAGTCCGAGGCCTTGTGCGCGCAGGAGCAGCCACCAGCGCCAGGCGAGCAGGGGATAGGCGAGGCCCGCCAGTGCCGTTGCGCCCAACACGAGCGGCCAGTCGAAATGTCCGCGCAGACCGCCGAGCTGGCGCCAGTCCACGCTCGCGGCAAAGCCCGCGACCAACGCGATCGAGATCGCGTGTCGCGTCACGCGACCGGCGCGGGAGGCCAGAAAGGTGGAGAGAAAATTCATGCCGGGGACTGCTTGCAGCAGACCCAACGGGTTGCAGAGTCTTTCTTCGCCTGCAAGCAGGCACCTGCGCACCGGATGAATACTGACGAATATCTGAAACTCGCCGAACTCGAAGACCGCATGTGGTACTTTCACTCCCTGCATGCGCACGTGGAGCGGGAGCTGGCCCGGGCGCTGCCTGCCGCTCGCGACGCGCGTGTGCTCGATGCCGGGTGCGGCACGGGCGGTTTGATCCTGCGGCTGCGTCCGGCGCATCCCTCGTGGCAGTGGAGCGGCGTGGATTTCTCGGCCCTGGCGTGCGACCTCGCGCGTCAGCGCACGCAAGGCGACATTCGCGAAGGCTCGATCACGGCCTTGCCGTACGACAGCGGGCAGTTTGACGCGGTGACGTCGAACGATGTGGTTTGTCAGGTCGACGAACCGGCGGCGGCGCTGGCGGAGTTCTACCGCGTGCTGCGGCCGGGCGGCGTCGCCATCATCAATGTGCCGGCGTACCGCTGGCTGTGGTCGTACCACGACGACGCGGTGCAAACAAAGCACCGTTTCACCCGGCCCGAGTTGCGCGCCCTGCTGACGGCGGCCGGATTTCGCGGGATGCAGCTCACTCATTGGAACGCGCTGCCGTTTCCGCTCATCGTGGCGAAGCGAAAACTGTTTCGCCGGAAGAGCGACACCAGCGACGTGAAACTATTCCCCCTGCCGGTCGAATGGGCGTTTCGCGGGGTGATGGCGGCGGAGCACGCGTGGCTGCAACTGGGCGGACGCTGGGCGTGGGGCTCGTCGGTGTTCGCCGTGGCGCGGCGGCCGTTGGCAGAAAACAAAATCTGAGCCCGGCCGCGAATTGCGGTGCTTGACGGAGCTTTCGGTTTTACCGGCCGTGCCGGCTTCGCATTGTGAGGGAATGGATATTTCAAGTGTCTCAGGCGTGCGCCGAGGCAGTGCTTGGGCGGTCTGGCTGTTGGTCGCTGTCTTCTGCGGCGATGGAGTGATCGCGACACCCGCCTCCGCGCCCGCGCCGACGCGTCCCAACATTCTTTTCATTCTCGCCGACGATCTCGGTTATTCCGATCTGGGGTGCTACGGAGGAGAGATTGCCACGCCCAATCTCGATCGTCTGGCCGGCGAAGGGCTGCGTTTCACGCAGGCCTACAGCACCGCGCGCTGCTGGCCCAGCCGGGCCGCTCTGATGACGGGTTACTACGCTCAGCAAGTGAATCGCGATACGTTCACCGACAAGAGCAACGCGGGGGGCGACAAGAACAAGCGTCCGGAGTGGGCGCGGTTGTTGCCGGATTTCCTGCGGCCGCTCGGCTATCGCAGCTACCACAGCGGCAAGTGGCACATCGACGGGCCGGTGCTTGCCGCCGGTTTCGACCGCTCGCTCGATCTGCGCAATCAGGGCAATTATTTCACCGCGAAGGGCAACATGCGCGACGATCAGCCGGTCGTGCCCGCCGCCGATGCATCCGGTTACTACGCCACCGCTGCGGTCGCGGATCACGCCATCGAATGCCTGCGCGAACACGCTGCGCACTATCCCGGCCGGCCCTTTTTTCATTACCTCGCGTTCATTGCACCGCATTTTCCGCTCCATGCGCTGCCGGAGGATATCGCCCGTTATCGCGATCGCTACCTGGCCGGCTGGGAGAAATTGCGCGAGGAGCGGTACGCCCGGCAACGCGCGTTGCAGCTCGTGCCGCCCGGTCTCTCGGCCATCGAACGCGACGTGGGGCCGCCTTATCATTTCCCGGCCGCGCTCGAAAAACTCGGTCCGGGGGAGGTCAACCGGCCACATCCGTGGGACCAGCTCACCGACGAGCAGCGTCGTTTTCAAGCGACCAAGATGGCGATTCACGCCGCCATGGTGGATCGCATGGACCGCGAGATCGGTCGCGTCCTCGCGCAACTGAAAACGATGGGGGCGCTCGACAACACCGTTATCTTCTTCGCCTCCGACAACGGCGCCAGCGCGGAGATTATGGTGCGCAACGGCGGACACGATCCGGCCGCGGCTCCGGGCAGCGCAGCCACCTATCTGTGTCTCGGGCCGGGGTTCTCCAGTGCCGCCAACACACCCTTTCGCCGCCACAAAACGTGGGTGCATGAAGGCGGCATCAGTTCGCCATTCATCGTGCATTGGCCGCAAGGAATCATCGCGCGCGGCGATTTGCGCCACACGCCGGTGCACCTGATAGACTTTGTGCCCACAGCGCTCGAATTGGCCGGCGCCACCAAGCCCGCTGACTGGAACGGCACGCCGATCCCTCCCGCACCGGGGCGCAGTCTGATGCGGCTCTTGGCCAAGGATGGAGCGATCACGCGCGAGGCGTTATGGTGGCTGCATGAAGGCAACCGCGCGTTGCGGCAGGGCGATTGGAAGATCGTCGCTGCGCGTGGGCAGCCGTGGGAACTCTACGATTTGAAAACCGACCGCGCCGAGTCGCACAATCTCGCCGCGCAGCAGCCCGAGCGGGTTCAGGAGATGGCCAGGGTCTGGGAGCGCATCACCGCGGAGAACCAGCGCCAGCAGTAAAACGCGCGGATCAGACGATGTCGGGGCGCATCGCACACTCCTCTTTTTTGCGCAGCTTCTCGGCGTCGCGCTTGAGCGTGCCGGCTTTTTCTTTCGCTTGGAGATCCTCGATCTCGGGAATGCGGATACGCGGCATCGCCGTGCGGACCTCGCGGTAGGCTTTGAGCAGGAAAATCCAGCCGCTATAAGGATCGTCTTCGGCGCGCTTGCGGGCGAGCTGGGCTTTGACGTTGCCGGCAATGTACACGGCGGTGAGCCGGGCGCGGATGGGGGCATCGGGGCCGGTCATATCTTTGACCCACGGCATGGTCTCTTCCCCGATGGTGATAAATACTTCCTCGCTGTCCTCGGCGAAACGGGTGATGGCGCTGGCGGCGTCTGCGGCTGTCGGACTCAGTACGCTTTTTTCGAGCGTGGCAATGGCGGCGAGCGCTTCGCTGCGGGAGACGGTTTCGGCGGGCGCGGCGAATAGTCCGAGACAAAAAAACAAGCTGAGGAGGAAGAGGCGGGACATCATGGCAAAAAGTGTACGGCGACCGAGCAAGTAGCGCACCGGGAGAAGTGGTGGACAACTGTCTTTTCGTGAAGATCGCGAGATCGTCCCGGGATATAGGGGGTAATAGCTCCGGGAAAAACGGGGGGACCGACGCTGCCAAAAGAAGCACTGTCTGTGATGCGTGGAAGCCAGTATTGGATTGTCATCTAACGATGGTTGAGTGGAGTACAGAACACATGGAGGATTCGCCCAACGAACAATCTCAGGCCCGCCGCACCCTTTTTCTCCTCTGCACTTTGACGGTCGCGGGTGTTGGCTTACCTTTATTGATCGCTTGTTTTCTAAACTGACCCCTGCGGACAACGCATAACGCCATGCAGAAAACCATCCTCGCGATCCGGCTCTTTTTTATTCCGCTCTGCGCCGTCGCGGGCTGGCTGGTGTGCTACACCGTCCCCGAATGGGATATGCACCGTGGTCTCGCTGCTTTTGTCGGTTTTCTGCTGGGGGCGTTGGCTGTTCTGGTGGATATTTTGTTGAAGGGTTTTTCGCTGCGCGGTTTGTCGGCGATTACCTTCGGGCTGGCGGTGGGGACGCTGATTTCGCACATGATCGGCGTGTCGCCGCTCTTCGCCAAAGGCGACCCGCAGCTGGTGTTTCTCTCGCAGTTGGGGTTATTCCTGATCTCGACGTATCTCTGCACCGTGATCGCCCTGCGCGGGAAGGATGAGTTTAATCTCGTGATCCCCTACGTGCGCTTCGTGCCGCATGAAGTGGATGTTCCCTTGGTCGTGGTGGACACCAGCGCGTTGATTGATGGGCGCATCGCCCGGGTGTGCGAGAGCGGTTTTCTGAGCGCGGTATTGGTGATTCCGCGGTTTGTGCTGCAGGATCTGCAGAGCATCGCCGACTCCAGCGATCTGCATCGTCAGGCGCGTGGGCGGCGTGGGCTCGAAGTGCTCAACGAGCTGCGAAAAATTAAACGGATCGAAATTCGCATTGTGGAGAGCGATGTCGCCAAGCGGCAGGATTTGGATGCGAAGCTTGTCTTCGTGGCGCAATCGATGCGCGCGAAGCTGCTCACCACCGACTACAACCTCGCCAAGATGGCCGAGTTTCACGGCGTGCAATGGCTCAATTTGAGTCACCTCGCCCGCGCATTGCGGCCAGAGGTGATGGTGGGTGAAACGCTCCAGGTGGAGTTGATGCGCGCCGGCAAAGAGGAAGGGCAGGCGATCGGTTATCTTGAAGATGGCTCGATGGTGGTCGTGAGCAACGGACGCGCGCACCTGGGCAAACGCGTGGACGCAGAGATCGTCAGCATCCTGCCCTCGGCCGGCGGCAAGATGGTATTTGCCCGTTTGCTCAGCGAAGTCCCGGCCTGAAGGCGTGAGCATTATAAGCAGTTGCGCCAACGGCGCTGCCGCAAGGGGCAATTGATAAGTAATTGTGCGATCGCGGGACATGTCCGCGGTCGCGGGCCGTGGCAGTTTACTGCACAGTCTTGCGCGGATTCGCGCCGGGCTTGTGATAAAGCACCCCCAGCTCGTCGAGGCGGCGTTGAAACTCGGTCAGCCGTCCCTGAAATTGCTCGAAATTGCGTTGAGTGCGTGGCGACCAGGCGACCTCGGCGAGAGCGCAGGCGCGGGGGAACATCATGTACTCGATCTTGGGGAAGTCCCAGATGAACTCAGTCCAAAGCGCCGCTTGCAGCCCGATGATGCGCGCCTGCTCCGCCGGGGTGAGCTGATCCATCGGCAACTCGAAATCGTAGGCGTGGGCCAGCGTGGTTGACCCGCCGATGGCTTCAGGCTCGTTGGCCGTTTCCGTGGCGGGCACTTGGTAGTGGTCGAGGTAAAAATGCGAGCTGGGGGTGATCACGATTTCGGCGCCAGCCTTGAGCGGCTGGGTCATCAGTGACCAATTGAGCGTTGGCTTGCTTCCGGGAGTTTTGGCGAGAGGTAACCGGCGCCAGATCATCACCGCCGCGCCGGGTGGCACGCCGCCTTCTTGGATTTCGTCCCAGCCGATCAGCTGACGACCGTTGGCGGAGAGGAAACGACCGACCCGGCTGATGAAGTGACTTTGCAGCTCTTCCTCGTTCTTGATGTTGTGCTCGCGCATGTAGGTTTGCGCGAAAGGCGAAGCTTTCCACTGGGTCTTGGGCGCTTCGTCGCCGCCGATGTGAATGTAGCGGCTCGGGAACAGGGCCATTACTTCCCGCAGCACATCTTCGATGAAAGTGAACGTCTGCTCCTTGGGCGCGTAGGTGTAGGGGTGAACGCTCCAACGGGTCTGCACCTTGGGGGCGTAATTGGGGATGTCGCTATTGCCCAGCTCAGGGTAGGCGGCAATGGCGGCAGAGGAGTGGCCGGGCAGATCGATCTCGGGCATCACAGTGATGAAGCGCGCTGCGGCATAGGCCACCACCTCCTTGATTTGATCTTGGGTATAGAAACCGCCGTACCGCACGCGGTCGCCCTGCTTGCGGTTGCCGCGAAGCGGCGACTCGGCCCGCCATGCTCCCACTTCGGTGAGGCGCGGGTATTTCTTGATCTCTATGCGCCAGCCCTGGTCCTCGGTCAGGTGCCAGTGCAGGACGTTGAGTTTTTGCAGCGCCATCAAATCGATGAGTTTTTTGACCTCGGCGACGGTGAAAAAGTGCCGCCCGACATCGAGCAGGAGTCCGCGCCAGCGGAAGCGGGGCTCATCATGTATCTGCACCGCGGGCACGGTCCAGGCCACTCCCTTGACGGCATCAAGCCGCTCGATTTGCGGGGGGAGCAGCTGGCGGAGCGTTTGCATGGCCAGAAAGGCGCCAGCGGCGGTGCGGGCGTGAATTTGGATGCGCTGAGCATCGACCGTCAGGGCGTGGGCCTCGGGCGATGTTTTAGCCGAGAGGGCGGCGGGGAATCGCCGGGCGTCGAAGTTGAACACGATGGCATTGTCGGCATCGAGTTGCGCGGGGCCGTCGGGCAGCTTGGCGCCAGTCGATGGGCCCAGCAGTTCGCGCAGTTGCGCGGTCACTGTGGCAATTTCCGCCGGCGCCTGGATCAGGCTGAGCCGTGTGTCGGGACGCAGGGTGAAGCCGCTGCCGGTGCCGATGATCAATTCGGCCGGCACGGGAATGAGCGCGAGCGGTCGGGGCGATGGAGCGGGGGTGACGTCTGCGGCTGGCATCCAGGCCGTGGCGACACATGTGAGCGCGACAAAACCAAGGGATAGGAGCTTCATGGCCCCGAGAAAATCACACCTGCCGGCGTTGGCGACCGGAATGATTATTAACGTTTACTCACAGGGCGTGGCGCGCCCCCCGATCATCCGAATGCCAGGCGGCCCAGTTCGTAGAGGCCGAAGGCGAGGAGAAGCGCGCCGACGCCAATGTTGATTGAGCGCAGGAGATTCGTGTTGAGCTTCCGGCCGAACCACTCGGCGAAATAGGCGAGCAGGATCCACCAGGCGGTGGAGCCAAGAAAGACGCCCAACAACAGCCAGCTCGGCTGCAAGAGCCCGTCGGTGTGCAGCATCACGCCGAAAAAGGTGAAGATGCCGAGCAGCGACAGGATCGTCATCGGGTTGGCCAGCGTCAGCACGATGGTAGAGCAAAACGCGACGTACAGATTGGGCGCATGCAGCGGGCTGGTGGCGGCACGAACCGGTGCGCGCGCCCGCATCGCCCAGAGTCCCATCGCGACCAACAGCGCACCGCCAAGCAGTCGGAAGAAAAATTTATGGCAGGTGATAAACGAGGTGACCGAGGTCACGCCGAAGACGGCGACAAAGGCCATCAAGGTATCCGCCACTGCGGCGCCCAGGCCGGTGATGATGCCCGCCTTCTTGCCTTCGATAATCGAACGGCGGATGCATAGCAGCCCGACCGGCCCGATGGGCGCAGCCACCGCAAAGCCGATAACAAAGCCTTTCAGCAGGAGCAGCATGGAGGGGATGAGCCGCCCAGCGAACCGGGCGGCTGCATCGGCGCAAGATTATCCTTACGCGCCGGCCACGTCGACGTAGCGCGAGATCTTCACGATCGTATAATTTTCCTCAGTGGTGCCGGTCTTCACCGTCACGCGGTCGCCATTCTTCTTGGCGAGCAGGGCGAGCCCGAGCGGCGTCTTGTAGGAAACGATGTTGCGCGAGGGATCGCTGTCCCACGCACCGAGGATGGTGTAGGTTGCAACCGCGCCGGTGTCGGTCTTCAACTCCACCACATTGCCGATACCCACTTGAGCGGTGTTGGCGTCCTTGAAATCGGCGACGCGGGCACGGGCGAGGTCGCGTTGCACCTGGGTCTTCTGTGCCATGAGGACCTGCTGGTCCTGCTTGGCCATCTTGAACTCGGAGTTCTCGCGCAAGTCGCCATGTTCGCGGGCGGCGGCAATGGCGCGGGAGTTCTCGGGGATTTTTTTCGAGATGAGGGTCTCGTACTCCTCGCGTTTGCGTTCGTAGCTCGCGTGGGAAACGATGAGTTGCTCGTCCTTGCCCTCGGCGTCGGCGGCCACCAGCGACTGGATCGAGGGGAAGATTTTGATGAAACGCGCGAGGAGGGACTTCTTGGTGAGCTCCTCGAAACCTTGATTCAGCATCAGCGTGTTCGCGAGGTCGCGGGCGGTCTCGCTGTCGGCGGCGGCGAGCAGATCAGGGATCAGGTCGGTGTCTTCGCTCAGCACGTCGCCCAACGGGATGCGGCGCGAGCTGGAGGATTGCAGGGCCTCGTAATCGATGGCGAAGAAGATGGCGCTGAGCAGGCGCGGCGTGATCAGGTCGTTGACCAGCTTGGCGAATTTCTTCGAATGCCGGTTCTTGACGATCCAGAGCAGGACCGGGGCGCGCAGGTTTTGCTCGGTCTGCCAGCGCTTGAGCGTGGTCGCGAGCTCCTCGGTGCAGTCGTTTTCCACGAGGAAGTTGATGACTTCGGTCGTGAATTTGCCCTGCGAGGACTTCAGCAAATTGAAAAGGATGTCGCGCCATTCGATCGGGTGCGTGGCCTTGGTGAGATCGAGGAAACGGCGCTGGAAGTGGACCGGGATCTTCTCGGCGATGGCCGGCAGATCGCGGGCAACACTGACGAGTGAAGACTGCGAGGGTTCGAGGGTCGCGGCGTCGATCCCGGCGAGCTTGGCCAGATTGTCGCGCACGGCGGCGCCGTATAGACGCTCGGCGGCGTCGAGCTGGTTGGAGTCTTTAACCGGATCGGCCACGCCCTTGAGGATGGCGGCGAAGTCGGCTTTGACCTCCTGCTTGGTAGCTGTGGCGTACAGCTCTTCGGCGAGCTGGATGCGGCGGCGGGCGGAGCGGGTGGCGTTAAACTGTTCGATCAGCTCGGTCTCGGCTGAGACCGGTTCGTCGCGCAGCACGTAGCATTCGGTCTTTTTGACGGGAACGGCGATGCGCGGATCCTTGGCGATGGCCTTTTTGGCGGTGGACCACCATTTCTTAAATTTCTCTTCGCCGAGCACCTGGCCAAGGGTGATTTCGAGGTCGATGGCGGTGGTGGCGTTGTTGGGATAGGCGAGCAGCGCTTCCGCAACAAGCTGGGCGGGATCTTCGGCGATCAACTTGGCGATCCGCTCGGACTCGGTCTCTTTGCGCACCAGCAAATGCTTGGGCGAAAGCACGTCCATGGTGGTGATGCAGAAAGCCGGGTCCATCGGATGGGCTTTCTTACCCTGAAAGTCGATGACGAGCTTTTGTGCGCCGTCGTCGTATTTCCGGATTTGGCCGAAACCCCAGCTCTTGTGCATGACATAAGCACCGGGGGCCATAGCCTCGAGTTTGGCTTTGGCCGTCTTGAGAGACGGGTTTTTAGCGATGAGCGCGGAGACGGCTTCGGAATTCATGGTTGCGTGATGGTGAGCCTGAATCGATGAGTTGAACGGACATTGCTGAGCCTTGTCAAACTGTGTGTCGCGGCGTCTTGCGTCGCGCGTGCGGCAGTTGCCCGGGCCGGTGGTGCCACACTATTATGCATCCTGCTCCTGAAAAGCCTCTCCTATCACCGTGGTCCGAAGCCGCGCGGCTGGTCGCGCGCTGGCTCGACCAACGCGAGCGGATCGACGATCTGATGGCGCATTTGCCGGCAATGTTTACCGGCGTGGAGCGGGCTCGTTGCCAGCATCTTGTGTATGGTGTGGTCCGTCACGAGGGGCGTCTGGCCGCCGAGATCGGGCGTTTGGTGCCGCGGCCGCCGCGTCTGATTCTGCGGGCCATTCTGCGGGTGGCTGGCTACGAGCTCATAGAGGCGCAGCTCAATCCGGCCACGCCGCCTGCCACCCCGGAGAATCTGACCGCAAAAATTGTGCACCATGCGGTCGAGCGCGCCAAATCGCTCGCCAGCCCGGTCGAGGCCCGGTTGGTCAATGCGGTGGTGCGCAAGCTGGCCATCGCGTTGGCCGAGCGCCCGGCGCCGCCGCGGCTGGCCTCGGCCGCAGTCTTGGCCGAATATTTTTCTCATCCAGAATGGCTGGTTCGCCGCTGGTTGACGCAGTTTGGTGCGGAAGCCACCCGCACCTTGTTGGAATGGAACCAACGCCCGGCACCGGTTTACGCCCGTTGGCGGGTGGATGCGCCGCCGCCGGCCTGGCTGACTCCGACGCAGTGGGCCGGTTTCTTCGAGGTGACCTCCGGGCACTGGGCCGAGGTGGAAGCGTTGTTGGCCAGCGGCCAGCTTTACCTACAAGATCCTTCGACCCGGCTGGCAGTGGAGCTATTGGCCCCCAAGCCGGGTGAGGCGGTGCTCGATTTGTGCGCCGCGCCGGGAGGCAAGACGCTGCAAATCGCCGATGCGCTGTGCCGGGGCAATACTGGCACGGCGGGCGCGGGGATGGCCGGACGCATTGTGGCGGTGGATTTGCCGAGCGACCGGCAGGCGCGGCTGCGCGAAAATCTGTCGCGCGTGAATGGCGTGGATGTGGCCTTGGTCGAGGCCGACGCCAGTCACGGGCTTTATGCGCAGATGAAAGCGCACCGGCTGCCGACCGATTTTCCCGCGGTATTGGTGGATGTGCCTTGCACCAACACCGGCGTCATGCGGCATCGCGTCGACGTGAAATGGCGGCTGCAGGAGGGCGATTTCGACAAACATGGCCGCCAGCAAATGATTTTGCTGCTGGCCGCCGCGCGCATGGTGGAGCCGGGCGGCCGGCTCGTCTACTCGACGTGCAGCCTTGATACCGAGGAAAACGAGCGGGTGGTGACGGCCTTTCTGCGCAAACACGGCGAACGTTTCGCCCTCGAAGGGCAGGCGCTCAGCCGGCCTTGGGAAACGGGCCATGACGGCGCCGGCGCGTTTCTTTTGCGCCGCAAGCACGATTGATTCTCCGACCGGCCGGCGCGTCGGTACGCGCCGGCGCTACGGCACCAGCACGAGGACGTTGACGCGCGTCTCCACTTCGCGGCGGCCGACGAGAAACGTAAACGCGATGTCCGAAGACTGCTTCACCAAGGTGCCGAACCGTTCCGGCCCCCAGCGCTCGACCGGCTCGCCATTGATGCGCGTGACCAGATCGCCGATTTCGATTTTAAGTTCGGCGGCGTGCGAGCCCGGGATCACGCCCACGACGCGCCAGTAGGCGCCGACCTTGGTGAAACTCAGACCCGAGCTGCGGCGGGGCGGAAACTGGATGGGCTCGGTTTTCTCGCGATAAAACGTCACGCGATTGTGCTCCTGGTCGAAGGTCACGGAGAAATGCCGTAGCATCGCGCCGCCGATGCGCGTGAGTTCGTCGGTCACTTCGACGACCGGTTGAGACAGTGCGAAGCGACCGAGCATGAGGGTCTGCGTGAGGCGGCCGACGGTGGGCTGATGGTCGCCGGTGAGCGTGGCCACGAGCGCGCCGGGACGCGGCGGTTGTGCAAAGGTCACTTCGAGACCGACCGGATTGAGGCAGAGCGCAGAATCGTTGCCGGAATCGATGAGCGCGGTGAACGCCCGGTCGCCCACGCGCAACAAAATGAGCGGCGTGCGGCTCTCGTTGTTGAACGGGATCGTCTCGCCGGGCAGCAAAGCCGAGGCGCCGCGATTCGAGGCGAGCAGCACGCGTTGATGCGGATAATCCAGCGTCAGCAATGTCTCGCGAAAGAGCGGAAATCCGAGAATGCCATCGATGCGCAGTCCGAGGTGCACGGACAAGTCGGTGCAATCGCGCACAAGCGCGTCCACTTCTTCAAAGTGGGCGTCGCCGAGCTCGATCCTCCGCAGTCGCACGGCGCGCAGGGTGGTGATTTCGCCCTCGGCCGATTTGACCAGCATGTCGCGCAAGACCGGCGCGGCTTGCGGCGATTTGTCGCCGTAGCGCTCGGCGAGGACCGGCGAGACGATGGTTTTGGACGCGCCGGTATCGAGGAGGAAATTATAGGGGCCGCGGCGATCCCACTTGGCGGTGACGACAAGATAATTGTCCACCATTTGCGCCGGGAGGATGACTTGTGGCGCGTCGAGCGTGGTGCGGCCCGGGCGGGGCGGCTCGCGGCTGAACCAACCGGCGCGGACGTTCGCCACGAGCAGGCCGAGGGCCAGGGCAAACATCAGCGCCCGGCCGATGCGCCGGGGCCGAGGGGCGCGGGCAGTTGGATTTGCCGGGTTCATTTGACCGGTTTAGGCAGCTTGGTGCAGAGCCCGAGCGCAACGAGGGCGAGCAGCGCACTCGCCACGTAGATCGAGCACGAACCGAAGAGCCAAAAAACGACCCCCGCCAGCACCGGGGTGAAGGCACGGGACAATGCGCCGAGCGAGCGGAAAATGCCGAGCACGCGGCCTTGCTCGTTGGCGCCGCTGTAGAGGGAGATGAGACCGGTCGAAGCCGGATTCACCAAACCCGAGCCGATCGAGGACAGCACGATGGCGCTGTAGAGCATCCACGGTGCCGTTGCCAGGCCGGTCCAAAGCAAACCGGCGGCGGACAGTGCCAAGCCCCAACCGAGCACGTGGATTTCCTCCATCGTTTTGAGCAACCGGCGCACGATCACGCCCTGGGTGACGATTGAGCACACGCCGAGGAAGCCCAGGAGATAGCCGTTTTGACGCGCCGTGTAGCCGAAGCGTTCGGCCGAGAGAAAGGTCAGGGTCGCTTCCATGGCGACAAACGCGATCGAGTACACGAACGCCACGAGGTTGATCTGGCGGGCCGCGGGGTTTTTGAGGGCAAGGATGGCGCGCAGCGGATTGCGTTCCCGCTCACTGCCCCGCGCCTCGGCTTGCGCGGCCGGGCCGAGGGTTTCACGGAAACGCAGACTGATCCAGACGAGATTCAGCGCGCACATGGCGAAGGCGATGAGCGCCGGCAGGGTGAAGGGATTGATGCCGAAACGTGCGAGCCCGGGATGAGCGTTCAGCAGGTTGTAGTGTGCCGTGAGCGCACCGAGCATCGGACCAGTGACGAGACCGAGACCAAACGCGGCGCCGACAATGCCCATGGCGCGGGCACGTTCCTCTCTCGTGGTGACGTCGGCCACTGCGGCCGTGGCCACCGAGAGGTTGCCGCTGAATGCGCCGCAGACGATCCGCGAGAGCAGGAAAAGCCAGAAGGAGCCGCTGCATACCCACAGGAGATAGCCCAGCCCGGTGCCGGCCACCGTGAGCAGCAGCACGCCGCGTCGGCCTTGTCGGTCGGAGAGGGAGCCCCAGAACGGCGCGAGCACGAATTGCAGCAGGGAAAACAGGGAACTGATCACGCCGCCGAAGAGCACCACCTCGAAATGATGTTCGTTGCCCAGCGTATGGGCCAACGCCTCGGTATGACTGAGCAGCCAGCCGAGCACGCCGTCGCGGCCTTCCAGCTTCAGATAATAATCGAGCATGTCCGGCCCGAGCGGGAAGATGATGGAGAACCCGACCAGATCGATGTACAGCGTCAGAAAAATGACGCCGAGCGAGAGGGGGCGGCGAGGCCCGGGGACGGGTGTGGCGGTGGTGGTGGCGGACACGTTGGTGGAAAAAGAGGGCTCACGCTAACGGTCCGGCGCGCGAGTGCAAATCGCGTTCCAGCATACGGGCCAGAATTTGCGGCTGCCTTTTGGGACGTGTCAGCTCGTTCCCCACAGCGTCCGGAGCTTTTTTTCCAGTGCCTCGCGGGTGAAGGGTTTTTGCAAAAATTCCGTCGGCGCGCTGGTGGAGGAGGCGGCGGTGGAATCGAGTTTGTCGCAATAGCCGCTGATGATGAGGACGCGCAGGTCGGGCCGTATTTGGCGGAGCTGGATCAAGGTTTCCTCCCCGGTAAGGCCGGGCATGATCAAATCGATGACCGCAACTTCGAAGCGTTGCGGTGAGGATTTGAACAAGGCCAGTGCCTGCTCTCCATCGGGAGCGGTAACGGAGTGAAGCCCGAAAGTTTTGAGCAGGCGCGCCGTGATGTTGCGCACGGGCTCTTCGTCGTCGACCACGAGTGCGGCACCGGAGTGTCGCCATGTGCCATCGTTGGCCGTTGGCAGGTGTGCCGGTGCCGCGTTGGGGGCGGCGGGAGGCAGCAGCAGGGCAAAGCGGGTGCCGCGGCCGGGTTCGCTCTCTACTTGGAGCGCTCCTCCGTGGCTGCGGACAATTCCGAGTACGGCCGCGAGGCCGAGCCCACGACCGGCGAACTTTGTCGTGAAGAACGGTTCAAAGATACGGGCCAGCGTTTCTGGCGACATGCCGGAGCCGGTGTCGGTCACCTCCAGAAAAACGAAATCGCCCGGAGGAAGTTCGCGGCCGATGGCGCAGGCTTGCAGCTCTGCCGCGGTGAAGGCCCGGAATCCGGTGCGCACAGTGATCGTCCCGGGCCGTTGGCCGATGGCGTCGGAGGCATTGATCACAAGATTCATCACGATCTGGCGGAGCTGCGTGGCATCGGCCATGACCAGCGGCAGCTCGGAAACCAGTTCCAGATGTAATTGCGCCTGCTTGCTGATCGAAATCCGGAGCAGCGTGACGGTGCTTTCGATCAATTCGCTGAGCCGGATCGGGCTGATGGCAAAGCGGGCTTTGCCGGAGTAGGCGAGCAGCTGCTGGCAGAGCTCCGCGGCACGCAAGGCGGCCGATTCGATCTGTTGCAGGCTTGGTGTCACCGGCGAACTCGGCGGCAGATCGAGCCGGGCGAGGCCGACATTGCCCACGATTCCCGTTAACAGATTGTTGAAATCGTGTGCGATGCCTCCGGCGAGCACGCCGAGGCTTTCCAGTTTTTGGGTTTCGAGCATCTTGCGCTCGAGCGTCAGTTTTTCGGTTTCGGCGGTGTGCTGGGCGGTGAAATCGAGCACCAGGCCTTCAAGGCAGACGACCTTGCCATCGTCGCCGTAGACCGGCCGGCCGCGGGTGAGCAGCCAGCGTTCCTCCCCGGATTTGTGCGCGAAGCGCACGGTGAATTCATAGGGTTTGCGCTGCTCAATCGCCTCCTGCAGACAGCGGCGGGCCGCGACCAGATCGTCGGGATGCATGCGCGAGCCCAGCGAAACCTTGCCATCGATCATCTCATCGGGGTCGAAACCGGTGAGATTGTTGAATTGGCCGGCTATGTAGATGGGGGTCAGTTGATCGTCCGTGTAGAAACGGCAGACGGCGCCGGGCAACTCATCGATTAACGCCTCAAGTTCGCGTCGGCTCTCGCGCAAGGCAGCGGTTTGTTCGGCGACCTGTTTTTTGATCAGCTGCGCCTGGCGATTCAGTTGCCAGAAAAGACCGGCGAGCAGCCCTGTAATCAACAGGCCGGCGCCCAGACCGAGGCCGGGCGTGGCGCTGGCTTGCTCTTGCAGCCAAATCTGGCGTGGACGGTAAAGCACGCGCCACTCGTGCGGACCGACTTTGAGTTGGCGTGTTTGGATCAGGTCATGAGCGAACTCCGCTTCGGTGGGAAGCGGGCGGGTGGTGATGGTGGCTTCGCCAGTGTGGTAGAGAATGGTGCGTTGGGCCGGATTTTTCTCCTGCGGATTAACGATCAATGTTTCCAGGATGGCGTAGGCATGACGCGTGATGGCCTGTTCCAACATGGGGCGCACCCGGAATACCGCCTGCACATAGCCACAAAAGCGTTCGCCAGTCGGGCCGTCGGCAAAAACCGGACGGGCCCAGATCATGCTGGGTTCCAGCTCGGTCTTTTCCTGCACCAATTGCAGAAGTGGAGTCATGGCGACGCGGCGTTCTTGTCGAGCCTGCGCAAGGGTTGCGCGAGTAGGGCCGATGCTGAGATCGTAACCGAGTGCAGGTTCGTTACCGGTCAGGGGAACCACGTAGAGAATCGGCAGATACTCCGGGCGGCTAGCGGCTGGTTGGATCGCGCCGCTGGCGTTTCGCTCTGTAAAATAAAAGGGCCGGCCGAGCTCGCGTGTGACCTGGGCTTCGATGCTCGGTCGTTGCGCGGCTGTGACCGACGGTACCCACTCGAGCGCGGCGATGCCGGGGTACTTTGCCAGTACGCCACTCGCAACACGTTCAAATTCTTGTCGAGAAACGTCCTCACTGCCGACGAAAAGACTGTGCAGTGCAAACAGGGCATCGTCGTAGTGGTTGATGACTTCTTGTGTTAAAGCATGCCGCGCATCGGCCCGTCGCATGAATGCCTGCTCGGTGCGTGATTGTGCCCATCGGTGGGTTTGCCAATAGCCTCCCACCGACAAAATTATGCCGACGAACAAGACTCCCCACACCGAGCGGTAGGGCCACCAGTGGCTGAGGGGCCGAAAAATCATTGTTACATTAGCAAAGCGATCTGTGGTAAAACGGCAAATAGAGGCGTATGCGTAAGATTGCGCAGCAAAAGATAACGCTCACAGTCGCATGTCGCATTCTCGCGTGGAACGGCATGGCGACAGAGTTTTCTGAACCAAGTCGCAGGGCAACTGCCGACAGATCGAACCGTACGCCGCGAGCTCATACCAGTTTGTAATCAAACGTATAAAAACATCGCAAAGATGGCTGGAGGAGGGAGGCATGCTACATGCGCCCGAGCAAGCCACTTCCCCTCGGGAAACGCTGATTTTGGCCGAGCGCCGACTGCATCGCACCTGGGGGGCCGAGGAAACTGCAGGTCGTGCTGGAGGCGAAACACATGATCGAGCGCCCGCCCGCGTGCAGCTCGATTGCCGAGATTCTGCGCCGCCACGGCCTGAGCGTCCGGCGGCGCCCAGGTGCCTTTGTGCGGGCAACGACGGACTGACGCAGCCAACGCAGCCCAATCACGTCTGGACGGTGGACTTCAAAGACTGGTTCCTGCTGGGCGATCAGCAGCGGTGCGATCCGCTGACAGTGTGTGATCGTTACAGCCACTACGTGCTCGCCTGCCAGGCGCGCCCCAATCAGCAGTTCAAGGGCACTCTGCACGCCTTTCGCGGCTTGATGCGCCACCACGGTCTGCCGTAAGCGTCCGACCGGCAGCCTCCTAGCCGGTCGGATTACCACAGTGTAAGCTGTGGGGATGGGCGTAATCACAACGGAGGTCATTGATATGGGGGAGAGACGCGATACGCGAGGCCGGCGGGTAATGCCAAAGTCCGAGCGGCTGGCGTTGATGGCTGCGTACCGAGCCAGCGGGATGTCGATGGCCCGGTTTGCACAGCGCGAAGCGATCAAGTACTCGACCTTTGCCGGCTGGATGGCCAAGGCGGGACCAACCACGGTGGCGAAGCCGGCGGTCAAGTTTGCCGAGGTTCGCCTGCCGTCATTCCAAGCGCCGACTGTTCGGCGGGGGCAGGAGTGAGAAGCTTGATGTCACCCAGCGGCAGCTCGCGTTCGCCGAGGTCGAAGCGGCCCGTGCCGCCGTGGAGCAGAAAACCGAGACCATAGTTTACGAGCGCAGCCAAACCCGTGAGCCGCGCCGTACGCCGGCGGAGACCTTCGCACATGTGCCCGTTACCGAAACCGTTGAAATCGTGCCTGCGGCGGTGCAGCAGGCCCCCGCGCTCTACGAGCGCATCGGGGAGGAACGCACCTTTGAGATCGATCTGGTGCCGGCGCGCCTGGTGAAGCGCGAACTGGGTGGAAGTGGCCGCCCTGTGGCTGGAACCGATCTACCGACACATGCATCAGGGCTTGATGGCCGGCAACTACCTCCAAGCCGACGAGACGCCGATCCGCTGTAACGACCCGGACCATGATCGGGGCAAAACTCTCCAAGCGTACCTCTGGGTGATCAGTCGCCCGGGCGGTGACGTCGTGTTCTCGTTCCGGGAAACGCGCGGTCACGACGAACTGTCGTCACTGTTGGGCAGCTTCAAAGGGGTACTGCAGTCCGACCAGTACGGGGCGTACGCCAGCCACGAGCGCAAGACGGCGGGGATCGTGCGGGTGGGCTGCTGGGCGCACGCCAGGCGCAGGTTCCACGAAGCGATCGAGGAGCGGCCCAAGGCCGCAAACCTCGTGCTCC
>JACRHS010000006.1 GCA_016217595.1 Opitutia bacterium | reverse complement strand
GCGGGCTTCCTCTCCAGGGTGCGCGTGACAACGGCCTCGATTTTGGCATCCGTGATCTTGCGTGGTTGTCCCGGCCGCGGCGCATCGCCCAAACCGGCAAGCCGCTGCGTCACGAACCGCTGCCGCCACTTGCCGACCGTCGCCAGCGTCACCGCGTAACGCTTCGCCACCGCGGTGTTGCTCAGCCCGCGCGCGCAATCCAACACGATCCTCGCGCGCAACGCGCTGCGTTGATCCGACTTTGGCCGCCGGGCCATGGTCGTGAGCTTGGCGGATTCTTCCGCACTTAACACCAATTCCACCAGGGGTCTGCCATGGGCCATCACGCAGGAGATCAGAGCTGCTGACTTATTGCACGCTTTAATCGCTCAGAACACTAGGACCACGCCTCTCTGGCTACTACAGCGAACCCATGACGGCGGGCTTCGCCACCTCATGGATCTCTCAAACTAGATCGTTGCTACTCCATGAGTCTGGCTAAGGCGGGAGTCACAATCTCTGACATTCCAGATTTGTGAATAAACGATCTAATGCCTTATAGTAAAGCAAATTAAAAAAATATTTAAGTTTCATCCAGTAGAGCACCGCACGCAGATGCGCGTGCCCGCCGGGCTATGACAGATGCGTGATGCTCGCCCAAAGTTGATATGGCAGGATTGCCATCGGAGCGAGCCACAGATACGGGCAATCCGGATGCGCCTGATGCCGGCGATAGCGCAGCGTCTATGATCCGATCGCCATCGAGTCCGATCGCTCCGCATAGGCCAGTGGACATGGTTTGCGGTTCACAGGGAAAATCTGCGGCCGCATCCAGTCCGTCATCTACCTGTCGCCAAAGAGTGGATATGCTAGATAAATCTCATGATCGACGCCAACAGGCGGCAAGTTTCCTCCGACTCGGGGCGCGGCGTATGGCAGAAGCTCGGGCTTGGCAACACAAGGATCGCGCACGGCTCCTTCATCGTCAGTCTTGGATCTTCTGGCTCGTTCAAACAGTAGCACCTCTCAGGCTTCCAGTGGTCAACTTTTTTGATCCATTTGAGCTGCATCCTCCGTTTGTCGATTGCGGCGCAAAGCTCATGCGCCTGTGTTCGCGACAAGCGTGTCGGCATTGCTGGCATGATGAAGTCCCCGACGGCTGCGCGGCCTCATCTCCCGATTACTGGGCCTGTATCTGATGCATGTCGTGCTTTGCCGCGTTCATGCGAATCAGTAGCGAGTGTTTGGGCATCGCAAGCCTCAATTGGCACCTTAAGTGCGGCTTGATGGAGGCGTCGCCTGCTTGGCATCGGTACCGCAAAACGCTTGGAACAGTGCTCTTGTCGTTTAAGCACAATGTCCCTGCCCCCGCTGAGTAATTGATCAAGCGCAGGAATGTTCTGCACGGCCAGTCGTAATGCAACTACCACAGATAAGATAAACTAAACACTCGTAGAGATGCAGAAATAGCACATAATAAGTTACTAGTGATTTTTAGCATCATCTCAACGGTTGCGCTCCTGTTGGATTAAGTTCTCTGGAGGTCAGCGTTTGAGTCTGAATCGGGCCGCTGAGGGCAGATTGTTCTCGTTAGTCTGTTCTAGCCGCTGGGGGGATGTGTGAAATTAGGCTTGCCAAGAGTGCCGCCGTTTCGCTTTCTGCCTTCTCGTAACGGCATAATACCGTAACTCAACAACAGCCTTATTATCCACCCACATGAAGAATAAACCGATTGCTAGCTTGTCCGTGAGAAAGTTGTTTCTCACTGCGCTGGTCGCGGGTCCCTTGGCGACGCTACCTGCGCCGCTGTGGGCTCTCCCCGGCACGACTTCCGCCAATGTGTCAACCACTGCTGGAGTAACATTCCAGACGGCGGGCTCCACCTTAAATGTCACTGCGCCCAATAAGGCTATCCTCACGTGGACTGCCTTTGGTTCAGCTGGCCATACTCTCAATAGTGGTGAGTCGGTTAATTTCTTTCTCCCCGATGCTACCTCTGCGGTTTTGAACCGGGTTACTGGTGGGACTGCGACGACCATTGATGGTGTTATTACCTCGAATGGTAAGGTATTCATTCTTAATCCTACCGGCATTACAGTCACAAATAATGCTAACATCAATGTGGCTGGTCTAGTTCTTAGCACAGTGCAGGAGCCAGATGGCTACTTTGCGGCCAATGGCGACTTGAGCTATGTGGGAACAACCACAGCAGGTGTTACGGTAGGGGCTGCGGGTGCGGCCACGATCACCACGGTCGGTGGTAACGGCAATGTTTACCTCGTTGGTAACGCCGTTGATGTCGGAGCCACCATTAGCGGTAATTTGTATGTCCGCTCCATGGGTGGCACTGCTCGCTTGGGTCAAGGTTCTGCTCTTTCTGTTAATGCAACGAGCGGTGCTGGTGGCAATCTAGACGTGGCGACCGCTGGCGGTGCGCTTGAGCTCGCGGGCACAAATATTACAACAGTTAAGGGGAATGCCAATTTGGCTACGGCGAATGGTAATGTTAGTACCACGACAGCAAGTGGATTTGTTGCTAACACTGCAGCAAAGACAACTACTATCAATGCAGGCACGGGTACTATCACTTTGGATGGTGATTCAGTCACGGTTTCTGCTACAGGTGGTAATACATTGATCACCGATGCCAATGATTTGGCACTCGGCGCGTCCACTATTTCTGGTACTCTTGGTGTCACATCGACAGGGGGTAGCTTAAGCAACTCTGGTGCTGTCACCAGTACGGGCGCTGTTTCTCTTTCTGCCACAGCAGCCGGCAAGAATATCACAGTGAATACTACCGGTGCGGTTACATTTGCGGCCCTTGCATCTAATGCTACTGGCACAGTTACAATTAATGGCACAGGCAATCTGACACTTCCTGCTATTGCTGCAGTCAAAGATCTTATTGTTTCCACAACAGGCGGCACAATCACTGCCGGCGCTGCCATTTCAGCCGCTACGAGTGCGAGCCTGTCAGCGTCAGGCAATGTCGTACTGACCGGTGCGTTGACGGCTCCAACTGCAACAGTCACATCAACCGGTGGTAATATCACCCAAACAGGTGCAATCACCTCAGCCACTAAGGCAACGTTTGATGCCAAAACTATCACACTTGGAACAGCCGGCAACGACTTCGCTAAACTGGTTCTGAAAAATGGTGCGAGTGGCATTACTGTAGTAGACACAAACGCAGTGATCTTGGATACTGGCACAGCTACCTCTGCTGGAACCACGATCACAGCAGCTGGTAATATCACAATTGGTTCCGCTGCCGCTGATACGCTTTCTTTTGGTGGAGCACTCTCGCTGACCTCAACGGGAGGCACTATCAGCACGACAGCTAACAATGTCACGATTGGTAGTGATGTGACCCTCAATACCACAAATGCTAATGTGAGCTTGGGTACAGCTGCATCTACCAGCTCTTCTTTTGGAAAAATTATCTCCAATGTGGGCACAGGTACACTGACCGTAATTGAAAACACCACTCTTAATCTTGGTACTATCACCGCTGCTGATGTTAACGCTAGAAGTTTGGCCGGTGATATTGTGAATTCTGGCGTTGTTACTGCCACAGGCACTGCTACTTTCGAAGCAGGTTCTGCAACAGCCCCGGGTAATGTTACCATGGGTCAAAGCAATGCAATCGCGACCACATCCATCACACGCGCAAAGGATTTCACATTGAAGAATACGGTTGCTACAACCGTAGGGACGACAAATCCCGTGTCAGGTGTGGCGACGTTTAATGTTGCAGCCAATAATCTTACTGTTACGGGTGACTATACTACGCTTGGTTATTCGGCTTCCGGAGCTTCGGTCGTATCGATCACTGATAGCAATGCCTTGACGCTCGCTAATGCCACGCAATCAGGTACAGGCACCGCGACCATTACCTCAACAACCAGCAATCTTACCTTGGGCGCTGGAATTAACCTGACAACCACTGGTCTGGCGACTTTTGCCGCGACTGCTGGTAACGTCGTAGATAGTGTTGATACAGGGATTTCTACCTTTGGTAATGTGGCGTTTAATGCAGGTAAGGCCGTCACAATCAGTCACGCCGGCAATAACTTCGGCGCGGTAGCTATTACTGCTACAGACGGTGATGTAACAATCCGCGAAGGTGGTACGCTGAATTTGGGTGCAGTTACCGTTACGGCAGCCAATAAAAACCTTACTGCCACTGCAGATGCGGGTAGCATTATCCAGACAGGTGCTACGTCTGTGGGTGGGACTGGTGCGGCTACCTTTACCGCTAGCAATGGGGCTGTCACGCTCGATAATGCGGCGAATAATGTTACCTCATCAGTCGTAATTACGGCAAAAAATGCCAGTAAATTGGTCAACCCTGTCGCTACCAAGTTGGGTAACGTAGCAGTGACGGGCGGAGGTTTGATTGTGGATACAAGTGGAGCTGCTGGAAAGGCCGTCACGCAGACTGCTGCTAGCAATACCATCTGGATCAATGGTGACCTAAACGTTAAGACTGATGGCGCAGCTATCACTCTCGCTAATACCGGTAATAACTTCGGTAAAGTTACTCTTGATTCAACCAAAGCGGGT
The DNA here is from genome assembly GCA_016217595.1 of Opitutia bacterium. Classification (GTDB taxonomy): domain Bacteria; phylum Verrucomicrobiota; class Verrucomicrobiia; order Opitutales; family Opitutaceae; genus MWDT01. Next base: position 79,823 of record JACRHS010000006.1, on the reverse strand, counting down.
GCCACTGCTGCTGGTGCCAATATTTCTATTAAGGAAGCTGGCACGCTGAACATCAGTTCTGTTGCCGCTGGTACAGGTGGCACGTTTACAGCGGTATCTACCGCGGGTTCGATCATCGACACAGGGAATACAGGTATTGTTGCAGGCGGTGCAGCCTCCCTGACTGCTACTGCTGGAGATATCACGCTTGATGCAACAGGCAATGCGTTTGGTGGTACTGTGACATTTAACTCCGGTGCTGCTACTTACCTACTGGATAGCGTCGGCAATACACGTTTGGGTACTGGCTCGGCCGCAGCAGGAGCGCTCACAGTTGTCAATAGTGCCAATGGTGTGATCGATTCTGATGGCCCGGTTTCTGCAACTGGTGACACTTACTTTGACGCAGGCACCGGCTCAGTAGTGTTGAACAATGTTAGCAATTCGTTTGGCGCATTGCGCTTCAAGGCCGGTGCCGCTGGTATTACCATCGTTCAAAATAGCAGCATGGTGCTGTCCGCCGGTAGTCAAGTCACTGCCAGTGGGCCGATCACTCTTACGAGCTATGGTAACATCTCCACAGGTGGGACAGGTGGTAGTAATTTCACCGGTACGGTTACATTGAATGCTACTGGTACGATTACGGTTTCCAATCCGTGGTTTATCGGTGGTGTCTTTACCCTTAATTCGCCAGGTGCCAAAGATATCACCGCGTTAAGCAAGGCCGGTAACTTGAATAACCTTAACCCGGTTAGCACAGGTGGAGGCACCTTGACAGGGCCGACGACGCCCTAATCAGATTGTTTGTTGATTGTTATTACGCCGCGAAGAGGCGACCAGTTTATCTGGTCGCCTCTTTTGTTTTAAAAGCTTAACAGTCTGTAGTTCGCCTAGGCTTGATCTTGCCGCACAAGTTAATCGTAAAAAATCCACTCATTTAAAATTCGTCAGAACATGTGCACGCTCTCGAAAATGGATGCAGGTAAAGTCGATGTAAATTATTTAGTAAATGACAATAAATCAGCTATTAGCGTAAGTTATCTGCATAAGCTCTATCAGCGCAACGTGCCATTGCTGCGTTGGCTGGCGCAAGGACTGGGCTTGGGCAGAGCAGTGCAGGCCAGTGCGGTCACCAGCAGTGATGGGGTGGCGGCGTTGCGCGATGTGTCTTTCACCGTAAAGCGCGGCGAAGCTTTTGGCATCATCGGGCGCAACGGCGCCGGTAAAAGCACCTTGCTGCAAATTCTCGCCGGCACTTTGCGCGCGAGCAGCGGTGAGGTGAAAATTCGTGGCCGGGTGACGGCGCTGTTGGAGTTGGGCTCGGGGTTCAATCCGGAGTTCACCGGCCGGGAGAACATTTATCTCGCAGGTTCGATCCTCGGTATCGGTCGGGCGGAGATGAACCGCAAGCTGGAGGAGATCGAGCGGTTTGCCGATATCGGCGATTTCATCGAACAACCGGTCAAAACCTATTCGACCGGTATGTTGATGCGTGTGGCGTTTGCCGTCGCTGTGGCGGTCGACCCCGACATTCTCATCATCGATGAGGCGTTGAGTGTGGGCGACATCCTGTTTCAGCAGAAATGCAACCGCCGTCTGCGCGAGCTACTGGCACGTGGCATCACTCTGCTGGTCGTCACCCATGATACAGCGTTTGTGCTGAATCTTTGCCATCGCGCCCTGTGGCTCGACAAGGGGCGCATGGCCTATTTGGGCGATGCGGCGGCTTGCGTCCGGGAATATATGACCGCGATGGCGGCATCGGCGGGCAACGACCTCAATGCGTCGGCCATGACAACAGGTGATCTCGGCGTAGCAGCTCTGCCGGCGGTGCATCCGTTGGATCTCACCGGGCGGCAAAAGCTCGGCGATGGTGGGGTGATGGTTGAACGCGTTTGGTTGCTCAACGAAGCGGGCGAGAGTTCCACGGTTTTTCAGCTGGGCGAGTGGTGCCGGTTGGCGGTGTTGGTGCGGGCGCAGAAGAATGCGCGCCTGGTCAGCGCTGGCGCCGAGCTCCGCGACCGGCATGGGCAGGTGATATTTGCGGTGGGTCTGCGCGCGGTGCGACGGTTGATCGCTGCGATACCGGCGGGCGAGTGTCGGCTGGTGATCATGCGCTTCAAACTCGAGATAGCGGCCGGGCAATACACGTTGGATGTCGGTTGCGGTGCCGGCGAGCGTGATGACAACATCTGGCAGCGAATCGCGGCGGCGACGGTCATCGAAGTGTCCACTGCGCCGGATCAGGACATCGTGCACGGATTAACCCGACTGCCGTACGAGGTGAACGCCTTTCACCCGCTCGATGCGTCGGCTCAGATGACTTCGGCGAAGTAAGGACGCAGGGTGGCGAAGAGCAGATACCCGAGCGTCACGCTGATTCCGGCGACCCCATACACGTAACCGAGAGCGACAAAATCGATGGCTTCGCGCCAAAACAGGAGTTTGCGCGCCTCATCCACGAGCACCAACAGCGGATTGTATTTCAACCAAACCCAGATCAACGGTTCATCTTTGGCCAACGAGGTGGGATAGAAAATGCAGCTCGAAAACATGATCGCGGTGGAGGCGAAGGGCGTCATGTGGCTGATGTCGCGAACAAACACTCCGAGTGCAGCCAGCCCCCACGCCAGCCCCAGGGCAATCAACACCAGCGGCAGCAAGAGCAACGGCAACAAGGCAACGCCCGCCCAATCGATGCCCATGTGGCTGAAGGGCGCGACAACCAGTAGCAACAGGATGCTTAGGAGTGCGTGATAGGCGGAGGAAGCCACTGTAGCCAGAGGGATGATTTCCAGCGGGAATACGACCTTCTTAACGTAGTTGGGCTGATTTACGATTAGCAGTGGCGCTGCTGCGATGGCCTCGGCGATGACGTGGAAAAAGATCAGTCCGAGGAAAAGAGTGATGGCGTAGTCGAAAGTCGTTTCGTTGGCGTCATCGAGGAATTTGCTTTTGAAAATGAAGCCAAAGACGAAGAGGTACAGACCCAGCATCGTCATTGGTGAGAGTAGTGCCCAAAAATGCCCGAGCCGGCTGCCTTTGTGGCGCAATTGCAGTTCGCGCAGGGTAAACTGCACCACCAGATCGCGGTGGCGGTAGAGCGTGGTAAATGGGTTGGACAGACGCATCGCGAGCGCCCGATACCTCCAGCCAAAGCGCGGGGCGCGTCAATGGCGAACATCCGGCTCGCGCGGGCCGCCATGATTGCATGGAGACGGAACAATCGCTCGTGAACTCTTTCTGAGGTTGCAATTAACTATGAAATCCGGCCCCGTTTTCCCCGCGTGCAAAAGCTGGCAAGAGTGATTCGTGCGTTTCGTTGCAGCCCGCGGTTGGGCCGGATCGCAGGCAGGTTGGTCACCGGTGTTCTCATCGCCGGAGGCTTGGGCGTGGCTGCGCTGGCGCAGCCGGTCGATCCGGCGAAGACCTTGCCGGAGAAGGATGTTCCGGTCTTGGCAGAGATTATCGCGCAGGCGTTGCGCCAATCGCCGCGGATGCTCAGCAAGAGCCTCGATTTGGCGAAGGCAGATGCCGAGCGAATCATGGCGGGATCGGGGCGTTGGCCGAGTCTTGGTGGCGATGCGCGAGCCGCTACAGGAACAGTAGCCGTCAGTAATACGCAGTCTACACGAGAAGAGGGCTTTTTTTACAACATCGGGCTGAATCAAGCGCTCTACAGATGGGGTACTGTACGTGCATCGAATGAAATCGGTATACTGCAGCAAAAAATCGCGCAGCGGCAGAATGCTGAAGTTTATCGCGGTTTGGTGGTGGAGATCCGCAACAGCTTTTTGAATTTGATCTACCAGAAGAAGGCGCTGCAGTTGACGCTCTTCAACCTTCAGACTGCCGAGCACAACTTTGCCGCATTGCAGGAACGAAATGCGTTGGGGTTGGTTGCCGCCAATGAGTTTGGGGCCGCCCAACTGTCGATGCAGGAACAGCGGCTGGCAGTGGCACGACTTCGCAGTACATACGACAACGGCAAACGCATGCTGGTCCGCCTCGCCGGACTAAAGTCGCTGGCAGATGAAAGCATTCCCGATACACTGGCCCGGCCGGATTGGACAGAAGATCAAGCGGTCAATTTAGTGAGTGTCTTTGAGCAGTCGAATGGAGTGACGAACACGCCTTCTGCGATGGTGCTGAACTATAGCATTCGCAAAAACGAACTTGATTACCGGATCGCGAAAATGCGGCTGCGTCCGATGGTGAACTTTTTTGCGAGCATGAGCGTGCAGAATCAGTCGAATATTTCGGTAGATCCGAAAACTAATAAGCCAGTGACTAATTCGATGGAGACCAGAAATCAGAGCGTCGGCGTTGTGGCCAACTGGAGCATATTCGATGGTTTTTATACCCGCGGCATGAAATTGCGGACTCTGGCCGACAAACGGCTGGCGGAGCGGCAACTGCAGACGCACGTGGAAACGGTCAACGATCAGATCCGCAGTCTCACCGAGCAGCTCAACCTCGCGGCCCAAGGTGTCGCGCTGAGTGAGCAGCGTTTGGAAATGAGCAAAGGCGGGCTGGCCTTCGTGCAGGAAGAGGTCAAGCAGGGCCGGTTCTCGGCCAACATGGAAGACAGCGTACGCAGTGGCGTCATGCAGGCTGAGCTGACAGCGTTGGCCAATCGCATCGAACTTTACAGCCGGTGGTCGGACCTCGTTTCTTTGCTTTGGGTCGACCCCATGATCCGCAACCTCCCGGCCAGCTATCTCGACCATGACAAGTAAAACCTCCGGCTTTCTGCTGCGGACGCTGCTCGTGCTCGGGCTGCTGGCTGCGGTTTCCTATTATTTTCTAATCTACAGCCGGCCGATCGCGAAGGTCGTGGCGGTCCGTGCGGGCATGTCCACCGATTCGGTGCCCGGCAGCGTGACCGTCCGGGTCGAGTCGCAGGAAATCAAATGCGAATATGGCGGCCGGGTGGCGGCAAAAAAGTTCGTCAAAGGCCAGGCGGTGAAAAAAGGCGACGTGCTGCTGCAATTGGACACCGACGAGATCGACCTCCAGATCAAGATCGCCGAGAGCAACGCCAAGACTTTCGAGCAAAAACGCGTCTTCGAGGAAAAAATGGTCGAGCTGAACTGGGCGGCGATCAAGGAAGGGCTCGATAATGCCGAGCGGATGTTCAAGCGCGGCATGAAATCCGAGGCCGAGTTTACCGAAGAGAAACGCAAGGTGGAAAAGCTGCAGCAGCAGCGCGAGATCGATAAAATCTCGATTCAGAACAACAGCGAAAGCATCGCGAACGACCTCGCGGCGAAGAAACTCCAGAAGCAAAAAATGTCGGTGCGCGCCCCCTTCGATGGCGAGATTGCCGAGGATTATTCCTGCACGCCGGGCGCTTTGATTGGCCCGGGCACTCCGATCGCCAAACTCATCGCGTTGGATCGGATCATTGAGGCAAAAATCAGCGAAGAAAATGCGGCGGGCGTGAAGGTGGGGAAAAAGGCGTCGGTGACGTTTCTGCCTTATGGCGCGTGGCAATTCCCGGCCAAGGTGGTGAAGAAGTTCCCGGCGGCCGACCCCGAGACGCAGCGCTATACTTTCGAGTTGGAGGTGCAGCCTGATCCGGAGCGTCCTTTCGTGCCGGGTTACACGGGCGAGGTGACCATAGTGATCGACGAGCATCCCTCGGAGACGATCATTCCGCGCTCGGCCTTGTTCAACGATCAGGTGTTCGTGGTGAAAGACGGCCGCGTGCAGCTGCGCAAGGTGAAGAAGGGTTACGTGGCGCTCAATTTCGCGGAAATCCGCGAGGGCGTGGCCAAGGGGGAGGTTGTGATCGTCGATCAGCTCGACCAGTTCCGCGACGGCGATCGCGTCAAAGCCGAGCTCGTGAAGTAACCACGCTGCAATCGCTGCCGCCGCCCTCCGATGTCACCGAAATTTCGCATCGCGCTGCGTTTCCTCACGGCGAAGAAGCGCGCCATGCTGATGAGCCTGGCGTGCATCGTACTTGGCGTGGGTATGTTTATCGTCACGCAAGCGACGACCAGCGGATTCGAAGGGCTTTTCATCAAAACAATCCTCGGCACCGATGGCGCCATCCGGATCGAGGATAAAATTCAGGAGACGCATCGCAGCATGGCGGCGGGCGGCCATGGCACGCTCTTCGAGACGCAGTTGAAAGAGGGGCGCAAGTACATCGAGGGAATCGAAGAACCCAAACAGGTCATCGAGGGACTGCGGCAGATCGGCAACGTCACGGCGTGGTCCGAAGTTTTGCGCGGCGCGGCGATGGTGCACAGCGCGTTTAAAAGCGAGTCGGCGCGCATCTACGGCGTGGACATTGTGCAGCACCAGCGCGTCTCCGATATCGGCCAGCAAATTGTGCAGGGCAGCATGGCCGATTTTCGCGATTCACCCAACAGCGTGCTGGTGGGGCGCGTGATGGCCGAGCGATTGCAATTGAGCGTAAACGATTCGATTCAACTCGAAGCCAAGGATCAGATGCGTCGCTACCGGGTGGCCGCGATCTACGAGACCGGCGTTAAGGAAATCGATCGCGAACGCGTTTACATGAATATCGCCGAGGCGCGCTCATTGCTGAAAAAGCGGACAGGCTCCTCCTACCTCCAGATCGCGCTGTTGGATGCCGACCGCGCCCGCGAAGATGCGGCGCGGATGGTCGACGTTCTGCATCATAGCGCGGCGGGATGGCAGGATCGGGAAAAAACCTGGCTGAGTGTGTTCCGCGCGCTGCGCATTTCGTCGGGCATCACGGTTTCGATTTTCACGCTCATCGCCGGGCTCGCGATGTTCAATACGCTTGCGATGATCGTCATGGAGAAAACCAAGGAGATCGCGATCCTGCGTTCCATGGGCTACACGCGGGAGGATATTTCGGGCATTTTCCTGTGGCAGGCGGGCATCGTGCTCGTGGTCGGATCGGTGCTGGGGTGCCTCCTCGGTGCGCTTGTGACGTATTATGTCGGGCAAATCCGGATCGAGGTGAAAGGTATTTTCAAAACCGACACGTTTGTCGTGGCGTGGTCGATCTGGCATTATGTCGAAGCGACGTTGACCGCCGTGGTCATGGTCATGGTCGCGAGCTTGCTGCCGGCCCGGCGGGCGGCGCGGCTGGAGCCGGGCGATGTGATCCGCGGCACGGGCCAATGAAAAACGCACCCGCCATGGCCAAACCCAACGACAATCAACTGGCACTGCGTTGCGAAGGCCTGCACCGCTATCTGGGGCAGGGCGATGGGCGCGTGCATGTGCTCAAGGGCGTGACGTTCGAGGCGCATCGCGGGAAAGTGTATGCGATCGTCGGTCCCTCCGGCTGCGGCAAGAGCACGCTGCTTTACTTGTTGGGTTTGCTTGACCGGCCGGACGACGGCCGCATTTGGATCGACCGGCAGCCGATGTCGGCCAGCAGCGACGACGCGCGCACGGCGGCCCGCTGCCAGCATATCGGCTTCGTTTTCCAGTTTCACTTTCTGATGCAGGAATTCACGGCGTTGGAAAACGTCATGATGCCGATGCGCAAGCTCGCCCGGCTCACGCCGGCGCAGATGACCGAGCGCGCGCACCGCTTGTTGAACGATGTCGGCCTCGGCGAGAAAACGCACCGGCTGGGCACGCAGCTCTCGGGTGGCGAGCAGCAACGCGTGGCCATCGCCCGCGCGCTGGCCAACGAGCCCACCATCATCCTCGCCGACGAGCCCACGGGCAACTTGGACGTCAAGAACTCGTCGATGGTTTTCGATCTGCTGACGCGTCTGGCCAAGGATCACGGCCAGGCGGTCGTGCTCGTCACGCACAACCCCGAGATCGCGCAACGTTGCGATTTTGTGCGGCCGATGCGCGACGGCGTGTTTGTCGAGTAAGGCGCGGGCCGAAAGGCCTGTGGATCGTGCTGGAAATCGGGATATAAGCAGGCATATTAGCGCGAACGTCGGCACGTTTCGCCTTCTTCTAATGAAATGCCGAAAGTCTGCACGGCCCAGATTCTAGTATACTCTTAGCCCTCGCATCTCCCTTTTGGACTCCTCACCACGTCGCCTACCCGTGATCCCAGCTCCTTCGCGCAAACAATTTCTCACTCGCATGCTCAGTCTGTCGGCGGTCTTTGGCCTCGCCCCCCGATTGGTCGCGAAAGTCCTGCCTGCGCGTTCCGCGCCAGCCGCCAACGCGTTCTCGCTTCGACCGGAAACCCGTGCCGTGGCCCGGCACACCGACCGTCTCTGACCCGAACCGTTGCCGCCCCAACACTCTTCGGACATGCCGAAACTTTTCCCGAAATCCGCCAACCGGCTCCCACTGCAAATCCTGACGTTTGTCGGCGTGTTGGGCGGCCTGGCGGCGCTGGGCGTCACCTACTACATGACGCCGAAATACACGCGCGTCGGCTACGCGCCGGTGCAGCCCGTGCCGTTCAGCCACCAGCTGCACGCCGGCCAGCTCGGGCTCGATTGCCGCTATTGCCACAGCAATGTGGAAAAATCCGGTCATGCCAACGTGCCCACGTCGCAGACGTGCATGAACTGCCACAACCAGATCAAGCCGCAGAGCCCGCTGCTCGCCGTGGTGCGCCAGAGCTACGAGTCGGGCGAAGCCGTGCCGTGGGTGAAAATTCACAGCGTGCCCGACTACGCCTATTTCAACCACGCCGCGCATGTCACCCGCGGCGTCAGTTGCGTGTCCTGCCACGATCGCATCGATCAGATGGAAACCGTGCAGCACGCCAAACCGTTCTCGATGGAATTCTGTCTCGACTGCCATCGCGCGCCCCAAGAGGCCGTGCGACCCCGTGAACTCGTGACCAATCTCGGCTGGCAGCATCCCGCCGGCGCGAGCGGCCAGCTCCGCGACGGCCAGAAGCTCGTCGACGATTGGAAGATCAAACCTCCGCAAAGTTGCTCCGGTTGCCACCGATGAAACGCCAGCCCGTCACTCCTGCCTCGTCCGAACTCCGTGGACCGCGCTACTGGCGCAGTCTCGACGAGCTTGCGCAAACGCCGGGCTTCCAGGCGCAGCTCGAACGCGAGTTTCCCGAAGGCGCCGCCGCACTGGAAGGCTCCGACCGCCGCAATTTCCTAAAACTCATGGCGGCGTCGTTCGCGCTCGGCGGGCTCGGCCTCGCCGGTTGCCGCCGGCCGGAAAAAAACATTCTGCCCTACGGGAAATCCGTCGAGGGCGTGATTCCCGGGCTGCCGCTTTATTTCGCCACCGCGATGCCGCTGCGCCGCAGCGCGCTCCCGCTTCTGGCCGAGACGCACCAGGGCCGGCCCACGAAGCTGGAGGGCAACCCGACCTTCGCTCCACTCGGCGGCACCAGTTCGTTGCTTGCGCAGGCATCCGTGCTCGAGCTGTACGATCCGGATCGCGCCACCGCCCATACGCGCAATGGCGATGCACTCGACAGCGCCGCCGTCGCCGATCTGTTGGCCAAAGTGAGTCAGACGCACACCGCCAACGGCGGGCGCGGGCTGGCGTTTCTCGCGCAGGTTTCGAGTTCGCCATCGCGCGCCGCGCTTGTGCGCAAGTTGCGGAGCAAATTCCCGCAAGCCACCTGGGCCGAGTACGAGCCGGTGCAGGATGAGCCGCCGGCGGAAGCGGCGCGCGCTTGTTTCGGCAAGGCGGTTAAGCCGCTCTATCAGTTTGCCCGGGCGAAGCGCATTGTTGCGCTCGACGCCGATTTTCTCGGCGGGGAGGCGGACCATCTCTATTTCGCGCGGGAATTCGCCAAGGGCCGTCGCGTGACCAAGCCCACCGATCCGATGAACCGGCTCTACGTGGCGGAAAGCGGCTTCACGCTGACCGGCACGATGGCGGATCACCGGCTGCGGCTCGCGAGCAGTCACATGCTCGCGCTGGCGGCGGCGCTCGCCGGAAAAGTGCTCGGCACGGAAATGTTCGCGCCGCTGGCACGCGGGCTCGATGTCAAACCCGAGTGGGTCGCCGAATGCGCGGCGGATCTCCTCGCGCATCGGGGCGAGTCGCTCGTGCTGGCCGGTGCGCACCAACCCGCCGCGGTGCACGCGCTCGCCTACGCGATCAACGATGCGCTGGGCAATCTCGGCAAGACCGTCGAGCTGGTCGCCGCCGAGCCCGACACGGCGGCTTCGATCCAGGATCTCGCGGCGACGATCAAGACGGGCGCGGTCAAGACGCTCGTGATCGTCGGCGGCAATCCCGCTTACAACGCGCCCGCCGAGCTGAACTGGCCCGCGTTGCAGCAATCGGTGCCGGAGGTGATTCGCTACGGTTATTACGTCGACGAAACCTCGGCGGTCGCTTCGACGACGACGGTGCATCTCGCTGCCACGCATTTCCTCGAATCGTGGGGCGATGCCCGCGCGTTCGACGGGACCATCGTGCCGGTGCAGCCGATGATTCTGCCGCTGTTTGGCGGACTCACGGAACTCGAAATGCTCGCGCGGCTCGCGGGCGAATCGGTCACCGATCCGTACACGATTGTTTTCAACACGATCACCGGACTGGCGGGCGGCGATGCGCGCAAAGCCTTCGAGCGTTTCCTGCACGACGGCCTGCTCGCCGGCTCGGCTTGGCCGAAGATCGATGCAGCCTACAACCCGCGCACCGCGGAAGTGCTGTTCCGCCAGGCGCCCAAGTTCGAGGCGTTGACCCCGGCCAATCTCGAAGTGCGTTTTATCGCCGACTACCGGCTCGACGACGGACGTTTCGCCAACAACGGCTGGCTGCAAGAGTGCCCCGACCCGATCACGAAAATCGCGTGGGACAATGTCATTCTCGTCAGCCCTCGGCTGGCGAAGGAGCTCGGCATCGATCCGGCGGGCGCGCGGCTGCAAGTGGCGCGCAAGGAGCTGGCCGAATTCGAGCAGGGCAAGGAGAACGCTTACGTGGGCGAGGTGACGGTCGGCGGACGGAAAATCCGTGGGCCGCTGCACATCCAGCCCGGTCTATCGAATTACACGTTGGTGCTGCCGCTCGGCTATGGTCGGACGAAGAGCGGGCGCGTCGGCACCGGCGCGGGCTTCGACGTTTATCCGCTGCGCACGAGCGCCGCGCTGCATTTTGCCACGGGCGCGACGGTGAAGCTCACCGGCGAACGTACGTTGCTCGCCAACACGCAGGAGCACTGGTCGATGGAAGGCCGCGATCTGGTGCGCGAGGCGAACTACGAGGAATTCGAGAAGAATCCCGCGTTTGTCAACGCGATGGGGCTCGAAGCGCACAGTCCGCCGATCTACGGTAAAGACGGCGCGAAGCTGACACCCGCCGAGAAGGCGACGCAGATCCCGCGCGGCAATTCCCTCTACAAGACGCCCGAGTTCGACGGCCACCACCAGTGGGGCATGTCGATCGATCTCAACGTTTGCACCGGCTGCCACGCGTGCGTCATCGCCTGTCAGGCGGAAAACAACATTCCGATTGTCGGCAAGGATCAGGTGCTGCGCGGTCGCGAAATGCACTGGATTCGCCTCGACCGTTACTACTCGGACGGCAAGGCCGACGCCGGCGCGTTTGGCGGCGAGGGCAACAAGGAGATTCCGGAAGATCCGCAGGTTTCCCTCCAGCCGGTCGCGTGCGCCCAGTGCGAGCTCGCGCCGTGCGAGACGGTTTGCCCGGTCAACGCCACCGTGCACGACGGCGAGGGCCTCAACGTCATGGCCTACAATCGCTGCATCGGCACGCGGTACTGCGCCAACAATTGCCCGTACAAGGTCCGCCGCTTTAATTTCTTCGATTGGAATCAGCGCCAGCTCGACAGCCTCTACCTCGGACCGCTCGGTCCGCAGGGCATGCCCGAGCTCGTGCAGATGGGCAAGAATCCCGAAGTCACGGTGCGCATGCGCGGCGTGATGGAGAAATGCACCTATTGCACGCAGCGCATTCAGAACGCGAAAATCCAGTGGAAGGCGAAGTCGTCCAAGGAAGGCCGCCCCGGCGATGTCGTGGTGCCCGACGGCACGATCAAGACCGCCTGCCAGCAAGTCTGCCCGGCCGACGCCATCGTGTTCGGCAATCTGCTCGATCCGCAGAGCGCCGTCGTGCAGGCCAAGGCCCGCGCGCAGGATTACTCGCTGCTCGGCTATCTCAACATCCGTCCGCGCACCACGTATCTCGGCAAACTCCGCAACCCGAACCCGCGCATGCCCGATTATCGCGATCTCCCGCTGAGCCGCGTGGAGTACAACAACAAATCCGGTCACAGCGCTCCGCACGGCGACACGCACGGACACGAAGCGGGCGGGGCAGGGAAGGGCGGGGCGGACAAGCCGCACGCGCCGCATGGACACACCGGCATTGAAAACGCCAAACGCAACGGAGGGCTGGCCTGATGGCACACGCAGAACATAACGCTTCCGCACCGGCCATTCTGCAGGAGGTCAAACCCGCGGTGTTGCCGCGTCCGGTGCTCGTCGAGAACAACCGCGACTTCGGTTGGATCACCGACAAGATTTGCAGCCTGATCGAAGGCAAGACGCCGCTGTGGTGGTGGATTTGCTTCGTGGTCGCGTGCTTTGTCGCGTCGTTCACCGTCGCCGGCATCACCTATCTGGTGTCGACCGGTGTCGGCGTCTGGGGTCACAGCAATCCGGTCAACTGGGCCTGGGACATCGTGAACTTCGTGTTCTGGATCGGTATCGGCCACGCGGGCACGCTGATCTCGGCGATCTTGTGTCTGTTGCGGCAAAAGTGGCGCACGTCGATCAATCGTGCCGCCGAGGCCATGACAATTTTTGCGGTGGTCTGCGCCGGCATTTTCCCGGTCTTCCACGTCGGCCGCGTCTGGTACGCGTGGTATCTGTTCCCGATTCCGAACAGCAACGCCATCTGGCAGAACTTCCGCTCACCGCTCGAATGGGACGTGTTCGCCGTCTCCACCTATGCGACGGTGTCGATCTGCTTCTGGTACGTGGGCCTCATCCCCGATCTCGCGACGCTGCGCGACCGCTTCGCCGCGACAGGCAACCGGCTTCGCGCCTGGATCTACGGGCTCTTCGCGATGGGCTGGCGCGGCTCCAACCGCCATTGGAGCAACTACGAGATGGCGTACCTGATCCTCGCCGGCATCTCCACGCCGCTCGTGCTCTCGGTGCACACCATCGTGTCGTTCGACTTTGCGGTGTCGCTGTTGCCCGGCTGGCACACCACGATTTTCCCGCCATACTTCGTGGCGGGCGCGATCTTCTCGGGCTTCGGCATGGTGCTTACGCTCATGCTGCCGCTGCGGGCCATCTACAAGATGGAGGACTTGATCACGCAGTATCACATCGACTGCATCTGCAAGATCACGTTGGCGACGGGCACCATGGTGGGCTACGCCTACGGCATGGAGTTCTTCATCGCGTGGTACGGCGCGAACCCCTACGAGGGCTTTGCGTTCATCAACCGCGCGTTTGGCAACTACGCCTGGGCTTACTGGATCATGATCACGTGCAACGTCATCACGCCGCAGTTCTTCTGGTTTAAGAAAGTCCGCCAGAACACCGCGCTCGTCTGGATCCTCTCGATCTTCGTCAACGTCGGCATGTGGTTCGAGCGTTTCGTGATCATCGTCACCTCGCTGGCGCGCGACTTCCTGCCGTCGAGCTGGGGCTATTACAGCCCGTCCATCGTGGAAATCTTCACGTTCTTCGGCACCTTTGGCGTCTTCTCGGTGCTGTTCCTCCTCTTCATCCGGTTTCTGCCGATCATGCCGATGGCGGAAATCAAGGCCGTCACCCAGCAGGCCGACCCGCACGCTGGCGACAAACACGCCTGAGCCACCGACCATGCCCGCGCCATCCTACGGCTTGATCGCCACCTTCGAAACCACCGCCGAGGTCATGCACGCCGCCGAAACCGTGCGCGACCAGGGCTACAAATTCTGGGACGTCATCTCGCCCTTCCCGATCCACGGCATGGATCGCGCGATGGGCATGCGCCGCTCGAAAGTACCGCAGGTCTCGTTCCTCGGCGGCCTCGCGGGATTCACCACCGGCATGTCGCTCATCTGGTGGACCGGCGCGTCGAACTACAAACTCATCGTCGGCGGCAAGCCGTACTTCAGTCCGATGTTCGCGTTCCCGGTGTCGTACGAGCTCACCATCCTGTTCACCGCCTTTGCCACCATCATCGGCATGTTTTTGTTCAACCGCCTTCCGATGCACTACCACCCGGTGTTGAACTATGAGAAGTTCCACCGCGGCACCAACGACCGCTTTTTCATCGTGATCGAAACGCGCGATCCGCGCTTCGATCCCGCCGCCACCCGCGCGCTGCTCGAGCAAATCGGCGGCCGGGAAATCACGGAGCTGGAGGACTGACCCATGCGGTACGCCTTACTTGTCCTCGCATTTCTGGCTGTGCTCGCGGTGTCGCTGCTTGGCTTCCGCGGCGCGACCTTCGTCAAGCCGCCGATCGATGTCTTTCCGGAATGGGCTTTCCCCGGCATGAAACGGCAGCCGAAGTACAAACCGCAGGCGGAGTCGAAGTTCTTCGCCGACGGGCGCACCGACCGCCCCTTGCCTCCCGGCGTGGTGGCGAGCAGCTACGGCCCCGCCGGGCAGCCGCTGCGCGACGACGATCATCTCTACGCCGGCAAGACCGCGACCGGAGCGTGGGCGCCGGGTTTCCCCGCCGCGCTGGCCATCGACCGGACTTTCATCAAGCGCGGTCAGGAACGCTACGTGATTTATTGCCAGCCCTGCCACGGCGCGCTCGGCGACGGTCAGGGCATCACCAAAGCCTACGGCATGGGCGCCACGCCCACCTATCACGACGACCGCCTGCGTCAGATGCCGGCCGGCGAAATTTACAACACGATCACGCACGGCAAAAACACCATGCTCTCCTACGCCGACAAACTCGCGCCGGATGAGCGCTGGGCCGTGGTCGCTTACGTGCGGGCGCTCCAGCGCGCCCAGCAAGGCACGCCCGCCGATGTGCCGGCCGCCCAACAGAAGGAGCTCGGGATCAAATGAGCACGCCCACCGCTTCCGTCTCCACCGCGCCGGTTGGCGCATTCCCCGTCGCCCCGGGCGCAACGAAAGCGCTCATGCTCGGCCTTGCCGGCATCGGGCTCACCGCGCTCGGACTTTTCCTTCCAGGCAACACCGCCTCGGTCGCGCTTTCGTGGCTGATCGGCCTCGTGTTCTGGATCGGCGTCGCGCTCGGCATGCTGCTGCTCGTGATGATCCACCATCTCTTCGATGCCAACTGGTCGGTGCTGTTGCGCCGCCAATATGAGCACTGGCTGTCGTCGCTGCCCTGGCTCGCGTTGCTCTTCGTGCCGCTCATTTTCGTGGCGTGGACAAATCCCACGCTCATCTGGAAATGGATGGATCCGCACTTCGACCTCGCGCAGGTCGGCGGTCACGGCACGGTCGGCGACGATGTGCTGTGGGCCAAGAAATCCGGTTTCCTCAGCATCAAAGTCTTCACGCTGGTCACCGCGGTTTCCTTCGCCGTCTGGATCGCGCTGGCGCGGATTTTCCGGCGCAATTCCTTCGCCCAGGACTCCGACGGCGATGTGCGTTGGACCATCTCCAGCCACAAGTGGTCGGCCGGCGGCATTCCGCTCATGGCGGTCACGCTCACGCTGTGTGTGATCCTCTGGGTGAAGTCGCTCGATTACCACTGGTTCTCGACGATGTACGGCGTGTGGTATTTTGCCGGCTGCGTGCGCGCGGCGCTCTCGGTGGGCGCGATCATGCTGATCTGGCTCTGGGTGCGCGGCGACTTCAAGGGCATCCTCAACGACAATCACCTGCACTCGATCGGCCAGCTCATGTTCGCGTTCACGGTGTTCTGGGCGTACGTGACGTTCTCGCAGTATTTCCTGATCTGGAACGCCAACGTCCCCGAAGAAACCTTCTGGTACAACCTCCGCGAACATGGCGACTGGCTCTGGGTCGGGATGGTGCTGCTCTTCGGCCATTTCCTCGCGCCGTTCCTCACGCTCATCCACTATCCGGTGAAGATTAACAAAAAGCTGCTGCCGGTGGTGGCGGCTTTCATCGCGCTGATAGTGCTGCTCGACATCTGCTACAACGTGATGCCGGCAAAAAAACTCCCGAACGGCGACCCGTATCCCTTCCTCCAAGGCGGCCTCATCTGGACGCTCACCTCCGTCGTCGGCATCGGCGGCATCTGTGTGTGGGCGTACCTGAAGAGCTTCGCCACGACCAAACTCATCCCGATCCGCGATCCGCGCATCGGCGAATGCCTCACTTACCACCAGCCCCATGCCGACTGATTCTGCCAGCTCGAAACCCCTCTCGTGGGTGAGTGTCGCGGCGATCCTCGCCGGCTTCGCGTTGTTCATCCTGCTCGGCTATCTGGCGCGTCGTCCCGACGGGCCGGTGCCGGTCGATCTCTCTCAAGTCGCGGAAGGCGATCGCTGGAAATTCACCGCCGAAGGTCGCGCCCAGCGGCTCGCCGACCTGCGCGCCCGCGAGATCAGTGCGGCGCAGGAATGCGCGTGGATTGACCGGTCGAAGGGTGTCGTCCGCCTGCCCATCGATCTTGCGATGGAAATCACCGTGAAGGAAATTGCCGCCTCCCGCCGATGAATGCCCCTGCCACACCTTCTAGCGCCTCGTCGAACGACGAACCGGTCGCGGTCGAAACGCAGGCGCGCTGGGCGTTGTTGTTGCTGCTGGCGTTGGGTATAAAATGGTTCGTCGCGGGCGGGTTCCTCGCGTTGATCCATTCGATCCAGTTGCACACTCCGGAATTTTTGGCCCGGTACGAGTGGTTTACCTTTGGCCGCGTGCAGGCCGCCGCCGAGTCGGCGTTGGTGTTTGGCTGGGTGGCCAATGTCGGGTTTGCCATTGCGTGGTGGCTGTTGGGCCGGCTGGGCGGAGAACGTCCGCGCGGCGCGGTCGGAGCGTTGATCGGCGTCGCCTTTTGGAATGCGGGCGTGACGGTCGGCGTCATCGGCATTCTCGCCGGCGATCTCGGACCGTACGCGCTGCTGCAAATGCCGGCTTATGTTTTTCCGCTGTTGGGCGCCGCCTATGCCGCTTTCGGTGTCGCGGGTCTGGCCGCATGGCTGGACCGCCGCCGGGCAGACACCTACGCGGCGCAGTGGTATGCGAGCGCGGCGATTTTCGCGCTGCCTTGGTTTTATTCCGCCGCTTATGCGATGCTTTCGCTCTATCCTGTGACCGGAGTTTCCCAGGCCATCGTGGGCGCGTGGGCGGGCGAAGGATTGCGGCTGGTCTGGATCGCGCCGTTGGCGCTCGCGGCCGCCTATTATCTCGTGCCCAAGCTCAACGGGCAGAAGCTGGCGGCTTACAACTATGCGGATGTCGGATTCTGGGCGCTGATCGTGTTGGCTCCGTGGGTCGGCACGCGGGCGCTGGTCGGCGGGCCGGTGCCAGTGTGGGTGCCGACGGTGGGAGTGAGCTGCACGCTTTTGCTCACGCTGCACTACCTCATCGTGGCTTCCAACTTTAAGGCGGTCTTTCGCCGTGGCAGTCCCAGCCAGGCTTTGCGGTTTGTGCTGGTTGGCATCGCCGCCTACCTCGCGAGCGGGCTGACGGACACGGCGCTGGCCTTCCGCTCGGTGGCGCAATACACGCAATTCACCTATCTCGGCGAAGCGCGGCTGACGCTGTTGGTGTTGGGCGTGTTCACGCCGATTGCCTTCGGCGCGCTCTATTTTCTGTTGCCGCGACTCACCGGTCGGGCGTGGGCCTCGGATGGTCTGATCCGCACCCACTTTCGCGCGACTTGGATCGGTCTGCTGATTCTGATCGCGGGTCTGGTCGGCGCAGGTCTTACGCAGGGCACTGCGCTCGTGGCGATCCGCGCGGCGGACGGCCAGATCGCAGCGCAGACGTTTGCGGAGATTTTTGCCGCCACGCGTCCCTGGTTGCTCACCGCGACCCTCGGGCTCGGTCTGGAACTGCTCGGCGGCGTGCTGCTGCTCGTTAACGGAATCCTTCAGCTGGTGCCCGCCTCTGATGCGGCGCACTCCGATACCCTCGCCTCTGCGCCCGCGTCATGAAGCCCAGCCTCTATTTCTTCCTCGGCGTTTTTGGTGCGATTGCGCTCTCCTGGGCCGCCATCGTTGTGGGCTCTCACCGCCAGCTGCGCGCACTCGGAACGCACTTCGATCCGCTCGACAACATGAGCGTCCCGGCAGCGATGTCGGGGCAGGCGGCCCAAGGGCAACGCGTTTATCAGGAGTTGGGGTGTGGCGCGTGCCACACGCAACAGGTGCGGCGCTACGGCTACGGTTGGGATCAAAACCGCGGCTGGGGCGAGCGTCAGAGCGTCGCCCGCGATTACGCGTTGCAGACGCACCCGCAACTGGGGCAAGCGCGCATCGGCCCCGACCTCGCCAATTTCGGCGAGCGCGCCGTGAAGGCCGGTGTGGATCGCGCCAAACTTTATCGGATGCTCCACGACGGCCAGGGCGGTATGCCGGCGTTTTCTTTCCTCTTCGAGCGTCGTGCGATTGTGGGGCAAAAATCTTCCGCGGCCCTCGCCTTGCCCGTCGCTCCGGGCTGGCAGGTGGTGCCGACCTCGCGGGCGGAGGCGCTGGTGAGCTACCTGCTGGCGCTCAAGCAAGACTACGCTTTGCCCGAGGCGCCCGCGGCGGTGATTCCCGCGGCCGTGCCGGCGACACCCGCACCCGCAGCTTCGACTGCTCCCGCCGCCACTGCGCCGGCGAAAACCCCATAGCACTCGGTCCCGTTTCGACTCTTTTCTTTCATGCGCGCCGATCCGTCTCCCGACCCCCGCCAGGAACGCTCCGCTCAATCGGACGAAGCGTTGCGCCAGGCCCATGCGTCCCCGCCGGCCGAACCCACCGGCAGCAACGTGGGGTTGTCGGTTGGCCTCGCGATCGTTTTTGCCGCGGTCGCCTACGTGGCGGGCATTTATCTTGATCGCTACTCGGGCCGGTTTTCTCCCCTGGCCTACAACGAAGAGGCGCCACCGATTGCCGCGGGCGCGGCGGCCGTTCCCCCGCCGATCGATCCGGTTGTGCTCGGCAAGAAGCAGTACGCGGCGGCTTGCGTGACCTGTCACCAACCGACAGGGTTGGGCGTGCCCGGCGCGTTCCCGCCGCTGGCCGGTTCCGAGTGGGTCACGGGCAACGAGGAACGGGTGATCCGCGTCGTGCTGCACGGCCTTAGCGGTGAAATCAAAGTTGGCGACAAAGTGTTCAACGGCGCCATGCCGTCTTTCGGCAAAGTGCCCGGCAGCGGCTACAACTGGCGCGATGACCAGATCGCTGCCGTGCTGACCTACGTGCGACAGGAGTGGGGCAATAAAGCCGGCCCGATCACGCCGGAAAAGGTGGCCGAGGTCCGCACCAAGGTGACGCGCGACAAGCCTTGGACCGCGGCTGAATTATCCGCGGTGGAGAGCGCGCCATAATTTGGCGGCGATAGCTTATTGCGGCGCGCCGTCGCCTCCGCGGCCGCCTACCTCGATCCAAAACGGCACCAGGGTTTCGATCCCGTGCGGCGCGCATTGCGCCCAGATCAGATAGCGACCCGCCCGCGGCACCGTGAGCGCGAAGTTCAGCACCACGCTTGTTCCAGCGGCGTTCGGCGTTTCTGGCGCTGGCGTTGGATCGCGGGGGTGCAAATGGGCGAATCCGGTGCGCTGTTCATCGAAGGCCACGAGATGCGCCGGCGCACCCATGACGGGCGTCAAGTCGGGGCGGGCGCCATGCGCGTCACGCACCTCCAGACGGAGATCCACGGGGCGGCCGACGCGCATCGACTCCGGCGCGTGCAGCGTGAAAATCGCCTCGCCCTCGCGCCGTTGCCGCGCCGCATCGGGCGCGGCGGGCAGGGGAGTCCCGGTTACGGGCAGGTCCGCCGCGGCGTAGAGCGACCGGCCGGTCGCCACCGGTGTGAAGTCGGCAAATACGCGGTACAGTCCGCCGCCACGGGGCGTGAAGCTGACTTCCCACGTGCCGGGCCGCGCCCCGGCATGAGGATGCAGGTGTTGGTAGTCCGACAGGCTGGGGTCGATCACGAGCAGATGCAGCTTGCGCGTGTGCACGACGGCCAGATCGCCCGGCGTGATCGGTTTCCCGCTGGAGGTCTTCAACTCCAAACGCAGGGTTGAGACGTTGCCGGCTTGGAGTGGCTGCGCATCAGACAACAGGACGGCGAGCGTCACGGGCGACCGCACTTGCAGCACGGAGATGAATTGCGGGTTGGCCGGATCGCACCACTCGAGCAGCGACTTTCCTTCCGGCCGGAAATCCATGTGCGAAAGATTGGTGCCCGTGGGAAGCGAGCGCACGACGAGGAAAATGGCTGCCGCGAGGCCTGTAAGCAGCCAGGTCTGACGCCACGGGGTCATGGCGGCGGGACGAGCCTTTCCAGAAACTCCTCCACCGTCCAGGCGCTGCCTTCGGCGCGATATGCGATGTGCCCCTGACGGTCGATCAACACCGTGGTGGCCGTGTGCTTGATCGTTCCGTCCGCGATCGTGCGCAGCACCCCGAATTGGGTCAGCAAATGTTGGATGGTCGTCTCCGGTCCGGTGAGAAGGCTGAAATTGCCGAGGTCGATTCCGCGTTCCGTCGCATAGGCGCGCAACACGCCGGGCGAATCGTAAGCCGGATCGAATGTGATGGTCACAAACGTGACGTCATTGCGTCCGGCGGCCTTCGCCGCCTGTTGCAACTGTTGCATGCGTCGCGTGGCGGCCGGGCACATTGTCGCCACCTGACAGCGGGTGAAGATGAAGTTCAACACGACTTGCCGGCCGCGCCACTGGTTGGCGCTCACCAGGCGCGCATTTTGATCGAGCAGGGTGAAGTCGGGGATCAGTTCGCCGATCTCGCGATATGCCGCCCGGCCGCGGATCATGGTATCCTGCGCCAAGGCCTGTCCCGTGGCTGTCAACAAGCGCAGCGTGGTCGCATCGTCGGGCCAGAGATGTTCCAGCCACCAGTCGCCATTGCGCTGATGCGTTTCGCCGCGCCACGCCTGACCAGTCGTGACGATCTCCGCATCCGCCGGCAGGAGACGGAATGTTTGGAGTCCGGCGGGCAGGCGGCCTGGCAGGCCGGGCTGTTGCAACTGGATGGTTTTCTGTACCCGATCGGCCGTGACGACTTCCCCCGACAGGACGGATGCTTCCTCGCTGACCGCGGCGGTTGATTTTTCCCGCTTCTGCCCGCCGCATCCTGCCAGCAGCAGGACTGCCAACAGTAATCCCGGCGCCGCAAGCTGAAGAGAGAGCCTCTGCATGATGCACCGATTCACCCATTCGGTGAAAATGTCAAAATGCCGGCGGCGGTTGCGCTCTGTGCGTTCCTGGCGACGGTCCGCTGTCCGTCATTTGTTTACCTATCCATGACACCCGTCGCTCGTCACCAACCCTGGCTGGCCTGGTTTGCGCTGATTGGCAGCGCATGGGTCTTTGTGCTCGTGGCGCTCGGCGCGTTCACCACGACGATTGGCGCTGGCATGGCGTTCTCCGACTGGCCGCTCTCCAACGGCTCCGTCAATCCGCCCGGCTGGATGAGCGACATCGCGATGTTTGCAGAGCATTCGCACCGGCTGAGCGGTACGACGATGGGTTTGATCACCATTGTTCTGGCCGTGGGGCTGGCGCGGTGCGAAGCGCGGCGTTGGCTGCGCTGGCTCGGCTGGGGCGCTCTGGCGATGGTCGTCTTGCAAGGCGTACTCGGCGGAACGCGGGTGCTGTTCGATGCGGTGGCGGTGCCCGGATTTGCCATGTCACTCGGGCAGATGCTGCGCATTCCGCACGGTATTCTCGCGCAACTTTTCGTGTGCCTGTTGTTCGCCATTGCGGCCGGCCTGTCGCGCTCGTGGTGCGAAGGCCGTCTCGGTGCGCCGGGCACGGTGGTGCGACGCTGGAGTTTGGCAACGGTGGCCCTGTTGGTCATCCAACTCGCGATCGCGGCCACCATGCGGCACAACCATGCCGGACTCGCGTTGCCGAGCTTTCCGCTCTCGTCGCCGGCGGGCGACCTCTTCCCTCCGGACTGGAATTTTCTCACGGGCATCCAGTTTGCGCATCGCGTCATGGCCCTCGCACTTGTCGGTGCGGTCTTCTTTCAGGTACGCGCTCTTCGGCGCGATACGGGCGCCAGTTCTTTGCTACTGAGTCTGGGCTGGCTGCTGGTCGTCGAACTCGCGCTGCAAATTGCGCTCGGCGCCGCCATCGTCTGGACACAGCGCCAAGTCTATCTGACCACAGCGCACGTGCTGCTGGGCAGCGCCACGCTCGCGACGGCGTTTCTCCTCGCCTTCCTTGCGCATCGCGAGGCGCTCGAAGCGGGTGAGAGCGCCGACCCGCGCAGGCTCGCTGCACGGCGGCAACCGCTTCCCGCCACTTTCCCTCTGGAGCACTCTGTATGAGCTTTGTTCATTCTCCCACCTCTGCATCTCTCGGCGCCTTGGATTCGACTCAGCGCGCCACGTGGCGCGACTATCTGGAACTCACCAAGCCGCGCCTGAGTTTGCTCTCTGTCCTCACCGCGCTGGTTGGTTATCTGGTGGCCCGACCGTATTGGGATTGGAGCCGCACGCTGTTTTTTCTCCTGGGTACAGCAGCCTGCGCCGGTGGAGTGGCCGCTTTGAATCAATGGATGGAGGCCGATCTTGATGCCCGCATGCGCCGGACTCAGGACCGGCCGATACCGCGCGGGGTGATTGCGCCCGGTTCCGCCTTCGTATTCGGCTGGGGCCTTTGCCTTGGCGGGCTGGCGATGCTTTTCACGCGCGTCAACGGCCTCTCGGCGTTGCTCGCGCTCGCCACGGTGATCGCCTATCTCGCGATCTATACTCCAGCCAAGCGCTGGTCGCGCTGGTCCACCGAGATCGGCGCCGTCAGTGGCGCCCTGCCGCCGCTCCTGGGTTGGGCTGCCGCCGGGCGCACCAATCCCGACTTGGGCTGGACCCTCTTCGCTGTGCTCTACGCCTGGCAGATGCCGCATTTTTTCTCCCTCGCGTGGACTTATCGCAAGGATTACGCCGCCGCCGATTTTCCGATGCTCTCCGTCGTCGATCCTTCGGGGCGACGGCTCGCGTATCGTGCCTGCGCCTGGACGGTACTGCTGGTTGGTGCGAGTCTCGCGCCGGTGGCGCTCGGTTATGCCACGTGGTTTTACGGCGCGTTGGCGATTCTACTCGGCGGCTGGATGTTGCGTCCGGCGCTGAGCATCTTGCGTCCGTCGGAGCGGGATCGCGCGGCCCGCCGACTGTTTTTCGCCTCCATTGCATATCTGCCCTTGGTGCTCACGGTCCTCGTGCTTGACCGTGTCTGGTTGCAAGGCTGACCACCGGTCCCAGAGAAGCTGCCTTCGGCGGCGCAGAAACTATTCCATGTCGATCCGCGATATTCCCGCCCTGAATGCGACGCTCAATGCCACGGCCACGGTTTTGATGACAGCGGGCTTCATCTGCATCCGGCGAGGGTGGCGGGAAGCCCATCGTGCGTTCATGGTGGCCGCCGGTATCGTCTCGGCGATTTTTCTGGTGGGTTACGTTGCGCACAAAATTCTGATTCACGGCGTGCACACGCCTTTTGCCGGCGAAGGCGCTGTACTGCGCGCGGTCTACTACACGCTGCTGGCGAGCCATGTCGTGCTCGCGATGGCGGTCGCCTATCTGGTGCCGCGCACATTTCTGCTGGCGTTGCGCGGCGACTATGTCCGGCACCGGCGTTGGGCGCGCGTCGTTTTTCCGATCTGGTACTATGTGTCGGTCACCGGCGTGCTGGTGTTCTTCTTTCTTTACGTGTGGTTCTGACAGACTGCGCGCTTTCTTGCCGGTCGAGTTGAATCTCGAGCCGAGCTCTCTATGGTGCCACGATGGTCTCGCGCAGCTGCTTTTTTTTCCGACGTCTTTTCTCCTCACTCGCCCCTCTGTCCTGGCTGCCTGCAGCTCTGTTGTTGCTGCCGCTCGCCGGTTGCGGTTGGGCCAACTTGGGCGGCCACCAATCCACGCTCGATGTCGCCGGGCCGGTGGCCGAGTCGCAGCGTTCCGTCTTCCTCGTCACGGTCTGGGTCACGCTGTTCATTTTTGTCGTGGTGGGCGCGGTGCTGGCGTACGCCATGATCAAATTCCGGGCGCGGGGCCGGTTGCGCGCAGCCGATGCGCTGCCGGGGCAGGACCACGGCAATCCTTGGATCGAAGTCGGGCTGATCCTCGCGTCGGTGGGGCTGCTGGCCATCATCGCGGTGCCCACCATGCGCGCGATCTGGTACACCTATGACGTGCCCGAGGCCGAGCGGAAAGACGCGCTCGAAGTGGTGGCCACCGGTTACCAGTGGTGGTTTAAGTTCGAATACCCGACGGAGAAAATCGCTTTGCCCGCCGGGGGCGAAGGGCCGCTGGTGACGGGCAACGAACTCGTGGTTCCGGCCGGCCGGGCCGTGCGCGTGCAGCTGCGCACCACCGACGTGATTCACAGTTTTTGGGTGCCGAAACTCGCGGGCAAGGTGGACATGATCCCCAACCGCCCGAATTTCCTTTGGTTCAAAGCCACGGCCCCCGGCTATTTCTACGGCCAGTGCGCCGAGTTCTGCGGTGAGTCGCATGCCATCATGCGTTTTCGCGTGATCGCACTTGCGCCCGCCGATTACGCCGCCTGGCTCGCGACGCAGAAATTGCCGGCGCGCGCCACCAGCGGCACGCCGCGCGAGCTCGCGCAGATCGTGCCGCTGCAGCCCGCCGATCCGGCGGCGGACCGCGGTGGAATTCGCGCCGCTTCGCCGGCATTTGAGGCCGATCCGCTCGCGGGTTGGAAACGGCAGCAGGAGTTGCCCGCGCAGGAGGACGCCGATCTTATCGCGCGCGGCCGGGCCCTGTTCCAAACCAAGACCTGCATCGGCTGCCACGTAGTGCGCGGCCACGAGGGCGTTGGCATCGCCGGTCCGGATCTTACTCATGTCGGTTCCCGCACCACCATTGCCGCCGGTGTGCTCGCCAACACGCCCGAGCGCATGTTCCAGTGGGTCCGCGATCCTGCGGTCTTCAAGCCGGGCAATAAAATGGTCCATGGCGGTTACATCGAGCCCAAGACCGGCCGGCGTTTGGTGACGCTCGACGCCCAGGAAATCACGGCGTTGGTCGCCTATCTGCAGCATCTCAAGTAATCTCTCTCTTTCATTCACCATGGCTCAGTCTGTCGAAACCGCCGCCGCTCCAGCCCATGCTCCCAACGGGGGCTCCCACGTCCGGCCGATCAATCTTTTCCCGCGCCCGACCGCCAGCACCGGCCTGGCGAGCTGGCTCACCACCGTCGATCACAAGCGAATCGGCTTATTGTATGCCGGATTTGCCGCGTTCTTCTTTTTGCTCGGTGGCGTCGAGGCGCTGCTCATCCGCACCCAGCTGATGGTGCCGAACAACAATTTCATCAGCGCGCATTTCTACAGCGAACTGTTCACGATGCATGGCACCACGATGATCTTTCTCGCGGTGATGCCGTTGAACGCGGCGTTTTTCAACCTGCTCATTCCGCTGCAAATTGGCGCGCGCGATGTCGCCTTTCCGCGGCTCAATGCCTTCAGCCTTTGGACCTTCGTCGGCGGCGCCATCATGCTTAACGCGGGCTGGTTTTTGAAGAGCGGCCTGCCCGCCATCGGCTGGTTCGGTTATGCTCCGCTCAGTTCGAAGCTTTTCAGTCCGAATCTCTCGACTGACTTGTGGACGATCGGTCTACAGACGCTGGGCGTTTCCTCCATCGTAGCCTCGCTGAATTTCATCGTCACCATCGTCAATCTCCGGGCGCCGGGGCTGACGATGATGCGCCTGCCGGTCTTTACCTGGATGGCGCTGATCACCAGTTTTCTGCTCATCCTCGCGCTGCCGGCCATCGCCATCGCGCTGCTCGGGGTGATCTTCGACCGCCATTTCGGCACCAGCTTTTACGAGGTGTCCAACGGCGGGCAGCCCATCGTCTGGCAGCACTTGTTCTGGGTGTTCGGTCATCCCGAGGTGTACATCCTGATTTTGCCTCCGATGGGCTATGTTTCCGAGATATTGCCCACCTTCGCGCGCAAGCCGCTTTTCGGCTACCCGCTGGTCGTGTTTTCCGGCGCCACCATCGGTTTCATCGGCTTTGGCGTGTGGAGTCACCACATGTTCACCACCGGTCTTGGCACCATGGCCACCGCCTCTTTCGCCCTCGCCACGATGGCCATCGCTGTGCCGACCGGCGTGAAGATTTTCAACTGGATCGGCACGCTCTGGGGCGGGCAGCTCCAGCTTCGCACCCCGATGATGTTTGCCCTTGGTTTCATCTGGATGTTCATGCTCGGCGGGTTCTCCGGCATCATGCACTCCGCCGCGCCCGCCGACTCGCAGCAGCAGGACAGCTATTTCGTGGTGGCGCATTTCCATTATGTGCTGATCGGCGGCGCCACCTTCGGCCTGCTCGCGGCGATCCAGTTTTGGTTTCCTAAATTTTTCGGCCGCATGATTCCGGAGTTCTGGGGCAAGCTCTCGTTCTGGATTATCTTCACCGGTTTTAACCTGACGTTCTTCCCCATGCATTTTCTCGGGTTGAACGGCATGCCGCGCCGGACCTGGACCTATGACGGCAACATGGGGTGGAACGAGGGGAATTTCCTCTCCACGATGGGCGCCTACACGCTCGGACTCGGCATTGCCACCTATGTTGTCGTTGCGATTTGGAGCTATTTCCGGGGCGCTCCGGCGTCGCGCGATCCATGGGACGCCCGGACGCTCGAATGGAGCCTCCCGTCGCCGGTGCCGGAGTACAATTTCGCCTCGCTGCCCAGCGTCGAAGCGCGCGACTCCTGGTGGCACGACAAAGCCATGGCCCGGGCGCGCGGTGTCACCGGCGAGATCACGCCGGACACGGACCGCCCCGCTGGCGACATTCACATGCCCGACGCCTCGTGGTATCCGTTGCTCACCACCTTTGGCCTGACCTGGATGATGCTGGCGTTCGCGCCGCTGCATGAGCCGGTGGTCTGGTTCGGCGTGTCACTCTTCAGCTCCCATCTGCCGTTGGTCATCATGGGGCTCGGGATCATGCTTGCTGGCGCTTATCTGTGGGCGCTGGAGGGACCGGGTGGCTACCACCTGCGGATCGAAGGCCCGGGCCGAATCCGCACGCTGCGCGGCGAACATCACGAATAAGTTTCAACTCCTTTTCTTTATGTCCGTCATCTCGCCAGCCGTCGCGGCCATCGATCCTCATCACGACGCCTCCACCTGCACCGGCATCCCGAACAAGAAATTGCTCTGGTGGGCGTTTCTGGCCTCCGACTGCATGTTTTTCGGAGCGTTGATCTCGCTGCATTTGATCTACCGGCTCAATCCGCCGCCGGGCAACGCCGTACCGACCAAAATCTTCAGCATACCGCTGACGTCCTTTTCGACGTTCATCCTGCTCATGTCCTCCCTGTTGATGGCGCTGGCCGTGAATGCGATTCAGAAGGGCCAGGTGCGAACGATGCGGCTGATGCTGGCCGGCACCATCTTCTTCGGCGGGATTTTCCTCGGCTGCCAGGTGTACGAATTCACGCATTTCGTGCACGTGGAGGGGCTCACGTTGTCGAGCTGCATCTTTGGTTCCACCTTCTACACGCTCACCGGCACGCACGGCGCGCACGTGGCGGTCGGCGTGTTGCTGCTCGTGTCGGTGCTGCTCTATTCCTTCAGGAAGGGCTATGGTTCGGGCAATGCCGTGGATGTCGAGGCGATCGGCCTGTATTGGCATTTCGTGGACATCGTCTGGATCATCATTTTTACCGTCGTTTATCTCGTCGAATACCTCTGAGCCATGTCCACCGCCCCCGTCTCCTCCGTTTCGCCCGGTGCGGCCGCGCCCGACCACGCCCAACCCTCCAGGCTGCAGGTTTTCATCAAAATAGCCCTGGTGCTGGCAGCGATCACGTTTGTCGAGCTGGCCTGCATCTTTCTGCCGCTCGGAAAATCCGTCCTTCTGCCCACGCTGGTGGTCCTTTCCGCCGCGAAATTCATCTTCGTCATCTTTTACTTCATGCACCTGCGTTGGGACAAATTGTTCTGCACGGTGCTGTTTTGCATCGGTCTGATTTTGGCGGGCTTCACGATGTGGGCCCTGCTGCGGGTTTTTAGTGCGCCTGATAGCAAGCCGCTGACCGCCGCCGCGGTCTTTTCCGTGCCGGAGGGCACGCACTGGGTTTGATCGCGCCGGCGCGTTTCTCGTGACGGTGCGGGCCAACGTTTCTCGGCGCATCGCCTCCGTCCCATGATCGACTGGACCCACTGGCACAACGAGCCCTACCTGATCGGCGGGCTGATTTTCCTCGGCTGGCTCTACGCGCTGGCGACCGGCCCGTGGCGGGCGCGGTTTGCGCCGGTGGGCACCCCTTATCCGTCTGCGGCCGCCTGCTGTTTCTATGGCGGCCTGCTCTGCTTCTATCTCGCGGTCGGATCTCCCCTCGATCAAATCGCCGAGCGTTACCTGCTCAGCGCGCACATGCTGCAGCATCAACTGATCATTTATCCGGCCGCGATCCTGTTTCTGCGCGGCCTGCCCGATTGGTTGCTGCATCCGATCTGCGGACACCGGCATTTGCGCCGCCCGCTTGGTTTGCTGGTGCATCCGCTTGTCGGCGGCACGATCTATGTTGGCACGATTTCCGTCTGGCATGCTCCCGCCCTGTACGATTGGGCCCTGCGCTCCCGACCGGTGCACATTCTCGAACACTTCGTATTTTTCGGCTCAGCCCTGCTTTTCTGGTGGCCGTTGATCAGTCGCTCGCGCGACTTGCCTCCGTTGCGGCCGGCCTGGCGCATGCTTTACCTGCTCGGCATCACGCTGGGCATGACGCCGCTGTTCGCCTTCCTGGCCTTTTCGACCGACATTCTTTACCCCACCTACGAATTTGCTCCGCGGCTCACCTCTCTCACGCCCGCCGCCGACCAGTTGCTCGGGGCGGCGATGATGAAACTGATCGGCTTTGCCGTGTCGTTTGGCGCGTTCGGAGTGGCCTTCTACGAGTGGTATCAGAACACAGAGAATCCATCGCGGCATCCGTGAGGTGTGTTGGGTTAAAATAGTTCCTGGTCGCGGAATCTTTCCGGTGCGCGAGCCAACAAAAAGTCCGCCGGCCTTGCGGCGGCGGACTCGGGTGATAAGCGCTTTGTTCCTGGAGCTTATTCGCGCCAGAGTTGGAGCGTCTTCAAGTAATTGCCGCGCTCGTAGGCTTCGGAGTCGGGGCAGTTGCGCAGGCTGAGCGCGCCGATCATCTGCTCGACGGACTCGTATTCGTGCGCCTCCATCCACTCGGTGAGACCCTTGAGCAGTTCGCCCATGCGGGCCGGACCGCGGGTGAGCAGCTCGGCCACGACTTGCACGGCATCGGCGCCGGCGAGCAGGGCCTTGACGATGTCGGCCGGAGTGTGCGCGCCGCCGCTGCAAGCGAGGCTGATCTTCACCTGGTCGCGCAGCATGCCGAGCCAGCGCAGGCGCAGGCGCAGGTCTTCCGAGGAGGACAGGTCGAGCCGCGGTGTGACTTGCAGCTCTTCCACGTCGATTTCGGGCTGGAAGAAACGGTTGAAGAGCACGACGCCGTCGATCTTTTCCTCTTCCAGACGACCGACCACATGGCCGACCGAGGTGTAGAAAGGCGAGAGCTTCACCGCCACCGGGATTTTCACGGATTTCCGGACGGCGCGGGCGATCTCGATCACGCGATGCTCCAGCACGGTGGCCGACATCCGGCGGTTGGTGGCGAAGAAATAGGTGTTCAGCTCCAGCGCGTTCGCGCCGGCCTGTTCCACTTGCTTCGCGTAATCCATCCAGTTGCCGACATTGGTGCCGTTGAGCGAAGCGATGACGGGCAGCTTGGTGGCGGCTTTGATCTTGGCGATCTGCGCGAGGTATTCCTGCGGTCCGAGCACGTAGTCGTCTTGCGCGGGGAAGAAGCTGGTGGCCTCGGCAAAGTTGTCCTCCCAGCGTTCGAGGTGACGGTCGAGCGCGATGCGGGCACCTTCGATTTGCTCGGCAAAGAGCGAGTGCATGACAATCGCGGCGGCGCCGGCGTCCTCGAGTCGGCGGACATTATCGAGGTTATCGACGAGCGGCGAGGCGCCTGGCATCAAGGGGTTCTTGAGTTTCAGGCCCAGGTAGGTGGTGGAGAGATTCATGGCGGCTAAAAGTGTGTTGGCTACTGAATGGGAAGTGAGACGAAAAAATGGCTACGGGCGCCAGCGAGAGCGCGAAACGCCCGTCGCTGGCACCCGTAGCCAGAGAGATCAAGCGGAGGGCTTGGCCGGCGGCGGAGCGTCCTTGGCGGGCGCGGCACCGGCTTCCGCCATGTGCTTGTACGTGGCGACGCGGGCGTCGACGGCGGCCTGGGCGAGTTTGCCGAGGGCGGCGGCGCGTTCCGGATTGCTCTTGGTCAGCACCTGATAGCGGAGCTCGTTGGCCGTGAAGGCACTGACGGGCTGCTTTGGCGGCGCGGAGTCGAGCACGAGGGGCGCGAGGCCCTTGGCGGCGCGGGCGGGGTCGAAGCGCATGAGCGGCCAGTAACCGGTTTCCACCGCGAGCTTCTGTTGGTCGAGGCCGTTGGCGAGGTTGAAGCCGTGCGCGATGCAGTGCGAGTAGGCGATGATCAGTGACGGTCCGGGGTGCGCCTCGGCTTCGAGGAACGCCTGGACGGTCTGGCTGTCCTTCGCGCCGAACGCGACCTTCGCGACGTAAACGTGGCCGTAGCTGGCCGCCATGAGGCCGAGGTCCTTCTTGTTGGAACCCTTGCCGGCGGCGGCGAACTTCGCCACGGCGCCGAACTGCGTCGACTTCGAGCACTGGCCGCCGGTGTTGGAGTACACCTCGGTGTCGAGCACGAGGACGTTGACCTTGTGCGTGCCGGCGAGGACGTGATCCAGGCCGCCGTAACCGATGTCATAGGCCCAGCCATCGCCGCCGATGACCCAGATCGACTTCTTCACGAGATAATCCGCGAGGATGAGCAGAGCGCGGGCTTTCTCGTGTTCGATCTTGGCGAGCAGGCCCTTCAACTCCGCGACGTGGCCGCGCACCGCAGCGATGCTGGCGTCCGTCTTCTGGTCGGCGTTGCGAATGCCGTCGACGAGCGCGGCGGGCAACTGCACCGCGAGCTCCGAGAGGAGGCGGCGCGCTTGCGAGGCGAGCTGATCGACGCCGACGCGCAGACCGAGGCCGAATTCGGCGTTATCCTCGAAGAGCGAGTTGGCCCAGGTGGGACCGCGACCGTTGCGGTCGGTGCAATAGGGCGTGGTCGGCAGATTGCCGCCGTAGATGGAGGTGCAGCCCGTGGCGTTGGCCGCGATGAGGCGGTCGCCGAAGAGCTGGGTGAGCAGCTTGACGTAGGGCGTCTCGCCGCAACCGGTGCAGGCGCCGGAGAACTCGAAGAGCGGTTCGCGGAATTGCGAGCCCTTGACGTTGTCCTGCTGAAGCACGGCGGGAGGAGGCGGCAGCTTGAGGAAGAAGTCCCAGTTGGCGTTCTCCGCATCACGCAGCGGCTCCTGCGGCGTCATCATGAGGGCCTTGCGCTTGATGTCGCTCTTGTCCTTGGCCGGGCAGACCTTCGCGCAGAGGGTGCAGCCCGTGCAATCCTCGGGCGCCACCTGGATGGTGTAGCTGTAGCCCGGGAGTTCGTTGCTGCGGAGCTTGGTCTTCTTGAACGTGGCGGGCGCGCCGGCGGCCGCAGCGTCGGGATAGGCGCCGGGGCGGATGCAGGCGTGCGGGCAAACCATGACGCACTTGTTGCACTGAATGCAGAGCGCGGGATCCCACACCGGAATTTCCTGCGCGATGTTGCGCTTCTCCCAGCGGGTGGTGCTGAGCGGCCAGGTGCCGTCCGGCGCAAACGCGCTGACGGGCATCTTGTCGCCTTCGCCGGCGATCATCTTTGCGGTGATGCGCTTGACGAAATCGGGCGCGGCGGCCGAGACGACCGGCGGGCGGGACTTCGTGGTGGTCGGCTTGGCCGGCACCGGGATCTCGTGCATCGCGGCGAGCGAGGCGTCGACGGCGGCGTGGTTCTTGGCCACGACGGCGTCGCCCTTCTTGCCGTAGGTCTTCTTGATCGCCAGCTTGATGGCGGCGATGGCTTCATCGCGCGGCAGCACGCCGGAGAGGGCGAAGAAGCAGGTCTGCATCACGGTGTTGATCTGGCCGCCCATGCCCGCGGCTTTCGCCACGGAGTAGGCGTCGATCGAGTAAACCTTCAGCTTGAGCTCGATGATGCGGGTCTGCACTTCGAGCGGCAGGCGGTCCCAGACTTGGGACGCCGGCGCGGCGAGGTTGAGCAGCAACGTGCCGCCGGGGATCGCTTGCGAGAGCACTTCCATGCGTTCGACGAACGGGAAGTGGTGCACCGCCACGAAGCTGGCGCGGCTGATCAGGTACGGTGAACGGATCGGTTGCGGGCCGAAACGCAGATGCGAGACGGTCATCGCGCCGCTCTTCTTCGAGTCGTACACGAAGTAGCCTTGCGCGTAGAGCTCGGTGCCTTCGCCGATGATCTTGATGGAATTCTTGTTCGCACCCACGGTGCCGTCGGCGCCGAGGCCGTAGAACACCGCGCGGCGGGTGTCGTCCGTCTCGATGTCGAAGCTCTCGTCGTAGGGGAGCGAGCGCAGGGTGACGTCGTCGTTGATACCGACGGTGAAGCGGGTCTTGGGCTGGCTCTTCTTGAGCTCGTCGAAGACGGCCTTGACCATCGCGGGCGTGAACTCTTTCGAGCCCAGACCGTAGATGCCGCCGATCAACTTGATCTTGCCGGCGCGGTCGCTCTCGTAGAGCGCGGTCGCGACGTCGAGGAAGAGCGGCTCGGCCAGCGCGCCGGGTTCCTTGGTGCGGTCGAGCACGGCGACGGTTTTGACCGTGGCGGGCAACGCCGCGAGCATCGCCTTGGCGTCAAACGGACGGTACAGGCGGACGCGGACCACGCCGGTCTTTTCGCCGCGGGCGTTGAGGTAGGCGGCCGTCTCGGCCACCGGCTCGGCGCCGGAACCCATGATGACGATCACGCGGTCGGCATCCGGGGCGCCCTCGTAATCGAAGAGCTTGTAAGCGCGGCCCGTGCGGGCGGCGAAGGCGTCGAACGCCTCCTGCACCTTGGCGGCGGCCACGTCGTAGAAAGGATTGCAGGCTTCGCGGGCCTGGAAGAACACGTCGGGATTCTGCGCCGTGCCGCGGATGATCGGCTTGTCGGGCGTCATCGCCTTGTCGCGGAAAGCCTTGATGTGATCCTCGTCGACGAGCGCGCGCAGATCGTCGTCGCTCACGCGATCGATCTTTTGCACTTCGTGCGAGGTGCGGAAGCCGTCGAAATAGTGGAGGAACGGCACGCGGGTCGCGAGGGTGGTGGAGTGCGCGATCGCAGCGAAGTCATGCGCTTCCTGCACCGAGCCCGAGCAGAGCATGGCGAAGCCGGTCTGCCGGCAGGCCATGACGTCGGAGTGATCGCCGAAGATCGACAGCGCGTGGGTGGCCAGCGCGCGGGCCGTGACGTGCAGCACGCAGGGGTGCAGCTCGCCGGCGATCTTGTACATGTTCGGGATCATCAGCAGCAGGCCCTGCGACGCGGTAAACGAGCTCGCCAGGGTCCCGGCTTGCAGTGCGCCGTGCAGCGCACCGGCGGCGCCGCCCTCCGACTGCATTTCAATAACCTCGGGGATGTGACCCCACAGGTTGGTTTCTTTTTTCGCGGACCACTCGTCCACCCATTCGCCCATCGGGGAGGAGGGCGTGATCGGATAGATGGCGAACAGTTCGCAGACGCGGTAGGCTACGTCGGCAACGGCTTCGTTACCGTCGAGCGTTACTTTTTCGGAAGAGAGCGGCTTTATCACAGGGTAACACTAACCGCGTGCACCCGTGCCGGGCTTCGCACCGGTTGCCCATCCCAACGCATTTCTTGCGAGGCGAGGAAAACGCGGTCGCTGCCGCCAATGATTTGCCCGCCGCCGCGCCCGGTTTTTCCTGTCGTTTACGCCGCCGCCGGCACCACCGCGTACAACACCGCAAAGAAGTGGCAGATGCTGCCCGCCAGCACAAAACCGTGCCACACGGCGTGATGGTAACGCATCGCCCGCCAGAGATAAAAGATCGTCCCGCCCGAGTAGCACAGCCCGCCCGCCAGCAACAGCCACAACCCGCTCGGCGCGACGCTGGCCAGCAGCGGCCGGATCGCCACCACCATCAACCAGCCCATGCCGAGGTAAACCAGCGTCGTGACCAGGCGGAATCTCCCGGCGAACCAGAAGCTGAGCACCATGCCCACTACCGCCAGCCCCCAGATCACGCCGAACAAACTCCACCCCCACGGCCCGCGCAGGTTCACCAACAGAAACGGCGTGTACGTGCCGGCGATCAACGCGTAGATCGCGGCGTGATCGAGCTTCTGCATGAGATCCTTGGCCTTCTCCTCGCGAAACCCGTGGTACAACGTCGACGACGTGTAGAGCAACACGAGCGTCGCGCCGAAAACCGTGGTGCTGACGACATGCCACGCCGTGCCGCGCGACGCGGTCAACACGATCAACACGGTGAGTCCGATGACGCTGAGCACGATCCCGATCCCGTGCGTGATGCTATGAACCATTTCCTCGTGCAACGTGTACTCGGAGTCGGACGTGCTGGACATGCCCGTAGCATTCTCCCCACCGCGCGCCTTTGGCCAGATCGAAATGGCCGGTTGAAACCACGAAACACACGAAAGGCACGAAAAAGGAGTCAGCGCATTGCCGGCCGGGCTCGCCGAACCCCGCCGGGATAAAGCAACGCATGTAGCCGCGCTTGAGCCGCAGGCGAAAGCGTGGCCCCTACGCCTACGAACCGCTGGCATATAAACCACGGATCACGCGGAATACACGGATTACATCCCTGCATTGAATCCCATCCGTGCAATCTGTGCCATCTGTGGTCCCCTCCGACTTTCGTGCTTTTCGTGTCTTTCGTGGTCACCCCTCCAACACCGACGCAGCTTACAGGAGGACGCGGAGAGCGCAGAGGCCGGAAGAGTTTTGGTTGGCCGCAAGAATGCACAAAATTGCCCGAGACTCCGACAGCCACACGCGCCTATAGGCGCTTCTCTGGGCACAGCCATAGCGGACAGATTTCTCGCGCCTCTTTGTGGCAAAATTGCCGAGTGCGCCAGTGACTCGTATCTGTAGGGCGGCATCGCCGAATGCCGCCGGGATAATGCTGCCACCGTGGCCCCTCCGCCTACGAACCACCGGCATATAAACCACGGATCACGCGGAATACACGGACAACGTCCCTGCAACAGATCCTATTCGTGCAGTCTGTGCCATCTGTGGTCCCCTCCGACTTTCGTGTTTTTCGTGTCTTTCGTGGTCACCCTAATCCGTCTGTCGCACCCATCGGCACAAAGAAGGCGTCCGAAAGGGTTTAAGGTTTTCCTGTTCTTCCGCCCTTTACTGAGTTGCCGCTCGCCCGCCACTCCTCCCCGCCTGTGCGCACATTTCACCAGTTCGCCGCAGTACCCAAAGCCGGAATTACTATATATAGTCACCCGGATACTTCCCACATGTGAGCAGGATTCAGGGCGCAAAAAGAACCATAGCGCTTCCATCTGACCGACTATCTATTACTTGTTTCAAGGGGTTAGGATATACACCCTAAACCGCCCACGCCACCTTCTGTCAAAGCAGTCATTTCAGTTTAGTCCCATCGTCAATGAAAAGTACGTTCCCAAAATCTACTCTAGCAGTTTTTCGGCATCGCACAGGTTT
This sequence comes from Opitutia bacterium, assembly GCA_016217595.1. Lineage (GTDB taxonomy): Bacteria > Verrucomicrobiota > Verrucomicrobiia > Opitutales > Opitutaceae > MWDT01. Next base: position 44,196 of record JACRHS010000006.1, on the reverse strand, counting down.
TCCTCCTATCGTCGCCGGTTCAAAACGCCACTGCTTCACGCCATCCAGAGCCGCTTGGTTTAGGGCACTTTTAGGGTCATTCTTCACATTAATAACCAACTCAATATCGGCATGCAAAACCGTCCCATCTTCCTCTATTATATATTTTAAAACAACTGATCCCGACGCCTCCTTGGCCCCTGCTGGCGCAGTCGGCTTACGCTGGGAAAGAGCCTTGGGCGGCACTTCCACTTTGTCCACTTCGTAAAAACCACCAAGCAAGCTGGAGCGTATAGCTGTGACCCCAGGAATATCGATGACTGATCCAGTTTTGTACCCTTCCTCGATCTCAGCCGCGATCTGCAAGACATATTGCCGAGTCTCACCCTGCGGGAGATCGATAGAGACCGTATAGATGCCATCGGCTTCCAAACGAAACGGCAGGTCGACTCGAAAAGTCGGGCCGAAATCCTGCCCACATTCCAAAGCAGACTCTTCCTCTGGGGTGCGCCCTTTGTAACGCAATTGTATTGCTAGTCGTTGCGGAGTGACATCCTTGTATCTGAGTTTATCTAAAAACAGCTTGGCAGATATCCGTCCGTCAACCCGACTGAAGTCCGCATTCCAAGCGCGTTTATCAACAACCGTAGTAGAGTTTCCGTGTTTTGGTAAAAGAATGCTCACTGAATTGGGTCGATATTTATCGAAAAGCTTTTTGCTTTTCTCGAACGATTCCGCCTCCCCATTCGCCTTAGCAGGGGCCCGTTCACTAGCGTAACACAATACGATAGCGACTATAAAAACAATAGATATATAGAATATCTTCATGGGAGGGTGTAAAAGGAGTCTTGGGGGGGACAATTGACAATGTCTCTTGGTATGAGAATTGAGCAGTACGGTCCGTTCAATCGATGTCGCTGTCAAGAGGCAAGAGCCTGTTGCCCAAAGGGTGATCGCGGCGTGAAACGCACATGCGCGGAGCGTAGATGGTAAAGCCGAGGGGGTCGAGCCGAGTATTGTTGTATAGTAGTAAGATCCGACAGCGGGGGCGTGGAGGATTGAGGCGGCTGAGGCGCAAAGGCGGCGTAATGGGCCAGTTGGGCGGCGGTAGCGGCAGGTTGTGCCAAGCCGGACAGGAGTTGTTCTCGCGCAGACACGGGCTGTTCAGCGGCGGACAAGGTTTGTGCGGGTGCGGACATGGCCAGGGCTGTGTTGGGCTATGTTGCTGCACGACAAAATTGGAACCGGCGTGTGCGCAGATGGTCTTTGCGTGCCCTGAAACTACTATGAAAAGCACATCCTTGCTCGCAGTTGTCTTGTTTGGGCTCAGCGCCGTGGCGGTCCAGGCTACCGGTCTGCAAATCACGCCCACGGCCGACCAGGTCTGGATCGGCGGCACCCGCGCTTACGCCGCAGACAACAATATCCAAAACCTGAATAAGACCGCCACGAAGTTCGCCCCCGGGCTGAACCTTTCCTACCAACTTACGCCCGAGTGGTTCGTCGGTGCGTCCTATCGTTATTTGAAAAACATCAATGGGCGGGGCACGGCGGCCACGTCCGACGTTTTCCACAACGGCGGGGTGAGCGCGCAGGTGCTCACGTCCTACGATTATACAGAGAGCATTCACCAGTGGGGGGTGCAGGCCGGCTACGTCACCCGGATTGCGCGCAACTGGTCGGTGAGCGCGGGACCGTCGCTGGATCTGAGTGTGTCGCGGGCGGAGTTTAATGTATATAACCCCGCCGCCCTGGTGCTGGCGGGCAGCGGGCCCACGACTGTATTTCGCGAGAAAGACTATACCTTGGGTGCGTTTGCCAACGTGGCCTGCAAACTGGGCGACCATTGGAGCGTGGGTGTCGGCTACCGTTACAGCGCGCCACCGAAGCGCAACCTGCACAGCCTCGGCCTGACGCTGAGCTGCACGTTCTGAGCAGGATCGCGGCAGCGGGCGGTTTATATACAGAGCCCCAAAGGGCCTCGACCGCCCTCTTTTGTAGGGCGGGGTCGCCGAACCCCGCCGCTTTGGCGCGAGCGGCTCAATCCCGGCGGCATTCGGCGATGCCGCCCTACAGGCACGGTCCAATTTCGCCGGTTCGGAAGGTGTGGCCGCAAAGGGACGCAAGAAGGCGCAGGGTTGATGCCCGCGCTTTTCGATGACACTCTGGCGGACGTACGCGGTCTGACGCGTCGATCCACGCGTGAAATTTCACCAACTCCTTTCGCGAACAGTGTGCTGGGCGGTCGCGCTCGGCGCTCTGCTTGCCGTCCTCACGATCGCGCCCGTCCTCCAGACGTGGGTCGCGCAACGGGTGCTGGCCCGGCAGCCTGGCCTGCGCGGGTCCATCGAGGCGTTGTCGGCGCGGTTCGGTAAAGTCCAGGTCGGCCATCTGCATCTGGAGCGCGAGGACGCCGTTCTCAACATCCCGTACCTCGAAGCGCAGCTTCCGCTCACCCGCTCGCTGTGGAATCGCAACGTCAAGGCGCGGAGTCTGGTGGCCCGCGGCTGGACGCTGGATCTCAGTCGCCGCCCGGTTGCGGCCGATGCGCCGGCGCAGGGCGCGGCTGTGCCCGGGCGCGAGGCCGGAGCCAGCGCGTTGACGCAGGCGAACGCTATGCCGGCGCAAAAGTTGTTGGGCATCTTCCGGGAAATCTTGAGCGGAGGAAATCTGCCCTGCGATCTGTCGTGCGACGAAATCGATTTGGAAGGCGACGTCTTGTTTGCCGGTGCGGCGGGGGCTCCGCCCGCCAAGGCGCACGTGATCATCAAGGGGGATGGCGTGGGCGTCGGTCGTGCGGGCGATCTGTCGTTGGAGGCGATGGGCAGTTTTCGCGATCCGAAGAACAACACCGCCGATTTCACGGTGCACGGCCGTCTCGTCGTGACGATGGATTCACCGCGGACCGTGAACCGCATCGCGATCAAGGCCGACCTCGCGGTGGATGGCCGGTCGTTGCCGAAGGGGTTCGTCTGGACGGTTGAGATGGCGGCGGCGCGCGGCACGGCGGAGGAACTCTACACGCTCGATCTGAGCGGCGAAGGCCGGCGCTTTCTGCGCCTTGTCGCGCACGCGCCTGCTGCGACCGGACGGCTGGTAGGAACCTGGAAAATCGATCTGCGGAATTCCGACCTGATCCCCTTCCTGCCGAACCGGCCGCTGCCCACCGTCGCGGCCGACGGGGAAGGCGATTTCGACGTGGACGCGGCGTTCACCCGCGTGCACGCGCTCGGCCGCCTGAACCTCGCGACCAGCCGCTGGGGTGCCATTGCGCCGTCGCTGGATTTCCTTGGCGCGGTGACGATGGATGCTCGTTTCGATTTAGTCCACAGCGGGCAATCCGTCCGGGTCGAGCAGCTGAACATTTCCGCGGCCGGGCCCGGTCGGGCGGCGGTGGTGCGGTCGCTCCAGCCGTTTGAGATCGATGAGCGGAGCGGTCGTCTGACCGTGGCCGATCCGCGCAACGACTGGCTGGAGGTTTCTGTCGGGGCATTTTCGTTGGCCGGGCTGCCGGAATTTTGGGGCGGTTGCGCCTTTGCCGGCGGCGATGCGACGGGCGAGTTGGTTGTCCGGACGGCCGACGCCGGGTTCATCATTCGCTCCAAAGCGCCGGTTGTTGCGACCAAAGTTTCCGTGCAACGAGCGAACGCGACGATCGGGCGCGACCTCGATTTGTCGGCAGCGATTCTCGCCGAGTACGCGGCCGGTGGCTGGAGGGTGGAGTTCACGCCCCTGACAGTCGTAAGCGCCGGCCAGCCGTTGGCGACCATCGCCGCGAAGGCCTCCTGGCCGGCGAAAGCCGGTGCGCCAGCCGCGGTCGACGGCACGTGGAATGCCGACCTCAAGGCGCTGGCATCGCAGACGGCGATCCCGGGGTTGGGGTGGATCACCGCGCAATCCGCCGCGGGGGAATTTTCGGCGAGCTTCGCGCGATGGACGAACGTGAAGGGCAAACTGGCGGTGGTCGGGCCGGCGGCGGATCAAACCATCTCCGCAGAGTTTCAGGCGGATGTCGGCGCGGGGCCTGCGCTCTCGTTTCGGGCGCCGATCAAAATCGCGTTGGGAGCAAATGCGTCGGAGCTGACGACCGCGGGAACGTGGACCCGGGAGGCGGCCGGAGATCGCGTCAACATGAGCGTGTCGGGCAAGCAGGTCGCCTTGGAACATCTGCAGTCGTTGGTGGCTCCGCTGACCGCGTTGGGGAGCGCTCCGTCGGCGGTGGGCGCGAAAGACCGGATACCGTTTTGGGGCGACTGGATCGGAAACGTGAGCGTGGCCTTCGATCGTTTGCGGGCAGGGGACCGCGACTTTGATGGCGTGCGCGGCGTCTTCGGCCTCGATCACAGATCCATCCGGCTGCAAGACGGCCTGTGGATGCTCGCCGATCATAAGCTGGCAAAAGCGGAAGGGCTGCTCGCGTTCGATCCCGCCGCGGAGCTGCCGTACAGCCTCCAAGGCGCGGCGGCGCTCGGCGAGATTGACGCCGCGCCGCTGTTTGGCGCGGCGCCTGCGGGTCGCGATGCGGCGTTCAAGGGGCGGTTCTCCGTGGCCACGACGCTCCGGGGAAACGGCGCCAACCTCGACGATCTGCTCGGCCGAATGGAGCAGGAATTCCGGCTCGCGAGTAAGAACGGGATTGTCCGGTTGCTGAAAACGAACGTGGCGGAAACGATCCCGGAACCTTCGGCCCCGATGTCAGACGCGCTCGACACCATGGGCGAGCTCGTCGGGAAAATTTTCAGCGCGCAGCGCAACGCCATCAAGGCGCGCCAGAATCACGTCAGCAAAAACACCCGGGCGGTCCTCGATTTCAACTACCTGATGGCGGAGATCGGTTACGACCAGATCGCGATCACGGCCATCCGCAAAGCCGATGGCACATTTCGCCTGACGGAGATCGCGATGAATTCCCGGGACATCAGCGTGACGGGTACCGGCGAGATCGCTGCGGGCAAGGGGCAGGATTTCCCCGCGGCACCGCTCAGCGTGCAACTGCAGTTTGGATTTCGTAACCAGTTCGCCGACCGCCTGGCGACAGCCGGTCTGCTCTCCGCCCAGAAAGACGAGAAGGGTTACGCGTTGCTGAATCAGCCCGTCCACTTCGGTGGCACACTGCAACACATCGACCTGAGCCAATGGCGCGATCTGCTGGCCAAAGCCGCGGCAAAACCGGACGACCCGAAACAAGACGGTCCGTTGGCAGCGGCCCGAGTGAAGTGAATTATGAATAACAGCTTTGATGCCTTATGAAGGCCAACGACCCTTTTTCACGCACTATATACCAGTGCATCAAAAATAATCAGACTAACAATTTACGTCCCGTCTAATCGCGAGTGGCAATTTGTTGGCTATGGCCAATGTTCAAAACAACTCACTTTGCAGTTGATGCGGGATGGGGGCTACGCCGACGATCACCCAAGGATTGGGAGCGCGATCATGCCATTCTAAGGTGGTGCCGAGAAAAAAGTGTAGGTCGGTTAAAAAGAACGTTTGTTCGTATTTCTGGCGCACTTTGCGCAGAGCTTCGTCTTGGTCGCCATGCGCTAGTTTAAGGCAGTTCCAATAGAGCATCCCAATTTCCCAATCCAAAATCCTCATTCTACTCTCGGTGCCTGCCTCATCTCGAAAGCGGTAATAAAAATTGTGCGGTACCTTGTCGGCCGGCCTAAAATTTTCGACCAAGTCGTCAGTTTCAAAAAAATCGGTCTGTCGGAGTTGTTCTTTTGCGGCAGCCATGCGGTCGGCATCCCATTCGGTGATGGCGGGTTCGTGATCGAATCCCAACAGCTGGGTGGGCTTGAAAGTTGCAAGCGAGATATCGCCCCTTTTGCCCGCAGTAATCAGATTTTTTAGATTTCTCCAGACGGGTCCGCGCTTGATCACCCATTGACGGCGCTCCCGCCAACCATCAGTGGTGCCGATAGTGTTGAATATCTGGATATCGTTTCGGTCGATAGGGCTGTGTGATTCGTGGCGGTGGTCCTTGGTCCTCCTCGCCAACGGCAGCTCGACCCAAGTCCACTTGGAAAACTGCTGGCCGTGCTCCATCAACCGGAAGGGTACAGGATAAATGCGAACCCACGAACCGTCCTCCCGAAAGCCAGCGGTACAGACCAGCTCAACGTGAGTCTTCGAGAGCGTCGGATAGGTTTTTACCGTGATCAGTATGCGCTCGCGGGCCATAGAGTGGAGTCTCCGTTACAGGTGTCGGGGGGAATACGTCCGGCCGAACTCCCGCTCCAGCGCCTCTGCCACGCTATGCCGGTGACACTGGCAGGCATGAGTTTCGTAGCAGGTTAGGGCCACGCGATGGTCTTCCTGCACCCAGCTGTGAATTTTCGCTAACGCCGCGCCCTGCTGTGGAAGGTTGTCGCGTTCGTAGGTGGCGAATAGTGCGTCGTAGTCAGCCTGCGTTTGAAGACAGCGACGTTCTTCGGAGGCAATGCCGAGTTCAGGCAAATGCTCGTATCGAAGACCAACACCTTCGCAACTTTTAGCCAATGTGCTCTTAGAGAAACCGTATTTGCGGCTGAGCGGATTGCGTCGTACGTCACACAGCAGCGTCACACCCTCTTGGAGTAGGCGGTTTAGATAACCTTCCAACGTGTAACCTTCGTAGCCGATGGTGCAGAGGCCTGGCTGCCCACGTGGTGGGCGAGCGGCGTCGATGGCAGCTCGCGTAAGGGCATCGGTGGCGAGGAGGCGGGCGGCGATTTCACTGCGCGTAGCATAGTAGGGATGGCGGCGGTAGGTATCGGCAACAAGTGCATCACCCCGGAGGGAGGCTTTGCGACGCGCAAAACCATCCATACCCACGCGCACCATCGGCGGTACTTTAGCGAGAGTCCGGCCTTCAGGTGTTAATTTCCAAACGCGTTCCTCTTCGGCTAGCAGACCCTGTTCGGTAAGGCGACGTTTGTCGGCATACGAGGTAAAGGAGAAGCCGCCAAACTTGTAGGGCACAAACTCATAGGAGGGCTCTGTCTCCACTTCGCGGCAGTAGAGGAAGAGAAGTTTCTGGAAATCCAGATTGCCGATCTCGCCGCCGAGGGCATCGACGAGGGCAAGAAGGCGTTTATGGCGATCAAACAGCATGTCTCAACGAATGCATTTCCTGCATGTGGCGCAATTTTCTTCGTCAGTGAAGACCGGCTGGCCCTTATGTCTTAAGACATCCAGATCGACATGAACAGCATGAGATAGTGACTGATCGGAACCAGCAGGGTGTATGTCCTGTGGTGATGGTTTTGCGGTTACTGCGGGTCGTGTGACGCGCATAATCGAAGGGAGACAGTGTTGGGCCCTATATTAATGAGGGAGAACTCACTATTCTTTCTTCCCCTGACTGTGGTCGCTGCTTTTGGTGTGCTCGCCGATCGGTCGCGGAGGGAGATGCGCGGCCAGCCACTACTCCTCGTCATCCTCGATCTCAGGCGGCTTGATGGCGGTGAGCAGGCGGTCGAGTTCGGGCTGGGTCGGATTGCGGATGGAGAGCACGGTGAGGATGGCTTCGCCCGCGGGGAGCGTGACCTTGGCGCGGGTGTTGGCCTCCAGACCCAGCAGGGCCGTGGCGAGCGGAGAATTGTGGGGCAGGCACTCGATGCCTGTTTCGGGATCAATCGCGGTCTCGCCGTGCGTGGTCACAAGAAACGTGAACCGATGGACCCGTTTCGACGCCACGTCCTGCTTTTCGATGGTGGCCACGTGCCCGAGTTGCAGGGAGGCGGTCGGTTTGGAGAGCCAGGTGGCGGGATCGACTTCGATGAACGTGTTGCGGGCGACGAAGCGGTCGAGCGCGGTCATCTTGCGGTCAATGGCGCGGATGGCCTCCTTGGCGGCCTTGAAGCCGAAGTTCTCGCGCAGATCGCCCTGACTGTGCGCCTCGATCTTGTCTTTGACCAAGGCGGCGCGCTTGACCTTGAGCTCCTCGAATTGCTCGGCCAGCACGCGGTTGTAGCCCGGCCGGACGTAAATCGTCATGGCTTGCGGAGCGGCGATTCGGAAAATCCGTTTTCGAGAGAAGGACATGCGACGCGGAGTCAGCAAAGGCGTGGAAAAAACGAAAGGCAATCCGCCGCTGCCGGGTGTGGGGCGACGCAAGACCGGTGCGCCCACGGGCAAGCCAGATTAAGGGCGAGCTGACTCTAAAACGGTTCTCCTGCGTGGCTGCGCGATGGAGACCGAATCCAGTGCAATCGCAAATCCGCATCATTTCGGGTGCCGGCGGATCTACAATTCTCGGGATTTGCCCTGCTTGCGGAGGACCCCGCGGCTCCAAGTTCAGAACATTTGGCTAAATGTTTAAACAAAGTCTTGATTCTACGCCCTAGTTGGGGAAAACATTTTCGCCGCCATGCGTTATTTCACCCAATTACCGCACCCCGTTGATCGACGTTTTGGAATTTGCCTTGGCCTGCTTGCGCTAGCTTTGGGAGCGACTCGCTTGCCCGCGGCGAATTTCACCCGAATCCAGCCACTGCCGGCGCCGAAAGTCGTAGCTACCGCCGAGGTCAATCCCGGCGGGGCCCATTTGGTGCGCAACTTGGTCGATGGCGATGGGGCGACCGAGTATGCCTCGGCAGGCAAGGGGCTCGAGACGTTCGCCGAGTTCGACTTCGGCTCGACGGTTTCGCTCGCGGGCTTTCGCCATCAGGAGAACTCGCGCGGTGGTACCGTCGCCGCCTCGGAGCTCGTCTGCTTCGACGAGCAGGGGCACGAGACGGCACGCGTTCCGGTCATCCATGTCGGACGGCGCAGTGCGGTGACGATGCAGCCGATCATGCCCGCGGTCTCGGCGCGGCGGGTGCGCTGGCAGGTGACGAAACTTAGCGATGCCCGCGTGACCATCGTCGGCGCTGCGGAGCTTACGTTTTTCCGTCCCAGCGGGGTCGAGGCGTCCCCGACCGGGCTCACGGCGGAAGCGACTGCGCTGCCGGTGGCCGATCGCACGCCGGGCGGCAGTCGCCAACCCATCAAGCTGACCGTCGACTATCCCTATGCCGAGCCCTGCGACGTCACCGTGCAGCTCGGCGCCACGCCGCCCAAGCCGGCGCGACTCGTCGCCGGGGTGCAGCGGCTGGAATGGATGATGCCGATTGCGAATCGCGAGCAGAAACTGCCGGTGGTCATCACCGATGCTCAGCAGCAGGTTCTCTTGCGTCGCGAATTTTCCGTGCCGGCGTTTCGCGAGCTGACGATCTACATTGTTCCCCACTCGCACGTCGACATCGGCTACACCGAAATCCAGACCGACATCGAGGAGAAGCAGGTGAACAACATCCTCGCCGGCATCGCGGCGGCGGATCGGACCGCGAACTATCCCGAAGGTGCGCGCTTTGTCTGGAACCTCGAAAATCTCTGGCCGGCAGATTTGTTTTTGCGTCGGTTTGGACCGCAGCAGCGCGAACTTTTTCTGCAGGCCGTGAAGGACGGGCGCATTGGACTAAACGGCATGTATTTCAACATCCTCACCGGACTATGCCGGCCGGAGGAATTGATCCGGACTTTTCGCTTCGCGCCGGAGATGCGCGCTATGACCGGTGCGCCGCTCGACAGCGCGATGATCAGCGATGTGCCCGGCTACACCTGGGGCACTGTATCCGCGATGGCGCAGGCGGGCATTCGCTATTTTTCGGTCGCGCCAAACTTCTTTGACCGCATCGGCGACATTCTCGTGCAGTGGGAGAACAAGCCCTTCTGGTGGGTCGGCCCATCGGGTCGCGAGCGGGTGCTGGTCTGGGTGCCGTCGCGCGGTTATTATCTGGCGGCACTCCTGGGGGTGAAGCTCACGCCCGAATGGCTGATGAATTATACCGAGGAGCTCGTCCGTTTGGGGCACAAGTACGATGTCAGTTATCTTCGCTGGGCCTGTGGCGGCGACAACTCGGCGCCCAACACGTCGATTTGCGACAACGTCAAAGCATGGAATGAAACCTACGCCTGGCCGCGCCTGGTGATCAGCACCGTGCACGAGGCGTTTGCGTCGCTCGAGAAAAAGCATGGCGCGCAGCTGCCCGAAGTGAAGGGCGACTGGTCCCCGTATTGGGAGGACGGCGCCGGCTCGTCGGCGCTCGAGACCGCGATGAACCGCACGAGTTCGGATCGGCTCGCGCAGGCTGAGGCGTTGTGGACGATGTTGCAGCCGCGCAGCTATCCCGTGCGCGATTTCACGGACGCGATGCGGTATTTGCTGCTCTACGACGAGCACACCTGGGGCGCGGCACGCAGCGTCAACACCCCCAATCATCGGACCACGCTGGAGCAATGGCCGATCAAGCACTCCTACGCCGCCACCGCCGATGCCTTGACCCGCGATTTAATGAGCCGCGCGCTCGCGCTCGCAATTTCCGGCGAGGCGAAGGATGCCTGCATCGACATCTACAATACCAGCTCATGGGCGCGGACCGGACTCGCCCTGCTGCCCAAGGACTTTTCCAGAGGCGGAGATCGCGTCACCGATGATCGCGGTCAGCCGGTTGCTTCGCAGCGCAACTCCTATGGCGAACTGCTAATATTGGCGCGGGATGTCCCGGCACTTGGTGCGCGGCGCTATACGGTTGGCGCAGGACAGCCGCATATCGAAGAAAAGGTCGTGGTTGAAGGGACGACGTTGGACAACGGCCGCATCAAAGTCCGGCTGGACCCACAGACCGGTGATATCGTCGAGCTGTATGTGCACGGCATTAAGAAGAATTTTGCCCCGAGCGCCAAGGGAGAGGCGTTGAACCAATATCTTTATTTCACCGACGAGGATGCGGCGAAGGCGGTAAGCAGCGGGCCGGCGAAGATCAACGTGAAGGAGAAGGGACCGCTGGTCGCCTCGCTGCTGGTCGAGTCGACCGCCCCGGGCTGTCACAGCTTCGTGCGCGAGGTGCGGCTCGTGGCGGGCGAGGATCGGGTCGAGATCGAAAACTTTGTCGATAAGCAACGCATCGCGGGCGTGAATTACCACGCCACCGGATCGAAGGAGAGCCTCAACTTCGCTTTTCCCTTCAACGTGCCGGGCGGACAGGTGCGCTTCGATGTGCCGTTCGGAATCGTGCGGCCGGACGCCGACCAGATTCCCAGCGCGTGCAAGAACTGGCTCACGATTAATCGCTGGGCGGATGTCGCCAACGCCGATTACGGCATCACGTGGATCTCGCTCGATGTGCCCCTGCTGCAGCTGGGCGGGTTGACGGCGAATCTGCTGAATTCCCAGACGAACCCGGCGGTCTGGCGCAAGCAGATCGGACAGACGCAGAAACTCTACGCCTGGGTGATGAACAACCATTGGGGGACAAACTACCGCGCCTATCAGGAGGGGCCGCACACATTTCGTTTCGTGCTGCGGCCGCACGGCCCCTACGAGCCGACGGCTACGTCGCGCGCAGCGATAGAGGCAAGCCAGCCGTTGCTGCCGGTCCGGGCATTTGGGCCGCGCGCGCCACAAGGGTCCCGACTTCAGCTCAGTGCAAACGAGGTGATGGTGATTGGTCTTAAACCGAGCGACGACGGCCGCGCTGCTATCGTGCGCCTGTGGAATGCAGCCGAGAAAGATGTCACCACCCGTCTGCAATGGTCGGAGCCCGCGCCGCGCCGCGTGAGCCTCAGCGACACGAGCGAACAACCGCTGAGCGACGCAGCCGACTCGATCGTCGTGCCGGCGCGTGGCATTGTGACCTTGCGGGCAGAATTGCTTTAAAACTTCGGTTGCTGCCCGGCTCCGCTCCTCCTCAGCACGGATCGGCCTGGAAACGATCCGTGCAAGTTAGTTTCTTAGGCGCACTGTATAAAAAGCGGGGAGCCGACGGGCTGACAATTGCCAGGCGGTCAACCGTAGAGGTGCGAGCCTGAATGGGCGGTTTACGCCGTGATCGAGCGTGCACACCATGAATTGGAGTGTGATGTAACTCCGCTCTCCAATAAAAACTCCGAGAAGATGTTTAGGGATTGATTTTTCCGCCTTAACTTACAGAGTGACCACAGTTCCGAAACCCCTGTGTGCATTATCAAACAGCCCCCTGTCGCCGCCGCCGCCAGACTCACTGTAAGCACCCAAATATTCTCCGCGCGCCGGTGGAATCTTGGTCACAAAAGTCCATTTCGGATCAGCGCAATCGAAGATCGCCCGCTTTTTCAGCTCTGCAACGTTAGGCAAAACCCAAAAACTATGAAATACCGTATATTGATGGCATTGCTCATGGTCGGCCTCTGCGCCGATGTGTTGGCGGCAGATAAAGAAGAGTTCCCTCGCGTCACGTTTGTCGGGGTGGGCAACGGGAAGGGGCCCGTGGACCGCGATCAGTTTCTCCTCCTTGTGGTTGAAGGCCCTTACCTCTCCTACGAAGCGAACCCGATCCCGGGCGATGGCGTGGTCGAATACGTCAACAATCTCCTGAAAAGCAGAAAGGTCTCCTATATCGGTATGCATATACGCGAAGGCACGAAATATGGTGATGTGGTTAAAGCGATCGACCTTCTCCGCAAAACCGACGCGAAGAATATTGGGGTAAGCATGATCGAGCTCGCGGTCGGCCGCACCCCGTGAGCAAGGCGCTCGGACCAATGGCGCAGGGCGAGGTTGAATGATTTTCTGCCCCTCGATGCGCTCTTCATAAATTTTGCGACGAGTGACGTGGCAGAGGAGCTTGTCACGCACTTGTGATTCCATCCTTTGATTGCAGCGGCACTAGTCGGTTGAGGAGCGCCGAGGGATTCGCTCTTGATCCCAAGGCCGGCAGTTGAGGGAGACAGGAAACGGTGGATGTGATGAGTTGCTGAGCCGATGAACTTTTGCGCACGCCGTGGATCCTCGAAGTGGATACCGCGCTCAAGCCGCTCGGGTTGGCTACAAACCGCACAAACCCGGCCGGCCGAGCCATGCGTTGCACACCATTGACGCGGCCCGCGGCCGGGGAGGTGACGGCCTCATATGCGCGACCTCCATCCGGCAAAAGAGCCTGCTTTCTCACATATCAGTGGCTCCTGACAGCCTGACAACCTTTCACGATCAACGGTCCTGCCACCCAGGACCACTGCTGTTGTCTGCTGCAGATTGGACGGACTGCCGAGTTGCATGACGCATGCATACTCGAAGCAGTCGCAATTTTAGGGGTGGGCGAGTTGACCCGTACGGTGCCTGGCGTAGCGTCGGGAGCATGGACGCCGCCCTGTTCACCATGTGGCAAAATCAACTGGCCTTGACGCAGACCGCACTGCGCCGCCGCCCGTTCGCCGCGTCCTACGCCTGAAAGCCGCAGGGGCACTCGGCACGCGCAAACATCTATATACATGAATGAATCGCATTGGCTCTGGGTCGGTTTCAACGTGTTTGTCCTCGCGATGCTCGCGCTGGATCTCGGCGTCTTTCATCGCAAGGCGCACATCGTGTCGCTCGCCGAATCGCTTGGCTGGACATTTGTCTGGATAGTGCTGGCGTTGGGTTTCAACGCGGGCGTGTGGTACTACGGGGGCTCGACGAAGGCGCTGGAGTTTTTTACCGGCTACCTCATCGAGAAATCGTTGAGTGTGGACAACGTTTTCGTCTTCGCGCTGCTGTTTTCGTATTTCGGCGTGCCGCAGTTGTATCAGCATAAAGTGCTTTTCTGGGGCATTCTAGGGGCGCTGCTCATGCGCGCTGTCATGATCTTGGCGGGGGCGGCGCTTATCGCGAAATTCGACTGGATTATCTACGTGTTTGGCGGATTCCTCATCCTCACTGGCATCAAGATGATCGTGAAGCACGAGGCGGAGATTCATCCCGAGCGCAATCCGGTCGTGCGATGGTTCAAGCGGCTTATGCCCGTGACGCCGGAATTTCGCGGGGACAAATTTTTTGTACGCGAGAAGGGCCTTCTCATGGCCACGCCGCTGTTCGTGGTGCTTTTGCTGGTGGAAATTTCCGACCTGATCTTCGCGGTGGACTCGATCCCGGCGATCTTCGCGGTTACGAAAGATCCGTTCATCGTCTATACTTCGAACGTGTTCGCGATTCTCGGCCTGCGCTCACTCTATTTCGCGCTGGCCGGGGTTATGGACAAGTTTCACTACCTCAAAATCGGCTTGGGCGTAGTGCTGACGTTTGTGGGGGTGAAAATGATGCTCGCGCATACCGCGTGGAAAATTGACACGCTGCTGTCGCTTGGCGTGATCGCGGCGATCTTGATCACCGCCGTCATCGCCTCGCTGCTGTGGCCGAAGAAGGTCGGCACCGCACTGACCGACTCCAATCGAATCCCATGAGTGGCATCGCGCTCGATCTCATCCTCATTCTGCTGCTCTTGGCGGCCAACAGCGTCTTCGCGAGGACCGCGATCGCCGTGGTGTAGGCCCGGAAAACCCGCCTGCCCCGCCGGAATCGAATACGCTGTAATCAATGCATCGAAGGACGCGAACCGGCTCGGGCAGACTGTCGGCGCACGTGCGCCGTTTGATATCTTCGGTGAAATATCCCCCGCCCGACTCTCGTCCGAATAGTGCTGAATAAGTGCTACTGCCCCAGAATACGCCGCTACGCGCCCATCTACTAACCGCACCGAGAAGCTGCACCCGCGATTGTGCTGCGTTTGTTTTCCGCCCACGCTCCTGATCTCCACATGACCGCCGCCGCCGACAAACTGAAATCCGCTTGGCCCGGCCTCTTCGTCTGGCTCCTGGTGTGTTTCGTTGCACCGGTGCTCGGCTCGGCTGCCGGTCCCGGCGAATGGTACGCTCAACTCAACAAGCCCTCGTGGAATCCGCCCAACTGGATCTTCGGTCCGGTGTGGACGGGGCTCTACACGCTGATGGCCGTGGCTGCATGGATGATCTGGCGACGCGGCGGATGGCGCGCACAACGGCTCCCGCTCGGTCTGTTCCTCGCGCAGCTTGCCCTCAACGCCCTCTGGACCCCGCTCTTCTTCGGGTTGCATCGCGCGGACCTCGCGTTCGTGGACATCGTCCTACTCTGGTTTGGGATTGTGGCGACCATTGTGGCTTTCGCGCGCGTGCATCGAGGTGCGGCGGCGCTGCTCGCCCCGTACTTGGCCTGGGTTTCGTTCGCCACTTTCCTTAATTTTACGCTCTGGCGGCTCAACTCCTGAGGCGCGTCCCACGGCCAAGCGCCCGGCGTGTCGGGCCGGGGCCCGGTGAAGACTGATGTAACGGGTGCCGCTGAGCTGGACGGCAGACTACACCGACAACCATCGCGAATGCTCGGAATACCTGACGCGCTTGCGTGAGCCCAGAGGCAATGCGCTCTGTGGCAGTGGAGGATCAGCTCTTCTTCGTGTATTTTTCGGGACCGGCTCGCGGATGCAAAAAACCGCCGCGCGGCGCGGGGCCGGGCGGCGGTGAGAGGGAAGCGCGGCGGCATCGGGCGATGCCGCATGGCGGTTGCTTACCGGTACTCTTCGCCGGTGTTCGCGTTGATGATTTTGAAGTTCTCGACGTGGTAGTTCGGGTCGGCGCGGAAGGCCAGTTTCACGCCGAAGAGTTTCTCCATGCGCACGAGCAGGTCGGCGTCTTCGCTGCGGAGGCGTTCGAGAATGCTCGGGTGCACCAGCACGCGCAGCGAGTAGTCCTTGCTGTCGCCGCGGGTGGTGAGGCGGCGGACGATCGAGGAGAGGCGGCGTTGGAGCTCCACGCTCATCGTCGTGGCGGACTTCACGATGCCGCGGCCGTGGCAATACGGGCAGTCGGCGTAAAGGTTGGCCGCGAGCGATTCCTGCTGGCGCTGGCGCGTCATCTGCATGATGCCGAGCTGCGAGATGGGCAGGATGTGGGTCTTGGCTTTGTCCTCCGACATGAGCTCGACCATCTTGTCGTAGATGGCGTTGCGGTGGCGGCGCTCCTTCATGTCGATAAAGTCCATGATGATGAGCCCGCCGAGATTGCGCAGGCGGATCTGGCGCGCGATTTCGTCGGCCGCTTCGAGGTTGACGGCGTAGATGGTGTTTTTCTCGTCGCCGGAGCGGTTCTTGTGGGAGCCGGTGTTGACGTCGATGGCGATGAGGGCCTCGGTCTCGTCGATCACGATTTCGCCGCCGGAGGGGAGGGAGACTTTGCGTTGGAAGGTCTGCTCGATCTGGCGCTCGATGTTGAAGCGTTCGAAGATCGGGATGCTGTCTTTGTAGAGGGCGATCTTGCTGCGCGAGCGCTGGGAGATGAGGCCGACGAGGTCGGCGGTGCGGGTGTAGTCTTCCTTGTTGTCGATGAGCACGCGGTCGACTTCCTCGGTGAGGAAATCGCGCACGGTGCGTTCGACGAGGTCGGGCTCCTGATAGAGGCAGGCGGGCGAGCGCTCGGTCTGCATCTTGCGGGTAACCTCTTCCCATTTCTTGAGGAGGATGTGCAGGTCGCGGACGAAGTAGCGGGCTTTCTTGCCCTCGCCGGCGGTGCGGACGATGACGCCCATGCCCTCGGGAATGGTGAGCTCGTTGATGAGTTGCTTGAGGCGTTTGCGCTCGTTCTGGTCCTCGATTTTGCGGGAGATGCCGCAGCCATCGCTAAACGGGGTGAGGATGAGGTAGCGGCCGGGGATGGAGAGGTTGGCGGTGGTGCGCGGACCTTTGGTGCCGATGGGGCCCTTGGTCACCTGGATGACGATGTCGGTGCCGGGAGGGTAGAGGTTGGGGATGTCTTTGACGGTGATTTCGCCCTTGGGCTGCGCGTTCTTCTTTTTGTTTACGCGGACGACTTCGATGGAGGAGTCGGCGGCGGCCGGGAGCATGTCCCAGTAATGGAGGAAGGCGTTTTTGGCGTAACCGATGTCGACGAACGCGGCCTTGAGGCCGTTGTCGAGGTTCTTGATCCGGCCTTTGAAGATGCCGCCGACCATGCGGTCGTCGGACTGGCGTTCGATCTCGAATTTTTCGAGGCGGCCGTCGACGAGGAGGGCGACACGGCTTTCGAGCGGCTCGGCGTTGATGATGAGCTCGCGGTAGGAGGTCTTCGCTTTTTGGAAGATCGAGAGGATCTTTTGGAGGAGCGGGCGTTGTTTGGCGCGTTCCTGGGCGCCGGCCTTCAGTTGCGAGGGGTCGACTTGGTCGGCCGTGACGGGTTGTGGCGGTTGGGCCAGTTCCTCGTCATATTTTTGCGCGAGGTCGGGCGGAGTGGAAGACGCCGGAGCGTCGTTGGCGGGTTGAGACGAATGATCGCTCATGGTGCGGGTGTGTATCGGGTGGGTTAACTCCGGGGCACCCTTGGGCGGCAGTCGCGGCGCAGGAAATTCCGGCAGAGCGGTCCATATCGCGGAGAAGGGACATGATGGGGGTCATGTGAAATCCTTCCGGAAGCGATAGACGCTCTGGACCAGTCCTTGCAGCAAGCAGCAACTGAGCACAAAGGAGCCACCGTAGCTGATGAAGGGAAGCGGTATGCCCGTGATGGGCACCAGCCCGATGGTCATGGCGATGTTTACGAAGATATGCACTGCGAAGAGCACCGTCACGCCGATGGCTATCAGCGTGCCGAGGCGGTCTCGAGCGAGACTCGCGATGCGGACACCGTTAAACAGCACTATCCCAAACAGGAGGAGAACCGTGAGGCTTCCCAGGAATCCTTTCTCCTCGGCGATGACCGAGAAGATAAAATCGTTGTGCGCGACCGAACGCGGCAGGTAACCGAGCTGCGCCTGCGTGCCCTCGGTCCAGCCTTTGCCGTAGAGCCCGCCGCTGCCGACGGAGATGAGCGACTGGCGGAGGTTCCAGCTATCGCCGGTCCCCGCGGGATCGATCACCTCGGGGGCGACAAAGGACAGGATGCGGTTGCGCTGATAATCGTGCAGGTACGGGAGCCAGGAGTGCGGCTCGTAACTGCCTTTATCCGTGAAAAAAGAGAGACGCTGTGCCTCCATGAACGAGGCATAGCGCCACACGTCCCACATCACCACGCTCACGATGAGCAAAAACGCCCCCAACGCCGCCAAGAAGAAGCGGGTGGAGAGTTTGGAGACGTACAACATGGCAAACACGACGGGTGGGAGGACAATCGCCGACTTCAAGTCGGGTTGAAGCAAAATAAGGAACACGGGCAAGCCCACCGCAAGCGCCAACTTCCCCAGCACCCCCAGAGATTGCCGGATGGTGCCGATTTCGGAGCGGATAAGGATGCTCGCCACGATCAGCAGCACGGTAACCTTGGCGATTTCGGAGGGTTGCACTTTGAAGACGCCAAAGTCCAACCAGCGCTGCGCGCCGAATTGCGCGTCGCCGACGCCGGGGATCAACACCAGCACCAGCGAGCCGATGCAGATCACGTAAAACCAGTGCGCGATGCTCAGCCAGAAGCGGTAATCGACGAACGCCACCGTGAGGTACAGCATCCCGCCGACCGTGATAAACACGAGCTGCTTGATCCAGTCGGTGCCGTGATTCGAGAGTTGGGCGCTGTAGATGAAACACACGCCAAACGTGGCCAACCCGATCAATGCCAGCGGGGTCAGCAAGTCCCACCGCTCGCGCGTGGCGAGTTTGAAGACGTGCGTATGTTCGACCGGCGATTGGAGGTTCACGATGCGCGGTCCACAGAAACGGCTGCCGGCGCCTTCGGCAAGGGCGGAGCGGCGGAATCGCTGGCCGGTGTGTCGGCGGGCGTCATCGCGTCATCTGCAGGTTCGGTTGCAGGGGTGCCGTTGGCCAACCCCAGCAGCGTCCAGAAGACCACCGCCCCCATCGGCCCCTCCAGCACCACGCCAAAACACGCGCTGACCAGGATCACCCAGCACGCGCACCACAGGCCGCTCTGCGGCTCGGCCGTCTCGTCGGCTTCGCGCAACCGCCGCCACGTGATACGCGTCAACGCGACGATCAGCGCCAGCAGGAGCAGCGCGCCCACGGCCCCCATGCGGCCAAACACGGTCACGGGAAAACTGTGGGGACTGCGGACATTGAAGTCCTCGCCCAGATCGAACTCGTAGACGCGGAGAAAGCGTTCCGCGAGATCGTGGCCGAAGCCGAGGCCGAACGCCGGGGCATTTTCCCACGTTTCGCCGATCACGCTGCGCCACCAGACGAGCCGAAAACGGTTGTTGTTGGGTTTGTCGCCGAGCTCCTCGCTGGCGTAGGTGCGCGTGCCCTGTACGTCGAACATCGAAGCCACGCGCTCGTACATGACCACGAGCGAACTCTGTCGCCACTCGCCGCGACCGACCCACGTGGCGAACAACAACCCCACCAGCGCGAGCGCGCCGGCGAGCGCCAGCGATTTCAGGTAAGCGGGCTTGCGCGTCAGCGCCAGCCAACCCGCAGCGGCGGCCAGACCCACCAGCGCGGCGCGGCTGTTTTCCACCAGCACCGCGCCGCCCAGCAAAATCGCTCCGAGCTTTCCGGCCAACGCCCAGCGCTGCCCCATGGCGGCTTGAAACAGCACCACGCTGCCGGCGGCGAGAAACGTCTGCACAAGGTCGTTTTTGTAGAAAATCAGCGGCACGCCGCGCACGGTGAGCGTGCCGACAAAAAATTCCGGGAACGCCTTGAAGAGCGGATAAACCGGCAGCAACACCGCCACGCCCCAGAGCAGGCAGCCGCGCAAAAACCGGCGCGCGCGCGCATCGGCCGCCTGTTGCTGCGCCACGAAAAAGAAACCCGCGTAGTACACCATCGCGTAGTCGCGCACCGCCATGAAGCCCTCGCGCCGCACATCGAAGGCCAGCCGCGCCGTGCCCGCCGCGATCCACAGCAGCAGCGTCCAGTTGAGCAGATCGCCGCGCCACGGGAGTTCCTTGTGCCAGGCGGATTTCACCAGCAGCCAGCCGCCACCCAGCGCGAGCCCAAACTCCGCGGGAAACAGCGGCAGCCCGGCGAAAGGCATCTGTTGTGCGAAGCCCCGGTTGCCCACCACGTAGCCGAACAGCAGCAGCCCCAGCACCGCGACATCGAGCGCCACGTGGGTGAACCGCACCGCGACAAACGCCGCCGCGCCCGCCGCGAGCAGCAGGGGCAGGAGCAGAGATTCGTGGGCCACCTGCCACCCGATCAGCAATGCCACGGGCAGGGCTGCGAGCGCCAGGAGCCGCCGTTGCAACACGGGATTCATCGCGGGTTCGGAAGGTTCGCGGAAACTGCGCGACGAAAACCGCCGCGCCCGGGCGAGTCCAACTCCAAAATCGTCCGCGCGGTCTGCCGCGCACGCGGGCTTGTCGCCGCGGGGCGCTTCGCCTACTCGTCGCCCGTGCCCGCCGTCTCCGTGATTCTGCCCACCTGCGACCGTGCCGCGCTCCTGCCGCGCGCTCTCGCCAGCTTGCTGCGGCAAACCTGCGATGACTTCGAGGTGCTGCTGATCGACAACAACCGCCGCGAGCCGCCGCTGGCGGAACAACCGGCGTTGGCGTCGTGGCTGGCGGATCCGCGCGTGCGTTTGTTCTCTGGCGCGGTCGCGACCAATGCCGCTCAGGCCCGCAACGTAGGCCTCTCCGCCGCACGCGGCGAGTGGGTCTCATACCTCGACGACGACGACGCCTACCAGCCCGACAAGCTCGCTCGCCAATTGTCGCTGGCGCGCGTCACCTCGGCGCCGCTGGTCCTGTGTGGCGCGGCGTTTCATCTGCCGGGCCGACTCCGCCGCGTGCAGTGTGACGCGACGCAATGGACGGGCGACGATGTCCTGTTGCGCGCGCGCTGGAACACGCCGCTGCTCTTTCACCGCCATCCCGGCGCGTTGCGCTTCGATGCCGCGCTCGGCGCAGGCGAAGATGCCGAGTTTGCGCATCGCTTGCTGCACGGTTCGGGGGCGGCGGCGGTGCCGGTCGTGCCTGCGGCGCTCGTCGATATTTTCCCGCAACTCGGTCCGCGGGTGAACGCGGCCGCAGGGCCGCAGCTCCGCGCTGCCGCGCGCATCCTCGCCGTGCGGCGGGGCGAATTTTCTCGCGGGGCGCGGCGGCGTTTTGTGCTGGCGACACTGTTGATCTCTGCGAAGCGCGCCGGCGCGCCGGCGCGGTGCGCAGAGATCGGATGGCGGTTGTGGCGCGAAAGCCGCGGAGCCGATTGGAGGACGAGCGCCAACGCGCTGTTATTTTGCGTGCCCGGGTTGCGTCGGTGGCTGGTTTCCTGAGTAGGGCGTCGTCGCGGCCGGTGGCTCGGCCAGCGCGGCGTGCAGGCGTTTTTCCTCCTGCCAGACCGCGGAGGTGTGACCCCACCAGCGTTGCCGCCACGCGCGCGGGACGAGCAGGCGCACCGCCGTGATCGGCACGCGTTTCGCGACCGTCCAGAGGCAGAACGCCGCGCCGCGCCAGCCGAAATGCCGCGCGAGATAGCGGAAATGCGTCGGAAAATAGGAGTAGGAGCGCACCTGCCAGAGCCCGCTCCACATCTCGGCGAGGGAGATGTCGCCGTGCAGCCACGAGGCGTGGTTGCGCAGGGCGTTGGGCCGCGCCTCGGCGCGCGCCTGCGGATCGATGCACACGCGGAAACCCTGCGCCGTGGCGCGCAGCGTGTAGTCGGTGTCGCCATGCGCATGAGGGAAACGGCGGGCGTCGGGCAGACTGAGCGCCTCCACCACGGCGCGCGGGAAACACACGAAATTGCCGCACGCCGCGTCGCACGCGGTCAGGTCGTCGCCCAAATCGGTGACGAGTTGCAGGCCGATTCGTCCGCGGCGCAATCCGCCGTAGACGACGAGACCGGCGGGCTCCACGCGACACACGCCGGTGACAACCGTGCCGGTGCGCGTGGCGGTGTCCAACAAACGGCGACACGCGCCGGGCGCGGGAGCGCAATCGTCGTTGAGCCAGAAGATGTGCCTGGCGCCGCGGGTGAGCGCCTCGCTCATGCCGAGCGCGGTTGCGCCGGTCCACCAGAGCCGGCCATCGCCGCGCAGGAGCACGGCCTCGGGAAATTCGGCGCGCACCGCGTCCGCCGTGCCATCGGTCGAACCGTCGTCGACCACGATGGCCTCGGCCCAGCCAAGCACGCCATCGGCCCGCAAGCGGCGCAGGCAGGCGAGCGTGAGCTCGCGCCGGTTATGGACGGGGATGACGAGGCCGACGTTCATGGGCGCGATTTCGGGCGGAGCCAGAGCCAGCTCATCTGGCCGACGCGTCCCTCCTCCAGATAGCCGCGTTTGTAACGAAAGGGGATGGCCCACGCCACCGGCCAGCGCAGCGGGAAATCCGCCGCCGTGCGCGGTTGTTGCGCAATCTCGCGGATGGCGTGCGTGGCGGCGAAGCGCTCGCGCAGCGTCGCGGTAACACCCGGCGCGAGCGTTTCGTGCAGCTCCACCAACAGCGCGGCGGCGGCGAGTCCCGGGCAGTGCGCCGGATCGAGCAGGTGCGCCTCGGCGCCCTCGATATCGCAGACGATGAGCGGCGGCTCGGCGCAGGCGGCGAGGGCGGCGGCAAGCGCGGGGGTGTTGCCTTCGCCGCGGATCTCGACGCGGTCGGCGACTTCGTTCAACGCGGCCATCTGCGCGAGCTGGTCGCGGCGCGTGGCGTCGCTCTCGAACGCGATCACCTTGAGCGTCCAGCCGCGCCAGAGCAGGCCGACAGCGTAGTAACCCTCGGCGCTGCCGACGCAGATTGTGGCGCGCGGTTTCAGGGCGGCGATCTCCGCGCACACGCCGTGCAGCTCGCGTTCGTACGTGCCGAGCAGTTTGGGCAGCCACGCGGTGGCCGGGTCCATCGCGATGTAGCGCAGGCCGGCGAACGGCCCCGATAACACGCTCAGCGGTTCGCGCTCGACGATGCGGCGGTGCAGGTAACCCGTCGGCCGCCACGAAGCGGGAAACACGGCATGCCACCACGGTTTCATGCGCCGCTCCCGGGTTGCGGGCTCGCGAGTGCCGTAGCGTAAAGTGCGGCGTAGGCGGCGGCCTCGATTTCCGACGAGCGAGCGACCACAGCGGTGCGGGCGGCGGCGCGCACGTTTTCGACCCTGACGGTGCGACGCGCCCAGGCGATTCCCGCGGCGAGTTCGGCCGGCGCGCCGGTGGCAGCGATCCAGCCGTTGCGCTCGGGGGCGATCACCTCGGGGTTCAAGCCGCACGGCGTCGCCACGACGGGGGTGCCGCAAGCAAGCGCTTCCAACGTGGTCATCGGTCCGGCGTCTTCGCGCGAAGGCACGACGCAGACGTCGGCCGCCGAGTACGCGAGCGCGCGCGACACGCTGTCGTGCAACACGCCGAGCCGGCGGACATGCCAGCCCGCGGGTACTGACATTTCGGGGCCGCTGCCGACGAGGAGCAAGCTGGGCGGGATTTCTCCAGCGATCGGAATCTGCGGCAGCGCGGCGAGCAGGCGGTCGTATCCTTTGCGCGGATCGTCGAGCCGCGAGGCGATGGCGAGAATCCAAAAGCGGTTCTCTTCCAATCCAAGCAGGCGGCGGGCGAGCGGCCGCGGATGCGGTTGAAATTCTTCGGTGCGGATCGCACACTGGATGAACGCGAGCGGTTGGTCGCGCAGGAGCGCGGCTCGCGCAGCGCGGGCGCGTTGGGCTTCGCTGATGGCGACCCAGCGGATGGCGTGTCCGCCGAATTGGCGCTGCTTGGCGGCGAGGCCGCGTGCGCTGGCGTCACGTTCGCGGTGCGCTCCGAGCAGCGGGCAGCATCCGCAGCTTTGTTCGTAGCGCTGACACGCACCAGCGTAGTGGCAGCCACCGGTGAAAGCCCAGTCGTCGTGCAGCGTCCAGACGAGCGGTTGGCGCAGCGCGGCGAGTTGCCCGAGCGAGAGCAGTCCGTCCTGCACCCAGTGCACGTGCACCACATCGGGGCGCAGCGCGGCGACGGTCCGCGCCGCCGCTCCGGGCAGGACGAGCTCGGAAAATAATCCGCGCGCATTTCGCGGCACACGCCAGTTGGCCACCAGCGGCCGCAGCAACCGGCGCGCGTTGCCCCAACGCGGACGCGACGGCGTCACCACACGTTCGTCGCCCGGCACGGGTTCCTCGCCGACCAGCCACGAGTCGAGTCCGTGCGCGCGCAGGGCCGCGTGAATGCGGTAAGCGGCTTGGCCGGCGCCGGCGCGGGCCGGGTAGGTGGCGAGGTGGACGATTCTCATGACGGGGTGGCGCCGGCCAATTTGCGCCGGGTGTGCCAAGTGTCGAGCAGGACGGCTGGAAGCAGGATGGTGCAGGTCAACGCCAGCTCCAGCTGGG
Source organism: Opitutia bacterium (assembly GCA_016217595.1). GTDB lineage: Bacteria > Verrucomicrobiota > Verrucomicrobiia > Opitutales > Opitutaceae > MWDT01. Next base: position 20,173 of record JACRHS010000006.1, on the reverse strand, counting down.
GCGCGCCCGCCACGCCGCCATACCGCACCGCGAGCGGCAACCCGGCGCAGAACATAGCCGCGGCGGCCGTGCCGTACAGCGCCTGGCCTTGCGGCCGCCCCATGGCGTTAAGCCAGACGGAAAATGGCACGGCCAGCGCGAGCGCGGCGGCGGCGGCGGCCATCGAGCCGAGCAGGACATGGTCGAATAGCGCGGGCGGCTGGCGGGTCCACAGTGTGAGCAACGCTCGTCCCCAAAATGGAGCGGAGAGGAGCAGGGCCGCCGTGCCCAACGCCACCCGCTGGGTCGCGCGCTCGGCTTGCGCCATCCATTTCGCATCGCCGCGGGCGTGGGCGTCGGTCAGAGCGGGCCAGAGCGGTTCGGTCAACCAGGACTGCGGCTGCGTCAGCCATTGCAGCAAGCGTTGGATGAGCGCGTAGGGGGCGACCGCCGCGGGTCCGAGCACGGCGGTGATGGCCAGCGCCGGAGCGTATTGGCGCGCCACCATGCCGGCCTGCGGCAGAAAAAACGCGAAGCTCAGTCGCAACCGCGGAAGCGCGGCGGTGGGTTCCCGGCGAGCCGGCCATGCCGCCGCCAACCAGCGGATGAGCAGGCCGCCTTGCAAGATCACCGGCGTCAACGCGAGCGCGGCCACGAGCAGCGGTTTCGACCAGGTGCCGAGCGCGCCGAGAAACACCAACAGCAGAATCGAGGCGCTGGTGGCCGCAGCGAGCGCGCCGCTCCACCAGCCTTCCTGGCGCGCGAGAGCGACCCGCAACGCCAGACCCGCCGGCGCCGTTGCGAGTTGGACAGCGATCAGCAAGTTGACGACGTGGAGCATCGCCGGCTCCAGCTCCCGCGCCCCGGGCAGCAGTGCCGCCGCACCTCCACCAACGCGCCACCAGAGAAGCCAGAGGCCGGTGGCCACAATGGCGAAGAGCGTTTGCCGCCGGAGTGTGGCCCAAAAAACGCCGTGGGCCGCGGCGTGGCGGCTTTGGGCGAGATGCGCGGTCAGGGCGTTTTGCGCGGCGAAACCCGTGCCGAGATCGATTAGGCCGGCCAGCCCGGCGGTGGTTTGCAAAATCACCCACGCGCCGTAGTCGCGCAGTCCGAGATAGCCGAGCGCCAATGGCACTTGCAGCAGACCGCAGCCGATGCCGACGGCGCGGGCCGCCAACGCGCCGGTGAACGCGGCGCCGATGCGTTGCCAGCGCCGCTCAGCAGTCGGCCCTGCGCCTTGGCTCATGGCTTGCGCGCCTCCACGTAGAGCGAACCGGGATGGCGTTCGGTGCCGTCCGCGGCGGTGTCGAGGTGGCACGCGGCGAACTCTGCGATCCGGCTCGTCGTCGCGGTGACGACAGCGACATCGGCGAAACCGACAGTGCGCAACAAGGCGGCGAGCGAGACGCGGTCGTACATCCAGCGGTGATTTTCGCCGGTGAGACGGAAGCGCGCATCGGTCAGCGCGACCCTTTCGCGGGCGTTGAGAAACGCGGCGGCGAGGCGGAAACGCAGCCCCGCGAGTTTGTGGGCCAGGCGGTCGCGCAGCGCGGGCCGGGAGACTCGGCCGCCGCCGGCGGTTCTTTGGTTTTGCTCTGGCTCGTCCGAACCCACGGGCGGGACGCCCATGCCACGTGGCATGGGAGTCCCGCCCATGTCAGAGGAAAACTTCGTTATGACAGAAGACCCGCGTCCGCCGCCGGCGGCGGCGATTTCGGTGCCGACGCGCGCGTAGATTTCCGGGTGTTCGCGCCAGGGCGCGGTGCGCAGAAAATCGCCCATTTCGCCCTCAGTGCGGTTGCGCGTCAGCTGGTCGAGCAGCTCGATCTCGGCCCATTCACGGACGAGCGGGTCGCCGCTGTCGCGACTGGCGAGATAGCGCCGGGCTAGCTCCTCCAGATCGGGCACGACGACGCGCAGGATTCCGCCCGGTCGCAACACCCGGCGGCATTCGCCCAATAGCGTCTGCGCTTGGGCGCGCGGCAGATGTTCCAGGAGGTGCGCGTGGTACACGGCATCGGCGGAGTCATTGGCCAGCGGCAACGGTGCGGTGGCATCGAAGGCGCGGACGGCGGCATCGGCCGGCGCGAGGTCGAAGTTGGCCCACGCAGGGTGCCACACCTGACCGCAGCCGAGGTTAACGAGAAGCCGGGATGCCATGAGTGCCGGACTGTGCCGGTTCGCCCGCCGGGCGTCCAGACTGGGTGTGGGCAAGCTGGGCCAACGCCGCGGCGAGGTTGTCCAGCCAGCGGTCGGCGGTGTGGTGGGTGAGGAAATGGCTACGCAGGGTTCCGGGCACCGACGGTGATGACGCGAGCGCGAGCAGGCGGTCGGCGATGGCTTCGGGCGACGGGGTGGCGACGAGGTGCGGGTAATCGGCGGGCAGGCTTTCGGGTATCGCGCGCCAACGCGTCGCGATCACCGGCAGGTCGTACGCGAGCGCTTCGAGCACCACCAGCGGTTGCGCTTCGTGCGGGTACGCGGTGGGAAAACACAGGCAGTCGCTCTCCGCCAGCAGTGTGTGCTTGGTCGCGCCGCTGACGACACCGACGTGGCGCAGGACTTTCGGCGTGAGGGCGGCGAGTTCGCGGAAGCGGCGTGACTCGGCCGCGCTCGCGAAAGCGCCGGCGGCGGTGAGTGCGAAGGCTGGAGCGGCGGGCGAGGCGCCGGCGCGCCGGTTGGCGAGCAGCATGGCTTCGGCGGCGGCGAACAGGCCTTTCTCCGCGCTGCACAATCCGAGAAAAAGCGCGCGCAGCGGTTGGCCGGCTGTCGCGGGGGCGCGCACGAAATCCGGACACGGGTCGGCGATGCCGTTGGGCACCACGGCGAGCTGGCGCGGGGCGAAGCGCGCGGCGTCGTCACGCAGGGCTTCGCCGAGGACAATCGCGAGGTCGGCGCGGCCGAGACGGCTTAGCGCGAGGCGGCGCTCGGGGGCGGCGGCGTGGTTATCCAGCCACGCGCCGAGTCCCGAGGCGTGCCAATGCAACACGAGCCGCGGGCAGGCGGGGCGCGCCAGACTGAGGACGAGCAGATCGCGCCAGAGTGCGCCGCGTTTGCCGGGCGCCGGTATATAATAGAGCGCGTCGTAGTTTTCCTGGCGGGCGACACGGCGGGCGTGAAGCCCGGCGCGGAGGGTGGCGAGCGCCTTGCCCGGACGCCAGCGGCCGATGTCGGCGGCGTCGCGCGAGAGGGCGAGCGGCACGTGGGCTACGGCGATCTGGCGCGCGGGCAGACCGTCGAGGAGCGCCTGCACCATGAGACTCTGCCCGTGGAGGGGCGGGGGAGTTTGGGCGAGGACAAGCAGCTTCATCTCGGACTTGGAAAGTGGCGCAGAGCGGGAAAGAGTGGGCGCAGCATGATGCCCTCTCCTGCGAAATCCCAGTCTCGAATCGCCTGGCCGGCGGCGGGCTGTGCGCTGGCAGGCGCGGTGGTGTGGCAATTTTTCGGCAACGCGGGCCGCGGCTATATCGACACGGCGTCGCTGTTTTATTGGTGGGGTTATCAGTGGGTCGATCCGCAGGCGGAGACGCAGCACGGGTGGCTGATTCTCGGGCTGAGCGCGTGGCTGTTTTGGCGGAATCTGCGGGGCATGGGAGCCGGCGATGCGCGAAAGGCGCTGGGCGCGGACACGGGAAACGCAGGCCGCGAAGCGCGCCTCGCTTTGGCCGCCATGCTCGGCGGGCTGGCGTTGCACGGGCTCGGGTTTTTCGTGCAACAGGCGCGGATTTCCATCGGGGCGTTGCTGCTCTTCGCGTGGGGCGTGCTGACGCTGGCGGGCGGGCGGCCATGGCGACGGGCGGCGGCATTTCCGCTGGCGTTTCTGTTGTTCGCGGTGCCGGTGAGCTTTCTCGACACGGCGGGATTTTGGCTGCGCGTGTGGGTGATCGATGCGAGCCATGCGCTGGCGCAGGCGACGGGGCTCGATGTGGTGCGCAGCGGCACGCAGTTGTTCGCGCCCGACGGGCGTTACCAATACGATGTGGTGGCGGCGTGCTCGGGCGTGCGTTCGCTGCTGGCCCTGATGGCGCTCGCGTTGCTGGCCGGCTACCTGCGGCTGCGGCCGTGGTGGGCGCGTGCGGCGGTGCTGGCGCTGAGTCTGCCGTTCACCTACGTGGGCAATGTCGTGCGCGTCGCTGCGATCATTTTTGCGGCGGAGGGGCTCGGGCAGAAGGCCGGCGTGTGGGTGCACGAGTGGGCGGGTTTTCTGGTATTCGCCATCGTACTCGGGCTGACGCTGGCCACGATTGCCGCGATCAAGCGCATATGCCCGGCGGCGGCGTTGGACGATGAAGCGCAGCCGGACTCGGCGGGGAATGCGATGCCGCGCGAAACCGTGTACGGCGCGGGGCGTGTCGCGGCCGCGGTCGTGATTGCGGCGGTGGTGGTCGCGGGCGGCGTGCGTTGGCTGGAAACGCGACCGGTGGCGGCGCGTGTCGGTGTGCGGCTGGCGGCCGATGGCGTCAACCCGGTGGAGCTGCCGACGTTTCTCGGACGCGATTGGATCGGCCGGCGCGCGGAGGTGTCGGCCATCGAGCGGCAGATCCTGCCGCCGGATACCGGTTACTCGCGCAAGGTTTATGTGGCGCTCGACCGTCCGGACCGGCGGGTGCTGATGTCGGTGGTGTTGAGCGGGCGGGATCGGACGTCGATTCACCGGCCGGAGCTGTGTCTGGTGGGGCAGGGATGGACCATCGAGCGCGTGGCGGCGCATCGCTTCCGCCAGCCGGGAGGCGGCGCGACGGCGGGTGATTTTCCGGCGACAGTGTTGCAGGTGCGCCGCGAAGTGCCGGGGGCGGGTGGGCGGCGAAACGCAGTGCCGGAGCTCGTCGCCTACTGGTTTGTGGGGAGCGAAACCGTGGTCGCCACGCAGGGGCGGCGGCTGTGGGCGGACGCGGTGGCGCGGTTGCAAGGCCGGGCGGAGCGTTGGGCCTATATACTGATGCAAACCGATGCGCTGGATGGTGCGCCGGCGGGGTTGGCGCGAATGCAAGCGGTGTTAAATGAGACGCTCCCGACGTTGCAAGTGCCTACGGAGAAGCGGTAAGGGCGACGGCGTATAAAGACTTGAGCTTTGGATACAGCGAGCTACGGTGCACGCCCTTGACGAGCGTAAGCGCAGCCGACTTCGCCTTACTGTTCGCCGAAAGCGGCCCGTTGATCGACTGGTCGCTGACGGTGGCGTTGCTCGTCGGCGGAGCGCTCGGTTTCATCGTGGTGTGGGCGATCACCCGCCACACCCGCCGGGTGGCCGAGGAAAACGCCACCCAGCTCATCGAAGTCGCGCGCCGCGAGGCGGTGGTGGCCGCGCAGGAGTTGAAGCAGAAGGCAGAGGAGGAAATTCTGGAAAAGCGCGCCGAGGCCAATCGTGAGTACGACCGGCGCGAGATCGAAATCGATGTGAAGCTGCGCGAGATCCGAGCCCACGAGGAGTCGCTCGCCTTGCTCGATTATCAATTGGAGCAACGCCAGGAGCGGCTCACCCGCGAAAACGCCGCCATCCAGCAGGCGCGCGACGCCATGCGTTCGCTCTCGCGATCGCTGCGCAAGCGGCTCGAAGGCATGGCGCACATGGACGCCGAGGAAATCCGCCGCCAGTTGCGCGAAGAGGTGATGCTCGAATGCCAGGACGAGTTGCGCGCCCAGCGGCACGAGATTCTCGAACGCTCCGAGCAGGACATTCAAAATCAGGCGCGGCGCATTCTCGTCACCGCGATGCAGCGGCTGGCCAGCAAGCCCAACAACGACATCACCGCGACCATCGTGCATCTGCCGAGCGAGGAGATGAAGGGCCGCATCATCGGTCGCGAGGGGCGCAACATCAAATCCTTCGAGGCCGCCACCGGCGTCACGCTGCTCATCGACGAATCGCCGCAGATGGTGCTGATCTCGTCGTTCGATCCGGTGCGGCGGGAAATCGCCCGCGTCGCGCTCGAAGGGCTGGTGCAGGACGGCCGCATTCATCCGGCGAGCATCGAGGATTTCGTCAAACGCGCGCAGGAGGAAATCGCCCAGCACACGGCGCAGGCCGGCGAAGAGGCGGTGGCATCGCTCAACATCAACGGCCTGCACCCCGAGATCATCAAGCTGCTCGGCAAACTGAAATACCGGTTCGCCTACACGCAGAACGCGCTCGATCACTCGCGCGAAGTCGGCTCCCTCGCCTCGATGCTGGCGAGCGAACTCGGGCTCGATGCCAACCTCGCCAAACGCGCCGGCCTGTTGCACGACATCGGCAAGGCGGTGGACGGCGAATACGAAGGCAGCCACGCGCTCATCGGCGCCGAGTTTATCAAGCGCTACGGCGAGACGCCGATCGTGGTCAACGCGGTCGCCGCCCACCACGAAGAGGTGAAGCCGGAGACGGTGTACGCCGGCATCGTGATTTTGGCGGACACGATTTCCGCCTGCCGGCCCGGCGCGCGCGCCGAGTCGATGGGCAACTACCTCCAACGGCTGGAGCGGTTGGAAAAACTCGCGCTCTCGCTCGACGGCGTGCAGCAGGCGTTTGCCATCCAGGCCGGCCGCGAGATCCGCGTCGTGGTCAAACCCGACGTGGTCAGCGACGACAAGGCCCGCGATCTGGCCAAGGTGCTGCGGCAGCGCGTCGAGGAGGAGTTGCAGTACCCGAGCACGATCAAGATCACGGTGATCCGCGAACAGCGCTTCTCCGAGACGGCGACGTAAGCGCGTCCCGCCCGCGGCGCTTTAGGCTTTAAGCCGAAAGCCCAACGCATAGAGCTTTCGCCATGGCCGATCCGAAAATTCTCCAGACGTTTCCCAATCCGCAACCGGCGCGCGACTATGTGATCGAACACACGCACCACGAGTTCACCTCGGTGTGCCCGATGACCGGCCACCCGGATTTTGCCGAGATCACAGTGCGCTATGTGGCGGACAAGACCTGCGTCGAGTTGAAGTCGCTGAAGCTGTATTTCCACGCCTACCGCAACGAAGGCATCTTCTTCGAGGCGGCGACCAACAAGATTTGCGACGACCTCGGCGCCTGCCTGCGGCCGCGCCGGCTGCAAATCGAGGCCCACTGGAAAGCTCGCGGCGGCTTCTCGTCGGTGATCACCGCCGAGTGGAAACCGCGCCGCGGGCGGCGTTGAGGGGCTGCGGTCGCGTAGTCGCCAACGAGCTTCAGCGTCTGGGCCGGCTCACGCCGGGACGTTGGCTTCGACGAGCCGGGCGAGCAAAGTGAGCGACTCCTGCCAGCCCAGATAACACATTTCTGCGGGGATGATGCCGGGCACGCCTTCCTGGGTGATGCTCAGCTCTGTGCCGCAGGAAACGGGTTTCAACACGACCGTCGTTTGCATCACTCCGGGCAGGTTCGGATCGGCGAAGCGATCCGTGTAGCGGATGCGTTCGTGCGGGACCAGTTCGAGGTACTCGCCGCCGAACGAATGGCTTTTCCCGGAGGCGAAATGGATGAAGGCCATTTCGAAACTGCCGCCCACCTTCGCATCCAGGCGTTTGATCGCAGCGGTGAACCCATCGGGCGGTAGCCACTTCGCCAGGGCGTTGGCATCGAGAAAGGCGCGGTAAACGTTTTCCGGCTTGGTCCGCAGGACGCGGTGCAGCCGAATCGTATAAGAGGGAATGCGCGTGGATTTCCGTTTGGTGGCTTTTTTCATGTGGAAAATTTGGCGCGCGACGCGGGCGGCAACTGCTTCTGCGCGCGACGCGGAGTCAACGGTTGGCGACGCGCAGCACCTCGGCTGTCAGGCGGTCGAGGTTCTGTTCGTTGCCAGGGACGCAGATGGCCTGCAGGCGGCGCGCCACCTCGGCGTTTTCGAACGCCTGCACCCACGACACGACGGTGCCGCCCGTCGCTTCGGCCAGCGAGATCGTCAGGCGAAATCTCGGTTCCGAGAGATGCTGCACGACCACTTTGCGCGGCGCATCGATCTCCGCGAAGACGCTCTCGTTTTGATAGTTCGCGCCGTCGGGCCCGTGCATCACATGCGACCAGCGCCCGCCCGGTGTGAATTCGCAGCACTGAAACGTGTTGGTGAAACCGGCCGGCCCCCACCAGCGCGCCAAGCGTTCGGGCTGGCTGATGGCGGCGAAGATCTGCGCGATGGTTGCCGGAATTTCGCGTGAAGTGCTGAGAGTGCTCATGGCTTGGGCGGTGCGGATGGTTGGAGAAAAATTCGACGGGATTCGTGTCGACCCAGCGACCCTGCACCCGGCCTCAAGATATGCGTTTGCGACCAAAAGTCATGTGGGCGCGCGACGACGCCAGTCTTGCGGCGTGTCGCACCTTGCGCCCGCGCATGGTTAAGCCGGCACTGCGTAACAGGATCGCGCGCGTTTGCTTTCGAGCGGCGCGGCTTTTTACGGCGCGGCGTAAATTTCGACGAGGGTGTTGCCGGTGCCGGTTACGAGGGCGCTGTAGGAGCCGGCGCCCAATAGGTGCAGCAACGCGGCGTCGCGGCTGTCGGACGCAAAAGCGAAGGCGCCGAGGCGCGTGCCGAGTGCAGCGATGTCCGCGGCGAAGGGCGAGGCCGGCCAGTTGTCGTTTTGCGCCAGCGGGGCGGCGTCGACGTCGACGAGGCGGAGCTGCGGATCGGGGACCACCCCGGCGACGCCCCAGGGCGCGAGGGCCGGACCGGCGGCGCGGAGCAGAAGCTGGCGGGGCGCTTCGCCGACCAGCGTGAAGCCGACAATGGCTGTTTGCGCGCCCGGGCCGGAATAGACGCGCGAGGAGAGATTGATGAGCCGCGCCTCGGCGGCGGGATCGGCGTCGTAAGCCTCGATGAGTACGATGCCGCTGCCGGTCGTGTCGGCGGTGCGGACGACGGCCGAGTAAGCGCCCGGCGCGAGCTCGACGAGCAGCGCGGCATCGCGGCTGGCCGCGGGCAACGCGAAAGCGCCGACCGCGGCGGCGGTGGTGGCGAGGGCGGGGGCGTTGGGCGCATCGCTCCAGTTGTCGTTTTCGGCGAGGATGACGTTGGCGGCGTTGACGAGGGCGAGGTGCGGGTTGACGAGCGCGCCCTCGACGCCGAAGCCGGACAGCGTTGGCCCGACGGCGCGGAGGAGCAGCCGCTTGCTGCCGTTGCCGGCGATGACGAAGCCGGCGATCGCCACATCGTCGCGCGAGGGCAGGTGGGCGCGGGTGGAGAGATTGCTCAGTGTGGCGGCGGGCCGGCTTGCGCCGGTCGTGAAGCGCGCGCGAAACGTGCGGCCGCGCGCGTTGCCGACGGAGACGGCGAGGCGAATCGTGGGCGTGAGCTGGGCCACGGCAATGCCCGTATCGACGCTCGCGATGGCGTGGGCGCTCAGAGCGAGTTCGACGACGATGGCGCCGGTGTTGGCCTGCGTGGGATCGCTCACGGCCAAGTCGAGCGTGTCGCCGGATTGCTGCAGGAGCACGCAGGCTTTGCGGTCGACGGTGATGTCGCCGGCGGAGGCGCGGGCGTCGTCCCAGAAATTGGCGGCGGTGAGACCGAGGGTGGTCTCGCGGACGGCTTGCACGGCGGGCGTGTTGGCGAGGATCGCGAACTGCGGCCGGACGGCGTAGGCGGCCATTTGCGCGGCCGAGCGGCCGGGCAACAGCGCGTAGGCGTAGGTTGCGCCCGCAGGGTCGGCGCCGTGGTCGAACCAGAGCGTGAGATAGTGGCGCGTGAGCGCGGTGGCGGAGCCGCCGGCGTTGATGTCGGACCAGGCGCCGGTGCGCGATTCGCGCAGGCCGCGGATGCTGGGCGCGTCGGGAAAATAGTAGCCGATGTCGGCGTTGGCGACGCGGCCGGTCAGGTGCGCCCAATGGATGTCGGCAAAACTGGCCGACGTACCGAGCGCGGCGAGTTGCGGCGCGCCATCGACGGTAAAGGCGTTGCTGCCGGTGGCGTTGAGCAGACGGTTCTCCACCGTGGTCTCGATGGTGCGGTGGTCGGTGCTCGCGATGCCGGCGCCGAGGCAGACGATTTCGTCGTCGCAGAAGAACCAGGATTTTTTGGCGGTGAGCGTGTTGCTCCAGCCGTCGAGTTGCATGCCCGCCGCGCCGTAACGCCCGAGCGAGGCGCCGCCGACCCAGTTGTACGTTGGAGTGGTGCTCTGGCCGGAGGCGTTGGCGCGTGTCTGCGTGGCGTCGACGGTGGTGCCCGGCAGGCGGCGCGGGTTGACCGTGGGCCAGAAGCTGTCGGTGAACTGGGTGAGGTCGGCGTTGTAGAGGTACGTCATGCCGTCGCTGGTGTACCAGCCTTTGAGATTCTCGCCGTTGATGCTCTCGTAGGTGTAGATGCGGGTGGAGGACATGCTCAGCCCGAGGCCGAAACCGAGACCGAGGTGGACGACGCGGTCCATGCTGGCGAAGACGGTGCAGCCGAGCAGTTCCTCGCGCGGGAGCTCGGAGGGGTTGGCGAGGAGCTGCTGCGCTTCGGGAATGAGCGACATCGGCGCTTCGTGGGCGAAATTGCGCGAGGTGTCGGCGAGCGCCCAAGCCTTGACCATCGCGCGCATCCGGGCGCGGTCGGCGGACGGGGCGAATTGCACGAGGCGCAGGATGCTGTGCATGATCCCGTGGCCGGTGCCGTGCTCGGTGCTGCCGCTGCGGGAGGCTTCGCGGCCCTGTGTCATCACCATCATGCCGCCGCGGTAGACGAGCGGTTCGTAGGCGTCGTAGATCCACCGGAAGACGTGGGCGAGATTGGGATCGGTGACGCGCCACGTGGAGCCATCGGGGCTGCCGGGCAGGGGGCCGTTGATCAGCGTCAGCACTTGCGAGATGGTCGAAAGCAGAGAAGCGCCGTAGCCGCCGGTGTAGGGATGCTTGTTGTGTTGGACGAAAGAGCCGTCGACGTAGAACCCGTCGCCGCTCGTCACATAGAGGAACAGCTCGCTGAAGGCATCGCGGGCGGCGCGGAGTTTGGCGGCGTCTTTGGCGAGAAGGCCGCGGATGGCGACGACCTGAATTTTCCACATGCGGTTGGCACCGGTGAACGTGCCGGTGGAGCCGCCGCTGGCGGGCGTGGTGGGGGAGGGCGTGAATTTCTCGACGGCGCGCAACTGCCGGGCGAGCTGGTCGGCGCTCAGGTCGTCGTAGAGGAGCGCGACGATGTCGTTGAGGGCCATCGGCGAACCGATCTCGAAATGCCACCAATTATCGTAGATGCGGACGTTTTCGTTGTAGCGGTTGGCGTACATCCAATCGAGCGCGGCGAGGAGGTCGGCGCGCAGGCTGGCGTTGCCTTTGAGGGAGGAGCCGGTGGTGGCGTAGGCGAGCGCCATCGCGCGGAGGCGGCTGTAATTGGAGTTGATGTCGGCCGAGACGGTGGTGCTGGCGGCGTCGCTCCAGAGGGAGGTGCGGCTGGCAGCCTTGTTGAGCGAAGACCAGTAGGAGTTGGCGGAACTGGTGTTGCCGGAAACCTCGGCAGCGATGTCGGGGTCGGCGGGATTGTAGGCGGTGCCACCGGTGAGCTGGGCGACCCAGCGCTGGCGGAGGAGGTCGAACTCGTCGGCGACGGCAGGCGCGGCCAGGGCGGAGAGGAGAAGCACCGGCACCAGAATCCGGAGAAGACGACATGCCGCCAGCGCGGGGGGCTCGGCGGCGAAGCGGAAACGAAGGCGCAACAGCATGGGCGCATTTTCCCGGCGGGGGCGGGCGGAGCAACACCAACCCTGGCTTGGGCGCGCTGCGTAGAATAACCCACAGGCGGCTTCTTGACGGTCAGGTGCGACAGGAGGATGTTGGCGTGTCGGCAGCCTACGGTGTTTTCACCACGACTAACTTCCCCATGCTTGTCAGAGGACTCCAATTTTTAGGAATGCGATGGTGGGCATTGGCTGTGGTGTTGGGGTTGAGCGCGGGCGCGTCGTGGTCATTCGCTCTCCCGCAGAGGCTCGCCAATCCGGATCCGTCGGTGTTGTGGACGCGGATGCTATCGGCGGCCGGCATGCCGGCTGCGCCCGTGCTGCAAATCACCCAGGATCGCCGGGGGTTTCTGTGGTTTGGCACGCGATTGGGGTTGGTCAAATATGATGGCATCACCTGCCGGGTTTACCGCAACGATCCGCACAATCCCGAGAGCTTGGGCGACGATTGGGTCAACGACATGGCCGAGGACGCCCAGGGCGACATGTGGATCGCCACCGAGCGCGGGCTGGACCGGTGGAATCGCAAGACGGAACGCATCACCCGGTTTCTCACCACCCCGGAAGGCGAGGTCGAGGAATGGGCGCTGCGCAAAGTGATCCCGGCGGCTGATGGCACGCTGTGGCTGGGCAGTTTTACACGCGGACTGGTGCGTTTCGATCCCCGCACTGGCGACATCGTGTATTGCCAGGTGGACGGAAAGATCGGGCGAAAAGGATTGTTGTCGCGTTTGTCCGCGCTGCTGCAAGACCGGCACGGACACTTGTGGCTCGGCAGCAATTCGGGGGGGGTGGGCCATTTCGATCCGGTTACGCAGAAATTGCGCCGCTGGCGGTTGGATGCCGCCAATCCGCGTTCGCTTCCCAGCGATGATGTGCGTGCCATCGCCGAGGATCATGCGGGCAACATCTGGGTTGGCACCGAAAAGGGACTGTGCCGTCTGTTGCCAACTCAGGATGGTTTCGAGCCGGTGCCACACGATTCCGACGATCCTGGGGCCGCGGCGGTGCTGGCCCTGGTGGTGGATCGCGCCGGCCGGGTCTGGGCGGGAGGCATGAGCGGAGGCGTGCGGTGCTTCGATCCGGAAGCGCGGCAGATGGTCCGGTTTCTCTCCACGGACATCGATCCCAGGACCCTGGCCACCGAACGCGTTTACGCGTTGTTCGAGGATCGCGACGGCGACATCTGGGCCGGCCATTTTCCCACCGGGGTGAGCCATCTGAACACCCTGCATCTGAATTTTCACTGGCAGCGTCGTTCGCCGGTGGCGGCCAGCACGCTGTCGCATCCGTCGATCTGTGCGTTTTGGGAGGACCAAGACGGCACCCTCTGGGTGGGCACCGATGGCGGTGGCGTGAACCGACTGGACCCGGGCAGCGGCCAATGGAAAGCCTTTCAGTTCGATCCCGCCGACGCGACCTCGCTGGGTTCCAATGTGGTGCTCTCGCTCCTGCGTGATCACCGGGGGAGCCTCTGGGTGGGCACCTGGAATGGCGGCTTGAACCGGTTGGACGAAGCCACGGGGAAGTTCAAGCGCTACCGGCCGCAGGCCAACAATCCGCGTTCGCTGAGCAGCACGAGTGTCTGGCAGATGGTGGAGGACCGGCACCAAAATCTCTGGATCGGCACGGCGGCCTGGGGCGTTTGCCGCTACCTGCCGGCGGTCGATGGCTTCGAGCGGTTCCCGGTGATACCCAAACCGATTCGCAACCGAAATCCCAATACCGTCTACAGCTTCCTCGAGACGCGCGACCACACATTCTGGGCCGGCACGCAGGGCGGACTGGCGCGGTTTCTGCCGGAAACGAACACCTGGCGTTTCTACCGCGCCCAGCCCGGCGTGGCCGGAGCGCTGAATTGCGATGCGATCAACGACATGATCGAGGACCGCGCGGGGAATCTCTGGCTCGGCACGAATGGCGGCGGCTTGAACCATTTCAATCCGCGCACCGAGCAGTTCACCGCGGTGCGCGTCGCCGACGGGCTGCCCAGCGACATCGTGGTCAGCCTCCTGGAGGACGCCCAGGAGCGGCTGTGGCTGGCGACCAACACCGGCTTGTGCCGGTGGGACCCACGGCTACGCGAGGCACGCGTTTATGACGAGGGCGACGGGCTGCCGGCCGGGCCCTTCGCTCGCGGCGCGCGTCTGCGCCGGCGCAATGGCGAATTTCTGTTCGGCGGCTCTGATGGCTTCATCGCATTCCATCCGGATCAAATGGTGCCCGACACGCGCCAGTCGCAGGTGGTGTTGACGGAGCTGGAAGTGCAAAACGAGCCCCAACGCCCGGGCATTCATGGCTCACCGCTCGTGCACAGCATCACCGAGACCCAGCGCCTCGAGCTGCCCGCGGGCTTTACGACGCTCGGCCTGCGTTTTGCGGCGCTGGGATACCGGGCGCCGGAGCGCACGCGCTATGAATATCAACTGGAGGGTTTCGACACGACCTGGCGGCAGGCCGGGCCGGAGCGTCGGGCCTCCTACACCAATCTCGCGCCCGGTGAGTACCGTTTCCGGGTTCGCGCCGCCAATCGCGAAGGTGTGTGGAGTGACAATGGCGCCGGATTGACCCTGCTCGTTCTGCCCGCGTGGTGGCAATGGTGGTGGGTGCGCACTCTCGCCGTATTCGTTTTGTTGGCTGGCACGCTGTTCATCGGCTGGGTCGTTTCCAACCGGCGTACCCGCGCCCGCGTGCGTGAGGCGGAACACGATCGCGCGCTGGCCCAGGAGCGGTTGCGCGCGGCGGAGACGCTGCGGCAGCGCGATGAACAATACGCCCTGGCGATCGAGGCCACGCGCGGCGGTGTGTTCGATTGGGATTTGTTGGCGCGGAGCCAGAACGTCTCGCCCCGTTGGCGCGAGATCCACGGGTTGCCGCCGGATTCTGCACCCGTGCCCGATGCGACATGGCGTGCGTTGCTTCACCCAGAGGATCGGGCGGGTGTCGACCAGGCCATCGCCGGGCATCTCGCCGGCCGGAGCGCGCAACTGCAATGCGAGTATCGGGTGCATTCCCAGTCCGGCCGGTTCTGCTGGGTGTTCTGTCAGGCCAAGGCGCAGCGCGATGCGACCGGCCGGCCGGTGCGGTTGGTGGGCGCGGTGACGGATATCACCGAGCGCCGGCAGGCCGAGATGGAGAAGGAAAAGTTGCAGGGGCAATTGATCCAGGCGCAAAAAATGGAGTCGGTCGGCCGGCTGGCCGGCGGCGTGGCGCACGATTTCAACAACATGCTCCAGGCGATCCTCGGCAATGCAGCGCTGGTGCGCGAAGCGGTGCCGCCGGGCGATCCGTTGGGCGAGCACGTCGAGGAAATCCAGAAGGCCGCCCAGCGTTCGGCCGATCTCACCCGACAATTGCTGGCGTTCGCGCGCAAGCAGACGGTCAGCCCGCAGGTGGTTGACCTGAACGCCGCGGTGTTCGGCACCCTCAAGCTGCTCCAGCGCCTGATCGGCGAGAGCATCCAGCTCGTGTGGGTTCCCGGCCGCGACCTCTGGGCGATCAAAATCGACCCGAGCCAGATCGATCAGATTCTCGCCAACCTCACCGTCAACGCCCGCGATGCCATCGCCGGCGCGGGGCAGATCTCCATCACCACCGGCAACGTCGTTATCGACCGCGATCAGACCGAAGCCAACCCGGACGCCGTGCTCGGCGACTTCGTGCAGCTCGTCGTCAGCGATACCGGTCATGGCATGGATCGGGAGACGCACGCCCACCTGTTCGAGCCATTCTATACGACGAAGGGCGTGGGCGAAGGCACCGGGCTGGGCCTCGCGACCGTCTATGGCATCGTCAAACAAAATGGCGGCTTCATTAACGTGAACAGCGCGCCGGGGCGCGGCACGGAGATAAAAATCTACCTGCCCCGCTGTGGCGACGCGCCGGCGTCCGCCAGCACGGCGACCGTGGCGCCTTCGTTGCGGGGCACGGAGACAGTGTTGCTGGTGGAGGACGAGGCGCAGATTTTGCAGCTCGGCCGCCGGATCCTGGAACGCAACGGCTACACGGTGCTCAGCGCGCGCCAGCCGGCCGAGGCGCTGCAGATTGTGGCGCAGCACACGGCGCCAATCCACCTTTTGATCACGGATGTGGTGATGCCGCAGATGAACGGCCGTGAGTTGCAGGAGCGTCTCGTGGCGATGAAGCCGGGGCTGCGTTGTCTCTTCATGTCGGGCTACACGGCCGATGTAATCGCGCACCAAGGCGTGTTGACCGAGGGAATCAACTTCATCCAAAAACCGTTTTCCAACGAATCGCTCTGCCGTGCGGTGCGCGAAATTCTGGGCACCGCACCACCGTCGCGGTTGCCCTAGCGCCGCGCCTGCCGGGCGAGGTGTGCGAGGAGCAGGGTGAAGAAACAGAGCACGACGTTCTGCAGGGGCAGCTGCAGCGGCGTGGGTAACGAGTAGATGATGGCCGCCGCCGGCACCCACACGCCGATGTTGGAGATCATCACCGGCACCACCCGGCGCGTGTACCAACGCGGCGCCCGCACATCGTCGAGGATGGCGCGGGTGGAAAAATTGCGCTCACCCCACGCGTAGGCGAGGACGGTCTGGGGCACCGCGAACAACGGGCAGTAAACGAATTGGTCGAGCACGAGCTTGGTCAGCACGATCAGGGGCGCGTGGCCTTCGCCGACAGACCAGGCGAGCAGCCGGTACACCATTTCGATTTCCCAGCCTTTGTAGGCCCAGAACGCCGTCAGAAAAGCGCCATGTCGCCACCCGAGCGCGGTGCCGCCACCCGCGAGGAAACGCAGATAGAGAAAAGGCAGCACGCCGCCGCAGAGGCCGGTGGAAACGATGCTGAACGTCACGCCGACCTCGTTGCGCAGGGTCGCCAGTCGCGCGAGGGCGGCATGGGTGGGCGCGTGGTAGTAGTAGGCGAGCACGACCCCGAGCGCCACGGCCTGGAGCGCCAGCCCGGGCAGCAAATTCGCGCGGGCCGCCCGCAACCCGGCGTGCCAGGGGGCTTCTTTGGGAGCAGCGACAGTCGACATGAAAACCCCACAGTCACCCGCTCGCTTGTTGGGCGCGAGATGGATCTGGCGGAGGGGCGGGCAGCCGCGCATGGCCCGGATGATCGGACAACAGCATGGCTCGCCAGGCGCGCGGGGAGGCGCCGGCGATCTGGAGAAACAGTCGCGAGAAATGATACGGATCGGCGAAGCCGACGCGCGCCGCCACCTCCTTGATCCGCAACCGGGAGTCGGCCAGCAGCTGGCAGGCGCGGCGAATCTGCATCCGCCGGTAGTAACGCAACGGCGTTTCCCCGGTCTGCCGCCGGAACACGCGCAGAAAATGCGCCGGCGACGCGCCGAAGCGTTTGGCCAGAGCCGCGAGGGAAAACCCCTCCGGCAGGTCGCCCTGCATCAGCTCGATGATTTCGTTCAAACTCCGGGCTTGGCCGCGGAGCGCCGGAGAAAAGCGTTGCGCGAGCGCCAGCCGGGCCAGCAGGAGCTGGGCGCAGGCTTGCAGGGCGAGCAGGTGCTCCACCCGGTATTCGATCTGACGCAGGGCAAATAGCTCGTCGAACAAGGCGGTGACTTCAGGCCGGAGACCGACGTGTACGATCGGCACTGTGCGCGACACGCCCAGCGAACGCATGAAGGGGGCCACGGCCGGACCTGCCAGATGGATCCAATAGATGGACCACGGATCGTGCGCATCGGCGGCGTAGCGGTGGCGCGAGCGCGGCGGGCAGTACAGCACATCGCCCGCCTCCACCCGCCATGCTCGCCCGCCTTCGCGATACGAGCCCCGCCCGGCCACGCAATAGAGCAGCACGGTCTCTGCCAGACCGGCGCGCTCCCAACTGTGTCCGGCGGCGCGGCCATAATAGCCGCAGGACACCAGCCGGAGCCCTGCGAGTTGGCGGTGACGGCGCCAGAGCGTCAGGGCGGCCGCCGGCAGGGGCGCGAACACGTTGGAGCCGAATCCGGAACTATACTGGGCCTGCGCCACGCTGTCGTATTCGGGCCAGACGGACTCGCGGCGCGCGGAAGAGGCGGAGGGCATGGGCGGGAGCGTGCGCAAAATCAGCAGGTCGTCCAGTCCATGCCGGCGTGCGCCAAAGTCTATGCAGCAATATTATCCATCTTTTGCCTTTCCGATCCATCTAACCGGGCTGTCAAATCTGCGTGTCAGAGATAAGGCTGTGGCAGGCGGTGCGGCCTGCATACGCACGGCTTCGCCTTCTTGCTTATGGCCATCTCCTATCCCGAATTGGTAACGAAAACTGATCTGCCGCGCGCCATGGAACGCATTCTGGCGTGGTTCGACGGACAAATTATCGACCGCGTCCCGGTCCGTTTCTCCGCGCACAACGCCGAGTACGATCACGCGGCGACCACCAGCCGGCGTTGGGGTTCGCTGCGCGAGCGGTGGTTCGACGCCGAGTATCAGGTGGAGAGTTATCTCCAGTCGCTCGCCGGGCAGTCGTTTCTCGCCGAGTCGATCCCGGTGTTCTGGCCGAATCTGGGGCCGGAGGTCTACTCGGCATTTTACGGCAGCGAACTCACGTATCAGGAGGTGACGTCGTACTCGGTGCCGTTGGTGCAGTCCTGGGACGAGATGGACAAAATTCGCTTTGATACCACCAACGCGTACTACCGGAAAATCGACGAGATGACGGCGATGGCGCTGGAGCGTTGCGCCGGGCAATGTCTGGTCGGCTACACCGATTTGCATGGCGGCATGGATTGCGCGGCCGCCTGGCGCGATCCGCAGCAGCTCTGCCTGGACCTGCTCGAAGCGCCGGAGCGCGTAGTCGAGCTCTTGCAGCTCGCCGAGGCGAATTTCCAGCGGGTCTACGATCACTATTACGACATGCTGACGGCGGCCGGACAGCCCTCGGTCACGTGGATGCGGGTGCCGGCGCCCGGCAAGCTGCACATCCCGAGTTGTGATTTTGCCGCCATGATCTCGCCGGCGTTGTTCGAGGAGTTCGTGCTGCCGGGGCTGCATCGGGAAATACGGGCGATGTCGCACAATATTTTCCACGTCGACGGCCGCGGCGTGGCGCGCCATCTCGATCCAATCCTGGCCATCCCGGGCGTACAGGCGATCCAATGGGTGCAAGGCGTGGGCACGGACCGGCCAATCATGCAATGGGCGCCGTTGATCAAACGGATGCGCGCGGCGGGCAAATCCATTGTCATCGATTTGGAGCCATCGGAGCTGGAGTCCTTCATAGCGGAGTTCCCACCGGAAGGTTTTTTCCTGTGCATCGACGCTCCGGCTGCAATGCAACCGGAGATCCTGAAGCGGATCGCGCGGTGGTGAACGTGTGGCGCCGCCCCAAAGCCGGCACGGGGGTATCAACTACAAAAAATCTAAACCTGCCCCCGCGGATTGAACCAAAGTGTTACCTATTTCTCCGGATCGAACCGGTTAGGCGGTTTTGAGGACATAGATCAAACCAGCCGCATGCGTGCTGATCGTCACTCCAGTAACGAGCACAGAAACAAAGGGGGAAATCTCCCAAAGACCGGAGAAGTCACCAACTGATCGCTTCGCATGCTTCGCCGCAAACAGATCGGCAAGCAAGTAAAGGACCGGCACAGAAACCAAGGCGGAGATGACTGGAATCTGCCACATGCGCGGGACACCGATCAACTGGCAAAGCCACACGACTGCGAGGAAGACTACGGTCTGACTCATCAAACCGCCAGCGACATAACCCAAAGCTCCGCGCCTACTCTTCATGAGTGCTTTCGAACGCGCGACGTAGCGTTCGTGGTCGCGAATAGGGCTGAGCCACTTGTCGCCCTCACGAAGCGCAACATGCTGAGGAAACACCGCCAGACGAACCTTCATCTGATCGAACGGAATACCAACAACCAGCCCGGCGATGAAGTGCCCGCATTCGTGCAGAGCAATAATGCCGAAGACGGCTACGAAGCAGCCGACAAAGATCGCGATTCCCGTGCTCATTCAATTTTGTTCCAGTATGGCTTTGGGCTGTTGAGATTGCTCCGGCTAAAGCGTTACTCGGGCGAGGGGTGAAAATGCTCCACGATCAGAGGCGGCGGAACGTCGGGCCGTTTCATTTTCGGTTGGAAAAATCGCTGGGGAAGGCCGCGCTAGCGACGGAGTTGCACCAGGCGTGGACGCAGGCGGGGGTTGGTTTCCTGAGATTCTGCAAGGGTAAGCATGCTCCGGCTTCGGTCATGTTGGCCAAGGTGTAGTTGTAAGAGCATCCGGGGCAAGGGCCGAGTGCCGCGCGCTGCGTTTGGTTACGCAGATCGGCAGCCAAACCCACGAGCGGAACGCCCGTGCCACACCGGACATGAATTTACAGCTGTTGGTACAATAAAAAACGGGCGCCCAAGCGTAGGGGGTCAGGTAACATGAGCGAACGAGTCTGAACCGCTCCCTCGCGGTTTTCGACTCGTTCGCTCATGTTACCTGACCCCTTCGGCTGAGTCCGTTTTCATCGGAGGTAATGAAGGTAGATGCGCCGCTTAAGCTCACGTGAGTGGGCTTGCCTCGAAAAAATGGACAGTGATTTAGGCGGCTAAGCGGTCTGTTTTTGCGTTCCTATTTTCGAAGGCCACAGGGGAAAGATAACCCAAAGAGCTGTGGCGCCTCTTAGG
>JACRHS010000032.1 GCA_016217595.1 Opitutia bacterium | reverse complement strand
GCAGAAGGAAGTCACCCGGCTACAACGCGAACTCGCCGAGCAAAAAGCCCAGTGGGAAAAGCAGCTCGAAGAGGCCGAGTCCGAGGCCCTCATGGCCAAGCAGCGCGAGGCCACCCAGGCACGCGATGTCGCCGCCGCACGTAAACCGGCCGCCGACGCCGAACAGGCCGTCGCCCATTTGCGCAAAGAAAAAGCCGCGCTGGAGCCAGCCGCGGCCAAAGCCGAGCAGTTGCAACGCGAGCTCGCGGCCCTGCAATCACGCTTCGAAACCGATTCCGAGAAGTCCGAAGCCGAACTGCTCGTTGCGCGCCAGTCGGTCGCGAAGAGCGAGCGCGAACTGGCCGTCGCCAAGGCCCAGCTCACCGCTGCGACCCAAACCACACAGGCGACCAGCGCGCAACTCGCCAGCGCGGAGACACAGCTTGCGCAGTTGATGAAGGAGCGGGCCGAGTCGACCGCCGCGCTCAAACGTCTGCGCGATCAAGCCAGTCAGGCCGAGGCCGCCCACGCCGAGCTGGCGAAGGGCACTGCGGCACAGCAAAAGGAAGTCACCCGCCTGCAACGCGAACTCGCCGAGCAAAAAGCCCAGTGGGAAAAGCAGCTCGAAGAAGCCGAGTCCGAGGCGCTCATGGCCAAGCAGCGCGAGTCCACCCAGACCCGCGATCTCGCCGCCGCCCGCAAGCAGGCCGCCGACGCCGAGCAGGCCGTCGCGCAGTTGCGCAAGGAAAAGGCCGCGCTGGAAACCGATGCCGGCAATGCAGGCCGCCGGGTGCAGGAGCTGGTCGCCTCGCTCAAACAGGCCGAAGACGCCCAGCGTCAGGCGCAAACCACGCGCGACAATCTCACCAAGGAACTCGCCACGCACACCGCGCAAACCGAGAAACTGCGCCGCGAGCTGGCCGACCAACAAGCCCACCACGAAGCCGAGGCGGAGAAAGCCGAGGCGGAATTGCTCGTCGCGCGCCAAACTCTGGCGAAGCACGAACGCGAATTGGCCGCCGCCAAAACGCAGGCCGCGTCGGCCACGCAGGCCACTCAGACCGCAACCGCCAAGCTCACCGCCGCTGAAACCCAGCTCGCCAAACTCACCAAGGAGCAGGCCGAGTCGTCCGCCGCCCTGCAACGCTTGCGCGAGCAAGCTGCCGCCGCCGAAGCGGCCAAGGCCGAGGCCGTGCAAAGCGCCACCGCCAAGCAAACCGAGTTGGGCAAGTTGCGCCAGCAACTCGCCAAGCTGGAGGCCGAATCAGAGCAGCACGAAGCCGACAAATTATTTGCCAAGCAGTCGCTCGCCAAAGCCGACCGCAAAGTGGCGGAGGCGGAAGCCGCCCTGGCCTCCGAGCGCCAGCGCGCCGAAGCCGCGCAAACGGAATTGCGGCAGCAGCAGGCACAGATCGCCCGCGAGCGCCAGACTCTGGCCGACGGACAGGCCGCATTGAGCAAGACTCAGGGCGAACTGACACAGCGGACCAAACGCTGCGAGGAAACCGAACGGGCGCTGCAAGAGCTGGAAGTGGCGATGCAGACCGAGCAGGCCCGCGTGAAAAAAGAGCAAACGCAGCTGCGCAACGATCTCGCCAAGCATCGCGCCGAACGCGAAGCCTACGAAGCCGAAGCCGCGGAATTCGCCCAGCGCGTGCAACAATTCGAAGCGAAGCAGCAGGAGCTTAAGGAAAAGATGCGCGCGCTGCTCGTTTGAGCGACAGGCGCCCTGCCCGCGCGACGTGCCGTCCGGTCACAAATCCGGCGGCACGGTGGCCAGAGACTCTTCGATGGTGGTCACGCCTTCCTTCACCTTGATCATCGAATCTTGGTGCAGCGTCTTCATTCCGCCGCGCACGGCGATTCTCTTCAGCTCGGAGGTCTCCATCTCCTTGTTGATGCCTTCGATCAACTCCTCGGTGGTGACCATTAGTTCGTGAATGCCGACGCGTCCCTTGTAGCCGCTGCCGCCGCATTTCGGGCAACCCTTGGTGTTCCGTTTGAAGATCTGGCCGCTCCAGCCGATCGCCTTTTCCATGATCTCGCGTTCCCGTCCTTCGGGTTCGTACGGCTGGCGGCATTGTTTGCACACCCGCCGCATCAGGCGCTGCGCACACACACAAAGCAGCGACGACGAAATCATGAAGGGCTCCACCCCCATGTCGGTGAGGCGCGCCACCGTCGACGGTGCGTCGTTGGTGTGCAGGGTCGAGATGAGCAAGTGACCGGTGAGCGCGGCCTCGACGGCGATGTTGGCCGTCTCTTTGTCGCGAATTTCGCCCACCAGAATGATGTCGGGGTCCTGCCGGAGAAAGGCGCGTAGCGCGCTGGCAAACGTCAGACCGATTTGCCGGTGCATCTGCATCTGATTGATGCCGGCGAGCGTGTACTCGATGGGATCCTCGGCGGTGCGGATGACAATGTCCGGCGCATTGATTTCGTTGAGCGCCGAGTAGAGCGTCATCGACTTGCCGGAGCCGGTCGGCCCGCAGTGCAGGATCATGCCGTATGGCTGCCGGATCACATCGCGATACCTCGTCAGATTCTCCTCGGTAAAACCGAGCGCGGGCAGCGGCAGCGTCGACTTCTGTTTATCGAGAATACGCATGACCACGCCTTCGCCGTGGTTGAGCGGCGCGGTCGAGACGCGCAGGTCGATATCGATATTTTTCTTGGTGTACTGCTTGAAAACGATGCGGCCATCCTGCGGCAACCGACGCTCGGCGATGTCGAGGTTGCACATGATCTTGAGGCGCGCCACGAGCGCCGGCCCGACCTTCTTCGGCAGACGCAATTTCTCCATGCAAATGCCGTCGATGCGATTGCGGACGATGACTTCCTTTTCCCAAGGTTCGACGTGAATGTCGCTCGTGCCGGAGAAATAGGCGTCTTCGATGATCCGGTTCGCGAGTTGGATGATGGGACCGGATTCCTCGCTGACGTCTTCCTCTTTAAACTCGGCTTCGCCTTCCGCGCCGTATTCCTGCCCGATCTGGAGCACGACGTCGTCGAAGCCCGCCGTGCGCTCGGGGCCTTTGGCAAATTTGTCGCGGATGTCCTTTTCCCGCGCGAGAAGACGCACGACGCGCTTGCCGGTCAGCTCATTGATCTTGGACGGAACGGAGAGTTCGAAGGGGTTGGCGAACGCGACGAGCAACAACTCGCCCACCTGCCCCACGGGCAGCACGAGATTCTCCTGGCAAAACTCCTGCGGGATGCGCTCGAACGTGGTGGCGGTAATCTTGAACCGGGAAACATTGTACGGCGCGAGGCCGAGGGCGCGGGCCTTGGCCGCCAGGAGCTGGAACGGCGTGATTTTGTACTCATCCTGCAGGAGCTTATCGAGTGCATCGCCGCTAAAATCCTCCGGCCGCGCAACGATCTCCGCCTTCTGCTCGGCGTTGAGCCGGCCCAGCTCTTCGAGCTTGGCCACGATCTGGGTCTGAATTTTTCCGAGCGCCATGGCGGGTTATGCTTTCGGCTTGGCCTCCGGAGCGGCGCGCTCCGTTTCGATTTTTTCGAGGAAGTCGGACAGGATCTCCAGCGTGGTGCCGTACCAGACGATCATGTTGCCGAACTGCTTTTCCCAATAAGTCCGCACCGCCGGGCTGAGGTAGTACGCTGTGGCGATGAACGTGAAATCCTCCTCGCGATCAAACGGCACCGACCAGGTGGCCCAGCACGCGCCCACATCCACCGTTTTGCGCAGCTCCTCGTGAATTTCGTAATTGCGCAGGTCGATCAGACCGATGCCTTCGCCATCGACGAGATACTGAAGCAAGTCTTCCTCGCGCACCACCTTCATCTCATAGGCGAGCACACCGAGCACCGTCATCTGGCGGGTCTGGTCGGTGGCGATCACCTCCAGCAACCGCTCGTTGGCTTTCTCGAGATCCTCGAGTTTCACGAGGTTGTGTTCGACCAACGAGGCGCCAAGCAACCGGTTGGCGCGCATGATGAGGGGACGTTGCTCCGAGGTCATGACAAGGATTTCGCTCCGGGCTACTTGATCCGCATGATTTTGTCAGGCCCGCGCAGAGCGATGACGCGTTTTAACAATTCTTTCTTCAATTTCTCCAGACCGTCGCCCTGAAGACAGGAAATTTCCAAAAGCGGCACTTTGTACTTACGCTTAAACTTGGTGAGATGGGCGGCCGCCGCCGGCAGGTCCATTTTGTTCGCCACCACCAGCCGCGGTTTCTCCAACAATTCGGGCGAGTACAGCTCCAATTCCTGCAAAAGAATCCGGTAATCCTCGCGCGGATCACGGTCGTCGACGCCCGCCATGTCGATGAGGAAAACCAGCACCGCGCACCGTTCGATGTGGCGCAGGAAACGATGGCCGAGGCCGCGATTCTCGCTCGCGCCTTCGATCAAGCCGGGGACGTCGGCCAGCAACATGCGTTGCCCGCTCTCCGGGTACTCGATCACGCCGATCTGCGGATGCAGCGTGGTGAACGGATAGGCGGCGGTTTTCGGCCGGGCCTGCGTGATCGCGGTGGTGAGAGAAGATTTTCCGGCGTTGGGATAGCCGACCAGCCCGACATCGGCGATGCTCTTCAGCACGAGCCGGAACACGCCATTTTCGCCCGGATGGCCGGGGTTGGCTTTGCGCGGCGCGCGGTTGACGGAGGTCTTGAAGTGCGTGTTGCCCCAGCCGCCGTTGCCGCCTTTGCACAGCACCACGCGTTGGCCGTCCTCGGTGATCTCGGCGACGGTCTGCCCGGTCTCGGTGTTTATAACCACCGTGCCCAGCGGCAGCTTGAGGATCGCGTGTGTGCCCTCGCGACCGGTGCAATCGCTGCCCAGACCATGCTCGCCGCGCTCGGCCTTCCAATGCGGACGGTACTTGTAGTCGACGAGGTTGTTGGTGTTGCAGTCGCCGAGGAGCACGACATCGCCGCCCCGGCCGCCATCGCCGCCATTGGGGCCGCCCCACGGCTCGAATTTCTCGCGCCGGAAGCTTACGCAGCCGCGCCCGCCGTCACCGGCATGGACCTTGATTACACACTCGTCGACAAACATGGGCGTGATGGTGCAGAAAGGAACGGTCTTGCCAAGCGGCGCGTGCAAGGATCGCGCGGTCGCTCCGCCCCGCGCGAAATGGACAACAAAAAGGACGAAGCGTTTCCGCTTCGTCCTGGAAAAATCGGTTCGTTAGGCCGACAGGCGATAAATCTTAGTAACGACGATCGCCGCCACGGCCGCCGCCGCCGCCGTAGCCGCCGCGGCCACCGCCGCCAAAGCCACCACGACCGCCGCCACCGCCGCCGCCGCCAAAGGAGCGGCCGCCACCTTCTTCTTTCGGACGAGCTTCGTTCACCGTCAGCGCGCGACCACCGAGGTCGGCACCATTCATCTTCTCGATCGCAGCCTTCGCCTCTTCAGGCGTGCCCATGGTGACGAACGCGAAGCCGCGGGGGCGGCCGGTCATCTTATCCATGGCGACATACACGTCGGTCACCGTACCACACTGGCCGAAAGCGGAGCGGAGCTCGTCTTCCGATGTGTTGAACGACATATTACCGACGTAGAGTTTGGAGTTACCCATTTTTAGATTTCGTAGTTCCAGCGTAGCTTCCAGCCCCGTTCCCGACCATCGGGTTTCGAGATCATCATGTGAACTCTGCGCTCGCCTGACGACTCACCAGTACCTGTTACCTAACGTTTTCACTAACGAGAAAGGCGAGCAGGGAGAAATACCCGCCAAAGGCAAGGCCCGTTTCGTTGGCCCCGTAGTATTGCTACCAACTGGCAACAACCCTCCAGCCCGCCCCGCAGGCGCCACCCCCATGCCGTTGCGGGATTTTTGCTCGGCGCAACCGCTGGGCCCGCTATGGTTCTGCGCATGTTGAAATCCACCCCGATCAAAACGGCCCTGCAAAGTTCCGCTCCGCAGGATGCCATCCTCATCCAGGGTTGGGTGCGCACCCGCCGCGACTCTAAGACATTCTCGTTTATCGAGCTCAACGACGGCTCATGTCTGCGCGGCTTGCAGATTATCGCCAACAGTACGCTGCCCAACTACAGCGAGCTGCAACACCTCACCACCGGCGCGTCCGTCTCGGTCATCGGTAAACTGGTGCCCTCGCAAGGTCAGGGTCAGCGCTGGGAGGTCATCGCCGACACCGTGACCATCCTCGGCGGCGCCGACGCCACCTACCCGCTCCAGAAAAAGGGCCACACCGCCGAATTTCTGCGAGAGATCGCCCACCTGCGCCCGCGCTCGAATCTCTTCGGTTGCATCTTCCGCGTGCGCAGCCGGCTCGCCTTCGCCATCCACCAATTTTTCCAGGAGAAGGGCTTTGTCTACGTCCACACGCCCATCATCACCGGCAGCGACTGCGAAGGCGCCGGCGAACTCTTCCGCGTAACGACGCTCGATCTGAAAAACCTCCCCAAGCGCGAAGATGGCGCCATCGACTACGCGCAGGATTTCTTTGCCCGCTCCACCTACCTCACCGTGAGCGGCCAGCTCGAAGCCGAGGCGTTCGCGTGCGCACTCGCCAAAGTCTATACCTTTGGCCCGACGTTCCGGGCGGAGAATTCCAACACGTCCCGCCACGCCAACGAATTTTGGATGATCGAGCCCGAAATGGCGTTCTGCGATCTGCAAGGCGACATGGATATGGCGGAGGAATTCGTCAAATACCTCATCCGCGACATCCGCGAGCACTGCGCCGAGGACTTGGAGCTCTTCTCCAAATTCGTCGACAAAACGCTGCTGGAGCGTCTGGCGTTTGTCGTCGAGCGCCCCTTCCAACGCGTGAGCTACACCGAGGCGGTCGAGCTGCTGATGAAATGCGGCAAGACCTTCGAATACCCGGTCGAGTACGGCACCAATCTTCAATCGGAACACGAGCGCTACCTGACCGAGGTGCATTTCAAATGCCCGGTGACCGTCTACAATTACCCGAAGGAAATTAAGCCATTCTACATGCGTCTCAACGACGACGACCGCACCGTCACCGCGATGGACGTGCTGGTGCCCGGCATCGGCGAGATCGTCGGCGGCAGCCAACGCGAAGAACGGCTCGATGTGCTCCTCCAGAGCATGGCGCGGCATCACCTCGATCCCAAAGATTACCAGTGGTACCTCGACCTCCGCCGCTACGGCACGGTGCCGCACGCCGGCTTCGGGCTGGGCTTCGAGCGCATGCTGATGTTCGTGACCGGCGTCGCCAACATCCGCGACGTGATTCCCTTCGCCCGCACGCCCGGCAACGCCGCGTTTTGATCCACCCAGCCGCCGGCCCCATGAGCGTGGAGTTCACCCTGCCCGCAACGGTCGCGTACTGGGACGTCGACCGCGACGACACGCTGCAGTTGCCCGCGCTGTTCAAATTTCTGCAAGAGGCCGCCGTGAAACACGCCGACTTGTTTGCCGCCGGCACACGCGCCATCGCCACGCGCGGCGAATCCTGGGTGCTCAACCGGCTCGCGGTCGTCTGTCATCGCTACCCGAAATACGAGGAACCGCTGCGGGTCGTCACGTGGTCCAGCGGCATCCACCTCTTCAAAGGCTACCGCGACTTCCGGGTGTTCTGCGGCGATGAACTGGTGGTTTCGGCCTCTTCGCTCTGGCTCTACATCAACCTCCAGACGAAGTCGCTCGTGCGCGTGCCCGCCGATCTGGCCGCCGCTTTTCCCAGCCGCCCCGGCGAGGCCTTCCGGCCCGACCTCGACAAACTGCGCCTCGCCCCTCCGGCTGCGACCGCCGTCGCGCCCCACCTCATCTCGGTGCGCTATTCAGACATCGACAGCAACGGCCACGTCAACAACACCGCGTACTTCGATTACCTGCAAACCGCGTTGGTGCGCAGCGGCCTGTCCCCTCGCCCGCGCAGTCTGGAGATTCAATTTCTCAAAGAAATCCCGCCCGAGGCGGACGCGGTGGCGGTGCAGCTCGAATCTCGCGCCGACGAGATCGCGTTCGGGCTCGGCCAAACCGACGGCTGGTTCGCCCAGGGTCGGCTGCGCGTTTGAACTTAATTTCGGCCGCAGCGCGCTCCGCCGCGAACTGCGCGGACAACAAAAAGGACGAAGCGTTTCCGCTTCGTCCTGGAGAAAATCGGTCCGTTAGACCGACAGGTTGTCGAGCTTAGTAACGGCGCTCGCCACGATCGCCACCGCGACCGCCGCCGAAGCCGCCACGGCCACCGCCGCCGCCGCCACCGCCGAAGGAGCGGCCAGCGCCCTCTTCCTTGGGACGAGCTTCGTTCACCGTCAGCGCGCGGCCACCGAGATCGGTGCCGTTCATCTTCTCGATCGCGAGCTTCGCCTCTTCCGGCGTGCCCATGGTGACAAACGCGAAACCGCGGGGGCGGCCCGTCATTTTGTCCATCGCGACATACACATCGGTCACAGAGCCGAATTGGCCGAAGGCAGAGCGGAGCTCGTCTTCGGAGGTCTTGAACGACATGTTGCCAACATAGAGTTTGGAATTACCCATTTTATGATTTCGTAGATCCAGCGTAGCTTCCAGTTCCGTTCCCGACCATCGGGTTTCGAAATCATCATGTGAACTCTGCGCTCGCCTGACGACTCACCAGTACCTGTCACCTAACGTTTTCACTAACGAGAAGCTGTAGCAGGCCGGATCGCCGGGGAAAGGCAACGCCATTTTTATACGCCACCAGGCGTCTGGCCACCGTTCGGAGCTGCTCAGGAACCGGCGCCAAGCACCGGTTCCTGTCGGTCCGTGAGACGATCAAATTAGAAGGTCAGATAGATCTCGGCGCGCAGGAAGGTCTGCACCCCGCGGTCCAGAATCGCCGGCAGCCGGTCATAGTAATCGCCCGGCCAGAAATACTCCGCGCGCAGGTGGCCGCGGACATGACGGTTGTAGGTGTACTCCACCATGGCGGAGAAAAGCTGTCCGCGCTGATTGCCGGAGGTCAGAGTGCCCCTGACCGGCTCCTTCTCCAGTGCGAAGAACGCGTTGTAATCCATCGAGAACTCGGCCTTCTTGCACGGGCTGGCGCTGTAACCGATGTTGATGCGCTGGAAATTGCCCCACTCAAACGGCCGCGGTCCGACCGTGGGATTGTAGATCAACAGCTCACTGACTTGCGGCCAGCGGCCCCACAGCGGATCCCAGCGCTCATTTTTGCGAGCGGTGCCCGCATCGTCGCCCGACAGACATTCGTAACCCAAACGCAGCCGGTTGTTCAGATCGTCTTTCAACGAGTAGAGGAGCTGGCTGTTGAATCCGTAGGCGCGAAGATCCTGGCTGTTCTTGTGGCCAAACTCCACCGCCGCCTCGGCGCGGGCCCGCCAGTTGGCGTTGATATCGGTCACGATCCGCGCACCGGGAGCGTAGATTTCCCCCGCACTCGTCGGGAAACGAGCCGCGCCGGTGGAGGCGAAAGCATAGACCGGCTGGTCGTGCTTGTAGACGAAGTAGCCATCGAGCTGCGTCTTGGCGATCGACTTGTTGGTCGCGTAAAGCACCACGCCCTGCTCGTTCTGTTCGCTCAGGTACTGGCGAAAATCCCGGGCTTCCAGCGGCGCGATGAAACGATCCGGCGCCGCGCTATTGTTCATCAACACCAGATCGAAGACCGTCTTCGACGCGGCATGATCCCAGTTGAAACGGGCGGCGTCGAAAAACAGCGTGCGCGAGCCATCGCGCGGCGTGCCATCGCACACGATCCAGCCGTTGCCCAAAATGATATCCTGCCGGCCAGCCGTCAGCGTGAGCGGCTCGCCAAACATTTTGGTCCATTTCACGGTCAGGCTGTCCGCGATGATTTCGTCGTAATCGAAACGACCGATCCGATAGCCGCCACTCGCGCCGATCTTCCCGTCCGCGCCCTTGGGCGGATGGGTGAACTGGCGCATTTCCGAGGTCAGCCGACCATTGAGCGAAACGGTGTCGCACAATTTCACACCAGTCCAAAACCGCGAGCGAATGCGGATCTGGTTGGTGAGGCTGGCGGAGCCGGCCATGCCCATCGACGTGTTCGAGAGATACTCGTCGCGGATGCGCAAATCCGCGCCCAACGTGACGTCGGGCGACGGCTGCCGGATCTCGTCGGTCCAGTCCTTGGCCGGTGCCGGGGTAGAGGCAGCGGGTGCTGCGGTTATGGACAATGTGGCTCCGAGCTGGAGCAATGCTACAGCCCAAAGGGCCACGATTCGCTGGTTTGGTTTCATTGGTGTGATACAGGGGGCTTTTGAGTTTTTACCTCAAAGGGACAACCTTCCATAAAGCAATACACCACAATGCAACACTGTTTCTAATGATTTTCCTCCCACTCCCGCCTGTGTGAGCGCACCCGCGATACCGCGCGAGCCTCCTTCCCGAAATACACCCCCACCGCGCCATCTCGCGCTATTAACGCTGGGCGAGATATTTCTATCCAATTCCTTTAACCGCCTTGCCTATTAGGCGGCTCCCCCACAATCGCCCGACCCTTGCCCTAGTCTATAACAACGACAGTCAGGTCTACGGCACACATGTGACAATATCGGGCAACGCATCACCATGACGGCGACACGCCGCGCACGCGTTTCGCGTCCGCCCGTTTCAAAGCTCCGTGAAAAAGCCCGACGGGCGCATCTCGCCCGCATCGGGATCGTCCGCATCCGGTTCTTCGCGACACGAGGCGGGAAACGCCGGCTGTCGCTGCTGCCAGCGAGCCAGGCACAGGCTGTTCGTAAGCGCCTCGTGTAGCGCCGAGCCGAAATCGTAGGCATGGCCGTCGAACCCCGCCTCCACCGCCGCGTGATCGATGCCCAGCATCACGGCAAACATCCGCCCGCGCACCCCGCGGATGTAAACGTCGACCACGTCCTCCCCCGCCGCGAGGTTGCGCGCACACGCCTCGGCGTTGTGGCTGTGATGCGCGCGACACGACTCCGGCCGCGCCGCGTAAATCGTACAACTGCCTTCGTGCAACACCACACAGGGCGTGGGCACCGCCCCCGCTTCCCAATGGGCCCGGCGTTCGTAGGCCGCCCGATGATTCGCCGCGCGCGCGATCACGGCCGCCACGGCCTCCGGCGCGAAATTCGCCTGGATAAACTCCGCCGCGAGCAACACCTCGTGCGCCTGCACGCCCACCCGTTCATGACAACACGCGCCGCACCCCGCGCGGCACGCCACGGACCGCCGCGCCGTGGCCGGAGCCGATGCAAACGCGCGCTCGAACCCCGCCTGCGCCCGCCGCAACACAGGCAGCAAATCGGCCGGACTGCCGGCGTCCCGCAATTGCTGGAACACGACCTTCCCCGTCTGGAAAAACAGCGCCTCTTCTTTGGCGGAAAACCCTGAGCTCATCCGCCGACGCAATACATTCCCCACCCCACGTCACGCCCCGACTCGCTGCATTTTCCCGAATCACGGCCTATTTACCCCGCTTCCCTTCGGTTGACTCGATTAGCGCCATGCTGACACTGCTTGCAGATTATGGCTGACACCTCTGCATTCCCATGGACCAAGGCCCAACTTGACGCTGTCCTGCGCAAAGCCATCGCTTCCTATTGGACCGGGCGTGGCGGACAATCGCAACGACAGGGTAAACTTGGTGCCAAAGATGTGGGTACGCGAGCAGAGGTCACCGGCGGGCAACACCTCAATGCCGTGCTCGCGTTGCTCGTCACCGTCGCGAAATCCGCCGGATTTTCCGAGTCAGAGATTCATTTGAGCCGCGATCTTGAATTGCCCGGCTACTTTCGTCCGCAAAAACGTTGGGATTTGGTAATCGTTCGCGAGCAACGACTCTGCGCTGCCATCGAACTCAAATCCCAAGTCGGCAGTTTCGGTAACAATTTCAATAATCGCAGCGAAGAGGCCATCGGCTCCTCCACCGATTTCTGGACCGCATATCGTGAAGGTGCACTTGGGCTGCAAGCTCCTTGGCTCGGTTTCTTCTTTCTCTTGGAACAGGCAGAGCAATCCACCCGCCCCGTAGCTTTGAAACGCGGGACCTTCCCCGCCCTGCCGGTTTTCGCAAACACGTCTTATGCCCAGCGCTATGCCCTTCTCTGTGAGCGACTGTTGCTGGAGCGCAAGTACTCCGCCGCAACGCTGGTCATGGCACCTCGCAGTCAGACCGGTGAGTACACCGAACCCAATCCGCAGCTAAGTTTCGCGGCCCTGGCCAAATCCCTGCACGCCCACCTCGTCGGCTGTCGGTAAACGTCCGCCATGTCGCTTCTCCTCTTCGAGCAAACGTGGATGGATGTCTGGGATGGCGCCGAGCCATGCGAACCCGTCGGCGCGATATTCACCAAGCCCGAGGTGATCGCGCTCATTCTCGATCTGGCCGGCTATCGCCCGGACACCGAGCGCCTAGCCAGCCGTCGTCTCCTTGAGCCCAGTTGTGGAGACGGTGCGTTCCTCGTGGCTGCCATCCGCCGCCTGCTCGCCTCCGAACGCGCGCATCGAACAATCATCGACTGGCACGACGTCGATTTGGAATGCGCACTCACGGCCTGCGACCTGAACAGCGGTTTCATCGCCCAGGCCCGCCAACAAGTCGCCGATTTGCTAACCGAGGAAGGCTGCCCCATGCCTCGCTCGATGGCTCTGGCTGAGCGATGGATTGTGCATGCGGACTTTCTTCTGGCTCATTGGCCGGAGCCTTTCGATTTCGTCGTCGGCAATCCGCCCTACGTCCGCATCGAAGATCTGCCGGCGAAGGTATTAAGCCGCTACCGCGAACTCTATCGCACC
This sequence comes from Opitutia bacterium, assembly GCA_016217595.1. Classification (GTDB taxonomy): domain Bacteria; phylum Verrucomicrobiota; class Verrucomicrobiia; order Opitutales; family Opitutaceae; genus MWDT01. The sequence continues at coordinate 309,105 of JACRHS010000032.1, read as the reverse complement.
AGCACCGACCGCGCCGATCTCTACATCGCTTTTTTTGAAAACGGCCTCCGCCTGTTATCACCGCACGGCTGCCTCGCGTTTATCTGCGCCAATCGCTTTGCCAAAAACCTTTATGGCCGGACGCTGCGCCAGCTCATCGCCAGCCAGTTTCATGTCCGTTACTACCTCAATCTCGAACACACCCAGCCGTTCATCTCGGACGTATCGGCTTATCCCTGCATCGCCGTCATCGATCGGCAACGCGGACAGCCCACGCAATCGGCCACGCTGACGAATCTCTCGCCCGCCACGCTGCATACGCTGGCGCCGGCTACTAACGCCCCCAACGCCAAATCCCCGCTCACCACGTTCGCGTCGTGGTATGCCGATGGCGCGCCATGGATTTCCACGGAGCGTGCGAGTTTCGACCGGCTCGCGGCCCTCGCGCAAACCTGCCCCACACTGGAATCGTCCGCGCCCGCGACCGTGGTTGGCATAGGAGTGGCCACAGGGGCGGACAGCGTCTACGTGCTGCCACAGCTTCAGCCCGACATCGAACCGCGCTGTCAGTTGCCACTATTGATGGCGGCCGATATCCGGCCCGCGGCGCTCGCCTGGTCTGGACACTATTTGGTCAACCCGTTCAGCGACGCCGATGACGGTTCGCTTCGCGATTTGGAGGCGTACCCGGGCCTCGCCGCCTATTTGCTCCGACATCGCGCTCAGATCCAAAAACGCCACGTCGCGCAAAAACGACCGGAGAGCTGGTATCGCACGATCGATCGCGTGACCCTCGCGCTGACGCACCGCCCCAAGCTCGTGATCCCGGACATCCAAAGCGGCGGCGTGGTAGGCTACGACCGCGGCGAATATTATCCGCATCACAACGTCTATTGGATCACTTCAACGGGCTGGGATCTGCATGCCTTGCAAGCACTGTTGCGCAGCCAGATCGTGCTCGAGCAAATCCGCGCCTATTCGGTGCAAATGCGCGGCGGGTCGATCCGATATCAGGCGCAAGTCTTGCGACAAGTACGCGTCCCAGCTGCCACCAGCTTGACGGCCAATCTCATCCACCGCCTGGCCGCCGCCGCCCCTTCTGGCAACCAAGCCCAACTCGACGCCCTCGCAGAAGAAGCCTTCGCACTTTAGCTACAACCGGAGCCGATTAAAAAAGCGCACACAAAAGCTCATGCCAAGTAATTGGACCTGAATCCAAACGACCGGGCATCCAAAGCTAGGCTTAACTATATTGAAAACCTCAAAAAGAAAAAGCCTAGCAGCGCTATTACATGTAGCTGCCATCGATGAAAACCATCGTCAGTAGTGTCTCAGCTAAAAAGGGTCTCCACAAATGAGACATTTATTGGTGCTATTTTTGCTCGGTCTAGGCGGCTGCGTATCAGTGCAAACGCCGAAACCAGTACAACAAATGTCGGCGGAGGAGGCGCTGGGGACCTATTTCCTCATGTCGGCCCTCTCGGGCAAGGCCGGGGCCTCTGATTTCCTCACGACAGTTTATCCAATCCGCGCCCAGATCGTGACATTTGCGATCATCGGTTTTCACCGCGACCGTGGTACTTGGCCCGAGAATGCTGAGGCGTTGCTCCATTATGCGCAAAGCTCACCGGCAAATCCACCGCTGCCTGCCGAGGCTCTGGCCGGATTGACGCTCGCGCCGAAGCCGGATGGGGGGATCGACTATTCCACAACAGAAGATCGGCAACGAGGTCGCGTGTTTTCGATATCGAGCACGCACAGAGTCTCCTTTCCGGTACCATCCTACGCCTTCGCCAATCCCAACGCTCAACCTGCGCCTATGGCGAAGAACACCACTATCGGGTTTGATTGGACGTCGCTCATCGCGGAAGCCATCGCACGCGCCGCGTTAATGAAAAAGTAAAGGTTCCCAAGGTAAGCTTCGGAGCATTGGGCCTATTGTTATTGGCAACAACGTTCGCCCTCACTCTTCCTCTCTCGGGACAACTATTTTACGCCCTGATGACTACCCAAATGAAGCTCGGCAACTTTGCGTAGAGGTTTGGCCCGGCCTCGTTACCTCGGCCGCTACAAGGGCCACGCAACGGTGGCAGGTTGGCGTTGCGGTTAGCGCGGGGCGGCGGCGGGCAGATAATCTTCGCGGACGGGCGAAAAGACCTCGATGGCCACCGTATCGGCAAGCGCAACGGCTTCGTGTTCCACCCCGCCCGCGATGCACCAGCTATCGCCGGGGCGCGCGTCGTTGGTCTCCGCTCCCACGGTGAGGCGGAGCGCGCCGCTCACCAAATATCCGGTTTGCTCATGCGGATGCGAGTGACGCGGCAATGCGCTACCCTTTTTGAGGCGAAACTCGGCAAACAGGGTCTTGGCGCCATGCGTCAGCGTCTTGAGCTGGATGCCCGGCAGGACTTCGCGATAACCATCGGGAGAGGCAGGTGTGAACATAGGCGAAAGGCGACGAAGGGATCTTGTTTAACCACGAAATTCGCGAAAAACACGAAAGGAAACCACGGCTTTCGCAGGTGTGCCGCGAACAAAAAGAGGACACTGCCAGCGATATTGAGGTGCTACCGAGACCCGCGCCATAGGATGAAATTGCTCGGTGGAGCGACATGTCCGCAGCATGGACACTCGACGCGCGTTAGAGGGACAGCGCGCGCCACGCTAGCCTGCTCTGCGAGAAACTATCTTCAGGAATCCGCGGTAAAATCTTTCAGCGAGATGCCCAGTACCAGCGAGCCGATGGGTTTGCCGTCGGCCAGGATCGGAACCGCCAGCTGGATTTGCTGCATGCCCGATGACTTATCCACCTCGAATTTTCCCTGCCAGACCTGGCCGGTCATCGGCACATCGTGCTTCGGCTTCCCCTTATGACTCCAATTGGAGGTCTTGCCCAGAAACGCCACTTTCAGGCCGTTGGCGTCGGAGACGAAGGCCTCGGTGATCATGTGAGTCTTGCGCGTCTTCAAAGCCTGCCCGGCGGCATTTTTCATCAGCTCGTGCACCAGAGGGTCGAGGTCGGTCAAGCTCTCCCACTTTTCCTGCGTCATCGCGACATATGCCGCTGGCAGCTTCGCGTTCTGCGCTGCCACTGCCTTGACGATGATCGGATCGGCCGCCCACTGCTTGGCCTCCGCAATCCAGCGATCCAGCTTGCCCTGTACTTTTTCGCTGACGCCTTCCGCGGCCCCGAGGGGCGCGAGCGCTGCCGCCAAAATCAACCAGCAAGAAACGAGCATCCGAGTTTTCATGACGTGAGGGGTTGGAGTTTTCCGATGCCAGAAACTGATCCGAACAGCTGCCGATGACGTTGCGGCCCGTCTCGGACGCAAACGCCATAACAAGCGACCGGATTTTCATTACGAACGGACCGCAATTAACACCGACAATGCCGCAATGGCAAACGCGATAAGGCAGCAACCGAACGGCTCCAACACAGCGCCCCTGTAGACACAAAAAAGGCGGGCCCGGAGGCCCGCCGAAATGATGTGCGCCGACAGATTGCGTCGGCGCTTTGGCAACACTCAGCCCGCGGCAACGGCTGCGTTGACGAGATCGACGAAGCTGCGCGTTTCAAGCGCGGCGCCACCGATCAGGCCGCCGTCGATATCCTTCTGCGCGAGGAGCTCGGGGGCGTTGGCTGGCTTCATCGAGCCGCCGTAGAGGATGCGGATCTTCTGCGCCACCGCATCGCCAAAGAGCTTGATGAGGAGGCTGCGGATGAACGCGTGGACTTCCTGCGCCTGCGCGGTCGTCGCGACCTTGCCGGTGCCGATGGCCCAGACGGGCTCGTAAGCGATGACCACGCTGGTCGCGAGTTCCTTGCTCACGCCTTCGAGGCACGCCTCGACCTGCGTCTGCACGACTTTCAGCGTCGAGCCGGACTCGCGCTCGGCGAGTGTCTCGCCCACGCAAAGGATCGGCTTGAGCTGGTTCTTCAGCGCGACGAGGACCTTCTGGTTGATGAACTGGTCGGTCTCGTGGAAATAGGTGCGGCGTTCGCTGTGGCCGAGGATGACGTGCGTGGCGAAGATCGACCGCAGCATGCCGGCGGAGATTTCGCCGGTGTAGGCGCCGCTGGCCTCGGGGTGCATGTTCTGCGCGCCGAGTTTCACGGTGGAGCCTTCCAGCTTCTTGCCCACGCATTCCAGCGCGGTGAAGGGAGGACACACGACGATTTCTGTTTCAGTGACGCGGCCGACTTCGGCCACGATCTCCTGCACGAGCGCAACGGCGTCGGCGGAGGTTTTGTTCATCTTCCAATTACCGGCGATGAGTTTTTTGCGGGAGGACATGGGATTAAATTTTAACCGAGGATAACGAAGACAACGGTGAGAAAGTCCGGCGATTTCTAGGCGCGGCGGGCTTCCGTTGGCTTCAGTTCGGACGTTGGGTTTTAGGTTTCGAGGAAGGCCACGCCGGGAAGCACTTTGCCTTCGAGGAGTTCGAGGCTGGCGCCGCCGCCGGTGGAGCAGTGGGTCACGACTTTCGCGACCTTGAATTTCTTTGCGGCCGTGGCGGTGTCGCCGCCGCCGATGACGGTGGTGGCGCCGGCCTTGGTGGCTTCGGCGATGGCATCGGCCTGCGCCTTGGTGCCAGCGGCCCATTGGTCGTACTCAAACACGCCCGCGGGGCCGTTCCAGACGATGGTCTTGGAGCGGAGGATGGAAGCGCGGAAGAGTTCGACGGACTTCGGACCGACATCGAGACCGAGCCAGCCGGCGGGAATGCCGGAAGCGTCGTCAGCCGCTTTGACCTGCGCAGCGGCGGCCACAGTGGCGTCCTTAGGGAAACGATCCGAGAGCACGTAGTCGACCGGGAGCACCAGTTTGACGCCCTTGGCTTTGGCCTTGGCGGCCAGCTCGGCGACGATCTTGGCGCCTTCGGCGTCGAAGAGGCTGGAGCCGATTTCGACGTTCTCGAGGACCTTCTTGAAGGTGAAGGCCATGCCGCCGCCGATGATGATCTCGTCGGCTTTGTCGATGAGGTTGTTGATGAGCGGAATCTTGTCGGCGATCTTCGCGCCGCCGAGAATGGCGAGCAGCGGGCGCTGCGGGTTCTCGATGACTTTGGCGAAAGCGACGAGCTCGGCTTCCATCAGGAAGCCGGCGGCTTTGTCCTTGAGCGTGACGCCGACCATCGATGAGTGCGAGCGGTGCGCGGTGCCGAAGGCGTCGTTGACGTAGACGTCGGCCAGCTTCGAGAGCGAGGCGCGGAACGCGGTGACTTTCGCCGGATCGGCCTTGATGGATTTCTCGGTGCCGTCGGCCTGCTTTTCCTTGATCTTGCCCTCTTCCTCGATGTGGAAGCGGAGATTTTCGAGGAGGACGACCTCGCCGGGCTTGAGCGCGGCGCAGGCGGCTTCGACTTCGGCGCCGACGCAGTCGTTGAGAAATTTGACGGGTTTGCCGAGGAGCTTCGCGAGTTCGGCGGCGACCGGCTGGAGGGAGAATTTGGCGATCACCTTGCCGTCGGGACGGCCGAGATGGCTGGCAAGGACGACCGACGCGCCCTGCTCGAGGGCATGCTTGATCGTGGGGAGCGCGGCGACGATGCGCGCGTTATTGGTGATGGCACCGGTGGCGTCCTGCGGGACGTTGAAGTCGACGCGGATGAAGACGCGTTTGCCGGCGAGGGCGAGGTCGCGGATGGTTTTGAATTTCGGCATAAGATTAACTCCAAAATGAAGCGCCCACGGAACTCACGAACAGCACAGAAAACAGATTTCGTTCCGTGTGTTGCGTGGGTTCCGTGGGCGCGGAACGCAAAGGTTTACAGCTTCGCAGCGATCTTCTTGGTCAGTTCAACGACGCGGTTGGAATAACCCCATTCGTTGTCGTACCAGCTGATGAGCTTGAAGAAGTTCTTGTTCAGCTCGATCGAGGAGCCGGCGTCGAAGATCGACGAGCGCTTGTCGTGGATGAAGTCTGTGGAGACGACTTCGTCCTCGGTGTAGCCGAGGATGCCGCTCAGGTAGGTCTCGGACGCCTTTTTGAGGGCGGCCTTGATCTCGGCGAGCGAGGTGTCCTTGGTGGTCTTGAACGTCAGGTCGACGACCGAGACGGTCGGGACCGGAACGCGCAGGGCCATGCCGGTGAGCTTGCCCTTGACTTCCGGGCACACGAGCGCGACGGCCTTGGCGGCGCCGGTCGAGGACGGGATGATGTTCTGGGCGGCAGTGCGGCCACCTTTCCAGTCCTTCTTGGACGGGCCATCGACGGTCTTCTGGGTGGCGGTGTAGGCGTGCACCGTGGTCATGAGACCTTCGGCGATGCCAAAGCCTTCCTTGAGGAGAACGTGGACGAGCGGGGCCAAGCAGTTCGTCGTGCAGGACGCGTTCGAGATGATGTTGTGGTTGGCGTAGTCGATCTTGTCGTCGTTCACGCCGAGCACCACGGTGATGTCCTCACCCTTGGCCGGAGCAGAAATGATAACCTTCTTGGCGCCAGCGGCGATGTGGCCCTTGGCCTTCTCGGCGTCGGTGAACAGGCCGGTGGACTCGATGACCACCTGCACGCCCAGCTTGGCCCAGGGCAACTCGGCGGGCGACTTGGCGCTCACCACGAGGATGTCCTTGCCATTGACGATGAGAACGTCGTCCTCGGCTTTGTCGGCGGCGGACTTCTTGGAGCCCACGGTGCCGTTGAACTTGCCCTGCGTGGAATCGTATTTCAGCAGGTAGGCCAGATTGTCGGCCGGGACGATGTCGCCGACGGCGACCACGTCGAACGTCGTGCCGAGCAAGCCCTGCTCTACGAGGGCGCGGAAGACGAGGCGGCCGATGCGGCCAAAACCGTTGATTGCGACTTTAACTGCCATGATGCTCTCCGTTTCTTGGATGGTTGATTTGCTGTTACAGGAATGCTGCGCGTGTGCGCGAAAGGTCGCAGCAAACAAAGCCCGGTCGGAAAAATCAAGGGCTTAGATTCCGCGTTTGTTGGCCGGCGGTGTGCAAAAACTGCCGTTCGTCGCAAAGGCGTGCTCCGCGTGGTGCTTTTGCACTCGCCGGCGGCGGCGCGACCGTTGCAGCATGCCGCTCCGTGAAACTCAAGTTACTCTACCTCCTGCATTTCCTGCTTTGCCTGTCGGCACCGCTCTGGTGCGCAGAGACCTCCGCCGAGGCCGACATCGTGACCATCGCAGGGGTAAAATCTTGGAAACTTCCTGAATATCCACCCGAAGCTGTTACGAGAAAAATCCGCGGCACTGCGCGGGTCCATTTTGTGGTCCAAAGCGATGGCAAGGTTGGCTGGGTCAAAACCGTGCACGCCTCGGATCCTTGTTTCAGCGCCCCGGCGGCGGCATGCGTGCGCAAATGGACCTTCACGCCAGCCATGGAAGGCGATCGCGCCATCGACTCGGCCATGGAGGTCGATTTGCGTTTTCGCGAAGAAGATCGAGCCGCCAAATCCCGGGGTGTCATTCTTAAGACGCCAGAACCCATCCCGTTGCCCATCACCGCGCCCAAGGTCATCACGACAATCAAACCCAAGTACCCGGAAGAATTGGACGCGCGCAACCTGCCGGGGTTTGTGCGCATCCGCCATGAGATCAATGAGCAAGGCCGGTCGGAGAAACCGGAAATTTTGATGGCCACGCATGCGGCGTTTGTACCGGTGGCGCTGGCGGCATTGGCCGAGGGCAAATTCGAGCCGGCGCGTCAGGGGCCGCTCAAGCGCCGCGGCACGATGCAACAGGTCGTGGACTTTGACTCCACGGTGGACGAGCGCGAAGCCTGCCTGAAGGCCAATGGCATTTCTGCGCCCGACGGCCAACCGTGGTCGACGCTCGAAGGCGGCATTCCGGCCCCCGCCAATATCTACGTGCCCGTTTACCCGCGCAACCTCCTGCTCGCCGGCACGACCGGCGAAGCTCTGGTCTCCTTTACGGTCGGTGTCAGCGGCAACGTTACCGACGCGAAGGTCGTCTCCGCCACGACGCCGGCGTTCGGCGCGGCGCTGCTGGCCGCGGTGGAAATGTGGATGTTCACGCCCGGCACCTCGGGCGGAAAAGTGCTGCCCGTGCGAATCCAGGCCAAGCATGCATTTGACGCGGAGAACCTCGTCGCCGCCGAGCAACGCATCGCCAAGGCGCTGCAATCGCCCGAGGGCATCGGCCAGGCCAGAGGGCTCGACGAACGGCTCCAGCCGTTGTGGCGCATGATACCGGCCTATCCCCAGGAGCTGCGCGCCACGGGCGCGCCGACGGGCGATGCCGAAATCGAGTTCGTGATCGATCGCGACGGGCGCGTGCGCGCGCCGCTGGTCATTCGCGCCACGCATCCAGCTTTCGGCTGGTCGGCGGCCACGGCGGCCACGCAATGGGTGTTCGCACCGCCGCGCCGCGGCGGGCAGGCCGACGATGTGCGCGTGCGGGTGCCGTTCAATTTCAAACCCTGACGCACCGCACCCCCGCGGCCTTGTTCAACCCCAACTGATCCAGAGGGCGCAGCTCAGCGGCGCGAGGAACAACTCCGCTTCCACCGGTTGCGGCACGCCATGCATGCCATCGGGGAAAAAGCGTTCGTGATCCGCGATCTGCCGCCACGACCGCCCGGCGGTCGGCGCGTCGAGCGGCAACGTCACTTCCTGCAACGTGGGATTGACCGCGAAGAGCAGATGCTCGGGCCCCTGTGAGCGGTCGGCATTGTAGAGCAACGCCAGCGCCGTCGAGCCCTTGACGGAAAAGCTCTGGAAAAATCCTTCGCTCGGACGCGACCACTGGCGCAACAACCGCCCACGATCGCTGCGGCGAAACGCGATCCAGTCGGCGAAGTACGCGTGCGTGCCCGGAAAGCGATGAATGCGCCGGTAATCCAGCACGTTGAGATCGCCGCGCAGATAGGTATTGGTCACGCCGCGCTTCGTCCGCAGGAAATCCTGCCCGGCCGCGATCATCGGAATGCCGATCGAGGCAAACAACATGGCCGCCATCAGATGCGTGCGCCGCCGGTCGTTGGCGGTGGGGTTGTGACCGTCGCCATCCGGATGCTCAGTCACGAGGTCGATCCACGTCCGGTCGTCGTGCGACTCGGTGTAGTTGACCGTCTGCGCCGGGAACTTGGCGAAATACCACGGCGACCCCTTCAGGTAATATTCCATCTGCGTCACCGAGCCGCCGCCGCGCACATACTCGCGGACGAAGTTGCGGTAACCATCGTTCCACGACGCCCAGCCGGTGTCGGCCAGTGCGCCGGCGATGTGCCCGCGGAAACTCCACGGCTCCGCGATCAGGATGACGTCGTGCTTCACGCGCTTGAGCGCCGTCTCGATCTCGCGCAACACGTCGATTCCGAGCAGTTCCGCGAGATCGAAGCGGAAGCCGTCCACGCCGTACGACTCGATCAGGTAGCGGCAGCTGTCGATGATCAGGCGCTTCGCCATGGCGGAGCGGGCGCGCACATCGTTACCGCAACCGCTCCAGTTGGTGAGCACGCCGGCGGTATCGAGCTCGAAATAGTAGAGCTTGTCGATGAAGCGCAGGTGCGCCGGCTCGCCCACATGGTTGAACACCACGTCGAGCAGCACCGCCATGCCGCGCTTGTGCAACGCCGCCACCAGCGCCTGCAGTTCACGCACGCCGGAGGCCTCCGCAGGTGCGAGCGAGTAGCTCGGCGCCGGCGCAAACCAGCTCGTGGGCATGTAGCCCCAATGGTACTCGTCGGTCGTGAGCGCGTCGTTGGCCGTCACCGGCTGGAGCTCGACGCAGTTCACACCGAGGCGGTGCAGATAAAAATCCGGGCTCTCGACCCATTTGCGCAGCCCGGCGAAACCGCGGCGTTCCTCCATCGTGGCCGGGATCGCCATGCCGGTCGCCAGATCGCGCACATGCGCTTCGGCGATGATCAGATCCTGCCAGCCCGGAGTGCGGAAACTGCGGTCGCCCTTCCCCACCCAGCTGCGCTCCAGCACAATGCCCGGACCTTCGCGCGCCACCGTGGCCAGCGCGTAGGGATCGAGCACGCGTTGTTGCGGATCGAAACCGCCAAACTCGTCCCGCGGCCCGTCGAGCGTGTACCAATAAAACCAGCCGTGGAGATTTTGGTTGAGCGTCACCTCCCACACGCCCGACCACGACCCCGGTGCCGCGGCGTGCTCGGCTCCATTCGTACCGCCGTTGGCCGCCCGCCGTTCGCTGCGCGTCTCGATCCGCTGGCGCAAAGGATAACTGTGCGGCGCGCCTTGCTGCGTGAGCTGGGCGCAAACGTGCAGCTCCACCCGGCTCGCCCGCGGCGCGAAGAGGCGGAACGTCGTCTCGTCCGCGCGCACCAGCACGCCCAGCGGCAGCTCGGTCTTGAGGTTGAAGAAAAAACCGTTGGGCCGCAGCGGCGCACTCTCGCCCTCGCCCCGCGTCCACTGCACGCGCCAGGCCCGCGACAAATCGAGCGGCGCCGCGAGCGTGAAGCGAAACAGATGCAGGCCGGTGCACTCCGGGTTGATCAACCGGTTGCTGTTGCCCAGCCCGTCGCGCACCACGTTGGGCGCATTGACCGGGACGTCCAGCCACAGGTGCTGGCCGGTGACGAACTTGAAACGCAGCCACGGATTGGTGAGGAAACGCTCGGCCTTGCCCGACCAGAGGAGCACGCTCGCGCCGTCGAGCGACGCCGGCACCAACGCCCACTCCGCCTGCCCGACGGCCTGCTGCCAGCCGTTGAAATCGCCCGCGAGGTACACGACGTCCGTCGCCGGATCGATCTCGGGGTGCTGGTCGAGTTGCAGGAAAAAGAAAATCTCGCCGTGGGGACTGACGAAGTAGCCGCTCTCGCAGCCGTACGTGTGGTCCGGCACGCGTTCGAGCGAAGCAAACGCCACGCCGCCGGACAGCGCCAGGTCGGGCGGCGACGCCTCGCGCCAGTCATGCGCCAGCTCGATGGTGCCCGTGGTGGGCGTTTCCAACGAGGCCTGGACGATCTTGCGAGGACGGGACGACATGGCGACGCGGGCATTCCGCCGCCACGACGTCGCCGGGGCAAACGAATTTGCGCACCACCCCGCGCCCGCAGTGACGTTCGTTTGACAAACCAGCGGCGCGCCCGCGACGTTGGCGTCGTGGCGCAAACGGAAAAAATCCTCGTGGCGATGTCCGGCGGAGTCGACAGCTCCGTCGCCGCACTCGTGTTGCGCGAGCAAGGGTACGCGATCGAGGGCGCGTACATGAAAAACTGGATCAACGAAGACCAGGTGATCGGCCACTGCCCGTGGGAGGAGGACATCGTCGATGCGCGCCGCGTGGCCGAGCAGCTCGGCATCCCCTTCCGCGTCGTCAATCTCATGCAGGAGTACCGCGAGCGCGTCGTCCAATACCTGCTCGACGGCTACGCGCACGGCCTCACGCCCAACCCCGACGTGATGTGCAATCGCGAGATCAAGTTCGGGGTGTTCCGCACCTGGGCGCGCGAACACGGTTTCGACGCCGTCGCCACCGGGCACTACGCGCAACGCATCCCGTCACCGACAGCGAGCTCCGAATTCGCTTTGATCGAGGGCACCGACAAAAACAAGGACCAGACGTATTTCCTCGCGCGCCTCAGCCAAGAGCAGTTGCGCGACGCGCGTTTCCCCATCGGCCACCTCACCAAGCCCGAGCTGCGCCGCCTCGCGCAAGCCGCCGGCCTCGCCACCGCCGCCAAGAAAGACAGCCAGGGCATCTGCTTCATCGGCCAGGTGAAGATGCAGGATTTTCTCCGCGCCTACGTGCCCGACCGCCCCGGCCCCATCGTGCACGCGCAGGACGGCCGCGAACTCGGCCGGCACCGCGGGCTGCATTATTACACCATCGGCCAGCGCAAAGGCATCGGCATCCCGTCCAACAGCGATTTTCACGCCTACGTCGTCGTCGGCAAACGCGCCGCCGACAACGCCCTGCTCGTCGCCTTCGACGGCCCCGACGCCCCCGGCCTCTGGTGCCAGGAAATCCGCGTGCACAGCCTCTCCTGGATCGGCGCGCCAATCACGACGGCCCGCACGCTCGAAGGCCGCGTGCGTTATCGCGACCCGCGGCTGCCGCTGGAGTTCGAACCCGAGCCGGGCCACGCCGCGCGCATCCGTTTCTCCCGCCCGCAACGCGCCCTGGCCAGCGGCCAGATTCTGGCGCTCTACGACGGCGAACGCCTGCTCGGCGGCGCCGTCTACGTGTAACCACTCCGCGGCGACCGCGCGCTCAGAGCTTCATCTGCTTGATGTTCTCGTCCTGGAGCAACAGGTCGATCAGCTTGGTCTCGTAATAGTTCTTCAACACCGGCTCGGTGGGGCGTTTCTTGTACGCACGCTCCAGCTCGGTCCGGGCATCGGCCTCGCGGCCGAGCAGCACCATGATGGCGAGCTGTTGCTGTAAATCCTGCGGCTCGGAAGTCGCGGCGTAGCGGTCTTCGAGCAAGCCGAGCGCCTTCTTGTACGCCGAGCGGGCCTCGCTGGTTTTGCCCTGCCGCTTGCACAGTGAACCGAGAGTGACCCACCAGTCGGCGACGTCGGGTCGCAGCTCCACCGCGCGGGCCATCGACTTCTCGGCGCGGGCAAAATCCTTGATCTGCACGGCGAACGTCGCGTCGCTCACGCAATTCTCCGCCTCGGCGGAAACGAGTTTGGAGACCTCCTTGGGCTGGCCCGGCGCCGCCTTGGACTTGTCCTTGCAGGCCGCAAACAGGAGACACACCGCCGAGAGAAGACTGATCGTGACGAGCTTCATGGGGAAAATTGAAGGCATCTCGCTAGCCGCGTCCCCACCCCACCGGCAAGCAGATTGCGCACTCCTGGTGAAAAGCACCACGCCCGCGGCACGGAGCAACGCTGCAAACCCGTACGATTAGCGGTGGCGCGCCAGCCATGACAGTTTGGCTAACAAATTCGGCGCTTTGGCCATTTTGTTTCTCCCCAACTCGCGTAGAATTATTTCCTCCGGAGAGTTAGCGCCTGACACCCTCCAGACGGCGCGATCATATCGTTCTCCGCCCAGCCATCTTCTCATGAAACTCGGTTATTGCCTCTCGTCCCTCCGCTTGCTCGTCAGCGGCCTGTTCGTCTCTGGCCTCAACGCGATGGCCAACCCGCCCAAGGCCCCCGCACTCGGCGACTGGCAGACGCACGGTCAGGCTCGTTTGGTACAAGTGGCCACACCCGTCCAATCTGGAGCCGCGCATGCCCTGCAGCTGTGCGAACGCGCCAAGCCCAGCGACGGCGCCAAACTCGATCTCACCGCCACCCTGACTCCCGGCTCGATCTACAACGTGAGCATCTGGTTTCGCTCCAGCCCGGGCCCACGCGACCGCCTCTTGCTGCGGCTGCTTCTGGAAGACGCCGGCGAGATACGGCAAATATACGTTACCGCCGCCAATTCGTCCGAAGCCGAGTTTGCTGAAATCCGCGGAACATTCACCGCACCCAGTTTGAGGCTTAACGAAAAAATCAGCCTCTATCTTCTCACCTTAAATGAAGCCACACCCCTCTTCATCGGCGACGTGAAGATCACGCCCGTCACCCCGCCCTGGCAGCTGCTACTCCAGCGCTCTGCCGGCAACGACTGCTACTCGCTCGCGTTATCCCCGCAAAGCCAAGGCGAGAACTCCACCCAAGCGGTGCGAATCACTCTGACCGCGAGCGATGAAACCATCCTCGCCGGTCCTTTTGTCACGCTGCCGGCACAGACAGAATTAACGCTGCCCGCAGGATATTATCGTCTGGCCGACAGCGCGGCGGCCGAGACCGCACCAGCTGCCAGCAAGGAGCAGGTCTTCGCCGTCGGCGATCCCGCGGTGCTGCTTGCGGCGGCCTGCGCACGCGCAGACGCGATTTTGGCACGCACCGATCTCGCCGCGTATCGCGGGTGGATCAAGTTCCTGCGCCGCGAAGCGGAGGTGCAAAAGCAACGCACCAGCCTCACGCACACCACCGCCCTGGCCCGCGCGCAACGGCTCGATGGCTGGACCCGACGCATCCTGGCCAATCCACAAATCATTGCCTCGTTGCGCGGCGAACAGGAATGGGCCTACGAATCGCCCGCCGACGGCTCGGGCCAGCCATTTCGCGTCACGATCCCTGCCGCATATCGGCCAGACCAGCCGCTGCCGGTCGTGATGTATCTGCATGGCGGCGGTGGTTTCCACCTCGACCGCACACCCATGGCGGAAAGTGCTGGCGCCTTGCTTGTGTCGGTGATGGGACGCAGCCGGCGCGGTAGTTATATCGGCCTGTCCGAGGCCGATGCGCTGCACGTTTTGGACTACGTGCAGGCGCACTGGGCAACCGACACCCGGCGCATTCATCTCGGCGGCGCCAGTATGGGCGGTTGGGGCTCCTTCTGGCTGGGCAGCCGTTACCCGCATCGCTGGACCTCAATCCGGCCCGCGTGTGGCTGGGCCAGCACCATCCCCGCGAACAACCTTGTCACGCTGCCAGTTTATGCTCTCCACAGCGACGACGACTGGTCCGTGCCCATCTTGCACGTCAGGAACTCGCTCACCCGCCTGAACGAAAACGGCGGGACCGCGATCCTCGATGAAACAAGCGGCCTGGGCCACAATCTGCATGTCTACGCCGAGGGGCTCCGCCGCGCTGAGCACTGGCGCGCGCGGCAATTTCGTCCCACGAGCGCCGACGTGCGCCGCATCGATTTCACGGCGCTCGACGGCACTGCGGTCCGCAGCTGGTGGGCCGAAATCAGCGAATGGGGTCCGGCGCCCCGGCCCGCCCGGTTTGCCATCAGAGTCGGTGAGGCCAACCAGATTTACGCGCAACTCACCAATATTGCACGGCTGCGCGTCGATCTATCCGCCGGGCCCTTCGACCTAACAAAACCGTTGGCGGTTTCGATTGAAGGCGCGGTGCCGCTCGCCATGCCCGCGCCATTGCCCGCCCAGATCGAACTGGTCCGCACTGAAAAAGGCTGGATCCTCTCAACGGCTACCGCAGCCCCGCCGCGCCGCCTCCACACTCCCGGCGGACCCTTGCAACTCTACGATGGCTCGCCGCTACTGATCGTCTATGGCACGCGCGGCGATGCCCGCATGCAAGCGGCTCTGCGCGCCGCGGCCGAGACCGCCAGCCGCAACCCCAATCCAGGCTGGCCCGCCCCGGGCACCGAAATCGGCCCCGAGGGTCTTTCGCGGGAGGACAATCTTTACGGCTATCTTCCGCTCAAAGCCGACACCGCGGTGACCGACGACGATGTTGCGCGTTGCAACTTGGTGCTCATCGGCTCGGCCGCACAAAACACCCTCGTCGCGTGGCTCGCGGACCAATTGCCGGTACGCCTGTCGGATGGCGTCATCACCTGTTCCGACACCCAACAATTTCCGGCGGCGCACCATGCTCTCGGGCTCGTGCACTTTAATCCTCTGGCTCCGCGCCGACTCTTGTTCTGGGTGGCGACGGAAGATCCCGCAGGCTACGCCCCCAACGCCACCGTGACGCTGCTCGGCGCGCGTTTTCCCATCGGCGCCGATCTGATCATCGCCTCTGCCACTTCTTCCACACTGGTCGCCGCGCGCAGTTTCGACAGTCACTGGCAATGGACACCCGGACGCGCCCGCTCACCTTTGCTCCCGGCCACACTTCAAACCCATGGAGCCTTAGCCCTCGCTAGAGCAGAGGCGATCCGGCGCGCCATAGCCGCCGACTTTGCGATCGCCACGCCGACGTATCCTAATCTGTCTACGGCTGCCTGCCAGACCCCTGGCTCCACACGGGTGGCCGATATCAACCTATTCCATTACTACGAGCCCATCGGCATCATGGAGCTTAGCGGCTCGGAACTGCTCGCGGCCGACCGATTGCTCAAAGCCGCAGCCACAAACTCGATGTGGACCTGCCTTCATCCGCAACTCGATTCTAGCCAAATCCACGCCACACGCCTGTACCGTGTGGCTCTGCCTATCAGCGCCATCTGGTCTTACTGCGAGCAGACTCGTACCGCGCCCCGAAGCTATCGGCAGACCGAACTGGAGATGAGCGAAGTGCTCGAACGCTTCCTCATCCCAGAGTGAATGATTGGGGAGCGAATGAGCTCCCCATCCAGGCCACACCATCTGTTGCCTGAGCAGAAACCCTCTGTGGGCTTCTGCTTCTGCGCGCAGATCGCATCACTCCGGCCTGCGCGAGCATTTCAGGTCGCGCGCGACGCACGCTGGAAGCAGAAGTTCCTGAGGACTTTCCCTGATTTTTCGATTCTTTTCGCAATTTTTTTACCTTAAAAACTGTTGTTTGGTAATTGCTTGTAAACTTTTGTTTTGCGCCTCGCTTTACACCAGATGCACTCGTCGTCGCGCAAATTACACCGCTGGCTCCGGCTTTTCTC
Source organism: Opitutia bacterium (assembly GCA_016217595.1). Taxonomy (GTDB): domain Bacteria; phylum Verrucomicrobiota; class Verrucomicrobiia; order Opitutales; family Opitutaceae; genus MWDT01. The sequence goes on along the minus strand of JACRHS010000032.1, from coordinate 292,836 downwards.
GCGGATTTCCTTTTGGAAACCGCGGACCATTCCGGTCCACGCCCGCCGCGATCCCGAGACATTGCTGCGGTATCATCTGATTGTTCGCTTCGCCAACATCGGGCTGGTCACCGGGGTTATGTTCGCCGTCGCACATGCCCTTGGCGGCCTGTATCTCTCCGCGGCGCTCATTCTGACCACCACGCTCTGGCTGAGCACGACCTGGCCGCATCTGCGCCATCCACAGGCGCCCTTGATACTGGGCAACTATTTCGCGCTGCTCATCACGCTCGCATTGGTATTCGGTATTTATCGACACGGAGGAATCCATAGCACAGGGATCGCCTGGCTGACCGCCCCGCCCCTGATCAGTCTGCTCATCGCCGGTCGCACCTCGGCTTTTTTTTGGTGCACCATTTCCGTCACCATCACCGTCGCATTTGCGGTGATCGACACCTGGTTCCCCACCCTGCCCTTTTTCTCCCCCGAGCCGCCGCACCCCTTGGTGCTGGTCTCCGGTTTTGCCGGGCTTCCGGTCTTCGTCCTGTTGCTGGCGCTGAGTCTGGAGCAGGCGCGCCAGAAAGCATTCGCCCAATTCCAAACCGCCAACGCCAAACTCACCGCCGCCAACCTCGAGCTGCACCGCACGTACGAGGAGAAAAACGAGCTCGTCGGCATCGCCGCCCACGACCTGAAAAATCCGCTCTGTGTCGTGCTCAATCTCGCGGAGTTCATCAAACTCGACAACCGCGCCCGCCTGCCGGAGATCGACGTTCACGCCACCTCCATCGCGCGCTCCGCCGAGCGCATGCAGAAAATCATCGGCGATATGCTCAACATCAACGCCCTCGAGCAACGCGCCCTCGCGGCCCGGTGGGACCCGGTGGATCTGGGCGCGTTACTGGCCGATCTCCTCTCGATCTGGCAGGCGGGGGCGCGGCAGAAAAATATCGCGATCCACTACCAATCGCCCCTCGCGCCCGTCATCGTCGCCGGTGACCGTCAGGCGTTGGAGCGCGTGGCCGACAATCTGATTTCCAACGCCTGCAAATATTCTCCCGCCCACACCACCGTGCGGCTGGCCCTGCAAGTCGAGGGTCGTCAGGCGCGACTGACCGTCGCGGACGAGGGCGCAGGGATTCCGCCCAATCTGCGCTCTGTTCTATTCCAAAAATACCAGCGCCAGGCCACGCCCGTCGCAAAGAGCGGGCCGTCCTCGCACGGACTGGGCCTGTACATCGTCAAACGCTTTGTCGCCGCCATGCAGGGCACCGTGGAGTGCGATCCGCTCGTGCAACGCGGCGCGCGCTTCGTCGTGCGGTTGCCTCTCGCCGACACAGCCACTCCGCCGCCGACTGCCGCCAACGCCGGTTTTAAGAACCGCGCCTTTCCATTGCCCGAAAACCGGACCGGCCGCATCGCGCCCAGCCCGGATAACAACTAACGCAGTCGCGCGCCGAGCGCCGCCGCACTAACGCAGCACGCCTTCGTGCAGAAAGAGCGCGCGCTGGGTTTTGGCGGCATGCGCGGCGTTGTGCGTCACCAGCACGAGCGCCGTCTGGGTCTCCGCGCAAAGCCCGAGAAGCAACTCGATCACCGCATCGCCCGTCTGTTCGTCGAGATTGCCGGTCGGCTCGTCGGCGAGGAGGAGTTGCGGCGAGTTCATCATGGCCCGGGCCACCGCCACGCGCTGGCGTTCGCCGCCGGAAAGCTGCGCCGGCAGATGATGCCGCCGCTCGCCCAAACCCACGCGCGCAAGCAACTCGTCGGCCCGCGACCGGGCGGCCGCGTCGAGCCCGCCGAGAATGCGCCGCGCCATGAGCACGTTGTCCCGGGCGTTCAACTCCGGAATCAGGTAAAACGACTGAAACACCATGCCGAGAAACGTCGCGCGACGCTCCGCCTTGGTCGCCGCCGAACCCGCCCAGAGCACTTCGCCGGCGTCGGGCTCATCGAGCCCGGCGAGCAGATGGAGCAAGGTCGATTTGCCCGAGCCCGACTCGCCGCGCACGCTCACGCTCTCGCCCGGCGCGACCGTGAGATCGACGCCCCGCAACACCTCGATGCGACGGTCGCCGCTCGGAAAGGTTTTGCGCAACGCGCGGGAAGAAAGGATCGGCTCACTCATGCTCCGGGCGTTATGCGCACCTCCCGCCCGGAAAGCAGGTTTATTTTTTGATGCACCGCGGTGTCGATCCGCCCCGTGCGGTCAGCTGCCCGCAATCATGTTCCTCACGAAACACAGGAATGGCCTTCCGGGGCAGCTATGGACTATCATTCGAGCCTGAATCCCGAGATAGCCTTCGATTTGGTGGCCAGAATGTCGAGGCAACCTCATTTCTCGGGAAGCTGATGAATGACACGATCAGCCAGCGGCCCGTAAATCCGCTTTATCTGGGCGATCGAATCCACCTGCGTGAAACGACGTGCAGGTTTGGCTCCCTCCGGGCCGCGCGATTCGTTCACCACATAAGTTGTGGGCGCTTGCGGTCCGCGCCCTGACGGACGGGGCTTGATCGTGATAGTCATCGGATCGACGCCAAAGCCACCCACGGACGCCGCCACCTGTGGCCAGGCCGCTTCTTTGAAAACGCTGGCCCGGTCCGCGCCGAGGACATTGGTCACCGCCTGAGAAAACTCCTCGCTGAGCTGAGCGGCGCCTAGAATAGGCGGCACCGAAAGACGAAGGCTTCCATCTTCCAAGCGGTCGACTGTCGCCAACGTAGCAGCCGCATTTTGCATCCGGCTTTGCATCGCGGTCAGCAAGACCTGCAGTTGTTGACGCTCCGCTTCAGAGGTCGCGCACACCTTGTCCAGATCCGGGAGCAACCGTCCATCCATGGTGACCAGCTTGGGGATGCGGGCGAGCCCCTTCTCCTGCAATTCAGCCAAAACCTGGCGGAGCCGCTTGCCGGCGAGCAGAGGCTGACCCGCGGCGCGACGCTCTGACGGTTGGGCCGACGCCGGCTTGGTCTGATCGGCGCGTTTTGGAGCAGAAGACGCCGACAACTCCAACTGCGCCGCGGCCTTCACGGTGTTCAGCTCGGCTGCCAACATCGGCGTTTTTTGCCGCTCCCGAAAGAGCAGAAATGCCAGCAGCGCGGCGGCGATTCCGCCAATCATAAACAGGGTTACAAGCAAGGTTTTCATGTTAACGGCACGCCTGGCACCAGGAGTCTTCATGGTTTCTTGGCCATCCGTTCGACAGCCATCTTGCCGATGGGGCCATATCGCTCGATCAGTTCCTCCGCAGTGTTGGCACGAAACATCGAGTAACGCCGGACACCCTGTTTCGAATCGGACTCACGGGTTGTCGCCATGTTAGTCATGGTGAGACGAACATCGTTCACCATAATGACCGGATCGCCCTTGGCGTCCGTGATCCAGCCAAATAGCAGCGTCACCGAATCGGCGCCGAAATCTCCCAACATTTGGCGAAACTGATAGTGTCCGAATTCCTGCACCAGAGCCGCGCGATCAAGGCCCAGTATGATCGCAAGCGTGGCCGAAAATTTCTCCTCGAGCTTCGCCCCTTCCGCGAGGGGCGGCACTGTGATTTTCACCTTTCCGCCTGGAGCCATTTCCACGCTGGCCGCCGCTGCGGCCATCTCGCCGAGCTTCGACCTGACGTTTGCGACCTCTTCTTTGATTTCGCGCAACTCCGCCGGGCTGATGTCGAAAAAAGCCGCGAACGCATCCCGGAGCTTGCCGTCTGTTCCGATTATGACGGGAGGGTCAATGATGCCCCGCCGCGTCAGCTCCACGAGGGTAGCACTGAGGCGAGAGCCGACAAGAGGCTGCGACACTGCGTCCGTCTCTGCGGTTGCGGCGGAGGAAGCGTTACTATCAGCGATTGCTACTGTGCTCGCGTTGCGGACGCCATCCTGCGGTGCAGGCACAGGCGCAGGTTTTTTCGCCCGCCAAGCCGCGATTTCGACACGTATGGCGTCGTTGGCCGCTTCAGCCCGTTTCAGGAGGGCGGCCTCAACTATCACCAGTAACAGCACCAATGCGAGTGCACCCAAAAATAGCTTCATATTTTAGGCTGATGACACGATCAAACCGCAGGCAAGTCGTATACGGAACAAAGAGGTATCTTATGACTGAGACGCATCATCTTCTATCGACGCGGGCTGAGGTTTCTTAAGAGCGCAGCATCGCGGGATCAGCCTCCTAATTCACTTTCGGCGCGCAGGATTTGGATTCGACCGAGCAGCACGTCTGCCCCCCCAACCGCCTCCTCTCAACTCAGCCGGCCGCGACTCCCACTAACGCTGATGCCCTACATCACAAAGCCGCACTACCTGCGGTGAGCAAGATAAACGGGCTCTACTTCTTACAGATCAATTGCATCACTTCTTCGCCGAAACTCTTCGGGCGGCGAAGGGGAATGCTCTGCGCTTCTGCTTCCTTCATCGACGCAGCTTCGAAGAACAGCTTACCACTCTCGACACGCGCAATCGCCACCAGGCGCTCGCCCCGAAGTTGCGGGTGATCGAAGCTGTAGAGATCGATCTCGAAGAGATCTCCAGCAGGTGCGAGGTCATAGCGGCCATGGACGGTTCCCAGGTAGGATTGCCACGTCACGCGATGGTCGGGCATGAATTCAAATTCCACCGGCGCGCCATTTGGTGTGAGACCTTGCCAGCTACCAACAATCGCTTCGTCAATGAGCTCGCCGCCTCCCGGCGGGCCTGCCGCCGGTTTGGCTTCATCGACGACCAACGGTGTGCGGTTGGGAGTCAGCTCTTCATCGGCTTCTGGCTTTGTCTTGTCCGCAGTGTGCTTCAGATTCAGACGCGTTTGCTTTTCTTTTGCTTCCGCTAACGGCGGCACGCCTAGCTGGGCACGCAGTTGATTGGTCACGCTGTCCGCAGTGGTGTAAAGCTCCCACTGTTGATCCGGTTTCATGTAGAACTGCGTGCCGAATCGCTGGGGCCGCTTAATTTGCATGAGGAATCGATCCTCGGTGGCCGCGGCCAGCCACTTCGCACGAGGTTCGCCCTTGGCGAGCGCGATGATCGAAAACTCGTGCGCTAGGAGGTAATCATCGGACGTGACCCCATGTTGCAGCACCATCGCCGCACAATAGAAATCGGAGCCGGTGTGCAGCTGGCCTGCGGCGTAGAGTGCCTTGACTCGCATTCTTCGTTCCAGATCACTCCCGCTGAGATTGCTCCAGAGGGCGACGTTTGTGCCGAGCGCCACCCGCGCGCCCTGATCTTCGCGATAGAGGGAGGCGACTTCCTTATTGTCGGCCCTTGCTTCGGAACGCTCTGGGCTCAAGGCGACGCAGCCGGAATGGATGAGCATCGTCAGTAACAGGACGCCAACGGTCCATCTCCGGCAGCGGGGGAAATGGCATGCTGTCCGATAAGATATCACGACCGTCATGGGAGGTTCACATTGATGGGGTTAATTATTAAGTCTTGTAGTTGGCACCTTGGCACCCCGTACCGAACAGTCGGTGCCATTGGCGATATGGGGCTCGAAATCCGCCGCCAGCGTGCGTAAGGGCCCGCCGGAGCCAAGCCTACACTCGCGTATCACACGCCGCTTACAGCTCCAGATACCGCCGCACGGAGTCTAGGTTGACGTGGGCGGCGAGGTGGGCGGCCATTTGTTTATAGAGCGTCTGGCGTTGGTCGGCCCATGGCACGGGGTGCGGGTGGTAGGCGGTGAAACCGGCCGCCGTCGCCACGCGTTGACGCAGCTCGGGAGCCTCGAACCAGCCGTGCAGGTACGTGCCCCAGACGTTGCCCACACGCACGCCCTCGGGTCGCGGGCCGGAGGCGTCCGTCACGGTTTGCAACGGTTCGCACGGAGCCGTTGGCGTCGTGCGGCCCATGTGAATCTCGTACGCGGACCAACGGCGGCCGGCGCATTCCACCTCCACCTGACGCACGATTTTCTCGGCGTGAAACTCTGTCACCACAGGCAACAGCCCGAGCCCCGCGACTTCGCCTGCGTCGCCCGCCACGCCCGCCGGATCGCTGACGCTTTCGCCGAGCATCTGGTAGCCACCGCACACGCCGAGCACCAGCGTGCCCCGACGCGCCGCGGCCACGATCACCTCCGCCAGCCCGGTGCGGTGCAGCCAGTGCAAATCGGCGACGGTGTTCTTCGTGCCCGGCAGCACGATCGCGCGTGCCGCCGCCAGCTCGCCCGCATCGGCGGTCCAGCGTACGCGCACACCCGTGTCGCCCCACCACGGCTGGCAATCGGTGAGATTGGCCGCGTGCGGCAGGCGCACCCACGCGAGCGTGTCGCCGCTGCCGCGATCCTCATCGGCCGCGCCGAGGCCGTCCTCCTCCTCGGGTTGCAGGTCGGCGCGAAACGGCAACGTGCCCAGCACCGGCAGGCCCGGCGCGTGCGGCGCGAGCCACGTCTGCGGATCGGGAAACAGACTGAGATCGCCACGAAATTTGTTCACGATGGCACCGAGCCCACGCGCGCGATCCTCCGGCGGCAGGAGCTGCCACGTGCCCGCAAGCTGCGCGTAAATGCCGCCACGGTCGATGTCGCCCACGAGCAGCCAGCGTCCGTCGAGATGCCGCACCGGGCGCAGGTTGACGAGGTCGCGCGCCATCAAATTCAGCTCCACCGGACTGCCCGCACCTTCGAGCAGGAGGACGTCACACCGCGTGCGCCAGCCGTCGAGCGTGTCGGCGACGACGCGCCAGAGCCGGTCAAAATCGCGGTAATAATCGCGCGCCGCCTGGTGCCCCTGCGCCCGGCCGCGGAGCACGAGCTGCGCGCCCACGCCGCCGCTCGGCTTGAGCAGGATCGGGTTCATCTCGGCGGTCGGCAGCAGGCCGCACGCCTCGGCCTGCACCGCCTGCGAACGCGCCATTTCGCCGCCGTCGAAAGTGGCGCAGGCGTTGTTCGACATGTTCTGCGGCTTGCACGGCGCGACGCGCACACCCTGCCCGCGCAGCCACGCGCACAGCGCGGTGGCGACCCACGATTTGCCCGCGCTGGAAGAAGTGCCGAGGATCGCGAGGGTTTTCATTGGGGAAAACGGTGTTGGCCGCAAAAAAGGCGCGCTCCTCAAAATTCGATGCCTGCCTGCGCTTGCACGCCGGCGGCGAAGGGATGTTTCACCACGCGCATCTCCGTCACGAGGTCGGCGAGCTCGACCAGCGCAGGCGGAGCGTCGCGCCCGGTCACGACCACGTGCTGGCCCTCGGGCCGCGCGCGCAACGCCGCGAGCACTTCGTCGAGCGGCAGGTACTCGTAGGCGAGCATGACGTTGAGTTCGTCGAGCACGATGAACTGCACCGCCGGATCGCGCAGCCAGCCGAGCGCCAGCGCCCAGCCTTCGCGTCCGCGCGCGATGTCGGCGGCGCGGTCCTGCGTGTCCCACGTGAAACCGTCGCCGACCTGCCGCCATTCGAGCTGGGGGCCGCGCAGCGTTTTCTCCACGGCATCGTTGCCCGACTTGATGAACTGGAGCACGGCGCACCGGCGTCCGTGGGCCAGCGCGCGCGCCAGCATGCCGAAGGCCGCGGTGGTTTTGCCTTTGCCGTGGCCGGTGTGCACGATCAGCAGGCCGCGCTTGGTCCGCGCCGCGCGCGTTTTGGCCTGCATCTCGGCGGCGAGGGTCTGCATGCGTTCGCGGTGTTGGGCGTCGGTTTCGTTCATGGCAATTCGAGGGTCAGGCCGGGCGCGGTACGGGCGCGCACGCCAAACACGTCGTGCAACAACGCGGGCGTGAGCACTTCCTCCGGCGGTCCGGCCGCGCGCAACCGGCCTTCGTGCAGCACCACCACGACATCGAGGCAGTACGCCACGCGCAGATCGTGCAGCGAAAACAACAGCGTGCCGCCGGCGCGCGTGCGGGCGCGGCCGAGCCGGAGCACTTCGAGCGCGTGCCGCGGATCGAGCGGCGCAAGCGGCTCGTCCCAGAGTTGCAGCCGCGCGTCGGTCGCCAGCGCGCGCGCCAGCAGCACGCGCTGGCGTTCGCCGCCGGAAAGCCGGTTGACGGGCCGCGACGCGAGCGTCGTGAGGTCGAACTGCGCGAGCGCCTCCTCCACCCCGCGGTCATCGTCGCCGTGGGCGAACCGCCCTTGCGCCACCACCGAGCGCACCGTGAAGCCGAATTCAAACCGCGCCTCCTGCGGCACCCACGCCGCCATCTGCCCGCGCTCCAGCACCGCGATGTCGGCCAGCGGCCGGTCGTTCCACGTGACTTCGCCGGTGGCCGGCAGCAGTCCGGCGGCGATTTGCAACAACGTGGATTTGCCGGCGCCGTTGGGCCCGACGAGGCCCGCGAACGTGCCCGGCGCGAGCGTCAGGCTCACGTCGGTGAGCCGGCCCGGTACGGTGGCGTGCGCCAGCGTCAATGCGCTCAGCTCTTGCGTCGCAGCAGCCATAGGAAAAAGGGTCCTCCGATCAACGCGGTGACGATACCGAGCCGCAACCCGCCGGCCGCGCGGCTGGCGAGATCGCACGCAAGCACAAACGCCGCGCCGCCCACCAGCGAGAGCGGCACCAGCCGGCGATGCTCCGGCCCGACGAGCAGCCGCAGCAGATGCGGCACGATCAGCCCCACGAAACCCACCGTGCCCGCAACGGCGGTGGCGACGGCAGTCAACACGGTCGCGAGCCCGAGCAGCCGGCGGCGCAACGACCGCACATCGACGCCGAGGCTCTGTGCCTCGCGCGCCCCGAGGCTGAGCAAATCCATCGGCCGGCCGAGCGGCCACAGCCACGCCGCCGCCGCGAGTATCGGCAGCGCCATCAACACGTGTTCCCACGTGCGGTCTTCGAGTCCGCCGAGGAGCCAGAAAAGAATCTGCGCGTTGCGCTCGTAGATGCCGGTGTACGACGACAGCACGTAGCTCGTGGCCGCGCCGAGCAGGGCGTTGAGGGCCACGCCCGCGAGCAGCAACCGCTCGGTGCTGGCGCCGCGATGCGCGAGGCCCACGACTGCGCCGGTGGCCGCAACCGCGCCGACGACCGCCGCCAGCGGCAGCACCCAGAGCGACCACGCCGCCCAGCCCAATGCGATCGCGATCACCGCGCCCGCCGCCCCGCCGCTGCTCACGCCGAGCAGCCCCGGGCTCGCGAGACTGTTGCGAAAATACGCCTGCATCACGAGGCCGCTGCCCGAGAGCGCCGCGCCCACCAGCATCGCCACGCACAGGCGCGGCAGGCGAATTTGCCAGATCACCGTCGCGGCGAGTTCGTCGGTGCGCATCAGCCCCGCCCACACGCGCGCCGGACTGAGCGGCAGATCGCCCGCGCCGAGCGCCGCCACCGCGAGCACGACGAGCAACACCGTCGCGACGCCGAGCGCCATCCGCGTTGCCCAGGGTGAAATCATCGGAACGCCTCCGGATGCAGCGCGCGCGCCAGCGCCTCGTAGCCGTCCACGCGATGATGCGACACGCAGCTCAAATACGGCGGCGCGAGGAGGGCGACGCGGCTTTGCTGCACGGCCGTCATGAATTGATACGGCGGCAGTTTGCGCAGCGGCGCAAGCGCGGTCTCGCGGTCGGTTGCGCCGAGCACCACGACCGCGACCGGCCACGTGAGCATGCGCTCGATCGGCGCCGGTGCGTGGCCGCGGAGCTGGCCGAGCGTGGCGCAAAGATTTTCCGCGCCCGCGTGGTCACACAAATCTTGAAACGTCGTCTCGTAGCCCGGAACCAGTCCGAACGTGGACGGCGCGATCACTTTCACCTTCGGGCGATCTTTCAACCGCGCCGCCAGCGCCGCCACACGCGCCTCGCAATCGGCCACGATCCGCTCGGCGCGCGCCTCGGCCTCGGGCCCGAGTTCGCGCGCCAAGAGGCGCAGGTTGGCGTACGCGTCGGCCAGCGTCTTGTAGCGCGAGAACTTCACCACGCGCACGCCGGCGCGCTCCAGTTGTTTCACCAGATCGGCCCGGCTGTAATCGGCGCAGAGCACCAGCGTGGGCGCGTGGCGCAGGATCGTCTCGGCGTCGCCGAGCACGATATGCGGATACGCCGCCGCTTCGCGCGCCGTCGCGGAAAACGCCGCGTTGCCCGCGAGGTGACTCAACGCGGCGATCTGCGCCGGCTCCGCCAGCGCGAGCAGCAACTCGTCGGTGCCCACCGTCTGCGAGACGACGCGCACCGGCCGCCGGGCGGACTCCGCCGCGCACAGCCCCACCGCCACCGCGCCGAAGCACAGCAGGCCGAGGAGGAGCTGACGCAGCGGTTTCACGGTTACATGATTTAGAATTTCCACTCGACGGAGCCGAAGACGCCGCGCGACAACGCCGCGTAGCCGAGCACTTCTTCGTACTTCTCATTGAGCGCATTTTCGACGCGCACTTTCAGCAGCAGGCCGGAGCCGACGTCGCAACTCGCGAAGAGGCGCGCCGTGGTGTAATCCTCGGAGCGGCCGGCCGTCTCGACGCGATCCGCCACGCCATGCACGCCGGCGCCGACCACCCAGCCGCCCGCGGGCGCCCAGCGCACTTCGCCGTCGGTCGTGTGCCGCGGACGCCGGATGAGCCGTTGCCCGTTCTGGTCGTTGTGCGCTTCAATATAAGTGTAGCTGAGGCGCGTCTGCACGCCGCCGCCCAACCGCACGGTGGCCGCAAACTCGAAGCCTTCGCTCGAAGCGCGGGCGCGGTTCACGGTGCGACCGGAGTACGTCACGTAGTCGACGTACTGCCATTCGAAGAGGTTGGTGAACCGGTTGTGAAAATACGTCGCGCTGAGCGTCGTCGCGCCGTCGGCGATGTCCTGATCGATGCCGGCGTCCCAGCCGTGCGATTTTTCGGGCTGAAGACTGGCGTTGGGAAGTTTGCTCCACTGCGGCACGCCGAAGCGGTCGTCGGAGCCGGGGGCGTTGAAGCCGGTGCCGTAGGTGGCGCGCAGCTTGGTGCCGGCGGCCGGCAACCAGGCGACCCCCGCACGGCCGGTGGTGGCGGAGCCGGCGGTCTTGTAGTCGTCGCAACGCAGTCCGCCGGTCAGCACAACGCTTTTGGCGGGCTTGGCGGTGGCGGAAACATACGCCGCGCGAATGGTGTCGTCGGTGCTCGTGTTGGCGCTGCCGTACAGGGAACGCTCGGCGATTTTGTAGCTGGAGCGCTCGGCGTTGGCGCCGGCGACGAGTTCGAGCTGCGAGCTGGCCGCCCAGGTGTTTTGCCAGTCGAGAACCTCGCGGGTGTTGCGCATCGGCGACACACTGTAGGAAGAGGTGTACGTGTAGGCGCGCTGGTGCCAGGCGGCGGTCAACCGCGAGGTGAAGCTGTCGCCGAGCCGCCATTGGCCGTAGGTGGTGGCAAGGTGGTTGTCGTTCTCGACCTGACCGGGCGCTTTGTAGAGCCGCGAACCGGGCTCCTCGTAATCGCCCTGCTGTCCGCGCAGCGTCGCGCCCACGAGCAGGCCGGCGCCGAGCAAGCCCTCGACGCGCGTGGTGTAGCTCCACTGACGGTAGACATTCCCCGGGCGGTCGTTGGCGGTCTCGTAACGGCCGAGCGAGGCGCTGAAGCCGAGCGTCTTCGTGCCGCCCTGCACGCTGGCCGAGCCCGCCAGCGTATCGAACGAGCCCGCAGTGACCGCGAGCGCGCCGGCCGGCTTGCCGCAACCGTGCGCGGTGTCCATCAGGATCACGCCGCCCAACGCAGAGCTGCCGTACACGGTGCTTTGCGGACCGCGCAACACTTCGAGCCGGTCGACGCCGAGCAGGTCGGCGCCGCCGAGAAAGTTGAGATACGCCGCCGCGCGGTCGTTCATGCGCACGCCGTCGACGATGAAGAGCGTGTGATCGGAATTGGCGCCGCGCAGGAAGACCGAGCTCTGGCTGCCGCGGGCGCCGGAGGCGACCACCGCGACGCCGGGCGTCTCGGCCAGCGCCGTGCGCAAATCGGGCGTTTGCGCCGTCTGCAGCTCGGCGAGCGGCAACAGGCTCACGCTGCTGGGCGTGAGCCGCGGATCCTGCGGCGTGCGCGAAGCGGACACGACGTAGGTGTCGAGTTTTTGCACGGGCGCCTGGGCGCGCGCGAAGGAGGGCGCGGCGACGAGCGCCAACGCCACGAGAGACCATCCCGCGGAGCGGGACAGAGGAAGGATGTTCATGGGATCTGTCTTCTGGGTAAGGTAAGAGCAGACCCGATTCGCCGTCCGGAACGGTTGCACGACTCGCTCTCACGCTTCATTTTTGCGATGAAGTTTTCGCGAACGGCGCACGCAAATCGCGCCAGCCGCGTGAGCACATCAGGACGGATCTTCGGACTTCGCATTTGTGGCCGGCCGTCGTCTCGAGTTTCGGATTTCGAACTTCGAGATTTCGGGCAAACCGCCTCACCTCCGCCTTCATCGGCTGCTAACCGACTGGCTGTGCCCGCGCGTGTTCACCGCGCGGTGGAGATTCGTGATGCGTAACCGCAGCGCAACTGTGGCCGATTCTCACGGCCTTCCCCGCTGCCTGACATGGTTGAAAAAGAACGGCGAACGCGCGGACTTGAACGCCCGCCGTCGCGCGGCGCAATTTCTTTTTTCGCGCACGGCTTGGCGCGGGCCACGTGTTTTTTGTCCGCGCCATAATTTGTGCCACGTGGCGCAAATTACACATCAACATATCTGGATTTAACGATATGTTGGCTTGCCAAGCGCCGGAATAGTGGTTCCTTTCCGGGCAGTTCATCCGTCACCATGCCTGCCACCGTGCCCACACCATCGCCCGCCTTCGCCGCCCTCCACGCGCTCTTCGCCGAGCGCATTGTCGTGCTCGATGGAGCGATGGGCTCGATGATTCAGAGCTACCAGCTGCAAGAGGCGGACTTTCGCGGCCAGCGCCTCGCCGCCCACCCGCACGATCTGAAGGGTAACAACGATCTGCTCAGCCTCACGCGGCCCGACGTCATCGAGGAAATCTACGGGCGCTATTTCGCCGCGGGCGCCGATCTGGTCGAGACCAACACCTTTAACGCCACCGCCATCGCCCAGGCCGATTACCGCACCGAGGCGCTCGTGCCCGAGATCAACCGCGCGGCGGCCAGTCTCGCGGTGCGCGCGGCCCGCGCCGCCGAAGCCGCCACGCCCGGCCGCCGCTGTTTTGTCGCCGGCGCGCTCGGCCCCACCAACCGCACGCTCTCGCTCTCGCCCGACGTCAACCGCCCCGATTTCCGCGCCGTGACATGGGCGCAGGTCGTCGCCGCGTACCGCGAGCAGACCGAGGCGTTGATCGCCGGCGGCGTCGATGTGCTGCTGGTGGAAACGATCTTCGACACCCTCAACGCCAAGGCTGCGCTCTTCGCCATAGAGGAAGCGTTCGCCGCGACCGGCGTGCGCCTGCCGGTAATGGTCAGCGCCACAATCACCGACGCCTCCGGCCGCACGCTCTCGGGGCAGACCATCGGCGCGTTCTACAACTCCATCCGCCACGCGCAGCCGTTTTCCGTCGGCCTCAACTGCGCGCTCGGCGCCCGCCAGATGCGCCCGTACCTCGAAGAGTTGTCCGCCCTCGCCGAATGCTACGTCACCTGTTACCCGAATGCCGGCCTGCCCAACGCGTTTGGCGGCTACGACGAGACGCCCGCGGAAATGGCCGCGGCGCTCGCCGAGTTTGCCGACGCCGGTTACGTCAATCTCGTCGGCGGTTGCTGCGGCTCCACGCCCGAGCACATCCGCGCCATCGCCGCCGCGGTGCAGGGCAAACGCCCCCGCGCCGTGCCCACCCTGCCGCCGGCGCTGCGCCTGAGCGGGCTTGAACCGCTCGCGCTCGCCTGATCGTTTCCCGGCCATGTCGGACCTCCCGCTCTTCACTTCGCCTTTCGCCGAGCTGCGGCGCCGCGGTCGCCACGTGCTGGCGGAGCTTCGCGCCCCGGCGCGCGTGCTCAGCACCTGCCACGTCAACGGCGGCCTGCGCACCGATCTGCGTTATCTCGTCAACCACCAGAGCTGCGAACCGGTGAAACACCAGTCGCGCTTCGAACTCATTCACGGGCTCGGCCAGGCCGAGTACCACCGCCATGTCTGCGCCGAGCTCGCGCTCGCGCCGGAGACAACCGCGCTCCTCGGCACCGCGGCGGCGATGCAGTACCTCGGGATCGTCACCCACCGCTGGGCCGACCTCGCCGTCACCGCGATCGTCACCGCCGGCGTCACCGGCAACGCCGGGAGCGCGGGCGACGCCGCGCACTACGACGAGCGCAACGGCGTCTGGGAACGCACCACGCCCGGCGACGCCAAGTCCGCCGGCACACACGGCGGCACGATCAACACGCTGCTTCTCCTCTCCTCGCCGCTGAGCGAAAGCGCCCTCGCCCGCGCGGTCGTGACCATGACCGAGGCCAAGACGAGCGCGCTGCTCGAACTCGCCGTCGGCAGCAAAAGTTCGTGGCGGCTCGCCACCGGCACCGGCACCGACCAATACGCCATCGCCGCGCCCCAGGATGGCGGCGCACCGCGCACCTGGACGGGCAAGCACACCAAGGCCGGCGAGCTCATCGGCCGCGCCGTGCGCGAAGCCACGCTCGAAGCCCTGCGCTGGCAAAACGGTCTCGAACCGAGTTACACGCGCTGCCTCTTCCACGCGCTCGGTCGCTTCGGACTCAGCGAGGAAGCGTTCAAGGCCGGCCAGGAACGCCTGCTGCCCGCCGCGCAATGGCAGCTGATGAAGCACAATTGGAACCCGGTCGTGTACGAGCCGCAGCTCGCCGCCGCCGGCTACGCGTTTGCCGCCGTGCTCGACCGCACGCTCGCCGGCACCATCGGCACCGCCGCCGCACGCGAGAGCTTGCTCAACCAGGCCGCGCTCATGGCCGCGGGACTCGCCGCGCGCCCGGAGGCGTTTGCCGATTTCCGCCGCGATCTGCTGCCGCATCTGCCGGTGGAGCTCGGCGCCGCGCCTGAGCAACTCCTCCCCGCCGCCGTCGAACTCGCCCAACACGCCGTCGCCCTCGGCTGGCAGCGCAAGTGGTCCGCCTGACCGCCCCGCCGATGGCCGCTTTCTCCGAACTTCTCGCCGCCACCGGGCGCGATCTGGCCGCGTTCGCCGCGCCGCAGTTCGTCCTCTGGGCCGCGCTCGGACTCGCGCTCGACGCGCTCGTGGGCGACCCGGTGTTCGCGTGGCATCCGATCCGGCTGCTCGGCCGCTGGCTCGCCACGCTGGAGCGCGCGCTCTTTCGCGCCGGGCTCAACGGCTACGGCGGCGGCATCCTGCTTTTTCTCCTGCTCGCCGGCACCGTGCTGCCGCTCTGCTTCGGCCTGCTCGTCGCCGCGCGCGCCGTGCATCCGTGGGCGTTTCACGGCATGGCCGCGCTGATCCTCTGGGCGTGTTTCGCGCTGCGCGATCTGATCGCCCACGGCGAACGCATCGCCCGCGCCGTCGCCCGCGCCGATCTGCCGGCCGCGCGCCACGCCGTGAGCCAGCTCGTCGGCCGCGACACCGACCGCATGGATCTCGCGGCCTGCGGCCGCGGCGCGGTCGAGAGTCTGAGCGAAAACCTCGTCGACGGCGTGCTCTCGCCGCTGGTGTTCGCGCTGCTCGGCGGACCGCTCGCCGCCGTGCTGTTCAAAATCATCAGCACGATGGACAGCATGGTCGGCTACAAAAACGAGCGCTACCTCCGCTTTGGCTGGTGCGGCGCGCGTGTCGACGACGTCGCCAACTATCTTGTGGCGCGCGGGACGTTCCTCCTGCTCGTCGCGCTCGCGTGGGTGCTCCCCGGTTTCCACGGCGGCAAAGCGTGGCGCGTCGGTCGCGCATTTCACGCCTACGTGCCCGGACCCAACAGCGGCTGGCCCGAGGCGACGATGGCCGGCGCGCTCGGCCGCCGCATCATCGGCCCCATCTACAAGCACGGCGCGCTCGTCTGCGATTTCTGGCTCGGTGAACCCACTGATCCGCCCGGCGCCAGCGCCGCCGACATCCGCCGCAGCTACGCGCTGCTCATCCTCGCCACCCTCGTCACTCTCGCGCTCGGCGGACTGCTCGCCCGCGCCCTCGTTTAACTTTTTCGCACCGTGACCAACTCCGCCTCCTCCTTCCTCGTCATCGGCGAGCGCACCAACATCACCGGCTCGCCCAAGTTCGCCAAAGCCATCAAGGGCGGCGACTGGCCCGCCGCGCTCGAAATCGCCCGCCAGCAGGTCGTCAACGGCGCCCACATCATCGACATCAACGTCGACGAGGCGCTCATCGACGGCGATGCGACGATGGTGAAGTTGCTCAACTTGATCGCCGCCGAGCCGGACACCGCGCGCGTGCCGGTGATGCTCGACTCCTCGAAGTGGAGCGTGCTCGAAGCCGGCCTCCAGTGCCTGCAAGGAAAAGGCATCGTCAACTCGATCTCGCTCAAAGACGGCGAGGCCGAGTTTCTCCGCCGCGCCGCGAAGATCCGGCGCTACGGCGCCGCCGCGGTCGTCATGGCGTTCGACGAGAACGGCCAGGCCGCCACACGCGACGAGAAGGTCCGCATCTGCACCCGCGCCTACCGGCTGCTCACCGAGCAGATCGGTTTCCCGCCCGAGGACATCATTTTTGATCCCAACATCCTCACCGTCGCCACCGGCATCGAGGAGCACAACAACTACGCCGTCGATTTCTTCGAAGCCACGCGGATCATCAAGGACACGCTGCCGCACGCGCGCGTCTCCGGCGGCGTGTCGAACGTCTCGTTTTCCTTCCGCGGCAACAATCCCGTGCGCGAGGCGATGCACGCGGTGTTCCTCTACCACGCCATCGCCGCCGGGCTCGACATGGCCATCGTCAACGCCGGCATGCTCGGCGTATACGAGGAGATTCCCCTCGATCTGCGCGAACGCGTCGAGGACGTGCTCCTCAACCGTCGCTCCGACGCCACCGAGCGACTCGTCACCTTCGCCGAGCAAATCAAAGCCAGCGCGGGCAGCGAAAATTCCAAAGCGAAAACCGAGACGATCGACGCCTGGCGCCAAACCTCCGTCGAAGCCCGCCTCGCCCACGCGCTCGTGAAGGGCATCGACGCGTACGTCGAGACCGACACCGAGGAGGCGCGCCAGAAATACGCGCGGCCCCTCGCCATCATCGAAGGCCCGCTCATGGACGGCATGCGCACCGTCGGCGACCTCTTCGGCGCGGGCAAAATGTTTCTCCCGCAGGTGGTGAAATCGGCGCGCGTGATGAAAAAGTCCGTCGCCTACCTCACGCCTTACATGGAGGCGGAGAAAGCCGCCGCGCGCCTCGCCGCCCCGCAGAATCCGCAGTCTGCCGCGCGCGCCCCCAAAGTTCTTCTCGCGACCGTCAAGGGCGACGTCCACGACATCGGCAAGAACATCGTCGGCGTCGTGCTCGCCTGTAACAATTACGAGGTGATCGACCTCGGCGTCATGGTGCCGTGCGACAAAATTCTCGCCGCCGCCCGCGAGCAGCAGGTCGATGCCATTGGCCTCTCCGGCCTCATCACGCCGTCGCTCGACGAGATGGTGCATGTCGCGAAAGAGATGAAACGCCAGGGCTTCACGCTGCCGTTGCTCATCGGCGGCGCGACCACCAGCCCGGCGCACACCGCGGTAAAAATCGCGCCGGAATATCCGCACGGCGTTGTCCACGTGCTCGACGCCTCGCGCGTCGTCAACGTCGTCAGCGCGCTGCTCTCGCCCGAGCAGAAGCCGGCGTTTCTCGCCGAGGTCGCCGCGAAACAAGCCGCGTTGCGGCAGGAATTCGCCGACCGTCGTCAGCACCGCCCGCTGCTCCCGCTCGCCACCGCGCGCCAACGCCGCGCGCCGCTCGACTGGGCCATCGACGACATCCCGCGCCCGGAATTTTTCGGCACCCGCGGGTATTCCACTGAGGCGGCAGAGGGTCCTCGTTCCGCTTCTTCTCCGACGGTGGGGCGGGCTTTATGCCCGCCAATCACGGCGGGGATAAACCCCGCCCCACCACAAGCCGCGGCGGCAGACAGCCAAAAGCCTAGAGCCTTAAGCCTGACGCTCGACGAAATCGTGCCCTTCATCGACTGGGGTCCGTTCTTCTCCGCGTGGGAAATCTCCGGCCGTTTCCCCGATTTGCTGACCGACACCACGGTCGGAGCCGAGGCCACCCGACTTTACGGCGACGCGCAAAAGCTGCTCGCACGCATCGTCGCCGAAAAGCGTTTCACCGCGAAAGTCGTGTTCGGTTTCTGGCCCGCCAACGCCGTGGGCGACGACGTCGAAGTGTACGCCGACGAACAGCGCAGCCGCGTGGTGACGACCTTCCGCTTTCTCCGCCAGCAACAGGAGAAGCCCGCGGGCCAGTTCAACCACTGCCTCGCGGATTTCGTGGCACCGCGCGAGAGCGGCCGGAGCGATTACCTCGGCGGCTTCGCCGTCACCGCCGGGCACGGCGTGGAAGCGTTCGCCGCCGAGTTCAAGGCGAAGCACGACGATTACTCCGCGATCATGGCCCAGGCGCTGGGCGACCGCCTCGCCGAGGCGCTAGCGGAGTGGGCGCACAAACAGGCGCGCGACGTCTGCGGTTTCGGCCGCACCGAGCAGCTCGCGATGGCTGACCTGCACCGTGAGAGATACCGCGGCATCCGCCCTGCGCCCGGTTATCCGGCCTGCCCCGACCATCGGCAGAAGCGCCAGCTCTTCGCGCTCCTCGGCGCGGAAGCGGCCACCGGCATCGCCTTGACGGAAAGCTGCGCGATGAATCCGGCGAGCAGCGTGAGCGGACTTTATTTCAACCATGCCGAGGCAAAATATTTCGCCGTCGGCAAACTCGGCCGCGACCAGCTCGCTGACTACGCCCAACGCCAGGGCGACGCCGTGACCGAGAGCGAAAAATGGCTCAGTCCGTACCTCGATTACGAACCGGCTTAAGACGGCGCTATTTGGTCGCTGCGCTCGCGCCTCGATCAACGCAGGGCCGGGCGCAGCGTGTTGCCCTCCACCCATTCCATCTCCACGAGCTCAAGGCGCGGTTGGGTGGGTAGTCCGAACTCGTGCTCCCGCATGCGGGCCACGAGCATTTCCGCCGCGCGCGCGCCCACCAACTGCTGATTGCCCTGAAGCCCGGTGATATTTGTCCCGGCAAGCGTCGGCACAAGGGCCAGCAGGCCAAGCTCCGACGGCACACGCCAACGCCGCCGCCGCAACATGCGGGTCAATTCCACGAGCGTTTCAGTTTCGTGCGCGACCAGCAGCACATCGGGGCGATGCTGTTGCATCCAGTCCATCAGCGGAGCCTCCTCCGCCGCCGGCCAGCGCAACACTGGAACCGGCGGCTCCTCTTCGCGCCGGAGTTCGCACCACCCCAGATAAACACAGAGGTAGGCATGCGCGTTGTGCGGCCCCACGCCCGCGCCGAGGATCAGCCCCGGCCGCCGATAACCGCGTTGTTGCACCGCATCGAGTGCCCGCCACATGCCATCATGAATATGACTCGCCACCCGATGCATCGGAGCCCTGATGCTCAGGCCTTGGGTCACAACCGCGTACGTATCGAGCTCGGCCGGCCAGGCCTCGCCGAAGTTTGGGCTGCCAAAGCAGAGTAATCCGCGAATTCCCCGCGCATCCAGGATGCTGCGGAGGCGGGCTGGCGTCATCCGCGGTGCATGCAACCAAAAGGGTTCCAGGCGATAGCCGAGTTCGTTGGCGCGTGCCTTCATCCCCGCGTAGATGAGCGGAAAATGGGTCCGGGCGTCCCACACGTGCGCGTGGTCATAAAAGGAAATGACCCCAAGACACGCCATATCCTGGGGATTACGTTTGCGGGGCAATTGCGTCATCAGCTCCGCGACACGAGCATCGGGCCGGTAGCCGATTTGCTGGGCGATGGTGAGCACGCGTCGCCGGGTGGCCACGGGGATCTTTGGATTATTGCGCAGCGCCAGCGAGACCGTGGTGGCGGAGACGCGGGCGAGCTGCGCGATGCGACGGGTGCTCATGGGAGTAAACGTAAACCAAAGTTACCGTCGCCAACCAAACCGACGGTTCTCATCTAGGCAAGTAACCGTTCGTTTCCTTTCTTGCTTTGTCCGTCGCGCGTTTGCTCCGCCCGCTTCTTTTGCTGCTTGTTTCCATGCTACCCCTCCGTCTTTCCGCCCTAGCTTTGCCCCAGCCAAGCGCCACGCGCGCATGGGGTGCCAATGCTTTGCGCCGGACGGCGGGCGTCGGGATGCTCACCCTGTTCCTCAGCTGGGCCATGCCGGCTGGTGCAAGTGCGACGAAGCCAATCGAATTTCAAGGTGTGCTGGTACAGGCTTCCACCGTCAGTGTCGCCCTGCACGACCCGGCGAGCGGCGGCACGAAATGGGTCCAGGTCGGCGAGAAATTTGGTGCTTACCACGTGGTGGCATTCGACGCCGCGACCGAGACGCTGATCCTGCGTCAAGGTGCCGATGAGATCCGGCTTCGGCTCAACTCCGCCAGTCTCGCCTCCGCCCCAGACTCCTCTGCCGCGCCCGCATCGCCCGCGGCCCGAAAAATTGCCGCCCAGCTCCGGCACCTCGCAGCCGCCGCCACGCAATTTTTCCGCGACACCGGTCGGGGACACGCCGCGCTCGGTGATCTGGTCGGCCCCGGCAAGTACATCGCCGCGCTCCGCCCCGTGTGCGGCGAGGATTACAACGTGCTCCATTTCGACCGGGAGAAAATGCGGCTGTCCGTCACCACATCCGACGGCGAACGCGTGACGCTCGACCCACAGACCCCGGACCCAGACCGCAGCCAGTTCCATTTATTTAAAGAAGGCGATTCGCTCGCCCGGATTGCGGAGACTTCCGGCACCTCGCTGCAACGCATTCTGGAGCTCAACGAGCTGGCCGAGCCGGGAGGCGCGCGCGCCGGGCGGCTGTTGCGCCTCCGCTAAACCCGTCCCCCGGCTTCCACCCCGCCCCATTCGCTCCCCTCACTTTCCCTGTCCGGAAAACAAAAAAATACACTGCATACATGAACCCTACACGTATCCTCCCCGACGCGGTTGCTTCGTCTGCGTCGCGCTGCTCCGCCATCGTTCGCTCCGCACTCGCGATCTGTGGCTGTGCCATGCTCCTATCGGCATCCAGTCACGCCACCGTCATCGACTACAAGAAGGTCGTCACGACCAGCGATGTGTCCATTAACGAAAATCCCGGTTATGTGAAAAAAGTCGTTTGCTCGGCCGGTCCCTTCACCGTCCTTGCCGGCGATCTCATCACCGCCCACGCGCAAGCCGAGGTGACCTGGGCCGGCTCCTCCGCCACAGATCGCATCATGGTCGGCAGTGGCATCATCGTCGCCACCTCTTCCACCGCGGTGGACAACACCTCCGCCGGCTACATCGGCATGGTTTCCAAATGGGCGGGCAACAACTTCGTGAAGATTCCGGAAGGCAATGAAGACGCCGCCCGCACCGGCTCCTATCAATTCAGCGCCGCCTACACCACGGTTTACGTGAACTGGGTGCATTACGGCCAGACGGTGCCGCAATACAGCGCCGGCCCGGATGCGGTGATTCCGGCGGGCTACGGCGAGATCATCGCCGTGCAAGAGCGGGATGTCGCGCGCTACGCCACCACGACCTACCGTCAAATTCCTTACGATACGCAGTACTACCTGCCCATCACCGGCGGTTTCTCCCCCTACGTCCAGTATTCCTATGGACCGCTCAATATTGCCGCGGGCTCCATGGTGGACGTGCGCTTTCAGGTCGAAGCCAGCACCCAGCTGGGGCAAGGCACCATCACCCAACGTCTGGGACGCAAGGTGATCCAGACCACCTCCACCACGTCGACCACTGGCACCGTTCTGAGTGCCGCGATCCAAGGCGGTGCGACCAATTTGGAGCACCACTACACCCACTCCAACGTCAGCGGCCTATATTTTCCGAACGCCACCAATGGGGTCTATTTCAACTCTGTGCTCTGGGCCTATGGCAACGCCACCCGGCTTACGATCGAGTCAGAAAGCAGTTTGCTTTATGGCGGTTTCGCCGTCGAGGTTCGGCCCTACGCCGGTTACTGGCGGGACAGCAACCGCAACATCACCACGGTCGACTCGACCCAACGCGTGCTCTACTCGGTCGGCCCGATCAACATCCCGGCCAATCAGGTGGTGGAGGTCCGTTATCAAGCGGCCTTCACGCCGTCAGCCAACGTTGCCTTCGATTCCAAGATTGTGCGCGCCTCAAGCCCCACGAGCACCTCTGGAACCGAAGTTCAGCGCCCCTTCTACCGCAAATTCGATCCTGCCTACACCTATACCAACACCATTCACTCGACTGCGGAACGTCCCTCCACCGCAGCCAACGGCCAGTACTATAACATAGTTTGCTGGCTCCCCAGCGGCGGCTCCTTGCCGGTGGAAGACTGGGGCCAGCTGGAAGTCGTTTTCCGCTAAATAATTCACTTGGATAGATTCAGTTTCCAAAGCCGTGCGCTGCTTATCAGCGCACGGCTTTTTGGCATCTCATAGGTTATGCGAAAACAGAGTCATCATTGACAAATCGTTTAGCATTTGTACCAGTGAAGTAACCAGTCCGTTCAAATTTTTCCAACGGCTACCCCGACTTGCCCCTTCTTCACCCCTACCCCCCGCCTCATTTGCTTCTTTCTCGGTCTAGAACCTACAACCCAAAAGCCACATAAGCATGCAACTCCCAGACTCAAAACCAACCAGCTCGTTCAGTCTCTGTGCCGCCTTGGCTCTCTGCGGATTGGTCGCTCTGCTCCCCGCACCAGCCCGTGCCACCGTGATCGATTATAAAAAAGTCGTCACGACCACCGACAAAAGCATCAACGAAAATCCCGGCTACCAGAAAGTCGTCATCTGCTCGGCCGGTCCCTTCAACGTGCTCGCGGGCGATCTCATCACCGCCCACGCGCAGGCTGAAGTAACCTGGGCCGGTTCGCCCGACACCAACCGCATCATGATTGGCTGCGGCATTGTCGTGGCGACCTCGGCCACGGCCGTGGACAGCACTTCCGCCGGGTATCTCGGCATGGTCTCGAAATGGGCCGGCAATAATTTCGTGAAAATCCCCGAGGGCTCGGAAGTCGCCACGCGGACCGGCTCCTATCAGTTCGGCGCCGCCTATACCGCGGTCTATGTGAACTGGGTGCACTACGGCCAGACCGTGCCGCAATACACCCCGGGACCGAATGCCATCATCCCGGCGGGCTACGCCGAGATCATCGGCGTGCACGAGCGCGGCGTCTCCCGTTACGCCACCACCACCTACCGGCAGATTCCCTACGACAGCGGAGCCGGGGAGTATTACCTGCCCATCACCGGCGCGTTCAATCCCTTGGTGCAATACTCCTACGGCCCGCTGAACATCGCCGCCGGCAGCATGGTGGACGTGCGCTTCCAAATCGAAGCCAGCACCCAGCTGGGGCAAGGCACCATCACCCAACGCTTGGGCCGCAAAGTGATCCAGACCACCTCGACCACCTCGAATACCGGCGCCCTGCTCAATCTGGCCATCCAGGGCGGCGCCACCAATCTGGAACACCATTACACCGCCTCCAGCGGCGGCGGCATGTACTTCCCCTCCGCCGTCAACAACGCCTACTTCAACTCCGTGCTCTGGGCCTACGGCGACGCCACCCGGCTCACCGTCGAAACGGATAGCAGCGCCACCTATGGCGGCTTTGCGGTCGAAGTGCGGCCCTATGCCGGCTTCTGGAAAGACACCACGCGCAATGTGACGTCGCTCGATTCGACCCAGAGGGTGGTCTACTCGATCGGACCGATCAATATTCCCGCCAACCAGCTCGTCGAAGTCCGCTATCAGGCAGCTTTCAACCCGACCGCCAACGTGGCCTTCGACTCCAAAATCGTCCGTGCCACCAGCGCCACCGGCACCACTGGCACCGAGGTGCAGCGCCCGTTCTGGCGTAAGTTCGATCCGGCGTACACCTACACCAACGCCATCCACTCCACCGCCGAACGCCCGACCGCAGCCGCGAACGGCCAGTACTACAACGTCGTCTGCTGGCTCCCCAACGGCGGCTCCCTCCCCGTGATGGACTGGGGCCAGCTGGAAGTCGTTTTCCGCTAAACGCGCGTCGATTTCGATTCAACGTCTCTCAGCCCGCCGCCGCGCTCCGCCTCCCGGAGCGCGGCGTTTTTTTTGGGCCGCCGGCGCAAGACCGCGTTGACAAATCCAAGCCGCCGGCAACCCTCACAAGTAACCACTCGTTCCCCTCGCCGCCCCGGCCGCGATTCTGGGTTCGTTTTTGGCCGCATCCTCCCCCCCCCGGACCCGACAACGTAAACATCGCTTCATTGCCCGCCCACCAACGGCGGGCGGTGGTTTTACGTCCCCAGACATGCAGCTTAAAACAACCCATCCATGTATCACATTGCTAAAGCGTTCACCCTAGCCACCGCGGCGCGTAAGACACTCGCACTTTGCGGAATCGCCGCCCTGTTTGCGGTCCCCAGCCAAGCCTCGGTCGTCGCCTACCAAAAGGTCGTCACCACCACCGATAAGAGCATCAACGAAAACCCCGGCTACCAAAAGGTCGTCATCTGCTCGGCCGGTCCCTTCACCGTCCAATCAGGCGATCTGCTCACCGCCCACGCACAAGCCGAGGTGACCTGGGCCGGCTCCGCGGGCACCGACCGCATCATGATCGGCTGCGGCATCGTCGTGGCAACGTCTGCCACCGCCGTGGACAGCGCCTCCGCCGGCTACATCGGCATGGTGTCCAAATTCTCGGGCAACAACCTGTGCAAGGCCAAGGAAGGCGCGGAAGTCGCCACGCGGACCGGTTCCTACCAGTTCGGCGCCGCCTACAGCACGGTTTATGTCAACTGGGTCCATTACGGCCAGACGGTGCCGCAATACACCGCTGGGCCGGACGGCATCATCCCGGCGGGCTACGCTGAAATTGTCGCCGCCATCGAACGGGGCGTCTCGCGCTACGCCACCTCCACGTACCGGCAGATCCCCTACGACACCGAACATTACCTGCCGATCGCCACGACGTTCACGCCCTACGTGCAATACTCCTACGGCCCGCTCAACATTCCCGCCGGCAGCATGGTGGATGTGCGCTTCCAAGTGCAGGGCAGCACGCCCACCAACCAGGGCACCATCACCCAACGTCTGGGCCGCAAAGTAATCCAGACCACCTCCACCACCTCCACCAGTGGCACCATGCTCAATCTGGCAATCCAGGGCGGCGCGACCAGCCTGGAGCATCACGCGGCCTTCGGCAGCGGCGGCGGCCTGTATTTCCCCTCCGCCGTGAGCAATGCCTACTTCAACTCCGTGCTCTGGGCTTACGGCAGCGGCACCCGCATCAAAATCGACACGGAAAACAGCACCCTCTACGGCGGCTTTGCCGTCGAGGTGCGTCCCTACGTCGGTTACTGGATCGATACCACACGCAACATCACCGCCGCCGACTCCACGCAACGTGTGCTCTACTCGGTCGGCCCGATCAACATCCCGGCCAACCAGCTCGTCGAAGTTCGTTACCAGTCGGCGTACAACCCGACCGCCAATGTCGCGTTCAACTCCAAGATCGTCCGCGCCACCACCGCCACCGGCACCACCGGCACGGAAATCCAGCGCCCGCTCTGGCGCAAATTCGATCCCAGCTACACCTACACCAACGCCATCCACTCCACCGCCGAGCGTCCGGCATCCGCGCAGACCGGACAATACTACAACGTCGTGGTCTCGCTCCCCAGCGGCGGCACCCTGCCGGTGATGGATTGGGGCCAGCTGGAAGTCGTTTTCCGCTAAACGCCACACGCCAAACACTGCAGACAACTCCGTTCTCTCCGCCGCGCCCTGTCTCCACGGGGCGCGGCATTTTTCGCCCCGGATCAGCCCGCCCCAGTCTTGCCTCCGGCCAAGGTGCGACCACTGTCCGCAGGCATGCGTTCACCTTCGTTACTCCCCTCCACCTTGCTGCTGACTCTGGGCCTCCTTGCACCCTTGTCGGCCGCCGAACCCGCCATGCCGACCGCCAATCCACTGCTCGCCGAAAGCTCCCTGCCGTTCCACCTGCCGCCGTTCAACCTGATCAAGGACGAGCATTTTCTCCCCGCCTTCGAGGCCGGCATCGCCGCCGAGTTGAAAGAGGTCGAAGCCATCGCTGCCAACCCCGCCGCGCCCACCTTCGACAACACCCTCGTTGCCCTCGAGAAATCCGGCCAGTTGCTCGCGCGCGTCAACCGCGTCTTCTCCAACCTCGTCAAAGCCCACACCAATCCCGCGCTCGACAAAGTCGACCAGGCGATGGCCCCGCGCCTCGCCGCCCAACGCGATGCGATCCGGCTCAACCCCGCGCTCTTCGCCCGCATTCAGGCGCTCTATGACCAGCGCGAAAAACTCGGCCTCGATCCCGAGGCGCAACGCCTGCTGTGGCGCTACTACACCGATTTCGTGCGCGCCGGCGCCAAGCTCGGCGAAGCCGACAAGACCAAGCTCAAAGCCCTCAACGCCGAGCTCGCCACCCTCGAAACGTCGTTCTCGCAGCTCGTGCTGAAAGAGGTCAACGCCTCCGCCGTACTGGTCGAGACGCGCGCCGAGCTGGCCGGCCTCTCCGCGGGACAAATCACCGCCGCCGCCGAGCTCGCCAAAGCCAGGGGCCATGAGGGCAAATTCCTGCTGCGCCTGCAAAACACCACCGGACAGCCGCCGCTGGCCGCGCTCGAAAACCGCGCCCTGCGCGAACGCGTTCAACAAGCGTCGCTCGCCCGCGGCAGTCGCGGCGGCGAGTTCGACACCCGCGCGCTCGTCTCCCGGCTCGCCCGCTTCCGCGCCGAACGCGCGGCGCTGCTCGGCTACGCGCATCACGCCGCTTATTCGCTCGAAGACCAGACCGCCGGCACCGCCGAGGCGGTGAACTCCCTGCTCGCCCAGCTCGCCGCACCCGCCGTGGCCAACGCCCGCCGCGAGGCCGCCACCATGCAGGCCGTGATCGACCGCGAAAAGGGCGGTTTCCCGCTCGCCGCGTGGGACTGGGCCTTCTACGCCGAGAAAGTCCGCCGCGAGCGCTACGCCTTCGACGAAGCGCAACTGCGTCCGTACTTCGAACTCGACCGCGTCTTGCGCGACGGCGTGTTCTTCGCCGCCACCAAACTCTACGGGATCACGTTCGCCGAACGCCACGATCTGCCCGTGTATCACCCCGACGTGCGCGTGTTCGCCGTCGCCGACGCTGACGGCCGCCCGCTGGCGCTGTTCCTTTTCGATCCCTACGCGCGCCCCAGCAAACGCGGCGGCGCCTGGGCCAATGCCTACGTACCGCAGGCCCGCTTGCTCGGCACCCAGCCGGTCATCGCCAACCATCTCAACGTGCCGAAGCCGCCCGCCGGCGAACCCACGCTGCTCACGCTCGACGAGGTGCGCACCGCGTTTCACGAGTTCGGCCACGCCCTGCACGCCATGTTCTCCGACGTGACGTATCCGCGTTTCAGTGGCACCGCCGTGCCGCGCGACTTCGTGGAGTTTCCCTCGCAGGTCAACGAGCTGTGGGCGCGCTGGCCCGAGGTGTTGAAAAACTACGCCAAACATCACCGCACCGGCGAGCCGCTCCCGGCCGAGCTGCTGGCCAAGGTCGAGGCGGCGGAACAGTTCAACGAAGGCTTCAAGACCACCGAGTACCTCGCCGCGGCGCTGCTCGATCAGGCCTGGCACCAGCTCCGCCCCCGCGGCGTGCCCGACGATGTGATCAGCTTCGAGACGTCCGCGTTGCGCCATGCCGGCGTCGATTTCGCTCCGGTGCCGCCGCGTTATCGCAGCACTTATTTCTCGCACATCTTCGCTGGCGGCTACTCGGCCGGCTATTACGCGTACATCTGGGCCGAGGTGCTCGACGCCGACAGCGTGGAGTGGTTCCAACAGCACGGCGGTCTCACGCGCGCCAATGGCGACCGGCTGCGCCAGACCGTGCTCAGCCGCGGCGGCAGCGTCGATGCGCTGGCGATGTTCCGGGCCTTCACCGGCGGCGAACCGGACATCAAGCCGCTCCTCGCGCGCCGCGGGCTTGCTCCCGTCGTGCCCGCCGCAAAGAACTGAGCCGCCCGTCCCCTTTAGTCTCCCCCCCTTGACCATGAAGACCTGGAAAATTGCCGGCATTAATTTTGACCACATGCACATGGGCGACCTGCTGCGCCAGGTGCACAATCATCCGCACGCCGAGATCGTCGGTATTTGTGATGAGCAGCCGGCGCGCATGCACTCGGCGGTGGAGAATTTCCAACTGCCGCCCGAGCGCGTTTTCACCGACTACCGCGCTTGCATGGAAAAAACGCAGCCGGACCTCGTTCTCCTCTGTCCGGCCACCGCCGAGCATGCGTTGTGGACCAAGCGTGTGGCGCCCTACGGCACGCACATCCTGGTGGAAAAACCCTTCGCCGCCACGCTCGCGCAGGCCGACGCCATGATCGCCGCCGTCGCCGCAACCAAACGCCAGCTCGTGATCAACTGGCCGCTGCGCTGGATGCCCTCGCACATCACCGCCAAGCGCCTGATCGACGAGGGCAAGGTCGGCGATGTCATCGAAGTTCACTATTACGACGGCAACCGCGGGCCCTGCTGGCACGTGGCCGACAAGATCGAGACCACGCCGACGCCGACGCAGAAACGCCGGAGCTGGTTCTACAAAAAGGCCCGCGGCGGCGGCTCGATGCTCGATTATCTCGGTTACGGCACGACGCTCGGCACCTGGTTCATGAACGGACGCAAACCCATCGAAGTCACCGCGGTCGTCGACCACCCGCAGGGGCTGGAGGTGGACGAACACAGCATCACCGTGGTGCGTTACGCTCGTGGCCTGTCGAAGTTCGAGACGCGCTGGGGCACATTCTCCGATCCGTGGAAACACCAGCCGCAACCGAAGTGCGGTTTCACCATCGTCGGCACGCGCGGCACCATCGCGAGCTACGACTACGAACCGACGATCCGGCTGCAAACGCACACGCATCCCGACGGCATCGTGATGCCGGCCGACACCATCGTCGCTCCGTTCCACAACCCGATTCACTACGTGCTGCACAGTCTGGAGCACGGGCGCAAAGTCGACGGCCCGCTCTCGCCCCGCATCGCGCGCATCGGCCAGCAGATCGTGGACAGCGCAATGCGCAGCGCGAAGCTGCGCAAAACGGTGCCTCTGATCGAGTGACCCGCCGGCATTCCGCGCCATGTCCAAGAACTATGAACTCAAGACTGCCGCGGTAAAATTGATCCCCGCGCCGGCGCTCCCCTACCTTCCGCCTGCTCCCAAACGCTACCGGCCGAAGCTTGGCCTCATCGGCTGTGGCGGCATCACCGAAAATCACCTCAAAGCGGCCCGCGCCCTCGGTGTCGAAGTGGTCGCGTTTTCCGACGTCAACCGCGCCGCCGCCGAGAAACGGCGCGCGGAGTTTTTTCCGCAGGCGGAGGTTTACGAGGATTACCGCCAGCTCCTCGCGCGCGACGACATTGCGGTGGTCGACATCGCCACGCATCCGGCGGTGCGCGTGCCGCTGATCGAGGCCGCCTTGCGCGCGGGCAAGCACGTGCTCAGCCAGAAGCCCTTCGTGCTCGATCTCGTGGACGGCCGGCGGCTGGTGCGTTTGGCGGACAAGAAAGGGCTGCGTCTCGCGGTAAACCAAAACGGCCGCTGGGCGCCCTATTTTTCCTACCTGTTGCAAGCGGTCCGCGCCGGAGTACTCGGGCCGATCCACACGCTCGATCTTGCAATGAACTGGGACCACACCTGGTGCCAGGGCACGCAGTTCGAGAAAATCCGCCACCTCGTGCTCTACGATTTTGGCATTCACTGGTTCGACATCACCGCCGCCGTGTTTGCCGGTCGCAAACCGCGCCAGGTGTTCGCGCAGGTCGCCACCGCGCCCGGACAGAAGATGCAGCCGCCCATGCTGGCGCACGCGGTTGTCGATTATGGCGACGGACTGGCCACACTCAGTTTCAGCGCCCATGCGAAGTTCGGCGCCCAGGAACGCCTCGCGGCGGTCGGCGCCGCCGGCACGTTACGCGGCAGCGGCGCGCTTTGCGGCATCCCCGAGCTGGTGCTGCACACCTCCGCAGGCGAGGCCCGCGTGGCGCTGACGGGCAACTGGTTTCCCGACGGTTTTCGCGGCGCACTCGGCGAACTCCTCTGCGCCATCGAGGAGGACCGCGAACCGGGCAACTCCGCCCGCGGCAATCTCGCGAGCCTCGAACTGTGTTTCGCCGCACTGCGCAGCGCCGACACCGACCGGCCGCAACGCCCCGGACGCGTGAGCAAACTCGTCGCACCCCGGCCCGTCCGCCGCGCGCGTTGAGCGCACGTGGCGCAGCGGTGACGAGTCCGCCAAGCGCCCGAGCGTAAGGCATCCCCCTCTTCCGGCGGGCGGCACCAAACTGTCAGATAGGCGGGGCTATTGCACCAGCCGGAGGTTTGTCCGCTCTTGGCGTATCCACTCCGACGCCCCCCGGCCGCCCCCAGCCTGATGCGTGCACTAGCGCACCGCCAGACGCGGCCCGCGTCCGGAGTGACCACCCGCAACCTCCGCCCAAAATGAAAAATCGCCTCCTCCTCGCCCACCTCGGCTGCGTCCTTTTCCTCAGTGCCTCGCTCTCGGCACAAGTACCGACCGCCCCCTCCGCCACCGCCAAGCCCGGGGTGACTCCATCGAAGGATCTGGTCATGGAGAATGCGCCGGCCCCGGACGATGAGGACGTCGTCAAACTCTCCATCCTCGAAGTGACAGTGAACAACGACCGCGGCTACCTCGCCAACGCCACGATGTCGGGCACGCGTCTGAACTCGAAGCTCGAAGATCTTGCCGCCTCGATCTCCGTTGTCACCAAACAGCAGCTCATCGACACCGCGGCGGTCGATATCAACGACGTGTTCATGTACGAGTCGAACACCGAGGGCATCTACCAGTTCACGAGCTTCAACGTCGACCGCGGCAACGTCAGCGACGATGTTTCCACCAACCCGCAGGGCTCCACCCGTCTCCGCGGCCTCACCGCCGCCAACAGCGCCTTCAACGGCATCGGCACCACCCTGCCGTTCGATTCCTACAACATCGAGGCGGTGGAAATCTCCCGCGGTCCCAACTCCGGCGTCTTCGGCCTCGGGGCGACCGGCGGCGGCGTCAACATCATCGGCGCCAATGCCAACCTCACGCGCGATATCACCACGTTCTCCACGCGCGCCGACAGCTACGGCGGCTACCGCGCGAGCTTCGACCTCAACCGCCAGTTGCTGCGCGGCAAACTCGCGGTCCGCGCCCTCGGCGTCTACGAGGAAAAAGGCTTCGTCCGCGAGCCCTCCGCCGACATCACCCGCCGCCTCCAAGTCTCGCTCGCCGCCCGCCCGTACAGGAACACCTCGATCCGCGTCAGCTTCGAGTCCTACCGCAACTACAACAGCCGGCCCAATTCCGTCACCCCGCGCGACATGAGCTCCGACTGGATCGCCAGCGGCAAACCGACGTGGGACCCGATCACGCAGACGGTGCATTTCGGCAATGGCTCCCCCGCCATCACCGGCGTGACCACCGCGTTGGAAGCGACGCTCCTACCCTACGGCCTCACGCCCACCGACTCCGCGCTCACGACCTTCCCCAGCTGGTACATCGATAAGGGCACGATCCAGCTCTACATGATCAACCGCCTGCCGGACACCACCGCCAGCGGCACCGGCCCGCAAAACACCAGCGGCACCGCGCGCCTCCTCCAAAACGGCAATTTCTACACCAAGTACAGCGCCACCTACCCGCTCTTCCTGCCCCGGGGCATCAGCGATCGGTCCCTCTACGACTGGACCTCCATCAATCTCGCCGCGCCGAATTTCGGCACCGTCAAAGGCGAGACCACCCGCATCGACCTCGACCAGTATTTCTTCCGCACCAACCGCCACACCCTCGCCTTCCAAGGGAGCTGGCTCTACGAGCGCACCGGCACCAACAGCCGCACCTTCCTCGGCAACGGCACCAACTCCCAAGTCTTCATCGACATCAACGAGCGCCTGCTCGACGGCTCGGCCAACCCCTACTTCCTCCGCCCCTATGTCGGCGGTTCGCAGCCCATCTTCCGCCGCGCCCGCAACAATAACGACAACTACCGCGGCACCCTCGCCTACCAGCTCGATCTCACCAAGGAGAAGAACTGGATGCACTGGCTCGGCCGGCACAATTTCATCGGCTACGGCGAATACCGCGCCATCTACGGCGGCAGTCTCGGCTACAAGGATACCATGTCGTCCACCGAAGTCTGGATGGGCGCCTCCGGCCCGAGCAGCCGCAACAGCGCCTCCTACCGCGCCTACCCGCACTACTACGTCGGCGACGCCAACGGCGCCAACGTCGACTACGCCCCCTCGCGCATCGCCAAGCCCAAGGATCTCACGCTCCGTTACTACAACGGCTTCACCGGCCAGTGGATCAACGAGCCGGTGACGTTTGACGAATACTATTACGCCAACCGCCTCAACAAGCGTCTCGTCAGCACGCACGGCGGCAACTGGCAGGGATTCTTCCTCGATGACCGCGTCGTCGTCACCAGCGGTCTGCGCAAGGATTTCAACCGCACCCGCGACGGCAACAGCGCCATCAATCCCACCACCGCCACCAACGGCTACTACGACATGACGCCGATGTACGGCTTCGGTCAGTATGACTGGGTGCCCGATCCCACCCTCGTGCCCAACGGCGGCCACGGCACCACCCGCAACGCCGGCATCGTCGTGAAACCGCTGCGCTGGCTCCACCTCACTTACAGTCAGTCCAACAGCTTCAGCCCGGGCTCGCTCGCCTACGACATTCACGGCCTCCCGCTCTCCGACCCGCACGGCAAAACCAAGGACTACGGCATCGCCCTCGCGCTCTTCCCCGATCGCGCCGGTCGCGCACGGCTCAACATCACCGCCAAGCAATACGAGACGATCGACTACGGTCGCGGCACCAGCGAGATCAACACCTACGTGCAACGCGCCATCCGTCTCGACGCCGACGGCAACGGCACCGGCGGCGATCCCGATCTGGAGACGTTCTACAACCTCGAACTCGCCAAGGCCCATCCCACCTGGACCACCGCACAGATCGACGCCGAGACCACCCGCCTGATGGGCGTCGACCCCGCCTTCATCGACAGCCACCGCAACAAGACGCACGGCGACAACAGCGACGCCCTCTCCCGCGGCAAGGAGATCGAAATCACGCTCAACCTCACCCCGTACTGGACGCTGCGCAGCAACATCACCCAATCCCGGGCCTACAACGCCATCATGTCGCCGGCGCTCCAAAACTACGTCGCCGATCGTACTCCGATATGGAAGTCGGCCAAGAGTCCGTTCGACAACTCTCCGTATTGGAATGGTACCTACCGCGTCGGCTCGCTCACCCCGGAAGCCTGGTACAACCAGAATCTCCTCGCGCCGATGAAGCTCGCCATCGCCACCCAGGGCAAACCCCGCACTCAAACCCGCGAATGGCGCTTCAACGCCGTCACCAATTTCCGGCTCGCCGGCATCACCGAGAATCGCTGGCTCAAGAACCTCAACATCGGCGGCGCCGTGCGTTGGGAAGACCGCGCCTCCATCGGTTTCTACGGCGCCTCACCGGATGCCGACGGCATCGTCCGCACCCTCGATCCCAACCGCCCGATCTGGGACAAGGCCCGCTATTATTTCGACGCTTTCGCCGGCTACAGCCTCCGTCTCTACGGCGGCAAGGTGCGCACCCGCCTCCAGCTCAACGTGCGCAATCTTCTGGAAGACGGCCGGCTCCAACCCATCGCGGCCAACCCGGACGGCACGCCGTGGGCCTTCCGCATCGTCGACCCGCGCCAGTTCATCGTCTCGGCCACCTTCGAACTCTGAGCGGCACGACACCAGCTCTTGAACTGTAGCCGCGCTGGAGCGTGGCGACAGCGCGGTCATGCAGAGGCCACGCTTTCGCCTGTGTCTCAAGCGCGGCGACGGCTTGTCTGAAACCGCTCTAGAGCGCTCGACGCCGCGCTTGCCTTGGGCCGGGGTTCACCGTTACCGCTATGGCCCCTTCCACGATGAATTCCCTCGCCGCTTTTTTCCGCACTGACCAGTTCGTCCAACACTGCGGCATCGAGCTGGTCTCTTTCACGCCCGGTCAGGCCGTGGCGCGGATGGCGATCCGGCCCTGGCATTTCAATGCCGTGGGCATCGTGCAAGGCGGCGCAATCTTCACGTTGGCCGATTACGCCTTCGCCGTGGCATCCAATGCGCACGGCACGGTGGCGGTCGGCATCAACGTCAGCATCACCTACATGAAGTCCGCCACCGCCGGCGTCCTCACTGCCACGGCGCGCGAAATGGCGCTCAATCCGAAGCTCGCCAGCTACTCCGTCGATGTCACCGATGAAGCAGGCGCGCTCATCGCCGTTTTCCAGGGGCTGGTTTACCGCAAAGGACACCCCATCGAAGCGGATAAAACCGCGTGACGAAGGGGTGCGAGAGGACGATCAGGAAATCCCCTTGGCTTTGAGGAGCTGCGCCAACTCCGCTTGATCCACCTCGCCCTTGACGGTGTTGAGATGGCTTAGCACCGCCATCCGGTCGCCCGGACCGCAAGTCGAGATATCGACCATCCACTCTTCCGTCTTTGGCGCAGAGACGATTACCTCGTCAGCCCAAGCAATCACCTCGGAGGCTTCCACGAAGCCCTTGGTGATCCCCTGAATGTAGTATTCCGCTTTTGTCCGGTAGTTCATGCCGCAGTTGAGTCAGAGGATCCGCCCAGTGCCAAGGCGATTAGAGCATAAAAGTGTCCGCTAGTCATGGGGTCAGGCCGAGTATTGTCATATCGCGCTTCGCTTCCTCAGGCTGAGCAAGCTGCGCGCCGACGCTGGCGTCCCCAGATGCAGATGCTCCGATAACCAAACCCAAGAAGCTCCGCCTTGGCTGCGCAACTCTTCTGCCAACGCCAGCTTCCATTCCGCGCCTTTTCGCTCCGCCGCGAGCTCTTCCATGCTCCGCCCTTGTGCCGCCAATGCCCCGCGCAACAGCTCCGCCCATTGCGCCTCGCGCAAATCCCGGATCGCGCCCGCCTCCAATCCCGGTTGCGCCGCCCGATGCGCCTGCTCCTTGGCCATCGTCCGGCACCACTCCTCGCTCCCCAGCGCCCACCCATGTGAAAATCCCTTCCAGCCCAAGCGCTCCTGCTCGGCCAGATTGCCCGCCAATTCCACCAAGTGCGCCTGATAGCGCGTCCAGCCCTCGGCGGAGTCCTCCAATCCGCGGCACGCCAGCCACTCGCCCGCCTGCAATCCCTGAAAACGCGGTCCCCGCACAAACCGCCCCAGACTGCTCCAACGAAATTGCGCCGCCTGCTCAACCGCGACCACCCCCGCGCGCACCGGGTTGAGATGCACATAGTCCACGACGTGACCCAAATAACGCTGATCTTCGATCAATCCCGCATGGTAACGCCCTTGAAACAGATGACCACGCTCGCCCCGCAACCGATTGAAACGCGTGGCCAAAGTGCTTTGCAGCCAATGCATGCCCGCCCCCAAGTTCGGCAGCGGCGTGGCCAGGACCAAATGATAGTGGTTGCGCATCACCACGTAAGCATGGCACTGCCAGCCATAAATTTGGACTGCCTCCTCCAGCACCTTCACCCACGCTTGCGCCGCACCCGCGCTGGCAAACACGTCATGTCGGTAATTGCCGCGGTTCACCACATGGTAAAGCGCCCCGGGGTATTCCACTCGCAGCTTTCTCGCCATGCCGGACTTGAATCCTACTCTGACCGCCTTGCCAACCTAAAATACAACAATACTCGGCCTGACCCCCTACGCCTGACCCCGGGGTATTCCACTCGCAGCTTTCTAGCCATGCCGGACTTGAGTCCTACTCTGACCGCCTTGCCAATCAAAAATACAACATTACTCGGCCTGACCCCCTACGCTTGGCCGTCCGGTCTCTACCCTTCGGCCCGTCTTCTCCCTACGCTTGGCCTTAAAATTGCGTTATCGGAGCACCCCTATTCGTCGCCTGCACAATTGGGTAAAGATAATCCATATGCCACTGACGCAGTTCCTTCGTAATTATAATGGGTTGACCATTTACTATAGCCAAATCTGTCAACGACGACATCTGTACCGTAAGCAAATTTTTTCCAGTTTGTATATCAGACACCTTAATCTCCGAAGCCCAACCTATGGGATCTTCTTCGGGCTGAACTAATTCTCGCTGCTTCAAAATTTCTACCAATTGAACCAGTGGTTTTGACCAAAACACGCCACTCATAGTTACATGCAAATGCGCCGCAGTACCTATGCTCGATCTTTTTATTGCCCTTCCCGCCAAGGGTGATATATATGCAATTTCTATTCGGAGCCGAAATGCTGCAGTTTCAGCAAACGCCCGCACTGTCCTTATCGACTCGTCATCCACCGATGCGGGGCGAGCACATCCAGGGCAGGCAAGTAGAACTATAGACATAAACAGATATAGATGTGTTTTCATTTTCTTGAAGGAGGCGGAGGGACTGGGGATGAAACCTCTGTCGTATCATCCGGCACAAGATACGGCACTGGATTTTCGCCTAATTCTCGTGCTACTTGGTTTTCAAATTCGGAGGGCCAAGGGGGTCAGGCCGAGTATTGTTGTATTCCTGCTCTCTTCCTCAGAACGATCAGGCTGCGCGCCGATGCCGGTGTCACCAGATGCAGATGCTCCGCAAGCCAAGCCCATGTAGCTCCGCCTTGGTACCGCCCATGCCCCGCGCCACTGCCCCGTCCATTGCGTCGCGCACAAATCCCGAATCACTGCCGCCGCCAAGCCCGATTGCACCGCCCCCGCGCTGGCTAACACATCATCCCGGTAGTTGCCGCGGTTCACCACATGGTAAAGCGCCCCGGGGTATTCTACTCGAAGCTTTCTGGCCATGCCGTACTTGAATCCCGCTCAGACATACCTGCCAATCCATTTCACAACATTACACGGCCTGCCCCCCTTGCGCCTACGGCTTGCCTCTTGACCCAGACCCGCAACGTCATCGTTCTCGCGGCCCCTGTCACAACTCGCTCCTTGCGCATCGAGCTGACCGCGCCATCGGCCAACGTCCCCGCCGCACTCCCCGAAGTACGCTGTTACGCAACGCAGCCCCGCGCACATCCGCCGCGCAGAGCAATGGACGCGGAGATTGCCAATCAACTGACTGTCTGACGCAGGCCGGGTAACGGGCATCGTCGGGGGTGGGTTGTTTCAGCACCAACAACTTCAGCAGAAATCGCTCCCGGTCCGTCGCGTGTAGGAGAAATTCCAGATTCAGTGGCGTGCCGGAAGTGTCGACATAGTTGGGTACTGCCCTTC
The DNA here is from genome assembly GCA_016217595.1 of Opitutia bacterium. GTDB lineage: Bacteria > Verrucomicrobiota > Verrucomicrobiia > Opitutales > Opitutaceae > MWDT01. Next base: position 255,674 of record JACRHS010000032.1, on the reverse strand, counting down.
ACCGGCGGAGCATGCCCTATTTTCTCCAAGCCAACCTCGATTACGTGCTGTTCCTGCACGGGGTCGTCCTGTTGTTGCTCATCACGCCAGCGTGGACGCTGTCGCGGCTGGATCAGGCGCTGCGGTGGCGGTGGCTTGGCGCCTTCGGGCTCGCCCAGGCGGCAAGTGTCTGGCTCGAAATGCTGGCTCATGGGGACCAGCAGACCGTGTTTTTCCCGGTCATCCTGGTCGCACTGCAAATTGGCTCTTTTCTCGCCTTGGCTGAGTTTGCCCGCACCGCCCGGCCGCCTGACCAACGGCGCATCGGAAATTGGGTCCATCTACCGCTTCTGCTGCTCGCCATTCTGGCAGTGATCGTCTCCCCTGCGGCCGATCTGAAACGGAGTCTGCAACTGGCGCTCGGCCTGCCGAGCGGTCTTTGGCTCGGACTCGCCTTGCACACCGCAACCCGGCAACACCAGGCCCCGGCCGTCCGGCGCCGGCTGCGTTTGCTCGTACTCGCGATCGGCGGCTACATCGGCGCGCTCCTGTTACAAACGCCGAATCGTTTGCTTTTCGACCTACCGACAGAGGTGTTTACTGCCGCACTGGCTTTGCTGCTGCTCGCGCTCACTGACTGGCACTGCACTTGCCTGCAAAAGCAGAAGCTGTCCACCAACCAGATCGCATCATGGCAACGCCGGCACTACGGCTGGTGGGTGGCAATGTTGCTGGTGCTGCTCGGAGGTGGCGCCGCCGCGCATTTTGTCGGTCGCCAGCAAGACGCTTCGATGCGTCAACAGATTCTCACCCGCACCCAGCTGGTTGCCGCAGCCATCCCCATCGAGCTGGTGCGCCAGCTGCAATGGCAAGAGTCGGACGTGGAGCGGCCCGCCTATCAACAGTTGAAGCGGCTCATGCAAAATCTGGTCCGGGCCAACCCCGACCTGCGATTTGTGCTGCTCGCCGGCGCGCACACAGATCGGTGCGTTTTTCTCGTCGATTCCGAGGCTCCCGATTCGAAGGACTACTCGCCGCCCGGCCAAAGCTACGATGAAGCCCCCGAGGAATATCGCACCAAGATGATGCAGCACGAGGCGTTTGTCCTCGGGCCGATTCAGGATCGTTGGGGCACCTGGGTGCTCGCCTCGGTGCCGCTGCTCGATCTCGGGCCGGGACGTGGGCGCGTGGCCGCCGAGCTCGATATCGCCGCGCCGAATTGGCATCGGCAAGTTCGTCATGCCCGGATGCCGGTGATTTTAATCACGCTGTTGCTCACCATCCTGCTGGTCGGTTCGCTGCTCGCCCAGGAGCGGTTGCGCGAAAGCGCGGCCCAGATCGCGCTCTCCGAACAACGCAACAGCAGTCTCGTGGAGAGTTCGCCCGATTGCGTGCAAATGTTCGATCGCGAAGGCCGCTATCTGGCGGTGAACCGCAACGGTCTCCTCGCCCTCGGGCGCACCCGCGAGGAACTGCTTGGCCGCCCGTTCGTCGACATCTGGCCGGAAGCGGCGCGACCGCTGGTGCTCGACGCCATCCGCCGCACGGTCGCCGGCGAGCCCACGACGTTTGAAACCGATTACCTCGCGCCCGACGGTCGCACCATCACCTGGCGCGTGGCGACGAACCCCGTGCGCGACCACCACGGCAACGTGCTCAGTTTTGTCGGCATCGGCGTCGACATCACCCGGCGCATGCAGACCGAGCAGGTGTTGCGCATCGCCAAGGAAAGCGCCGAGGCCGCGACGCAAAGCAAGAGCGAGTTCCTCGCCGTGATGAGCCACGAAATCCGCACGCCACTGGGGAGCGTGATCGGTTTGCTCAACCTCCTGCGCAAGGAACCACAGGACGAACGTCAGCGTCACTTCACCGAGCTCGCACGCGACAACGCCGAAGCATTACTCCACATCCTCGATGAGATCCTCGACACCGCCAAAATCGAATCGGGGCGTTTCATGTTGGATTCCGCGCCCTTCCGGCCGCAGCGGGAGTTCACCCGCCTCATCGAGGGCATGCAGCCCCGCGCCGAAGCGAAGGGTCTCGGGCTTCATCTCCAGCTCAGTCCGCAACTGCCCGAGGTGCTCATCGGCGACTACACCCGGTTGCGTCAGGTGCTCACCAACCTTATCAGCAACGCCATCAAGTTCACCGCCCACGGCACCGTGGCGGTCGCCATCGATGCGCAACCCGACACTACCACGACCGTGATGCTGCGCCTCGTCGTCAGCGACACCGGCATCGGCATCCCCGCCGCGGCCCAGGCGCGCATCTTCGAGAAATTCGAGCAGGCCAACACCTCCACCACGCGGAAATTCGGCGGCACCGGCCTCGGATTATCCATCGTTAAAAACATCGCCCAACTCATGGGCGGCAGCGTCTCGGTGCAAAGCACCGAGGGCCAAGGATCCATCTTCACGGTCACCGCCCGGCTCGTGATCGGAAAAGTCGAGGATCTGAAGAGCCGCGAGCCGAGCCAATCGGCTCCCGAACAAACTGCCTCCGTCAAGCCACGCCTGCACCTCCTCTGCGCCGAGGACAACCCCACCAACCAGCTCATCCTCCAGGCGCTCGTACAACATCAGGGGCACACCATCGTTTTCGCCAACAACGGCCTCGAAGCCGTCGAGCGTCTCCGCCAGGAGCGTTTCGACGCCGTGTTCATGGACAACCGCATGCCGATCATGGACGGATTACAGGCCACGCAAGTGATCCGTCGCGCCGACTCCGGTGTGCTCGACCCGCGCGTCCCGATCATCGCGCTCACCGCCAACGCTTCGCACACCAACCGCGCCGAATGCTTCGCCATCGGGATGGACGACTATCTGGAGAAACCCGTGCGCGAGCTCACATTGCAGGCCACACTCGACCGCCTTATCGCCCGCCGCGCCGCGGCGCCCGCGCCGTCGCCCGACGCCGCTCCGCCACCGGCCCCGCCGGCTGCGGGTGGCCTGAGTGCCGAGGCGTTATTGGCCATGCTGGATGCCGAAACCGCCGCACCTGCGGCGCCGACGCAGAACGTGTTTTCCGCGGAGACCCAGCGCACCATCGTGCAACAATACCTGCGCGACGCTCCACAACGCCTGCAAGAGATCCAGTCCGGCCTCGCCGCCCAAGATGCCCCGGCCGTGGCGCTGGCCGCGCACTCGCTCAAAAGCATTTCCCGCTATGTCGATGCCGCGACGCTGAGCGAACTCGGCGCCCGCATGGAAGCCGCCGCCGATGCCGGCCAGCTCGCGAACCTCCCGCCGCTGGCCGAAGCCGCCGTGCAAGAGTTTGCCAAGGTCCGCACTCGACTCCAGTTTACCGCAACAGCCCAACCTCCAGGAGAAGCCACTCATGAAAGTACTGGTCGCTGACGACGACGAAATCGAACGCACTGCCCTCCGCGATATTCTCAAAGCGCTCCCCGGCATTGAACTCATCGAAGTGGCCGACGGCCAGGAGGCGCTCGACCGGTTGTGCGACGGCCTGCGTCCACAACTCTGCCTGCTCGATATTCGCATGCCCCGGCTCAATGGCGTGCAACTCATGCAGAGCATCCGTCGTGATCCCGCCCTGCGCGACCTGCGCGCCGTCATCACCTCCTCGAACCGCGACCGCAACATCATCGTCAGCCTCGCGCAGCTGAGCATCGCGGGTTATCTGCTCAAGCCCTACGACTCGGCCAAGGTGATCGGGCTCGTGCGCCAGCTCCTCGGTCCGCAGGCGGAAATCCGCCCCGTCTCGAAAACCATCCTCGTGATCGACGATGCGAAAGACATCCGCGACATCTTCCGGGAGATTGTGACCACCGAGCCAGAGTGGGAATACGTCGAAGCGACCAACGGCGAGGAAGCGCTCAAGCTGCTGAAAAAAGGCCTGCGCCCCGCTTTTTGTTTCTGCGATCTGATGATGCCCAAGCTCGACGGCATCGGCCTACTCCAGCAGATGCGCGAGTTTCCCGATTTCGCGTCGGTGCCCATCGTGGTGATCTCCGCCGAGAACAAAGTGCAGAGCGTGCAAGAGCTCGCCGGCCTGCGCATCCTCGGCTACCTGATCAAACCTTTCGATCTCACGACAGTCCGCGGCTTCCTGCGCCAGCGCGCCAAGGAACTGGCTGCTCCTCCGGCTTGAGCTTCGCGCTCACCAACCCCGCTCGCCCGTCGGTCCAAACGTAAAGTTTCGCGGGAACCGCTTCCGGCGCAAAGTTCGCCGCGATGCGGTGTGGGAATACTGCCGCCAAGGTTGAAACCGATGCCCGCACGGTTAGACTTTCGCCAGTTCCCAACCTCAACCCCGATGCTCCATGAATCTGCATCCTTCATTGGAGAAAGCGACGGCTTATCTCAATCTACAGTTCGCCAATCACGGCCCGGGTTGGAGCGGCCAGCCCGAAGGTCCGTTTGTCACCCTCTCGCGTGAATCTGGTGCGGGCGGCTCTACTCTCGCCCTGGCGCTCGCCCAACAGCTCAACGCCGAGTCCACCGATGGCGCCCGCTGGTCGGTCTATAACCGGAATTTGATCGAGACGATGTTACAGGTTCACCACCTCTCGCCCGGTCTCGCCCGCTTCCTGCCCGAGGACCGGATATCCGAGGTCAACGCCTCGATGGGCGAGATCCTCGGCCTCCATCCCAGCCTCTGGGAACTGGTGCAGAAAACCAACGCACTCATGTGTCAGCTCGCGCGGGAGGGGCGCGTCATCTTTGTGGGCCGCGGCGCCAACTTCGCCACCGCCGCCATCGCGCACGGAGTGCATGTGCGACTCATCGCCCCCGCGAGTCATCGGGCGCGGCGCATGGCGCAGTTGCACGGATTGAGCGAAGAGGCGGCCGCCGCGTACAACGCCCGGCAGGACGCCGCCCGCCAGCGCTATCTGCAGGCCAATTTCTCCGCCGAGGCCGGCGATCCGACCGCCTACGATCTCACGATCAACACCGCGCAGATTTCCCTGGAGGAAGCTGCCGGCATGATCTGCCAGCTCGTCGCGGCGCGCACACCGGTTCACGCCGATTAAGCCGCAAAGCCGGAGCGGAAAAAATGTTTCACCGGTTGGCCGGCGCGCACGCGGCCAACCGGAAACGCCGCTCACTTCACCATCGCCTGGTAGGTGAGCACCTTGAATTTGCTTACAAGGTCGAGCCCGTCGGTCGGTCGCAGTTGCGTCATGAACAGAGCCACGAGCCGTTCCTTCGGATCGATGAGGTATTGCGGATAGTAGGCGCTGCCCCAGCCGTAGGAACCCTCACCGCCGAGCTCGCCGTAGTGGCCTCGGTCTTGCAACACCCAGAAGCCAAAGCCGAAGGCGTTGGTGTCGCGTGTGTACTTGTCGCCGGTGTGGTTGACGTGCATCAGCTCCACGGTCTTGGGGCTGAGCAGGCGAACGCCGTCCAGCTCGCCGCCGTTGAGCAGCATCTGCAGGAAACGCCCGTAATCGCTGGCGGTTGAGAGCAAGCCGGCGCCACCGGAGAAGCACTTGCGCGGCCCCTGGATGTAATCGCTCTTCGCCGAGGTCTCCCGCACGGTCAGCCGGCCCTTTTCCAGTCCGTACACCGGCGCGAGCCGGCCGGCTTTTTCCGGCGGCAGGAAGAAACACGAGTCGCGCATCTGCAACGGCTGGAAAATGCGCTCCGCGAAAAACCGGTCCAACGTCATCCCCGACACCACCTCGACGAGGTAGCCGAGCACATCGGTCGAGAACCCGTACTGCCAGGTCTCGCCGGGCTGGCCGTGCAACGGGAGTTTGCCGAGGCGTTCGATGGCCGCGCCGATGGTCTCGTCCCGGTCGGCAAAGTACCAGCCGTGCAGTCTGGCCTTCTTGTACTCCGCCTCGGCCAGGCCGGTGCCATACGTCAGACCGGCGGTGTGCGAGAGCAGGTCGCGAATCTGGATCGGCCGCTTGGCGGGCACGGTGACGTACTTCACGTCCGGCGGCGAACCCGCGGGCGGCGCCACCGCCACCACAGAATCTTTGAACGCGGGAATGTATTTGGAAAGCGGATCCTTAAGCAGGATTTTCCCCTCCTCGTAGAGCATCATCACGGCGACGGTGGTCACGGCCTTGCTCATCGACGCGATGCGGAAAATCGCGTCGGTCGGCATGGGTTTGCCCTGCTCGATGTCCTGCTGTCCGTAGGCTTTCAACTGCACGATGCGGCCGTCGCGGGCGATGTACACCACGGCGCCGGCGAGTTGCTGGCGGGCCAGGCAGTCATCGATCACCCGGTCGAGGCGCTTGAGCCGCTCGGCGGAAAAACCGCTGGCCTCCGGTGCGACCGGCGGCGCGGCCGGCAGTAAGACGGGGGCCGTAAGCAAGACGCAGGCGGCCAGCAAACCCGGAGTGAACAGTGCGGGGAGAAAACGCCGGTGGGGAGATTTCATAGCGGCACCGGGGTTAGCGCCGGACCGCCGTCTTCACAAACGAAAAGCACGTGTCCGCCCGCCGCAAAAACGCCGCGCAAGCTCGCCAAGCGCCCCGCCCTGCGTTTCCTGTCGCCATGCGCCGTTTTCTCTTTCTCGCCTGCCTCGCCGTGTCGCTCGTCGCCGCGCCGGAGTCCGCGCCCGAGCGCGCCCGCGTGACCATTCTCGCCACCACCGATCTGCACGCCCACATCGCCCCGTTGGATTATTTTGCCAACAAGCCCGAGCAGTCCGGCCTCGCGAAAATCGCCACCCTCGTGCAACAGGCCCGCCAGGAAAACCCGCGCCTGCTCCTCCTCGACTCGGGCGACACCATCCAGGGCACGCCTCTCGCCTACGTGCACAATCGCAAGCACAACGAGCCGCCCGATCCCACGATCCTCGCGATGAACGCGCTGCGTTACGACGCCATGACGCTGGGCAACCACGAGTACAACTTCGGCCTCGCCGTGCTTCGCAAGGCCCAGAGCGAAGCCAAATTTCCCTGGCTCTCCGCCAACACCTACCGCGCCGGCACCGACGAGCCCGCCTTCACGCCCTACCTCGTGAAAGAAATCGACGGCGTGCGCGTCGGCATCTTCGGCCTCACCACGCCGGCCATCCCGAGCTGGGAAGATCCCGCACACATCGCCGGCCTCGAATTTCGCGATCCAGTGACCGAGGCGCAAAAATGGGTGACCGTGTTGCGCGAACGCGAGCGGGTCGACTTGGTCGTGCTCATGGCGCACTTCGGTTTGTCGGAGGATCTCGCAACGGGGTTTGTCACGCCCGGTCAGATGCCGCACGAAAACGAAGCCCTGGCCATCGCGCGCAACGTCCCCGGCGTCGACCTCATCCTCATGGGCCACACGCATCGCGAGATTCCCGGCCTCGTCATCGGCAACACGCTTCTCGCCCAGGCTGGCAAGTGGGGCGAACGTCTCGTGCGCGCCGAAATCTATTTCCAAAAAGACGCCGCCGGGCGCTGGCAGATCGCCGGCAAAACCGCCCGCACCCTGCCGGTCACCGAACAGGTGGCGGCCGACCCCGAGATTCTCCGGCTGGTCGAGCCCTACGACCGCGAGACCCAAGCCTGGCTCTCCCAGCCGATCGGCCAGTGCGCTCAAGCGCTCACCGCCACCGACTCCCGCCTGCGCGATTCCGCGCTGCTCGACCTCGTCCACCGCGCGCAGCTCGAAGCCGGTCATGCCGATGTGTCGATGGCGGCGAGTTTCAACCTGCAGGCGCGCATCCCGCAGGGCCCCGTCACCGTGCGCGAGATTTACAGCCTCTACTATTATGAGAACACGCTCGTCGTCGCCGAGCTGACCGGCCGCCAGTTGAAGACGGCGCTCGAGCACTCGACGCATTATTTCCGCCCGTACGAAACAGGCCGCACCGCCGCCGAGCTCATCGATCCCCGCGTGCCCGGCTACAATTTCGACATGGCCGAGGGCGTCGACTACACCATCGATCTCACCCGTCCGGTCGGCGACCGCATCGTCAATCTGCAATACCGCGGCCAGCCGCTCGCGCCGGACCAAAAACTCCGCGTGGCGTTCAACAATTACCGGCACAACGGCGGCGGCGGTTACACCGTCTACAAGGACGCCCCGGTCGTGTTCCGCTCCAATGTGGAAATCCGCGACTTGATCATCAACTGGGTCGAGCGCCACCGCGAAATCCCCAGCGAGCCGACAAATAACTGGCGTATCCTGCCGACGCCCTGACGGTCCGACACGATTCCCCGTTCGTTGCCATGGTCCGGCTTGTGTCGGATGCGGACTCCTGTCCGAATTCGGGCGGTTTCCTGTCCGTCTCACGTCCAAATTTTTTTGCTTATGCCACTCCCCTCGTCGACCCCGCACTCCACTCCCGCCGCTTCCGATCCCGGTCGCCGGACCTTCGTCAAAACGATCGCATCTGCCGGTCTGGGCATCGCGCTGGCCGCCACCACCCGCGCCGCAGATCCTGCCACTTCCGGGGCGAAACGCACCCGCTATGCCATCGTCGGCACCGGCTCGCGGCACCAGATGTATCAGGACGCCATCGAAAAAACCTACGCGGCCTACGCCGAGCTCGTGGCGCTGTGTGACACCAACCCCGGCCGCCTCGAACTCGCCCGCAAGCGTTCCACCAAAAATGGCGCAGCCCAGGTGCCCGCCGGTTACCTCGCGGCCGACTTCGCCAAAATGGTCGCCGAGACCAAGCCCAACGTCGTGATCGTGACCACGGTCGATTCGTTTCACCACGAGTACATCATCCGTGCGCTGGAGGCCGGTTGCGATGTCGTGACCGAGAAGCCCATGACCAACACGCCCGAGCGCTGCCAGGCCGTGCTCGACGCCTGCCAACGCACCGGCCGGCACTGTCGCGTGACCTTCAATTACCGCTACTCGCCGCCCCGCACGCAGGTGAAGGACATCCTCATGAGCGGCGAAATCGGCGATGTGCTCTCGGTCGATTTTCACTGGCTGCTCAACACGTTCCACGGCGCCGATTATTTCCGCCGCTGGCACAGCCAGAAAAAGTTTTCCAACGGCCTGATGCTGCACAAGGCCACGCACCACTTCGACCTCGTCAACTGGTGGCTCGGCGCCATGCCGGTGGCGGTCTCAGGCACGGGCAAACGCGAATTCTACACGCCCGAAATGGCCAAACGCCTCGGCCTCGCCAGCCATCACGAGCGCTGCCTCACCTGCCCGGAAAAAACCAAGTGCGGCTTCTTCCTCGATATCGCCGCCTCGAACTCGCTCAGGGAACTCTACCTCGATCACGAAAAGCACGACGGCTATTTCCGCGACCGCTGCGTTTTCCGCCCCGAAATCGACATTGAGGACACCATGAACGTGCTCGTGAAATATGACACCGGCGCGACCATGACGTACTCGCTGAACGCCTTTAACGCCTGGGAAGGCTATCAGATCGCGTTCAACGGCACCAAGGGCCGGCTCGAACACAGCGCCGTCGAATCGATCTACGTCAATGGCACCGACTCCGTCCAAGGGGGCATCAAGACCGGAGGCATCACCACGCGCGTCATTCCGCTGCGCGGCGCCGCCCGCGATTTCACCCCGTGGACCGCGTCCGGCGGACACGGCGGCGGCGACAAGGTCATGCTCGACGATCTGTTCCTGCCGACCGCGCCGGCCGACAAATACCTTCGCGCCGCCGACGAACGCGCCGGAGCCGCCTCGTTGCTGGTCGGCGCCGCGGCCAACCGCAGCTTCGTCACCGGGCAATCGGTCGCGATCGCCGATCTGGTGAAAGGTCTGGGCAAACCCGTCTACGCGCCCATGCCTTCACCCACCGCGCCGCTGCCCATGCTCGAACCCCGCCGCGCCCGCAGCTAAACCGGCCAGCCCGTTCGATGCCGGATCGGCGCGGGGTTTCTGTCCGCGCCAACGCATCGCAGTCCTGCGCGAATTTTCTCTGCAACGGCGGTTTTCCCCTGCTACGGTGCCGCGATGAAATTTGGGCGAGACTCCAGCTCCACCCCTTCCAACCGACGCGCACTCATCTGCGGCATTTCCGGTCAGGACGGCGCCTACCTGGCCGAGCTCCTTCTCGCCAAGGGCTACACCGTCTACGGCACTTCGCGCGACGCAATGATGTCGGGATTCGGTCATCTCGCGCGACTCGGCCTGCGCGACCGCGTGCACCTGCGTTCGCTCGCCATCACCGATTTCCGCAGCGTCATGCAGGCGTTCCTCGATATCGAGCCCGACGAAATCTACAATCTCGCGGGCCAGAGTTCCGTCGGCCTCTCCTTTGAACAACCGGCCGAGACGCTCGAGAGCATGGCGTTTGGCACCCTGAATCTGCTCGAAGCGTTGCGCATGCTCAAATCCTCCGCGCGTCTCTACAACGCCGGTTCCGGCGAATGCTTCGGCGAATGCCCCGAGCGACCGGCGGACGAACGCTCGCCGTTCCGCCCGCGCAGTCCCTACGGCGTGGCCAAGGCCGCGAGCTTCTGGGAGGTCGTCAACTACCGCGAAGCCTACGGTCTGTTCGCCTGCTCCGGCCTGCTCTTCAACCACGAGTCGCCTCTTCGCCCCGCACGCTTCGTCACCCGCAAGATTATCCAGGCCGCCGGGCAAATCGCCGCCGGGCGCAAAGAGAAACTCCAGCTCGGCAACATCTCCATTCAGCGCGACTGGGGCTGGGCGCCCGAATACGTGGACGCCATGTGGCGCATGTTGCAGCAACCGGTCGCCGACGATTTCGTGATCGCCACCGGCGCGTCCTACTCGCTGCAGGATTTCGTCGCGCAGGCGTTCGCGCATTTCAACCTCGACTGGCGCGACCACGTGACGACCGACAAGAGCCTGTATCGTCCGAGCGACATCGCTGTCAGCCGCGGCAATCCCGCCAAGGCCAAAGACCAACTCGGCTGGTCCGCCCAAACGCACATGCCCGAGGTGGTGCGCCGCATGATCGCCGCCGAACCCGCCGCCGGTGCCCAGCCTGGCGCCTGACAGCACTGCTGGCGGGGCGGACTCGCGCGCAATTTTCGGAGGCCCCATGAATCTTTCTTACCGAAACTTTCTTCCGACGATTCTCGGCGTCACGGCGTTTGCCTGCGCCCACTTTGTCCACGCCGCAGCTCCAGCTGAGACTTCGACGCCCCCCGCCAAAGTGCGCGCGCCGGCCGTCGCCGGTTTGTTCTACCCGAAAGACGCCGGCGAACTCTCCCGCGCCATTGACGGGTATCTCGCCGCGGCCACCGCCACCGCGCCCACTGGCGAGCTCAAAGCGCTGATCTGCCCGCATGCCGGCTACGCCTACTCGGGACCGGTCGCCGCCAACGCGTACCGCCTGCTGGCCGGGCGCGAGTTCGCCACCGTCGTGCTGCTCGCGCCAAGTCACTATGCGACCGTGCGCGCCGCCGCCGTCTCCGGCGCGACTGTTTATCGTACGCCGCTCGGCGATGTGCCGATCTCGGCGCAAAGCCGCGCGCTCGCCCAGCTCAGCCCCTTTGCCCTCGAACCGCGTGCCTTCGTGCACCGCCCCGATTGGTGGCGGCAGGCCTCGCACCCCGCGCCCGAGCCGGGCGACGACACCGCCGACACCTGGGAGCACTCCGACGAAGTGCAGGTGCCGTTCCTCCAGAAAACGCTGAAAAACTTTCAACTCCTTCCGGTCATCTTCGGACAGGTTGACCCCGCCGCCGCGGCCCGCGCGCTGAATCAGATCCTCGAAGACCGCACCCTCATCGTCGCGAGCTCCGATCTCAGCCACTACGATTCCTACGCGCGCGCCCAACAGCGCGACCGCCGCTGCCTCGATGCCATTTGCGCGCTCGATGCCGGCCGCATCGACCCGGACGACGCCTGCGGCGCGCTGCCGGTTCAAACGCTCCTGCACGTGGCCAAGCACCGTGGCTGGCGCGCGCAACTGCTCGATTATCGCAACAGCGGCGACACCTCCGGCGACAAAACCCGCGGCGTGGTCGGCTATGCCGCCGTCGCCTTCTACGCGCCGCCTGCAGAGGCGTCGGCTTTCAACGCCACCGAGCGCCAGCTACTCCTCGCACTTGCCCGCCGCACCCTGCGCGCCGTCACCGCGGGCGGCGAATTGCCAGTCCTCCCGGTCGATCAGCTCGCCGCCAAATTCACCAAGCCCCGCGGCTGCTTCGTGACGTTGACCCAGCGCGGCGCGTTGCGCGGCTGCATCGGCCACATCGTGGCGCAAGAGCCGCTGCATCGCGCCATCGTCGACAACGCCCGCAGCGCCGCGACCCGCGATCCGCGTTTCCGCCCGGTGACAGCGGCCGAGGTCGACCAGCTCGAAATCGAAATCAGCGTGCTCACAGCGCCGGAGCCGCTCGCCTTCGCTTCGCCCGCGGATCTGTTGCAGAAACTTCAGCCGCACCGCGACGGCGTCGTGCTCCAGATCGGCGACCGCGGCGCAACCTATCTGCCGCAAGTTTGGGAGCAGATTCCCGACAAGGAAACGTTCCTCGACAGCCTCGCCGAAAAAGCCGGTTGTCCGGCCAGCGCCTGGCGTCGCCCCGGCACGAAGGCACTGATCTACCGCGTCGAATCCTTCAAAGAATCCGACGCGCCAACTAAGCCCTGAGCCCGGTGCTTTCGCGTTTCCGACCGACTTATGCGCCCGCGGCGGGCGGCGGCGGTTTCGGCAGGAGCCGGGCGATCACCACCAGCAGCACAAGCACCACCGCGGCCAGCGCGCACCAGAACAGCACTCCGCCGCGACCGGTGAACGCGATCAGCCGGACCAACGTCCGGTTCTGCAACGATTCCTCGGGGCCGAGCGCGGGCTTCGTCGCCTCCGCGGCGAGCAGCTGGGCGCCGACCAGACTCAGATCGTACCGCGGCGAGCTCGCCTGCGCGTTGCCATAGTAGAGTTCGAACGACTGCGCATCGGCCGTTTTGCAGAGCACGCGCGTGACCGGGTAGTGCAGCTCCACCCGGCCCAACGCGAGCGGCGGGTTGTCGCCGTTGTCGGTTTCGAGGAAAAACGTGTCCGTGCTCGGCGCGGTGTTTAGCGGCAACGTCAGCACGCCGCCGGAACCGGGACGCCGGACCCACGTCGCGTTGCCGAGCCAGTGCCGCGCTACTTCGCTGCGCTGCGTTTCCACTTCCTCGTAAAGCTGAAGCTCCCGCTGAAACAGCGTCGTGGTCACCGTGGCCGTGAGCCGTGTGAGCGGCAGCCGGGCTTGCGGCACAGTCAATTTCCAGCGCGACACGCTCGGGCGCTTCGGGTCGGGCGCGGCGGTCACCGTGGCGGTCAGCGCCTGGGTCAGCGCCGTGTGCTCGAGCACGTAGGGCACCTGCCGGTCGCCGCGCATCAGCCGCAAGTCGCCGAAATCGCGTTGCGCCCGCGCCAGCACATCGAGATCGAGCGTGAGCTGCTGCACACCGGCGGCGCTGGGCACAACGGGTTTCCGGTAAGCCCACGGCGCCACGTCGAGCGCCGCGCCATCGAGCGGGATGTCGGGCAACGGCTCGGCCGGTTGGTAGCCGGGGTTCGCCGTGAGCGGTCCGGTCGTCAACGTCGCCGGCGCCACACCGCGCAAATCGCCCGCGAAGCCGGCGAGATCGTAGCGCGGCGCTGCGGCTCGGCGATGGCCGGAAGCGAGCGTGTAGCTCCCGGCGACCGAAGCGGCGAAGACAAGGCGCACCGGCCGGGCCAGCGCGCGAACTTCGCCCAAGGCCAGCGGCGGGCTGTCGCCGTTCTCCACGATCAAGATCAACTCGCGCGCCGCGACCGTGCGCTCGACCGGCACCGTCAGCTGTTCGCGCGCCGTCAACGCCGGATCGGCCGCGCGGAAAATGCGTCCGCGCACCAGCAGGGTCTCGCGAATGGCGTTCTCGGCAAACTCGCGATAAACGAGCCGCACCGGCCGGTCGAACAGCGGCTCGGGCGTCGCCAGCGCGAGCGCCGCGACAAACTGATTGCGACCGGGCAACGCGAACGTGAGACGCGTCTCGCCGGGAATTTCGTCGCGACTCGTAACCCGGAGCGGGACGGGTGTCGGCACCGCGAGGTCGTCCTCCCGGCCAAAGACCGTCGCGCCGAGAATCGGCACCGCCTCGGCCCGGCGGTCGTCGATCGTGAAACGCAGCCAGCGCCAGCGACCGGGCGGCAGCGCGATGCGGCCGGAGGGACTGCTCCGCGGCCCGTTGAAAAACGGATGGTTGGTCACGAGCGTCTGCCAGGCGTCCGGTTGCTCCGCGCCCTCGACGCGCACCGATTTGATAAACGCGCCGGCGGCAGTGCGCACCTCCAGTCCGTCGACGATGACGTTCAAGCCCGTCTCGATCAGCACGACCGTGCGTTGATCTTCGAGCGAAGTGCGCACGTTCGCCGCTCGCGCCACGGCTTGCGGCAATCGCGGCCACTCCACCAGCAGCGGCGTCTCCTGTCCGGCCGGATCGAGCAGACGCAGATCGGCGAGATCGGGGCGCGCCGCGTCGAGCGTGTCGGCCGCGAGATTGAGCTTCAGCAGCCCGGGGGCCGGCACGACCAATTCCTGACGGTAGGCCCACTCGTTCAGCGGTGAGGCGACGAGCGCAGAACCGGCGATGGCGAGGAGCAGAAACGAGAGCGAACGAAGGCGACGCATGTTATTTCTTGGGTTCCGATGGCAGGAAACGTTGATAGATGAACGAGGCCAGAATCGCGACCACCGCGACGACAAACAGCGCCCCGATGCGGTAGAGCTGGGCGAGGTGCGCGAGATCGTGGAAAAACAGTTTCAACAACGTCACCCCGAGCAGGCCGATCGCCGCGAGGCGCACCGGCCGGGCGCGTTTCCACAACCCGAGCACGAGCAGCCCGAGGGCGAAAAGCGCCCACGCCATGGTGTAGGTCATGTCGCGTGCGAAGTTGCCGGAGAACTCGAACGTGAGCGTGTGCCCGGCGGAGCCGTAGTAGTCGGCGATTTCGATATTGAGCAGCAGGAAGGCGAGCACGCCGGCAAGCGTCTGCAACACCGGTGGAGTGTTGCTGCCGAGCACGAGATGACGCGGCGGAGCGAGCAGCCACGCGCCGACGAGCAGGCAGGCGGTGGTCAGACCGTAGGCGTAGAGGTACCAGTTGAAAATCGGCGTGTCGCTGCGCACATGGTAGGTGAGGACAGCAGGATTGACCGCGAGCCGGGCGAACGCCGCCAGCAGCAGGCCGACACCGACCAGGCGCAGGCCGTCGTGCGGCACCCGGTGGAACAGCCACAACAGCGCCGCGCCCTCCAGCGCCCAGCCCAGCGTGATCCATTGTCGCTCAAACTGGACCGGGAAAATCAGCGTGATGAAAAACAGCGCCACGCCGCCAAACCACGCCAGCACGGTCAGCCGTCGCGACTCGTCGGCCGGCAGCAGACGCAACACCGCCACCACACTCAAGAGCGCCGGCACCGCAAACGCCGCCGGGAGCGCGCCCATGTAGCCGTTGGGCCAGGCGCGTTGCACGAGCTGGTAGACGAGCCAGAAATGCAGCGGCCCCGCGAGCGCCGCCGCGACCCACGCGGATATCTGCCCGGTGAGCTGCCGGCGCAGCACAAACGGTTGCGCCATGAAAATCGCGGCGAAGAGCAGATTCCAGCCCAGCAGCACGGGCGCCCACTCCGCGGCAAACCGGCGCTCCAGCCAGACCAGTTGCAGCGCGCCCACGCAGCCGAGCGCCACCGCCGCCAGCAGACCGTAACCGAGCTGGCGGACGAGCCCGAGGAGCAACACGACGAGGAGCAGCGCCAGCCCGAAGATCGGCGAGGGATTCGCCAGTGGCAGCCGCAACACAACCATGATGAGCAGGAGAAACGGCAGGATCGCCGCCATCGCCGGGAGATGCGGCAACAGCGTTTGCGCGGCGGCATCGGGGGACGACGCATCGGCGCGACCGAGGAAGCGTTTTACACCAAGCATGCCCACCGCGAAAAACAGCAGCGAGAAACTGCCGATCAACAGCAGCGCCTCCACCGGCAACGCGGTCACGCTGACCGGCACGTGGAAAATCCAGCAGCCCGTTGCCACCAACGACAAAACGAGCACCGCCACGACCGCCGCCACCGCCCCCGTGAGCGCCGCCAGACCGATGGCGAGTAGATCGATCAGCAACACAAACGGCCAAACAAGGAAGGAAACATCCGGTATCCGAATAATCGGCACCAGTGTCAGCACCAGCGCCACCGGCGGGAAGAGGTGGCTCCACCATCCCGTCGGGGTGCCCGGGCGCAGTCGTTGCAGCACGAGCGGGAAGACCGAATGGAGGCCGGCAAACCCGAGCGTCGCCGCCAGCGCCCACGGCAGAAGATCGTTGGAGACGTAAGTGAGCGTCCACGCCGTCAGCCACACGAAGACCACCGTGCCCGCGATCAGCTGCAGCTTGTCCTGCCGGGTATCGAGCCAGGCGAGTGCGAGCAGGCAGAGATCGGCGATCAAAACCAGCGCGAACAACAATCCCGGCTGCCGGCCGAGACTGGCGTGCCCGAGCAGGTAGAATGCGAAGCCCATCGAGACCAAGGCCAGCAGCGCCGCCGCGCCCGCCAGCCAGTCATCCGCCAATTGCCGGCGTTGCGCGACCACGAAGGCGGCGAGGACCAGCAGATCGAACCCGAGGAACACGCCAAGCGCCGTGTAAATTTTTGCCACGACGAAGAACTTACCCACCCAGCCAATCTGCATGAAGATCGTGCCGAGCGCTCCCAGCACCGTCAGATAATGCCAGCGCCGGTGCAGCGCCACTGCGATGAGGCCGACGTCGAGCAGCGCGATATAACCGAAAAGGCCGAACGGGTTGTCCTGCCCCGTCGAGAGCAACACCGGCGTCAGGAAACCGCCGAGCATGCCGAGAATCGCCACGACTTGCGCCTCCATCCGCACCGCGAGCAGAAACGCTGTCGACGTGATGAGCACCATGAGCGCAAACGTCGGCAACACACCGAAGAAGGGAAAATGGTAGATCGAGCGACACGCAAACGTCACCGCGTACAAAATCACCACGCCGGTGGCGCAGAGCGTTTGGGCCGTGACCTCGTATTGCTTTTTCGTGAGCCGGATACCGCCGATCAGCAGTCCCAAGCCAGTCAGAAAACCGAGCGCCACGCGTACCTCGGGCGGGATGAGATTATGCTCAAAGGCGTATTTGACGAAAAACGTGACCGCGAGAAACAGAGCCAGTCCGCCCAACCACGCGAACAGCTTCACGCCCATGAACAACTCCCAGTTGATGATCGGAGCGCGCGGCGGCCGTTCCATTTCGAGCGCGGAGGGCGCTTCCTTCTCGGACGGCATCACTGGCGGTGGCGTGTAAACGAACATGGGCCTGACCGGCTCGGGTGCCTCCGCCGCCAGAGAAGTTTCCACCGGTGGGACCGGGATGGCGGGCGGCTGGGGCACTGACTCGGGTGACACGACGGGCGCAGTCTGCACCGGCTCCGGCGGAGGCGCGAGAGGCATGACCTGCGGCGCGACCGGTGCCGGGCTCTCGCGCGGTGTGGGCGGCGGCGCGGCCGGACGCGCGCGATTGCGCTCGAAGTCGCGACGGAGGTTTTCGAGCTGCTCGGCCTGCGACTTGAGCTCCTCGCGCAGTGTTCCGATCTGGAAGAACGCGACAATAGACCGAATCACGAACCACGCGATGAGTCCGAGGATGACCAGAACCAACAGGGTAATTCCTTCCATAAATAACGCCGTCTGAGCGGTTATCGATCATACGGCGGCAGTCATCCATGCCCCGACCTCACAGAGCTGGCAAGCCCGCAACCTCCCGCTCTTGCGATACGCTTGCGCGAGCATGTCGCCTCTGCCGCGGTCGCGCGGAATGCAGTCTTGAAATAAGCGACGGATTCACTCGCATAGCTCCCGTTACCGATAAATCCATCGCCATGCCGCTCCCTGGAGAAACGTCCGAACGCCCTACACCTGAATCGCTGGTCGCTGCGATGCCGCAGCTCCCGCCCATCGCGCAGGTGCTGGCGCGGCTGCAACGCCTGCTCTCCGACCCCAACTCCGGACTCGACGACATCGCCGAGCTCATCCGCCTCGACGCCGCACTGACGACGCGCGTCATTCAGATCAGCAACAGCGTGTGGTTCGGCCGCGGCACGCCCTGTCGCACCATCGGCGATGCCGTCAACCGCGTGGGTTTCCGCGAAGTTTATCATCTGGTGGCCGTGGTGGCCTCGGGCGCGATCGTCGCCCAGCCGCTCGCCGCCTACACGCGCGATGCCACCACGATGTGGCACGAATCGATCTCGTGCGCGTTCGCCGCGGAGATGCTGGCGGACCGTCTGGCCGAAGACACCGCGGTGGCTTACACCGCCGGGCTGCTGCACTCCATCGGCCGGCTGGCGATCAACAAATTTGCCCTGGCGCAGGGGCCGGCCTTGAAGCCGTTTGCCGACGAACATTTCCCGCGCGATCACAGCAGCGCGGAATTTCTCTTGCTCGGCTTCACGCAGGCGGACGTCGCGGCGTGCATGCTGAAGAAATGGGATTTCGCCAAGACGATCACCGAACCGATTCGCGAACAATACGAGCCGCTGGAGGCGCAGGAGCCGCACGACCGCATGGCGGCGATCCTCTATGGCGCGCGGATGCTGCGCAGCGTCATCTGCCACAAGCAGGAGTTCGGCGAGAGCGCGGAAGAAGATGAGGTATTGAACCACCTGCGGATGAGCCGTGAGGAACTGCTGGCATTCGCCCCCAGCCTGCAAACCCAGCTCAACCGCGCCCACCAAATGACAAAGCTGTAGGCGGTGCAGCGGCCAGAACGCGCTCGGTGAAAAGCTGAGGGCGGCGTGATATTCTCCGACGGCATGCAGCGCGATGCGCTCGAATTCAACGCCCCGCAACGCGCCGAGATAGGTCTGGCCGCCATAGCGGGAGAATCGGCTGGCCCGAGCATAACAAGCGCTGATCGGCTCCCCCCGCCGAAACAGCTCGACGCGGTGCGGGGGGCCGCTTGTCTCGGGCCCAACCCACCATTCGGTTACCAACCCGCGCCTCCCGCCCGACCGCCGCTCCCGATGGCCTCTTCCTCCCCTGATTCCGCCACGCCCGCCGACTCCACCACCCCAACTCCAACCACCGGCCGGCGCTGGCAGGCCGGCGCGCTCACCTACACGACCGGCGGACTGGCGCTACTCTTCGTCTGGCTGCTTTGGGGCGACTTCGGTTATTACCTGAAAGACCGGTCGGTGCGCCCCACCCTGCAACTGCTCCTCAAGCAGTTTCAACTCTCCGACATGTACGTCGGGCTGTTGCTCGTCAGTCTGCCGCAGGCTTTCGCCATCGGGCTCGCGCCGGTGATCAGCTATCACAGCGACCGTTTCCGCAGCCGGTGGGGCCGGCGGATTCCGTTTTTGTTCGTGCCGACCCCCATCGCCTTCGGCGCGATGATCGGACTGGCCTTCAGCCCCGCCATCGGCCGCGTGCTGCATCAGGCCCTGAGCGGCTGGGACGTGCAAGTGAACACCTGCGTGGTCATCTCCTTCGCGTTTTTTTGGACGATCTTCGAGCTCTGCGCCATCATCTGTAATTCCGCCTTTTTCGGCCTGATCAACGACGTGGTGCCGCACGTGATCATCAGCCGGTTCTTCGCGATGTTTCGCATCTGCAGTCTGGCCGCCGGCGTGTTCTTCAACCTCTATCTGTTCGGTCAGGCCGAGACGCACAGCGTCGCCATCTTCCTCGGCATCGGGGCGCTGTACCTGGTGAGTTTCAGTCTGATGTGCTTCAAGGTCAAAGAGGGTCCGTATCCGCCGCCGCCGCCCAAGCTGCCCGGTCCGGCGGGTGGCCCGGTCGCCGCGGTGCGCTCTTATTTTCGCGATTGTTTTCATCACGCGCACTACCGCTGGATCTTTCTGGCCTTCACTTTCGCCTGGATGGCCAGCACGCCGTTCGACGCGTTCTACATCTACTACGCCCAATCGGTGCAGATGGACATGGCCACGCTGGGCAAATACGCCGCGGCGCAACTCTTCGTCTCGCTGCTCCAGGCCTACCCGGTGGGCTGGCTGGCGGACCGGTTTCACCCGCTGCGCATGATGATTCTGGTCATGGGCCTGTACGTGGTCGTCTCGCTGCTGGCGTTCTTCCTCGTACGCGACGCGGCAAGCTACGGTTTCTTCTTCGTGGCGTTCGGCTCGCTGACGGGCTTCTTCCTCACCGGCACGCTGTCGGTCGGGCCGATGCTGTTTCCCAAGATGAAATTTGCCACCTTCGACAGCGCCCGCATCGCCTGCTACTCGGTGGGCATCATGATTGCAGGGCCCGCGTGCGGCAGTCTCCTCGATTTCTCAGGCAAACAGTACCGTTTCGTCTATCTCTGGGCGTGCGTTTTTGGACTGCTCGCGCTCGGCGCCACGCTGATGGTGTATCGCGGCTTCGTGCGCCACGGCGGCATGAAGCACTACGTGGCGCCCGAGTGAGCGGCGGCCGGCGGCTCAGTCCAACACCACTTCGCACACCGACCACGACGGGTCTTTGCGCTCAGTGGTGTTTTTGATGATGAGGTACCGGCCCTGCGCGCCAGCGCTCAACTCGATGACGGTGGCCTTGCCGCGCGTGCCGTTGCCCGATGCCACGGCCTTGCCCGGGGCCTGCGGATCGTCGGTCAGGAACACTTCGTACTGGGCGGGGCACTCGCTCTCGCGGCCGGTCTGGTCCAACGCGAGCCGGCGCAACGGCCGGGTGCGCTTGAAATCGATTTCGAGCCATTGCTCCGCCGTGGCGGACACCGTCCAGGCGTTGTCGAATTTGCCGTCGAACGCGTTTTTCACCTTGGACGCGTTGGCGGAGGTTCGCACCGCCGGCGGCCAGCCGGCATTGGCGCGGATCGCCAGCTCGGCATAGCGCGCGGCCTCGGCCAGCGCCGGCTCCTCTTGCAACCGGCTCGCCAGCTTCCGCGCGGGCGAGTCCGCGCACCGCGCGAGCAGCCCCAGCAGCCGCAAACGCAGCTCGTCGCCCTGCGCCAGAGCCATCAGGCGCACCAACGCCTCCGAGTGCTCGGGCGAGCGCCGCACACGGCTGTCGGCGATCATCTGCACCACCGTGGTCAACGCCGTTTTCTTCCTGGCCTCGGTCGCGGCTTTTTCCGCCGCCGCGGTCAATGCCAGCACCGCCGTGTCGTCGGGCCAGCGCCCCAGATTGGTGACGGCCGCTTCCGCCGCCGCCGCGTCATCGCCGAGGGCAAACGGTACCAGCGCCTCGGCCGCCGCCGCACCGCCGAGACGGGACAGCGCGGTCATGAGCCGGGCCTGCCCGGCGGGTTTCGCCTTCGGCAGCGCGGCAGCAATGGCCTGGATACGCAGGGCCGGATCGGTCTGCCGCTCGCTGGCGGCGACGAGCGCACGCACCGCGCGGGAATTCTCCGTGCTGTCGGAGGCCGACGCCACCCAGTCGATCAAGGCGGGTTGCTCGGCAAACGTGGCGAGCGGCGTCAATGCCCCGAGCGCTGCCGCGCGCACCGCCGCGTCGGAATCGTCGCGGGTTTGCATGAGGACTGCCACGGCGTTGTCGGCATTGCGCAGCCCGAGCTGCTCGATGAAAACGATGCGCAACGGATCGCCGGCGCGTTTCGCGCCCGCCAACACCGTTTCGGCCACGCCCGGGCCGTGCAGCCGCGCGAGGCTCTGGCGCGCGAGCTTGGCGTCGGCGCCAATGGTCGCGGCGAGGCGCGCGAGAGTGAGCGCGACCTCGGTGTTGCCCGGCAGCATGCCCAGCGCTTCGAGCGCGGCGGCGCGCACCTCGGCCGTGGGGCTTTGCACCTCGGTCAGCACCGCCGGCACGGTGGCCTTGTCTCCCGCGCGTCCGAAGGTGGCGAGCAGCGCGACCTGCGTCGGCGCATCGTAGCCGGGAAGTTTGGCCGCGAGCGCGGATATCTGGTCTGGTTTCAACAACGTCGGCAGCGCGGTGATCACCGCCTGTTTGAAGACCGGATTGTCGCCCGCCAGCACCTCACCCACGCGGGTCGGCGCGGTGGCGGGTTCGACCTGCAACTGGCCGATGAGCGCCGCGACGCGCACCTGCGCCGGCAGGGTCGCATCGGATGACACCTCGGCCAAAGCCGGGATCGCCATCACGGATGGCAGTTGCCGCGCGCAAGCCAGCCGGGCCTCCACCACCGCCGGCGCGTTAAAGTTCGGCGCGAGCCGCAAGGCCGCGAGCGCCGCGCTGGTGCCGATCTGCCCGAGGGCGCGCGTCGCACTGGCGGCCGTCGCGGGATCAGAATTTTTGAGCAACTCCGCGAGCGTCCCCACGGCGCCGGCGATGCGGCGGTTGCCGACGGACTGCACCAGCGCGACGCGCGTGCGCCCGCCGGCCTGCCCGAGGGCGGTGAGAAACGCGGCATCGAAGTTGCGGCCCGGAATGTTATCCAAGGCCAGACGCGCCAGATCGACCTCCTTCTCGCTGGTCAACATGCCGACCAGCACCGGCGGCACGGTCGCTTGCGGCGAAGCCAGGGTGACGGCGAGCACCGTGCCGAGCTGCTCGCAGATGGCCTGACGGCCGGCGGGCGTGCAATCGGTTTGGGCGAGTAATTCCAATAATTTCTTCGCGAGCGCGGTGAGCGCGGCGTTATCGCGACCGGCTGCGGCGATGGCGCCCGTCAACGCCTCGCGCGCCTTCTGGCTGCCGGCGTAATCGAGCTTGGCAATCGCAACGTAGGTTGCGGGATCGGCGGTCACCGGCGCGGGCGCTTCCGCGGACGCCGTGGCGTTGGCCGGTGCGGGGGGAGTTTCGGTCGGCAGGAACGAACAACCGGCGAGCAACGCCAGCGTGGCGACACTCAGCGTGGACGGCAGCCAACGGGGAAAAGAGGCGGTAGCCATGAAAGAGGAGGTAAAGAGGTTGAAGGATCAGAGGGTGCCGTAGGGTGCGCGGCGCGGGCGGTCGAGCATGGCGGTGGCGACCGGATCGTTGGCGATTTCCTCGGTGGCGGGATTCCACTTCAACGGCCGGCCGAGCTGGGCCGCGATGTTGCAAAGATGCCCGATGGTGGCGCTGCGATGGCCGGTCTCGACGTCGGAGATCGTTCGCTGCCGCGTGCGCACGGCGTTGAGAAAATCGGTGTGATGATTGTCGCTCACGTAGAGATGCATCTCGGAGGGGCGCGTCGGGCGCCTGGCCAGCACCGCCGGATCGACGTCGAGCAGGTTGTTGCGCGAGACGCCGAGCGTGCCCTCGGAGCCGGTGAACTCGATCATGTGTTTCATCCCGTCCTCGTAACGCTCGACCCGGAGGCCGTTGGCGTAAACGTGCGTCTGGTAGAGTTCGCCTTGATAACCCTTCGGGATGAATTCCACCGGACCGGAGTCGTCCTTGCCCAGCGCCCACTGGATGATGTCGAAATGGTGCGCGCCCCAGTCGCCGTTCTTGCGCCCGCCGTATTCGGTGAAACAACGCCAGCCGCCGCTGTACAGGCCCAGCACGCGTTTTTCATGGTATGGCCGCCACGGGGTCGGCCCGAGCCAGCGGTCATAATCGAAGTCGGCCGGCACCGGTTGTTCGGGCAGCTCGGGGGGCAGCGGAAATTCGCCGAGGCGCGTGCGGATGCGTTTGATTTCACCGAGCAGACCGTTGCGCACGATCTCGGCGGCCCGGCGGAACGTCGCTTCGGAGCGTTGTTGCGTGCCGGTCTGCAACACCCGCCCGTACTGCCGCGCCGTGCGGACGAGCGTGCGGCCCTCGCGCACCGTGAGCGTGAGCGGCTTTTCGCAATAGACGTCCTTGCCCGCCCGCATCGCAGCGCACGAGATCGGCGCGTGCCAGTGATCCGGCGTGCAGACAAACACCGCGTCGATGTCCGGCCGGGCCAGCACTTCCTCGAAATACTGATAAACGCCGACCGCGGGCGCGCCGCTGGTCTCCTTGGCGCCGCTGTAATGTTTGATGATGCGCTCGGCCAGCTTCTCGGCCTTGCCACGCGCCACGTCGCACACGGCGACGATCCGGCAGTCGTCGCGCCCGATGAGCGCATTGTAATGACTGCCGCAGATCAGGCCGTTGCCGATGAGGGCCACGTTGAGGCGGTTGTTGGGCGCGGCGTTGCCGGCAAGGGCGGCGCGGAGGAAACCGGGGGCGACGGCACACGTGAGGATGCCGGCCAGTCCATGTTTGAGCGCGGCACGGCGGCTGAGGCCGCTAACCCCGCGGGAATCGGTGGAGTTTAGGGAATGCACAAGGGGAATGGGATGCCCGCTGTTTTACGGGCGACAGGATCACACGTACAATGCCGAAAACCAGGCGGCATCCCCTTCTCCGCCGCGCACCGGCCAGCCGTCGCGTTAGTGTTTGCACCGCAACTGGTGAAATGGGTCACCGAATGTGCGGTTGAAAACCCCGCGCGCCGACCTCATGCAAGGCGCAGCGAAGTTTTTCTCCCACTACTGTTCCCGGATTCTGCTCCCCACCCAACGCGCCCGCTCCATGCGATCCCAATCACCTTCCGACGAAACCGCCGCACCGCCGCCGGCAGTATCCGCCACACTTTCGGCCGCGGACAAGCCGGGCGCCAAACGCTGGCAGACCGGCACTCTCACCTACTCGGCCGGCGGTCTGGCGCTGCTGTTCCTGTGGCTGCTCTGGGGCGACTTCGGTTACTATCTCAAAGAGCGCTCGGTGCCGCCCACGCTGCAAATGCTGCTGAAGCAGTATCAGGTGAGCGACATGGTGATCGGCCTCCTGATCGTGAGCCTGCCGCAGGCGATCACCATCGGGCTCGCGCCGGTCATGAGTTATTACAGCGACCGGCACCGCGGGCGCTGGGGCCGCCGGATTCCGTTTCTATTCGTGCCGACGCCGATCGCGTTTTGCTCGATGATCGGGCTCGCCTTCAGCCCCGATCTCGGGCGCTGGCTGCATCAGGCGGTGCAGATCACCCGGTGGACGGAGAACATCACCATTGTCATCGTGTTTGCCTGCTTCTGGACGGTCTTCGAGCTGTGCACCATCACCTGCAACTCGGCGTTCTTCGGTCTGATCAACGACGTGGTGCCGCAAGCCATCATCAGCCGGTTTTTCGCGATGTTCCGCGTCTTCAGCCTCGGCGCCGGCATGCTCTTCAACTTTTACCTCTTCGGCAACGCCGAGACGCACTACGCCGCCATCTTCATCGGCATCGGCGCGCTGTATTTTTTCAGTTTCAGCCTGATGTGTTTCAAGGTGAAGGAGGGCCAATATCCGCCACCGCCGCCGCGTCCGGCCCAGCGCGCCGGCGGAGCGTTCGACGCGATCAGGACCTACTTCCGCGACTGTTTTTCCAACTCGTATTACGTGTGGATCTTTCTCTCGTTCGCCTTCGTGTGGATGGCCACCACGCCGTTCAACCTCTTCTACATCTATTTTGCCAAGACGGTGAAGATGGACATGGCCACGCTGGGCAAGTACGCCACGTTGCAATTGTTCCTCTCGCTCCTGCAGGCCTATCCCGTGGGCTGGCTGGCGGACAAATTCCATCCGCTGCGCGTCACGATCGCCGGCCTCTGCCTGTACCTCACGTCTTCGCTGCTGGCGTTTTTCCTCGTGCGCGATGCCGCCACGTTCGGCTTCTTCTTCGTGTTTTACGGCACGATCACCGGCTTCTGGCTCACCGCCAGCCAGCCCATCGGCTCGAAACTTTTCCCCAAGTTGAAATTCGCCTCGTTCGACGGCGCGCGCATCGCCTGCTATTCGCTCGGCATGATGATCTCCGGCCCCCTCTGCGGCTATCTGCTCGATCTGTTCGGCAATCCCTACCGCTACATTTATCTGTGGGCGGCGGGGTTTTCCTTCCTCGCGCTGATCTGCACGGTGATCGTGTACCGCCGGTTCAAAGCCTACGGCGGCCTGCAAAACTACGTCCCGCCGGAATAAGCGCCGCGCCTCATTGGCCGGGCCCGTTCGCCACACGCTGCAACTCTGCGTGCGCCCGCGTCAGGGCCGCGGCGAGTTCGTGCCCGCGCACCGGTTTGCCGAGAAAATCGTTCATGCCGGCCGCAAAGGCCTTGTCGCGATCCTCCAGCATCGCGCCGGCGGTCAGCGCGATGATCCACGGCCGCCGGGCATCGCCCGTCTGTTGCCGGATCTGCCGCGCGGCCGCATGACCGTCGAGCTCGGGCATGTGCACATCCATCAAGATGACGTCGGGATGCAATCTGGCGCAGCACTCGATCGCCTCGCGTCCATCCACCGCCAGATCGATGCGGTACCCGAGCCGTTCGAGTTGCAGGCCGATGACGCGCTGGTTCACCGCATTGTCCTCCGCCAGCAAAATGCGCAACGGATGCCGCGTCGCCTGCGTAGCGTCGAACATGCTGCGCGTCGCGGGCTCCGCCGGCACCGCTTCCGCGGCCGGTTGCTCGTCGAATAGCGCCGCGAGCGCGCCGAGCAGCTGGGTCGATTTCACGGGCTTGGGCAGCACGGCATGGAAATGCGGATTGGTCGTCTGGCCCTGGCGCGAGCTGTACAGGAGCAACGGCAACACCGCCGTCGCCGGCCGGCGGCGAATCGCCTCGGCAAGCTGCACGCCGTTGAGCCCGGGCATCTGCATGTCCACAATGGCGCAGTCATACTCGCCGCCGTCGTTGAGCAGCGCCAGCGCATCGGCGCCAGACGCGACCGCCTTGGTCTGCATGCCCCAGGAGCCCGTGAGCGCGAGCAACAGCTCGCGGTTGGTCGCGTTGTCGTCCACGACCAGCACGCGTTTGCCCACCAGCACCTCGGGTCGCGCCACCGTCTCCACTTGCACCAGAGTCGACCGCGCCTCCGCCTGAAACGTGAAGCGGAACGTGCTGCCCGCGCCGGGCGTGCTCTCCACCCAGATGCGCCCGCCCATCAACTCCACCAGCCGCCGGCTGATGGTGAGCCCGAGCCCGGAGCCGCCGAAGCGCCGCGTGGTCGACGCGTCCACTTGCGAGAAGGCCTTGAACAACCGGCTCTGCTGGTCGGGCGCGATGCCGATGCCGGTGTCGCGCACCGCCACTTCGATTTCAAAGTGCTCCGTCGCGCCGCGCCGCGCCTCCACCGCCACCACGACCTCGCCGCGCGAGGTGAACTTCAGCGCGTTGCCCACGAGATTGACGATGACCTGGCGCAGCCGCGCGCTGTCGCCGACGATGCACTCCGGCACCCCCGGCGCCATCAGGTAGGCGAGTTCGATCCGTTTGCCCTGCGCCAGCACCGCGAAAAGTTCCAACGCCTCCTCCACGCACTGGCGCAGGGAAAATTCCCGCGCCTCCAGCTCGATCTTGCCCGCCTCGATCTTGGAGTAATCGAGGATGTCGTTGATCAGCGTCAGCAGCGATTCGCCGCTGGTCTGGATGGTGCGCACCCACTCGGCGTGCTCGGGCGCGAGCCGCGCGTCCATCAGCAGATTGGTCATGCCGATGACGCCGTTCATCGGCGTGCGGATCTCATGACTCATCGTCGCGAGAAAGGCGCTCTTGGCCCGGTTGGCGGCCTCCGCCTGCTCCTTGGCGGCAGCCAGCTCCTGGGTGCGCTCGGAGACGCGCGCCTCCAGTTCTTCGTTGAGATGCTGCAGCCGCAAAGTCCGCCGCATCATGGTGCGCGTGCGCAGCCAGTGCAGCAGGACGATCACCGATAGCAGCGCCAACACCGCTCCGGCGCGGAACCCGTTCGTCTCGTACCAATGCGGCGCGACGTTAAATTCCAGCCGGGCGGGCGAGGCGCCACTCACGCCGTCGCTGTTCTCCGCCACCACTTCGAAACGGTACGTCCCGCTGGGCAGCTGGTGGAACAACACCGAGCGGCCGCTGTTGGCCTCGGTCCATTGCTCGTTCACCGGCAGGAGCCGGTAGCGGAACCGCCCTTTTTCCAGCGTGCGCAGACTCGGCGCCGTGAAACCCAGCTGGATGTTCTGGGTGCCGGGCGCCAGCACGATGGGCGAATGCAGCGCCACCGCATGCCCGTCGGCATGCAAGCTCTCGATAAAAACCGGCGGCACGACTGCGCTGGTCTGCACGCGATGCGGATTCATCACCGCCACCCCGCGGCTCGTGGGGAAACAGATCCGCCCATCATCCAGCCGGACGACGTTGGGCGCGCCGATTTCGCTGCAATCCGAACTCCTCAAGCCGTCCGCGAGCGAATACACGGTCACGGGAAGCCGGCTCAGATGCCCGGCATCAAGTGCATCGAACGCCATGCGCGACACCCGCATGATGCCATGAAAAGTGCCGATCCACAGAAAGCCCTCCGTGTCCTCCGCGATGCTGGAAATATAGTCCTCGTTCAACCCTTCCCGCGTCCCATAACGATACCAGCGCCCCTGTTTGTAGCAGTTGAGCCCTTCGCCGGAAGTCGTCAGCCAGATCGTGCCGGCAGAGTCTTCAAAGATGGAGCGGATACGATGACTGGCCTTGCCGTCTTGCATCGGAAACGTCTCCCACTGTTCTCCGACCAGGCGCGCCACGTAGACCGCCGGTTGCTTCGCCTCCGCCGAGAGATAATCCGGCGGCACCGCCGCCCACAGCGCACCGTCCTGCGCCCGCAGGATCGAGCGCACGAAATTGCCCGGCAACCCGTCGGCCCGCGTGTAGCGCCGATAGCTCCCGGCCTGCCGGTGGTACAGCCCTCCGCGCGTGCCGACCCACAGACCGTCCTTCTCGGCCAGGAGGGTGTTGACCCGCTCTTTGATCGGCTCGGCGTGCGGGCTCACGATCGCGGCGGGATTATCGACGTCCGCGGCCTCCAGGCGAAACAACCCCGTGCCCGACCCCACCCAGACATCGCCCTGCAGGTCCTGCGTCAGCGCAATGATGTTGCTCAAGTCCGCGCCAGGCCGCAGCACCAGCCGCCGCGCCGTGCCCGCGACCGGATCGTAGCGGTACAACGTGCCACCCGTCGCACTGACCAGAAATCCGCCATCGTGCAACCGGCAGATCGCGCCGGTATTCGGCCGGTCGATGCCTTGATCCGATCCGATGGTCGAAGCCGGGGAATCCACCAGCCGGAACAAGCCGAGCACGGTGGCCACCCAGAGGGAGCCTTCCCGATCCTCGCGCAGTTGCACGATATAGCTCCGTCCGATGTGATCCCGGTAATCCGCCCGTTCCAGCCGACCATTGCTCAGCCGAAACAATCCGTTGTTGGTGCCGACCCAGATGCTGCCGTGGCGGTCCCGCCGCAAACAAAGCACCGGGGGAAGCTTTTTCACCTCGCCGGCCGGCAGCGCGATCTTCTGCAGCGTGCCGTCGGTCTCGACACTATGCAGGCCGGTGTTCGATCCCACCAGCAGGCGGCCGTCGCCCATTTCCTCGAAACAGGAAAACGCCGGCCGCGCACCGGCGCCGGCCGCATCCAGCCGCTCGATCTTCTCCCCGCGTACGAGCCAGAGCCCGGACTCGGCGGCCACCAGACATCCCTGTTCGCCACGGTCCAGAAACGCCCGCACCAATCCGGAGATTTGCTGCCAGGGCCCCTCGCGGGTCACGCGCCGCCCGTCGCGCACAAAGATCAGCCCCTGCAAACTGCTCAGGACCACCGTGCCATCGCGGGTCGAGCCCAGGATGAAGAGCAACGTATTGGGCAGCCCCGACTCGGGACCGAGCAACCGAATCCCGGTTTCGTTCTTCAGAAACAGTCCCGACGAGGACGAGAAATAGACCGCGCCATCGGGCACCTCTAACACCGAGTAAATGTCACGCGACCGCAAGATCTCGTTCGTTTTATCCGCCCGCGAAAACTTCACGCCGTCAAACCGCGCCACACCCTGCACCGTGACCACCCAGAGAAAACCGTCGCGGGTTTGCACGAAGTCGCGCACGCGGCTCGACGGCAACCCCTCGGCCGCCGACCAGCCGTTCACCTGATAATCGCCCGCCGCACGATCCGCCGGCAGCGCCCACGAACGAGTTGCCAGCATTCCCGCCCAGAGGCAGGCAGCAGCCAAAGCAGCTGCCAGCGCCCGTCTGGGCGCCCACCTGCTCCCCAAACGGGAGGAAAATATCGTCAAAACCATGTGCAGTCCTGCCAACATCGGCCTGACAACAGGGCGGATTGAGCGCGAATACTTCCGTTAACCCTTCGTCTCACGCGCGATCACCCCCGCTCCAGTCATACGACCTTGCCGCCACCCCGTTCGCCCCTCCTCCGCTTCCTCTGCGCCCTCCTGTAAAATCTGTCTCGATTGAGTTGCCCACGGAACACGCCGAAGACACGGAATAGGAACCGTAGCGGCCGAGGTGACGAGGCCGTGCCCTCGAACACTGCACTGGGTCACCACGAAACACACCAAAGACACGAAATAGAATTCAACCCATCCCCTCCTCCGCGCTCTCTGCGCCCTCCTGTAAAATCTGTACTCAGCAGTTGGACACAGAGGCCGCGGAGATAAGCCGGGAGTTCACCGAGAGATCAGGGTGAATTCCATTGGCCAACATACAGTCTTCCACTGGTCCCTCACGGTGTCCTCCTGCCGGTCTCGGTGCACTCTGTGACCTGTCTGAACTGCCCACCCCATCCCCTCCTGCCGCTCCTCTGCTTCCTCTGCGCCCTCCTGTAAAACCCGCCTTGGATCGTCTGCCCACGAAACACACCAAAAACACGAAATTGAACTCAACCCATCCTCCTCTGCGCTCTCCGCGCGCTCCTGTAAAATCTGTACTCAGCAGTTGGACACAGAGGCCGCGGAGATAAGCCGGGAGTTCACTGAGAGAGCAGGGTAAATTCCATTGCCAACCCACAGTCTTCCACTGGTTCCACTCGGTGTCCTCCTGCCGGTCTCGGTGCACTCTGTGACCGGTCTGAACTGCCCACCCCATACCCTCCTCCGCCTTCTCCGCTTCCTCTGCGCGCTCCTGTAAAACCTGCCTCGGATTAATCGCCCACGGAACACACCGAAAACACGGAATAGAAACCGTAGCGGCCGAGGTAACGAGGCCGTGCATTCGAACGATGCAATGGGTCACCACGAAACACACCAAAGACACGAAATAGATCGTTTCTATTGTAGGGCGGGGTCGCCGAACCCCGCCGCCTGTACAACGCGCCCCCCCCAATCCCGGCGGCATTCGGCGATGCCGCCCTACAGTTACGAGCCACATTCAAACGCCCGGAAATTTCGCCACAAATAAGCGCAAGAAGTCACAAGGTGATGCCTCAACCCAACGCCGTGCCTATGGGCGCGCTTTACGTGCGGGCCGGAGCCACAGACATCTTTTTGTGCATCCTTGCGGCCACTCTCCTCCGCCTTCTCCGCTCCCTCCGCGCGCTCCTGTAAAATCCGTTTCGGATTAATCGCCCACCGAACACTCCGCCGGTCACGCCCAGCGCCTTCGTAGCGGCCGAGGTGACGAGGCCGTCCGATTTTGACATTGTGACACCAAACGCTGCACAACCTTGCTTGCCTCCCGTCTTTAACAGCGGCTTCCTCCTCTACAACTCCACTCCCGAGCTAATCGCAGCATGACCAAACAGGAAAAACAGCAGCTCAGCGAAATCGACATCTGCGATCTCTTCATCACGCCCGCGCTCAAGGCCGCCGGCTGGAGCCAGCTGACCCAGATTCGCCGCGAATATCCCATCTCGCCCGGGCCCATCGTCGTCCGTGGCAACCTGTCATCGCGGAACAAAAAGAAGAGTAAGCGCGCCGACTACGCCTTGCTCCGCGAGGCCGGCATCCCTCTCGCCATCGTCGAGGCCAAGGATAACAACCACACCGTCAGCCACGGCCTCCAGCAGGCCCTGGGCTACGCTGGCATTCTCAACGTCCCCAGCGCCTTCAGCTCCAACGGCGACGCTTTCGCTTCCCACAACAAGGTCCCGGCCGCCGGCGAAGACACCGAGAGCGAGTTCCCGCTCTCCGACTTCCCGTCCCCAGAGGAACTCTGGCGGCGCTACAAACAGCACCGGAACATCAAAGACGCCGAGGAGGAGCTCGTCCTCCAGCCATACCACCTCGACGCCTACGGCAAAGAGCCTCGCTACTATCAGAGCGAAGCGATCAACCGCACCCTTGAAGCCATCGCCAAAGGCCAGAGCCGCCTCTTGCTGGTCATGGCCACCGGCACAGGCAAGACCTACACCACCTTCCAAATCATCTGGCGGCTCTGGAAGGCCAAAAAAGCCAAACGCACCCTCTTCCTCGTCGACCGCAACATCCTCGCCGACCAAACCCTCGTTAACGACTTCAAGCCGTTCGGCGCGGTCATGACCAAGATCAAGAACCGCAAGATCGATCCCGCCTACGAAATCTACCTCGGCCTCTACCAAGCCATCACCGGCCCCGCCGAGGAGGACAAAATCTTCAAAAACGTTTCGCGCGACTTCTTCGACCTCATCGTCATCGACGAATGTCACCGTGGCAGCGCCGCCGATGATTCCGCCTGGCGCGAGATCCTCGAGTATTTCTCCAGCGCGACCCAGATCGGCCTCACCGCCACGCCCAAGGAAACGAAATACACCTCCAACATCACTTACTTCGGCAAACCCGTTTACACCTACAAACTCAAGCAGGGTATCGAGGATGGCTTCCTCGCTCCCTACAAGGTTGTCCGCTATCATCTCGACAAGGATCTGATCGGTTGGACGCCGCCGCCGGGAATGCTGGACGATCTCGGCCAGAAGATCGAGCAGCGCACCTACAACCAAGCCGACATGGATCGCATCCTGGTTCTCAACCAGCGCACCAAGCTCGTCGCCAAGTGCGTCATGGAGCTGCTCCGCGCCACCGATCCGTTTTCCAAGACGATCATCTTCTGCGAAGACATCGATCACGCGGAACGCATGCGCGTGGCCATCACCAACGCCGCCGGCCGGCTCGCACTCGACAACCCCAAATACGTCATGCGCATCACGGGCGACAGCGTCGAGGGCAAGGCCGAGCTCGATAACTTCATCGACCCCGAGTCCAAGTTCCCAGTCATCGCCACCACCTCCGAGCTTCTCACCACCGGCGTCGACGCCAAGACCTGCAAGCTCATCGTTCTCGACAAGACCATCAACTCGATGACCACGTTCAAACAGATCGTCGGTCGCGGCACCCGCATCGAGGAAGACTTCGGCAAGTTCTTCTTCACCGTGATGGATTTCAAGAACGCGACCGAGCTCTTCAAGGATCCCGACTTTGACGGCGACCCCGTTGTCATTTACGAGCCGGGCCCAGGCGACGACCCCGTCCCTCCTGATCCCCCCGAACCGCCGGAGCCTCCTGAACCCGGGCCGTCCGGCGGTTCCAAGAAAATCCACGTCAGCGGAGTCGAGGTCAGCATCCTCGCCAAAACGGTCGAATACCGCGGCGACGATGGCCGCATGGTCACCGAGTCCTACCGCGATTACAGCCGCAAACATATCCGCCAGGAATTCGCCTCCCTCGACGCCTTCATCACCACGTGGAACGCCGCCAAGAAAAAGGAAGCCATCGTCAAGGAGCTTGAAGAATACGGTATCGAGCTGCCCAAACTCGCCGAGGAGGTCGGCAAGGACTACGGCGACTTCGACCTGATCTGCCACATCGCCTACGACCAGCCGCCCCTCACCCGCAAGGAGCGCGCCGACAAGGTCCGCAAGCGCGATTACTTCACCAAATACGGCGCCAAGGCCCGCGCCGTCCTCGACGCCCTCTTGGATAAATACGCCGACGAGGGCATCCTCACCATCGAGAGCCCCAAGGTTCTTAAACTTACCCCCTTCGACAAGATGGGCACGCCCGTCGAGATCATCAACGAGGCCT
This sequence comes from Opitutia bacterium, assembly GCA_016217595.1. Lineage (GTDB taxonomy): Bacteria > Verrucomicrobiota > Verrucomicrobiia > Opitutales > Opitutaceae > MWDT01. Next base: position 222,179 of record JACRHS010000032.1, on the reverse strand, counting down.
TCGGCGGCAAGGCGGCCTACGAAAGCGCCCTGCAGGACCTCGAACACGAACTTTTCAGCCAAAAAGCATCAGCATGAGCAACGTCAGCGGAGCCATTAAATCTATTCAGGACATCATGCGGAAGGATGTCGGCGTCGACGGCGACGCCCAGCGCATCAGCCAGCTCGTCTGGATGTTCTTCCTCAAAATCTACGACGACCGCGAGGCCGAGATCGAACTCCTCGAAGACGACTACAAATCGCCCCTCCCGGAAAAGCTGCGCTGGCGCCACTGGGCCGCCTCGTCCGAAGGGATGACCGGCAACGAACTGGCCGACTTCGTCAACGACAAGCTCTTCCCGACCCTCAAGGAAAAGCTCGTGCTCGAAGGCCCGACCGGCAAACGCGCCCAGGTCATCCGCAACGTCTTCGAGGATGCCTACAACTACATGAAGTCGGGCACGTTGATGCGCCAGGTCATCAACAAGATCAGCGAGATCAATTTCAACAACACCGAGGACCGCCACACCTTCGGCAGCATCTACGAGCAAATCCTCAAGGACCTCCAGTCCGCCGGCAACGCGGGCGAATTCTATACTCCGCGCGCCGTCACTCAATTCATCGTCAACCGCGTGGACCCGCAGCTCGACGAGATCGTGCTCGATCCCGCCTGCGGCACCGGCGGCTTCCTCGCCTGCACCATCGACCACAAGAAGAAGCACTACGTGAAATCCGCGAAGGACGCGGAGGCCCTGATCGAGAGCATTCACGGCGTCGAGAAGAAGGCCCTGCCTCACATGCTCTGCACGACCAACATGATCCTGCACGGCATCGATACGCCGACCAATATCCGCCACGGCAACACCCTCGCCCGCCCCTACAAGGACTACACCGACAAGGACCGCGTCCACGTCATCGTCACCAATCCGCCCTTCGGCGGCACCGAGGAGGACGGCATCGAGAACAACTTCCCCGCCACCTTCCGCACCCGCGAGACCGCCGATCTCTTCATGGCGCTCATCATCAAACTGCTCAAAAACCACGGCCGCGCCGCCGTCGTCCTGCCCGATGGCTTCCTCTTCGGCGAGGGCATGAAGACCCGCCTCAAGCAGGAACTCGTGACCCAGTGCCACCTCCACACCATCGTCCGCCTGCCCAACGGCGTCTTCGCCCCCTACACCGGTATCAAGACCAACATTCTCTTCTTCACCAAGAAGCCCGAGAGCGAGCAGCCCGCCACCTCGCACATCTGGTTCTACGAGCACCCCTACCCGGAGGGCGTCACCAGCTACAACAAGACGAAGCCGATGCGCTTCGAGGAGTTTCAACCCGAGATCGACTGGTGGGGCGACGAGTCTGACGGTTTTAAGAGCCGCGTGGAAACCCCGCAGGCCTGGCGCGTCTCCATCGAGCAAATCAAGGCTGCCAACTACAACCTCGACCAAAAGAACCCGCGCAAAGTCGAAGAGAGCCACGGCGACGTGGACCACCTCCTGCCCGAATACGAAAAGCTCCTCGGCCAGATCGCCGACACCCGCGCCCGGTTGAAAAACGAACTCCAACGCGCCCTCACCGCCACCGCCGGTTCCGCCGAATGAAGCTGGAGACGTTTTTCGAAAAATTCGACCTGTTCGCCGACGCGCCGGATGCGGTGCCGAGGATGCGCGAGCTGGTGCTGTGGTCCGCCTTCAGCGGCGCATTCTCTGGAGAAGAGCGAAGCCAACCGATGCCCAAGGAATGGGTGAAGGAAGGAGCGCCCGAGCTACCGGCAATTCCCGCCTCTTGGAAATGGCAACGAGGTAGCGACGTATTCGATGTGATCCGCGGAGTGTCGTATAAAAAGACTGACGCGAGCGATTTCCCCATCGCTGGCTCCTTTCCGCTACTACGCGCAAACAACATCGGCAAGGGCATCAACTTCGACGAGCTCGTCTATGTGCCTCGCGATAACATCCGCGATGAACAGTTTGTGCGGCTCGGAGATATTCTCATCGCGATGTCGAGCGGCAGCAAGAAGCTCGTCGGAAAGGCGGCACCTGTTGTCACCGAGTTCAAGGGTGCATTTGGAGCTTTCTGCGGTGTTATCCGCAACAAGAGCGCAATCCCGGATGACGTTTTGGCCCGCTACTTCCAAACACCGCAGTATTCGTCTTGGGTCACTGCCGCAGGTCGAGGCATCGGCATCAACAACCTCGGCAAGAGCAATCTCGACTCGCTCCCTATTCCAACGCCGCCCCTCGCCGAGCAGAAGCGGATCGTGGCGAAGGTGGATGAGTTGATGGCCTTGTGTGATCGGCTGGAGGAGCAGCAGCAGGAACGGGAGAAGCGGCACGCCGCGCTCGCCCGCGCGTCGCTGGCCCGCTTCGCCGAAGCGCCCACCGCCGGCAATCTCCACTACCTCTTCCACGACTCCGTCCCCATCCCCCCCGCCGACCTCCGCAAAGCCATCCTCACCCTCGCCGTCCAAGGCAAACTCGTCTCCCAAGACCCCAACGACGAACCAGCCGCGCGACTTCTCAAACGCATTGATGCAGCACCAAAACGTGCAATGCGGACTCGGACCTCCGATGAGCCAGAGAGCGAAGAATCCACGGCTTTCGAGCCATTGTTCGAGCTGCCTGTTGGCTGGGAATGGGCACCATTCCGCAGACTGCCACTGCACGCCTCGGTCGGAATTGATCGCGGACGTTCCATGCAAGGGCCCGACAAGGCCGTCGGCTACTTCAAGATGAACAACATTCGGAACTCCGGTGGAGTCGACCTCTCCGATCTCACCCGAATCGATGCAACTCCCGAGGAGGTCGAGACGTTCGCGCTGACCGATGGCGACTTCTTATTCAATACGCGGAACAGCAGAGAACTTGTGGGTAAAACCTGCGTGTTTCGCGCTTCGACCGACGACCCCATTCTCTATAACAACAACATTCTCCGGGTTAGATTCATCGAAGGCTTTTCGCCGGACTTCCTCGACTACTGGTTCCGTAGTCCACAGGGGAGCGCCGAACTCGAGAAACTAAAATCGAACACCACGAACGTGTGCGCCATTTATCAAGGAAAGCTCTCCGGCTTTCCTTGTGTAACAGCCCCGCTCGCCGAACAACGTCGGATCGTGGCCAAAGTTAAGGAACTGATGGTCTTGGTAGACGACTTGGAAACGCAGCTCACCGCCGGACGCGCCACCGCCACAAAACTTCTCTCCGCCCTCGTCGCCGAACTCACCGGCACGAAGAGCACCGGCAAAGTCTCGAAGCCCGCCGGCACCGGCCGTCGCGGCCGCCCCCGCAAATCGACCTGAATGTCTAAATTCGAGCCGCCGCCAAGCCGCCGAAATCACCAATTAAAGGACGCCTCTATGACATCCGAAAACTGCCTCGCCTAGCTAACAATGAAACTTAGGCGACTGAAGATTAGTGGATACAAAAACGTGCGCAATTGCGACGTGGAGTTCACCTCGCAGACCTTGCTCCACGCAGTCATCGGCAGCAATGGCAGCGGAAAATCCAATCTCATCGAAGCAATTCTCCTAATTCTGATCGGTTGTTACTTCGAGAAAACTCCGCGCTTTGAGTTTCACCTAGAATTTGAAACGCATGGACAAATAGTTGTGCTCCAGCGCAACAATGGCCGGTTTTTTATCTCAGCGAATGGCCACCAAATTCCGCTAAGCCAATTTAGTAGACGACTGCGCGAAAACCCGGGTCAGGATTTTTATCCCTCGCTTATCCTTATCTACTATTCTGGAGAGTGCCGAAGAGTTCAAAAACTGATCGCTAGTTACCGGCGCCATTTTCAAAAACTAACGCGCAATCCCGAAACAGACCGATTCCGGCCGCTCTTCGTTCAGTCCAGTAACGAGCAATCACAAAGCATTCTAGTCGGTCTATTTGCCCACGGTTACCAAAACCTGCTTGATCGACTACAACTGGAAGCGATCTCAGATGTGAAAATCGTCCTGTGCTCTCCAGCGGGATTCGACCCCGAAGTGCACGAGCCAATACTTTGGAACACCGAGGGTGCAATTCGACGAATTGTGTCAGCCATAGACGCAACCTCGTCAGAACAGACAGGCATGGGAATTCTGGAGATTCCACGTGAAAATCTGGCAGATGGTTCTAGGCGTCGCATCAGGAAACCTTTGAAACGTACCTACCACTTCAGAGAAGGGCGCGAGACTGGCATCAAAAAACTTGCCCAAAGACTCCAAGCTGGAGGCGAAAATGTTTACTTAGCGCTAGAAAGCCTACGCGCTCGGGGAATGTTGATCTCGGTTTCATTTAGGCTGAAACGCAAGAACGAGGATAGTCGCTTCTCATTCGATAGCCTAAGTGAAGGCGAGAAACAGTTGCTGGCTGTGATTGGCGCCGCAACCCTCACGCATCAAAAGGAAAACCTCATACTCCTTGATGAACCGGACACTCATCTGAATCCGCACTGGTCGTGGGATTATCCAAGCATGTTCGCGGAAGCGATGCCTCCAAGTTCCAGTTCCACGGTTCTCATGGCAACGCACGATCCGGTCATCATTTCAGGAATGAGCCGCGAACAAGTGCTGCTCGCGCATCCGAATAGCCAAGGATTTTCACGCCCCCATCGGAATCCACGCGGCCAAGGTATCGCTAATCTTTTGTGCAGCGCCGAATTTTTCGGCTTACCGTCGAGTTTGGACAAGGAAACTCAAAAGCTCCTAGACGAACGGCTCGCTCTTAGCGTCAAGGAAACGCTTTCAGATCAAGATCGGACTAGGCTGAGAGCACTAAATCAGAAACTAGAAATACTGCCCGGAGTTAGTGAGCGAGATCCGCACTACGTGAGATTCCTGCGAGAGCATCCTGATCTCGCTCAAGGTTGAGCCATGCGACACGTCGATCTCAAAATTCTTCTTGCGACGATATTCGCCAATAAGGCCGGACAAGACGTAAGTGCCCGACTGTTCAGGGCTCACAAAAAGGCGGCGGGGATGGCGGCGGCGAATCGAAAGTCTCACTCAGACAGAAACGGACCAAACAAATGGAAGCCTGTTAAGGATCTAGCTACAGCTGTCCTCGGAAACAAATGCTGGTATACCGAGGTCGAGCTGGTCGGCGCACCGCTAGGGGTAGACCACTATCGTCCTGTTTGTGACTACTGGTGGCTGGCCTACGACCCGGAAAACTATCGAATCGCATGTGATTGGGCTAATAGCCCTAAACACAATTCCCTTTACGGATGCGCGGGCGGCAAAGGAGATAATTTTCCACTTCTGGCCCCACGGCTACGCGCAAAAGGCAAAAAGAAACTACGTGTAGAAAAGCCAATAATCCTAGATCCCTGTGTTCCGACGGATTGTGAACTTTTGGCTTTCCAAGTCGATGGGCGTCCAGTTTTGAATCCGAAGTTCAACGGCGACGCGATAGCCCGCGACCGAGTTGAGCAGAGCAAAATACTGCTCAACCTCGATCACCCAGAGTTCAATTCAAAGCGTGAGCAGCTGTGCAATGATATCTCCACTGACGTGAGAACTTATGAAGCGCTACCTGCGAACAGTCCTGAAAGGGTAGATATCAAAAATCGCCTCGCTGCTCGATTGGGTCCTAAAGCGCCATACAGTGTCGCAGCTCGACTCTACCTGAGCCTGCGCCGCGACCTCGATTGGGTGCAGACAATTTTAGACAACGCCTAGAGTAATCACATGGCATCGTTCAGCACTTAATTCGATTTGGGCAATGAGCAAAGAAGCATTCGACTGGAAACGCTTCCACGCCTACCGCGTCTTCGACGAATTTCTCGAGCGCTTCGTCATCCAGCGGAAGAGCTATGTCACTCGACACGACGACCAACTCGACCTCGATGCGGCATTCAAAGACATAGCGGAGAGGTTTATCGATGGCGCAGATGAATCGGATAAGGACTTTGAGCAAAAGGTCGCCCGCCAATTTACAGGCGCCTCCGAACAGACCAAAATCGTCTTCGCCAATGTCGAATATCTCTGGGCGATGCCGATGCTGAACATCACGCCGGAAGGGAAGCGGGCTTATGCGCTGCGCTGGTTTTCTGATCCCGAACAGGTGGTCAATGGAGAGCGCTACTTTTTCAGCGCCCCGCACATCATCGCCAATCCGGGCCCGTGGTATCTCACCAACAAATATTGGGAAATCATCGCGGCCCTGCGCGTGCTCAGCACCATCGCAGCCAGTTCAGCAGCCGCGACCGTGGATCAGCTCAAGTCGCAGGTTGCTGAAATATGCCGCAAAGCGCTTCACGAAGACGGCGCCAAACGCGGGATTTTTGCTGTGCCCCACTTTTGTGGCGCTCATCCGGCGCTCATGCATTTGGCCGACCCCGAGCGCTACGAGTCCATCATTTCAGACTCCCATCGGAGACAAATCATGGCGGTGTTTGGCCACGTCGTCGCGAAGCCAGACAACGATCCGGAGGTGTTCCTAAAACAAATTCGATCCACGCTCTACGATTCACACGGACTATCCGCGGATCCTGATGCAAAATATCGCTGGTTCTTTTACGCGGATGACTTGAAGCCCCTATGGATCGGCAAGCACAGCGCGAAAGAACAGCGCATAAGCTCGGCTATTCTTGACGTTCGTGCAGAGGAAGACGCCCTCGACATCAAAGACGTCACCGACCTCGAAGGGGGCAAAGAGGAGGTCAAAGGATATCGGGTTCGCCGCAGCTCCAAACTAGCTCAGCAAGCCAAGGAGCGAGACAAATTTACCTGTCGCGCCTGCAGTTTTCACTTCGAGGACCAGATCGTGCATGTTCACCACCTCGATCCCTTGAGCGAATACGAACGACCCAAAGACACGAAAATTGAGGATCTGGTGACGCTTTGCCCAACCTGCCACTACCTCGCCCACTATTGGCTGCGCAACGACCCCAAATATAAGCGCCTCGATCCGCTACTCTTTAAGCTGCAAATCACTCTCTCGCATCCCAGCGCCAAATGAAAAGCTACTACCGCGTCATGCTCGGCAAGAAGAGCGCCCATGCTCCGGCCTGCTTCTCCGGCGGCTTCATCGGCACGGACTTCGGCATCTCGACTCTCCGCGAACAACGCCGGATCGTGGCCAAAGTGGAGCAACTGATGGCCTTGGTGGACACCTTGGAAACGCAGCTCGCCGCCGGGCGCGCCACCGCCGAAAAACTCCTTTCCGCCCTCGTCGCCGAACTCACCGGCACGAAGAACAACGGCCAAGCCTTGAAGCCCGCCGCCTCCGCCCGCCGCGGCCGTCCCCGCAAATCATAAATCAGGGCACCGCAGTACCGCCTCCGGAAGTGTCAGTCTCTTGCGCGCGGATTGGCAGTGCCAGACTCCTCTTGAGCCCAGACTACCGAGCAGAAGGCAGCCTAGGGAACGAAGCGCCCAAAGGTCGGATAATAAATGCCTCCCTAAACTTCGTTATCTTTTGTTCAGAATCAGAAAAGTGGGGTTCGTGGGTGCATGCATGCCGGCAGTATTTCTCGTGTGGTCGGGCAACCAGCACTTTTACAGTCATGCCTTGATACTCAAATCGCTTGATTTCTGGGTATTGAACCGAGGCATGTTGATGAAACGAAATACACCCAGGGCAGAGCATGCCATTGCTCCATTGGCATTCAGGGGATCGCACCACAGTCAGTCAGGACAATGAAGCGCGCTAAGCTCTGTCCGATAGTAATTTTATCATCGGACACTGCTTTTGATTGGAAGCAGAGCAGTAGGATTCATTGGGATGACATCCCAGCCAGTCGTTGATCGAGTTACATGATCTTAATTGGCCTAAAGTCTTATTTGATTAGTGTATTGACATAGGCATCGATTCTTGTTCTTTTCTGCGCCTCTACCCCTTTCGGGAGTTCACCATGCCCCTGGTCTCCAACCGCGTTTCTCGTCTTCTGGCTGCTGCGCCGACGTCTCGGCAGGCTCAGTCGCACCACCCAGCCCTGGCCTCCGGTCATCGCAAGACCCGGACTGGGCACGAAGCCGCATCGCGCCCGGGGGTGATTTGCGGGGGTCGTCCGAGGCGTTCCCGGCCCGATCTTATACGCTCCGAGCCCCGTCTTATTGCCACCCATTGGCGTCTTATCGCCTCTTCAACTCATCTTTTCGCCTCCTCAAGTCGTCTCGGCGCTTCCTCAACTCATCTTATCGCCACTTATTGGCGTCTTATCGCCTCTTCAACTCATCTTTTCGCGTCTTCAAGTCGTCTCGGCGCCTCCTCGTCTCGTCTTTTCGCCGCCTCAAGTCGTCTCGGCGACGCCTTGAGCGGTCTCGAAGCCCCCGGGAGACGGACTGGGCACGCATGGGATCATCCCTTTGCCCGTGCGGTGGTTAAATGATCCACCGGCGGCCGGCCGACACTGCGCCGCGGGCGTCATTTCCCTTTGTTAGTTCAACCTCAACCTCCAACCAGAGAATAAACTATGTTATCGAGTCAGGACAACAAGCTGTCGATGTATCGGGCGGTCCTCGCCCTGTTCAACAACAACCCCACCATGGTCAGCGCCCTGCCGGCCCTGGGGGTCAAGGTGGCGAGTTTCCAGCGCGTGGTCGGCAAAATCTCGCCGTTGGCCACCAGCCAGGCCCAGCCCACTTGCGGCGCGGTGATCGACAAGAACAAAGCGCTGACCGAGATGGCGGATGCGGCCCTGCTGATCGCGGGCGCCGCCCTGAGTTATGCGACGGAAAACAAGCTCGGTGAGCTCGCGGCCAAAGTCCGCGTGAAGCCCAGCGATTTCAGCTATGGCCGCCAACAGGACCGCGTGACGCTGGCCCAACAGATCCACGATGCGGCCAACTCGGTCGCGTCGTTGCTGGTCGACTATAATATCAAGTCGGAAGACATCGATGCGCTCCAGACGAAGATCGGGCTGGCGGTCTCGGCGTTGAGCGGTCCGCGCGGAGTCGCGACGGTGAAGCGGGCGGCCACCGCCCAATTGAGCGCGGTGTTCAAGGAGGCGGATGCGTTTCTCACCGACGAACTCGATCCGTTGCTGGTGCCCTTCAAGAAGAGCCAGCCGGAGTTTTACGCGCAGTATCAGGCGGCGCGAGTGATCGTGGACCGCCCCGGCGGCCATGGGACGGGCGAGACCCCGGAGTCCGGCGCTGCCGCGCCCGCCGCGCCCGCGCTGGCGAAGGCCTGACGCCCGTCCGGTCTCTGTCGCAACCCCGCGAGAGGCCCGGAGCGCAGGGCTTCTCGTGCTGCAAGCGCCCGCACCGCCAACCTGAACAAGGCAAAGGGTCACCACGAAACGCACGAAAGACCCGAAACAGGATTCAACGCGCCCCCTCCTCCGCTCCCTCTGCGCGCCCCTGTAAAATCTGTACTCAGCAGTTGGACACAGAGGCCGCGGAGATAAGCCGAGAGTTCACCGAGAGATCAGGGTGAATTCCATTGGCCAACATACAATCTTCCACTGGTTCATCTCGGTGTCCTCCTGCCGGTCTCGGTGCTCTCTGTGACCTGTCTGTACTGCCCAACCCATCCCCTCCTCCGCCTTCTCCGCTTCCTCTGCGCGCTCCTGTAAAACCCGCCTTGGATCGTCTGCCCACGAAACACACCAAAAACACGAAATAGAACTCAGCGCGATCCCCTCCTCCGCTCTCTCCGCGCTCTCTGCGCCCTCCTGTAAAATCCGTATCGATTGAGCTGCCCACGGAACCCACGGAAGACACGGAATGGATCATTTCTATTGTAGGGCGGGGTCGCCGAACCCCGCCGCTTGTACTCAATCGTTGCCGAAGTCAGGAGGCAGGCTCGCAGGCTTCAGGGGGTGACTTCGACCTCGGCTAGTTGCAGGACGTAGTCGGACGCCACTTGATCGAGTGCGGTGCAGGAGATGCGAATTTTGTCGGTCGTCGCCGGCGTTTCAAACGCGAAGACCTGCGGCTGGGCGTCCGTCACCGTATAGCCGGTGCGCGTCACGCGGGTCTGCCAGGCCGACCCATCCCACACTTGAATCTGGAAATCGCGGGGGAAACCTCTGCCGACGCGGCCCGGAAGCGTGACCGGATGGAGGATCACTTTTCCCACGGATCGCTGCGCGCCGAAGTCGAGCGCCACCCACTCGGGGTGGTCGGCGGTCTGCCCCAGCACCGAGGAAAAACCGCTCGTGAAATAAAACGACGTGCGCTGGCCATCGACCAGACGGGAGCGCGACCACTCGTTGTTCTCGTGCGCACTGGAGGACGTGACGGTGGCGTTGAACGCCCAGTTTTGCGGCACGTCCGCGATGCCCGGGCCGTTGTATGCGCCGCGATTGGGCGCGGCCGTGGCCGACACCGGGTTGCCCCAATAGTCGCGCGCGCCGAGCAGCTCCGAGCCCGGATTCCGGCCGCTGCCGATCGCCGGCGAACCGCTTTGCAACTGGTAGCCGCTGACACTCTCGCGCCCCAGGACGGCGGACCCCGGCGCCACCAGCAACGGATCGCTGGTCAGCTTGTGCGCATCGGCCGGCTCACTGGCGGGGTGATGGCCGAAAAAGGTGTTATGATCGAACACCATGTCGGCAAATGACGCCGGGTAGCTGACCGAGCCCACGCAATAGAAGATGTTGTTAAAAATGGCCGCCGCGCCGACGACGTTCTTCGGGCGGTATTCCTGGAAGATGCGCAGGTTCGGTTTGGCCCAGGCGGGCACGAAAATCGTGTTGTTGTGAAACAGCAGTTTGTCGGGTCCCGAGATGGCGCCATTGCCGCCGAAATGAACGATGCCTTTGCACGCGCCGTCGTTCTGCGAGACGTTGAAGCGCACCTGCGCGTCGTTGCTCTTGGCGGGGCCGGCCGACTCGCCGATCAGCAAAAAGCCGCCGTCGTTGTCGTGGCTATAGTTGTACTGCACCCGCGTATGATTGGTGCCCATGTCGATGTCGAAGCCCTGCCCGTCGTGGGGATTGAGGAAGCCATAAACCTCGTTGAACTGCATCGTGGTGTGGTCGGAGATGACATTCCAAATGCCGGCGCTCGCGCCGCCGAGATAACCCGTGGGATTTTTCTTGGGACCGACGGCTTCATCAAAGCCACGACGGCCGCTGGAGTGGACGACGTTGTACTGGATGACGACATGGCTCGTCACGAAGTTGATGATACCGTCGCCGCCGAGATCCCACACGGCATTGTGCTGGATCGTGATGTTCTGCGATTTCGGTTCGAGCATCCAATCGGCCGAGGTGCCGATCTGCCAGGTGGGGCCGACGAAAATGCCCACGCGGTCGACCCCGTAGACCTGATTGTTTTCGATGAGGAGGTCGTTCCAGGTGGAGTTGTTCATGTCGGCGATCACGGCGATGCCGGCGTTGGCGCCGTAGAATCCCGAGGGATAACCGTTGATGTCGTGCACCACGCAATCGCGGATGCGGATGTGGTGCAGCGGCCGGCCGGTGTTGTTGCGCACCTTGATGCCGACGTACTGGTTTTGGTTGGAGCCACGATTGGTCACCTCGAAACCGCTGATCTCCCAATATTCCTGATTCAGCAATTTGATCGAGCCATCGACCTGCCCGCCCCCCGCGATGATCGGTTTCGCGCCCGCGCCAAACCGCCCCAGCTTGATCGGCGCGCCGCTCTGGCCATTGCCCCGCGCGCTCAATTGGCCGGTCCACGTGCCGCCGGCTTTGAACAAGATTTCGTCGCCCGGCGCGAACGTGGAGCGGCCCACCTTCGCGAGCGTTTTCCAGGCGGTCTGCTGGCTGACGCCATCGCGCGAATCGTCGCCCGCCGGATCGACGTAATAGGCGGCAGCAAGCGCCCGTCCGCCGAAACTGAGGAAGAGCGCCAAGGCCGCGAGTGATGCGGCGCGCAGCAGGGAAGATTTTTGGGCAATGCGAAACATGGGGAGGGCGAACGAGGTGGGCGGCGCGGGTTGAAGCGAGCGCGGAACGGATTCGCTCAGGGGGTGATTTCGATTTCCGCGAGTTGGAGGATGTAGTCGCTCCCCACCCGATCCAGTCCCGGGCAGAAGATGCGGACCTGGCTGGTCACATCCGTGGCGCCCCAGGTGAACACCTGCGGCTGGGCGCCGGGATTCGGCGGGTCTTTGCGCGTCACGCGCGTGACCCACGCGCCATCTTTGAAGATTTGAATTTCGAAATGCTTCGGAAAGCCGCGACCCGCCGCGCTCAACAACGTGCAGGGATAAAGGATCACTTTGGCCACGGCGCGGGGGGCGCCGAAATCCAGTGCGATCCACTCGGTGTGATCGGTCCCCTGCCCTTGCGCGGACGAAAATCCGAAGGATTCGAGGAACGAGATTTTTTGCCCGTCGACCACGCGCGCCATGGACCAACCGCCGACTTCGCTCGCGCTGGAGGCCGTGACCGCGCAATTGAACGCCCAGTTTGGCGGCACGCCGGCGATGCCCGGTCCGCTGTACGCGCCGCGATTGGGCGGCTCCGTGGCGGAAACGGGATTCCCCCAGTAATCGCGCGCGCCCAGTCCGCCCCGTCCGGCATGGACACCGCTGCCCAACGCCGGCGAGCCCGCCTGCAACTTGTAGCCATCCACGCTATCGAGGCCGTAGACGCCGGACCCGGGCCGCACCAGCAACGGATCGGAGGTCAGCTTGTGGGCGTCCTCCGGCTCGTTTTCGGGATGATGGCCGTAAAAGACATTGTGATCGAACTTCGCCCCGGTGAATCCCGGGTAAGTCACCTTTCCCAAAACGTAGAAGATGTTATTGTAGATATAGGCGTCGCCCACGATGGTCTTCACGCCATACGGGCGCCACATCTTCACCTCTTTGTTGGCGTAGGCGGGCACGTAGACGGTGTTGTTGTGGATCTCGGCCTTGTCGGGTCCGGGCGGGAAACCATATTGCCCGATGTGAAACGGGCCCTTCGTGAGCCCGTCGGTCTGGGAAATATTATAGCGCACCTTGACGTCGTTGATGTCGACAAGCGGGCTGCCGGATTCGCAGATGAGCAGGAAGCCGCCGAGATTGTTATGGCTATAGTTGTACTGCACGACGGTGCGGTCCGTGCCCATGTCGATATCGAACGCCTCGCCATCGAGCCCGGCCATGCAACGGTAGACTTCGTTGAACTGCATGATCGTGTCGTCGGAAATGACATTCCAGATCGCGGCGCTCGCGGCGTTCAAATAACTCGTGGGGTTCTTGGGGCCGGTCGCCTCCCGATGACTGTGCAGCCCGGTATCGTAGACGACATTGTGCTGGATGAGGACGTGGCTGGTCACGAAGTTGATGATGCCATCGCCGCCGAGGTTCCAGATCGCGTTGTTTTGAATGACGATGTTTTGCGACCGCGGCTCCTTCATCCAATCCGGCGAACCGCCCACCTGCCACGAAGGCCCGACAAAGATGCCAACCCGGCTCAAATCGTAGACCTCATTGTTTTCGATCACCACGTCGTGCCACGTGGAGTTGTTCATATCTGCGACCACCGCGATGCCCGCGTTTGTGCCGTAGAAACCCGAGGCATAACCGTTGATGTCGTGCACCGTGCAATAGCTGATGCGAAGGTGCCGCAAGGGGCCGCCGGTGGAATTCTGCACTTTCACGCCGACGTACTGGTCCTGAGTCGCGCCGCGGTTGGTGACCTCGAAATTGCGAATCTCCCAATACTCCTGATTCAACAACGCGATCGCCCCGCCCTGAATGCCGCCGCCATGGATGACCGGCCGGGCCCCGGTGCCGTAGCAATCCAGCGCGATGCACGCGCCCTCGCGCCCGCTCCCACGCGGACGCAATTGCCCCGACCACACGCCGCCGGCTTTGAACAGAATCCGATCACCCGGCGCAAACGTGGTGCGTGAAACCTTGGCCAACGTTTTCCACGCCTGCTCCGGACTAGTCCCCGCGCGGCTGTCATTCCCGGCCGGATCGACATAATAACTGACCGCAAAACCCGGGACGCACCCAAGAAGAAACCAAACCGTTCGCCAAAGATTCATGGCGAAAGGTAACACGAATGCTTTCGCCAGGTGAATGCAGCAGTTGACCTGTTTCATACATGATCTGCCCACCGGCAGGCCGCGGCGTGGGGCAACAAAAAGCCGTCCCGGCAGATCCGGGACGGCTCGTGTGATAACTGCCTATGCAATACGCTCAACCCGTCGGCGTAGAAGTGCTCACGGCCTTGCTATGACCGAGGGTGAGCGCACTGAAAAAGATGGCGAGGAGACAGCACAGCCCCATGGCCACAAAAACGCCGTTCCAGCCCCAGTGATCGGCGATCCAGCCCACGCCGGTTCCGGCGAAAGCCGAGCCAAACACGTAACCGAAGAAACCGGTGAAACCCGCCGCCGTGCCCGCGGCTTTTTTGGGCACCAGATCCAACGAGTGCAGCGCGATGATCATCACCGGGCCGTAGATGAAGAATCCGATGGCAATCAGCGCCGCATAATCGATCCACATCGGGCCGTGCCGGTTCAAGGCATACACCAACACCGAACCCAGCGTGAAGATCATGTACACTATGGTCGCAGGCGCGCGCCGGCTCTTGAACACCTTGTCGGACATCCAGCCGCAAACCAGCGTGCCGGGAATCGCGGCGAGCTCGAAGAGCGTCCACGCGAAACTCGATTTCTCGAAGGAGTACCCCTTGGTCATTTGCAGGTACGTGGGGATCCAGTCCACCACGCCATAGCGCACGAAGTACACCGCCGCGTTGGCCGCGGAGATCGCCCACAGGTACTTGTTGCTCAACACATGCTCGATGAAGATTTCGCGGAAGGTGAACTGCCGCTCGTGCTTCGCCGAGTAATTGGGCGGATAATCGTTTTTGTACTGCTCGATGGGCGGCAGCCCGCAGCTTTGCGGCGTGTCGCGCATGAGCATGGCGATGAGCACCGCGCAGCCCGCCGCGACCAGGGCGTTGAAATAGAACTTGGCGCCCCAGTCGTGAAACAGCCACACGCCCACCGATGCGAGAAAGGCCACCAAGGCGCCGCCCACATTGGTCGCGACATTCCACAAGGCCACCGTCACGCCGCGCTCCTTGGTGCTGTACCAGTGCACCATGATCTTGCCGCAAGGCGGCCAGCCCATGCCACCGACCCAGCCATTCAAGGCCTGCAACACCACCACCAGCAGCAGCGAGCCATACACCGCCGGCACGACACCAAACATGAAGGTGATCGCGCTCGCCAGCAGCAGCCCGAGCGGCATGAACCAGCGCGGATTGCTGCGATCCGACACCGAGCCCATGATGAACTTCGAGACGCCGTAGGAGATGGAGAGCGCCGTCATCGCAGTGCCGAGCGTCGCCTTGGTGTATTGCGGATACTCCTTGAGGATGTCCGGTATCGCCAGGGCGAGGTTTTTGCGGACCAAATAAAAGGCCGCGTAGCCAATGAATATCCCGATAAACACCTGGCGGCGAAGCCGGCGATACTCAGGATCAATTCGCTCGGCCGGCAGCGGGGGTGCGGCCGGACTGGGTCGGAGGATGGAAATCACGAGAGTTAGGAGTTACGGGCCGGTTGAGCAGCGGCAGATTTCTCACCGAGGATCCAACCCCGCGCGAGCTCCGAGTAGGCTTTCACCTGCGCATCCGCCCAAGCGGCATCGCGCCCAAGCTCTTTCGCGAGTATGCGCGCCACCGTCGGCGCCGCCACGATCGAAGCGCGGGCATTGAGCAGCAGGGCGCGGGAGCGCCGGGCCAAAACATCCTCCACGGTGCGCGCCATCTCGTGCCGCACGTGCCAGAGTACCTCGGCCTGCCGCAGGGACAGATCGGGATGCACCTGGGTGTTGAGCGACGGATCGGCACTGATCAACGCACTGATGCCGGCCACGTCGCTGCCGTAGACGCGCAGATGCGCCGGCACCGAACTGGGCTCCGCCGCGCCATGGATCGGCATGTTAGTCGTGATCGAGGGGCGATGGCCCAGCGAAACCAGCTGCTCGGCCTGATTGATCACGTCCTCGGCCATCTTGCGATAAGTGGTCCACTTGCCGCCGGTGAGCGTGAGCAGCTTGCTCGCCGAGGCGATGATCGTGTGATCGCGCGACAGCGCCGCCGTGTTGCTCGCGCCGGCCTTTTTGACCAGCGGGCGCAGCCCGGCGAACACGCTCAACACGTCTTTCTCGCTCGGATCGCGCGTCAGATACTGCCGGGCGTGCTCCAAGATAAAGTCGATTTCCGATTTCAACGCCCGGGGCTCGAGCGCCGCCTTGACGTTGGGCGTGTCGGTCGTGCCCACGACCAGCTGATTATGCCACGGAATCGCGAAGAGTACGCGCCCGTCGGACGTTTTCGGGATCATGAGCGCGCTGTTGCCCGGCAGGAATTCCCGCGGCAGCACGAGGTGCACGCCCTGGCTCACCGCCACCAACGGCTCGGCATTGGGTTCATCGAACCGGCGCAGCTCGTCCACGAACACCCCGGTGGCATTGATCACCACCTTGGCGCGAATGGGGAACTCCTGGCCGCTCTCGACATCGCGGGCAAAAACGCCGCACACCACACCGCGCTCCTTGATCAAACCGACGCAGGCGCAGTAATTGGCCAGCACGGCGCCCTTTTCGACGGCGGTCTGCGCGAGGTTGATCGCCAGACGCGAATCGTCGAACTGCCCGTCGTAGTACATCACGCCGCTGGAGAGCCCCTTCGTCTCGACCGTGGGCAGATGCTCCACCGTTTGCGCCTTGGAAAGCAGCTTGGAACGACCAAAAGACCAGCGGCCGGCCAACAGATCGTACAGCGTCATGCCAAAGGCATAATACGGCCCGCCCCACCACGAATAGTTGGGGATGACGAACGGCGTCGCGTAAACCAGATGCGGCGCGTTCTGCAACAGCCGGCCGCGCTCGCGCAAGGCCGACATGACGAGGGAAACGTTACCTTGCGCGAGATAACGCACACCACCATGCACCAGCTTGGTGGAACGACTGGACGTGCCCTTGGCAAAATCGTCCTGTTCGATCAACGCGACGCTGTAGCCACGGGCGGCGGCATCGACTGCCGCGCCCAGACCGCTGGCGCCACCGCCAACCACCAGGATATCGAAGATTTCTGATCCGGCGCGCAGCCGGTCGAGTGCTTTATCACGTTTCATAGGGAAAATTTACGTCCAGTCGTCGCGCTTAGAATGACTGCGTCACATCAAACGTGAACATACGTCCACGCGTGTTGGTGATGCCGCCCAGATAGCCTGTGCCCTGGGTCTCGTCGGAGATCGACGGCTCCACATCCAGCACATTGTTGACGCCGACCGAGACATTCATGCCGCGCACCCAGCGGTGGGCGCTGCGCCCGAAACGGTAACCGACAAAGGCGTTGTGCATGTACACCGGTTTTACCCGCAATACATAACGCATGATGCCGTTGTCGTAGTATTCCTGGATGTGCTTCGGACGGCCGAGCGCCTCCCAGATGACTTGGGTCGTGGCCGCCGAGGTGTCGACGAACGAATGATAGTAGGTCGTGTTCCAGCCGGCGCTCCATGCATTGCGCTTCCAGGTCAACGAAGCATTGGCGCGCCACGCGGCGCGGCCGTTTTTATTGAGCTCATTCAGCACGGGTGCATTTTCCTCACCCTTGGATTCGCGCCGCAGGTAATGGGTGGACTCGCCCTTCACGGTGAACTGGCCGATCCGCATCTTGGGCAGGCGATACTGCATACCGATCTCGTAGCCCTCCAGATCGCGCCCACCGAGATTGATGTAATTATCGATCAAGCTGACGAAATCGCCCACCGGCGCCCGCATCGTAGCGGTGGTCGGCTGCTTGGCGTTGTAGGCCGCAAACAGCGCGCGATCCGCATCCGTCACGGGCTTACGGGTGACATAGCGGTAACCTTTATAGTTCGCAGTCCCAGACCCCAGATCGATCTTGTCGATCGGCGTGCCTGCCGCGAGTGCGGCCTGGGTCGCGAGCTGGAGGTACAAGGCATCGCGGTCGAGCGTGCCGGGCGTGCCGATGTTATCGATCACGTCGTTCTGATTCAGGCGCCAGTAATCGAAGGTGAAGGCGAGACCGCGCACTTTCGGAACATCGAGCACAAAGCCCGCCACCCAACTCTTGGCCACCTCGGGTTTGAGGTCGCTGTTGCCCATGCGATAAGCCAGGCGGTTCACATTGCCGTCGGGATTGCCCAAGCCTGTGACATCAAAACGATAGTCGTCGGTGCCAGCCACGCTGCGCCGCAAGGCGGTGACATTGGTCTGCACGATATTGGGAGCGCGGAAGGATTCGTGGATCGCGCCACGCAGCTTAAGCCAGGGCGCGGGCTTCCAGACCAGGCTCGCCTTGGGCTTGGTCGTCTGGCCATGGATCGAGAAATGCTCGAAGCGACCTGCCAAAGTCAGCTCCAGCCCATGCAAGAGGAGGCGGCGGTTCGCGGCCGTGACAAAGGGTAACGCCACTTCGCTGTAGCAGGCGTAAATGGTCTGGGCGGCAGAAATGGCCTTGTTGGGACTCAGCGCGATGATGTCATTATCTTCAGCGCGGATATACGGCATGTTTTCCGAGCCAGGAGGATTCATGCCCGAGTAGATCGGCCGTTTGTCGTCGTAAGACTCCCACCGCACTTCCGCACCGGCCGCCAGGCTGGCATTACCGCCACCGAACAATTGGAAGAGCTCACCATTGGCCTTCGCATCCCACACAAAGAGCTTGGTCCGCCCGTAGCGTTCGTCATCGCAATAAAGCGGATCGATCACCATGTCGGGATTAACGTACGGCTTGTCGGAGACGATCTGGTTGTTGACGATCTTGAAGGTGTAACCGAAGGGATTCAGCGCACTGCCATCGGTGCGGTTGAGCGCCATACGCAGACGCGACTCGCGGACATAGAAATGCTCGTATTCGTGCGTCTGCGCTCCGGAGTAGAGCATGGCGCTCTCCCACTGCCAGGTGTCGCCAAACTTGCCACGCACGCCCGCGAGGCCGCGGACCAAGCTGCTCTTCACCTCAATGACGCGCGCCTTGAACTCCACCGGCGTGACACCACCGATCATGGCCACATCGGCCGGGGTGCCCTTGAGGCGCGGCGTGCCATCGGCGTTGGGCGCGCCGTTCACATCGTAGAAGCGGGTGCCGAAGGGATTCCACGGATTGGACGCCGGCACGTAGATGCCCGGCTCGTCGACGTTGTCGAAGTTGATGGGCTCGCGACCGCTGACGCTGCGCGCGCCGTAATAGAAGAAGTCGCCGAAGAACTCCATCCGGTCGTTGATCTTGTGATTGGCGAACGTGGCAATATTCACCCGATCGCTGCGCGGCGTGAGGATGCGCCACTTGGCCCAGTTGGAGTAGGTGGCATTCTCCACGTTATCGATGTTCTTCGAGGGGGCGGACTGTTTCCACGCGAGCGTGCCGGCCGGAGACGGCCAGAAATAGAACATGCCGGTGGCGTCCATCGTCGCGACACCAGGAGTGGGCGCGGTGCTCGTAGAGATGCCCGCGTTCAGCTCAGGGCGCGAACCCGTGAAGGTCCGCCAATCGCTCTGGTTAATGAAGCCGCGCTGCCACTGACCATATTGGTTCACCGCGTTGGTATTGGCGAAATCGTTGTCGCGGGATTGCGTGACACCGTTGGCCACGACGGGAATGCCGTTCCACGGCGCGGGCAATTCACGAGCCAGACGCAGATCCATCTGACTGGCCCAGAAGCGATCTGTCGCCGAGAGCGCATCGCGATGGGAAAAAGTGATCGAAGTGGAGAGGTGCGTTTTGCCCCGCTTGAAGGCCTGGCTCGCGGAGAACTGATATTCATTGGCTCCACCATGCTGGGTCATCGCCACACGCGCCCGCACCCGCGAACCTTCGGCGGTGGGCGAGATGATCGTGTTGATGACACCCGCGGCCGCATCCGAACCGTAGATGGCCGAGGCGCCGTCGCGCAAAATCTCGATGCGACTCGAAAACGCCGTGGGCAGGGCATTCGCATTGGGCGCCAGGGAGGGCACACCATTTTCCGCCATGGAAATCGGATGGGGCGCATAGCGACGGCTGTTCAGCAACGTCAGCGTGCTCCCCGAGCCAATGCCGCGCAAATCGATCGAATTGACATCGCCGCGCGCGCCCTGCGGGCCGGTGTTGCTTTCATTCAAGCCGCTGGCTTCCGCGATGGTGATGGTCTCAAAAAGGTCGGCCATCGTCGAGCCGTTGCGCATATTCACATCGGTCATATCGATCACCAGAACCGGCAGCGCGGTCTCAGCATCGACACGCCGGATGTTGGAACCGGTGACGGTAAAGGTTTCCAGGACGATGGGCTGCTCCGCGGCGGGAGCGGCCGGTTGATCCGGGGAGGGACGCGCGGTCTGCGCCGGGAGCGGTGCGACCGCGAACGCAGCTGCGAGCGCGGCGGTCAACAGGTATGAGGAGGGGAGTTTTTTCATTGGTGTGAGCGGAAGAGGCGGTGACACGATGTGAAATTCCTGTCGATTGTAATTTTTATTCGCCTTTTCATTCTTGATTTTTTGTCGTGCCGGAGCACTGTGCGCGCCACGTCGACCGCTTGTCCCCGGGATGAGCCGACGCCCTTCCTCCCTTGCTCCTATGCCCAAGAAAGAAATCTATCCCGACGAACTGCTCCGCATGGCGGCCACGCTCTATCACGTCGACGGCCTCGGGCAGTCCGAGGTCGCCTCGCTGGTCCGCGTGTCGCAGGCCAAGGTCTCGCGCCTCCTCTCGGTTGCCCAGGAACGCGGCATCGTCCGCATCACGGTCGAGCCCTATAATCCCCGCAACGAAAAGCTCGAGCAGCAGCTCTGCAGCCGGTTCGGTCTGAAGTCCGCGGCCGTGATCCGCGTGGCACGCAACGCCAGCGACGAGGTCGCCCGGCAGACGGTCGGGCATTTCGGCGCGCCTTATGTGGCGGCCCTGTTCCCGCAGACCGGCGTCGTCGCCGTCGGCGGGGGGCGCAGCGTTTCCGAGGTGGTGCAACGGTTTCGGCGCAGCATCATCCGCCGCCTGACTGTGGTGCAGGCGATGGGGAGCATTGATTCGAGCATCTCCTCGGTGGACGCACTCGAACTCGGCCGTTTCATCATCAAGCTTTGGGGAGGCGATTTTGTCACGTTGAGCACTCCGGCCTTTGTCGCGGATCGGAAGACCCGCGATTCCTTCCTGGGCTCCGAGCAAATCCGCTCGGTGTGGCAACGGCTCAAGCAGGCCGATGCGGCTCTCGTCGGTGTCGGCTCCATCGAGAAATCCGTCTACCTCGAGCGAAACGTTCTGACTCTAAAAGATATCGACGAACTGCGCGCCGCGGGGGCCGTCGGCGAGATTTGCGGTCACTTCTTCGACGCCTCCGGGCGCGAGTGCAAATCCCGCTGGCGCGATCGCGTCATCAGCATCGAGCTGGATCATCTGCGCAAGATTCCGCAGACCATCGGTGTGGCCGCCGGGCCGGCCCGCGCTGCCGCGGTGGGCGCGGCGCTACGCGGCGGGCTGCTGATGTCGCTCCTGATCGACGAGAGTGGCGCGGAGGCGCTTCTCGCGCGCTGATCTGGTGCCCGGAGAGGGTCTCGAACCCACACTCCTTTAAAGGGAACGGGATTTTGAGTCCCGCGCGTCTGCCAATTCCGCCATCCGGGCTAGGAAGGAGATGCGCACCGTAGCCCCGGAAACGAACTTGTCCACCGAATTTTCGCGGGAGTGTAACGCACACCTCCCGCGAACGCTTTGGCCGATCAAATTTCGAACGTTCTGCGCCAAACCGCATCTTACCTGTTGGTTTGTTTTCAGGGGTTTTCATTGTTTGTAGTTCAAAAGTCGGCAAGGGCGTCGGTTTACACCGGCGCCCTTACTGTTTTTCCGCCCTCGACAAGCCGCCGCGCGGCCGCCTTCACTTTCGCCCCCGCACCCGCCATGACCGACTTCCGCGTCTTTTGCCAACCAGCTAACCACGAACCCGCGGAAATCACGCTCTCCGCCGACGAGTCGCACCACCTCGTGGTCGTCAACCGCGCCCGCACGGGCGACACCGTGGTGGCTTTCGATGGTCGCGGGACGGAGTGGATCTGCGAGCTGGTCGCCGACAAGAAAAGCGCCGCCACCCTGAAAGTGCGTTTCGCGCAAAAGGCCCGTCCCCTCCCCTACGAGCTCACACTCGGGCAGGCGTTGCCCAAGGGTCAGTTTATGGACGCCATCGTGCGCAAGGCCACCGAACTGGGCACCACCCGCATCGTGCCGTTGCAAAGCGAGCGCACCCAAGTCCACCTCGACGGCGAGCGGCAGGACAAAAAGACGGAGAAATGGCAGACCGCCGCGCTCGAAGCCGCCAAGCAGTGCGGCAACCCGTGGCTCCCCGAGATCGCCCCGCTGCAAACTGCCAGCGCGTTCATGGAGTCGGCCAAAGGCTACGATTTAAAACTGATCGCCAGCCTGCAGCCCGGGGCGAAATCCCTCAAAGCCGCGCTCGCCGCCTTCGTTGCGGCGCAAAGCCGCACCCCCAGGAAAATACTCTGGTTGATCGGACCCGAAGGCGATTTCACGCCCGCCGAGTTAAGTCAGGCGAAGAGCTGCGGCTTCGAGGCCATCACTCTCGGACCCTTGGTGCTGCGCTGCGAAACCGCCGCCATCTACGCGCTCAGCATCGCCAGCTACGAACTGCAAAACGCCTGAGTTGGTCGGCAACCGGAGCGATGCACCGGTTGCCTTGGCCAAAAAAGCCGCGTCTTACCACACCATCAGGCCGCCGGCGAAGGTGATGCCGGCGCCGACGCTGCAGAACACGATCTTGTCGCCCGCGCGGAACACGCCTTCCTCCGCCGCCCAACCGAGCGCCATCGAGACCGAGGCGGCACTCGTGTTGCCGTACTGGGAAATGGTCACGATGAATTTCTCGTAGGGGATGCCCACGCGTTTGCTCACCGCGCGCAAGATGCGTTCGTTGGCCTGATGGGGGACGATCCAGGCCACATCCTCGGGCCGCAGGTTCTGCCGCTTCAACGTCGATTCGATCTGGTCGGCAAATCCCACCACGGCCGCGCGGAAAACAGCGCCGCCATCCATCTGGAGATAAAAGTCGTCGATGTTGTGCCCCTCGGGATGCGGCACCGGGTTGAGCGCACCGCCGCCCGGACGCTGGATGGCCTCGAACAGATTGGCATCGCCCGACAGCGCCATGCGATGCAAGCGATGCCCGCCGGGCGCATCGGTCAGCACGGCGGCGCCCGCGCCATCGCCAAAGAGAAACGCCGTTTCCTTGTCCTTCGGGTTGGTGATGCGGGAGAGCAGCTCGGCGGTGACCACGACAATCTTCTTCGCCGTGCCGCTGCGGATGAACGCGCGGCCGACTTCCAAGGCGTAGAGCCAGCCGGAACACGCCGCGTTGAGATCGAACGCCAGGGCGCGGGGCATGCCGAGCCGTTTGGCCAGCTTGCTCGCCATCGACGGCACTGGCTGGTCGGGAATCAACGTCGCCATGATCACGCCATCGATCTCCTCCACCTTCATGCCGGCTTGCGTCAGCGCATGCTGCACCGCCACCACGGCCAGATCGGTCGCGGATTCGTCGGCATCGGCATGCCGGCGTTCCTTGATGCCGGTGAGTTTGACGATCTCCGCCTCGGTGCGGTCGGGAAACTCTTTCAAGATCTCGCGATTCGACATCACGTTTTTCGGCACGTTGTAACCAACGCCCGCGATGCAAACCGTCTCGTCGTCCACCGCGGCGGGTTTCGCGCTCACCGGTGTCGCCACACTGGCCGGAGCGGCGGCGGCACCGCGACGCTCCAGATAACGCGCCACATCGTCGCCCGACACCCGGCCACCCGGCCCGCTGGCCGCGATGTCGGTGATCTTTGCCGGGTCGAGACCGGCTTCCTGTGCGAGTTTGGCGGCGCGCGGCGTCCATTGTACGCCGACCACGGGGGCCACCGCCGCCGGAGCCGGGGCAGCAACCGCAGATGGCGCAGGCGATGCGCCAGATGCGGAGGCGGGCTTGGGTTGTGCAGGCACCGAGCCAGATTTGGCTTCCAAGTGCCGCAGACTGGCATCCGTGGTTTCGATCCGCAAAAACGGCGCGCCACTCGGCAGGATATCGCCGGCGCGGCCATGCACCGCTGCGATCACGCCCTCGCAGGGCGCTTCGAACTCGAAGACCGACTTGTCGCTCTCCAGTTCGGCGATTTTCTGGCCCTTGGCGATCCGGGCACCCGGTTGCACCAAGATGTCGATGATCGTGAGCTCATGTACGGTCGCGCCCATGGAGGGCACGGGGACTTCGATCAGGAACGATTCCATGCGTTGTGTACGGTTGAAAAGGTGAGAGTCTGGAGGAGCGGGCGCGCATCGGTCAACGCTGCGACTCGCCCACGCGGACGGTCGCCATGACGCTCCGGGAAAATCAGCCGCGGGCCGCGTGCCAGACGGCGAGGCAGCGGCGGAGCACGCCGGCCAGTTCGCCGAGCGGAATCATGTTGGGGCCGTCGCTGATCGCCTGCTCCGGCTGCGGATGCGTTTCCAAAAACAGCCCATCGGCGCCGGCTGCCAGCGCCGCCTGCGCGAGCGGCAGCACAAATTCGCGCTGCCCGCCGCTCTTGCCGCCGGCCGCGCCGGGCAGCTGCACGCTGTGCGTGGCGTCGAAGATCGCCGGATGACCGTTGGCCTTCATCAGCGCAAAGGAGCGCATGTCGACGACAAGGTTCTGATAACCAAACGTCGTGCCGCGCTCCGTCTGCCAGATCTCGCGCGCGCCGCCCTGCCGCAACTTGTCGACGACGAACGGCATCTCCTGCGGCGAAAGGAACTGGCCTTTCTTCACGTTCACCGTCCGGCCGGTGCCGGCCGCGGCCAGCAAAAGATCCGTCTGCCGGCAGAGAAACGCCGGGATCTGCACGACATCGCACATCGCGGCCACCGGAGCCACCTGCTGCGTTTCGTGCACATCGGTCAGCAAGGGGAAACCGTAATCGCGCCGCACGAGTTCGAGCAGGCGCAGGCCTTCTTCGATCCCGGTGCCACGCGCGCCGGAAGCGGAGGTGCGGTTGGCTTTGTCGAAGGAGCCCTTGAACACGAACTTGAGCTCAGGTTGGGCGCGCTGGATGGCGACGAGTTGCTCGGCCACGGCGCGACAAACGCGTTCGTTTTCGAGCGAGCATGGACCGGCGATGACCAGGAGTTTGGCGGGATCGTAAAGCATGCGACGGCACCCGGCATACACGGAAATCGGCGGAGGGGAAGCAGCGAGTTTGGGCCGGCCCAGGCCGCCTGCCGCACTGCGGGCTTGCGCTACGCACAACTCGTACAACGCTCGGCGCGCGTCTTCGGCCGCTTTCCTGCTCTATGTTTAAAACGCTTCGGAATTACTCGTCCGTCCTCCTTCTCATCCTCGGTATCCTGACTGGCGCCGGTTTGGGCATGATCTTCAAGGAGCGCGCCGCCGTGTTAAAACCGCTGGGCGATATCTTTCTCAATCTCCTGTTTACGGCCGTGGTGCCGCTGGTGTTCTTCTCCATCTCCTCGGCGATCGCCTCCAAAAACGATACCCGGCGGCTCGCCCGCATCATGGGCTGGATGCTGTTTTTTTTCATCCTGACCGGTGTATTCGCCGCCGTCATCATGACGACGATTGTGCATATCTTCCCGCCGTTCGTCGGTGCGCCGATGAGCTTCCCCGGCGGCGTGGCGCAGCAGACCCAATCGACCGGGGCGGCAATCGTCAGCGCCTTCACCGTCACCGACTTCTCCGAGCTGCTTTCCAAAAAGCACATGCTCGCGCTGATCGTGTTTTCTCTGCTGGTGGGCTATACGGCCTCCCAGTGCGGCGAAAAAGCCCAGCCGCTCGTGCGCTTTCTTGCGGCCGGCCACGAGGTGATGAGCCGGGTGATCGGCGTCATCATGCTCTACGCGCCCATCGGCTTGGGCGCTTATTTCGCGTACATCATCGGCACCTTCGGCCCGCAGCTGATGGGGTCCTATGTGCGCGTGGTGCAGATCTATTACCCGACCGCGCTGCTGTACTTCGCCATCGCGTTTTCGATCTATGTCTTCTGGGCCGGCGGCCGCCGCGGCCTGAAAATCTTCTGGGGCGCGATCCCGCAAACCGCCCTGACCGCACTCGCCACCGGCAGCAGTGTGGCCACCATTCCGGTGAACCTCGCCGCCGCGAAGAAAATCGGCATGCCCGAGGATATCCGTGAGTTCGTTATCCCGATCGGAGCCTCGATGCACTTGGAAGGCTCCTGCCTCGCGGCCATCGTGAAAATCGCCTTTCTCTTCGGCGTCTTCCAAATGCCGTTCACCGGCATGGAAGTCTGGGTGACCGCCGGCGTGATCGCCGTGCTCTGCGGCACTGTGATCAGCGGCATCCCTTCCGGCGGCACGTTGGGGGAACTTTTGATCGTAACGCTCTACGGTTTCCCCATAGAGGCGCTGCCACTCATCACGATGATCGGCACCATCGTCGATCCGCCCGCCACCATGCTCAACGCCGTCGGCGACAACGTCACGGGCATGCTGGTCACGCGCAAATTGCAGGGACCGAATTGGGTGCCATGAAGCCTGCCGCCTGCTCCGCCCCGGTCGCGCAACGCCAACGCTCGCTGGCGCGTTGGGGTGGTCTCGGCGCGTTTTGCCTCGCCTTTATGCTCACGTGGTCCGCCTGCCAACCTGTCGACCGCGACGCCGCGCTGCCTGCCGAGCGCGTTCCTGCCGGCGCTCGCCAGGCCATCTGGGTCCGCCCGACGCAAGGGTTTCACGCCCTCCTCACCGCTTGGGAACGCACCGCGGCCGGCTGGCAACGCGTCTCCGGCCCGTGGCCGGCCGTCGTGGGCCGCCGCGGGGTCGCCCCGCTCGGCGAAAAACGCGAAGGCGATGGCCGCACCCCCTCCGGCACCTACGACCTGAAGCGAGCCTTCGGCGCGGCGGCCACCTTGCCCACCGGTCTCGCCTATCGCCAGGCCACCGCGGAAGACTTCTGGGTCGATGACGCGACGTCTCCGCTCTACAACCAGTGGGTCCACGGCAAACCAGCGGTCAAGTCCTGCGAAAAAATGACGCCCAAGGGCGGCGACTACGACCTCGGCGCGGTGATCGAGTACAACACTTCTCCCATCGTCCCCGGACACGGCAGCGCGATCTTCCTCCATATCTGGAGTGAAAACGGCAAAAAAGGCACCAGCGGCTGCGTGGCCGTCGAAAAAGCCAACATGGCCGCGCTCCTGCGCTGGCTCGACGCCAAGGCGGAGCCCGTGATCGTCATCGACGCGCCGCCACCTGCCGCCAAGCCGTAACGCGCGCCCGCCGGCATTCTCCCCTCGCCACACGCCGATTGCGTGCGGCATAAGCTCCGAGCACGGCCACACCGCGTTCGCGCCCGGCCCATCGTCACCATGAAAATCGTCTCGGCTCATTTCACCGTCAGCGCGCCCGACCTGAAGTCGTGCCCGCCGCCCACCCGGCCCGAGTTCGCCTTCATCGGCCGCTCCAACGTCGGCAAATCGTCCCTGATCAACCTGCTCGCCGCGCGCAGCAGCCTGGCGAAAGTTTCCGACACGCCCGGGAAAACGAAGTTGATCAATTTTTTCTCCATCAACGACGCGTGGACGCTCGTCGACCTGCCGGGCTACGGCTACGCCAAGGTTGGCCAACAGGACCGGTTGGATTTCAACGAAGCCGTGGCTGATTTCCTGGAATCGCGCGAAACCGTGCTCGGAGTATTCGTGTTGATCGACTCCCGCCACCCGCCCCAGCGCCTCGATCTGGAGTTCATCAGGTGGCTGGAGGACTGCGCCACGCCCTACGTGCTCGTGTTCACCAAGACCGACAAGCAGTCGGCGGCGCGCACGCAGGAAAACATCGAGCTCTTCAAGCAAAGCATCGCCGAATGGCGCTCCGAGCTGCCGGCGATCTTCTCGACCTCCGTCAAAACCAAGAGCGGCCGTTCGGAAATTCTACGCTTTATCGAGCAGACGCTGAAGACCCACAAGGGCGCTTGATCCGGCCCGGCCGCATCAATCCCGCCCGAGGCGGGTGATGATGGGTTCGGCCCAGTCGGTGAAGGTTCTGATCTGTTCGTCGGTGAGCACCGCGTCGCGATGCATCAAGGTGTAGGATTTTAGCGGCATCTCGCGCTCGGTCATCTCGTCGACCATGTAACGGAGGCGCTTGGCCTGCGTCCTGGCGCCGAGACGACCGAAGGTGGAGAGGTTGAGGGCCTCCTTGCCCTGCTTCACGTGGTACGCGAGGAACCAGCCGGAAGGCTGGATCTCAGCGTACCACGGATAGCGCGTGCGGTTGGAATGGCAGTCGTAGCAGGCGGTCGCCAACACCTGCCGTACCTGCGGCGGCGCTTGCAGACGCTCTGCCAGCGAGTCCGGACCCTCGGACGTCGCCGCCGAGTTTTTCGCCGGGCGGATCACTTGCGCCAGCAACGCCAGCGCGACAAACACAAAGAGAAGGCGTTTGAGCATGACGGGGAGGTTCCAGCCGCGGGCGGCCGGATCAGAATTTATACTGCACCTTGCCGTAGAGGATGTGCGCCTTGTAATCGTTGAGCCCGACAAACGCGAGGTCGCGGTTCACGGCGTAGCCATAACGCGCGGTGTAGACGAGCCGGGGGCTCTGCCGGCGCACCCAGGTGAGAAACGCGCTCTGCGTTTTCTGGCCGGCGTTGAGCGGAAGCGTGACGGCAGAGTTGTCGATATAGTTGTCGGCGCGGTAGTGATTCACGTCGAGATAGAGGTCGGTGATCTTGCCGAGCGCGTACCCGGCGTTGAGCGCGCCGCTCACGTAGTTGTTGTCACTGTGCATCGTGAGCCGGTGTGGCGGCACCGTGAGCTGGTCGTAAGTGAGGTTGACGCTGGTGGCAAAATACAGCCGCGGCGTGACATTCCACGTGACAGACTGGGTGACGATGTGCCGGCGGAGATCGCCATGCATAATCTCGGGCAACTGGTCCATCGTGGTCGTCGTCAGCGCGTGTTGCCAGGCGTAGCGGGTGACGAGGCTGAGGCTCGACCGCGGCCGCCACGAGAGGCGGAAGCTGGCGTCGCGCGACTCGATGTCGCTATCGACGATGTAGGCCGGATAGCGATCACGCGAGGTGGCTGCGTTGGTATTCGCCGTGGAATCGCGCCGGTTGCGGTAGTCGGCCAGTTTGAGCCGGTAGTTATAATCCGCCGCCAGGGTGAGTCCGGGGCGCGCGTACCACGTGGCGCTGGCGGTGTAGCGCTGGCCATAGCGCGTGTAATCGGTATCGCGGTCGATCACCGATGCCTGATTCGTGAGGAGCAGGCTTTGCTCGACGAGGTTGCCCGTGCCTTGATTGAGCTCGGCGCGCACGTAGAGGCTTAGATTGCTCCACCGCCGGTAACGCACTTCCAGACTCTCGATCACCTCGTCCCAATCGTTGCGGTTGTTGGCCTCAATCGGGCGAATCGTCGGGGTGAGCGCCGCGCCGGTGAAATCGGTGTCGGTGTGATCCTCGACGCCCTTCATGCGCAGATGTTCGTACCGCACCGTCGGGCGGAAACTCCAGTATTCCGACGGCGTGTAGTAGACGTTGAGATTCGCCAGATGCTGCTGCAAGCGGGTCGTGCCGGTAAGCCCATAGTAGCCGATGTCGCCCGCCTGACGCCGGGCAAACGCCGCATCATAAATGGCCTTGGGCGCATCGCCGTAGACTCTGCTGCCGGCGAGCGCGCTCTCGACGGTGGTGATGAGACCGCCGGCGGAAACGCGCAGGTGCTCGTTGACGATCCGCTCGTAGAAACCGTGGCTGGCGAAGAGATCGGTCTTGGTGCCGTCGTACATCGTCACATAGCGGTCCTGCGGCTCCATCGGCCGGCGACGCGCCACGTGGCGGTTGTTCAACTCGGTGCGCTCATAGCGCCCGGCGAGCTTCCAGTTGGCGCGATCCGTCTGCTGGGCGACTTCGGCGGAAAAGATCTGCCGGATTTCGTCGACCAACAAGTATGAGGGTACCGGAGCGCGCGGCACGAATGGCTGGCCGGCGAGATTGGAATCGCCCCAGCGCACCGAATTTTTCGTGCCGTTGCGGGTGTTGCGGTCGTAACGCAAACGCCACTGCGGTCGGCCCGGCACCAGCGTGCCGATCTCGAACGACAGGTAACTGCGATCCAGCGCGAGCGCTTCGTCAAAGTACGAGAAGCTGAGATCACGCGGCCGGAACAACCCGCCCGAGCCATCGTAAAACGTCCGGAACTGGAGGTAATTCGCCTCGATGTAATAGGCGTCGAATTTCTCCCAGCGCGCGGCGAACCGGTATTCCTCGTTGCCCGGGATTACCCGGGCCTCAAAACGGAAGAGTTGATCGTCGGTGGCGCGGGTGACCGTGAAATCCTCCAGACCGCCGTAACCGTCTTTTTTCTGGCGGAAATATTCCTGAAAGGCCGGCCGGTCGCCGTTGAGCAACGTGCCGCCGGCGCTGGTCGCCACCGTGCCCGACAGCGTCACCTGGGCGGTGAGGGGCGCGACCAACGATCCGACGACGAAGGCACCGAGGAGAATGAAGGGCCGCGTCACGCCACGCGGAGCGGCCGATGAAACGCGAAAGTCAGCGATGGTTTTCATCAGTAGCGCAGGTTGGAGTTTACGTGCGAGCCGTGGATGGCCTCGTGGCATCCCGCGGTCCAGCAGGTGCCGCGGATGACGTTGTTACTGTGGTCGACGCCGCCGTGCATGATCTGCACTCCGCTCGCCTGCGGCTGGAAGTGGCATTGGTAGCACAGGCTGGTGTTGCGCGCCTTGAGCATCTTGTCGTTGACCGAGCCGTGCGGCGAGTGGCAGGAAACGCAGCCCTCGCGCATGACTTCGTGCTCGAACGTGAACGGGCCGGCTTGCGCCGGGTGGCATTTGGCGCAGGTGGCGTTCACCGACGCCTGGAGCGAGTGCGCGCCGGCGCGGGCCGGATTGGCGTCGGACTCGTGCGGATTATGGCACGCCGTGCAACCGATCGTCCCCGCGAGCACCGGATGCGTGTGCGGCAGCGAAAACTCGGCGCGGGTGTTGATGTGGCACTGGAGGCAGGTTTCGGGTTTGCGCTTGGGATTGAGGATCGTGTCGCGCGAGCCGGCCTTGATGTGCAGGCTGCCCGGACCGTGGCAGGATTCGCAGGAGACGTTCTGTTTTTTTCCATCCTCCGAAGTCGCGACCAACCGCGCATGCGTGGCGTCGTGAAACGCACGCGTGATGTTGCGGTGGCATTTGGCGCAACTCTCCGAACCCACCACCACCGCGCCCGGAATCTGGGGCGTGGCGGTGATCGTGCGGTTCGTGAGGCTGCAGGAGACGAGCAGGATCGCCCAGAGGACGACCCCACCAAAGATCAAGGTCCGGCGGGACGGACGCGGCAGGCGAAACGAGCGGTATGTCTGAGGCATGGCATGCTAGTTTGAGGGATAGGACCTGCTGGTGATCCGGGTGGAGGTTACTGGGAATACGAACGAACTAACGGAACGAGCGCGGCAATTTGCGGCTCGGAAAGGGTGCGGCCAAACGGCTCCATCAACTCCTCGCCCTGGGCGTTCTTGCGACCGAGGCGGATGGTTTTTGCGATGTCCTCATCGGTGAGGCGGGCCATGGCTTTTTTGTCGGTGAGATCCTTGGCGCCAGACTTCCGACCGAGTCGGGTCTGCGCCTTGCCATCGCGTCCGTGACAACTGGCGCAATGCTCGGAATAGATTTCCCTGGCGACGACTGGAGCGGGAGCGGCAGCCGCCCGCATTGTGTAAGCTGACGAGATCCCGAGCGCCAAAGCCACAGCAGTGCCCCAAACGCTTGCACGGGTAACTGACCTTGGGGCGGAAAGAAGAGCAGGCTTCATGGAGTAGGATCAGTTTTGCTTTTCTACATTATGGCTAAAACTAATGCACGAGTTGTCAAACGACGCGGCCCGAAAGGTGGGCGCAAAATTTCCACAGCAGGGGTTGCTCCATGCCGCGCGCGCGATCTGCGACAGAGATAGTGCGCGGGGAACATTGCGCTTCGCACCACGCGCCGGATGCCTACATTGAGTGCATGCCCAAACTCTCCGGCCCCGTCTGTCGTCGCCTCGCCACCGCCGCGCGTGCCGCCGCCGCGCGCGCGTACGCCCCCTACTCCAAATTTCACGTCGGCGCCGCCGTGCTCGCCGGCAGCGGCAAAATCTACGCCGGTTGCAATGTCGAGAACGCCTCCTACGGGCTGTGCAATTGCGCCGAGCGCACCGCCATCTTTTCCGCGGTGGCGGCGGGCGAGACCGCCGTGCGCGCGGTGGTCGTCTACACGCCGACCGCCACGCCGACCGCGCCGTGCGGAGCGTGCCGGCAGGTGATCAACGAATTCGGACCTGACGCGCCGGTTGTCAGCCTTTGCGACGGACCAGCGCGCCTGGAAACGACGCTCGCCGACCTGCTGCCCGATGCGTTTGGCCCCGCCAATCTCACGCCGAAGGCGGCGGCACCGGCGCGGCGGCGCCGCTCTGCATGAGCTTGTAGTTGACCGAATCGGTCAGCGCCTCCCACGAGGCGTCGATGATATTTTCGCTGACGCCCACGGTGCCCCACATCTTCGCGCCATCGCTGCTTTCGATCAGCACACGCGTGCGGCTGTTGGTGCCCTGGCGGCCTTCGAGAATGCGGACTTTGTAGTCGCGCAGCTCGACCTCCTTGAGCTGCGGATACACGCGTTCCAACGCGAGCCGCAACGCCTTGTCGAGCGCCCCGATCGGACCGGTGCACTCCGCCACGGTGTGAAAGCTCTGCCCGCCGACGCGCAATTTCACGGTGGCCTCGGCGAACAGCTCGCGCTGATGCCGCTCGACGATCACGCGGTAGCCATCGATCTCGAAAAACTGGGGCCGCTGCCCGAGCGCTTTCACGATGAGCAATTTTAGCGACGCATCCGCCGCCTCGAATTCGTAGCCGCGATATTCCAGCTCCTTCAACTCCTCGATCAGCGCCTTCACCGCGGCCGATTTCTCGTCGATCTCGTAGCCGAGCTCGCGCGCCTTCATGACGATGGTGCTGCGCCCGGCCATGTCGGAGACGAGCACGCGCGTGCGGTTGCCCACCAGCGCGGGATCGATGTGCTCGTAACTGCATTTCACCTTCTGCGCGGCATTGGCGTGCAGGCCGCCCTTGTGCGCGAAGGCCGACGCCCCGACGTACGGCGCCTTCGTGTCGGGCCGCAAATTAGCCAGTTCGTCGAAGTAGAGCGAGAGCTCGCGCAGCTGGCCGAGATTCGCCGCGCACCGCGCGGTGCGGCCCATTTTGAGAAACAGGCTCGGCAGGATGGACACGAGGTTGGCGTTGCCGGTGCGTTCGCCGTAACCGTTCACCGTGCCCTGCACGAGCGACGCGCCCGCCGCGACGCCCGCCAGCGAGACGGCGACGCCGAGACCGCTGTCGTTGTGGCAATGCACCCCGACCTTGTCGGCGCCGAATTCGCTCACCACGCGGCCGACAATGCGCTGAAAGTCCTCGACCATCGTGCCGCCGTTGGTGTCGCACAGCGTGAGGTTGCTCGCCCCGCCGCGCAGCGCCGCCGCGAGCGTGCGCAACGCGTAATCGGGGTTGTCCTTGAAGCCGTCGAAAAAGTGTTCGCCGTCGTGGATGACTTCGCGGCCCTGCGACACGAGGAACGCGATGGAGTCCTCGATCATGGCGAGATTCTCCTCGGGCGTGGTGCGCAAAATCTCGTTCACATGCAGGAGCCACGTTTTCCCGACGAGCGTCATCACCGGCACGCCGCTGGCGAGCAGGGTCTGGAGCTGGGCGTCGTCACTGGCCTTGGTGCCCGCGCGCCGGGTGGAGCCGAAGGCGGCGATCTTGGCGTGCTGGAGGCGCAGTTTCTTGGCCTCGGCAAAATAGGCGATGTCGCGGGGGTTGGAGCCGGGGAAGCCGCCCTCGATGTAATCGACCCCGAACCGGTCGAGCCGCTCGGTGATGAGCAGCTTGTCCGTCACTGAAAAGCTGATGCCTTCGCCCTGGGTGCCATCGCGCAGGGTGGTGTCGTAGATTTTGACGGGAGTGTGGTTCATGAAAAAATAAACCCCGGGCGTGTCGGCCCGGGGTGTGGAGAGGTTCGTGGTTTCGCAGGTTTGCT
The DNA here is from genome assembly GCA_016217595.1 of Opitutia bacterium. GTDB lineage: Bacteria > Verrucomicrobiota > Verrucomicrobiia > Opitutales > Opitutaceae > MWDT01. The sequence continues at coordinate 188,265 of JACRHS010000032.1, read as the reverse complement.
TAAGCCATTTCTCCGCGCCCGGACCGGCGGCAGGGAATAATAATCGTGCCGATAATCGGAATCATAATGTCGGGACGGAGCAACATGGCGATGCGGGAAATGGGCGCGGAGCCAAAATGAGCGCCGCCCGGCTGTCGATCCCGTTTTTCCGGCGCTCAAGGCGGCGGGCCCATGCCGTCGACGCCGGGGGGCGGCTGCGCGTGCGCAAACTGATCCTCGTCTTTGAGCTCCTTTTTCAGACGGAAGAGTTCCGCCTTCAGCTTCGCCACCAGCGGTTGCTGCGCCGGGTCGGCGTAGAGGTTGTGCAACTCGGCGGGATCGCGCCCGAGGTCGTACAGCTCCCACTGGTCCGTTTTCCAGAAGCAGATCAATTTGTGGGTGGCGGTGCGCACGCCGTAGTGCGCGCGGGTGTTGTGGTGCCCGGGATCGTGGTAATAACGGTAGTAAATGCTCTCGCGCCAGTCGGCCGGTCGCTGGCCTTTGAACAAGGCCACCAGACTGCGCCCCTGCATATCGTCGGGCACCGGCAGGCCGGCGGCGTCGAGGAAGGTCGGCGCGAAGTCGGGGTTGATCGCGAGGGCATCTTGCACGGAACCGGGTTTGATCACGCCGGGCCAGCGCACGAGGAACGGCATGCGCAGCGATTCTTCGTACATGAAGCGCTTGTCGAACAGTCCGTGGTCGCCGAGGAAAAAGCCCTGATCGCTGGTGTAGATCACGAGGGTGTTTTCGCGCAGCCCGGCGGCGTCGAGCCAGTCGAGCAGGCGGCCAACGTTGTCATCCACCGACTGCACGCACGCGAGGTAGTCCTGCAGGTAGCGCTGGTATTTCCAACGGTTGAGCGCATCGCCGGTGAGGACGGTCTTTTTGCCGTTCTCCTCAATCTCCACTTCCTTCGGCGCGGTCGACAACCAGGCCTGGCGGGCCGGGCCTTTCAATTCCGCGGGCGGCTCCAGTTTCAAATCGCGGCGGGTGAGGTCTTGGAAAACTTTCTGCGTGCACTCGCGGATCGCATCGGAGCGCGTGGCGTAATTGTCGTGGAGCGTCTCCGGCTCGGGGATGTTTTTCCCGGCGAACATCGCCTGGTGTTTCGCATCGGGCTCCCACGGACGGTGCGGCGCCTTGTGGTGGCACATCAGGAAAAACGGCCGGTCCGCCGGCCGGTTCTTCATGAAGTCGATGGCGAGGTCGGTGATGATGTCGGTGGCGTAGCCTTTGATGACCTTGCGACCCTCGGGCGTGAAAAACGCCGGGTCGAAGTACGCGCCCTGCCCGGGCAGGATGCTCCATTGGTCAAAGCCCGTGGGCCGGCTGCCCAGATGCCATTTGCCGAGCATGCCGGTGTAATAGCCGGCGGCCTGAAGATACTTCGCCACGTTCGGCTGCGCGCCGTCGAAGCGATTGAAGACCGGCACGCCGTTGAGATGACTGTATTTGCCGGTGAGGATGGTCGCGCGGCTCGGCGTGCAAATCGAGTTGGTGGCGAAGCAGCGGTCCAGTCGCATGCCCTCGCGCGCGAGGCGGTCGAGCTGCGGCGTCTGGTTGACGCGACTGCCGTAGGCGCCGATGGCGTGCGCCGCATGGTCGTCGGTCATGATGAACAAAATGTTCGGACGCGACGCCGGCGCGGCCAACACGGTCGCGGCGAGCCAGAGACTGGCCAGACCGCCAAGGGGAAAAAGCGTTCTCATGGGGGAAAGCCCCACCTTGCGTCACCGGTCCGGCGACGCAAAGCGAAATCTTCCCCCGCGCCCGGGGCGCAACTCAGCCGCGCGCCAACGCCGCGAGAATCTTCTCCGAGGCGGCGATGCCTTTGCGCATGACGTTCAAGTTAAAGCTCTCGTTGGGCGCATGCAGATTGTCCTCGGGGAGGAACAACCCCAGCAGCACCGAATCGAGCCCGAGCACGCGCTTGATCTCGCCGATGATCGGCACGCTCCCGCCTTCGCGCAGATAGAGCGGCGCCCGGCCGAAGACCTCGGTCACGGCGGTGTCGACCGCGCGAAACGCCTTGGCGAGCACCGGCGACTGATCGGCGGGCGTGTTGGAGCGGCCCGGCGGCACCACGACATAGGGACAACCGTCGTGCTGGTCGACGATGCGATAGGTGACGTCCTTCGGCATGCGCGCGCGGATGGCGCCGTAAACGAGCTCGCGGATTTTCTCCGGCGTCTGGTTCGGCACGAGCCGGCAGCTCATTTTCACGAACGCCTTGCTGGGGATGACGGTCTTCGTCCCCTCACCCTGGTAGCCGCCGCCGATGCCGTTAAATTCGAGCGTCGGCTGGAACCGCGTCGCCTCGAACGGCGTGAAACCCGGCGCCACATGAAACGCCGGTACGCCGAGAAACTCCCTATATTGCTCCTCGCTCTGCCCGAGCTTGGCGAGCTCGGCGCGCTCCCAATCCGAGACATCGAGCACGTCGTCGTAAAACCCGGGGATGTTCACCCGGCCGTCGGGCGTGTGCAGCGAAGCGCAGAGCTCGGCCACCGCCTGGATGGGGTTGCGGATCGCGCCGCCGTGCAGCCCCGAATGCAGGTCGCTACGCGAGCTGGTGACCTCCACGTCGCACAGCATGAGACCGCGCAGACCGCACGTGATGGTGATCTGCTGCTCGCTCACGCTGCCGGTGTCGGAGAGGAAAACGAAATCAGCCTTGCGCAGCTCGGGCGCGTATTTTTCGAGGAACGCCGGGAAGCTGGGGCTGCCCATTTCCTCCTCGCCCTCGATCATGAAAGTGATGCGCAACGGCAGTTGCGGATCGCGCTCCAGCAGCCGCGCGACGGCGGCGATGTGGACCATGAGCGGCCCTTTGTTATCGGCGGCACCCCGGCCCCACAGGCGGCCTTCGCGTTCCGTGGGCTCGAACGGCGCCGACTTCCACAAATTGAGCGGATCAGCCGGCTGCACGTCGTAGTGACCATAGATGATCACCTGCGGCCATTTTGGGTCGCCGCCCCGCCGCGCGAGCACGATGGGGTGCTTGGCGGTGGGCACGACTTCGATGGCGAAGCCGAGTGAGGCAAGCAGGCCGGCGACGAATTCCTGGGCGCCGCGCATGCCCGCCTTGAAGTTGGAATCGGTGGAGACGCTGGGGTGGCGGATGTACTCCTTCAGTTTTTCGACGGGATCAAACATGCTGCAACCGTGAAGCAAAACCCGGCGGCGGGCTAGTCCGAAAAGCGCATGGACTCCAGCCGCGCTGAGTTTACTTCGCGGGGGCGGCGAGCGCCACTTCCACGGGCGTCGTGCTCGTGGCGATCTGGGTGGCGTTGTTGCCCATCGTGTGGAAAGTCGCGTAAACCACGCCGATCAGGTTCTCGCTCGTGACGAGCGTGCTGTCGGCCTGCTGGTTGTTGTAACCCTGCGCCACCCAACCGGTCGTCTCGCGGCTCACCAGACGGTGGGCGATGGTCTCGCCAAACCGGTTGCGGTAGGCGACGAGCATTCCGGCGCGGAGCTTGGCGCTGTCGATCGGCTTGACCACCACCACGGTGCCTTCGCCGAAGTACGGGAGCATCGAGGTGCCGGCGATCCGCATGACGCGCGCGCCGTCGTAATTCTTCGCCAGCAGCTGCGCATCGGCCACCGCGTCCCGCATCATCACCGGCGCGGTCGGCGCTGTCACGGTCCGGGCTTGTCCCAGAGCGGTAATCAGGCTGAGGAGGGCGGCGAGGCGGAGGAGAGAACGGGTGGCGCTTTTCATGGCGTCACGGTACCGCTCCGGCGAAAATAAAGGTATCGGGCGAGAGCCTCGTTAACACCCACGCCGTAAACCTATCTACATGCTCCACAGGCCCTAGGGCCCCCTAGGGTGTCATGCCTCCCGCCTAGGTGACGCCCCCCAGATCATCTCGGGAGTCGCCCGCCGTAGCTGTGGTAAATCCCCCAGACTATTCCCGGGAAACCGCCGCTCCGCCCTCGGCAGACGCGTTACTCGAAACGGCCGCGATTGGCCTCGAATATGGGCAGGTATTTCGGCGCCAAACGCTCCAGCTCCACGATGCGTTCGCGCGACGGCGGGTGCGTCGAGAACCATTTAAACCCGGTGCCGCCGCCGCTCTGCTGGTCCATTTTCTTCCAAAATGAAACGGCCGCGCGCGGATCGTAACCGGCATAGGCCGCGAATCGCATCCCGATGGCGTCGGCCTCGGATTCGTGGCTGCGCGAGTAGGCCAGCGTGCCCAGCGTCGCGCCGACGCCATAAGCCGCCCGCCAGTAATCGCGGTTCTTGCTGTTCTCGGTGCCGACCGCCACCGCTGCGCCGAGCACGGCCGCGGCGATGCCTTGCGACATCCGCTCGGCGCCGTGCCGGCTCGTCACGTGCGCGATCTCGTGGCCGATCACGATCGCGATCTCGGCATCGCTGGACGAAAGCTGGATGAGCCCGGTGTAAATGCCGACCTTGCCGCCGGGGAGCGCGAACGCGTTGACCGTCTTCGGCTCGTCGAACACCACGAACTCCCACTGCGCGTTGGGCATCTCGCGCCCGACCGCCGCGGCGATGCGCCGGCCGATGGACTGGATGCGGGCGTTGAGCGCCGGATCGCGCGAGACCGGCGTGTCCTTCTTGATCTTCTCGAACTCGGTCAGCCCGGTCTTCATCTCGTCGGCGGGCGACACCAGCATGAGCTGCCTCCGCCCGGTCTCGGGCACGGTCGTGCAACCGCTCAGGCCGATCAACCACGCCGCCAACACGAGCACGCAGGGGAAACGTTTCATGCGCCGCAGTGTCGGGCATTCCGCGCCGGGCCGCAAGCGCGGGTTCGCGCGACCAGAACGCGCTTGCGCCGGTCGCGGGTCAATTTACCTCTAGAGCCGTCCGCTGCGCTCGCGCCCTGCCGTCTTCAAACCCTCCCGCCCCATGCCCGACACCCGCTTCGTTGAACAGAGCGATCAGATCGAACTCCACCTGCCCGACGGGCGCACCTTGCAGGGGCCGCGCGGCGCCACCGCCGGCGATCTGTTGAAATCCATCGCGACCGATCTGCCCGCGCCGCTCATCGGCGTCGTCATCAACGGCGAGCTGCATGAACTGACCTACCGCGTCGACATGGAGGCGCGCGTGCAACCCGTGACGATGGCCGATGCCGACGGCGCGCGCATTTACCGGCGCTCCCTCACCTTTCTGCTGGAGGCGGCGTTCATCGAACTTTTCCCCAACGCCGCGCTGTTCATCGATCACTCGCTCTCGTCCGGCGGCTATTATTGCGAAGTCCGCCAACGGCCGCCGCTCACCGCCGCCGAGCTGAAATCGCTCGAAACGGAAATGCAGCACCTGGTCGAGAGGGACCTGCCTTTCAGCGCCCGCGAAGCGCCCGTGTCCGAGGCCATCGCCCGGTTCGAGAGCAAGGGTTACCCGGACAAGGCCCAGCTGCTGCGGCACCGCCGCAAACCCACCATCACCCTCTACGGCTTGGGCGAATACCTCGACTACCATCACGGCTACATGGTGCCCTCCACCGGCTACCTGAAATGGTTCGAGCTCGGCGCGCTCAACGGCGGCTTCGCGCTGCGTTTCCCGCGCCGCCACGCCCCGGCCAGCGTCGCCCCGATGGTGGATTACCCGAAACTGCTGGTCGCCTTCCGCCAATACGGCGACTGGCTGACCCGCCTCGGCATCGAAAGCGTGGGCTCACTCGACGACGCCATCATCGCCGGACGCAGCCGCGAGATCATGCTCGTCTCCGAGGCGCTGCACGAACAGCACATCGCCGAGATCGCCCGCCAGATCGTGGAGCGTGGCAACCGCGCGCGCCTGGTGCTGATTTCCGGTCCGTCGTCGTCGGGCAAAACCACCTTTTCCCGCCGACTCGCCGTGCAGTTGCTCGCCCTCGGCCTCTCGCCGTTCGCGCTGGAGCTGGACAACTACTTCCTCGATCGCGAACACACGCCGAAAGACGAGAACGGCCAGTACGATTTCGAGACCATCGACGCGCTCGACCTGCCGCTCCTCGGCGATCACCTCCAGCGCCTGATCGCCGGCGAGGAGGTGCAGCTGCCGCATTTCAACTTCAAGGCCGGTTGCCCCGAGCCGGGCGACGTCGTGCGGCTGCGTCCGGGCCAGCTCATCATTCTCGAAGGCATCCACGGCTTGAACCCGCGCCTGATCCCGCCCGCGCTGGCGGCGCAGTCGTTCAAGGTCTACGCCTCCGCGCTCACGCAGCTCAACCTCGACCGCCACAACCGCGTCTCGACGACCGACACCCGCCTGATCCGGCGCATCGTACGCGACGCGCGCGAACGCGGCTACACCGCGACGCAAACCATCGGCCGCTGGCAGTCGGTGCGACGCGGCGAAAAGCTTCACATTTTCCCGCACCAGGAAAACGCCGACGTGATGTTCAACTCCGCGCTCGCCTACGAACTCTCCGCGCTGCGTCCGCTCGCCGAGCCGCTGCTACGCCAGGTGCCGCACGGTGCGCCGGAGTACGTGGAGACCCGGCGCCTGCTCGCCTTCCTCGACTGGTTCCTGCCCCTCGACGCCGCGGGGATTCCCGACAACTCCATCCTCCGCGAATTTGTCGGAGGCTCGATCCTCAAGGATTTCAAAGTTTGGGGCGCGTGAGCCGCCCTTAATTCGCCCGCCAGGTCAGCTCCGCCACCTGCCCGTGCTTGGCGTGTTCCGGCCGGACGCTGTGCACTTCCAGCCGGATGCCGTTCTCCTTCAGCACGGCCTCCACCCAGCCGCAGGGGTTCTCGGGTTTGAAGACGTAGCCGGACGCCGGCAGGTTGATCAGGTGAATGCCGCTCGCCGCGTCCTGCGTGACGCCCCAGACGTGCGTGTGGCCAAAAATCCACGCCTTCACCTGCCGCCGCGGCCGGATGATCTCAAACAGCTTCGCGGTATCTTTGAGACAACCGGGGCGCGCCGGATCGCCCGGATGGTGATGCATCACCAAGAGCGCCGGCTTGTCGGCATTCGCGTCCAAGGTCCGGGCCAGCCACTCGCACTGGGCTTCGTCGAGCACGCCGGGGGTGTCGGGTGTTTTCTCCAGCGAATCGAGCAGGAACCAGTTGGCCAACGGCGTGCGGACCATCGCCGCCATCTTGTTCGGGACCGGACTGGTCGCGGCCGTTTCGCCTAAAAATTCGCGCAGCAAATCGCGCCGGTCATGATTCCCCGGCACCAGATAAAAGGGCACGTTCTCCTTGCGCAGCGGCTCCAGCAACTCGCCCAACGTCCGGTAATCCGCCTTCTCGCCGCGACCGTACGCGCAATCGCCCGCCACGACCAGACCCGCGGGCCGCGGCTCCATGCTCAGAATCGCGCGAACCGCCATGCGGAGATTCTCCGCGATGTTATAACCGTGAGCCTGCGTGGCCGGATTGGCGCGGATGTGGATGTCCGCCATCAGCACCCAGCGGTTCGGATCGCTGGCGGGCGCCGCGGCAGCCAGACGGCCGCCCAAAAGGAGCGCAAGGCCGGCCACCATCACGTGGCGCAGCATACGACGACGACTGACCGGGGTTGGGATGAAAAGCATGCGAAGCCTCTACTAGGCCGCGCATCTTGCGTGCTTCAAGTTTCAACATCTCGGCGTTGTCACCAACACCGCAATATTCAGGGATGGCCGAAGTCGCGCCGGCGGCGGGTTCGTTAGGACGCCTTCCGTTTCGATGCTGCGGCCAGCCGCTTCGGCTGGGCGACCTGGACTTGCTGCAAATACGCATCGAGCTGATCGAAACTCTCCTCCCAATGGCACCGATACTGTTCTATCCATGCCGCGGCTTCCTTCAGCGGTTCCGCCCGCAACCGGCACGGCCGCAATTGCGCGGTGCGACAGCGCTCGATGAGCCCGCTGCGCTCGAGCACGCGCAAGTGTTTGGAAATGGCCGGCAGGCTCATCGCATGCGGCTCAGCCAGCTCTTTCACCGTGGTCTGGCCCGCGATCAAGCGTGACAGAATCGCCCGCCGGGTGGGGTCGGCCAGCGCTGCAAAGGTGAGACTGAGTCGGTCCGGGGACATGATGGGTTGGTATGCGTGTAACCCCATCGGCTAACCACGAGTCGCCGTCCGTCAAACGGGCCAGGCAGAAATCCGCAAGATTTCGTGCAAACGCTGAAATTTCATTCATCGCCCTGATCATGAACCGCCGGTCGTGGCGGGCGTTTGACAGGGATTTTCCGGCCGCGACACTCGCTCCGTGCTCCGCGCGCTCGCCATCGATTTCAACTCGTACTTCGCCTCCGTCGAGCAACAGGAGCGGCCGGAGCTCCGCGGCCAGCCCCTCATCGTCGTGCCGCTCCTCGCCGAGACCACCGGCGCCATCGCGGTCAGCATCGAAGCCAAACAACTCGGCCTGAAACGCAACGTCCGCGTCACCGAGGCCCGCCAGTTTTGTCCCGGCATCGCCATCGTCGAGGCGCGCCCGGAGGTGTACATCCGTTATCACCGCAAGCTGAAGGAGGTCGTCGAAACCCTCGTGCCGGTGAAGAAGATCCAGTCCATCGACGAGCTGGAGTGCGAGCTGTCCGGCGATTTCGCCCAGCCGGCCCGCGCCCGGAAGCTGGCCAACGAGATTCGCGCCAAAATTTACCGCGAAGTCGGCCGCTGCCTGCGTTGCTCCATCGGAATCGGTCCCAATTGGTTCATCGCCAAGCTCGCCTCCGACATCGAAAAACCCGACGGTCTGGTGCTTTTCGACGAAGCCGACATCCCCGGCGAATTGATCCGCCGCGGCGTGCAGCTCGGCGACTTCACCGGCATCGGTCCCAATCTGGAAAAACGCCTGCGCGCCGCCGGCATCGACGAGGTCGCGACCCTCTACGCCGCCAGCCGCGCGCGCCTGCGCAGCGTGTGGGGCAGCGTCGAAGGCGCCCGTTTTCACGACTGGCTGCACGGCGGCGTGCAGGAACGCGAAGCGCCCCGGCACAGCACCATCGGCCACAGCCAGGTCTTGCCGCCGGCCCAGCGCCAGCCCGCCGCCGCGCTCGCCGTGCTCCACCGCCTGCTGCAAAAAGCCGCCATGCGCCTGCGCCACGAAAATTTTTACGCCGGCGGCCTCCACCTCGCCGCCGAATATGGCGACGGCACCGACTGGAGCGACGAGCTCCAGTTCAACGAAACGCAGGACACCCTGCATTTCACCCATGCGCTCAACGAGCTTTGGTCCCGCCGCCCGGCCGCGCACCACGCCAAGGCCCCGCGCCAGGTCGGCGTCGTCTTAAACCGGCTGCTCGCCGCGCAAATGCACACGGCGGATTTGTTCGAGGCCGAGCAGGAGAAAACGCGCACGAAGCTGCTCCAGGCGGTCGACACGCTGAACCAGACGTTCGGGAAAAACTCCGTTTACTTCGGCGGTGCGCACGGCGCGACGGGATACGCTCCGCTGCGCATCGCCTTCACCCGCATCCCCGAGCCGGAAGTCGAGGACATCGACCCCGGCCGCCAGCGCCGCCTGCGTCCGAAGAAGACGTGACGGCGGAGCAGCACTTCAGCTCCGATCGATGGGGCGGGCTTTATACCAACAAGCCCAAGCATTCTGATTTTGAACAAAAGCAAACGAAGATAAAGAAGTCCGATTCAGTCTGCGCTTTGTGCGCTTCGTTTCCTTCGTTAGCTTTTGTTCAATGGTCTAAATTCAGGAGGAGTTTGGTATTACGCCCGCCGAAAGCGCCGCGTGGCGACAACGCGGTCAGACCGAGGCCACGCTTTCGCCTGTGGCTCAAGCGCGGCTACGGTTCTTCTGAAACCGCGCTAGCCTTCGGCATTTTCCTCCGCGGGCACGGTTTCGACCGGACGGCCCAATTTCACCGCCGCGTAACCGAAGGCCACGAGCGCGGCGCACAGCGCCACGAACCAGTCGCCGTAGCGCACGTAGAAACTCTGCTGGCCGATCCATCGGGCATCGCGCGTGATGTCGACCGTCTGCGTCGTACGCGCATAGATCGAGCCCTTGCCGTTGGTGACCACGGAGCGCACGTTGCCAAACTCGTCGATCCAGCCGCTCCAGCCGCCGTTGCCGCAGCGCAGCACCGGACGGCGCGTCTCCACCGCACGGAGCACGCTGTGCGCGGCGTGTTGGTAGGCCGCGCCGCCTTCGCCGTACCACGCGCTGTTGGTCAACACCGTCAGCACATCAGCGCCGGCCCGCACGCTGTCGCGCGCGAGGGCGGGAAACACGTCCTCGTAACAGATCAGCGGCGCCACGGCCACCGGCTGTCCGCCGAGCGTCACGGTCATCGTCACCGGCAGCTGGCCGCGTTGAAAATCGCCGCCGACCGGCACGACTTTTTCCAGCCAGCCCAGCACCGGGCGCAGCGGCACGTACTCGCCGAACGGCACGAGCTGACGCTTGGCGTAGTACACGCTGCGCAACCCGATCAGCGGCTCGACCACGAACGCGCCGTTGTACCACGCCTCGTTGGGCGTGCTCTGATTTTCGACGGCGATGGAGCCCATCAACAGCGGCGTCTTCGCGCGCTTGGCCAACGCCTCCGCCCAGCCGCGCACGCGCGCGTCGCCGAGCACCGCCCACGGCGTCGTGGCTTCCGGCCACAAGATCAGATCGGGGCGGCTGGAGGCGGCGCGCATCGTCGTCCGTTCGAGCGTTTCCAAAATTTCCTGCCCGCGCGACGGCTCCCATTTCACGCTCTGCGGGATGTACGGCTGGGTGAACGCCACGCGGCCGAGCGGCACGGCGTAGCGGCCGCGGTTGAAACTCTCCTGCACATGCACGGTCACGCACACGATGAGCAGAAACAGGCAGGCGAAAAATTCCTGGCTGCGGCGCTGCAGGCCCCGCCGGCCCTCGCACAGCAGCCGGTGCGCATAGGCCGCGAAGCTGATGTTCATCGCGATCAGCACAAACGACACGCCCCACCCGCCCGTAAACGCCGCGATCTGCAAAATGCTCACGCGCTGCCACTGGCTCGTCGCCAGCGTGAGCCAGGGAAATCCGCTGAGAAACCACGTGCGCGTCCACTCGATGAGCACCCACAGGCCCGCCAGTCCGAAGACCGCCGCGATGCGCTCCATCGCGCCGCGCCCGAGCAGCCGCGGCATCAGCCACCACGCCGCGAGAAACCACACGCCCACCCACACGCCGACGAACGGCCCGAGCAGAAACAGCCCCGCCCACGTCACGTGGTGGAGCCAGCCCAGCACAATCGTCCACGCGACGGCGCACGCGCCGAGCACCGTGCCGGCGTAGAGCTTGAACGCCGGCCGCCGGTACGCCCAAAACACCGCGGGCGCCGCCAGCGCGTAGGCGAATTCCGGCACCTGGTACGGCGGAAACGAGACCACCGTGAGCACGACGGTCGCGATAAAAACCGCCAGCGCCGTCAACGGCTCGACATGGCGCTGCCACCACGGCGGCGGCAGATCGTAGGGATCGGGAGAAGACTCGGTTGACATGGATGACGCGGAGGACGGGACGGACGGGAAAGACGGCGGAGAAAAGAAAGACGCGAACGCGGCGGCGGGTTATTTCCCGAGTTTTTTCAACGCCTTGTTGATCGCGGCGAGATCACAACGCTCGGGTTCGTAGCCCGGCCCCAGCCACTCCAGCCATTCGCGGCCGAGATCGGTGTGCGGGTCCTGGATGCACGCGAGCATGTCGTGAAACGCATCGATCCCGCCGCAATCCTCGGGCGGTCCCATCCGCTCGCCCGCCACGCAGGTCGGATAACGCACGCCCTTTTGCATCGCGAGCGTCTTCTCCACCTGAATCTCCACCTGCCAGCCCTCGCCGAAATGGTAGCCGTAGGAAAACCGCGCGCGGTGCTCGAGATCGAGATCGGCCAGCGTGACATCGCGGTCGTCCTCGATCACGAAATCCTCGCGCTTGAGCGGATTGCCGAAACGCAGGTCGTCGAGCGCGAAGGCATGAGTCTGGTAATCGAACCAGTCGAACATCACCTGGATCGTGTCGTGCAACCGCGACAGCCACATCGATTCGCGCACCAGCAACCGGCGCCAGATGAGCGGCCGGCAGGCGACGACCTTGAGGTGCAGTTGGAAGACACGGTCCACCGGTTTTTTGGGACCGGAGCCTTTGCCTTCGTGGAGAGAAATCATGGGACCGCGAAGCGAAACGAAGACCCGCGCGCGGCGCAAAGGCGAATTTTCGGGGCGCAGGCCACCGCCGCCGATGCGCCGCTCCCCGCGCGGTGAACGGCCGCCGCTGCGTTCAGTATTTCTGCAACAGCGTGAGCAGGCGGCGGTCGAGTTTGTGGCCGTGCCAATCTTCGTACGGCGTGTCCGTGCGCCCGGAATCGAGCACGCCAAACGACCCGCGAAATTCCCACAACGCGTAGCCGATCCCGTGGCCCGTGAGGAGCTGGAGCACGTCCTCGAACCACGCGGCGAACACCGCGTACGGCGTCTTGTTGTAGCAACCGCACTCGCCGCAATGCACACCGATGCCCTGCCGCGCGAGCGCCGCCCAGGGTCGCAGCCAGGTTTCCAGTCGCGCGCGGTCCCAGTTGATCGAGCCATCCTTGTTTTTCAGCGGCCATGTCGGCAGCGGGTAATCGCCCTTCCGGTCCGCCCAGCTCGCGCGATAGTGACTGAGCCCGGACGGCGTGTAGGCGTGCACGCTCTGCGCCACCCCGGTCGAAGCCAGCTCCGGGAGCGTCGTGTAGCCACAGCTCAAACCGTCGACGATGATCAGGCGCTCGGCGCTGATCTCGCGAATCCGCGCTGTCGCCCGCTGCATGACCCGCGCGTAATCTTCGCGGCTCATGTAGCCGGCCCGCGGCGCCGGCGCCTCGTTGAGCAAATTGAAACTCAACGCGCTCGTCGGCACCTCGCGGTAACGCCGGGCGAAGACCTCCCAATGTTGCACAAACGCGTCCTCGGCCGCGCGATCCTTCCAGAGCACGAACGGCTCGCGCTCCGGCTGGTTGACGCAGTAGCCCGGCGCGCGGTGAAAATTGAGGCTCAGGTGCAGGCCGTGCTTGCGGCAGAGCTCCACCGTGCGATCGATTTTGGCGAGCGTGCTCTCCTGAAATTTGCCGACATCGTCGGGATTGAGTTTGCGCGTCTGCCGCCAGTCGGAATCGACCCAGAGCCAGTAATCCATCGGCAGCCGCACGAAGTTAAAACCCCAGTCGCGCATCCACCGCAAATCGTCCTCCACCACGTGCCCCAGCCCTCTCTCGCCCCGGTCGAAGGCCTGGTAAAAGTTGCACAGATTGAAACCCCGCCACCGCGGCAACACCGTCTGAGCCGGCGCCAGCTTGGGCGGCGCGGCCGGCTCGGCGCGCATGCCACCGATCCACGCGACCCCGCCCGCCACCGCGGCCGTTTTGAGAAACTTGCGCCGGCTCAGTGCCGACTGCTGCGATGATGACGAGGCGGAACCGGGGTGCGAAAGCATGGGAATGCCGACGGTGCTACGCGTGATGCCGCCGCGGCGCAAGCGCGGGCAAGATTTCGCGCGCCCTCAGTCTGGATTCTCTTCGCCCAGCCCGCCGTTGAGCAAATGCTCGAATTCAGGATCGAGCATCGCACGCAGCATCTCCTGCAATTGCGGATCCATGACCTCGAATTCGTCGGGGATATCCAGCGCATCGATCCGCGGCAGTTCGAGACCGCGAAACCGCGTCATAATCCAGCGGCGGTGTTCCCGCTCCATGGTGAAAACGATGTCGGCCCACCGGAGGTCGGCTTCGCTCACCCGGCGGTTGGCCTCGGTTCTCACGCCCGCCGAGCGCACCTCCAGCCGCGCATCGTTGCGATATAGGCGCTCGGCCGTGACACTCCGCTGCCGGTTCATCGCACACACAAACAACACCCGCAGCCGGCGCGTCATTCGTGTGCGCCTGCCTCCGCCGGGGCGGATTTGCCGGTGCAGCGCGCCAGCATCTGGACGATGGCGTCGATCTCGGCGCGGGCGCTGCGTTCGGGCGTGGCCACGTGGCGGTTCAACATCAGACTGAACGCCAGCCGCTCGCCGGCCGCCGTCGTCAGGTAGCCGGACAACGCGCTCGCCCAGCGCAGCGTGCCGGTCTTGGCGCGCACGTTGCCCTCGGTCGGCGGACCTTTGAGCCGGTTGCGCAGCGTGCCGTCGACGCCGCCGATGGGCAGCGACGCCGCGAAATCCCCCGCCGCGCGGTGCTTCGCCATGGTCTGCAAGAGCGCCACGATGGCCGCCGCAGTGGTGAGGTTGTTGCGCGAAAGCCCCGAGCCTTCCTCGAAACGCACCGCCTCGGTCGGAATCCCGTGCTCGCGCAAAAACGCCTGCAACGCCACCAGCGCGCACGCATCGGTCGTCCGCCACGCCGACGCCTCGGCGGGCCGCGCCCACTCGCCCACCTGCGCAAAAATCAGGTCGGTCCACAAATTCTGCGACGGCTTCATGAAACCCGTCACGATCTCGCGCAGCGGCGGTGAAGTCACTTCGCCCAATCGCACTGTCGCGCCCGCCACCGGCGCCTCCGGCCAGCGCACGCCGTAAGCCCGGCCCGCAACCGCGATGCCGCGACGCGCCAGCGCCTCTTTCAAACCGGCCGCAAACCACTGCGCCGGCCGCGGCACCGGCAACTCCACCACATCGGGTTTTCCGCCCACGGGCAGCGTGCCGTAAACGTACACCGTGTTCTCGCCCGGCAGGCGCAACGCCGAGATGCGCCGCGCGCCTTCGGCGGCCACGGTCTGCGTGCGATTCTCCAGCACGAGCCCCGTCAGCGGTTGTGCCAGCGCGAGTGTGCAAGGCCCGCCGGCGGTCGCCGCAGGCGTCACGTTCAGGTCCGCATAATTGTCGTCCAGCGTCACCGCGGAGAGCTCCGCGCCGTAAGAATCGTTGAGATCGTCCGCCGCCCAGCCCGCGCCGTGCGGCGTCTGGCGCAGCCACGTGGCGTCGGCCACGAGATCGCCCGCAATGCTGCGCACGCCCGCCTTTTGCAGTGCGGCGACAAAGGGTTCGAATGCGCTCCAGAAATCCTGTTTCGGCCGCCGCGACGTCCACGTGGGGTCGCCGCGCCCGCTCACCACCACGTTGCCCGCCACAAGCCCGGCGGCGTCAGGTTTGGCGGTGGCCAGGATCGGCGTGACGATCCGGTAGTCGCCGCCCAGGCGGTCGAGCGCCAGCGCGCCGGAGAAGAGTTTGCAATTCGACGCCGGGCTCAGCAGCCGGTCCGCATGGTGTTCGACCAGCGTGCGCCCCGAATCGAGCGACACCACTTTCACGCCCCACAACGCCCCGGCAAACCGCGGCGCATTGACGAGGGTCTCGACCTGCGCGCGCAACTCCGCCACGGAGGTCGCCGCCGGCTCGACGGGTGCGGGCGGCGCTTTGGTGGCCGAGAAAAGCGGCGCGCCTGCCAGCAACAGGGCAAACGCGAAGAAGGCGCGACGAGACAGAGGGAGTTTCGACATGACCGGTGGAGTTGCCGCGCACACTGACCCGCCCGCACGCCCGGCGCAACCCCGGAGCCAAAGCCGGGCGAGGCGGAGCACCCAAGCGCAAAAAATGTTTTGCGCGATCCGAACTGTAGCTGCGTTGGAGCGCAGCGACAACGTGGCTGCATGCGAGCCACGCTTTCGCCTCCAGCTCAAGCGCAGCTACGCCAAAACCGAGCCAGAGTCCTGCTTGCCCATGAACGACTTCCTTGCTCCGCTCTGGGGCATGTTACCCCTTTGCAGTACAGCCATCAAAGCACTGCTAGTGAAAATGAAAACATGCTGCCGATCACTTCTCCTCATCGCTCTGTTTGCTACATCACTACGTGCTGAAGAAGTGCAAATCATTGGAACTCTTTTCTTCACTCCAAAACATGATGGATGGAAGATCCGTCAACTAACGACCTCGAAGGAAGAAATTCGCACCATTTTCCAAGCCGAGAAAAAGGGACGGTACATTGGCATCGATGAGATGGTGATCATCGTTCAGGTTTACTCTGGTCGGTTTTCAAAACTCGAAGCGGTGAAAAAGCTTCAGCTCTCAAGCATAGCCTCGGGACAGCAGCACCACCCGATTGCCTTTCGTGAGGAGTTGGCAAGGATTTCGGGGGTCGATTTCCCGGCGATCTTGGCAGAACTTCCAACAGCGAAAGGCACACTTTCTGCGACATTCGTTTGGATTCAATTGCCAGATTCAGTAGTCGAAGTGGAAGCTATTTGTCCTAACGACATGAAGAATGGGCGCGCCTCCCTGCTATCAGAGCTTTCTATTCGGACACCATGAGCCGATCGAGATCTAGCCCGAATCGCCATTCGACAAAATGAAAGAAGACTCCGGCAGGCTTTCATTCGTTGATGGTTGGTTGGCCTACGAGTCGGCCACCTATGACACTTGGCGTCTAGAAGCGTCTTCGATCACAGGACGCGCGTTGAGGACAACGCGCGCCACCTTGGTTCATCTTTTCTACACCTGAGCGCGGCTCAGAAACGGAACTTCACGTAGCCTTCGATGCGGAACGGGAGCTCAGGGAAAACCAGCTGGCTCGCGGTGTAGGCGTCGCCGTTGTGGGTCCAGTTGCGCGCGTTGGCGAGGTTGAGGAAATCCACGTTCACCAGCCAGCGCTTCGTCTCGTAGAAGAGGCTCGCGTTGTACAACGCCTGCGCGGGGATGTGCCACTGGTTGTCGAGGTTGCCCGTCTGCCGGCTCTGCCATGCGGCGTTGACGCTCGCGCCGAAACCGCCCGGCCATTGGTAGCGCACGCTGGCGTTGAGCATGGTCTTCGACAGGCCGAGCAGCGGCCAGTCGCCGACCGGCACCTGGTTCGCATACGGATCGTAACTGGCGGTGCCGGTGCCGAGTCCGCCGGGGCCGCGACCGAGGGCGTAGCCGGCGTAGATGTCGCGCCCGCCCATCTGGAACGGCCGCGATTGCACGTAGTGTCCGTCCTGGAACGTGGCGTTGGCCGTCACGCTCAGGCGCGTGCTCGGCTGGTAGGTCGTCTCCAGCTCGACGCCGCGCAGGAGGAGGTTGTTTTTCTTTCCCTTCAGCGAAACGCGCGAGCGCTCCTGCTCGAACCACGAGGCGCCGGCGAACAGCTGGTGCTCGAGCAGCGCCGCTTTCGCGCCGACCTCGAACAGCTCGCTGAGATTGCGGAAGTCCTCGCGGTTGATCTGGCCGTCGGGCGTGTTGAGGATCACGCCGCCGCCGGTGACGTTGCCGTTGGCGGCGCGGATGCGGTTGTGCGTGGCGTAGAGCGAGAGCTTGGGCGTTACGCGGTAGAGCAGACTGTACGCCTGCGAAAACGCGCTGACGGTCTCGGCGTCGCGCCAGCGGCTGCCGTCGGCATCGCCGAGCGGATCCTTGGCGCGGGCATAGAACCGGTCGGCGCGCAGGCCGACGATGGCGGAGAGCTGGTCGGTAAGCGCGAGATCCTGCTGCCAGAAGATCGCGGGGTTCCACGTCTCGCTGCGCACGGTCTCAGGGCTGTCCCACGCGGCCGGGAAAAACTCGCGCCCGCCGGGTCCGACATAGCCGTTGTAATACGAACTCGGGAAACGCGCGCGTTCGCTGAACACCCGCGACGGCGCGGTGATGTCGAAGTTGTAGAAGTACTCGTTGAAGTAGCTGGTGTAACTCTCGCGGCCTTCGTAGCGCACGGTGGCGCCGGCGATGGCGGACTGCGGCCGGCCGAAGGCGGAGTAGCGCCAATGCGCCTCGGTGCGGTTTTCCACGGTGTCCTGCGTGACGTACTCGGCGTACTCGAATGCGTGTGCGCGGCGGCGGTCGACACGCTCAGCGAGCGTGCGGTTGACAAGCGTGAGCGCCGGCGAGACGAGGCGCGTCGCCACGACCTGGAGACGGCCGATGTTGGCGTTGGAGAAATCGCCGCGCGAGAAGAGCGTGGCATCCCACGGCAGCTGGACGGCGCGCGTCGCCGGGATCGGGCCGGGCAGCCCGAGGTCGGCGGAGTCGCCGGTGTAGTAGGTGGCGTGGTCGATCAGCTGCTGGTTCACGCGGTTGACGCCGAGGATCTCGGGCGAGGACTGCCAGATGAACTGGGCGTTGAACTCCAGCGTGGTGCCGGCGGCGGGTTTCCAGGTGAGCGCGGCAAACACGTCCTGGCGGTCGTCGCGGACATCGTTGCGTTTCCAGAAGGTGTCGCCGCCCTTGCCCTCGTAGCTCACGCGCCAGGCGAGCCGGGAGTTGACCGGCGCGGTGGCATCGATCTGCACGGAGGCGTTGAGAAAACTCGTTTCGCCCGGCGCCCAGGTGCCGAGCCGCGCGGTGACGGTCGTCTGCGCCGCGGCGAAACTGGGGCGCTTGGTGACGTAGTTGACGTAGCCGCCGGTGAAGTAGCCCGCGCCGAAGACGGCCGAGCCGGGCCCGCGCACGAGATCGACGGCCTCGACGCCGTTGAACGACGGGAAATACCCGTAGAGGTTGTAGCTCAAGCGCTGGCCGTTGAGGTAGGTCTCGGCGGTGTCGCCGCGGAGGTTGGGCACGGTGGTTTTGCCGTAGCTGGCGCCCGCGTAGGCGCCGGGGCTGAAGAGCAGGATCTCACGCACGCCGTGGATCTGGCGCTCGTTGAAGAGCCCCGTGGTGAGCGTGCTCACGGAGCGCGGCGTCACGAGGATGTTGCGGTCGTCGCCGAGGACGGAGGCAACCTCGCGCGTGAGCGGGTTGACGGAACGCTCGACGGGCACGTCGGTCACGAAGAAGCGTTCGAGTTGCTGCACGTCGCCGGTGGCGGCGGGCGGCGGAGTCGTCTGTGCGGGCAACGACGCCGAGGTGGCGCCGAGTGCGGCAGAGAGGAGCAGGATTCGTGTCGGGAGTCGCATGTGATGTGAGCCCGACCCAAACCGGACTCCCGGGCAAAAAGGGGCGACGCACCGTGCGCCGCCATCTGTTTCCTTCGCCGGTATTATCCGTTTCAGGTTCCAAGGGTCGAGCAGCCGAGCGCGCCGCAATCTCAGTCTTCCGCGGAAGACACCCCTACAGGCAAGGGCGTCAAAATGACCTCGGCGGCTCCGGCGCAAGCGAATTTTCCGTGGTCGGCGATCCCGCGCCTGCGGCCCAAGCATTACCGCATCTGGCCGAAGCGCATGACCCGGACGGCGCGCGATGTTTCCCGGGGGGGGGGGGAACACAAAGACCGCCTCGATCATGGAGGCGGCCTTTGTGACCTAACACCAAACAAACCATTCGAACTACAAACGTAAAACTATCACTTGCAGACTAACTGACTACACAGGGATAGACGCGAAACCCGGCGCGACGCTCAAAATTTGTCATAGAATTTTATCCGCTCCGACGCATACCGCTGGAGCCTGATTGGCCGGCGTTTGCCATGGCGCGAACCCGTCCATCTCGCCGCCGCGCGAACCGCCCGGGCTCGCGCGGACTGTCCGGCGGCGGACAATTCCGGACACGTGTCCTTTGCTGTTGAATTTCCGGGTTTCTCGCGCAAGCTGCCCTGCCGCCTGGGCGCGACACTTCGCTGCGCCCGGCACGTTGCCTCAACCTCTCCCGCACATGCCTTTCGCGCTTTCCTGCCATCGTCAAGGGGTCGACTCCTCCAAGCTCGATTCGACTCGGGTGGATTGTAGGAGCGGCTTTACGCCGCGACGGTTGGCGATGGCGTCGGATCGCGGCATAAAGCCGTTCCTACAATTTTGGGGCTCATCGCCACTGCTGCGCGTGCTTGCCGTTCTCGGTGTCACGCTATCGTTTGCCTCCCTCCGCGTAAGCGCCGCCGCGGCCGCCGATGCGGTGGTCGCCCAGGATGGCAGCGGGCAGTTCAAAACCGTGCAGGAAGCCGTCAACGCCGCGCCCCAAACCGTCGATCCCGCCAGGCGCTGGGTCATCTTGATCAAGCCCGGCACCTACCGCGAGGTCGTCTACGTCCAGCGCGAAAAACGGTTTCTGCTGCTGCGCGGCGAGGATGCGGCGAAGACCACGATCACCTACGATCTCCACGCCAACCGCCTCGGCCCCGATGGCCTGAAGCTCGGCACCTTCCGCACTCCGACCGTGCAGATCGACGCCGACGATTTCTCCGCCGAGGACCTCACGTTTGAAAACTCCGCCGGCGACCAGGGGCAGGCGCTCGCGCTCCGGCTCGACGGCGACCGCGCCACGTTCCGCCGCTGCCGCCTCCTCGGGTGGCAGGACACGCTCCTCGGCAATCGCGGCCGGCACTATTTCGCCGACTGCTATATTACCGGTGCTACCGATTTCATCTTCGGCGGCGCGACGGAATACTTTGAACGCTGCCAGATCCATTGCCTGAAGAGCAGCTACATCACCGCCGCGTCCACGCCGGAAAACCAGCCGTACGGTTTCGTCTTCGCGCATTGCCGGATCACCGGCGCGCCGGCCGATATCCGCGTCTATCTCGGCCGCCCGTGGCGCGATTTCGCCAGCGTGGTTTTCCTCCACACCGAGATGGCCGAGCTCGTGCGCCCGGAAGGCTGGCACAACTGGGACAAACCCGCCCGCGAACGCACCGTGCGCTACACCGAATTCGGCAGCACCGGCCCCGGGGCCAAGTCTGCCGCACGCGTTCCATGGTCGCGGCAACTCACCGCCGCCGAAGCCGCCGCGCTCACTCCGGCCGCCGTCCTCGGCGGTGTTGACAACTGGAATCCCCTCGCGGCGTCGGCCGCGCCTTCCGCCACCGCCAGCAAATAGCCGCCCGTTTCTGCGCTCCCCCACCCGCTCACGTTTGCGGCTCCAATTTTTACCATGAAATCGCTTCGTTTCACGTTTGGCTCACTGGCCATTGTCGCCGGGCTGCTCGGCATCCTCTGCTTCTTCACGTTCTGCACCCGGTCCGTCGAACCCGCGCCCGCCGGCGAAAAATTCGGCGACGCCACGCCGCTCGAATGGTCGCAACGCATGGCGCGCTCCGAGATGGCGCGCCGCGGGACCACGCTCAATTTCGGCGGCGCGCCCAAGGCCCGCTGGGACTACACCTCCAGCCTGCTCGCCCTCTCGTTGATCAAGCTCGCCGAGCGCACCGGCGACACCGCGATGCGCGATTACGCCGAGATGATCGTCAGCTCCTACATCGCGCCCGACGGCACGATCCGCACCTACAAGCTCGAAGACTACAACATCGACATGATTCCACCCGGCAAGGTGGTGCTGTTGATGATCGAGCGCACCGGCGAGGAGCGTTACCGCAAAGCCGCGGAAACGCTGCGCCGCCAGCTCGCCACGCACCCGCGCACCAGCGAGGGCGGCTTCTGGCACAAGCAGCGCTACCCGCACCAAATGTGGCTCGACGGCATTTTCATGGGCGCGCCGTTCTACGCGCACTATGGCAAATTGTTCAACGAGCCCGCCGCGTTCGACGACGCCGCGAAGCAAGCCCTCCTGATCGACGCCCACGCCTACGATCCCAAGACCGAGCTCTATTACCACGGCTGGGACGAAAGCCGCGCACAGAGCTGGGCCAACAAGCAGACCGGCACGTCGCCCAACTTCTGGGGCCGCGGCCTCGGCTGGTATTCAATGGCCCTCGTCGACCTGCTGGATTTTCTCCCGGGCATCCACTCCGACGTCGAGTCGATCCACGCCGTGCTCCGCCGCGTCGCCGAGGGCGTGGTGCGTCACCAGGATCCCAAGACAGGCCTCTGGTTCCAGGTGCTCGACCAGGGCGAACGCAAGGGCAACTACCGGGAGGCCACCGCGTCCGCGATGTTCGTTTACGCGCTGGCGAAAGCCGTCAACCGCGGCTACCTGCCGCGCGACCAGTACCTCCCGGCCATCCGCCGCGGCTACGCCGGCCTCGTGCGCGACCTGATCAAGACCGACGCCAACGGCCAGATCAACCTCACGCAATGCTGCGAGGTCGCCGGCCTCGGCTACACCACCGGCTCCGGCCGGCCGCGCGACGGCTCCTTCGATTACTACGTGAGCGAGCCCATCGTCACCAACGACCTCAAGGGCACCGGGCCGTTCATCCTCGCCGGCATCGAGGTCGAGCGCCTGCTCACCACGCCGCCCGCCGCGTCCGTCAAGCCCGTCGCGACCCAGGCGACCGGCTGGCAGGGCGTGCCGGCCATCCTCGCGCGCATCCAGGCGCCGACGTTTCCCGACCGCGATTTTCCCATCACGCAATACGGCGCCACCGCGGGCGGCACGGCCGATTGCACCGACGCCATCAAGCAGGCCATCGCCGCGTGTCACGCCGCCGGCGGCGGTCGCGTCGTCGTGCCCGCCGGCACGTTTCTCACCGGCGCGATTCACCTGAAGAGCAAGGTCAACCTCCACATCGCCGCGGGCGCCACCCTCCTGTTTCGCACCGATCCGGCGGCCTACCTGCCGGCGGTGTTCACGCGCTTCGAGGGCACCGAGTGCATGAACTACTCGCCGCTCATCTACGCGTTCGAGCAGGAAAACATCGCCGTCACCGGCGCCGGCACGCTCGACGGCGGCGCGGCGCTCGACAACTGGTGGGGCTGGACCAAACGCGGCGCCAATCCCGCCGCCGCCACCGCCAGCATCCGCCGCCTGCGCGAACTTGGCGAAAGCGCCACGCCCGTGGCCGAGCGCATCTTCGGCGCGGGACATTTCCTGCGCCCCAATTTCATCCAGCCCTACCGTTGCCGCAACGTCCTCATCGAGGGCGTCACCCTGCTCCGCTCGCCGATGTGGGAAATCCATCCCGTGCTCTGCACCAACGTCACCGTGCGCGGCGTCACCGTCGTCTCGCACGGCCCCAACAACGACGGCTGCAACCCCGAGTCGAGCCGCGACGTGTTGATCGAGAACTGCGTGTTCGACACCGGCGACGACTGCATCGCCATCAAATCCGGCCGCAACGGCGACGGCCGCCGCGTCGCCACTCCCTCGGAAAACATCATCGTGCGCGGCTGCACCATGAAGGACGGCCACGGCGGCGTGGTGATGGGCAGCGAAATCTCCGGCAGCTGCCGCAACGTGTTTATCGAAAACTGCAAGATGGACAGCCCGCACCTCGACCGGGCGCTGCGCTTCAAATCCAACGCTCAGCGCGGCGGCGTGATCGAAAACGTGTTCATGCGCCACGTGGAGATCGGGCGCGTGGCCGAGGCCATTCTCACCATCGATTTCATCTACGAGGAAGGCGCCAAGGGCCCGCACAAGCCGGTCGTGCGCAATGTCACGTTGGACAACGTGACCAGCCAGGCCTCGCCGCGCGTGCTGTGGATCGCGGGCTTCCCCGGCGCGACGATCGACCGGGTGCGTTTCAACGACTGCACCTTCCGCGGCGTGGAAACCGCCGAACGGATGCAGCACGCCGGCTCCATCGAATTTCGCAACGTCACCATCGAGCCCGCCAAAAAAGGCCGCAGCCTGAACTCGCCCGAAGCCGCGCAATAAGAGCGTGGCCTTTTCTGCTCTACAGCACGTTTCTCGCGACTATGGTCGCCGGAAAAAATGTGGAGAAGGCGCGATACAATCGAACTGGCACAGCTCAAGGTTACGACACGGCTGGCAGCCAAGAACCCCAGACGCCCCCTTCTGTTTGCGCTCTTCGGCTCGATACTATGCGTAGCCGTTTGGGCTTTAGGCATCCCTGGTAAGTATAGCGCACGCTCTATGGATCCGAAGTCTTGGGCACAGATCGCTCGCGATGGGCCGCCATTCTTTCTCGGTAGTTTGAGCTGCTTTTTTCTTATTCTCTATGGGATACAGCGCCTCACGAAACACCCCCTTGAGGATCCCAAGCCAGCTATATTCATCTGTCCAAAATGCCACACGTCCCAGTTCGAACATCAGAGAAAATGCACCTGCGACGCGAAGTTGGAACCTTTGGAAAACTGGAAGTGGAGCTGAACTCGCCCGACGCCGCGCAATAAGAGCGTGTTGATCTTTTTTCTCTACGCCTGAAAGAGAATTACTATGGTGCCAGCCCAAGATGTGGCGAAGACGTAACAGCCAAGAAATGGAACAACTCAGGCGTGCAATTCAACGCCATGCAGTCAGTCCGAAAAACGCATTAATTTTTGCCGCCATGCTTGCGATAGTGTCTCTGATTGGATGGACACTCGGACTCCAAGGAAAGGCCTATAAACTCACTACAAATCCGAAATCGTGGACGGAAATTGTTTCCTTCGGGCCACAATATTTCGCCGGGCATTTCGGCCTAATGTTTATTTTTTTATATGGCCTACAACGCTTGGCCAAACGGCCACTGTTCGGAGGCTCGCCTACAATATTCATTTGTCCGCAGTGCCACACGTCCCACTTCGAACATCAGAGAAAATGCACCTGCGACGCGAAGTTGGAGCCTTTGGAAAATTGGAAGTGGAGCTGAATTCGCCCGACGCCGCGCCGTGAAATCGGCCGGTTGAACAAAAGAGAACGAAGGGAACGAAGAGCGGCACGCTCTCATCGAGCCTCGGAAAGCAGTCGGACACGCGAAGGTGGAGCGCCCTTAGCCTCAAGGCGCTTTGCCGATGACTGAGCCAAGCGAGCGCGTTAGGGACAACGCGCTCCACCTGTCTCACTTCATCGCCAGCGCGGTGTTTTTCACAGTGAACTTCGCCTCGGTGCCTTCGGCGACTTCGCCGGAGAGGAGGAATTTCTCCGTGGTGGAGCGACTTGTCCTCAAGGCGCTTCTCCGTTGACTGAGCCAAACAAGCGCGTTGGGGACAACGCGCTCCACCGCCTCACTTCATCGCCAGCGCATCGTCTTTCGCGGGGAACTTCACATCGCGGCCTTCGGCGATACCTCCGTGGTGGCGCGACTTGTCCCCAAGGCGCTTTTCCGTCGGCCGGGCCTTTCCGACGGCAGGGCCAAACGAGCGCGTTGGGGACAACGCGCGCCACCTTGGTCACCCTATCCGGCGGGAAAT
This sequence comes from Opitutia bacterium, assembly GCA_016217595.1. Lineage (GTDB taxonomy): Bacteria > Verrucomicrobiota > Verrucomicrobiia > Opitutales > Opitutaceae > MWDT01. Next base: position 163,565 of record JACRHS010000032.1, on the reverse strand, counting down.
CGGCCTTCGTTGGCTTCGTTTCCTTCTGTGCAATATCGGGAGAACTGACGCGCAGGTTTTCCCTGCCGGTTGCACTTCACCGCACCGTCACATCCGCGATCGGCTGCGCCGGGAGCGGCGCGCCATCAGCGGTTTTCAGCGGCCGAGCGTGCAGCGGATAACGGAAGACTTCGCCCTCGTAATTGCGCATCACCACTTCGTCGTCGGTGATCTGCTCGATGTACTCGGGATTGATCGGCACCTTGCCGCCGCCGCCGGGCGCATCGATCACGTACTGCGGCACACCGTAACCCGTGGTGTGGCCGCGCAACGCTTTGATGATCTCCATGCCCTTGCGCACATCGACTTTGAAGTGCGCGCCGCCGGTGATCAGGTCCATCTGATAGAGATAATAGGGCCGCACGCGCATCCGCAGCAGCCGGTGCACAAGCGCCTTCATCACCTCCGCGTCGTCGTTCACGCCGCGCAGCAGCACGCTCTGGTTGCCCAACGGCACGCCGGCAAACGCCAGTCGCTCGCAGGCCGCCTTCAGATCGGCGGTGCACTCCTTCGGGTGGTTGACGTGGATGCTCATCCACACGGGGCCGTACTTTTTGAACACCTCGCACAGCTCGGGCGTGATGCGTTGCGGCAGAAACACCGGGATGCGCGAGCCGATGCGGATGAACTCCACGTGCTTGATCTCGCGCAGCCGCGCCAGCAAATGCTCCAGTTTCTTGTCGGAGAGCAGCAGCGGATCGCCGCCCGAGAGCAGCACGTCGCGCACTTCCGGGTGCGCCTCGATGTAACGCAGCCCCTGCTCGTGCTCGGGGTGGAAATTATAGTCCTGCGCGTTCGACACCAGCCGGCTGCGCGTGCAGTAGCGGCAATAGGAGGCGCAGCGGTCGGTGACCAGAAACAGCACGCGATCCGGATAACGGTGCACCAGCCCCGGCACCGGCGAATGCGCGTCCTCGCCCAGCGAATCGAGCATCTCGCCCTCGGAAAACACCATCTCGCCGGCCCGCGGAATCACCTGCCGCCGCACGGGACACTCCGGATCGTGGCGGTCGATGAGGTTGAAAAAATACGGCGTGATCGCGAGCGCCAGCTTGTGGTTGGCGAACGCGCAGCCGGCTTTCTCCTCGGCGGTCAACGTCATGTACCGTTCGAGCTGCTCGACGGTCGTGATCCGGTTTTTCAGTTGCCACGTCCAGTCCTGCCAGTCCGCGGTCGGCACATGTTGCCATAACCCTTGGCCTTCGAACCAGGCGGAGCGGTCTTCAGTGTAGGACATTGCGGTGAAAGTGCCCGAACCGTTGGAGACGGAACCTGCCGTGTCAAACCGCCCTATCGAAATACTTCTAAGTCAGCCGCGCCTTCTGCAATCGTATCTGCATCGCCCTTCGTCACCTGCGGCGAAATGCACCGGGCGACGCAAAAACCCTTGGCAGATGCCACCCGGTACTTTTTCGTTCGCCTTTAATGTCCACGTCCAAGCCTGCAGTCCTCGCTCTCGAAGATGGTTCCGTTTACCGGGGCCTCGCCTTTGGCGCCGACGCCACCATCGCTGGCGAGTGCGTGTTCAACACCTCGATGACCGGCTACCAGGAGATCCTCACCGATCCTTCCTACTTCGGCCAGATCGTCACCATGACCGCCGTGCAGATCGGCAATTATGGCGTCAACGACGAGGACTCCGAGGCCAGCGCGCCCAAAGCCAGCGGTTTTGTCGTGCGCGAGCTCTCCCCCGTGGTGAGCAACTGGCGCTCCGCCATGCCGCTCGGCGATTACCTGCGCAAGTACGGCATCCCCGGCATCAGCGAAGTCGACACCCGCGCGCTCACCAAAAAGCTCCGCGTCGACGGCGCCATGAAGTGCTGCCTGAGCACCCTGCCGTTGACCGACGAGGAAGCCGTCCGCCGCGCCCGTTCCTGGCAGGACATGGCCGGCAGCGACTACGTGAAGGACGTCACCTGCCGCGAGCCCTACCTCTGGCTTGCCGACGACGCCACCCGGCACAACGCCCAGTATCTCCCCGTCGGCACCACGCAGGGCGCCACGCTCACGCCCGCCCGCCGCTTCCGCGTCGCCGCGTTCGACTACGGCGCCAAGTACACCATTTTCCGCAAACTCGTGCGCCACGGTTTCGACGTGCAGGTTTTCCCCGCCACCGCCACCGCCGAGCAGGTCCGCGAGCACAAGCCCGACGCGGTGTTCCTCTCCAACGGCCCCGGCGATCCGGCCGCGTTGCCCTACATTCACAAGACCGTCACCGGCCTCGTGCCGGATTTCCCGATCTTCGGCATCTGCCTCGGCCACCAGATGCTCACGCACGCGCTCGGCGGCACGACCTTCAAGCTCAAGTTCGGCCACCGCGGCGGCAATCAGCCGGTGAAAAACCTGGAGACGGGCAAAGTCTCGATCACCGCGCAGAACCACGGTTTCGCCGCCGACCCGAAGTCGCTCGAAAAAGGCGGCGCGAAGGTGACGGAGATCAATCTCAACGACGGCACGGTCGAAGGCCTGCGCCACACGAAGCTCCCGATTTTCAGCGTGCAATATCACCCGGAAGCCGCGCCCGGCCCCAACGACGCCGACCCGCTTTTCGTCGATTTCTACCGGATGGTCGAGCAGCGCAAAGCCGGGAAGATCTGAGCCCAAGGTTTGTTGATTTCTGGACTTCTTGTCCGGCGTGGCACGGGCGTCCTGCCCGTGGGTTTGAGTCAAATTATCAACAGGCGTTGGTATGAGCCCGGCACCACGGCTTGTCCGCGTCTTCGCCGGAGTTATCCAGCTCCCGGCGCAGGTCTGTGCGCCGGGCCGCAGCCGTCCGTGGGACAATCCCGCGACTGCGTTGCAACCTACCCGGCCAGTTCTCTGCCGCTTACGGCGTCGTCGCCGCTGCTGGGAAATCTTTCATCCATTTCAGCTGCGGCCAGCTGCCAAGGCCCACGACAGGTTGATCCGCTCCCGGCGTGCTGCGTCCGTGCTCGATGTAGCTCCGCATTAACCGGCCCAGACGCTGGACGATCTCCGGATGCCGCTCGGCCAGATTCGTCTTTTCCGCCGGATCGTCGGTCAGGTCGTAGAGCTGGTACGGCGGCAGGCCCTCGAAACTGTCGGGCTTGGGTTGCGTCCACGGCGTCGGGGAACGCGTTGGCGGGCTCCATCCGCCCGAGCCCGGGCAGAGAATCAGTTTCCAGCGCCCCTGCCGGATCGCGAACGCCCCTTCGCCAGAATGATGCACCAAGGTGTCGCGCGCCTTTTTCGCGGCTGATTCGCCCCGCAACAGGGCAAGCATGCTGATGCTGTCCTCCGCCGCATTGTCGGCGAGGGTGACGCCAAAGAGCTCGGCGCAGGTCGCAAACAAATCGAGCTGCCCGACCAAGGCCGCACAACGCGTCCCCGCCGCAGCGACTCCGGGCCACCGCACCAGGAACGGGATGTGGTGTCCGCCCTCGAAGGCGTCCGATTTGGCGCCGCGCCAGCCGGCGCTCGAATCGTGGCCGAAATTTTGCAACCGCGGGATGTTTCCCGCCGGCGCATAACCGTTGTCACTGGTGCAAACCACCAGAGTGTCGTTCGCCAAGCCCAGCCGGTCGAGCTCGGCCAGGATGCGCCCGATGTCGCGGTCGATCTGCAGCACGAAATCGCCGTAGAGCGCGGGAGTTTTCCCGGCAAATTCCTTCGCCGGCAGAGTCGGCGTGTGCGGACCGGTCAGCGCCAGGTAGAGGAAAAACGGCCGGCCATCCTTCGCTGCCGCGCGCTCGCCGAGATAAGCCACGGTCTTGTCGATGAGCGTGGGCAGCACCTCCTCCATCCGGAAATCGTCGGCGATCAGGCCGGCACGCCAGAGCAACGGCGCCTCGCTATTGCCGATCTGGCGCGTGGGCTTCTGCGTGATCCGGTCGTTGTCGAGCCAGACATAGGGCGGCATATCGAGCGAGGCGCAGATGCCATGGAAACGCTCGAACCCGTGCGCGACGGGTCCGCCGCCAAAGGGCTTCTCAAAATCGATGTCCGACTCCTTCTCCCCGGTCTTCGCAAAATCCAGCCCCAGGTGCCATTTTCCGAACATGGCCGTCGCATAGCCCTGGGCGCGCAAAAACGCCGGCAACGTGAGCCGCCCCGGCTCGATCAGTGCGGGACTATAGCCGCGTGTCGTGCCGTGCTTCAGCTTGCCGCGCCAGGAATAGCGGCCGGTGAGCAGGGTGTAGCGCGACGGGGTGCACACGCCGGACGCGGAATGCGCGTCGGTGAAGATCATCCCCTGCCGGGCGAGGCGATCCAACGCGGGCGTTTTCCAGATGGCTTTGGGATTTAATGCCGAGACATCCCCCACCCCCAGGTCATCCGCGAGGATGTAGAGGATGTTCGGTTTGTTTTTCCCGTCGGCGGCGGCGCCGGTCGATGCGAATCCAGCCAACAGCATCACTGCGGCAAACAGGAGATGGCATTTCTTCATGAGGGTGTTCTGGGGAGCCCGGCCGATGCACCGGCCGTGTGCCGATATTTTGTAATCGACCGGACGCCGCAACCCATTTCCCCCGTCGCCGCCGCGCTGAACATATTTCCAGTCATGTGTGCGGATCGGCGAATTTCCCCAGCCCTGGCGCAGCACGGCCTCGCTCCCACGCTCTGATCGAATCAGCATACAACGGTGCGTCATCGGACGTCCTGCGGTTGACCCGACGGAAAAGTTCCACCTTGTAGGCGGGCATGGACTGGATCGTTTCTCCTGAAGTTTGGATATCGCTCCTCACCCTCACCGGGTTGGAGATCGTGCTCGGCATCGACAACGTGATCTTCATCTCGATCCTCGCGGGCAAGCTGCCTGCCGCGCAGCAGGCCCGGGCGCGCAAGCTCGGTCTGATGCTCGCGCTGGTCTCGCGCATCCTGCTGCTGTGCTCGCTCGCCTGGATGATGCGTCTCACCGCGCCGCTGTTCACGTTGCCGCTGCTCAACCACGCCGTCTCCGGTCGCGACCTGATCCTGCTCGTCGGCGGCCTGTTCCTGCTCGTGAAAAGCACGCACGAGATTCACGAGAAACTCGAAGGCGAGGATGGCGGCGCCAGTGCCCGGGTGGCGCCGTCGTTTGCCGCGGTGCTCGTGCAAATCATGCTCCTCGATATCGTTTTCTCCCTCGATTCGGTGATCACGGCGGTCGGCATGGCCAGCCACCTCGGCGTGATGATCGCCGCGGTGATCATCGCCGTGGTGGTGATGTTGATTTTTGCGGGCGCGATCAGCGACTTCGTGCACCGCCATCCCACGTTGAAGATGCTGGCGCTGTCGTTCCTGCTGCTGATCGGCGTGACGCTGGTGGCAGACGGCCTGGGTCAGCACATCTCGAAAGGCTATATTTATTTCGCGATGGCGTTCTCCTTCGGAGTGGAACTGCTCAACCTGCGCCTGCGCTCCCGCCCCAAACCCGTGGAGCTGCACCAGCCGTACCGCTAAGCACGCAGTCATGACCGCCGCAATCCGCGAGGAGTTTCTCGCCTGCTACCGCGCGGCGGCGGTCGCCGACGGCACGATGTCGTTCGCGCGGTTCATGGAGCTGGCGTTGTACCATCCGCAGGTCGGCTATTACCGTCAGCAACGGCCTCGCGTGGGGCAGACGCCAGGGACCGATTTCTACACCGCGAGCACCAGCGCGCCACTTGTCGGCGAGCTGCTTGCCGCCGCTGGCGCCACGCTCCTCCGTGCACGCGGCGCCCAACCGAAGGAATTCACCTGGATCGAAATTGGCGCGGAAAACGATGGCGGCGTGCTGGCCGGTGTCGCGCATCCGTTCGCGGCGACACGCACCGTGCGCCTCGGCGAATCGCTCACGTTCGCCGGCCGCTGCGTGGTGTTTTCTAATGAACTGTTCGACGCCCAACCGTGCCGGCGCTTTGTGCGCCGCGGCGACACGTGGCGCGAACTCGGCGTGACACTCCGCGGCGATGCGTTTGAGTCCGTGGAACTCGCAGCCGTCGTCGCACCGTGGCTGCCGACAGAAGCGCCCGAAGGTTACCTCTTCGACGCCCCGCGCGCTGCGGCGGAGTTGGCGGGCCAGATCGCCGCGCAGCCGTGGTCGGGGCTTTTTCTCGCGCTCGATTACGGCAAGAGCTGGCAGGCACTCGCCACGGAAACGCCCGCCGGCACGGTGCGCGCCTATCATCGCCACACGCAAAGCGCCGAGCTGCTCGCCCGACCGGGCGAACAGGATCTGACCTGCCACGTCTGCTGGGACTGGTTGAGCGAGGCACTCGTGCAACACGGGTTCGCCGCGCCGGCGCTGGAATCGCAGGAGGCGTTCTTCGTCCACCACGCCGCCGAGGCGATTGCCGCAATCGCGACCGCCGAGGCGGCGCGCTTCAGTTCGCGCAAACAGGCGCTCCTCCAGCTGCTGCACCCCGCGCATCTCGGGCAAAAATTCCAAGCGCTGCACGCGTGGCGGGCGTGTGTCCAACCGGGACTGTAGCGCTACGGCGTGCCCGCGAAATCGTCGTTGATGAAAACCAGATTTTCGTCGCGCAACGAGAGCGAGAACCGGTAGCGGCTGAGCGCGCGGAAGACCGCCTGACTACAGCCTTTTTGCATGAAATCGTGCAGCTCGATGTAGATCGCGCGCGTGCGCGGCAGCCAGCTCTCGTAGCCTTCGGCGAACACTTCCTTCTCGGCGCCTTCGATGTCGATTTTGAGCAAGTCGATCGAGTCCCACTGCAATTCGCGCAACAGCGTCGGCAGGCAGATCGCCGGGATCGCCCCGGGCGTCGCCGGCTCCGTCTCGGTGACGATAAACGAGTCGTGACTGCGATAGGGGTTGGAGATCGCGAGCGCGCCGTCGCGCCGCCACAGGCCCATGGGAAAATGCCGCATGCGCGACGCATGCACGGCGGTGTTGAGCTGAATCTGCGCCTGATTTTCGGCGCTGGGTTCGAGCGTGGCGATCACCGCTTCCGGATAGCGATGCGCAAAGTAGAGCGCGGAGAGCCCGACGTTGGCGCCGGCATCCACGATCCGCCGCGGCACGAATGGCAGGGCGATGTCGTATTGTTGAAAAAGGAAGACCTGCCCGAAGGTGAACTGATCTGAGGTGCCCGGACGCAGGTGGATCGTGGTTCCATACTTGCGGCTGTGCAGACGGCGTGGATGGCCCCATTTGCAGCGTGCGTAAAAACGCAGGCCGTCCCACGGACCAAATGCCCGGATAAATCGTTTGCAGCGCGATGCCATGACAGACTGAAGAGATTACCACCCGGTCAACCGGGCGGGCCTTCACCGTGGCGGTGGCGCCGTTCTTGTCCAAGCAAATCAGTAATGACCGCACTCAGGCCGGAGTTGCTTTTCCGAGCGGGTTTAGGTGCGCTCCCAACGTGCCGATAGAGAAATCCCCTCTTTCCCACTCCCCCAGTGTTTATCCCGCTTAGCAGTGAAACTGCCGATCCTTGGCTCGGCCTCCAGCACTTCGCTTTCCTCAAATCTATGCCCGCCCTTCCGAAAAACCTGACCGCCCGGCTCACATGGCGCGGATTACTCCTCCTCGGCAGTTTGCTCGCCGCCTGTGCGGCATCGGCCGCCGAGGCACCCGCCGCCACACCCGACACGAGCGCCGGCTGGACGCTGGACCAGTGCCTCAAGGTCGCGCTGGAGACCAACCGCCGCCGTCCCGCCAGCCGGCAGGCCGTGGCCGCCGCCGAAGCGCAACATCGGCAGGTGTTGTCCGCCTACTGGCCGCAGGTGAACGCCTCGGGCGGTTACCAACGCCAGGATCAGGCGCCGAATTTTCTGTTTCCCAGTGCCGCCATCGCCGTGCCCGCCCAGTCAATAAGCACGCCGGGTGGCGCCGCGATGGTCACCGTGCCGGCGGGTGTGCTGGGACCGACCGCGGTGCAACTGCCGGTCACCTTTCCCGGGCAAACGATCGTCACGCCCGCACAGACGATGCCCATCCCGGAACAAAACATCCGGTTGATGAATCCCGACTCCTACCTCGCCTCCGTGCACGCCACATGGCTGCTCTATGATGGCGGCATGCGCAAGGGCCTGCGCGATCAGGCCCGGGCCGGCGTGGATGCCGCCCGGCAGGATGCCCGCCGTACCGACCTGGAGATCGTCGACAGCGTGAAACGGCTCTACCACGGCGCTGTGCTCGCCCGCCAGTTGCACCAACTCGGCAAGGACACCCTCGCGCGCATGGGCGCGACCCTGAATCTCACCGAGACCATGTACAAGGAAGGCTCCGGTCGCGTGAAGAAAACCGACTTTCTGGACAACAAAATCATGGTCGACTCGCTGCGCTCGATGGTCGCGCTGCTGGAGAAAAACGAGACGATGGCGCAGTGCGCGCTGGCCTACACGATCGGCCTGCCGTGGAACGCGAGCGTCACTCCCGCCGACCGCGAAATGCCGCACACGCCGTTCACCGGCAATCTGGAGCAGCTCGTCGCCGGCGCCTATCAGCTCAACCCCGACTGGAACAAGCTGGAGGCCGGACTCCGCGCCGCCGAGGGCGCCGTGCTCCATGCCCGCAGCGGCCACCAGCCGAAGATCGCCCTCACCGGCGAAGTTCACAAATGGTGGAACAGTTACCACGCCGGCATGGCCACCGACCGCAACAAGGAGGGTTCCTCCATCGGCCTCGGCGTGGAGCTGCCGCTCTTCGACGGATTTCTCACCCGCAACAAGATCGCCGAGGCCCGCGCCCGGCTGCAAAAACTCAAGGAGCAGCAGATCCTCCTCAAGGAAGGGCTCGGCATTCAGATCAAGGATCTCTTCCTCGGTTTGCAGGCGGCACAAAAATCCTATCAGGCCACGCTCGATGCCGCCAACGCCGCCCAGGAAAATCGCGATCTCAACACCCGCGCCTACCAGAACGAGCTCGTGGAAACCGAAAAGGTCATCCGCGCCCAGTTGATGGAAGCCCTGATGTCGGCCCAACACCTGAAGACCCGTTACGACTTTCTCGCCCTGCAATCCCAACTCGATGTCCTGATCGGCGCCGAACTGCTTCGGCAACTGGGCGCAAATTGATCCGGACGATGGACGCCGCCCGCACCGACTCCTTCCATGGCATCCGCCTGGGCCTCCGCTGGCTCCTGCTGGCGGGGCTGCTCTGGAGCACGACCGGCAGCGGGCGCGCAGCTGAAACCGTACCTTCGACAGAGCCGGTCCGCCGGCCCTTCCGCGCCGCGTTTACCTCCAGCATGTTTACCGAGGTAAACGAAAACGATGCCCGCGCCGCCATGAAAGTCTGGATCATGACCGTGGCCCGCGAGCGCAACATTCCCGTGGATGACGAGCTCACGATCTTCAGCAATGCCGAGGCGGCGCTGCGCTCGCCGGAGCTCGACCGCGTGGACGGATTCGCCCTCACCGCCGAGGAGTTCGGCGTTCTCCGCTCCCGCGTCAATTTTGACCGCATCGTCATCGGTCTGCATGACAACAAAGTTACCGAGCAATATGTACTGCTGATCCACAACGAGAGCGGCCGGGAACAAGTCGCCGATTTCCGCGGCCGCAGCCTGCTGGTGCTGCACAACCCGCGCATGAGCGTCGCACTCACCTGGCTCGATACTTATCTATTGCAACAAGGGCTGCCACGCGCCTCCGCCTTTTGGTCGCGCATCAGCAGTCACAGCAAGCCTTCGCGCGTCGCCCTGCCGGTGTTTTTCCACCAGACCGACGCCTGCATCATGACCCGGCGGAGTTTCGACACCATGTGCGAGCTCAATCCGCAAATCGGCAAACAACTGCGCATCCTCGCCACCTCGCCGGAAATCATTCCCTCGATGTTCGCCCTCCGCGCCGACTCCCAGTCGGTTTCTCAACCCGATATCATCCGGGAGACCAAACGTCTGAACGAATCGCCGGCCGGCCAGCAAATTCTCACGCTTACCCAGTCCTCGCGCGCCGAGGATTTTCCCGTAACCGTGATGCACGATACACTGGAACTTATCTCCCTGCACCGCCGTCTGCTGGCCGCCGCGAAATCCGACGCACCCGCCGTCGGGCCGCCCGCCGCTGGCAAATCGAAATAACCCGTCATGCATGCCCTGCCCCATAGCACCGTCCCGGCAGCCCCGCCGCGTCGTGGGAGGGCTGTTGCACTCACCGACGGCTGGCAGCGATGGCTGGCGCAACTGCTGTTGGCGGCAGTGTTGTGGATGCCGGCCATGGCCGCTGAAACCGCAGGTCCTGCCCCAATGTTAAGCATCGGTTTTTCCTCCAGCATGTTTTCCGAGGTGAACGAAAATGATGCCAAGGCCGCGGTAAAAGTCTGGGGGCAGACCGTGGCCCGCACTGAGGGAATCCAAGTCGAGCCCGACCCGAAAATTATCCAGGGAATGCCGGCCCTCTTACAAGCAGTGCGCAACCACACCGTCGATATGCTCTCCCTGTCGATCAAGGAATACATCCTATTGCGTCACGAAACCCAGTTTTCCCCCATATTCGTCGCTTACATCGACGGCAAAATCAGCGAGGAATACGTGCTGCTCGTCCACCGCGAAGGCCGCATTAAAACCCTCGCCGATCTGCGCGGGCGCACCCTCTCACTGCAGCAAAACGTCCGTACAACGCTTGCCACTGAGTGGCTCGACACGCTGCTGATACAAAATGGCCTGCGTCCCGCCCATGAATTTTGCGGTTCGATCAATCCCTATCCCAAGCTTTCGAAGGCGGTGCTTCCGGTGTTCTTCCGGCAATCCGATGCCTGCATCGTAACTCAGGGCGGTTATTATACTATGTGCGAGTTGAACCCGCAGATCGGCCGCCAGCTGCAGGTCCTCGCATCCTCACCCAAAATCGTGCCAGCGGTGTTATGTTTTCGCGCCGATTATAAGCCAGAATTTCGCAATCGGGTTTTCAACGCATTGCGCACGCTCCACCAAAATCCCGCCGGCCAGCAAGTGCTCTCCGTCTTTCAGAGCGAACGTTTGGTGGACCAACCCGAGTCCATCTTGCAGGAATCCATCGATCTATTTGAACGGTATCGCCGGTTGACGGCTGCGGCCAACGCCGCCAACACCAGTCCGTCGCCATGAACGCCGGCCCTGACCTTCGTCCTCTCTACCGCCGCTGGCGCGCCCTCGTTGTGCTGGTGCTCGGATTGCTGGCCGCGATGCACGGAGCCGCCGCCGAAACGCAGGAGGACAACCTGCTGCCGCTAACCCTGAATGTCGGCTTCATCCGTTCCTGCTTTCTCAACGTCAATCGCGCCGATGCCGAAAGCGCTTTCAAAGTCCTCACCGAGTCCATCGGCCGCAAACACGGTTATCGCGTCAACTCCCGCACCCAGATTTTTGACACAACAGCGGAGATCGAAAGCGCGGTGAAAGCCGGCGCCGTCAACCTCATCATCATCGATTCCTGGAAATACCTCGCATGCGATCTGGGCGCCGACATGCCACCACGCTTTGTCACCGCAGAACAGGGCGAGATCGGCAAGCCCTACCTGATTCTCACCCACCGAAAATCCGGATTCGCCACGCTGAACGACCTCCGCGGCAAGGGACTCACGTTGCTCGAAGTGGCCAACACCAATGCCGGCAAAGCCTGGCTCGACACCCTGGTGCGCAAGCAGGGAGACGGCACCACGCCCGCCGATTTCTTCGGCGCCCTCGATTTCGCCGACAAACCATCCGCCGCGATCCTGCCGGTGTTCTTCGGCAAGAAGGCGGCGTGCCTCGTCGATCGTTTTTCCTTCGATCTGATGAAGGAGCTCAACCCGCAGGTTGGTCAGACGCTGCGCGCCATCGCCATCTCCGAGCCTTTCGTCGACAACGTCGTCTGCCTCAGCGACACCGGCTGGGAAACCCCCGCGGCCAAAGCGACGGTCCTGAACGCACTCGCCGAGCTCCACCTCGATCCCGCCGGGCAGCAAATTCTATTGCTCTTCAAAATCGGCCGGCTGCTGCCCTTCGCGGAAGCTCAACTGGACACCGTTAAGCAGCTGCGCGCCCTGCACAGTTCGATAACCCCGGAGGCGGGAAAATGAGCGCCACCGTCCGCCCCAAACGCAGTCTGGGCATCACCCAGCGCACCGCCTTGCTCTCCTGGTTGGTGACCATCGTCACGTTGCTCATTTTCGTGGTGATGATCATCCCGTTTCAGCGGCGCATTTTTCTGGAAAATCTGGAGTCCAAAGCCCGCAGCGTCGCCGCCTCCCTCCGCAACATCGCCGCCGGCGCCGCGATCAACGAGGACTACAGCAGCGTCGTCGACCACGCCAAGGAGATGCTGCAGGGCGACACCTCGCTCGCCTACCTCGTCGTCACCAAAAACGACGGTTTCTCCCTCATCAACGACCGCGATGGCTGGCGCGCCGAGACCAACCTGCCCGCGCAATGGCGCCCCCGCCGCCGCGAAGCGACCAGCGGCATCGATTACATCCCGCTTTTTAAGCAACGGGTTTTCCATTACTCCCAACCCTTCGATTACTCGGGCATTCAGTGGGGGTGGATTCACATCGGCATCTCACTCGATAGCTACGACCGCAGCATGGCCACCGTTTACCGGCGCACCATCATCCTCGCCGTCTGTTGCATCGCCCTCAGCTTGCTCGCCTCTGTCGTCTACGCCCGCCGCCTCGTCCGGCCCCTGCTCGATCTGCGCGCGGTCGTGCAGCGCGTCACCCAGGGCGACCTCACCGCCCGTGCCGCCCTCCACAGCGACGACGAACTGGGCCAGCTCGCCGCCTCCGTGAACTCGATGACCGAGTCGCTCCAACGCCGCGACCGGATTCTCCAGAGCGTGCGCGTCACCGCCGAGCGCCTTTTCACCAGCGATGACTGGCGCGACACGATCCCGGAGGTGCTCGCCCAGCTGGGCACTGCCGCCAACATCTGCCGGGCCCGGGTGTTCGAGAATCTCCCCGCCGAACCACAAGGCCTGGCTGGCATCCAACGCTTCGAATGGCTCGCACCCGATCCGCGCAATGCACTGCGGTCCTCCCCCGAGCAACGCTTGTCGTGGCGCGGCGCCGGCCTCGATCGCCTGGCCAGCCTCCTCGAAAGCGGCGAAGTTTTTGCCGCCGCCCGGCACGAGCTTTCGGCCACCGAACAGGCCGCTGTCGACCCTGCGGTGCAATCCTTCCTGGCTGTCCCCATCCTGGTGCGCGACACCTGGTGGGGCGTGCTCGAATTCGATGTCTGTACCGCCAATCGAATGTGGAGCGATGCCGAGCGCGACAGTTTCCGCGCCGCCGCCCACATGTTGGGCACCGCCATGGAGCGTCAACATGTGCGCGAATCGCTCCTTGAGGCCAAAGCCACCCTCGAACTGCGCGTGCAGGAACGCACCCGCGAACTCCAGGAACAGATCACGGCCAAGGAGCAGGCCATGGCCAAACTCGGCGAGGCGCAGCAATCGCTCATCGACCTCTCCCGCAGTGCCGGCATGGCCGAGGTCGCCACCGGCGTCCTGCACAACGTCGGCAACGTGCTCAACAGCGTGAATGTCTCCGCCTCCCTCCTCGGCGAGCATTTTGGCAACTCCTGCCTGCGCGACCTGCTCCGCGTCGCCGCTCTGTTGCAGGAGCACACGGCCGACGCCGCCGACTTCATCGCCCACGACCCCCGCGGCCGCAATCTCCCCGACCTGCTCATCCAGCTCGCCGAGCACCTCGCCACCGAGCACCGCGACTGGGCCGGCGAACTCCAGCGCATCGTCAAAAACATCGAGCACATCAAAGAGATCGTCGCCATGCAGCAGAACTACGCGCGCATCGCCGGTATCATCGAGCGCGTGGCCCCGGCCGATCTCTTCGAGGACACCGTGCACATCAACGAACGCTTCCTCGCCCGCCACGGCGTGACGCTCGAACGCGACTACCCATCGCTGCCCCTGATTACGGTCGATAAGCACAAGGTCCTTCAGATCCTCATCAATCTGGTCCGCAATGCCCAGCACGCCGTGACCGCGCGCCCCACGGGCAACCGCCGCGTACTGCTCCGTCTGGCGCAACCCGCCCCCGGCCGGGTGCAATTCATCGTCACCGATAATGGCGTGGGCATTCCGCCCGACAACCTGACGCGCATCTTCACGCTTGGGTTCACCACCCGGCGCGGCGGACACGGATTCGGCCTCCACACCGGGGCACTTGCGGCCCGCGAACTCGGGGGTAGCTTGACCGTGCACAGCGATGGGCACGACCGCGGCGCCACCTTCACCCTCGAATTGCCCGAAGCACCCGCCTAACTCCTTTCCCAATGCCCGATTCCAATCCGGATACCATCTTTCGTATTCTGGTGATCGACGATACCGCGGCGATTCACGAAGACTTCCGCAAAATCCTGCGTCCCGAGCCGACGCCCAATCCGCGGCTGCATGCCGCTTTGTCCGCCGTCCTCGGCCCGCGCGAAGAGACCACCCGGCGCAAGAACTTCGAAGTCGATTTCGCCTTTCAAGGTCAGGAAGGGCTCGACTTGCTCCGCCTCGCCAAAGCCGCCAACCGACCCTACGCCCTCGCGTTTGTCGATATGCGCATCCCGCCCGGCTGGGACGGCATCGAGACGATCCGCCATCTCTGGCAGGAAGACCCCTCGCTCCAGGCCGTGATCTGCACGGCCTACTCCGATTATTCCTGGAATCAGACCCTGCAGGCGCTCGGCCACACCGACAACCTCGTCATCCTCAAAAAGCCCTTCGACAACATCGAAGTGCTGCAGCTCGCCCACGCGCTCACGCAAAAATGGGCGGCCACCCGCGTAGCCCGCGCCCGCCTCATCGCGCTTGATGAACTGGTGCGCCAACGCACCGCCAACTGGCAGGCCTCGGAGGAACGCTTCTCCACCGCCTTTCAAGGCGCGCCCCTGCCCTCCGCCCTGATCAGCCTCACCGACGAGCGCTTCCTGGATGTCAACGCCGCCCTCGTGCAACTGCTCGGGCTCTCCCGCGAAGTCCTGCTGCAAACCTCCGCCCCGCCGCCCGCCTTCTGGGCCGAGCCCGGTCTCTGGGCCGAGGTGTTGCGCGAACTGCGTGCCCAGCACGCCATTCGCGACCGCCGCACCCAAATCACCACCCGCGACGGCTCCCACCGCGAGATTCTGCTCACCGTGCAGCCGCTGCGTCTCGGCAACGAGCTCTGCGCCTTTGCCGTGTTGCAAGACATCACCGAGCGCCTGCGCCTCGAAGATCAGCTCCGACAGGCCCAAAAGATGGAGGCCATCGGCCAGCTCGCCGCCGGCATCGCCCACGATTTTAATAATCTCCTCACCGTCATCCTCGGCTACACCTCGGAAATTCTCGAAGGCGATCCCGTCACCGGCGAGCTGCGCGACAGTCTCAGTCAGGTGCGCGCCGCTGCAGAGCGCGCCGCCACGCTCACGCGCCAGTTGCTCGTGTTTAGCCGCCGCCAAACCAACCAGCTCAAACCACTCAACCTCGCCACCACGATCCTCGGTTTGCGCGAGATGCTCGTCCGCCTCATCGGCGAACAAATCGAGGTCGTCTGGGACTGCCCGCCCAACCTGCCGCCCATCTTTGCCGACAACGCCGATCTCGAGCAGGTCGTGATGAACCTCATGGTCAACGCCCGCGACGCCATGCCGCAAGGCGGCCGCATCGAGGTCCACTTGCGTGAAGTTCACCTGAACGATGAGGTCCGGCGGCATCCCGATGCGCGGCCCGGCCATTATCTCTGCCTCGCCATCTCCGACACCGGCACCGGCATGGAGCCCGCCGTGCTGCAACGCCTGTTCGAACCTTTCTTCACCACCAAGCCCGTCGGCCGCGGCACCGGCCTCGGCCTCTCCACGGTCTATGCCATCGTGCACCAGTTGCACGGCTGGATCGAAGTCGACAGCGCCCTCGGCCGCGGCTCGGCGTTCACGCTGTATTTCCCGGTTCTCGCCGGCGAAATCGCCCCCGCGCCGACATCCGCCTCCGCAGTCTCCGCTCAAGCACCGGCGCCACACGGCCATGAACGCGTCCTCTTTGTCGAAGACGACGCCAACATCCGCACCATGTTGAGCACCTTCCTCAAACGTCAGGGTTACCAGGTCACCGTCGCCCCCGACGGCCCCAGCGCCCTCGAAGCCTGGAATCTGGCCCACGGCGAATTCGATTTGCTGATCTCCGACATGATCATGCCCAACGGCCTCTCCGGTGCCCAGATCTCCGACTGCTTGCGCCAATCCAAGCCCGAGCTGAAAACCATCCTGATCTCCGGCTACAGCCCCGAGCTGCTCGAAGCCGACAGCACCCAGAAGCCCAACGTGTGGACGATCATGAAACCCTTCCAACTCGAAGTGCTCACGCAGACCATCCGCACGGCGCTCGACGCGCCAGCCGAGCACTGAGTCGCCCGCGCGCATTCCCGCTTCCCTCCGCCGCGGCGCGTGCTATGCCTGCGCGCATGCCATCCTCCGCCACGCTCAACCGCGCCGCGCACGTGCTGCGCCGCATCACGCCGGAACTCCCGGCCGATGCCGCGCTGCGCCAGGAACTCGCCGCCAACCGCCGCCTCTCTCCGGGCGAGCGCCGCGCCGTCGCGCACGCCGTCTTCGCGTGGTGCCGCTGGCGGCAATGGCTCAACCTCAGCGAAGCCCTGCAGCCGCAAATCGCCGCCGCACTCGACTGGCAGGCGCGCTTCGACGCCCATCCCGCCACCGTCAAACCCGAGGCTCTCGCGCTCCGCGCCGTGCCCGCCTGGCTGGCCGGGGAAATGGCCCTGCCCCCGGAGTTTCTCCGCCAGCTCCAACGCCCGCCCGCGCTCTGGCTGCGCACCCGCACCGGCCAGACCGCCGCCGTCGCCCGCGCCCTCGGCGACTGCACTCCGCCGGCCGCCCCGCTGCCGCTCCCGGCGCTCGCCGCCCCGCTCGCCACCGCGCTGCGCTACACCGGCACGCAGGATCTTTATCGCGCCGCGCCGTTCCAGTCCGGTCTCTTCGAAATTCAGGATCTGGCCTCGCAACTCGTCGGCCACGCTTGCGCGCCGCAACCCGGCGAAACCTGGTGGGACGCCTGCGCCGGCGAAGGCGGCAAGACGCTTCACCTCGCCGACCAGATGAAAAACAAGGGCCTGCTCTGGGCCTCCGACCGCTCGCTGCGCCGTCTCGAAGCGTTGAAGAAACGCACCGCCCGCGCCCAAGTTTTCAACTACCGCGCCGCTGCGTGGGACGGCTCCGCCCGGCTCCCGACCAAAACGAAATTCGACGGCATTCTCCTCGACGCCCCGTGCAGCGGCATCGGCACCTGGCAGCGCAATCCTCATGCGCGCTGGACCACCGGCCCCCAGGATGTGCGCGAACTCGCCGCCACCCAGCGCGCATTGCTCGATCACGTCGCCCCCGCGCTCAAGCCCGGCGGCCGTCTGCTCTACGCCGTGTGCACGCTCACCCGCAGCGAGACGACCGACATCGCCGCCGCGTTCACCGCCGCGCACCCGGAGCTGGAACCGATCCCCGTTTTTCCCTCGACCGAGGCCACGCATTTTCTCTGGCCGCACGAGTGGAACGCCAACGGCATGTTCCTCGCCGCGTGGCGCCGGAAATCATAGCGCCACCGGTCCGTCCGGCCGCCTCACTTCAACAGCATCCACGCCGCCAGGCCCAAGCCGCCCGCGAGCACCAGAAACGCCAGCGCGTAGAAACTCCATTTGAGCAGCTTCGCCAGCAGGTAAAGCACCAGCGCGCCGACGACTGCCACGCACGCCACCACGAGCCAGCGCGGGTATTCGCCAAGGGAGTTGAACCAGGGGCCGAGACTGTCCATCGCCTTCCACTGTTGGCGCGCCCTCCGGCCCGCTCCAAGCAAAATGATTTGCGCCGCCCCTCCGCCCGCGCCCAACTCCCTCCCGCGTGAAATCCAAACCCACCTTGCTTTGCTGGCTCATCTGCGACGGCGTCCACATCGATCCCTCCTCGGGAAAACACACGATCCTCGGCGTCTTTTCCAACATCCGCGCCCATCAATTTCCCGTCACTCACCCGTTCATGGTGTGGTTTCTGACCGTGACCGATTGCGCCGCGGGCGAGCACAAGATGCGCATCTCGATGGGACTCGACCCCACCACCATGCAGCCGCTCATCGAGCGCCCCTTCGGATCGCAGGGCCCGCTCCAGCGCATCAATCTGATCAACGAGATCAACAACCTCAGTTTCCCCCAGCCCGGCGACTACTCGCTCGTGATCGAGATCGACGACGAACCCATCCTCGCCACCAACCTCACCGTCAGTAACTGACACGGTCTCCCGAATCTCCCGTCGCCAAGTTCCGCCTTCTCCCGCATGTCCTCCGCCTTCTCTCTCATCGGTATCGGTTCGCCCATCATGGATCTGCTCGCCCGCGTGCCGGAGGAGTTTCTCGGCACCATCGCGGGTGCGAAAGGCGGCATGGTCCTCGTCGATCCGCCCGAGATGGCGCAACTCGTCGCTCGCCTCGCCACCCCGCCCGTGCAGGCACCCGGCGGCTCGGCCGCCAACACCACCGCGGCGGTCGCGCAACTCGGCCTCGCCACCACGTTCCTCGGCAAACTCGGCGACGACACCACCGCCGCGCAGTACCGCGCCCAGTGCCTCGCCGCCGGCATGGACGGCTCGCGTTTCAAGACCGGCGCGCTGCCCAACGCCCGCTGCCTCTCGCTCATCACGCCCGACTCGCAACGCACGATGCGCACCTGCCTCGCCGCCGCGATGACACTGCGCCCCGACGAGGTGTCCGTCGCCGATTTCCGCAGCTGCCGGCACGCGCACATGGAAGGCTACCTGCTCTTCAACCCCGCGCTCGCCACCGCCGTCGTCGATGCCGCGCGCGCCGCCGGTTGCACGCTCAGCGTCGACCTCGCCTCCTTTGAAGTCGTCCACGCCGCGCGCCCGTGGCTGCTCGAACAATTTAAACGCGGCCTGCACGTCGTCTTCGCCAACGAGGACGAAATCCGCGCGCTCTTCCCCGGCAGCGACGATTATGCCGCACTCGCCCGCCAGCTCGCCGCGCAAGGTGTCACCGCCTGCGTGAAGATGGGCAAAGACGGCGCCTGGATCGCGCGCGGCGCCGAGCTGCACCGCATCGCGCCCGTGGCGGTGAACGACGTCGTCGACACCACCGGAGCGGGCGACGCCTGGGCGGCCGGTTTTCTCTACGGTTATCTGCAAGGCTGGACACTGCCCGCCTGCGGCGCACTCGGCTCGCACCTCGGCGCCGAGACCGTCCGCCACATCGGCCCCGCGATTCCCGCCACCCACTGGCCCCGCCTGCGCGAAGTCGCCAGCCAGCTCGCCGCGCGCTGAACCTGATGGGAGCGAGCCGCGCTCGCTACCGATCCATGTCGTAGACCTCGATGAGCACGACGCCGGTGGTGTCACCGGCGCCAGTCGCCAGCACCGTATAGCCGCCGGGCGGCAGCGTGATCGCCACCGCCGCATCCCGGCTGTCCGCGGGCAAGGCAAACGCGGAAACTTGTGCGAACGCCGCTTGGAGCGCCGTGGTGCCCCCCCAGTTGTCGTTGCGCGCCACCACCAGATTTTTGCCCAGAGGGATCACGCGCAGTTGCGGATCTTCCAGCGCCCCGCGCACACCCAGCGGCGCCAAACTCGGCCCGACCGCCCGGATCAACACGCGTTTCGCCCCATCGCCGACCACAAAGAACCCCGCCATCAACACCGTCTCGCCCGGCCCGGTGTAACCCCGCGTCGAGAGGTTGCACAACCGCACCGGCGCCATCGGCCCTTCCGGGTCGTACACCTCGGCCAGCGCCAGCCCCGCCGCCGTCGTGCCTGCCGGCTCCACGCGCACCGTGTACAGCACGCCTGCCGCCGTGTTCAACAGGGGTAAAACCGCGGCATCCCGCGAGCCTTCGGCCAGCGCGAAGGCCTGCAACCCCGAGGTCGCGGCACGCACCGCCGCCGCCTCGGCCGACGCGCCCCAATTGTCGTTGGACGCCAGCGCCGTCGTCGCACCGAGCGGAATCACCTCCAGCGTCGGATCGCTCAAAACCCCGCTCACGCCAAAGCTGCCGAGCGTCGGCCCCACCGCGCGAATGAGCAGCGGCTTGCGCCCCGCGCCGCGCAGCACAATCCCGGGCGTGAGCGCGTTCTCCCCGGTGCCGGCCAGACCGCGCGCCGAGAGATTCGCCAGCCGGCTGCCGCCGCCATTGACCGTGAGAATCACCGCGTCCGACTCAACCGTGCCCTGACTGTTGCTGGCCGTGACTGAATAAAAACCCATGTCGCCCGCCTGCGCGTTGGCCAACGTGAACGTCGCATTCGTCGCGCCGGGGATGGCCGCGCCGTCTTTGCGCCATTGCAACACAGGGACAGGATGACCAGTGACGCTCGCCGTCAGCGTCACATTACCTCCGGGATCGACCGCGGGCGGGTTGACGAGCGACCCGATGCCCGGAGCCTGCAGCGTGGTGCGCACCAAGACGCGACGCGGCACAGTGGTGCGTTGCGTGCCATCGGCGAAGGTGACGAGCGCGTGGTAAACCGCATAGCCCGCCGCCGTGGGCGTCGCGGTCACACTCAGCGCGCCACTTTCCGCCGGCGTGCTTCGGCGCAACAAAATGTCTCCTTCGTAAAACTCGATGGCGGTCCACAACGCGACGGGCTGGCCGATGGTGTAGGTGACAGGCGTGCCCGCAGCGATGGGACCAGCCCCGGTGCTGAGCGTCGCCGTGGGCGTTGCCTTGTTGTAGCTGGCGAACGCACGGAAAATGTAGGCCAGCCGCCGGCTCGGCAGCCAGCCCGCCACCGTTTTGTCCTTGGGATAGCTGGCATACGGCGCGATGTCGGCGAGACCGGCTTGATAGGACTCGGGGTCGGTCAACCAGCCCGCCTGCTCGTCCAAGGCGACCAGCGACACCGGGCCGTTGACCGGCGTCGCGCCCGCCGGATACCGCGCCTGCACCATCGCGGCGACAAACGGCAACGTGAGCTCGTTCGAGTTGCCGAGGGAATGATTGACGCCCTGATCTTCCACCCACGCCCACAACGCGCCGCGCGGCCGGTTGCCGTAAAACAGATCCCGGATCGCCGCCGTGCCGAGCCCTGGATCCACCTCGCCTGCGACGAGCAGCCCCGGTGTGCGCAACGCGATACCCTCCGGCCGCACGTCGTTATAGAAAGCGCCTTTCGAGGCCACGATCGCGATAACCTTCTCTGGGCGCAGCGTATTGAACCCATAGGACATCTGCCCGCCATTGGAATGCCCGATCGGCAGCCAGGGCGCCACGGTCAGCTCCGGACGTCGGCTCAACGTCGCCAGTTCCTGGAGTCGCGCCTCGAAGATCCCGAATTCCTGCGCGTCGAACCGCGACGAAAAATTGTAGAAGCGCGAAGTGGCGAGCACGGCGAAACCCCACGTCTCGGCCAGCGCCACCAACTCCGGATCGGTCGCCATGCCGCGCGCATCCCCGTTTGCGCCGTTACCGTATATGATCAGCCCCCGCACCACGGGCAAAGCATCCGGCACATTCAAACGCAGCGCCCGGTTGTAAGCATCGCCCAGGGCAAGGTCGTAGACCGCCGCCGGCAGGAGCACAGGCGCGAGCCAAAACGCGATCCAGGCCAAGAGAGGCACGCAGGTGGGGCAGAAAACACGCATGGGGGTGACGACAGCGTGTTGCGCCGCCGGCACGTTGGCAAATCCTCCCTGCCTCCTGCCGTGCCAGCTGCGGCACATTCACCTTGGCAATGCGCGATTCATCTCAGTCTTCCCCCCGTCCATCGGCAGCCTGGCCAGCCTTGTACAAACACGCGCCCTTTGCCATTCCTCTACCCCTCCCATGAGATCACTCTTCTCGCTCCTCTGCCTTGTGCTCATCGGTCCAATTGCAGCGGCGTCGTTTCCCAAACCCGAGCCGGAGCAGACTTTCGCTGAGCTCAAGATCTGCGATGCACAGGGCCGCCCGTGGCGCGTCGCGGTCGAGGATTGGGATGGTGCCCGCCGGCGTGTCGCCGCTGATCCGGCGTGGAACGAATGGTTGAAAAAAGAGCGCGCCGCCGTCGATGCCTGGATCGCCAGGCACCGCGACCGCGTCGAATGGAGCGCCGGTTGGTCGCACGACGGCGTCAGCCCGAAAGACGCTTCGCGCGTCATCTGGACCGACAAAATTCCGCGCGAAGAGGCGCAGTTTTTCTCCAGCCCCTCGGACCCGAAGATTGAAATCACGCCCAAGCTCTTCGGCTGGTGGGTGGTCACGTTTCGCAATCGCCACGTCGATATCATGGTTCGCGCCGCGCGCCTGTTCCGCCTCACCGGCGAGGAACGCTACGCCACTTGGGTCTGCGGGCAGATGGACTTTTACGCGGACAATCTCCTGCGCTGGCAGCCGGTGCGGCCCGATCAGGGCGCGCGGCTGTTCTGGCAAACCCTGAGCGAGGCCTCGGGGCTCGTCGTCTTCACCGAGGCGGTGCGCCTGCTGGGCGAACGCGTGTCCGTCGAGCAGCGCGAGCGCTGGCGCGAGAAGTTTTTCAAGCCGGAGGTCGAGGTGATCAATCGAACCTTCCAGACGATTCACAACATCGCCGTCTGGCAGCGCTGCGCGGCCGCGCAGGTTGCCCTTTTGTTCGGCGACGATGCGCTGTGGCGCGAAGCGCTCGACGGGAAGTTTGGCCTGCGCCGGCAGCTCGCCGAAGGCATCACCAGCGATTACCTGTGGTTCGAGCAATCGCTCGCCTACAACGCCTTTGTCGTGCGCGCGCTCCTGCCGCTCTTCAAGCAGGCGGGCCTCACCGGCCGCGCCCAGGAACTCTCCGCCGAGCTAAAACTCGCCGCCAACCTCATGCTGGCGCCGATTTACCTGCGGTTTCCCGACGGGCATCTGCCCAGCCCGGCCGATGGCGCCGGCGGCGCAACGACACCGGATCGTGCGCTGCTCGCCGACGCCTGTCGCGTGTTGCCCACTACGCTCGGACTCACCGAAGTGGCCGGACGCCGCGATTGGGACGCATTGCTTGACCCGCCGTCCGCGCCACCGCGCGCGACGGAGCTGCCCGCCGTCCCCAGCCGCAATCTCGAAACCTCTCGCATGGCGATTTTGCGCGACGGTCCCTGGCAGGTCTTCTTCCATTACGGACAGCTCACCGCCTCGCATTCGCAATCCGAGGCGCTCAACTACTCCGCGAGCTATGGCGAAACCGAAATCACGCGCGACCCCGGCACCGTGGGCTACGGTTCGCCGCTGTACCGTGGCTATTACACGCGCGGCCTCTGCCACAATGTGCCGCTGCTAAACGGCGAAGGGCAGAAACCGCCGCAAGCTGGCGAGCTGCTCTCCTTCTCCGCGCAACCGGCCCGCGTGTCCGCCGCCCAGCCGCACTATCTGGCCAACGCCAGCGCCCGGCGCACGCTCGCGATCGAGGACGGCAAACTGATCGACACGGCGCAAATCGCCAGCCAGTCCGGCGCGCAGAAACTCGGCCTCGCGTTGCACGTGCAGGGCAAGGCCCGCCTCCCCGGGAGCTTTGCGGCCGATGATACGCTGACCACCAATCGCCCGAAGGCGTTCGGCTATTGGCAAAACGTCCGCAGCGCCATTTTCCGCGACCAAGCCGAATTCGACGTCGTGTACAACAAGGTGACGTTGCGCGTCACGCTCGTCGCGCCGGGCGAGTTTCGCCTCTGGCACGGTTCGTCGCCCGACATTCCCCCGCATCGCCGCGAGAGTTTCTATCTGGAGCTGACCTCACCGGCGGAAAGCGCGACTTTCACGACGACATTCGCGCCCGCGCCCTAGGCGGCCGGCACCTCGACCTGCACGCGCATTCGCCCGAGCCGTTCGAGCACCCGCAGTTCCTCGCGCAGCGGCCACCAGTCGTAGAGGTAAATTTGCAACGGCCGCCACATCGCCACCCAGCCGCCGATCGCCAGGCTCTCCTTGACCACGGTGTTGATGGTGGTCGGTCCGAGCGACTGCACAGCTTGTCCCAACAGCAGGCAGAGTGTGAGAAACGACAAACCCACCAACAGGCTCAGCCGCCCGTGTCGCAGCAGCAGACGAAACTCCCGGCGCTTCATCTCCGCGCGATTGGCAAAGTAATGTTGCACCGCCGCCTCGACGCCGGCCGACCGATCGGAATGCGGCGCGGTGGCGAGATGCAGCACCAGCTCGAATTCTTGCTCGGTCGGAAGCTCGCGCGCCCAGCTCACGATAAATCTCTCCGCGTCGTCATCGAGATCGCGGTCAATAAAGGGCGAGGGATCCATCGAGTTGAACAACTGCGCGAGTTCGCGCAGCCGGATTTCGATCCGTGCAAAACCGTCGGCAGGCATGACGCCAATAAAGTCGCCCCCGGCCCTTTCGGGCAAGCGCGGTCGGAAACACCCCCTCGCTCTACTTCAGCCAGTCGCTTTCGCGGATCACAAACTGCCAGCGGCCCTTATACTGGCCCAGTTCGCCGTAAAATTTGCCCTCGGCGCCATCGGTCCAGGCGGCGCGCAGTTTTTCCCGCACGGCCGGGTCAGGGGCGTAGAGCTCGTAGCTCTCGCCGCGAAACGCCACGCTCGGGCGCGCGCCCAACGTCACTTTGCCCGTCACGCGGAAAAGTTTTCCGTTGAAACTGCCATCGCGCAGATTCGCGCCCGCCGGCAATTGCGCCTCGGTCAGCGCGGTCTTCTCGACGTCGACCGCGATGCGTTTCACCCGCGGACCGGCCGCCGGCGCATTGCCATCGGAGGCGCGTTGCAACGCCAGCCAGCGGTCGGGCTGATTGGCGTCGACGGTCACGAACCGCGCGCTGATGGGAAAATGGTCGGAATAGCCGGCGCCCGCGGTTCCCTCGGATGACCAGCGGATCGGCGTGCCGTCGGCGGCCTGGTTGAGGCCGGCGAATTTCGCCACGGCGAAAGAATTGTCCACGTACTGCACGCCGCGGAAATCGTAGAGACCGCGGGTGACGATGAGCTGGATCAACGTGCCCCACTCGCCGCGGTACACGTCGCTGCCGCGCTCCTCCGCGGGCAGCTCGTACCAGAGGTTGTAGAGGTCGCGTTGCGGGCCGCGGATCGCGAGTTCGTTGCCCTGCGAGCGCAACACGTCGTTGAGTCCGGTCTGCTTCATCTCGGGGTAGCGCTGCTTCTGGTTGTATTGCGAATTGAAATCGCCGCCGATGAGGATGTCGGCGTGCGGGTCGGCGTGGAGCAATTCATCGAGCCGCGCGCGCAACACCTGGGCGTCGGCCTGCCGGATTTTCTCGGTCACGGGATCGCCCGCGCCGGATTTCCAGTGGTTGGCGAAAACGGTGAGCGGGTGGCCGTCCACATCGAGCAACACCTCGACGATGTTGCGCGCATTCGGGATCGGATGCTGCCGCACGCTCTTGACCGGGAAACGCGTGAAAACGGCGCACTTGATCGCGCGCGGATTGCCGTCCTCATGGCCCCACGCCGCCGCATCGCTGCCGACGACCACCGTGTAGCCCGTCAGCCCGCGGTCGTGCAGCGCTTTCAAAAGCCACGCCTCGGTCGGCAACCCGGCCACCTCGGGAGCCAGCGGCGCCGCGAGCATTTTCTCAAAGGTGGTGCCGGCATACTTGCGCAAAAACTCCGCCTGATCGCCCATTGTCGACTCGGGCGTCCGGTCGACTTCGAGTTCCTGAAACAGGATCACGTCGGGCCCGCGGCCATTGTCGCCGATGCGCGCCATCACCTCGGCCGCGTGACGGAGCTTGGTGTTCAGATGCGCGGGCCGGTAGGAGGCGGGCTGGTATTCGTCGTACACCGCGACGCCATCGATATCGAAGAGGTTTTCCAGATTGTAGACCGCAACCGTGAAGGGCCGCGCCCAGCCGGCGGAAGCCAGCAGCACCAATGCAAAAAAACAACGCATGTCCGCCACCGTACCGACACCGATGCAGTTGACCAGCCGAACCTGAGGCCTGCATGGTAGTCGCTTCATGCAACCGATCTTCGCATTTTCCGGACTCAACGTCAGCCGCGGCGACAAGGCCATTTTGCGCGATGTGCACTGGTGTGTGCGCCCTGGCGAGCACTGGGCCATCCTCGGGCCCAATGGCTGCGGCAAGACTTCGCTCCTCAAAGTTCTGCTCGGCTACCTCTCGCCTACTAGCGGCGAGTTCGAGCTGCTCGGCCACCACTATGGCGCGTGCGATTGGCGCGAGCCGCGCGGCCGCGTCGGGATTGTCACCAGCGCGCTCCAAGCCTCCATTCCCGTGGCCGAGCCCGCGCTGGAAACAGTGATCAGCGGCCGGTACGCGCAGCTCGACCTCTGGGTTAAAATCACCCGCGCCGACATCGCCGCCGGCAAACGCTGGCTCAAGTTCGTCGGTGCCGCCGATCTCGCCGACCGCGAGTGGCAATATCTCTCGCAAGGCGAACGCCAGCGCGTGCTCATCGCCCGCGCCCTGATGGGCCGCCCGCGCTTGCTCATCCTCGACGAACCCTGCGCCGGGCTCGACCCGGTGGCGCGCCAGTCGTTCCTGCGCATCTTCGACCAGCTCACGCGTCAACCACACGCGCCCACGTTGATCATCGTCACCCATCACACCGAGGAGATCGGGCCGGAGTTCACCCACGCCCTCATGCTCCGCGCGGGCAAGGTGGTGGCGCAAGGCCCCATCGCCACGACGCTCACGGCCCGCAATCTCAGCACCACTTTTGGCCAACCGATGAGTTTGCGCCGGCTCCGCGGCGAATGGCGGGCGTGGCCGCGCTGAGTCTCGCTTTGCGGGCTCCGCGCCTCCACCCTGCGCGCATGAAACCCCGCCTGCCTCTCTGTTGGCTGATCCTCGCCATCGCCCCTTTTGTCGGTGGTCAAACCGCTGCGGTTAAACCACCGGTCGCGGACGCCCTGCGTTTCGCCCCGGCTGCCGAGGTGAGCCTGCAGGGTTTTGTCGGCACGCGCATCGACCAGTGCCTGCAACAACGCGTCGCGGAGCAGACCATCGACGACTTGGTGCAACCGTTCCGCGAGCGCCGCGACAAGACGGAGTGGCGCAGCGAATTTTGGGGCAAATGGATCACCTCCGCCATCGAAGCCCACCGGTGGAACCACGACCCGAAATTGCGGGCGCACCTCGCCCGCGCCGTCTCCGAGTTGCTCGCGACGCAAACGCCCGACGGTTACCTCGGCGCCTATTCGCCCGAGAACCGCCTGCAATGCTGGGATGTCTGGGGCCGCAAATACACGTTGCACGGCCTGCTCGCCTGGCACGAGATGACAGGCGATGCCGCCGCCCTGCAAGCAGCGTGCCGGCTGGCGGATCACCTCTTGACGGAAGTCGGGCCCGGCAAGGGCAACCCGTTCCGCAACGACATGTGGAGCGGCCTGGCCACCAGCTCCGTCATCGAACCCATGGTGCTGCTCTACCGGCGCACCGGCGAAACCAAATATCTCGATTTCGCCCGGTGGATCGTGCGCGAGTGGACGCAGCCGCACGGTCCCGATCTGCTCGGCAAAACGCTGCGCGGTCAGAGCGTTTTTCAGATGTTCCCCGGCCCCGATCCCACGCAAAAGGGCTACATGGCGGGCGGACGTTCCAAGGCTTACGAGATGATGTCGTGCTTCGAGGGACTGCTGGAGCTCCATCGCGTCACTGGCGTGGACGATTACCGCCAGGCCGCCGAGAAAGTTTTCGCCAACATCCGCGACACCGAGATCACCATCATCGGCTCCGGCTCCGACTGGGAACGTTGGTGCGACGGCCGGCGCCGCCAGACGGTGCCCTGGCTCAAAGGCATGGAGACGTGCGTGACCGTGACCTGGATTAAATTTGCGGGCCAGCTCCTGCGGCTCACCGGCGACTCCGCCTACGCCGACGAAATCGAACTCGCCACCTACAACGCCCTGCTCGGCGCGCTCAGCCCCGACGGCAGCTGGTGGAGCCATCACGTCCCGCTCGATGGCAAAAAAGAGCGCGCGCCCGAGCAATGCGACATGCACCAGAATTGCTGTGTGGCCAGCGGGCCGCGCGGGCTGATGCTGTTGCCGAGCCTCGCACTCATGGACGGAGCGCGCGGCCCGGTGGTGAACTATTACGGCCCGATGCGCGGACGCGCCACCCTGCCCTCGGGACAAACGGTGGAGCTCGCGCAGGCAACCGATTATCCCGTGAGCGGTGAAGTGCGGCTGCGCGTGTCGCCTGAACGCGCCGAGACATTCCCGCTGCAACTGCGCATCCCGCGCTGGAGCCAGCACACGACCGTGACCGTCAACGGCACAGCGCAGCCGGGCGTGACCGCCGGCCGTTACTTCACGCTCGAGCGCAAATGGAGTCCCGGCGACACCGTGGTCCTCACCTTCGACGTGAGTCCGCGCGTGGTACCTGCGCCGGGCGACGCGCGCTTCGCCGCCATCATGTGCGGACCGGTTGTGCTGGCCCACGACCGCCAGCTCGCCGGTAAGGTCGGCGAGAAAGCGTCCGAGCTCCCCGCGTTAGCCGAGAAAGTCGCCGTGCGTGCGAGCGCCGAAAAACCGCCCGCCGGCTTCTGGCTCGCTTTCGATGCCGACTTCGGCGCGGGCGCGACCGTGCGGCTGTGCGATTTCGCCTCGGCCGGCAATTACTGGGAAAAAGGCCCCGGCTACACGGTGTGGTTTTCGCGGCGTTGAACTCGCGCGATATTTTCCCTCTATCTTCGCCATGCCCTCATCCCTTGCCTTGTTTCGCGTCCGTTTCTCCGCGCTGCTGCTCGCCCTGGCGTGCGGTGGCTTCGCCAGCCAGGCCGCGCCCGACTCCGCCGTCCCCATCCGCGTCGGCACGTTCAACATTCGCTACCAAAACAACAACGACGGCCCGAATGGCTGGGAGCACCGCCGCGACATGGTGCTCGGCCTGATCCAATTTCACGATTGGGAGATTTTCGGTATTCAGGAAGCGGTTGCCGGACAAATCCGCGACCTCGCCGGCATGACGCGTTATGCCCACGTCGGCGTCGGTCGTGACGATGGTGCCGAGGGCGGCGAACATTCCCCGGTGTTCTACGACCGCGCGCGCTTCGCCTTGCTCGACAGCGGCACGTTCTGGCTCTCGGACACGCCCGAGAAAGTTTCCCGCGGCTGGGATGCCGCCTGCAACCGCGTCTGCAGCTGGGTCAAGCTCCGCGATCAGACCAGCGGCAAAGTCTTTTTCTTTTTCAACACGCACCTCGATCACCGCGGCAAGGAAGCCCGCAAGCGCGGCATCGCCCTGATCATGGAGCGCATTGCCAAACGCGACCCGGCCACCGCTCCGGTGATCCTCACGGGCGACTTTAATGCGTCGCCCGATTCCGATGTGATCGCCACCGCCACGGCCCAGCTCCGCGACACCAAAACGGAGAGCCAGCTCAAGCCCTACGGCCCGGTCGGCACCATCAACGGTTTCAACTATCAGGCGCCGCTCAAGCAGTGCATCGACTACATCTTCGCCTCGCCCGGCACCAAAGTCCTGCGCCACGGCGTGCTCAGCGACTCCCGCGATCAGCGGTTCCCGTCGGACCACCTGCCGGTCATGACCCAGCTCGTGCTGCCCTGAGCGCCACGCGCACTGCCAATCGACGGACGCGTTCGACGTAGCGCGGTGCTTCAGCCCGCGCCGATCACCATCCGCGGCACGCGACTGGTGCGGGCTGAAGCACCGCACTACGCGGCTGACGCCGAACTACCGCAACGCTGTTGCCGCTATTTTCGGAACAACGCGTCGAGCCCGCCGAGGCTCTTGATCGGCGCGGTTTTCTTGCCCGGCGCAGCGGGTGCCGATGCGGCGGGCGCAGCCGACTGAATCGGCGCCGGGCTCCCCGGCCGTGACTCTTCACGCGCCGGAGCGGCCGGCGGAGGCGGAGCAACGGGTGTTGCCGGTTCGGCCGCGCCGCCGGAAAATTCGCGCTCCAGTTTCACCGCCGACACCGACTCGGCCGTGCCGAGTTCCTGTGCGAAGAGGCTCACGCGATACTCCTCGACCAGCCAGTAACGCCGGTCGGCACGGTCGAGCCCGCGCGCCTTCGCGGCCCACGGGGCGATGAGCGCCGCGCGCTCGGCGTCCTTGGCCGGATTCTTCCGCCAGCGCTCGGCACGATGCTGCATCGCCTGCAAATACCGCGGCAGATGCGCGAGCTGTGCGTACGGCGTCGTGCGCAGAAAGTCCGTTGGCACCAACGCCGCCAGATCGCGCGCCAAACCGGCATACGGCTCAGTCTGCACGGTCAACGCCTGCCGGCGCGTGAGAATTTCCTGAAGCAGTGCCACCAGCCGCGGGATCAACCCCGGCAGCTCGGCGCGCACACCCGCCACCACCGCGGCGAAATGGGCCGCCGTGAGCGGCCGGACTTCGCGCCCGCAAATCCACCGGTGCAGCGCCGCAAACGCGTCCGCCTGCAATTGCTCCAGCGGCGCGATCGGCACCGTGAGCGTGCCGAGCTGCCGCAACGCCCGCAGGTCGCGTTCCAGCCAGCCAAGATCGCGACTGAGCGTCTGCTCGATCAGCCGCGCCAGGCCGCCCTGCGTCGCCGCCGCCGCCTCTTCCGGCGTGCGGTAAAGCACGAGCGATGCGCCTTCGCGTCCGGCCTTGAGCCCGGGATAGGCCAGCACCGGCACGCCGGCCTGATCGCCGATCTCCACGCGCGCCGGGATGTCGCCAAAATTCCACGTCGCACTCTCCGGCCGCTCCCAGCTCACCCGCGCGCGCCGCCACAACGCTGGCTCCGTCTGCGCCGCCGTCGCACTCGCCTCGCGCGTCTTCACGTGGAGCGCCTCTTGAATCTCCGCGAGCTCGCGGCTGGCAAACAACTCGCGGCCGCCGTCGTCCACCACGCGCACCCGCACGCGCAGGTGATCGGGCAACGGCTTGTCGGCCCACACCGCCGGATCGAAATGTATGCCGAAGCGCTCGCGCAAGTGTTCGCTCATCAGCGCAAGCAGCGTCGCCTGCCGGCCGCGCAACCGCGACAACTGCTCCACGGCACGCGTGACCCCCGCCGCCGTTTCCGCCAGCGGCACGAACGCCCGCCGCAGCTCCTTCGGCAACGCGCGCAAATAGTGTTCCACCTTCTCCGCCATGTGCCCCGGCACCGCCCAGTCGAGCGCGGCCGGCGTGAGCGCCGCGACATCGCGCACGTGCACTTCGAGCGACGCGCCATCGTCGACCTGGCCGGGCTTGTACGCGTAGGCGAGCGAGAGCACGCGGTTCTCGACCGGCAGCGCCTCGGGAAACGCCGCGGTGTCGTGCACCAGCGTCTCGGTATCGCGCAGATCCTCCGGCTCAAACATCAGGAAGCGCGGCTCGGCGGCCTGTCGCGAACGCACGAGCTTCACCAGGTCCGCCACGCTCGAGACCCCCGTGGGTAACGGAGCATCCGACTTCTGGGCTTCGACCTCCGCTTTCGGATCTCGGGCATCGGGCATCAAACGCGCGGCGTAGAACCGGTAGATCGCCTCGTTGAGATTGAGATAGCCGCTGTCGCGCGTGCGCGTGAGCACGAACTCGATTTTTTCCCGCACCTGCCGGTTGTGCGCGAGGCAACGCAACGGCCACGAGACGGTGTCGCCGAGCAGTCCTTCGCGGATAAAAATCTCCGTGGCCGCCGCCGGATCGATCTGCCCGTAGCCGACGGAGCGCACGTCGATTTCCAGCCCGTACAGGCGGGTGCGGCGCTTCACCAACACGCGGCCCGACTCGGCGTGCCAGAACGGTTCGCTGTGGCTCACCCGCAGGAGATGCGCACCGAGATCGAGCGCCCATTGCGGATCGAGCCGGGCGCAGGTGCGCGCAAACACCCGCGACGTTTCCACCACCTCCGACACCATGATCCAGCGCGGGCTCTTCGTCTCCTTCTTCGGCGCGCTTCGCTGCGCCGGGTCGGGGCGGCTCTTCTTGGCGTCATCGCGCGCGAACAGCACCGAGCCGGGAAACAGCGATACCTTGCGGTCGTTGGTCGCTTTGTAGAGGCGCGCCTCCTCGTCGTAGCAGGCGATGTTGCCCAACAATCCCGCGAGAATGCTGCGGTGGATCGCGCGGAAGGCGGGAGTGCCAAACGCGGTCGTCTTCGCGTCGACGGCTTTGAGGCCGCCGAACGCCGAGCTCATCCGGAAATCGTCGCGGTCGCGCGCCACGTCGAGCAGCTGCGCATGGATGTCGCGCCACTCGCGCATGCGCACGTAGCTCAGAAAATGGTCGTGGCAGAAACGGCGCAGCTTGCCCTGCGACATCGTCTCGAACTCGTCGTGGTAGGCGTCCCAGACGTTGAGCAACGTGAGGAAATCCGAATCGGGATGCGCGAAACGCCGGTGCGCGGCGTCGGCCGCGGCCTGCTTGTCGAGCGGACGTTCGCGCGGGTCTTGAATCGAAAGCCCGGCGGCGATCGCCAGCACTTCGCGCAGACATTTTTCCTCGCGCGCCTGGAGGATCACCCGGCCCACGGTGGGATCGACCGGCAGCCGCGCCAGCTCGCGGCCGATGGGCGTCAGCGCGCGCGATGCCGCCTCGGCTTCGTTGGCGGGTTGCTCCAAGGCGCCGAGCTCCTCCAGCAACGCGTAACCGGCGCGAATCGCCTTCGGCGCGGGCGGGTTGATGAACGGGAAGCGCTCGATATCGCCGAGACCAAACGCCTTCAGACGCAAGATGACGTCGGCGAGATTGGCGCGCTGAATTTCCGGCTGCGTGAAACGCGGGCGCTCCAGGTAATCCTTCTCGCCGTAAAGCCGGATGCACACGCCCGCCGCGACGCGCCCGGCGCGGCCCTTGCGCTGATCGGCGCTCGATTGCGCGACAGCCTCGATCGGCAGCCGCCGCGTGCGCGCCTGCGGCGAGTACCGGCTGAGCCGCGCGAGTCCGGTGTCGACCACGTAGCGGATGCCCGGGATGGTGAGCGACGTCTCGGCGATGTTGGTCGCGACGATGATTTTTCTCCGCTGCGACGGCGCGAAGACGCGCTGCTGCTCGGCGTTGGAGAGCCGGCCGAAAAGCGGCACGATCTCGAAACGCGCCGACCGCAGCCCGGGGTGGCCGTCGAGCAAGTCGCTTGTTTCGCGGATGTCGCGCTCGCTGGGCATGAACACGAGCACGTCGCCATCGGAGCTCTCGCGCACGATGCGCTCCACTGCGCCGACCGCGCCGTCGACATAGTGCAACGCCTCGGCGCGCGCGTCGGGTTCGTCGTCCTCCGCCGCATCGCTGCCGAGCTCGTCGAGCGGCGCGTACACGACCTCGACGGGAAACGCGCGCCCCGACACTTCGAGAACCGGCGCGCCGTCGAAGGCCGTGCTGAACGCCTGCGTGTCGATGGTGGCGGAGGTGATGACGATTTTCAGCTCGGGGCGCAGAAACCGCAGGGTGCGCAGATGGCCGAGCAGGAAGTCGATGTTGAGCGAGCGTTCGTGCGCCTCGTCGATGATGATGGTGTCGTACGCGCGCAGTTGCGGATCGCCCTGCACCTCGGCGAGCAGCATGCCGTCGGTGAGAAATTTGATGACGGTGGCGGGCGACGTCTGGTCGCTGAACCGCACCTTGCAACCGACCTCGCGACCCCACTCGACGCTGAGCTCCTCCGCCACGCGGCGCGAGATGGAGAGCGCGGCCACGCGGCGCGGCTGGGTGCAGGCGATGCGGCCTTGCGTGCCGCACCCCGCCGCCAGACACATTTTCGGAATCTGCGTGGTTTTGCCGGAACCGGTTTCGCCCGCAATGATGACGACCTGATGCTGCTGGATGGCCGCGACAATCTCCTCCGCCCGGGTGCTGATCGGCAGCTCCGGCGGAAAATCCAGGCGAAAGTGAAACGGTTTGGGTCTCGGCGGCACTGTGCTTTTAGGTTGTCATTCTCGGCAAAGCGGAGAATCAGAGCGACTCCTGCCGTTACGTCACTCGGATTTTTCGTTTCGTTCCGTATGTCCAAAACACCACCGCTGCTTCCCGCTGAAACGCTCGCCCGCGTGCTGCGGATCAGTCGCACCGACGGCATTCTGGTGCTGGCGGTGGCGGCGGCGTTTGCCATGCTCTCCGCGCTGGCGAAAGATCTGCCCGGCGCGATGGTTGGGTTGCTGGTGGCTTCCGCCGGCGCCGCCGAGTTGCACGGTTCCGGTTTGCTGCGCGCAGGCGAAATTCGAGGCATCAGCTGGCTCGTGGGGAGTCAGGTGCATCTGATCACGGTGGTGTTTTTCTACGTGATCTGGCGGCTGACGTTCTTCGATCCGGCTCCACTGCGCGTGATGATCACGCCAGACTTGGAACAGGCATTGCGCGATCTCGGCTACACGTTTGACGAATTTGCCCGGATGGCCAACCGCCTCTCGTGCGCCCTATTTGCCAGCCTCACCCTGCTCTACCAAGGCGGCATGGCGCTCTATTATTACCGGCGCCGCGGTTTGGTCGAAGCGGCGCTCGCGGAATAGCGGGATCAGCCCTCGCGGGACGATTTGTCGGATTCTTCAGCCTTTAACACCTTCGTCGGGGCACCTGCTGGCCGCGGTTCTTCCCGCCAGATCAGGTGCGTCAACCCATAGCCGAGGCCGCCAAGCAATGGCCCGAGCACGATCGCCCCCAGATAGAGCGACCAGATAGCCTGCCCCGAGATCAACGCATCGCCCGGATGCAGACGAATTTGCTGCCAGGTCTCGCTCAGCGAGGCACCGACCAGCAACCGCCCGATCAGATAGCACGCCGGTAATTGCACGACCGCTGTCGCCGGATTCGAGAGATATTGCAGCGCGAAACACACCGGCAGATTGGCCCGAAATAAAAAGCCGATGGCGCACGCTATCAGCGTCTGAGCAGGAAGAAAGGGTATCACCGTCACCGTCATGCCGACCAGCCATGCCCGCGCCAGACTCTCGCGTGTGGGAAACCAGAGTTCGCGCTCCAAGATGCGGTCGCCCAGCTTGGAATGCAGAAACCCGCCACGGAGTTTCTGTCGGGAAACTCCCCAGCCGTGCAGGCGGCGCATGATCCAAAAATACTTCATCGGGCGAAAGCGCGCCGAAAAGGGCCGAATCCTCGGTGCATGTCAATGGCGGTGACTACGGCCATGCGTGTTTCCGATTCGACACCTTTGCCGGCCCAGCCCACTGTCCGCGGCCAATTAACCGCATGGCAAGTTCCCCCTCACCTCTCGCCAACCGCATCCTGCGCGGCCTCGTGATCGGCGTGCTGGCCGGTGTCGCCACGCTCGCCCTCGGCCAGGTCTGGCCCGAGTCGCTGACCTTCATGCAACGGGTCGCGACCAACGTGTTCGACCCCTTCGGCCAGGTGTTCCTGCGGATGCTGTTTTTCGTCGTCATCCCGCTGGTGTTCTCGTCGCTCGCCACCGGTGTGGTGCAGCTCGGCCGGCTCGACCGCCTCGGCCCGCTCGCCGGCCGCACGTTCACCCTCTTTTTCTGCAACATGGCCATCGGCGTCGGCCTCGGCCTGCTGATGATGAACACCCTTCAGCCGGGCAACCAGCTCGACACCGCCACCAAGGACCGCCTGCTCGCCGAGTACGGCGGCGCCGCGCAGAAGCAGATCGCCACCCACGCCGCCTCGCCCGCGATGACGCCGGCGGTGATTGTCGAGATGTTCATGCCGAAAAATCTTTTCGGGGCCGTCGTGGGCCACACCAACACCGCCATCGGCGATGTGCTGCCGCTGATCCTGTTCGCCATCCTCGTCGGCGCCGTGGGCACACAACTCGGCGAGGAGAAACGCCGCCGGCTCCAGGAATCGCTGGAACTGGTGAGCGAGCTCATGACCGGCATCGTGCACTTCGCGCTGCGCCTCGCGCCCTACGCCGTGCCGGCGATGATCTACAGCGTGATCGTCAAGGTCGGTCTCGGCATTGTGGCGACGCTCGGGCTCTTCGTGCTGGGCTGCGGCGCCGTGCTGTTGCTGCACCTCTTCGGCACGATGTCGCTCTGGCTGCGGTTCCTCGCCGGTCGCTCGCCCCGGCAGTTTTTCCGCGACACCAAGGGCGTGCTGGTGACGGCGTTCTCCACCAGTTCGAGCAACGCCACGCTGCCCGCCGCGCTCGACTGCGCGCGCGACACCCTGAAACTCCAGCCCAGCGTCGCCGGCTTCGTGCTGCCGCTCGGCACCACGATGAACATGAGCGGCACCGCGCTCTACGAGGGCTGCGTCGTGCTCTTCGTGGCGCAGGTCTTCGGCGTGCACCTTTCATTTGCGCAACAAATCGTGCTGCTACTGCTCTCCGTGCTCAGCGCGGTGGCGGTGGCCGGCATCCCCGGCGGCTCGCTGCCGTTGATCGCCGGACTGCTCTTCGAATTCAACATTCCGGCCGAGGGCATCGGCATCATCATCGGCGTCGACCGGTTGCTCGACATGACGCGGACGATGGTAAACGTCGGCTCCGATCTCGTAACCACCGTCGTGGTAGACACGCAAACGCGGCGCGCCGATACCCGCGCCACATAGAGCCACCCCTGGCCACGCCGGGGCGTACATTTCCTGCAACTTTCCGGAAACGGCAGGGTTTTCCTGCCATCAACCCAAGGAAAGTCATGAAACTTATCTCGATCCTCGCCACCACCGCCGGCCTCTCTCTCGCCGCGTTTGTACTCGGAATCTCCTTCGACCGCCTGGCGCTACCGCTCTTCGCCTTTACCACCGCCGCATGGCTGGTGCTGCTCAGCGTAAAAGCCTACGCCCCCACCCGCGCTCCGTGGCAACCGCGCCTCACCGGCACCTGCGTGGAAAACCGCCGCGCCGCTGCGCTGCCCTTCGCCGCCTGATCGCAGTTAAAATTTTCTTCCCGCCATGAATCCCATGCACGTCATCGACTACAAAATCCACGGCGACGATCTCCAGTTCGTCGAGATCGAGCTCGATCCGCAGGAAGCGGTCGTGGCCGAAGCCGGCGGCATGATGTTCATGGACGACGGGATCGCGCTGGAGACGATCTTTGGCGACGGTTCGGCGCAAAGCGCACAGGGCGGTGTCTTCGGTGCGCTGCTCGGCGCCGGCAAGCGGCTGCTCGTCGGCGAATCGCTCTTCATGACGGTGTTTCAAAACCAGGGCGGCGGCAAACGCCGCGTGGCTTTCGGCGCGCCGTTTCCCGGCAAGATCGTCGCTGTCAATCTCGCGGAACTCGGCGGCGAATTGCTCGCCCAGAAAGAGACGTTCCTCTGCGCCGCCAAGGGCGTGAGCATCGGCATCGCGTTGCAACGCCGCTTCGGCGCCGGGTTGTTCGGCGGCGAGGGCTTCATCCTGCAACGCCTGCAGGGCGACGGGTGGATGTTCCTCCACGCCGGCGGCACGCTCTACGAACGCACGCTGGCGCCGGGCGAAACGCTGCGTGTCGACACCGGCTGCGTGGTCGCATTTCAACCGAGCGTCGAGTTCGACATTCAATACGTGGGCAGCGTGAAGACTGCGCTTTTCGGCGGCGAAGGCTTGTTCTTCGCCACCCTGCGCGGGCCGGGTCGCGTGTGGCTGCAATCGCTGCCGTTCTCCCGGCTTGCCGGCCGCATCTACGCCGCCGCGCCGCAAACCGGCGGCGGCGGACGCGAGGAAGGCTCTGTACTCGGCGGGCTCGGCCGGATTATCGGCGGCAAACAGTAACTGTCCGCCGCCGACCACCGTCAGCGCCAGCACGGCCCAACATCAAAACGCCGGCGGCGGGCCCATGCGACCGGCTTCTCCAGCCGCGGGGAGCCGCTGACCTTCCGGCAGGGGCGGCAATGCACGCCCCTCGCCTGCGGTCGAAAAATTGGCGCCGCGCAGATTCATCATTCGCTCCAGCCGCGGACGCACCTGCTCCGGGATCGCCTTGCGCTCCTCGGGCGTGTTGATCGGGCCGGAAAATTGGACCGTGCCCTGTTTGTCTTTCGCCGTGAGGAAACGCTTCCCGTCCTCGAACTTGAGCTCTAGCGAGCCGGCCTCATCGGAGTTCATGATCACGCTGTTCCCGTGGCGGAGTGTCCCGAGACCGGTATTGGAGCCGCCGGCGCTACGGATCGACATCGTGCCACCGCCCTCATGCGGGCCGATCAACCGCGCTTCGGACATGCGTTGCGGCCAGGTGCGGAGCGCGCGTTGGCGTTCCTCGAAGAGCTGGGGTATCTCGGGGCGGAAGTGGCCCGGCAGGTGTTTCGGCATCTCGCGTTTCACGAGTTTCACTTTCGCGGTCTGCGCCTTGCCGCCGCGGATCAGGCTGAACACGACCTCGTCGCCCTCCTGGTGATTGCGCACCAGTACGGCCAGCTGCCGTGGCTCGATCAGCATCTGGTCGTCGCATTTCAGAAGGACATCATGTGGCTGGAGCGCCGCCGCGGCGGGGGTTTCCGGCACGATGTGTTCCACCACCAGACCGACATCGACCGCCAATCCCAGCTGCGCCGCCAGAGCCGGTGGCACCGGTTGCACAGTAACACCCAAGAATGTGACGCGTTCTTTGGGCTGAGGCTGCGGCGGGCGCTCGGCGGACGGCGGCGGCTGCGGCGCGGGAGGGGCGGATTGCTGGGCAGGAGCAGCGAAGGCAAATGTCGCCGCACCGAAAACGGACAAGAGACAACGAATGGGAATACGCATGGGAGAGGTCCTCGGTTGATGTTTCGTGATGTTGATTAGACCAAAATGATTTCGACGTCGCCCGGCTCAAAAAACTGCGAGGGGCACGACGAGCACCTCCTCGCGCGGCACGGTCCAGCGCAGCGAGGCCTTGGTACGCGGGTTTTGCCAGATGAAGGTATCGAGCGAACGTTCGCGCACGCGCCAGCCTGGCATGCCGTCGGACAACGTCACCACGCCTTCATCGTGTGCCTCGAACAGGAGATTCTCCGCCGAAACCGGTTTATAGACCTCCGACGGGGTCGCAGTCGCAGGGTCCAAAACCACGGCAGACGCCACTTCGCTCCCGCGGCGGGACCACACGGCACTGACCGTGAGCGCGACGACCAGTGCAGCCGCCGCGGGCCACAGCACCAACCGCCAGCGCCAGCCCGTTTTGCGTGGGGTCAACGCGATGGCGGGCGATGCCCCATCGAGCTCCGTCGCCAGTCGGCGGTGCAATTCGCGCACCGGTGCCCGCGGACGAAGGGACTGCAACTCAGCTTCGAGATCGGTGAATTCGTCGTTCATGGCACAGGAACCGTCAGCTCTTTGCGCAACGCGGCCAGGGCGTAGCGATAACGCGAGGCCGCCGTGTTGGCCGAAATTTCCAATTGTCCGGCAATCTGCTCGAAAGTGAGTTCTCCCCAGATTTTGAGCACGAGCACCTCGCGCTGCTCCGGCGGAAGGCGGTGTAACGCCGCCTCGATTTCCCGCCGCCGGTCGTCGCCTTCGGGCAGGGGTTGAAACAAATCGGCATCACCCTCGATGGCATGTTGCTCGCGGGCAACCCGGCGCGTTTCGCGTCGGGCCAGATCGCAGGCCGAGCGGCGCACCGAAGTGAGCAGGAGCGCCAACGGTTCGCCCTCCAACTCGCGCTGGTGTTTCCAAAACCGAACGAACGCCTCCTGCACGACATCCTCGGCATCGGCCAGCGAGCGGGTCCATTGCCGGGCACATAAGAGCAACCGGGGCCCGTAGTGATCGAACCATTGCCGCCAATTTGCATGATCGGGAGTGTCCTCCATGAGAGGTTGGTTTGGGTGCGTTTGCCATGAAGCGACACCCACCGGCGAATTTGTCTATCGCCCCCGCCGAAAAAAGCGACGCCAAGACTCCCCCGCCTCGCCCCGCCTAAAAATTAAGAGGCCGGGGCGCCATCGCCCCGGCCTCATGTTATTTGCTAGCTGCGACCAGTCGTTTTACCGACCGGTGATGCGTTTCCAGGCGAGCCGGTAATCCAGCGGCGCCATGGCGAATAGCACACCTGCTGTCGCCCAACCCAAGACCGTGCCGACTTCGATATCAGCGCGCATACCCAGGAAGAGCGCCATCACCGCGGCCAAACCGACGGTTACCAGCGTGTAGGTGAGTGCTTCAGTTTTCATGTTCATTTTCTGATTTAGGTTAAAACACCCATTTCTGAGTGCTGAGCTACACTACCACGAAATTGTAATAGTCAAAATATTGATTAACTATCATAGCCATAGCTTACGCCTATGGAACTCCACCAAATCCGCTACATGGTCGCCGTGGCTGAAACCGAAAATTTCACCCGTGCGGCGGAGCGTTGTAATATATCTCAACCATCTCTTAGTCAGCAGATAATTAATCTTGAAAGGGAGCTCGGGCATAAGCTTTTTCACCGTCTCGGTCGCCGCGCCGTGCTCACCGAGGCCGGTATTACCTTCCTAGCGCGTGCCCGCCGCATCCTGTTTGAAGTCGACGATGCCGCCCGTGAAATTCGCGATAATCCCGAAATCGAACGCACCATCACCATCGGAGCCATCGCCACGGTTGCGCCATATCTGTTGCCGCCGGTCCTGGCCTTGTGTCGCGCGCGACTACCTCACTTGCAAATTAATGTCTTGGAGGATTTTCAAAACGACCTGACGACCGCCGTGCTCGAAGGCGAACTCGATCTCGCGCTCGTCACCCAGCCTGTCATCAAAGACCAGCGACTCTCGGTGGAGTCTCTTTTTTCCGAGCCGCTTATGCTGGTGGTGGGGAAAAATCACCCCTTGGCCTCCAAGAAAATCGTCACTGTCACCGATCTCCAAACCGAGACATTCATCATGCTCGGCACGAGCAGCACGTTGGCAGCACAGGTCCAACGCTTCTGTGGTGACCACAATTTTGAACCCAAAATCGGCTACCGGTGCGCGCAGGTCACCACCGCCAAAGCCTTGATCGATTTAGGAGTCGGCATCGCCATTTTCCCGCAGGTCGCCGTGGAAAGCAGCGATCGCAGCCGGCTGGTCTGCCGCAATCTCGCCGGCCTGGCGCCATCGCGCGAGATCGCCGTCATCCGCCATTTACAGCGTTACCAAAGCCGTGGTGCCGAGCAATTTCTGACACTTCTGCGCGAGCACACCAAAAAGCCGGTTATAGCGGCCGGTTGAATTTGCGGACTGAGCCGTTTGGTACATTAAACACCTTCTTTCATGTCCGCACCCGCCACCACTGCCCGGCCTGTCATCAACGAACGTGCGCTCTTGCTCATGCTCGCGGTGGTGCACTTCACGCACATCATGGACTTTGTCATCATGATGCCGCTCGGGGCGCGTCTGATGCGGGTGTTTTCGATCTCGCCGGCGCAATTCGGCCATCTCGTGGCCGCCTACGGTTTCGCCGCCGCACTCTCCGGATTTCTTGGCGGATTCGTGCTTGATCGTTTCGAGCGAAAACACGCGCTGCTCACCCTTTACGCCGGCTTCTCGCTCGCCACCCTCGCTTGTGCGCTCTCCCCGAGTTACCACTGGTTGCTGCTGGCGCGTTTCGCTGCGGGTGCGTTCGGCGGTGTCGCCGGCTCGGTGGTCACAGCGATGGTCGGAGATGTTGTCCCGCCGGAACGCCGTGGTCGTGCAATGGGCACTGTGATGTCGGCCTTCCCGCTGGCCACCGTGCTGGGCATTCCGTTCGGCCTCTGGCTCGCCGACCTTTACGAATGGCACGCGCCGTTTTTCCTGCTCACCGGGATGAGCGTGGTCGTGTTCATCGCCGGGCTGCGCTTGCTGCCACATGTGCCCAGCCACCTCAGCACTGCGTCGCCTTGGACCCAAATGCGCGCGATTCTGGTGCATCCGATTCACCAGCGCTGCTTCATGCTCAGCACCATGCTCGTGTTCGCGGGCGGCTGCGTCATCCCGTTCATGGCGCCGTCGATGGTCGCCAACGTCGGACTGAGCGAAGCGCAGTTGAAATACATCTATCTCTTTGGCGGCGCCGCCACACTCGTTTCCACCTACGTCATCGGGCGCTGCTCCGACCGTTTCGATAAACTGCACGTGCTGTCCTGGGTCTCGCTCCTCGCAATGATCACCGTGGCGATCCTGACGAACCTGCCCGCCGTGCCGCTCGCAACCGCCCTGACGATGACCACGTTGTTTTTCGTGAGCATGTCCGGTCGTTTCGCGCCCGCGATGGCGATGATGACCAACGCCGTCGAGGCGCGCTATCGTGGCGGGTTCATGAGCGTCAACTCCGCGCTCCAACAAGCCTCCGGCAGTATCGCCAATCTCGCCGCCGGCCTCTTCCTCTCCAGCGACGCCGCCGGCCACATCCGCGGCTATGGACGCGTCGGACTGATGTCGCTCGTCTGCTTTTTCCTCACAGGCGTGCTCGCCTGGCGCCTGCGCGCCGTCGCCCCGCACGCCGCCCGGCCCGGTGCCTCGCAACCGGCGCCTGTCGCGAGCTGATCGTCGTCCACTGCTTGCGGCCACGCCCACACGACCCCAACCTCCCGCCATGTCTGCCACGACCAACCCGCCTGTCCGCCGTCCCGAGCTCCTCGCTCCGGCCGGCGATTGGGAGTGCGCCCGGGCCGCGGTGGAAAACGGCGCCGACGCGATCTACTTCGGGCTGGAGCGCTTCAACGCCCGGATGCGCGCCAAGAACCTCGCGCTGGCCGACCTGCCGGCCCTGATGGAATTTCTGCACCGCCGCGGCGTGCGCGGCTACGTTACCTTCAACACCCTCGTCTTCACGCCCGAACTCACCGACGCCGAAGACTACCTCCGCGCCATCATCGCCGCCGGCGTCGACGCCGCCATCGTGCAAGACGTCGGCATCGCCCGGCTGATCCGCGCGCTGTCGCCCGATTTCCCGATCCACTGCTCAACGCAGATGACGATCACGAGCGCCGCCGGCGTGGAATTTGCCCGCGCTCTGGGTGCGGAACTCGTTGTCCTCGCGCGCGAAAACTCCCTCCCGGAAATCGCCGCCATCCAGGCCGCACAACTCGCCGCCGCCCCCACCGCGCCGCTCTTGCTGGAAGTGTTTGTCCACGGCGCGCTCTGCGTCGCCTACTCCGGCCAGTGCCTCACCAGCGAAGCGCTCGGCGGTCGTTCGGCCAACCGCGGTGAATGCGCCCAGGCCTGCCGTCTGCCCTACGAACTCGTGGCCGACGGCCGCAAAGTGGAACTCGGCGACCGCCAGTACCTGCTCAGTCCGCAAGACCTCGCCGGCATCGACGTGCTGCCCGAACTCGTGCGCGCCGGCGTCGCCTCGCTCAAAATCGAGGGCCGGCTCAAAAGCCCCGAGTACGTCGCCAGCATCACGCGCGTTTACCGGCAGGCGCTGGACGCCATCTGCGGCGCCGCCCCCGCCGCCCGCCCGTCGCCGGATTCTCGGTACGAACTCGAAATGGCCTTCTCGCGCGGCCTCTACACCGGCTGGTTCCGCGGCACCAACAACCAGGAGCTGGTCCACGGGCGCTTCGGCACCAAACGCGGCGTGTACCTCGGCGACATCGCCCACGTGGCCGGCGAGTCCGTGCGGCTGCGCCTCGCCGCCCCGCTCAAGCCGGGCGACGGCGTGGTGTTCGACGCCGGACATCCCGAGGCGGGCGAAGAGGGCGGACGCGTTTACCAGGTCGAGCCACACGGCGGCGACGTCGTGCTGCGTTTCGGTCATGGCGATATCGATTTTCGCCGCGTGCACGTCGGCCAACGCCTCTGGAAAACCAGTGATCCGGCATTGGAACGCGAACTGCGCGCCACGTTCGAGGGCGAAAAAATCCGCCACCAACGCCCCGTCGCCATCGAGGTCCACGGCCACGCGGGCGCACCGCTCACGGTCATCGTCCAGGATGACGACGGCCATGTGGCGCAAGTGACCTCCGCCGTGTCACTCGCGCCCGCGCAGAATCAACCGCTCACCGACGAACGCCTGCGCGATCAACTCGGCCGTCT
Organism: Opitutia bacterium; assembly: GCA_016217595.1. Classification (GTDB taxonomy): domain Bacteria; phylum Verrucomicrobiota; class Verrucomicrobiia; order Opitutales; family Opitutaceae; genus MWDT01. The sequence continues at coordinate 119,995 of JACRHS010000032.1, read as the reverse complement.
CGGTGGCACGCCGTTCCGTCTCGGCGACCTGCGCTCGCACCTCGAAGGCGCGGTGATGCTGCCGATGAGCGAGCTCAACCGCTTGCGCCGCGAAGTCATCGCCGAGCTCGACCGCCTGCGTTCTCAGCCGCGCCGCTGGACCCTTCTTCCGCCCACCGACCGCCCGGCTCAGACGCCAGCCGCCGCTCCGAGCGCAGCGGATCAACCGCCCGAGCTCATCGTCCTCGTCCGCACCATGCCGCAACTCGAAGCCGCGTGGGCCGCCGGCGCGCGCACCCTCTATTGCGAGTTCGAGAATCCGAAACACTACCGCGCCGCCGTCGCACGTTTCCGCGAACTGCAACCCACTGCCAAAAACGAGGCCGCCTCGATCTGGGTCGCGCCGCCGCGCGTCTTCAAACCGGGCGAAGAGTGGATTCTGAAACAGGTGCGCTCCAGCGAGGCCGACGGCTACCTCGTGCGCAATTACGACCACCTGCGCTTCTTTGCCGCCGACCGCAAACGCGGCGACTACTCGCTCAACATCGCCAATCCGCTCGCCGCCGATTATTTCCTCCGCGAGCACGGTCTCGAGCGCGTGACCGCGAGCTACGATCTCAACGTCGCCCAAGTCGAGGCGTTGCTCGCCGCCGCACCGCCAGCGTGGTTCGACCTCACCATCCACCAGCGCATGCCGATGTTTCACATGGAGCATTGCCTGTTCTGCGCGTTTCTCACCACCGGCAAGGACTACCGCGACTGCGGCCGGCCCTGCGACACGCAGCGCGTGGAACTGCGCGACCGCGTCGGCGCACTGCTGCCGCTCAAGGCCGACGCTGGCTGCCGCAACACCGTTTTCAACAGCCGCGCGCAGACGGGAGCGGAATTTCTGCCGCGTTTCCTTGCGCTCGGCGCGCGCCATTTCCGCGTCGAATTCGTGGACGAGACGCCCGACGAAGTGACGCGCACCGTCCGCCGTTACCAACAGCTGCTTGCCGGCGAAATTTCCGGCGCCGACATTTGGCGCGAACTGCGGTTGATCAACCAGCTCGGCGTCACCCGCGGCCAGCTCGAAGCCACACCGCAAATTCTAAACAAGAAAACCTGAGCGCAACCGCGTCGGCTGGATTTACCCCGGCAGCAGAAAGTGGAAATCGCTCCCGCGGCCGAGTTCGCTCTGGCAGGCGATGCTGCCCCCGTGCGCCACGACAATTTCGCGGGCAATCGCCAGGCCGAGTCCCGCGCCATGCGCCGTCGTACCCGGCACGCGGTAGAACCGGTCGAATACCCGCGCCGCGCTCTCGGCCGGAATGCCCGGCCCCTCGTCGCACACGCCGAAACGCACAAAGCCCAGCGGCGCCGGCGCTGCGTACAATGTCACCGTGCTGCCCGCCGGCGCATACTTCGCGGCATTGGTCAGAAGATTCAAAAACACATGGCGAATCCGCTCTGCGTCGACCGACACATCGCCCAAGCCCGGGTCGCACTGCACGTCGAGTCGTTGACCGCCGGTGATAAAATGCGGCTGCGCCTCCCGCGCCATCTCCGCCAACAACTCAGCGACCCGCTTCGGCCGTTTGCTCAACGCCGCCGTGCCGCTTTCCAGCCGGGTCAGATCGAGCAAATCGTCGAGGATGCGCAACAGCCGGTCGGTGTCGTCGCGCGCGGTCTCCAGCAGATCGCGCTGCCGGGGCGCGAGCGCGCCGACGTTTTGCTCCAATAACAGATACACCGCCATGCGCAGACTGGTGAGCGGAGTTTTCAGCTCGTGGCTCACCGTGCCGACGAGATTGGTCTTCGCATCGTCGAGCAGGCGAAACTTCGTCACATCCTGCAAAATCACCGCCGCGCCTTTGAACTCCGTGAGTTTGTCGCCGATGGCGAGGATGCGCGGGAGAAAATGCCGGACTTCGCGCGCCACCGTCAGCGTCACGGCCTGCCGGTAATCGGTGGGCAGATAATGGTCGCCGGTCGCCAGCACGCGTTGCAACGGCTCGGCGAGCGCCGGCGGAAAGCCCGCGGCAAAATCCGCCGAACGGGCCAGCGCCTCCGCCGCCGGGTTGCGCACCTCGTGCGCACCGTCACGCGCCACGACAAACACCGGATCGGGCGTCGAGGTGAGCGTCGCCTCCATCGTGCGCTGTGTGCGCAGCACCTTGGCGAGCGTGGCGTCGCGGTAGGCGCGGAGCTTCGCCGCCATGGCGTTGAAGGCGCGGCCGAGTTGACCGAGTTCGTCGCGCGAGGCGGCCGGAACTTCGCGATCGAGCTGACCTTCGCCCACCGCGGCAGCGGCGGCGGTCAACGCCTCGATCGGCCGCGCGAGCAATCCGGTAAGTCGCCAGGCGAGCACCAACGCCACAACGCACAACACCGCCAAGCCGCCGAGCACGATGCGCGTGGTGAGCTCGGCCAAATGTTGGGCTCGAGCGGCGGTGGCCTGCGCGGAAAGGCGATCCGCCGCTGCGAGTTCGTCGATGGAACGCAGCAGGGCGTAGAGCGCCGTTTCTTCGCGCCGCAAGGCCGCAAGCGCGCCACCGCTCCCGCCGCCGCTGCTGTTCAACGAAGCTTCGATCACATCCGCCAGTTCCAGAAACTTGCCGTCGACGCGCTCCAGAAACTTCACGCGCGGCGTGCCGGCAGCGCGTTGTAATTCGTCCATGAGGAGACGTTGCAACGCCGCGCGCTGCGCATCGTAGTTTCGGCGCGCGGCGAGGACATCGCGCGGCGCCGCCGCTGCAGCGACCGACATCTGCGTGGCCGCCAGGCGCAGCGATTCGTTGGCCTGCAAAGCGCGATAAGTGGTCTCGAGTTCTCCGCTCAACTCGCGCGCGAGTTGTCGGTTAGCCAGCGCCGCCCAGCCGCCGAGCGCGAGGAACAGCAGCAACAGAGGGAGCAGGCCGACCGCGATGCGCGTGCGCAGTTTCATGGGCGCGGCCTTAGCTCAGCCCGAGCTTCTGGCGTTTGCGGTAAAGCGTGGCGGGATCGATGCCGAGCGTGCGCGCGGCGTCGTCGAGGTTGCGTGCGCTGGCGAGCACGCGGCGCAGGTGCTCGTTCTCCAGCTCTTCGAGCGTCACCCGGCCGCCCACCTGGATATCGCGACGACTGCCAGCGGCGTGAAACTCCTCGGGCAGATCGGCGAGTTCCACCGTCGCGCCGGTGGCGAGAATGACGGCGCGCTCGATCACGTTGCGCAACTCCCGCAGATTGCCCGGCCACGCGTAGCCGGCAAAGGCGGCAAGCACCGCCGGTGAAAACGCCTGCACCGGCTTGCCGAGCCGCCGCGCGAAAAACGCGAGGTTGCGCTCGGCGAGTCCGCGCAAATCGGCGGGCCGGGCGCTGAGACCGGGCAACGCGACGCTGATGACGTTGAGCCGGTAAAACAGGTCCTCGCGGAAGCGGCCGGCCTTGACGGCGTCGGCCAGCGGGCGGTTGGTGGCGGCGATCACGCGAACGTCGGCACGGCGCGGACGGGCCTCACCGACGCGCTCGTATTCGCGTTCCTGGAGCAAGCGCAACAGCTTGGGCTGAATCTCCAGCGGCATCTCGCCGATCTCGTCGAGGAAGAGCGTGCCGCCGTCGGCCGCCGCGACTTTGCCCGGTTGATCCTGCACCGCGCCGGTGAACGCGCCGCGCACATGGCCAAAGAGTTCGCTTTCGAGCAGCTCGCGCGAGAGCGACGGGCAATTGACGGTGACAAGCGGGGCCTCGCGGCGCGCGCTGCGCTGGTGGAGCTCGCGCGCGAGCACGCTCTTGCCGGTGCCGCTCGGTCCGAGAATGAGCACGGTGGCGGTGGTATCGGCGGCTTTGAACGCGAGTTCGAGCGCGCGTTGCATGGCCGGCTCGGCCGAGCTGAGTTCGACCACGGGCGCGGAATCGGCGAGCTGCGTTTCGAGCGTGCGCACGCGTTGCTCGAGCGCGCGGGCCTTGGCGACTTTGGCCAGAACCGCGCGGATTTGGTCGGGCGTAAAAGGCTTGGGAATGAAGTCGAACGCGCCGCGGCGCATCGCCTCCACCGCGGTGGCGATGTTGGCGTACGCGGTGACCAAGACCACGGCGAGCGAAGGCGCGGCTTGCAGGAGTTTTTCGAGCACGACCAGGCCGTCTTCCGCGCCGAGTTTCACATCGAGGAAACAAACATCGCACGGCTCCTCCGCCAGCACCGCGAGCGCCCGCGCGCCGGTGGCGGCAGTGGCGACGGCATGGCCCATGGTCTCGACCGCGAGCGCGGTGGTTTTGCGGATACTCGCTTCGTCGTCGACAATCAGCACACGCATGGCAGCCGGGAGGTTGGCGGGGCTCGTCCGCGCGAGCCAGTGCGAAAAGCAAGGCGGGGCTGCCTTGAGAGCAACCCCGCCAGGTCCAGCTTCAACTAAGTTTCCCCAGGCTTAAACCCGTAGGAATACCCGCTCGCATGACGGAAACACCCAAAGAGAGTTTCAGGAAATTTTGCAGCGCGCCCGCGCCTGACGGTTTTCGTCACCCTGCGGGGCGTTTTTCCGCGGGAAAGCAGCGGGCAACGCGAATTCTAAGTCGTTGTAGGAATACGACTCACAGCTTCGTAAAATTCTGGGATCGAATCGCCCCGCATTCCTCTTTAGCGGAAGGTTCATGCCACACACCGGAGTTCCTTCTGCCCAGGCCGCTGCCGCGGCGCCTTCCCCGGCGGTTGCCCCCGCCCTGACGTCGGCCGGCCGCCTGCCCGACCTCGAAATCAAAGACGCGCAACTCATTTTCGACAGCGTCTGGCAGTCTCTCGAAACCGAATGCGGACGGGAAAATCTGCGTTTCCCGAAAGAAATCATACTGCTCGGTGGCGCCCCCGGCGCCGGCAAAGGCACCAACACCGGCTTTATCATCAAAACCCGCGGCCTCACCTGCCCGCCGCTCATAATCAGCGCCCTGCTCGACACGCCCGAAGCCAAGCGCCTCAAGGACGCGGGCAACATGGTCGGCGACCGTGAGGTCGTGGGCCTGCTCTTCCGCGAATTGCTCCGGCCCGAATACCGCGACGGTGTGATCATCGACGGTTTTCCACGCACCAAGGTGCAGGTGGAGTGCATCAAGATGCTGGTGGCGCGCATGCAGCAGTTGCGGCGCGAATTTTTCTCCGGGCCGCTCGGCATCCATTTCCGCCAGCCGACGATCCACATCATGGTGCTGTTCGTCGATGAGAAGACGTCCATCGCCCGCCAGCTCAAACGCGGCCGTGAGATCCGCGCGCACAACGCCGAGGTGCGGCGCACCGGGGTGGGCGAATTGCTCGAAGAACGCGCGACCGACCTCGACGAAGCGCTCGCGCAACGCCGTTACCGGGTGTTCAAGGAGCAGACGTGGGACGCGCTCCAGTCGCTGAAGGAGGTTTTCCATTACCACTTCGTCAACGCGCAGGGCCCGCTCAACGAAGTCGAACGCAACATCGTTCAGGAACTCCAATACCAGAGCACACTCGAACTCGACCCGCGCACGCACGACCTGCTGCGCCACATCCCGCTGGCGAGCGAGATCGTGCTGCATGCGCGTCAGGAACTTGTCAAGCGACTCGACAGCTACGCGCTGGAGCACACCGAGCTGTTTTCGCGCGTCGTGGCGTTTGTCGAAAAGAAGATGATGCCGATCGTGCTACGCCACGCGATTTCGGGCGTAGCGGTAATCAACACCGAGGAGCCGGTGCTCGACGATCCAATCGCCCTGGCCATGTTGATCGATGTGTTCAGCGAACGCGGCTACCATGCCGTGATCGACATACATCGGATCGAGGTGCCGGAGCGGGTGGACCTCACGACCGGCGCGATCAAATGCCGGATCAAAAAGGTCTACCGCGTGCAAATCCGCTTCCAGGGTTCGGAAATCCGCCGCGGTCACGACTGAGCCGGAACTGCGCCAGGAGGACATCTCAGCTTAAAAAAATCTCCCGGCTCTGACGCCGGGAGATTTTTTTGGGTGGAAAACTATGCCGTGACGCTTAGCGCAATTTCACGTGCGGTTTGTCGCCGTAGATGATCTGCACGGGTGCGCCATCGTTGAGGATCGAGAGACGGGCGGCTTCGACCACGAGCTCGTTGATGTAGCTGTTGGCCGGTGTGGCGATGACACCTTTTTCGTCGATCTCGCGGATGATCGCCTGCCGACGCTGAAGCGCCTGCGCCTCAGGTAAACCGGCGCTCTCGCTGGCGAGACGCTGGGCGGTCTGGATCGTGGCGGCCACCGACTCGGGACCGTAGCCGATGGGCCGGTACCCCGCGCCTTCCCAGGGAACGTAGCGGAAGAAATCGGGGCTGACGAAGTTGTGATGTGTGCCGCCGCAACCGAGTCCTTCGAGGTAGCAGTGCGTCACCCCGCGGAACTGGTCGTCGTGCTTGATCATGCCCGTCTTGTCGTTGCCTTCGCAAAACATGGTCAGGCATTGCTCATTGCTGCCAGAACCGGCGTCGGGATAACCGAGGCCGTCGGTGACGGAGAGCAGCGCGCCATTCTCGTAGCGCACGCGGCCGTTGGCCCACATGTAGCCGATCTTGCCGTTGGGGAACTTGCCTTTCACGCCGGCGACCGAAACCTCGACCGGCTTCAGTTTGGTGATGAAGTAAACGAGATCCACGTAGTGGCAGCCGACATAGACGAACGGATCGGTGTTCTCGGCGGTGAACCAGTTCTGGAAGTTCGAGTGCCGATAATAGTACGGCTCGATCATCTTCGCTTCGCCCATGATGAACTCGCCGAAGTGGCCGAGATCGTAACTGCGTTTGGCCACGAGCGCGCGGCGGTCGAAACGCTTGTGGTACTCGACGCCGACAAAGAGGCCCTTGGCCAGAGCGATCTTTTCGATTTCGATCGTCTGCTCGTATTTCAGCACGAGCGGCTTCACGCAGAGCACGTTCTGATTGTTCTTCAGCGCTTCCATGACAACCGCGTAGTGCAGCTGGTCGGGCATGGCCACGACCACGACCTGGCGCGGCGCCATCTTGGCAATGACTTCTTTGAAGAGGTCGGGCTGATTCTTGGTCGCGGGCTCGCTCAGCGCGGGGAATGCGTTGAACGACTGGCCGGGAAACGCTTCCAGCAATTCCTTGCTTTCGGTCAGCGCCTTGAGCGGCGGGTTGTTGAGCGCGCACACGTTGATGCTGCCGACCACGCCGGTCCGCTGCAGGTGATAAACCGCGGGCAGAAGGAGATCATTGGTGATCATCCCGCCGCCAACAATGGTCACATCGATTTTCTGTGATTGCATGGAATCGGTGGGTTGTGGGTTAGCCCAGCACTTCGTCCATCGCCGCGTCGAGGACCGCGAGGCCTTCGAGCAGGACTTCCTTGGAGGTGAGGAGCGAGGGCGCGATCTTGATGCACTCGCCGGCGATGCCGACGGGGGCGAACATGAGCAGGCCCTTGTGGAAGCACTTTTCGTTGATCTTGATCGCCGTGGCGCTGTCCGGCTCCTTGGTGCCCGGCTTCACAATCTGGATACCCGCGACCAGGCCGCGGCACTGCACGCAGCCGGCGACGGCCGGGTGCTTTTTCTGGATCGCGAGCAGGCCCTTGTGGAGGACCGGTTCGAGCTTGGCGGCATTCTGCACCGCCTTGGAGCGTTTGAGCTCGCGGATGTTGGCGATGGCCGCGGCCACGGGCAACGGCGAAGCCGAGTGCGTCGATGTCATCGAGCCCGGCGCGTAGAGTTCCATCACTTCCGGGCGACCGATGACGGCCGAGAGGGCCAGCGAGCTGGAGATGCCTTTGCCGCACGCGATCAGGTCGGGCTTGATGCCATAGTGCTGGAACGAGAACCATTTGCCCGAGCGGCCGAAGCCGGCCTGCACTTCGTCCATGGTCAGCACCACGTCATTGGCGCGGCACCAGGCGGCCAGTTTACGGGCGTATTCGACCGGCATGAAATCGGGACCGACGCCCTGGAACGACTCGGTCATCACGCCGCAAACCTGCTCTGGCTTGATGCCGAGGCCGGCGAGCGTCTCCAGGAAAAGCTCGAAGCGCGTGTCGGTGTTTTTGTAGCCGTCGGGGAACGGCACCTGCACGAAGGAGTCGTCGGATTTCCCGAGCCACTTCTTGAGGTTCGGATTACCGCCGGCGAGCTGTGCGCCCATCGTGCGGCCGTGAAAAGCGTTTTTGAAACTGACAAAGTAGCGCTTCTCGGGGCCGTACTTCTGCAGCGCGTAGGTCTTGGAGAGCTTGATGCAGTTCTCCGTCGCTTCGGAGCCGGTCGAGAGCAGAAATACTTTGTAGGATTTGTCGGGCGCAATGCTGGCGAGCAGCTCGGCCAGCTCAGCGCGCTTCTCATGCGGAAACACGTAGGTGCTGAGCAATGGGCGTTGGATCATCTCCTTCAGCGCCTTGGCGACGGCCTTGTTGGCATTGCCGGCATTGGAGATCAGCACACCGGAAGACCAATCGATCCACTGATTGCCCCAGTTGTCCCACACGTAATTGCCCTCGGCCTTATGCATGACAATCGGGGGCTGGCCCTGCATCGACATGGGCTCATGCTTCTCCAATTTGCGCAGAGTCGGCAGCGATTGGGGCACCGGCAAAGCGGTGACTATCCGGCGGTGCTTCGTTTTTACCTGCGGCACCTTCACCGGCTTAATCGAGTACTTTCTTGTGAATTTGTTCATTATTAATGTCTTATTAAAATAAAATCTTAAAATATTTCGCCCCAAAACACTCCGCAGACAAATTCGCTACGTTAGTCCGTAAGAGATAAGACTAGGTATGTGCAGCTTTGCGAAGCAACGTCAAGAACGAGTAGACCTCCTCCCCGCAAACTTACCGCATCAGGCGCTACAGAACTTAACAGCAATTGATTGCGATGCAAAATCGCCATCTCAACTGTAGACACTCACAATTACCAAGCGCCCATAATGCTGTTATACTAGTATTTATATAACTAACGATTGCTCCTCACATTGGTATGCAATGCCCATACCAAACTCCGTAGCTTCAAACCTACAGGCCAAGACCACAAGTGAACGTTGGGTAGACGTTCACCAGTAATGCCACACTCCGGCTGCCAGGAGCAGATTTAATCGAGGTGAAACACCTCGGTCACTTCGCGCGCGACCGGGCTGTTGTCCGGATTGCTGGGCATGATGTCGCCCATGAATTTCCACCAGCGCTTGCAGACGTCGGTCTGGGCAATGGCGGCCCACCGCGCTTCGTCCTCGATCTCGACGTAGCCGAAGAGCTGACGGGTCGATGCATCGAGAAAAATGGAGTAGTTGTGCGCGCCCTGGGCTTTGAGCACAGCGGCGAGTTCGGCCCAGATAGGTTGGTGGCGACGGGCATACTCGGCCTCCTGGCCGGCGTGCACCTGCATGATAAAAGCTTTGCGAATCATGGGGAGAAAGGGGACGAGGGGATGAAACGAAAACGCGTTTTTAATCAAAGGGCGGCCCACCGCAGCAATCCCCAAAACAGCGCGATGATCGCGCCGGACACGGCGCAACACGCCAGGAAACCCACCGTGTCGACCTTGTCCCATTTGCCAAATTCCCAAGCCGACCTCGCACCGAAGAGTTTGGTATGGGCGAAACGATGCGGATTGCGGCGCGTTTCCTCCATCGCCGCGGCATCCAACTCGGGTGTCGCACCGACCGGCGTCTTCATCTTGCCATAAAAGAAATCGACGCGTGCCTGGTCGCGATTGCGCGTGACGAAACTGACGAGGATCAACACGACAAACGGAAACAGTCCGTCCCAGAAGTACTGCGCGGCGAGCCGCTCGTTGGGCGTCCACCGCGCCACCGGCAGGCCGGCGCGACCGAGCAAGTAGCACTCCATGTTGAGACGACCGCGCCCCTCCCGCGGGCTCGTCGGATCTTCGGGCCGCAGCCGCACCACCGTGTCGAAATAAACCGGCACCGGTTTGCCCTCGGTATCAGGCGCCATCGCCAGCAGCGACGCCCGGTCGCGCAACCCCGGCACATATTCGCCACTCAACGGAATCGCGATGTTGAGCGTCGCCGAAAGCAACAGCGACACCCACACGGCCTGCACGGTGAGCCGTCGCCAGAAAAACATCAGCAAGATCGCGGCGCCGAACGGCACATTGACCGTGATGATGTAGCGCACAATGGATTCCATGTTGCGCATGGTGGTGGCGGCCAGCAGACCGATGAGCATCACGCAAACGATGGTCCAGCGCGCGATACCCACGCCGCGCGCCTCGGACAGATCCGGCCAGAGGTGACGGCAGAAATTTTTCACGAAGAGCGATGCGATGGCCATGGATTTGGCCGCGAGGTTCGACATCACCGCCGCCAACACGCCCGCCAGCATCAGTCCGATCAATCCCGGCCCGAGCAGCCGCTTGGACAACATGCCCCACGCCGTGTCGGGCGAGGTCAGGCGGTTGTCGCCTTGAAACAGGGCGATGGCGATCAATCCGGAAAAGGTCCACAGAATGATCATCAGCCGTTTTCCGTAGAGGCCGACGACGCCCATCCGGGCCGCCATCTCATCGCGCGCCGAGCCGAAGATGTTCATGTTCGGACTGAGCGCGTTCATCTGGATGAGGCTGGGAATCGTGATCGCGAGAATTGTCAGTCCGGTGAATTGCACGCCCCCGCTCACGCCAAAGAGTTCGAACATGCGCGGCGGCACCTTGGCGCCGAGCGCACTCCAGCCACCGATGGTACTCAAGCCGGTGGGGATAAGCATCACCGAAAAGATGATGATCAACACGCCCTGAAGCGCCTCATTGAACGCCGCTGCGGTCATCCCGCCAAGCGCCATGTAAGCGGCCACCACGCCCATGAAGCTCAGGTAAAATGTCCAACGGCACCACGCCGGATCGAGCACCGAGATAAAACTCTTGATGTCGCCGCGCGCCTTCAATTCGCGCAATGTCTCCAGCCGGCCGCGCGCCTCATCCGGGAGCTTGCCCGCCGACTGCTGCGTCTCCAGTTGCCGCAACTCCTGATAGCCGGTGACTGCCGCGCGCTCAGAAACCGTCCAGGCCGCCTCGTCCTTGAGCACCAGCGACGCCGTGATCGTATACGCGGTGAAACTGCCGAAACCGATCAGCAGCACCGCCACTCCGATCTGGAACAACGCGTACACGCGCGCCAGCCAGCGACTGTCAAAGCGGTCCTCGAACAAGTCGCCCATGGTTGTCAGCCGCACTCGTCGAAACCATACGTTCATGAACCAATAGTACGGGTTCATGAAAATCGTCTGGAACGAATACCACGCGCCCGAAGCGCCGCGTTGGTAGACAAAACTCGCCGTGGTCACCGCGCCTTGCGGCTCGGTCGCGTTGCCGAAGTTGAGGAAAATCTGGTAGAGCTTGCCCAGCTTGCGCCCGGCGAGGAAATACCCCTCCTCGCTCGCCGCCGAATGTTTGGCGCGGCGACCGATGTAGATGATCGCTGCGAGATAGGCGAAAACGACGAGAAGATCGACGATGTGAATGCCACTCATGGGAGAACTGGGGGACGAAGGGAAAGCGGGGCGCGACCGTCAGGAGATACTCATACGAAACACGCGCCGATTGGCGAGTTGGGAGAACCGGAAACGTTGAAAATAGATTCGGACGCCGCACGCGCCGACCTGAGCGAAGCTGAATGCGCTCGCCTCCCGCGCCAATCCATCCTGTGTCTTACAGTCAGACGCCATGCCCAACCCCTCACTCCGCGAGCTGGCCCGGACGCTGGGCCTTTCCCACACAACCGTCTCCGAAGCGCTGCGCCACAGCCCGCGCGTGAGCGAACCCACGCGCGAACGCGTGCTCTCCGCCGCCAAGGCCGCCGGCTACCACGCCAATCCTCTCGCCGGCGCGCTCATGTCGGAGATGCGCCGCTCCCGCTCGGGCACCTTCCGAGGCTTGCTGGCCATCCTCGACCTCGACGGCCCGGATCGCCGCCCGGTCAACGCCGCGCGTTACCACCGCGAGCTCACCCTCGGCGCCAGCACCCGCGCCGTCGAACTGGGCTTCAAGGCCGAGTCGTTTGTGCTCGGCCAGCAGATGTCGATGTCGCGCCTCAATTCCATCCTTCTCTCCCGCGGCATCCATGGCGTTTTCCTGCTGCCGGTGAGCGAAAATCCCGACTTGAGCCAGCTCGACTGGACGCGGTTTGCCGGCGTTTACGCCGACTACATCATCGAACGTCCGGCGCTGCACTCGGTGTGCTCCGACCATTATCGGTCCATGATGATGGTGCTGCAAAAACTCCAGGCGCTGGGTTACCGCCGCCCGGGACTGGTGCTCAACCGTCACCACGACGAGCGTCTGCTCCATCGCTGGGAGGCGGCGTTTCAAACTTACCAAAACCACCATCAGGCTTTCGCGCGACTGACGCCACTGATCGTACCCGAGATCGTGCAGACGGCGTTCACACCGTGGTTTCAAACCACCAAGCCCGACGTGGTGCTCTGCCACCGGTCCGAGGTGATCACGTGGATGGAGCAGTGCGGGGCGGCGGTGCCGCGCACGCACGGCTTCTGCTGCCTCAACGAAATGATGAACGTGGTGCCGTGTGCCGGCATCGATCTTCAGCCGCGGCTGCTCGGCGCGCGTGGCGTGGAGCTCCTGATTGCACAACTCCACCGCAACGAATACGGCGTGCCGGAGCACCCGACGACCACAACCCTGCCGGCCTGTTGGGTGGACGGCCCCACCCTGCGCCCGCAGTCGAAAGCGTAAACCGAAACGCCGCCGGCAAACGGCGGCGCTCGGTCGACCGAAAAGTTACTTCTTCTGCGTTTCTTTCGCCCAAGCGTCCTTGAGCGTGATCGTGCGGTTGAAGACGAGTTTCCCGGGCTTCGAATCCGCAGCGTCGAGGGCGAAGTAGCCGAGACGCTCGAACTGGAAGCGCTGCTCGGGTGTGGCCTGCGCCAAAGCCGGCTCCAGTTTGGCCTGCACCACCACGAGCGAATTCGGGTTGAGATGCTTGGTGAAATCGCCGTCGGCATCGGGCTCGGCCGCGGTGAAGAGGCGGTCGTAGAGGCGGACCTCGGTGCTGAGGGCGTGCGTCGCGCTGACCCAATGAATCGTGCCCTTGACCTTCTTCGCCGCGTTCGCTCCACCGGCGCGGGTATCGAGGTCGGCCGTGCAACGGATCTCCACGAGATTGCCCGCAGCATCTTTGACGATCTCGTCGCACTTGATGATGCAGGCGTACTTGAGGCGCACTTCGCCGCCGGGTTTGAGGCGGAAATATTTCGGCGGCGGCACCTCGGCAAAATCGTCGCGATCGATGTAGATTTCGCGCCCAAACGGCACCTTGCGGGTGGTCGGGTTCTCATCCTGCGGATTGTCGGTGGCCTCGACCTCGATGACCTGATCGGCCGGGATGTTGGTCAGCACAATCTTGATCGGATCAAGCACGGCGAGCCGGCGCAGCGCGATGGCGTTGAGCTCGTCGCGCACGACGTGTTCGTAAACGGCGATGTCCGTCAGGCTGATAAATTTGGTCACGCCCACGCCGATGGCGAAGCGGCGCAGCGCGGCGGCCGGCACGCCCCGGCGGCGGATGCCGCTGATTGTGGGCAACCGCGGATCATCCCAGCCGCCGACCACTTTCTCGTTCACGAGCTGGATCAGCTTGCGCTTGGAAACGATCATGTGGCTGGGGATCAGTTTCGCGAACTCGTACTGGTGCGGCAGCGCGCGCGGCAGTTCGAGGCTTTCGAGAATCCAGTCGTACAGCGGGCGGTGCACCTCGAACTCCAGCGTGCAAATCGAGTGCGTGATGCCCTCGATGTAATCGCTGAGGCAGTGCGCGAAATCGTACATCGGGTAGATGCACCACTTGCCGCCGGTGTGATGATGATCGGCGTGACGGATGCGGTAGATCAGCGGATCGCGCATCCAGATGTTGGGCGACGCCATGTCGATCTTGGCGCGAAGCGTGCGGGTGCCGTCGGGAAACTCGCCGGCCTTCATCCGCGTGAACAGATCGAGATTTTCCGCAACGCTGCGCCCGCGGAACGGACTTTCCTTGGCGTTGCGCCGGTACTCGTCGGTGTCGTCCGGCGAAAGATCGCAAACGTACGCCTTGCCCTTTTCGATCAACCGGACCGCACAGGCGTAGATCTGGTCGAAATAGTCCGAAGCATAAAACGGCTCCAGCGGGCCGGCCGCAGCGCCCACCACGCTGGGCTGGTAATAATCCGGTTTGCCGTTGACGGTGCTCGCATCCGGCGCGTGACCATGTCGCTTGAGTCCGAGGCAGTGGTCGGCCCAGCCGGCGATCAGCCATTTCACGTCGGCCGTGATGGATTCGACATACTCGACATCTTCCTTGGTCGGATTGGTGTCGTCCATGCGCAGGTGGCAGACGCCATTGAATTCGCGCGCGATGCCGAAATTCAGGCAGATGCTCTTGGCGTGGCCGATGTGCAGATAACCGTTGGGCTCGGGCGGAAAGCGGGTGACGATTTGCTGGTGTTTGCCCGTTTTTACGTCATCCGCGACTATATCGCGGATGAAATCCGAGGGACGGTTTTCACCGTCGTGGGCGTTCGGGATCGTCGTGTCAGTCATGGGAAAGGTGCCATTAAGCAACAACCGCGGCGCAAAATCCAGTTTCGTGTTGGGCGTCGTTAAAAACCCGCCGCCCCCACCCGGCGCGCTTATTTGGAGCCGGGCAGCTGAGTCTCTGCCGGACGCAGCAGGATGTGAATTTGCCGCGCCAGCTCGTCGGGCGCGTACGGTTTCTGGATCATCAACATGCCCGGTCCCAACGCAAAACCCGGTTGCAGCACATCGGCACTGTAGCCGCTGCAAAACAGCACCGGCAGGCCGGGACGGATCGCCACGATGCGCTCGTAGGTCTCGCGCCCGCCCATGTGCGGCATCACCGCGTCGAGCATGAGCAAACTGATTTCGTCTGCGTGTTGCTTGAATACTTCGAGTGCCTCGCGTCCGTCGGCCGCGGTGAGCACACGGTAACCCAGACGTTCCAACATGCGGGTGCCGAGCTGCCGCACCGCCGCTTCGTCCTCGACCAACAAGATCGTGCCCGTGCCGCGCATCGGGGCTTGGGCGACCGGCGTCTCCTTGCGGCTCGACTGCTGCGCCACGACCGGCAGGTAAATTTTGAATGCCGTGCCCACGCCCGGCTCGCTGTAGATATGAATCAGCCCCTCGTGTTGTTGCACGATGCCGTAGACGACCGACAGCCCCAACCCGGTGCCTTTGTCCTTGGGCTTGGTGGAGAAGAAAGGATCGAACACCCGCGCCACGGTCGCCGGATCCATGCCACATCCGGTGTCGGTGACGCTCAGGTGCACAAAGCGCCCCGGCCGCGCCCAGACGTGCGCCTCGCAATAATCGGCGTCGAAACTGACATTGTCCAAGGCGATGGCGAGGCGGCCGCCCTGTGGCATGGCATCGCGCGCATTGACGCAGAGGTTCAACAAAACTTGCTCCAACTGGCCGCGGTTGGCGCGGATGGCGCCGAGTTGCGCACCGGGGGTGAAATCGATGTGGATGTGCTCGCCAATGAGCCGCCGGAGCATCTTGAGCATCTCGGGCACCAGCTCGTTCAAATCGATCTCCTCGGTCAGCAATGGTTGCCGGCGACCGAAGACCAACAACTGGCGCGTGAGCTGCGCCGCCCGTTCGCTGGCCGCCCGCACCTGGACCAGGCACTCGTGGCGCTCCGTCTCGCTCGTATCCACTTCCAACGCGAGCTGGGTGTTGCCCTGAATGACCTGCAGGAGGTTGTTGAAATCGTGCGCCACGCCACCGGCGAGCAGTCCGATGGCCTCCATCTTCTGCGAAAAACGCACTTGCTCCTCGAGTTTGAGCTCCCGCGTCACATCCCGCCCCAGCAAGATGTAGCTCACACAGCGCCCTTCGCGGTCGCGCAACGGCGAGACCACCGCCTGCTCCGTCAAACTCGCGCCATCCTTCCTCCGGCAACGCAACCGGCCGCTCCACGATCCGGCTTCCTGGATGTAGGCGACAATCCCGGCGAATTGCAGCGGCTCGCTCGCCGGATCGAGCAAGAAGGAGAATGACTGCCCCACCGCTTCGGCATGAGTGAAACCCGTCTCGTGGGAAAACGCCGGATTGGCATACTCGATGCCGCCTGCGAGGCTCAGGAAAAGAATGGTCTCGGTAGACTGCTCCACCGCGGTGGCCAGCCGCTGGAGTTTCTGCTCGGCGAGTTTCCGCTCGGTGACGTCGGTCATCGCCCCCAAGACCCGCACCACCTTGCTCTGATCATCGCGTAAGAAATAGGCCCGGTCCAACACGTAGCCGTCGGTGCCATCGCTGCGCCGGAAACGGTACTCCGCCACCCACGTCTCCCCCTTCCCCGCGATCGCCGTTTGCAGCGCGCGAGAAACCCACTCGCGATCCGCCGCATGTACGTTGGCCGACCAAGTCGCAAAATTGCACGGAGCCGCGGAAGCAACCCCCATCATCTCGCGGTAGCTCTCATTCCACCACATCTCGTCGGTATCCACGCGCCAGTCCCACACGGCATCCTTCGTGGCGCGCGCGATGAGCTGGAACCGCTCGTTGCTCTGCCGCAATGCCACCTCTGCGCGGCGGCGGCGCAGAATGTTAATCGCCAGCACCAGCACCGTGCCGGATAGAAACACGATCACCGCGGCAGTGGCGAGGATCCGCGTCCGGTAAGTCTCATAAAACGTCACCGGCCGGTGAAACACTTTGGTGCCCGGAGGCAGGGCTGAGAGCGGCAGGTTAAACCGCTGCATCTGTTCATAGTCGACGGCCAGTACTGAAGGCGCGCTCGTCAACACCGGCAGACTGTCCGCACTGCGCCCGCTGAGTACGCGCAGTGCGAAATCGCCCACCGCCTGCCCGTGCAGCTCGCTCGACAACATGCTGCCGCCAAGCCCGGGCCAAAAATCGTGTTCCCAATTACTCTCGCGCCCGAGCAGACGCATGGGATGGCTGGGCAAATAAATCGGAACCTGACAACGTTCCTTAAGCATCCGCAAATACTCCACGTCGCAGGGGTGCCCATCCGCGTCGATGGTGGCACTCAAAAGCAAGACCACGCTCCCCGGACGCTGTTCGCTCACGGCTTGCAGCAGCCGCGACATATTCCATCCAGTGATGAAGCGGAACCGCACCCGGGATTGGTAGCGCGGTATCACCGCATCCAACGCCTTGCGACTTTCGAGCGCGCTCTCGTTGAGATCGTGAATCACCGCCACCTCCCTGGTATTGGGATGGAGATGCAAGGCGAAATCCAGCGTGCCGCTGATATCGGCCGATTCCGCGGCTCCGGTGACGCCACGCTGTCCCCGCAACAATTCCGGCGTGTAGTTATTGACGCCGCCGAAAACGATCGGAGTCGCCGCCCCGAGCCGCGACCGATACTTAAAGGCAAATTGCAGCGCGGGATCGTCGAGCGTGATGATCAGATCAAAAACGCGTCCGGCATATTTCTGCTCAATGGACGTCAACAGCAGCGCCTCGCGCGCCGGATTTGGGAAGCGCCGCCAATCGAGGTACTCGATGCTCGGCTGAAAATGTGGACTGCCGCGGCTGAGTACGCCCAAAACCCCGTAAAGCTCGCCGTCACTCCAGCCATAGCCCGGATGGTAGGAATTCAGAATCAGGACCTGTGGTGCCGGCGATTCCGCCGCAGCGAGCAGGCCGGCCCACAACGCCAAACCGCAGCCGAAGAATATCCTGCTTATGCCGCGCATTTTCACCGCCGCAAACGTACTTCGAAGAAATTTGGGGAAGCAACGGGTATTAACACCCGTACCGCATTTTTCACACACCACACCGCCACAAAAGCGAGCCGGGCAAATGCGCCTGGCTCGCCTGTCTGTACAGCTTTGCTGAAGCGTCTGCTCAGCGGGCGAGCCAGCCGCCATCCACCGCCACGGTGTAACCGTTGACGTAGTCGGAAGCCGCCGAGGCGAGGAACACCACCGCGCCCTTCAAATCGTCGGGCGTGCCCCAGCGTCCCGCCGGGATGCGTTCGAGGATCGCCGCACTGCGTTTCTCGTCGGCGCGTAACGGCGCAGTGTTGTCGGTCGCCATGTAACCGGGGGCGATGGCGTTGGCGTTGATGCCCTTTGAAGCGAGTTCGTTGGCCATGAGCCGTGTGAGACCGGCCACCGCGCTCTTCGAGCAGGTATAGGAAGGCACGCGGATGCCGCCCTGGAAGGAAAGCATGGAAGCGATGTTGACGATCTTGCCCTTGGCGCCGCGGGAGACGACATCGCGCACGAAGCACTGGCTCAGGAAAAACACCGCGTCGATGTTGATGCCCATCACGTCGTCCCAATCCTTCTCGGAGAAATCCAGAAAGTCGGCGCGACGGATGATGCCGGCGCAGTTCACGAGAATATCGAGCGTGGCGAAGTGTTTCCGGGCATCGGCGATCACGCCCGGGATGGCCGCGCGGTCGCCGAGATTGCCGACGATGGCCACGGCCTTGCGACCGAGCGCCTGCACTTGTTTCACGGTGTCGTCGGCCGGGAGGATGTCGACGGCGACAATGTCCGCGCCGGCTTCGGCGAGCGCGAGCGCCATGCCCTGGCCAAGGCCGCGGGCCGCACCGGTGACAACGGCGACTTTGCCGTCGAGTTTGAAGAGATCGAGGATCTTGCTCATGGGAGGTAGTGAGGAGTGGGTTGAGAGCGCGAGGCAGGGAAAAGCGATTAACGCAGCACGGTCAGCGGCGCCGGGTCCATGTCGTGGAAAACCTGGTTGTCGCCGCCCATGGCCCAACAGAACCGGTAGTTGCCGGTGCCGACACCCGCGTGGATCGACCACGCCGGCGAGAGCGCCACCTCGCGGTCGCGCATGATCAGGTGGCGCGTCGCGGTGGGCTCGCCCATCAGGTGCACGACGATTTGTTCGCCGAGGTCGAAGTAGAGGTAAATTTCGGTGCGCCGGCTGTGCGTGTGCGGCGGCATGGTGTTCCAAACGCTGCCCGCCTCGAACTCCGTGAAGCCCATGACGAGCTGGCAGCTCTTGACGCCGTTGAGATGAATGTAGCGGCAGATGCGGCGGCGGTTGGCGAGTTTCGGATCGCCGAGCTCCTGCACCTCAGCCTGCGCGCGCGTGGCGAGCGCCGTGGGATGCTTGGCGTGCGCCGGCGTGCTGATGAAATAGAACTGCGCCTGACCGGCCGCGCCGTTCTCGAACGACACGTCTTTTTCGCCCAGCCCGATATAGAGACAATCGAGCGTCGCCAGATTATAAGCGGTGGCGCCAACGCGCACCGTGCCGGGCGCGCCGACATTGAGGATGCCGATTTCGCGGCGTTCGAGGAAGAAGCTCGTGCCGGTTTCCTTATACACCGGCAGCGCCAATGGCGCCGTGGTCGGCACCGCCGCGCCGACGATCATGCGATCGAGGTCGGTGTAGTGCGCCACGATCTGGCCGGGCTGAAAAAGCCCGCTCACCAAAAAGTTCTCGCGCAGTTGCTCGGTGCCGAGCCGGTTGGTCTCGGCCGGACTGGGGAAATAATGGAGTTGCATAAAGGTTCGGGAGAGGAGGTCGGTTTATTTGGCGGCGGGAACGTTCACCGCAATGGGTGCGCGCAAACGCCGGGCGAAATCGGCGAGGTAAGCCTCCCAGTCGGCCTGGGTGGCGAACAGCCCGCTGCGGTTCCAGCCGGCGCCGGCGAAGTAACGCAGCGTCTGGCCGGTTTTCACTTTGGCGAGCACGAGTTGATTGCGGAACTTCGGGTCGGACTTGCCGGCCGCAAACCCGGCGAAGGCGGCCTCCGGCGCGAGCACCACGCCACAACCGAGCTGGCCGGCCTTCGGGTACTCCTGCCACAGGCTGAGCCAGGTGCCGGCCTCGTTTTTCGCCGTGGCCAGCAGCTTCGCATCGGGCGGCTCGACGATGCCAACGGCCACCGTGATTTCGCCGCTGCCGCCCTGAACGGTGAAGGTGCTCTCGATCATGTCGAGGTTGCGACCGGCATCGACCGTGAAGCGTTTGACCTCGGAGACTTTTACGCCCGCGCCCGCATCCCAGGGCGCGTAGGTGAGCTCGAAAACCGTGCGGAGCGGTCCGTTCGCGAGAATCTTCCACGTCTGCCAATTATGCGACACGTGTAGCTTTTCGCCGTCCCACACGCCGGTGCCACCGCAACCGCGCCCGGTGCCGACCGAGTAAGTATCGAGCCCTTCGCCAGTGTCGGTGTGGTAAGCGTTGTGACCTTTGTTATACCAGCGGTCGACGATCAGATAGGGCACGCGTTTGCACCAGACGTCGATGCCACTGCTGATCATGCGCGAGCCTCCCGCCGCCGGCGAATCCAGCCGCGGTCCATAGACGCGGTGGGCAATCCGGTCGTTCTCCCAGGCGAAGTCGTCGAGCCGGTCGGGCACATAACGAGCGAACACCCTGGCCGGGTACGGAGGAACGGGCTCAGCCTGCGCTTCGATGGTGAATTGCGCGGACTTTTCTCCGGCGGCAAAATCGTACTGAAACAAAAAGTCGTCGCATAACGCACGACGGTCGTCGGGGTTAAAATTCGTCGTCTGACTCGGCACTTCGACGCCCGTAGCGGCATTTCGCACCACAAGATTGTGAATCGGCGCCGTGGGAAAATGGGCGCGGATCTCGCGGAAGGGTATCACCACAACTTCACCGCGCCGGGCCTGCGGCAGAGAATTCATCACCGTCACCTGTATTTTCTCGGCGGCGGTTGCCACCAGGGTGACGCTGACGAAAAGAGTCAGGAGGAGTTTTTTCATGGGGATAAAGTGTCGACTGCTATGCCAAACGAAATCGCAGACAGCAAGCGCTGGCAGCTTGGTGAAGCTTCTGACAGTACCAGCCACTTTTTTCTGCAAACAATCCGAGACGGCAACTACCGAGTAGAGGGACGTCCCGGCGGAGGAGTACAAACGCCTTCGGACAAGTCACTGCGGACACGTGTCGCCAGTTTTTTGCTGGCCTCCTTTTCTGCGCACTCCACAGACTGCCGGCTCAATGAAAAACGCCCCCGCCTCCCCCGCTGTTGGCAATTATCGCTGGATCATCTGCGCGTTGCTGTTCTTCGCAACGACCATCAACTACATCGACCGCCAGATCCTTTCTCTGATCAAAGAGATCCTGGACAAGGAACTCGGCTGGTCGAACACCCAGTTTGGCGCAGTCAACTCCGCGTTCCAACTGGCCTACGCTTTCGGTCTGCTCGGGTTTGGTTGGTTCGTGGACAAATATGGCACGAAGGTCGGTTACGCGGTGTCCATCGCCGCGTGGAGTCTCGCCGCCATGGGCCACGCCTTCGTCGGCACCGTCAGCGGTTTCTTCGTCGCTCGCGTTTCGCTCGGTTTGGGCGAAGGCGGTAATTTTCCCTCTGCCATCAAAGCGGTGGCGCTCTGGTTCCCCAAGAAAGAGCGTGCGCTGGCCACGAGTATCTTTAATTCCGGTACCAACGTCGGCGCCATCGTCGCCCCGGCGCTCGTGCCGTGGATCGCATTCACCTGGGGCTGGCAGGCCGCGTTCATCGCCGCAGGCGTCGCAGGCTTCCTCTGGTTGTTCCTCTGGTTTCCCTTCTACAACGTGCCCGAAAAGGCCAAACAGCTCGCCGCCGCCGAACGCGACTACATCAATAGCGACAAGGACGAGCAGGCGGGCAACGCCTCCGCCAAAGTCTCCTGGGGCCGCCTGCTGTGCTACCGGCAAACGTGGTCATTCATCGTCGCCAAGCTGCTCACCGATCCGATCTGGTGGTTCTTCCTGATCTGGCTGCCCGACTACTTCAAGGCCACCCGCGGTCTCGAAATCAAAAAGAGCTGGGTGCACATCGTGACGATATATGTGATCATCACCATTCTCAGCATCGTGGGCGGCTGGGTTACCGGCTACCTCACCAAAGGCGGCTGGACGGTGACGCGTGCGCGCAAAACCGGCATGTTCATTTTTGCCCTGTGCGTACTGCCGATCTTCGCCGTCACGAGCGTGGGCGACTGGCCCGCGGTCTTCCTGATCGGCCTGGCCGGTTCGGCCCACCAAGCGTGGTCCGCCAATCTCTTCACCACCGTCTCCGACATGTTCCCGAAACACGCAGTCGCCTCGGTGGTGGGCCTCGGCGGCATGGCCGGCGCTCTTGGCGGGGCGAGTTTCCCGATCATCTCCGGCTGGATTCTCGATTCGGCCAAAGCCGCGGGCAACATCACCTCCGGCTACAATATTCTCTTCATGGTGTGCGCGTTCGCCTACCTCGTCACCTTCGCCATCCATCACCTGCTCGCGCCCAAGCTGGAGCCGTTCAAGATGGAGCAAACCTAGTCCGCGTTTAACCGGCCCGTGGATTTCCCCGGGCCGGACTCGCGTCTCGGGCGTTTTTCACTCCACTCTGGCGGTCACGTTCTGTTTCCTCCGTCATCGCGCTCATGCCCTCACCGCGCAAAACGACCAAGACGACCGCCATCCCGCGCATCAGCTCGACCACCGAGTTTGCGCGCTACGTCGGGCTGGCCCGCACCACGGTCTCGCGCGTGCTCAACGGCCAGCCGGGTCTCAAGCAAAAGACCATCGACCGGGTGCAACGCGCGATGGCCGAGACCGGTTTCACCCCCAACGCCTACGCTCTGCATCTGAAGGGCAAGCGCACCGCACTCGTCGGCCTCTGCGTGGAGAACCTGCTCACGCCCCCGGCCGTCAGCAAACTGGCCGAGCTGCAAAGCCAGCTGCGCCAGCACGGCTACAGCTCGCTAATCGAAGTGCTCGACCGCGACTCGGGGCAAAAGGTGATCCGGCATTTCCTCTCCATGCGCGTCGAGGCCATCGGCTTCATCGGACATTTCGACGAAGCCGAACTGACGCGCTGGTCCGCCGATCTCAGCCGGCAAGACCTGCCCCACGTGATCATCGACCAGGCCGGCATTCCCGGCGCACCGACCGTCACGCTGGACCGGGCAAAGGCGATGACCGAAGTGATCAACCATCTGGTCGGCCTGGGCCACCGTAACTTCGGTCTGCTCGGCGTGTCCGGCACCCAGCGCGGCACGCAGGACCGCATCCGCGGAGTGGATGCCGCGCTCGCCGCCCACGGCCTGCAAATCGCCGCCTGCACGCGCTCACTGGACCATCTGCATCCGCGCCGCACCGACTTCGAGTATGGACGACTCCTCGCCCAGAGCTTCGCCCAGCTCGCCGACCGCCCCACCGCCTACCTCGCGTTGAACGACGAGATCGCCATCGGCGCGATGCATGGATTCCAGCACCGCGGTTTTTCGGTGCCCGGCGACCTTTCGATCACCGGTTTCAATAACCAGGACATCTGTGAAATGACCACGCCCGGCCTGACCAGCGTGGATCAACAGATCGGACAGACCATCCGCGCCGCCACGGAGTTATTGCTCGCCCAAATCCGCTCCGCCACCGGCCGCAAGCCCCTGCTCCGCATGATCGCCCCCGACCTCGTGGTACGCGGGTCGACCGGGGCCAAACCCGTGGGTTGAGCGCAATTCGTTAATCCTGGCTGTCCGCCCGGGTTCCTATGCGCAGGGCAGGAATCGCGCTCGTCTCAACCCAGTAAACATCTTGCTCCTGACCGGGTGTTGGCCGGGTGAAAAAGAACACGCGCCCATCTGGGGCCAGCGCTGGAAAACGCTCCTGACGTCGTGAGTTGATGGGCGCACCCAGATTCACGGGATCCGACCAAGTGCCGTCCGGCTTTCGACGACTGAGATAGATATCGCCATAATCCTGCTTGGGAGCGCCCCGATTGGAAGAGAACAAAAGGAAGCTTTCATCGGGAGCAACGTGGGGCGTCCAATTCAAATAGGGAGCCAGATTGATGCACTGCGGCATGGCCTCCGGGGTGAGATACGTACCGCCGGCCGGTGCAGCTCGATAAATGCCTGAGTCGTTCATCGGTCCAGGCAAGTGAGCTATGAAATAGAGCGTACCATTGCGGGCGACGCTGGGCTGACTGATTTCACGCAACTCTGGATACCGCGCCACCAAACCGAGACAGACCGGCTCGCCCCACAAATCGGCCTTCTTTTCCACAAACCAGATATCGCTGACGCCTTCGCGACCCGCCTCCGGTCGGGGACGCAGCGAGTAAAAATAAAGCCGTTTACCATCGGCCGAAAACACGGGCCCGCCGTCAAGATATCGGCCTGAAAAAGACGCCACAGCCGGTTGCGTCCAAACCCCGTCAACGCACCGCATGGTCATGATCACCTGCTGCTCGCCTACGACTTGGGGCCGACGCCAAATTGACCAGAAAACTTCCCGTCCGTCCGGCGCAAATGCCGGCGCACTGTGCTCCAGGTGCGCCGTAGAGAGGGTGCCGCGCGCGAAAACCTGCGGCATCTCGCCTGGCAACGGCTGTCCGAGGTGGCGCGTGACCGCGCTCATCGGTGTGGCCGCCGCAACAGCCCCCAAATTATCCGATGGCGCAGACCAGCCGCAGGCCAATGCCTGCAACACCAACACTGTCCGGGAAAACAAATGCCAGGGATTCGTGTTCAAGGCTGGGTGCGCCCGACTCCCATCTGCTGCTTCTGATATTCGCCCGGCGACATGCGCCCGCCTTTGATCGCCTTGCGGTAGGGTTCATCCGCCATGTCTTGCAAGGACTGGCAACCGCTGGCCGCCAGTAGCAGAGCGCCGAGAGACAATCGGAGTAGCATGGCATGCATGGGGATAAAAAAGCCGGCAACGCTCAACTTGCCGGATGGTGGACTCTACTGGACTCGAACCAGCGACCCCTTCCATGTCAAGGAAGTGCTCTAACCAACTGAGCTAAGAGTCCGGATCTGAAAGGGCGGAGAGTTAGCAGGACCGCCCCACCTCAGGGCAAGGAAAATTCGGCAAAGAATTTTTGCGCCGCCGCACTATCTTGTGCGATCTGCCCGCGCAGCTCCTCCAGCCCGCCAAATTTGCGCTCCGGCCGGATAAATTTCAGCCACTCCACCACGAGGCGGTCGCCATTCCCAAACGGACACTCGCCCAAGAGGTGCGTCTCCAGCAACGGCTCGCTCCCCTGCGCCACCGTCGGCCGCAGGCCGTAGTTGGCCACCGCCGGCAGAAAACGCTCCTCGCCCTCCCGCGCCACCCGTACGGCATACACGCCAAACCGCGGCGCCAGCTCCGGTTGCCAGACAACATTGAGCGTGGGAAACCCCAGTGTGCGCCCCAGTTGCCGCCCCGACACCACCGTGCCTGCGGCGAAATACGAATACCCCAGCAAGGCGTTAACTTCCTCGATCGCGCCTGTCTCCAGGCAGCCGCGAATGCGCGTGCTGCTGATCGGCACACCGTTGAAATGCATCCGCGGCACGCTCACCACCGTCACGCCCTGACGGGCCGCTTCCGTGAGCAACAACGCCACATCGCCCTGCCGTCCGGCGCCGAAGCGCCAGTTTTCGCCCACGTAGATACCGGCCAGATGCGGCAGCCGCTGGCACAAGTAAGGTAGAAACGCCTCCGCCGGGATGTGCGCGAATTCCGGGGTGAACGGCTGCTGGATGACGAGATCCACGCCCAGCCGCGCCAGCACGCGCAACTTCATCTCCGGCGTTTGCATCATCCGCGACGCTTTGGCCGGATTGATCAACACGCTGGGATGCGGCCAGAACGTCAGCACGCCCGCCGCGCCTCCGGACCGCCGCGCCGAATGAATGGCCGACTCGATCACCGACTGGTGACCGAGATGCACTCCGTCATACATGCCGATCGCCAGGTGCAACGGGCGGGGCGAGCGGACAATTTGTTCGAGCGTGAAAAATTGGACCGGCTGGCTCACAACACAAAAGTCGGCACCACGTCGCGCGGGTGCAAGAGGCACTTGGCGATTTCCAACAACGGCATCGCCTCCAATTGCGGGATGGTGATCGCCCGCTCAATCCGCAGTTTGTCGATGGCCGTGCGCCGCAATGCCGAGAGGTGCGCGCCGCAGCCGAGCTTGTTGCCGAAGTCGTGGGCCAGCGTGCGCACGTACGTGCCCTTGGTGCACCGCACGATAAAATCGAGTTCGGGCGGCGCGAACCGGGTGAGCTCGAACTGCATCACCCGGATGAACCGCGGCTCGCGCACGACTTCCTCGCCTTCGCGCGCTTTCTTGTAGAGCGGTTCGCCCCCGATCTTGATCGCGGAAAACATGGGCGGCATCTGGTACTGGTCGCCCTGCGCCGCGCGCATCTCCGCGCGCACCTGCGCCTCGGTGAGCGGCGGCACCGGCCGCGTCTCCAACACTTCGCCCTCGGCATCCTGGGTGTTGGTGGTCGCACCGAGCTTGATCGTACCGGTGTACTCCTTGTCGAGACTGATGAGGTACTGCGAGGCGCTCGTGGCCTTGCCCACGAGGACGATCATCAGACCGGTCGCCATCGGATCGAGCGTGCCCGCGTGGCCGATGCGTTTCATGCCGAGCTTGCGGCGCACCCGCGCCACCACGTCGTGTGACGTGTGGTCCGTCGGTTTGTCGATGAGCAGGATGCCGTCGAGTTCTTTGGAAGGTCCGAGCATGGGAAAGTTTTAAATGCGGCCGTCAGGCGCCGGCTACGTGGTCGGTGGCGCAACGCGCTGGGCTTCCACCGCGGCCACCTGCCGGGTGAGCGCGGCCACCAGGCGCGCGCGAAAATCGGCCGCGCCTTGTTTCAAGTTCAGTCCGGCGGCACACGCATGACCGCCGCCGTTGAATTGCGCGGCAATCAGGTCGAGGCGGTAAGCCGGATCGTTGGCGCGCAAGCTCGCCTTCACCGAACCATCGGTGCGCTCTTCGATCAACACGCCGACCGCCACGCCGTCGATGCAACGCGCATAGTCGACCAGCCCCTCGGTGTCTTCCGAGTTGGTGCCGGTGGCCTCGAATACTCCCACCGGGAGACGGCCGATGCAGACGCGTCCGTCGCACTCCATCTGAAATGTGGCGAGGAAGCGCTCCAACAGGCGGAGCTTGCCGAGCGATTCGCGCTCGTAGAGTTCGTAGCCGGCCTCGGCCGGTCGCGCGCCCCGCGCCATGAGCTCGGCCGCGAGCAGAAACGTTTTTTGCGAGGTCGAGTTGAAGCGAAATTGTCCGGTGTCGGTGAGGATGCCGACGTAGAGCGCCTGCGCCGTCTGCGCGTCGATCACCAGTCCGAGGTCCAGCAAGATGCCCGCGAGGATCTCGCAGGTGGCGGACGAGCCGGTGTCGATGAAGTTGTGCGCGGCGAAACCGTTGTTGGAGAGATGATGGTCGATGGCGACGATCGGCTCGGGCAACGCCCGCTTCAGCCGGTCGCCGGCGCGCGCGTGGTCGGCGCAATCGACAAAGATCGCGGTGTACTCCGCCGCGGTCGGAAGGATGTCATCCGTCCGCAAAAATTTCATGCCGCGCACCAGAAATTGCAGCCGGCGGGGCACCGGGTCGGGGTTGACGCAGGTCACATCCAGACCGCGGGCGATCAGGGCCCGCGCCAGCGCCACCTGTGCACCGATGCAGTCGCCATCGGGCCGCGCATGTCCCACCACCACCAGCCGGCGGCCGGCCAGTTGCGGGAGCAGCGCCGCGAAGCGCGTGGAGAACTCTGGATAAAACGAGCTCAAGGTTCGGAAAAGTTTTTCCGTTTTACGGAGCCGGGGCGGCGGTGTCCGGCGATGACTCGGCCGGTTTGGCCGCCTGCTTAATCCGCTCCTGCTCCTCGATCTCGAAGAGCACCTGCGCCACCCGCGCGGCCCGCGCCGGCGAGTTATCGAGGATGTAGTCGAGTTGCGGCGTCCATTTCAGCACGACGTGCCGGCCCACTTCGCGGCGCAGTTCGCTGGCGCGATCGTGCAGCCAGGCCATGCGGCCGTTGACGAAATCCTCCCCGCCGATGATCGAGACGTAGACCTTGCCGGTCTTCAGATCGGGCGCGATCTCCACGCTGGTGATGGTGATGGTGGCCGCCTCCGCCTGATAGCGTTTCCGCAGATAGGCGCTGATCTCGCGTTGAACGAGTTCGTTGATGCGAACGATGCGATTGCTCATGGCCGGCGGAGGGCTGCCCTCCGGGGCGACGGTCCCGCGCGGTGGCGGGGGCCGGCGGCCCCGGGGTTACAGGGCGGCGCGCACCTTTTGGATTTCAAAGCACTCGATGACGTCGCCGATCTCGTAGCCGTTGAAATCGTCGAGCTTGATGCCGCATTCGAGGCCGGCGCGCACTTCGTTGGCGTCGTCCTTGAAGCGTTTGAGCGTGGCGACCTTGCCCTGATAGACGTTTTCCTTGCCGCGGCGCACCCGGGCGGTGGCGTTGCGGTTGACCTTGCCTTCGATGACGAGGCAGCCGGCGACAAAGCCCTTGGCGAGCGGGAACGTGGCGCGCACTTCCGCGGCGCCGAGCTTGACCTCCTTGAGATCGGGATCGAGCAGGTCGGCCATCATGTCGCGCACCTTGTCGCCCAACTCGTAGATGATCTCGTAGGTCTCGATGCGCACGTTGTGGTGCTTGGCGAGCGGCGTGACGCCGGGTTCGAGCTTGGTGTTGAAACCGACGATGACCGCGCCGCCCGTGCTGGCCATGAGCACGTCGTTCTTGGTGACGAGGCCGACATCGATGGAGACGATCTCCAGCTGCACCTTGGTGCTCTTGATGCCGTCGAGAACGTGGCGGACGGCTTCGGAGGAACCAAACACGTCGGTTTTGACGATCACCTTGAGCGTCTTCTGCTGCGTGGCGGCGATCTCGGCGAAAAGCGAGGCGACTGAAATATCCTTCGGCACGGCGGCCGCGGCGTTCTCCTTGCGGAGGCGTTGCTCTTCCGTCTCGGCGAGCTTTTCCGCTTCGCGGGCGTTCTTCACGGCCTTGAAGGGCGCGCCGCTATCCGGCGGTCCAGACCAGCCGATCACGCGCACCGGCGTGGCGGGGCCGGCTTCTTTCACCGTGGCGCCCTTGTCGTCGAACATGGCGCGGACTTTGCACCAGTGCTGACCGCAAATGAGAGCGTCGCCCGTGCGGAGCGTGCCGCGCTGCACAATCACGGTCGCGAGCGGACCGCGTCCGATGTCGAGCTGAGATTCGATCACGATGCCGCTGGCCTCGCACTTCGGGTTGGCCTTCAACTCCAGCACGTCGGCCTGGAGGAGGATCATTTCCAACAATTCCGGCAGGCCCGTGCCCTTGATCGCGGAAACCGGCACGGTGATGGTCTCGCCACCCCAGTCTTCCGGGGCGATGTTGCGCTGCTGCATCTGCGCCTTCACCTGGTCGAGATTGGCGCCCTTCACGTCCATCTTGTTGACGGCAACCATCAGCGCGACTTTGGCGTTCTGAATGTGCTTCAATGCTTCGTCGGTCTGCGGCATGAACCCGTCATCGGCGGCGACCACCAGCACGGCGATGTCGGTCGCGGAGGCGCCGCGCGCGCGCATCTTGTTGAAGGCGGCGTGACCGGGGGTGTCGAGGAAAGTGATCTTCCGGCCGTTGTGCTCGATCTGGTACGCGCCGATGTGCTGGGTGATGCCACCCGCTTCGCCGGCGGCGACGTTCGCCTTGCGGAGCGCGTCGAGCAGGGAGGTCTTGCCGTGGTCGACGTGACCGAGAATGCAGACGATCGGCGGACGCGTCACCAGGAATTTGGATTCGTCCTCGGCGGCCTTCTTTTTCTTTTCGGCTTCCTTGTCCTTGGCCGTCTGCTGCGGGGAGACCGCTTCGCCGCGGTGCTTCACTTCCAGCAGGTATCCGTGTTTCTCCGCCACCTTCATGGCGACGGTCTCGTCGATGGCCTGGGTCATCGACGCGAAGATGCCCATTTCCATCAACTCGGAGATGAGCCTGAACGGCTTCAGCCCGAGGGCGGTGGCGAAATCGCGCACGACCACCGGCGGCTTGAAATGCAGAATCTTGACCTCGCCGGGGACGCCGGGCGTCGCGGGCGCGGCCGGCGTAACGCCAGCGGCGGGAGCCATGCCGGGCAACGCCGGCGGCTTGGCCGAAGGCGGCAGCGGCGGCGGGATCGGCGGCAACGGCACCGGACGCGAAACTGGAATCGCGGCCACAGGCGCCGGGCTCTTCGCCATCGGAGCAACCGGCGGCGGAGTCGAAACGGGAGGCGGAGCGGAAACCACCGGTGCAGGCGCAGGCGCGGGAGCCACGACCGGAGCCGGAGCGGCCGGCGGTGCAGCCGGCGCGGGCGGCGGAGCAACCGGACGCAATCCCGGCGTGGGCAATACCACCGCGGCCGGCTTGGCGGCAGGAGCGGCGGGAGGCACTACCGGAGCCGGGCGCACGCTCACAGGTGGCGACGCGGGACGGACAATGGGAGGCGTCGCCGGCGGAGCTTTCGCCACGGGCGCGCTGACGGGCATGCTCACCGCGGGCGGGGCCTTGGCGATCGGCGGAGGCGTGGGCGGCGAAGCCGGACGACTCACGGGTGCCGGAGGTGGCGCAGCCACGACGGGCTTGGCCATGACCACGGGCGGCAGGGCGGCTTCGCGTTCCTTCTGCTCCTTCTCGGCCTTTTCCGCTTTCTCACGCTCGATATCGAGCTTGCTCTTAACAAAAATTCCCGGCGGCAACTTCACTTTGGCCACACTCGCGGGTTCCTCCGCGGCGGGACTGACGACCGCCTCCACGGCGGCTTCCGCAGCCGGCGCCGTATATTTGGATTTCAACTCCTCCACCAACGCCTCGGCCGAGATGTTGTCGATCGTGCTGGAGACGCTCTTGACGTCGAATTTGCGCTCCTTGAGCAACGACAACAATTCCTTGTTATCGATGCCGATCTTTTTGGCGAGTTCGTGGATGCGGATGCTCATTCGGTGGTCTTAGGCTTGCGGATGCGGCAGGACGTGGGCGCGGGTGAATGGTCTCGGGAGCGGTTCACTTCGCCGCGATGCGGCCGACAATGTCCTGCGCCTGCTCCGGGGTGAATCCGGCGCCGGCGAGATCCTCGGCTTCGACGCCTTCGAAGGCGGCCGGGGAATTGATGCCCATGTCGACGAGCCGGGCCGCGACTTCCGGGTCAAAACCGTATCGGTGCGACAGCGCGGCGATGGCGGTGCCGCGGGGATCGTCGCCGACGGCGCGGAACTCTTCGATGTCGAGCCGCCAGCCGATCAAGCGCGACGTGAGCCGGGCATTCTGGCCTTTGCGGCCGATGGCGATGGCCAGATCTTCCGCGGCCACCTTGAGCAAAATCCGGTGCGTCTTGTCGTCGATCGTGATCTCGCGCGGCACCGCGGGCTTGAGCGCCTCGATGACCATCTCGCGCGGATCAGCAAAGTGTTTGATGATGTCGATCTTCTCGCCACCGAGCTCGCGCACGATGGTCTTCACCCGCGCGCCGCGGGCGCCGACGCATGCGCCGACCGGATCGACCTTGGGATCGGACGAAATCACCGCGATCTTGGTGCGGTAACCCGGCTCGCGGGCAAACGCCTCGATCTTCACGGTGCCATCAGCGATCTCGGTGACTTCCAGCTCGAAAAGCCGGCGCACAAACTTCGGACTGCCGCGGCTGAGGATGATCTCCGGACCGCGCGGCGTGCTGTCGATGCTGAGCAGCAGGCAACGAATGCGGTCGCCCGCCTGATATTCTTCGCCCGGGACCTGCTCCTTGCTCGGAAGCAGCGCCTCGGCCTTGCCCAAATCGATGAAAATATCGCCCCGCTCGCGCCGGCGCACCGTGCCCGTCACGATGTTGCCGACCATGTCCTTGAAGTCGTCGTAAATCCGGTCCTTTTCAAACTGGCGGATGCGTTGCATCACCGCCTGCCGCGCCGTCTGCGCCGCGATGCGGCCCAACGTCGACGGATCGATTTCCTTTTCCAACAATTCGCCCAACACCGCGCCCGGCTTCACGGCCTGCGCCTTCTCCACATGGATCTCCTGCTTGGGGTTGCTGACGGAATCGACCACCTTGAGCACTGCCCAGGCCTTGAGCGCCCCGTTTTTCGGGTTGATCTCGATTTTCAGTTCCTGACCGGAATTTACGCCCTTCTGGGCGGCTGTTTTCAAGGCGTTCGCAATCGTGGCGATCATGTCGACACGACTGATACCCTTCTCTTTCTCCATGTATTCCAGGACGGAAAGAATTTCGCTGCTCATAGGTGGTGTTGCGGGACAAAAAAAAGCGGGCTGTAAGGCCCACTTTCTTTTGGGAAGTGAGATTTGTTAGAACGCGCAACGTATCGGGCCGTCCGAAGCATTGTCAAGCCCCGCGGCCCGACGGTGTCCTCGCGGGCGCTCCGGCGGCCTGTTCGCGAGCAAGCCACCACCCTTGAAGCCCTTGAGCCCAGCCCTGCGCCGCCGGCTGCGCCCGGCCTCCACAAACCCCCAAATCCCGCAGCGCCCGCACCAACGCCGGCGGCAAGTCGCCCGGCGGCCAATGAAACCAGATTCCGTAGCCATCCCGCACCCGCTGCGCCGCCAGCAATGGCAGCCAGCCATCGCAGATCAGGTTGTCCAGGCGCGTGCCGCCCACCGCCCCGCCCGTCAATTCGGCCGCCCAGCACCGTCGCCAAGTCGCAAACTTCCCGGCCCGTCGCACCGCGCGCGTGCCCTCCCCGGCCTCCCGCGCAACTTCCGGCCATGCCGCCGCCTGAGCCGCAAGCCGTTCCGGCCAGTCCGGCACCGCCCGCGCCCATTCCGCATATTGGCGCAAACGCAGCCGCGGATGATTCGCCGGTCGCACCCCCTGTAAGCTCCATCGTCCTGCCTCAGCCGCGAACGCCGTCTCCGCTTCGACCCGCCCCGCCGCCCATTCCGCCAGCGGCCAGCGCGCCGCCACGCTCAACATCGCCGCGCGGTTGAAACGGTAGCCGAGCACCTCCAGCGCCGTGTGGTGACACGCCCCCGCCCAGCCCAGTCGCGCGATGCGCAACCGCGCAAAATGCGTTTTCCACCGCCAGCGTTTTTCCGCTTCGTCGCGCAACAGCGCAGTCAGTTCCGCCGCCGGCAGCGGGCTCAACTCCTCGATGGCGCGCGCCACCGGCCGGTTGGCCAGCCGCTCCACGGCATCGTCGGCTGCATATTCCTCCAAGTCGTGATGCAGCAGCGGCAGCAACGCCAACACCGGGATTTCCCGCCCATCCGCCCCGCGCGTCACCGTCCCGGCCGTCGGGGGAAACAGCACCACATGCAGCACCACCTCTCGATACGCCGGATCGGCGGCATGGCGGTGCGCCACCCAATCCTCCGCGTACAAATGCAACTCCACATCGCCCGTGATCTCCGTCGCGCCGAGCCGCAGCCGCGCGCCACGAAAATCCGGCCCGCCCAGCCGGTTCCACCGCCCCGCGTGCAAGATGGTCAGCGCGCGCCCGTCTGTCGTGCGCGCCGCGGTCAGGTCGAAATCGCCGCGCAGCCAGATTTTTTGCAGCAGCAATTCGGGAAACGTGAACGGACCGTAGAAACCTTGCACTTCGGCAACGGCGGCGGGGCAACTCTCGGGGTGGGGCATCGCGCTGATATGGAGCGGACTGCGCCGCCGCTCAAGCGCAACTTGGGCGCGGGCGAAATTGCCCCCCGCCGACCCGCCCCACGTGGCGCGGAGCTTCAGCCCGCGCCTTTCTATAACGCGATGCGAACGGGCGCGGGCTGAAGACCCGCGCTACACGAAACCGCCGCAGCGTTCACAGCTCCAGACTCGGCTCGATCGTCAGCGCCAGTCCGCGCCCGTCGCAGCCGGCGCGATCCACCCACGCTGCAAAAGCGATCATGCCGGCGTTGTCGCCCGTATGCTTCGGCTCCGCGGCCAGAAACGGAATTTGATAACGCTTCGCCAGCTCGCCGAATGTCGCGCGCAGCGGCCGGTTGTTGGCCACGCCGCCCGACAGCCCGAGACTCCGCCAACGCGCCTCGGGATGCTCCAGCACCACGCGGGTCTTGCGCGCGAGCGCATCGATCACCGCCTGTTGATAGCTCGCGCACAAATCCGGCAGCCGCGCCTCCACCTCCGCCACCGACATTTTCTCGATGAGATAACGCAGGCTCGTTTTCAGTCCCGAAAAACTGAAATCCAGTTCGCTGCGCGGTCCGATGCCGCGCGGAAAATCGTACGCATCCGCCCGCCCCTTCGCCGCGAGTTTCTCGATCAGCGGCCCGCCGGGATAACCGAGCCCGAGCAACTTCGCGCCTTTGTCGAGCGCCTCGCCCGCGGCGTCGTCGCGCGTCGAGGACAGCACATGCACGGCCCGCGCGTCGTCGATGGCGAAGAGCAGCGTGTTGCCGCCCGACACGATCAAACCCAGATGCGGCAACAGCCCGGCCAGCCGCGCCTCGAACTCCGCCGGCGCCGCCGCATGCAACGCGATGAACGGCGACCAGACATGCCCGCGCAGATGGTTGACGCCGACGAGCGGCACGCGCCGCGCCAGCGCCAGCGCCTTGCCCGCCGCCGTGCCGATGGCGAGACACGCCGCCAGCCCCGGCCCATGCGTCACCGCAACCGCGTCGACCGCCGCCCACTCCGGCAACGCCTGCGCCCGCGCCAGCAACGGCGCGAACGTCCGCAGATGCTCGCGCGTGGCGAGGTCGGGCACCACGCCGCCGTGGCGCTCGTGCAACGCGATCTGGCTGTGCACCCACTCGCCCGCGAGCCCGCGGGCCGGATCGAAGAGCGCGACCGCCGTTTCGTCGCAGGAACTTTCGAGTGCGAGGATCATGGCTTCTTGGTCGACGGTTTGGCCGGCGGCTTGGCGGGCTGCGGCAGCGGCAACACGCCGCGCTCGGCGAGCACCGTCACACCTCGGAGCGCATCGAGCGCCGCCTGCAACTGCCGGTCCTCGATCGGCTCGAAACCGAAACGCTGGGCAAACGCCTGCGGCGCGGCGAGGTCGCCCCGGGTGCGTTGCAGTCGCAGTTTGTTGTCCTCGTCGGGCGTCATCACCACCTCGATGTGCGGCTCCACGCCCTTCTCGTGAATGGTCACGCCGCTCGGCGTGAAATAGCGCGCCGTGGTCAGGCGCATGCCCTCGCCGTTGTGCAGGCGGAAGATCGACTGCACGGAGCCCTTGCCAAACGAGCGCTCGCCCACGAGCACCGCGCGGCCGGTGTCTTTGAGCGCGCCGGCCACGATCTCGGCGGCGCTGGCGCTGCCGGCATTGATGAGCACCGCCATAGGCAGGTTCACCGGATCGCCCTCGGTCTCCGCGAGGAAATCCTCCCGGTCCTTTGCGCGCCGGCCCTGCGTGTAGACGATCAGCTCGCCTTTGCGGAAAAACATCTCGGACACCTCGACCGCGGCGTCGAGCAGCCCGCCGGGGTTGTTGCGCAAATCGAGCACGAGGCTGTTGACTCCCTGCGCGAGCAGCCGGTCGAGCGCATGGGCAAACTCGTCGCTTGTGCGCTCGGTAAATTCGCTCAACTGGATGTAGCCGATGCCGCCGGGCAACACGCTCACTTCGCGCACGCTGTCGACCTTGATGAGCTCGCGTTTCAAGGTGAGCTCCCACGGCGCCGGCGTGCCCGCACGCTGCAATTTGACGGTGACCTTGGTGTCGGGTTTGCCGCGCAACAAATCGATCACGTCGTCCATGCTCGCGGCGCGATCGACGCTCTTTCCGTCAACGGCGAGGATCTCGTCGCCGCGCTGGATGCCGGCGCGCTCGCCCGGCCCGCCGGCGACGGGCGCAATGACAATCACATGGCCGTTGCGTCGCTCGACCTGGATGCCGATGCCGCCGAAGTCGCCGCGCATCTCGTCGTCGAGCTCCTTAAAATCGCGCGCCTCGAGAAACTCGGAGTGCGGGTCGAGCGCCTCGACCATGCCATGGAGGGCTTCGCGGGTGAGCTTGTCGTACGCGGCCTTGTCGGGCGCGACGTAGTTTTCGTTCACGAGCTTGAGCACCTCGCGCAGATAGGCGGTGGAGCGGTTGAGCTCGCGATTGGGCAGCAAACTCCAGCTCGCCGCGAAATGCGCCGCCGCCCCGGCCAGGAGCAGACCGAGCGCGACACCGACCGCGAGTGTGAGGAGGCGTTTGAGCATGTGCCGGAAATGTGAGCGGACTCCCGGGCGTTTGTAAATGGGTTCGTCGCGTTAGGCACCGCTCCAGCCTTCGTTTCCGTCTCGCCGCCCGGTGATCCGCGTTCACACGCACTACGCCATCCCGGACGCTTGTTCCACGCTTCTCCCTCAAGCTGACGCCGTTTCAGACGATCCTTAGGATCTATGAAACGCGCGTTTTGCCCGCTCGCCAGCCTGCTGCTGTCGTTTTTTTCGTTCGCGGCCTCCACTCCGGCCGCCGCTGCCTCGCTCCCGCCACCGACGACCCGCCAGCAGACCATCCGCCCGATCGCGATCCCGCCGGGCACGCCTCCCGTCGCGCCGCGCGATGTCGCCAATTACGGGATTTATGCCACCTGGCAGCTCGGCCCCGGCGAGGATGCCGGGCGGCGGTTTGACTTGATGCCCGCCAGTTACAAGGGCTCCAGCCACGCGGCGCGCCTGCTCACGTTTTTCTCGATGAGCGATGTCCACATCACCGACAAGGAGTCGCCCGCGCAGGTCCCGTTCTTCGGCTGGAACGCGCCTTTCGGTTCCTCAGGGCTTTTGTCGCAGGCCTACTCGCCGGTGATGTTGTCCACCACCCAGGTCCTCGACGCCGCCGTCCGCACCGTCAACGCCCTGCACCGGCAGACGCCGTTCGACTTCGGCATCTTTCTCGGCGACGTGGCCAACAGCAATCAGTACAACGAACTCCGCTGGTTCATCGATGTGCTCGACGGCAAGTTCATCACGCCCAGCTCCGGCGCGCATGCCGGCGCCGGCTCCATCGGTTACCAGCAACCGTTTCAAGCCGCCGGGCTCGACCGCACCATTCCGTGGTACGAAGTCATCGGCAACCACGACGAATTCTGGATGGGCGTGGCCTTCCCGTCCACGAAGCTCCAGAACACCCTCGTCGGCGGCACCATCCTCAACATGAGCCCGAATCTCTTCGCGCCCAACGCCACCGAGGGCAACGGCGTGTACGTCGGCGTGATCGATGGCACCACCCGCTTCGGCGAAGTGATCAAGGGCGGCGCCACCGCCAACTTTGCCACGCCCCCGACCATCATCGCCGACGCCAACCGCCGCCTGCTCTCCAACGCCGATTCCTTCACCGCCAATATCGTCGGCGAGTTTTTCAACACCACCTCGCTGCCGGTCGGCCACGGCTTCACTCGCAACGGCACCGGCAGCACCGCCGCCTGCTACACGTTCGAGCCCAAATCGAACCTGCCGCTCAAGGTGATCGTGCTCGACGACACCTGCAAAACTTACAACCCCGCCGGCGGCCCGGCCTACTACGGCGGTGGCTGGATCGACGCCGCGCGCCTCGCCTGGTTGACCGGCGAACTCCAAAAGGGCCAGGACGCCGGCCAGCTCATGATCATCGCCGCCCACATCCCCATCAAACCGCAGAAGGATCTCTTCGACACCACCAGCTCGCCGCAATTTCAACCCGACTCCGCGCAGTCCGACACCGAGCTGATCGCCACGCTCAACAAGTACCCGAATCTCCTCATGCTGATGGCGGGCCATCGCCACATTAACGCCGTGACGCCCCAGCCCTCGCCGGATCCGGCGCACCCGGAGTACGGCTTCTGGGAGGTCGAAACCGCTTCGTTGCGCGATTTCCCGCGGCAATTCCGCACCATCGAACTGCGCCGCAACGCCGACAACACCATCTCCATCCTCGCGACCAACGTCGACCCGCAGGTCGAAGCCGGCACGCCCGCCGCGGATTCGCTCGGCTACGCCATCGGCGCCGGCCGCGTCTTCGGCAACATCGCCCTGAACGACGCGACCTCCCACGCCTACAATGTGGAACTGATCAAACCCCTGAGCCCCGCCATGCAGGCCAAGATCGCCAGCTACGGCACGCCCTTGAGCCAGATCGCCTTCGCCCCGAGCTCGCTGGAAAACACGATTTACAATTTCGCGCCTGCCACCGCGAGCGGCGCCGCCGCGCCCGTGACCGGGATTCTCACCGCGACCGGACTCGGTTTCGCCATCAGCGCCTCCGGTTTCCCGCTCTACTCCGGCGCGCCGTTCTCCTGGACGAAGACCGGCCCCAACACCGGCACACTCGTCGAATCCGACGGCGTGCGCACCTGGACCTCCACCCTCACCTTCACCTCCGCCACCACCGCCACTGTGCAACGCACCTACTCCGACGGCACCGCCGCCGTCAGCGGAACTTTGACGCTGGCGCCGATTCCCCAACCGGCGGCTACCGCGCCCTTGGTCAACTACTCGACACGCGCCACCCTGCCGGCCGGCGGCAGCATCACCGCGGGCTTTGTGGTCGGCGGCAACGCGCCGCGCAAACTCCTGATTCGCGGCATCGGCCCGACGATGGCCTCGTTCGGCGTGCCCAACGCGATGGCGAACCCAACCCTGACCCTCTACTCCGGCAACAGCGTCCTCGCCACAAACGACGACCACGGCGGCGGCATAGATATCACGGCTGTCACCGCCGCGGTGCATGCATTCCCGCTCCCCACCGCCAGCCGCGACGCCGCGTTGGTCCAGACGCTCAATCCCGGCATCTATACAGCAACGGTAAAAGGCGCCACCGCCACCGACTCCGGCGAAGTCTTGGCCGAAGTGTACTTCGTCGAGTAGCACATTTCATCGAACTGTAGCCGCGTTGGAGCACAGCAACAACGCGGCCTTATTAAGGCGCAGAATTCCGCTCCGGATTTGGATTATTTTTCCGGTAAATTGAAAGTGCCTCGTCGAGACTGTGCGGTGCGTTGGCAAAGAAAATTTCCTCGGTTATCCGTAGATACCTCCTGAAGCGTAGACCCCGCCAAATCAAAAAGCCTACAATCACCGCCAACACTACTATTACTATCCATCGCCATACTGAGGTGTAGTCTCGAAAAAACAGCCAGTAGTAGAAAATAGCACCCAATGGTGCACCCAGAAACGACGCATGGACGTTCTTTCGCGCCTCAAGTAGCAATTCCAGATCTGATTTTTCTCCTGATCTATCGCGCGCACGAAGCCGGCAGATAACTTGCTTTGCAATGACCGGAGGGGAATGCAATTTTCGGAACATAGTCTTTGCCGAACGTGGTATAGTCGCAAAAGGTGAACTTTATAATGTCATCTGGAGAACCATGGACTCCTGGCGACTAAATTTCCCAGAAGCACAGAGGGTAATGGCAATCGGGCGGCTATTCAGCAAAGGCGGGTAACAGAGGCAAACCTTAAACCCTTTCAGACGCACTCCTTGTGCTGTTGGCTACGACTGGCGGCTCGTTGACAGGGCGGGGTCGCCGAGTCCCGCTGTGGCTTGCGATGCCGGATCATCCGTGCCGATCCTATAATCCGTGGTTCAAGCAAAAGCGGAAGGGGTGCCTACGAAACACAGGTGGACCTGAAAGCGGAGACGGCCAGAGCGCGGGCTATTCTCCGGCGGTGGGGCGGGATTTATTCCCGACGGTTTTGGCGGGCGTAAAGCCCGCCCCACCATCGGTGGGAAAACGAACGGTGCCTGTGTTTCACCCCGGGCTTGCGCATGCTGGCGGTTGGTTACGGCGGCATACGGCGATGGCGACCTACAGTTTCGAACCACGATCAAAAGCTCGGAATTTTACGCCACAAGGAGGCGCAAAGAATCTGTCCGTGATGACTATACCCAGAGCCGCTCCCATAGGCGCGCTTTACGTGGCGGCCGGAGCCGCGGACGCTCTTTGCGTCTTTTTGCGGCCGGCCCCTCGCTCTTCCTCTCCTCCGCGTTCTCTGCGCGCTCCTGTAAAATCCGGTCTGAGCCGGATCGGCGGCTACGAGGTTGCGGGAGCGACCATTTCCCCACCGCAAAAACGAAGCCCGATGCGTTGACGGGCAACACACCGGGCTGATTCTGCCTTTCGGCGCGAGCGCGCGCTGGTTCAGACCAGCGGCGGGATGTTGGTCCAGGCGCGCTTGGTCCAGGACTCGATGCCCTTCTCGGCGAGTTGCACGCCTTTCGCACCTTCGAGCAGGCTCCAGCGGAACGGTTCGCCGGCCACCACGTGCTTCAAAAACATCTCCCACTGTATCTTGAACGCGTTGTCCATGACCGCGTAGTCCGGCACGCGCTGCCAGCCTTCGAAAAACTTGATCGGTTGATCGATGTCGGGATTCCACACCGGGCGCGGCGTGGTCTCGGCGCGCTGCGTCCAGCATTCGCGCAGCCCGGCGACCGCGGAGCCTTTGGTGCCGTCAACCTGGAGCGTGAGCAGATCGTCGCGACGCACGCGGGTGCACCACGAGCTGTTGAAATGGAGAATGATTCCCGTCTCGGTCTCGAACGTGGCGTAAGCGGCGTCGTCGGCCGTGCAGGCGTAGGGCTTGCCCTTCTCGTCGCGACGCTCCGGGATGTGCGTGGCGCCGAGGCAGGAGACGGCTTTCACCGGGCCGAAGAGGTTGTCGATCACGTAGCGCCAGTGGCAAAGCATGTCGATGATCATGCCGCCGCCGTCTTCCTTGCGGTAATTCCAAGAGGGACGCTGCGCGGGCTGGAGATCGCCCTCGAACACCCAGTAACCGAATTCGCCGCGCACGGAGAGGATGCGGCCGAAGAAACCAGAATCGATCAGGAGCTTCAGTTTGAGCAGGCCGGGCAGCCAGAGCTTGTCCTGCACCACGCCGTTTTTCAGGCCGGCAGCGGTGGCCTCGTGGTAGAGCGCAAGCGCGGTGGCGGTGTCGACCGCGGTGGGTTTCTCGCAATAGATGGCCTTCTTGGCGGCGATGGCGCGGCGCACATCGGCGGCGCGGCGGTCGGTCGTCTGCGAGTCGAAGTAGATTTGGTTGAACGGATCGGCCAGCGCCGCGCCGAGGTCGGTGGAGACGCGCGCGACATTGTGGGTCTTGGCCAACGCCTCCAGTTTGTCGCGATTGCGGCCGATCAAAATCGGATCGGGCATGATGACGTCGCCGTTGGCGAGACGCACGCCGCCCTGCTGACGGATCGCAAGGATGGAACGGATCAGGTGCTGGTTGGTGCCCATGCGTCCCGTGACGCCGTTCATGATGATGCCGATGAGATGTGTTTTCATGGTAAAGGGGAATGATGACGGTGCGCCGGGCTCCTCAGCAGTGCGCGAGGTAGGCGGCCTGGATATCGCGAAGGAACTGGTCCTGATCGCTTGCCCAAAGACGATTGGAGAAGATTTCGACTTCGTTGAAGCCGCGGAAAC
The DNA here is from genome assembly GCA_016217595.1 of Opitutia bacterium. Lineage (GTDB taxonomy): Bacteria > Verrucomicrobiota > Verrucomicrobiia > Opitutales > Opitutaceae > MWDT01. Next base: position 79,009 of record JACRHS010000032.1, on the reverse strand, counting down.
CGGCGGCCTCCACCCAGCCGCGAATCTGGCGCAGCGGAATGCAGCCCTCGCCCATGAGCCCGCGGTCGTTGAGCAGATCGGTGGTGGGCGTGCGCCAGTCGCAGACGTGAAACGCGAACAACGAGCCCTCGCGCCCGCTGGCGGCGATCTCGGCTTCGAGATTGTCGTCCCACCAGATGTGGTAGACGTCGGCGGCGATGCCGACGCCGGGCGAACCCAGCTCGCGGCAAATCGCGCGCGCCTGTGCCATGGTGTTCACCGCCGAGCGATCGGCCGCGTACATGGGATGAAGCGGCTCGATGGCGAGCTTCACGCGCGCGGCGGCGGCGTGCGGCAGCACGGCGGCGATGCCCTCGGTGATTTGCTTGCGCGACTCTGCCAGCGACTGGCCGGGAACGGCACCACACACGAGCACGATCAAGGGCGCGCCGAGCGCGGCGGCCTCGTCGATGCACCGACGGTTGTCGTCAATCGCCGCGATGCGCCCGGCTGCGGTGGTCGCCGGAAAAAAACCGCCGCGACAGAGCGAGACGATCTCCAGCCCTTGCGCGCGGATCGCGCGACCGGCGGCGGCGGGATCGCGTCCCTCCAACGCCTGCCGCCAGACGGTGATGCCCTTGACGCCCGCCGCGGCAAAGCGCGCGGTGGCGGTTTCGAGCGCCCACGGTTTGGTGGTGATCGTGTGAATGCAGAGGCGGGAAAAGTCGGTCAGCGGGGCGGTCATGGGCGGAGTGGTTAGAAACCGAAGAACGTGTAATATTTGCCCGCGGCGCAGCGTTGGAGAAGCAGCGCCAGTTCGCGCGCGTGGTAATCGCCCCAGAGACAGGATTCGCCGCAGGGAACTTTGCGCCCCGCGGGCACGTGATCCCAGCCGTTGGGCCGGTGGTAAACGGAGTGCAACAGCAGGCCCTGATGCTCCGGCGCGGTGGCGAGATAAGGTTCGCTGAAAATCGTCCGCGCGACCGTGAGACCGGCAGCGAAATAGCGCGCGCCCACGGCGGTTTGCTGACGGGATTGGAGATAACGCCCGAGGCGCAACAATCCCTGCGCCGCGATGGCGGCGGCCGAGCTATCGACCGGCTCGTGATCGTTGAAGGGGTCGGCGGGGCGGTTGAGATAATCGCCGAGATGGACGAGGCCCGGCGCGCCGGTGTCCCAGTACGGCACGCCATCTGTGGGCGTGTATTCGAGATAGAAATCGGCCGTGGCCAGCGCGGTTTCGAGACAACGGTCGAGCACCTTCGCCTTCGGCATCGCCGCCGGAAACTCGGCGTCGGGCAGCGTGGCGAGAAACTCCAGCTGCTCGGCGTAGCCGCAAAGAATCCAGGCGAGCCCGCGCGTCCAGGTGCTGAACGGCGAGTAGCCCTGCTGCGTGCTCGGGCAACGGTAGGAGCCGTCGTTGGTGTTGAAAATCGACTCGTGCACAACGCGTCCGCGCAGGTCGTAGATGTCGCGCGCAGTCCCGAAGTAGACGTTGTAGCGCGCGGTCGTCTCGGCGTGCTGGAGCAGGCGTGTGAGGAGGGAAATTTTCCGGTCGCGCTCGCCCATGAGCACGTGCCCGAGGCGGTGCGAAAGCGCCAGCGCCCGCAGCGAACGCACGGTGTCGGAGAAGAGCGAGTGCGGGCCGTTGAACGAGTAGATGTAGCCGAGACCCTCGGGCAGATCGGTCCAGCGCGCCGCCTGCACCGCACCGGTGATCTTCAGCGCCAGCTCGTAGAAATGATGCGAGCCTTCGTCGATGGCGATTTCGCCGGCGCGCGCGAGGTGCAGCAAATTGCCGTAGGTGGAGACGTTGTTGAAACCGTGATCGTGGACGCCGATGTGGCTCACGTGGCTGGCCATGTACTTGAGCGTGCCCTCGCGGCCGATGGCCAGCGCGTCGCGATCACCCGTCGCGGCGAATTGCAGAATGGCCGAACCGTATTGGAAGCCCTGCGTCCACTCCGTCCAGCCGCGCGACGTGTAGCGGCCTTCGATGGTGAAGACGGGCGTGCCTTTTTCGGGGCTCCAGTTTTTCTCCAGCAACTGGATTTTTTGGGCGGACAACGCGAAGAAGCGGTCGAGCGCGCTGCGCAACGCCGCAGGTGTGAGAGTGGAGTCGATGCGAATCATAAAGGTGCGGGAAAAAGATTAGAGCCGACGAATGCCGAAACCGCCATCGATGGGAATCACGGCGCCGGTCGAGAAAGGGAAACTGCCGCCGATCACAGCTTGAACGGCGAGGCCCACATCCTCGGGCGTGCCCCAACGACGTTGCGGCACCAAGCCCTCGGCGAGCAGACGGTCGTATTTCTCCTTCACGCCGGTGGTCATGTCGGTGGCCATGATGCCCGGGCGAAGCTCGACCACCTGGATGCCCTCGGCGGCCAGACGCGTGGCCCAGAGCTGCGCAGCCATGGCGACGCCAGCCTTGGAAATGCAGTACTCGCCACGCGCCACCGAAGCGGTGTCGGCCGAGATCGAGGAGACGAAAATGATCTTAAAACCGGTCGGCAGCGCGCACGCGGGCTTCTGCGCGAGCCAGTACTGCACGACCTTCTGGGTAAGAAAATACGGTCCCTGCAAATTGGTGCGGAGCACTTCCTCGAACGATTCCTCGGTGGCCTCGGCGATGTCGGCCCGCACGCGCGGGGCGATGCCGGCGTTGTTCACCAAGGCGTCGATCCGGCCGAGCTGCGCGAGGGTCTCGGCCACCAGGCGCTCACGGTCGGCGCGGACGCCGACATCGGCCTGCACCGGCACGAACCGCTGCGCGGCGGACGCGGCCCGGGCGGCGCACAGACCGGCGGTCTCCTGCGCGGCCGCGAGATTGCCGGCATAGTTGATGGCCACGGAGCAACCGGCGCTGGCGAGTTGCAGAGCGATGCCACGGCCCAGACCGCGGCTGGCGCCGGTGACGAGTACGACAGGAGGGGGAAGCGACGCGTTGGGCATGGGGCGACTATACACCCGGCGGCGGAAAACCGTGAGGATTTTGTCGCTGTCATTTAGGACTAAATCGACTTGGTTGGAGTCCCATGAACCGCCGTTTTCGCCCGCTGCTGCTCGACCGCGTCAAGATCCGCATCCCGGGGTTGCACGTGCTGACGTTCGCCATCCACCGGCATCTGCCCGAGCTGGCGTCGGTCAATCCGCACCGCCACGCGTGGAGCCAGGCGCTGTTATACTTGAGTGGCAACGGCGTGCAGCGGCTGGCCGGCCGCGAGGTCCGGGTGGAGCCGGGCACGCTCGTGTTGGTGCCGCCGGAAATGCCGCACTCGTTTTCGCGCGCCGGGCGGCGGGCGCCGCTGTGCCTGTTGATCGATTTCCGCGCGCAATTGCCCCGGGCGTCCACGGCGGAAGTGTGCTGCATGAGCCGCTCCGAGCTCAGCGCCATCCGGCAAAAACTCGCCGCCCTCCTCCGCCAGCAGGAAAAGCCGGACGATGTGCTGCATTGGGAAAGCTCGCTGCTCGTGTTGCAACTGCTGCTCACCCTGCTGCGGGCCGCCGGCTGGATCGACCGCATGTCGCCGGGCAGCGCGCCGCGCGACGAGACGCTGCGGCAACGCCTGGAGTCGCTCGATGTGGCGAGTCCGCTGGCCGAGTTTATCGAGAAAAGCGGCTATCAACGCGATCACCTGAACCGCGTGATCAAAAAGGCCACCGGGTTGACGCTCGGCCAGTACCGCGCCGGGCAGCGGTTGCACTACGCCAAACGCGAGCTGGCCCGCGGAGTGAGCGTCGCCGCCGTGGCGACGGCGGTGGGATTGCCGGACCAAAGTTATTTTGCGCGCTGGTTTCGCCGACAGACCGGACAGAAACCGACCGCTTGGAAAAACCACTAAACCGGCCGGACGCCGCGCGGCGGATTACTTCCGCCGGCTGCTGCGCCAACGGCGGAAGCCGAGGCCGGCGAGAGACAGCCCCATGAGAATCGCGCCATAGGTGCCAGGCTCCGGCACAGGCGTGATTTCTTTCTTCGGGCCGTAAGGAATCCAGCCGGTATCGGTGGGCAGATAACCGTTAAACTGGATTTTCTGCTCTTCGTAAGTGCCCTTGGTATTGAACGTGGCGTTGGTCCAATTCTGGGCAAAGAAATGATCCACGGCAGAAACCCAGTTGGTGATGGAAACGCCGCCGGAGCCCACGTTGCCGATCGTCAGGGTACCCGTCACATCGAGGGTGGCCGCGACGCCATTGCCAAAGTCGATGGTGGTGGCGCCGTTGATTTGGAGATTGGTGACGTTGAGCGTGCCGCCATTGAGCCTGAGCGTACCGCCATTCAAGATGAGGGTGCCGATGGTGGCGCCACCGCCGCTCAAAGCGCTGGAGGCAAATTCGAGGGTGCCGGCGTCGAGCTGAATGGTGCCGCTGGCCATGCTCTGCGCCGCAGGCACGCTGGAGATGGTGAGCGTGCCGCTGCCAACTTTTTGCAGGAGACCGCCGGAAGCGATGGAGAGCGCACCCGAGAACGAGCTATTGGAGGCGTTGCCCACCGTCAGAGTGCCACTGCCGACGGCGAGATGACCGGAGCCCGCCAAGGTGGCCACGGTCTGCGTCTGGCCGTTGAGATCGAACTTGCCGTCGGAATTGATCGTGAGGGACGCAGTGCTCGCAACCTGGTTGGTCTGGCCGAACTGCAGCACGGCGGAATTGGCCGAGCCGGAACTGTCGCCCACCGTGATATTGCCCGAACCGGTGGCGCTCACGCCACTGAAAGTTTTGTTCAGGATCACCGTGCCGTCGTTGACCGAAAGACCGCCGGAGAAGTTATTGGCGGAGGAGCCACTGAGGGTCAGTGTGCCGGCGCCGTCCTTGGTGAGCGTGCCGGTGCCGGTGGCAATGGCGCCGCTGAGCGTGGTGTTGCCCACGCCGCCCACGATCAGGTTTTGGTTGGTGCCGCCGATGTTGCCGCTCACGGTGAGCGTGCCCAAATCGGAATTGATCCGCGAGGTGCCATTGAGCGTAACCGCGCCGGCCCAGGAATTACTGCCGCTGATGTTGCGCAAGGCGCCGCCACCGCTCACGCCGGTGCCGTTAAGTCCCAGCGTCTCGGCGCCAACCGTGATGCCGCCCTGGAGTTGCAATTCGGAATTCAAGGCGACGGTGGTGCCGGCAACCGTGGAGCCGAGGCCATTGGAGTGCTGCACATTGACGACACCGGTATTGATGGTCGTCGTGCCCAGATAAAGATTGTCGCCGCTCAGTGTCAGCGTGCCGTTGCCATCTTTGATGATGCCACCGTTGTTGGTGCCCACCGAGCCGCTGATGGTGGTGTTGCCCACGCCATCGACCGTCAGATTGTTTGCTCCAGAACCAGTGACAGAGCCACTGATCGTCAGGGTATTGCTCACGGTATCGGATTTGATCGTCGAAGCGGTGCCAAGGGTGATCGGGCCGGCCCAGGAATTATTGCCGCTCTTGCTGTTGAGCGCGCCGAGCGAGTTGTAGCCGGTGCCATTGAGGGTCAAAGCCTCGGTGCCGACGGCGATGCCGCCCTGTAATTGCAGCGTACCATTGGTGTTGACGACTGTACCGTTGGCGGGAAGCCCGCCGCTGGTGGTGCCGAGCGCACGGGCATGCTGAATATTGAGCACACCATTATTGATCGTGGTGGTGCCACCGTAACCGTTGAGATTATCGCTGGTGATCGTCATCGTGCCCGTGCCGGCCTTGATGATGGAGCCGTTGTTGATCTGGGCGTTGATGGTGAGATCGCTGGTGTTGCCCGCCCCGGCACCGACGGTAAACGTCCGCGTGGCGGGCACCGGGCCGTTGTCGATGGTGAGACTGAGCGTGCCGTTGATCACCGCGGTCGAGCCGGCGATGGCAAAGGTGGTCACATCGCCATTGAGGAAGAGCGTGCCCGCCCCGGAGGCGATCAAACCGCCGGTCATGTTCAACCCGCCGATGGACTGATCCTGGTTGTTGAGGTTGAAGTAACCGTCCTTGTACATCGTGATGACGGTGGTGAAATTCAGCACTTCCTTGGCGTTCGGGCCGACGGTCGCGCCCAATTGCAAGATTGCCGAGTTGGCCGCGCCGGAGCCTGTGCCGATGGTCACCGGGCCATTGATGCCGTACTTATTGGTGAAATTGGGATCGTTGGGGAACGAGTTGGTTTGGGTGTCGACAATGAGGGTGCCGGCCTGGATGGCAGTGGTGCCGATGTAGGGATTCTGGGTGGCGTAGTAGGTGAGCGTGCCCGTGCCGGTCTTGGTCACACCGCCATTGCCGCCGATTTCGGCGTTGATCCATGTGTCGCCCGCGCCCGAGACCGTGAGAGTGTTGCTGCCCAGCGTCACCGTGTTGGAGAAGTACGTCTCTTCGCCCAGTTTTAACTGGCCGGCCACCGAATTGATCGTGGCGGAGCTGGAGAGGGTAAGATTTCCCTCCCAACGGTTGTTGCCGCTGACGTTGCGCAATGTGCCCGTGCCGGTGAAAGAGAGCGGCTTCCCGACCACCGTGATGCCGCCCCCCTGCAGTTCCAGAGCCGCGCCCGTGGCGATGGAAATACCGGTGGAACCAGTGCCCAGCGCGGTTGAATTCTGAATATTGAGCGTGCCGGCATTGATCGAGGTCGCACCGGTGTAGCTGCTGGCCGCAGTGAGCGTCAACGTGCCGGTGCCGGCCTTGGTCAACCCGCCATTGCCGGTAATCGTGCCGGCATACGAAGAGGACAGATTATTGGTGCTGCCCACGGTAAGCGTCTGTGAACCGAGACTGACCGTGCCACCCGTGCCGTTGAGCGCGCCGATCGTCTGATTGGCGCCCAAGGCGAAGGTGCCGGGCGAAGTGAGCGTGACATTGGCCAGTGTGCCAAGTGCGCCGGCAACGTTAGCATTGAGCGTGCCGCCGGTGATGTTGACCGCTGTGCCTGTGATCAAACTCGTGGCCGCCGCTGAAAGAGTGAGGGTACCTGCGTCCTGCTTGGTGATCGTCCGGGCAGTGACACCGCCATCCGCCAACGCGCCGAGCGTGAGCAGCGCGCCGGTGCCGATATCGAACACGGGATTGCCGCTCAGCGTGGTGGCACCGAAGGTGATGCCAGCCGTGCCGCTATTGACCAGGGAGCCGGCATTCACATTGAGCGTTTGCCCATTGATCGAAAGAGTGCCAAGCGTATGCGTGACGCCACCACCGAGCGTAAGACGATCCGAGACGAGCGTGGTGGTTCCTGAAACGGTGGTCGGGCGGTTAAACGCGAGCCCGGTATCGTTGGCCAATTGCAAGGTGCCGCCGGTAATCGTGAGATTGCCGGCACCGAGCGCACCGGCATTCGAGGTGGCGCGCAGAATGCCGGAACTGATGCTGGTGGTGCCGGTGTAGGAGCTGTTGCCCGAGAGCACCCAAGTGCCATTGCCGGTCTTGGCCACAGAGGTTTTATTGGTGCCGGAGTTATCGACGATGGCGCCAGAGATGGTGTTGTTACCCGTATTGGAACCGGTGAGGGTGAGCGTTTTCGAACCTCCGCCTGTGGCCGTGAAATTGCTCGTCAAAGTCAGCGTGCCCGTGCCCGAGGCATCGATGGTGGCTCCGCCGGTCGTGCCAGCGAGATCGATCACGCGGTTGCTGCTGGCGGTCGCGCCGGTGTAAGCGAGGGTGGCTCCGGTGGTCGTGCTGCCGATTTTGATGGTTCCGTTGGCCGCCGTGGTCGGAGCACCGATGGCGGAATTGCCGCCGCCGACGTTGCCAATGCTGTTGATCGAAAGGGTACCGCCCTGAATTTGGGTCGTGCCGCCGTAGCTGTTGCTGCCGGAAAGGGTGACGGTGCCAGAACCGGATTTGATGATGCCGGAGGCGGAGGAAGTTCCTCCGTTGGCGATCGTGCCGGTAATCGTAGCGTTGCCTGTGCCAGTCAAGGTGAGCGTGCGATTGTTGCTACTCGTGGAGAGGTTGATCGCACCGATGCTCACCGTACCGGTGTTGCTCAGCGTGAGCGTACGATTGGCACCCACGGTCAATGTTGTGCCGCCACTGCCCAGAGTGATGGCATTGGACCCGCTCAATATCAGGGCGGCATTCAAGTTGACTGCGCCAAACGTCAGTGCGCCAGAGGCCGCATTCCATGTCTGCGACGCACCAACAGAAATGGTCGAATTGAAGGTCTGGAGATCGGCATCGTTGTTGGTGATGCCGCCGCTATTGACGGTGAGGGTGTTTCCACTGGCAAAAGTAAATCCGTTAGTACCGGCGGCGCTCGAGAAGGTAACGCCTGCGGTCGTTCGATTCCCCCCCAATGTGATTGAAAGCTGTCCGTTGGCCGAAGCGCCATTGAAGACCAACGAGTCGTTATTACCCGGCACTGAATTCGAATCCCAGTTCGTGCCCGTTCCCCACGCTCCGGTATTGGCCCCGCCATCCCACGTGCGCGTCGCAGCCCATAAATTAAGCGAGATCCCCCAGAACAAAAAAAGCACCGCCCCCAGCACCATCCGATGCGACCCGAAAAATTCGCGGACGTGAGCCGAAGCTTGCGTCGCGAGGGTCCGCGGAAAATTGGAAGAGGAAAAGCGCACGAAAGTTGACGCCCGTAATCCAGCAGTGATTGCCGCTACCGTCAACCATATTAGGGGTTTTACCCTATACGCGTTATACTCTTAATGATCTTATATTTAACACTAAATAGGGTAGAAATACTGCAAAGATGAAGGGTTTCCACCGCCTCCTCAGCCCATCACAAATGCAACCCGCGGCTCCGCGCTCGCCTGCGACAGGAAACTCCGTTGCTCTGAATGCCATGCCTCATCTCCCCCCGGTTCTCGTACTCGGCTTGGGCAACGACATATTGAGCGACGATGCCATCGGCTTGCAGATCGTGACCGAAGTGCGCCGGCAACTGGCCGACGCACCCAGCATTGAGGTGAAGGCGACGACCGAGATGGGGCTGGCACTCCTCGACGAAATCGTCGACCGGGAATGTCTCGTGCTCGTGGACTCGGTGCAAACCGGTAAATTTCCGCCGGGGCACATTCACGAGCTCGGTGCGGAAGAGCTCCGTACGGTCTTCACCACTTCGCCGCACTTTCTGGGCGTTGGCGAAACGCTGCGGCTGGCCGCTCAACTAGGACTCGCCGCCCCGCGCCACATCCGCATTTTTGCCGTCGAGGTGGCCGACCCGCACACCTTGAGCACGCAACTCACCCCGGCGGTGGCCGGCGCACTCGCTCCTGCCGTTGCGCGGGTGGCAGCGCAGGCCCGCGCTTACGCCGAGCTGCCGCGCGTTGATCGCTCCCCCGTTGCAGTAAAGCCAGCGGCGTCGCCGGGAGATTGATAAAGTTTTTACACCGCGCGCGTCGCCAACAGCCGCCAAATGCGTCTCTTTTCCACGCTACGCCTTGCTCGACTCGGCGTCGCTAAAAGCATTTATTCTCCGACCCACGCCATTTTCACCCGTTTTCCTCTGCAATGTCTCCAGCTGACCCAGCATCAATTCTGTACCGTTCGCACGTCGCACCAAAGGTTCCAGTCACTTACCAGATCTGGATCTCTTTGATCGCCACGATGGATCAGAATGCCGAGATCGGCGACATCAAGGAGATCGTGGAACGCGATCCCGGCCTGGTGATCAAGCTTCTGGCGGTGGCCAACAGCGCCTACTTCGGACAAAGCACCGACGAGGGCATCGGTTCGCTCGACGAGGCGCTGATGCGGCTCGGTTCCAACGAAATCATCCGGCTGGTGGGCATGCTCGCATTCCAAGACACCACCGCCGAAGGCCTGCCGCTTTACGGCATGGGTCAAAAAGAGCTCACGCAACTTTCCGTCTATACGGCGATGTTGATGGCGCATTTTGCCACCAACGAAAACTGCCGGCTCACCCCGGGCGAATGCTACACGCTGGGCCTGATCCGCAGCCTCGGGCACTGGTTCATCCAACGCGCCCTGCGCGAGCAAAACATCAGTGTGCGGCCCTACCTCGGCTCGCTGATGGAGGCGCATCTGTGGGAGGAAGACCTCCTGCGCATCAATCACGCCGAGTTTGCCGTCAACACCCTGCGGCAATACCGCATGCCCGGCAAACTGCTCGATCCCCTCGCCCACTATCTGCGGCCGCACCTCGCCGAAAATACGTTTTGCGCCCACCTCCTCCTCAGCTGCACCGAGCAGGCGTTGCGGGATTTTCTCCCGGCGCGTCTGCCGGCCAAGAGCGAGCTGGAGCCCGACTGGTATCTGCACTACACGAGCCAGGAAGATTTCGACGAGTTTCGCACCAAGAGCCTCAAGGTGATCGCGCTGCTGATCTGACGCCATTGCCTTGACGGGCCGGACGCCCCGGAGCATTCCCTGCGGGGCAAACTCGCTCCGCCCTGTCCTCCCCGGTGAACCCACTCTCCGAACTCATCCACTCGCTCGGCCTCACCGATGTCTGGACCTACCTCGCCCTGTTTCTCGGCACCTCGCTGTTGATCGTCTGGCGGCTCGAAGCGCTGCTCGACCAGGGCCTCGAAGGCACCGCGCTCGGCGCGCTGGTGATGCCGTACTGCTCGGGCCTGGGCAACCTGATCTTCGTTTTCATCATCGCGAGCCGGCACGGCCCCGCCGCCGAGGTGCTGACCAACTGTCTCGTTAACAATGTCACCAATCTGACGCTCGTCCTCGGACTGCCCGCGCTCGTCTGGGGCCTGAGTTTGCGCGCGGACAAACCGGCCAAAAAGAGCCGCGCCAAAAAAGGCTCCGCTGACGCCGAGACCACTCAACAGCTCAACCGCCTCTCGCTCCTGCTCACGCTCACCGCGGGATTTTTCTTCGGCGGCGTGACGTGGCTCCTCGGTCACGACGGCAAACTCGACCGCACCGACGGCCTCGTGCTGATGGCGCTGTTTTTCTTTTGGCAGTGCTTCCAGGTGTTCGACGTGCTCAAGCACAACGTCCGCCAGCGCCACTCGTTTGGCGCGCTGTTCTACCTCGATCTGTTCGTGCTCCTGCTCGGCGCCTACGGCCTCTACACAAGCATCGACTGGCTGGTAACGTGGCTGTCGAGCCAGCATGGCAGCTTCATCAACGCCCAACACCTCGGCTGGCTGAGCGGCTGGCTGATGGTGCTGCCCAACGCCCTGCTCGCGCTCTACTACGCCGCCCGCCGGCGCGCGGAGATCGTCTACGCCTCGCAAGTCGGCGACGGGCACATCTGCATCCCGCTTTGTCTCGGGGTGAGCGCGTTGCTCGACCCGCTGCCGATCCCGGCAATTTTCAGCACCGGCCTCGCGATCATCCTCGGCGCCACGCTCGTGCACACGATCTGCGTGCTGCTCGATCACGGCCTGCCACGCTGGATGGGCTGGCCGCTGCTCGGCGCCTACGCGTGGTTCGTCGGCGCGGGGCTGCTCAGCTGAGCGGGTCGCCGTTTCACTCTGTCAGCGGATCGTCGCGAAACTTTTCGCTCAGCTCGAAAAACGCCGCCTGTGCCTTCAGCCACCGCGGATTGGCGCGGATGTCGGTCATCGACTTGCCGGTGTGGTTGCACACGAGGTAACTGGCCGCGCCGGTCCGCATCAAGGCGTCGTAGTGCGTCCCGGACGCCTCCAGCGCGAAATCGAAATCGCCCACCGCCAGATGCCGGTCGGCCACCAACGCGCGCAACGGCGCGGCATCGGCGGGCAATTGCCGCCGGAAACTCTCCGCCCGCGGTCCCGCATACGCGAGCACGCCGCCCTGCGGTGGCGGGCCAAACGCGAGCAGCACCCACTCGTCGAACACCGGCGCCTCGTAGAGGAGGCGCATGCGGTCGATGCAGGCTTCGATGTGCTGGCGGGCAGTCGCGAGATCCATGCGCGGGAGCAAGGCGATTTTCCGCCACGGGGCAAGCCGGCTGCGGCATTGACGCTGCGTCCGACCGTGACACCTTGAACGACACACCATGCCGCTGGTCGCTAAACTCATTGAGAGGCTCCAACGCCATCCGAAGCGCATCGTCTTCCCGGAGGGCGCCGATCCGCGCGTCCTCCAGGCGGCGCGGCAATGGGTCACCCGTCGCATGGGCGCGCCGATTCTGCTCGGCGACCGCCAGGCCATCAAAGAAACCGCCGCCCGGCTCTCGCTCGACACGAAGGGCATGCGGATCATCGAGCCGGAAAAGAGCTCCGACCTCGCGCCGTTCGTGGCCCAGCTCGAACAACTCCGGCAGGAACTCGGCTTGAAGTTGCCCTCCGCCGCCGAGGCGATGCGCGACCACAGCTATTTTGCCACGATGATGGTGCGCAACGCCCACGCCGACGGCCTCGTCGGCGGCGCCACGGTGTCGGCCGCCAGCGCGCTGCGTCCGCTTTTCCAACTCATCCCGCGGCAGGAGCACGTCGACACGCCGTCGTCGCTCATGATTCTCGACTGGGACGAAAAGAAGATCGGTGCCGATGGCACGCTCTTCTTCGCCGACTGCGGCGTCATCCCCGAGCCGACGGCCGAGCAGCTCTGCGATATCGCGCTCGCCACCGCCATGATCGCGCGGCACCTCACCAACGACATCCCGCGCGTGGCGATGCTCAGCTACTCATCGAAGAGCGAATCGCAGCACCCGGCGATTTTGAAAATGCGCCGCGCCACCGAGCTCGCCCGCGCCAAGGCCCAGGCCGCCGCGCTGCCGATGGAGATCGAGGGCGAATTGCAGGTCGATGCCGCGCTCGATATCGCCATCGCCGCCGCCAAGAAAATCGCCGGCCCCGTCGCCGGTCACGCCAACGTCCTGATTTTCCCCGATCTCAACAGCGGCAACATCGCCTTCAAGCTCCTGCAACTGCTCGCGGGCGCGAACACCTTTGGCCAGATCGTCACCGGGCTCAGCCGGCCGGCGGCCGAGATCAGCCGCGGCGCCAGCGCGCACGATGTGTTTGGCGCGGCCGCCGTGGTCGGTTGCCAGGCGATTGACCGCCGCCTGCTCTACGGCACGCCCTGAGCGCGCCCGCGGCGAAACTCACGGCATCGCGAGCTTCAGCACCTTGGGCTCGACCGTGACATCGGCGAGTTTCTTCCACGCACTGTCCAGTTCGCTCGGGATGCTTTGCGCCGCGAGCAGCCGCTTCGTCACGAAACCCGCGACCATCGGCAGCCGGTGCACCGGACAGGAGCCGACATAAAAACTCTTGGGCTCGAAACAGAACGTCTCGCCCTTCTTCACGAAACCGCCCGCCGCCTGAATCACCACACTGGCATCGAACAGCGACACTTTGACCGGCAGGCCAATCTGCAACATGCCGTCGGCAATCCGGAAATTGATCGGGCCCGGCACCAACAACGCATCGCTCGCCGGCGCGGGATTGGCCGCGGTCGGTGCGGGCTGCCCGGCGCCGCCCTTGGGCTTTTCGGTCGGCGTGACGAGGATGGTGTTGAGCTCGTCTTCAGAGAGCACCACCGACTGTCCCTCCAGCAACGCCTGGCGCTTGCGCAGCCACGTCTTGCCCTTGCTGGTGTCCTTCGAGCCTTCGATAAAATAGATCGCGCCGGCCACCGGCTCCTTCGGCATGGTTTTGACCGAAATGACGGGCTTGAGCACGAGGTACGTCGCCGCCAGCACCACACCGAGGACCACGCTCAATGCCGCACCGAAAATGATTTCGAACCAGCTGGGTCCGTGAAGCGCGCGTTCTGCCTTGGAGAGACTCATGGGAGGGTGAAGGATAACCGCCGGACGGACTAGTCCGCGGCGGGCGTCTTCTTCGCAGGCTTGGACGCGGAAGACGAGGAATTTTCTGTGGAGCTCGTCTTGGCGCTGTCGCTCTTGGGACTCTCGCCCTTCGGCGCCGAGGTCTTCTTGTAGTCGGTGATGTAGAAGCCGGTGCCCTTGAAAATCAGCCCGGCCCCGCGCCCGATCTTGCGTTGCACCTTGCCCTTCTTGCCGCAGGTGCACACGGCGAGCGGCTTGTCTTTCATCGACTGAAAGACTTCGAAGTCTTTGCCACACTTCAGGCAGGCGTATTCGTAGGTCGGCATAACAAAAAAGAGCCGATGCTTATGGGAAGCGTGGTGCGGCTTTGCGAGACTCTTCTACCGCCCGGAAAAACGCCGCGAAAAACGTCAGACTGGCCGCCAGCCCGACGAAGAGCGTGAACGTCATCAGCGGACTCAGCGTCACGATCAACCCGACGAACGCGAAGGAGGGAATGAGAAACCGGCCTTTGCTCGACGCCAGCATCAACACCAACACGTAGGCGCGCAACGCATCACGGTACTGTTCGCGCTTCTGATATTGGTAGATGCCGGCCGCCGTGAGCGGCGCCGCCGCCATGATCGCCGGAGCCAGCGGCAGGTAGACCAAGACGCCCAAGTCGATCGGCAGCCAGCGGAACGGCCAGGTGAGCAGCCAGCCCGCGATGAGCGGCACCACGCCGAGCGCGAGAAAGATCACGAAGGCAATGACGCCGTTGGAGAACAGCCGCCGCCAGTCTTCCCATTCGGGCAGCTCCAGACTCTCGCCACGCCGCGCCCGATCAACCAGGGCATAGAGATAGCCAAACGCGAAAAAATGCGCCACCGGCACCGCCAGCAGCAACGCTCCGGCCACGCATTTCACAAACCAGGTGGAGTCCGAGAAAAGGCGTTTGCAAACTTGCTCAAGGGTCGGCATTGCGGCGGGCAAAATGTGGGTGCGGAAGCTAGCGAGTCCACCATGGAATTCACAAATCTATTAAACGCCAGCGTCGCCCGCATTGAGCGCGCGCTCGACCGTCACGTGCCTCCGGCCGCGACCCTGCCGCCGCGGCTGCACCAAGCCATGCGCTACAGCCTGGAAGCCGGTGGCAAACGCCTCCGCCCCGTGCTTGTGCTCGCCGCCGCCGAACGTTTCTCCACCGCGGGAGCCGCCGATCCGCTCCCGGCCGCCGTCGCCATCGAGTGCATTCACACTTACTCGCTCATCCACGACGACCTGCCGTGCATGGACAACGACGACCTGCGGCGCGGCCGTCCCACCGTGCACAAGGCCTTCGACGAAGCCACCGCGCTGCTCGCCGGCGATGCGCTGCTCACCCATGCGTTCGCCCTGCTCGCCACCGCCTACGCCGCGCAACCCGCCCTCGCCGTCGCCCTCGTGCAGGAGCTCGGCGACGCCGCCGGCAGCCGGCGCCTCATCGGCGGGCAAATGGCCGATCTGCTGGCCGAGAAGAAAACCGACGCCACCGCCGCGGGGCTGGAGTTCATTCATCTCAACAAAACCGCCGCCATGATCGAGGCCGCACTCGTCATGGGCGGACGCTGCGGCGGCGCAGACGAAAGCCAGGTCACCGCCCTGCGCACCGCCGGCCGTCACCTCGGCCTGGCGTTTCAGATCATCGACGACATTCTCGATGTGACGAGCGACAGCGCCACGCTCGGCAAAACCGTCGGCAAAGACGCGCGCGCCGACAAAACCACCTACGTCAAACTCCACGGGCTCGACGCCGCCCGGCGCATGGCCCACGAGCAAACCGAGGCCGCGCTCGCCGCGCTCCGCTCCTTGCCGGGCGATCCCGCCTTCCTCACCGCGCTGGTCCGCTCGATGGAAACGCGCATCAAGTAGCCGCGCGCCGACGTGGCCGGCGTTACCGCGCCGGTTGCAACTCTGCGTCGAGCCGCACCGCCCCACCCTGCGGAATCGCGATCTCCCGCACCGTCGCCCCGTAACGGATGCGCGCCGGTTGCCCGAGCGCTGAACGAATCTCCGCCGTAACGAGTTTCCCGCCGCGCCAGGTCAGATCGACTTCAAATCCGCCGCGGGCGCGCAGCCCCTTGACCGTGCCGGCCGGCCAGCCGCGCGGCAACGCCGGCAGCAGCTCGATTTCGTCGAGGTGGCTTTGCAGCAGCATCTCCGTCACGCCGGCCGTGGCCGCGAAGTTGCCGTCGATTTGAAACGGCGGATGCGCGTCAAACAGGTTCGGATAAGAACCGCCGCCGCTGGTCTTCGTGCCCTGCTCGCGCACCAGCCGGAGCTGTTGCAGCAACATCCGGTGCGCATGCTCGCCGTCGCGCATCCGCGCCCAGAGACAGATTTTCCAGCCAAGCGACCAGCCGGTGCCTTCGTCGCCGCGAAATTCGAGCGAGCGCTGCGCCGCCGCCAGCAACGCGGGCGTCCGGGTCGTGATTTCGCTGCCCGGGAAAACGCCCCACAGGTGCGAGACGTGGCGGTGCTTGTTGGCGGGATCGTCCTTGTCCTCGAGCCATTCCTGCAACTGGCCGTGCCGGCCGATTTGGTTCGGTGCGATCTGCGCCCGCATCGCCGTCAACTGCGCGGCGAACTCCGCATCGACGCCCAAGACCGCCGCCGCCTGCGCGGTGTTCGCAAAAAGCTCGCGGATGATCTGGTGATCCATCGTCGGTCCCATGACGAGGCCGCCGTTCTCCGGCGAGTTCGACGGCCCGCTGATGAGCCAGCCGGTCTTCGGATCGCGCACGAGATAATCCACGAAAAACTGCGCCGCCGCTTTCATCGTCGGATAAGCGCGCCGGGCGAGAAACTCGCGATCGCCGCCGAATCGATAGTGTTCCCACAGATGCTGGCACAGCCACGCGCCTCCCGTCGGCCAGATGCCGTGCGTGGGGCTGTTGATCGGAGCGGCCCCGCGCCAGAGATCGGTGTTGTGATGCAACACCCAACCGCGCGCGCCGTAGTGGGCCTGCGCCGTGCTCCGGCCACTCACCGCCAGATCGTCGAGCAGGGCGAACAATGGCTCGGCGCACTCGGCGAGGTTCGCCACTTCGGCCGGCCAGTAATTCATCTCGGTGTTGATGTTGACCGTGTATTTGCTGCCCCACGGCGGCGTGAGCTGGTCGTTCCAGATGCCCTGCAAATTCGCCGGTTGATCGCCGGGCCGCGAACTCGCGATCAGCAGGTAGCGCCCAAACTGAAAACTCAGCGCGATCAACGCCGGATCCGCCGTCTTGTCCGGCGCGGCCAGCCGCTCGTCGGTGGGCAACGCCGGTGCCGCTCCGAGATCGAGCGTCACGCGCCGAAACAGCCGCTGATGATCCGCCACATGAGCGCGGTGCAACTCCGCGTAACTTTTCCCCGCCGCCGCTCGCAACGCCGTCTCCGCCCGTGCCGCGGGATCGGCCCCGAGTTCGCGGTAGTTCACGAAATCGGTCGCGCCCGCCAGCAGCAGCGTGACGCTGTCGGCGCCGGTCACCGTCACCCGACCGTCCTCGATTTGAACGCGCCCACCCTGCGCCACAGCCCGCAGCCGCGTCTCGAACTTCATGCCGCCCGCCGCCACTTGTCCGCGCAGCGCCACCTCGTCCGGCCCGGTGGCCGCCAGCGCCGCTCCGGCGTGCGGACTCGTCAGCACCGCTGTAAAACTGATCGCGCCCGGGCGGCTGGCCGTGAGGCGCTCGACCACCACTTGATCCGGTAAACTGGCGAACGTCTCGCGCCCATACACGACAGCGCCGACACGGTAACGCACCGCGGCCACCGCCGCATCGAGGTCGAGTTCGCGCCGGTATTCGGTCGCGCCTTCGTGCCCCGCGAAGTGCAACCGCAGATCGCTCATCGGTTGGTACATTTCCTGGCGCAACGGCACGCTCATGAACTTCTCCATCGCGAGCGCCTCGGCCTCCTTTTGCCGGCCCTCGGCGAGCAACCGGCGCAACTCTGGCAAGTGCTGCGCCGCTCCTTCGTGCGCGTAATCGTGCGGCCGGCCGGTCCAGAGCGTGTCTTCGTTGAGTTGCAGACGCTCCTCGGCCGTGCCGCCGAACACCATCGCGCCCAGCCGCCCGTTGCCGACCGGCAACGCCTCCGTCCACACCGCCGCCGGCTGTCGGTACCACAGGCTCAGATTTGATGCCGCCGCCGGCACGCCGGCATCGGCCGGTGTCGGCGCGAGCGCGCGCAACCGCTCGACCAACTCCACCGGCACCGCGATGACCGTCCCATGCCGCATGCGCTCGGGGGTGCCTTCGCCGGGAAACGACATCAGCACGCTCACGTCTTCCCACGTCCGCAGATCGCGCGAGCGCATCGCCCCGTAACGTTTGCTCACGTAAGCATCGAAATACACGAGATAGTCGGCGCCGATCTGGAGCGCAGTCGGGCCTTCGACCCACACGCCTTCGGGAGTAAACGGCGGCCCGAGATCGCGAAACGGTCCCCGCGGATCGTCGCCCACCGCAAGGCGCAGATGCTTCTTCGCCACCGGCAGCTTTGTCTCGTCTTTGACGATCAGAAACTGGCGGCCGTTCGCCGGCAGCAGCGTCGCGTCAATGGTGCTGAAGCCGGGATCGTAGAAGAGCCGCGTCGGCGTCAACGTGACAAAATCCTTCGTCGTCGTGCCGTAGATGCGGTGATTGTACTTGTTCTCCGACGCGCCCTCGGTCTCGGGAAATTTACCGGGGATCGTCGATGCCCAGAAAATTAAAAACTCCTTGCGCCCCTCGTCCCAGACGATTTCCGGAGCCCAGGAATTGCGCACCGTCGGCTCGTGCGTCATCACCGGCAACGCCTGTGGCTCCGACCAGGTGATGAAATCTTTCGTCGCCGCGTGACCGATGATCGCCCCGTCCCAGCCCGTGGTCCACACGAGGTGGTACGTGCCATCCGGCCCGCGCGCCACGCACGGATCACGCATGAGGTTCGCCTTGCCGAACGCGGCGGTCAGAAAACTTTTCCCCTCCTTGAGCGCGGACCACGTGTACCCGTCGGCGCTCCACGCGAGATGCAACCCGTCCGCGCCGTTTTTCGTGAAATAGGTGAAGAGATACGCCGTCGTCGCCTCGGCCGCCGAGCCATGCAGCAAAAGCGCCGGCAAAACGAGGACCGCAAGGAAACCGAGTCGGGGAATTTTCATGGCGTGTTATTTTGATGCCTCGCTCGCACCACCCATGCCCAACCTGCGCTTGGTCGCAAAAGGAATTCCATCGGAGCGTTCGTATGCCCCGGCGCTGCGCGGATCATCCGCCCATGCGTTCGAGTCAAATTACGATGGAGCGCTTTTCAGCCGGAGACATGGGGCCGCCAACATCAATGCCGAACGAACCACGTCAGAGCTCGATCTCGCCGCGCAGATAACAGACTGACTCGCCTGCGATTTTAACGCGATCACCCGCGACTTTGCACCAGAGCTTGCCGCCACGCGCCGAGACTTGGCGGGCATGCAATTCGGCCCGGCCCAGTCGCTCCGCCCAGTAAGGAGCAAGCGTGCAATGCGCGGAGCCCGTCACCGGATCTTCGGGGATGCCGGCGTCCGGCGCAAAATACCGCGAGACGAAATCGCAGTCGCCCGCCTCCCCCGGCGCGGTGACGATGATGCGGCCCGGCTTCACTTGGGCGAGCGCCACATGGTCGGGTTTCAACTCCCGCACCTCGGCGGCGCTGGCGTAGACGCACAGCCACCGCGTCGGCGCGGTCAACACGAGCTCGGGGGCGCGGCCCAGGCCGCGCAGCAACTCCGGTGTGGGCTGGACGATCTCGGTGTTGGGCAGTGACGGAAAATCCAGCTCCAGCCGGTGGCCGGCGGCACGAGCTACCCGCAGTTCGCCGCTGCGCGTTTCGAAGGTCACAGAGTCGCCCTGAAGCCCGAGTTCGCGGAACAACACATGCGCGCTCGCCAGCGTGGCATGGCCGCAAAGATCGACTTCCACCGCCGGCGTGAACCAGCGCAGGCGATAGCGCGCCTCGCCGGTGCGCACCAAAAACGCCGTCTCCGATAAGCCATTTTCGAAGGCGATGCCCCGCAGCTGCTCGTCGTCGAGCCAGCTTTCGAGCGGGACGACCGCCGCGGGATTTCCGCGAAATACGCGGCTGCTAAAAGCGTCGATCCAATAGAGCGGAAGTTTCATGGGTGGAGGGCGGTTGATGACTGCGCGAGAGCGCGGCCGGACTATAGCCGCAAACACCGTCCCGCGGTAGGGACACTTCCGCGCATAGTCGGCAAACAACTGTACACGCCGCCAGCATTACCGGCGAACGGACAGACTGGAACGAAGAGGAAGGCGGCGCGAGACGTGCCGCCCGGGTGCGTTGGGACCGTTGCCGCCCGTCTGCGTCTGCCAGACTTAAAACCTGCCCCTCGGCTTGGCTCGCCCCTGCGTGATGCCACCCACACGGCATGTCTCTCACAAGACTTGCCCCTTGCCCCAGATGCCCTTGCCACTAGATCTTGGCCAACATGACCGAAGCCGGAGCATGCTTGCCCTTGCACAACTTCAGGAACCCAAACCCCGCCAGCCTCCACGCCCATCACCCGAGTTGAGCTTTCTCCGGACTAATTTTCACCGATGAAAGCTCAACTCAGTTGGTGCGAATAACACTGTTCGGCAAAACTATGGAAAATCCAGCACAACCCAACCGTCGGAAGCTCTATTGCAATCGGTGCGACGGCGACACCAACCACGAAGAAGTCTGGATGGGGCAGCGCTCCGATAATCTCTATTCAAAAGGTGACAGCGAAGAAGATGGACCTCCGATCACCGAGATCACTGAGTTTCGACTTTGGCGCTGCATTGGATGTGAGGCGGTCCTCCTCGAACAGCGTTACGGGCTAGATATCGATGACGAGTGGCGCTATCAGTATCACCCTAAGCCGGCCCGGTATTCGGTGAAGGCGAAATATTTCACCAAGCTTCCCGAGCGTCTTTCCACGATCTACAAGGAAGCAGTCATTTGCTTCAATTCTGCTGCATGGACGCTTTGTGCGATTGGCCTCAGAGCACTGATAGAAGGTATCTGTCGCGAGAACGGCATATCAGGTAAGACCATCGAGAAGAAGATCGACGGGTTGAAGAAAGTGCTGCCCGAAAGCATCGTGAACAATCTGCATAGCCTTCGATTTATGGGCAATCAGGCTGCTCATGAGCTGGAGCCTCCATCGGGCTACGACTTAGCTGTCGCACTCGAAATCTGCGAAGACCTTCTGAACTACCTCTATGAGCTCGACTACAAGACTTCCCGTCTAGCTCACTGGAAGAAGCAGCTTGCGCAAGCGCCGGATTCGACAGCGTCCGCGCCGGCACCTGAAGAATGAACCAGCCTTCTAAGGGACCGAGCCAAGGGGACCGAGCCAAGGGACCGAGCCAAGGGGGTCATGGGTTGACATTTGACAGCGGCTTTTCGTTGCCGATCGGAGCTCTGACGCAGGATTCACATGCATCGCCTTTGAGGTGGTGCCAGTCGACCGTCTTGGCCTGATATCTACAGCCCAACACCGGCCTCGTCACCTCGGCCGCTACGGGGAGCATCGCACACTGCCTTTTCGCGTCCTTTCACGTGTTTCGTGGGCGATTCCGGGGAATGTATGAATTCTGCACCCGCGTGCAGAATTGCGGTGGGGCGCTGCGTACCGCGTGGCAAGGCGATCCGATAGAGTCAGGCTGCGGAAATTGATGGGGAAGAGTGAAGGACCGCCGGCCGGTGGCCAGACATCCGCGCCACAGGGACGACTGTTTCGGTGGCGCGACTTGTCCTCAAGACGCTCGACGCGCGTTGGGGACAACGCGCGCCACCTCTGAGCGAAGGTGCGAGACTCAACCATCCACGCGATGACGATGGAATCTTGGTGGACATCCAGGCCCACGAATCCAACGTGCGTGCACATGTGCTGGTCTCCTTTGTCGGTAGTTTTGGCTGACGCCTCCATCTTGTGGCCCGGCTCGCTTTATACGAGCCACCCACGCCCCCCGGGGACCAACATCTTTTCTCCTTCGCTCGGTGTCACGCAGCTATAGTGTCTAGTCAAAGGACAATGCCCACCTTTCGACTAATTTGCCTTCTTTCTGCAGCCTGGATTCAGCTGCATTCGTTCTTCTTGGCACTGATCCTATTCGGTCTGTATCGCGAGTATTCGCAGCCAGCATTACTGCCATTCCTGCTGAATGCGGTTGTTTCGTTCGGATTACCTATTTCGTTGTATCGTACTCCACGTGCTAGTCGTTTTGCAGTGTGCCTCGTGGTATTCGGATTACTAGGTATAACTGGCGTATACCCCGGGTCCCTTGCCCACATACGAGGAGATGACAATATCATGTTCGGTATGATTGTGGCATTCGGAGGAGTATCAGCCACGGTGCTAAGCATTTTGGCGCTCGGTGGCATTTCCCTCCGACATTCCGTCATGAAACGCCGGACAAAAAGTCAGCCGAACCAGTAGACCGGGACCGAGCCAAGGGGGTCATGGGTTGACATTTGACAGCAGCTTTTCGTTGCCGATCAGGAGCCCTGACGCAGGAGTCACATGCATCGCCTTTCAGGTGGTGCCAGTCGACCGCCTGGGCCTGATTTCTACAGTCCAACCCCGGCCTCGTCACCTCGGCCGCTACGGGGAGCATCGCTCACTGCCTTTTCGTGTCCTTTCGCGTGTTTCGTGGGCATATCCGGGCAATGTATGAATTCTGCACCCGCGTGCAGAATTGCGGTAGGGCGAGCCAACGGTGGCGGGCCGAGTATCGCTGTCTGACTGCTCTCTTTCTCAAGCTGAGCAGGCTACGCGCCGATCGACTTCAAGATCGCCTGTGCTTTCAACCGCAAGCTCACCTTCTGGTGCGATGTCATCGAGGCGTTCGATGTCGGCCGGCAGGACGCCTACTGGGGGCTACCGCGATCGCAAGTCCGGCATTGTCAAATATTCGACCGTCGTGAAATTCGCTGTGCGCGGGAACTTCTGACCGCACACTGCGTCTTGCTCGCAGCGCCTGAAGCGCCCGGAGTATTTGCTCTCCGCACTTCGGGCGTTATCCTCGCTCAGCACCCTTAATCCCACCATCATCATGACTCGCTTCTCTGCGTATGCTACGGCCACCAACCTGGCGGTGTTGGCCCTCTTCTCCGCGCCGCTCTCCGCGGTCCAATTTGTCGCCCACCGCGGCGCCTCTTACGATGCGCCAGAAAACACCCTCGCCGCCGAAAAGCTCGCTTGGGAACAAAAGGCCGACGCCGTCGAGACCGATATTTATCTCACCAAAGACGGCCAGATCATCGTCATCCACGACTCGACCTACAAACGCACCGCCGGCAAAGACGCCAAGATCGCCAGTCTCACGCTGGCCGAAGCGCGCACCCTCGACGCCGGCAGTTGGAAAGACCCGAAGTTCGCCGGTGAAAAATTGCCCACCCTCGACGAGCAGATCGCGCTCATCCCGGCCGGCAAGCGGATGTTCGTCGAGATCAAGGTCGGCCCCGAGCTCGTGCCCGAGCTCGTCAAGGTGCTCGCCCGCAACGGCGCCGACGAAAAGAAGATCACGATCATCAGCTTCAACTACGATTCGCTGCAGGAAGTACGGAAGCAGCTGCCGAAGCTCCCGACTCAATACTTGGTCGGCTACCGCGCCCCCAATCCGGCCAAGCCCAGCGCCAAGAAGCAGCCGACGCTCGACGAAGTGATTGCCCAGGCGACCGCCGCCAAACTCACCGGGCTGGATTTGCAGAGCACCTGGCCGCTGACGCCCGCCGATGTGAAAAAAATCCGGGACGCCGGTCTCCAGCTTCACGTCTGGACGGTCGACGATGTCGCCGTCGCCAAACACTGGCAGGAACTCGGCGCGGACAGCATCACGACCAACCGTCCGGGTTGGCTGCGCGAGCAACTGACCGCCAAACCTTAATTTCCCTCCACCAGCGCATCCGCCCACTTATGGCGGGTGCGCTTTTTTTGTGTCACCACCATGGGCCGACGCGGCCTAACTCAGACGCGCGGATCGGCGATCGCCAGCGGACGCAACGTCGACCACAGGCCCCGCGTGAAATCCGGGATGACCACGGGCATGCCCCCGGTGGCCACCGAGCGCGCGGAGAGCTCGATGATGCAGCTCCACGCCGCGGCATCGTAGACCACGCTGTCCGGCGTCACCCCGCGGCGCACGCAATCCAGATGCCGCCAGTTCATCACGAAATCCATGCCGCCATGCCCGCTGCCCTTGGCGCGCTCGGCGAGCTTACGCCAGAGCGGATGGGTGAAACGCTGGCGCATCGCCGCCAGGTCGGTGGCGCTCAGCCACGCGTGTGAACCCTTCGCGGCGAGCCCGAAGCTCTTGGGATCGTTGAGCGCCAGCCGGGCCGGGTAATCGAAGAACGTGCCGCCGGTGCCGCTCAGGGCGTTGATCCGGCTGTACGGCCGCGGGCTGACCACGTCGTGTTGAATCATGATCGTGCGCCCGCGCTCGGTCTTGACCAGCGAGGTGTTCATGTCGCCGCAGACGTATTTCTCGGCGGCGTGGCGGCCGCCGTTGGGCTGGGTGGCGTTGCGATGCTGCGTCAGATTTCGTTCCAACGAACTCATCGAAACGAGGAACTTGAACTGATCGCCGGTGCCGAGCCCCAGATACTGCGCGACCGGGCCGAGGCCGTGCGTGGGATAGAGATTGCCGTCGAGCTGCCAGTGGTAATTGCGCCGCCAATCGCCCTCGTTGCCGAGTTGGAACAGCACGGTGCGCAGGTCGTGGATGTAGGCGCACTCGGCGTGGGTCAGCTCGCCGAACACGCCTTCGCGCGTCAGGTTGAGCACGAACAGCTCGTTCTCGCCGTAGCAGCAATTCTCCAGCAGCACGCAATGCCGCTGCGTGCGTTCGCTCACATCGACGAGCTTCCAGCACTCTTCGACCGTCACCGCCGCGGCGACTTCGACGAAGGCATGCTTGCCGCGCTCCATCGTCCGCACCGCCATCGGCACGTGCCAGTCCCACGGCGTGGCGATGTAGACCACGTCGATGTCGTCGCGCTCGACCAGTTTTTCCCAAGCGCTGTCGGAGCCGCTGTAAATCGCCGGGCGCTTGCCCCGCCGCTTCTCGCACTCCTGGGCGGCGAGTTGCGCGCGTTCGTCAATGATGTCGCACACCGCCACCACCTCGGCGAATTCGATGCCGAGCGCGGCTTTGACGTGCGTCATGCCGCGATGCAGGCCGATGACCGCAATGCGCACGCGCTCGAGCGGCGGCGTGGTCAGCGCATGCACCGGTTTCTGCCCGGCGGGCCGCGGCGGCACCGCGCTCAAATCGGTGCCCGGCTTGGACGCGATTACCGACTGGGCGGCGGCCTCGTTGCGTCCCAGGGTGAGACTCGCGAGCGAGGCGCCGAGTCCGGCCCAGGCGGAAGTTTGGAGAAAACGGCGGCGGGTGGGTTGGGATCGGCTCATGGGTTTTCGTGGAAATACTTTTTGTCGGTGTGCGGAATAGCTTTCCAGACGCAGCGCAAACGACTTCGTTACAGCCTGAATTTTTATCTCCGACCCTGCCGCTCTCCCCATGAATCGTCGAACCTTTTGCTCCAATCTCCTGACCGCCTCCTCGGTCGCCGCACTGGGCGGTCTCGCCCGCGGCCAGGCCTCTGCCGCTCCGGCCGCCGCACCCGCCATCGCTGCGCCGGTTGGTCCGGTCATGCGCCTGCCGGATTCGGTCACCGTTTTCCACGAAGGCGGGCAGGTCACGTTGCAACCGGGCGCGGATGGTGCCTGGCAGGCCGCCGGGTTGGAAGTGCGCACCATCGCCGCGCAAGGCCGGCTGGCCGTGACACTCACCGCGCCAAAGCACAACGTCCTGCGGCTGCGCCTGCGTTGGCGCCAGAATCTCTCCGCCACCAAGCTTTACCTCAACGACCACTGGGAACGCTCCTACGGCGATCTCGAATGGCGCAGCGAGGCGCCCAACCGCACCCTCCCGTGGTACTTCATGGCGTGGGACGGCAAACGCACCGACGGCTACGGCGTCGCCACCGGGCCCAACGCCTTCTGTTTCTGGAACGCCGACTACTCGGGAATGTCGCTCTGGGCCGATGTGCGCAACGGCGGCGTGGGCGTGCAACTCGGCGCGCGCACGCTGGCCGTATGCGAGGTGTGCTTCCGTCGCGGTCTCGCCGACGAGACGCCGTTCGCCGCCACGCAGGCCTTCTGCCGGCAGCTCTGCCCCAAGCCGCTGCTGCCCGCCGCGCCGTGTTACGGGACCAACGATTGGTATTACTCGTACGGCAACAACCACCCCGATGTCATTCTCCAGACCACCGAACTGGTCGTCGCGCTTTCGCCCACCGGCGACAACCGTCCGTGGAGCATCATCGACGACGGCTGGTCGCCCGCCGGTCCGGAGAAAGGCATGTGGGACCGCGGCAACAAACGCTTCGGCGACATGGCGGCGTTTGCCCAGAAGCTCACCGCCGCGGGCGCGCAACCCGGCATCTGGTTCCGCCCGCTGCTCGCCGCCGCCGCCCGCCCTCAAAATCTGCGCCTGAGCCGCGCCGCCGCCTATCTCGACCCGTCGCTCCCCGACGTGCTCGCGCTCGTCGCCGAGGACACCCGCCGCCTGCGCCAGTGGGGGTATCGAATGATCAAGCACGACTTCAGCAGCTTCGACATCATGGGGCGCTGGGGCTTCGCCATGGGCGCAACGCTCACCGACGACAAGTGGCAGTTCGCCGACCGCAGCCGCACCAGCGCGGAGATCGTGCTGGCGCTTTACCGCACGCTGCGCGAAGCCGCGGGCGATGCGCTCCTCATCGGTTGCAACACCTTCAGCCATCTGTCCGCCGGACTTTTTGAAATCAACCGCATCGGCGACGACGTGAGCGGCCGCTCGTGGGACCGCACCCGCCGCATGGGCGTCAACACCCTGGCGTTTCGCGCGCCGCACCACGGCGCCTTCTACGCGAACGACGCCGACATCGCCGCCATCACCCGGCAGCAGGCGTGGGACAAGAGCCGTCAATGGCTCGAACTCCTGGCCGGCAGCGGCACGCCGCTGTTCGTCTCGCCCGAGCTGGGCGTGGTCGACGCCGAGGTGAAAAGCGCGCTCAAGGTCGCCTTCGCGCAGGCTGCGTTGCCGCCGCCGGTGGCCGAACCGCTCGACTGGATGGAAACCGTCTGCCCGCGCCGCTGGCGGATCGACGGCCGCATCGTGGAGTTCGACTGGGCCGCCGCCGAAGGCCCGTGGCCCTACCGCGATTAACGCGCCGGTTTCGCCTCCGCCCCCACCCGTCTCCGGTGGGGGTTTTCTTTTCTTGGGGTCGATGCGTTCGGTGCGATTTCTTCCGGCAGCCGCGCGTGCCGACTTCCGCGCGTCCGCCAGCGACTTGCCGCAGAAGAAGCGGCGGCGGGCGCACCAAAGTCCTAAAAAAAAGCACCGCCTTTCAAGCCAAGCGCCGCGGCGACGTGCTAGGGTGCGCAGCAGACACCCCCACCTTTCTCCACCGGACATCGCCCATGAAATACCGCCAACTCGCCATCAACCACGCCGACGACCTGTTGTTCGGCCACGCCCCCAAATCTCTTCGCACGCGCCACGGTCTGCACCTCGGCGGCGGTCTGGTTTATCCCGAACTGAATTTCACGCTGCCGACGATGGACGTGACCGCCGCGACCATGCCGGCCGTCGCCGGGCACTACCGCGAGATCGTGAAAGACGCGCTGCGTCGCGCCGCCGAATTGAAAGCGCCCGGCGTCGTGCTCGAATTCGAGACCGTGCCGCCCATGACCTCGACGCCGGCCTTCGGCCTCGAACTCGCGCAAATCCTCCTCGACGGCATGGCCGACGCCCGCCGCCAGTACGGCCTGCCCAGCGCCCTGCGCATGACGCCCAACGACAATCGCGAGTTCGCGCGTCCGCCGATCATGCGCTCCGGCGAACACTGGGACCGGATGCTGGAGCTCTTCGACAGCTCCGCGCGCGCCGGCGCCGATTTTCTCAGCATCGAATCCGTCGGCGGCAAGGAACTGCACGACGAGGCGCTGATGAACTGCGATCTCGGGCAGGTCATCTTTTCCCTGTGCGTGCTCGGCGTGCGCGACATGGAGTTTCTCTGGAAGCAACTCGCCGCGATCGCCCAGCGCCATGGCGCCATCTGCGCGGGCGACACCGCCTGCGGCTTCGGCAACACCGCGATGGTGCTGGCCGAGCAGAAGATGATTCCGCGCGTCTTCGCCGCCGTCGTGCGCGCCATCACCGCCGTGCGCACACTCGTGTGTTACGAGCACGGCGCCGTGGGCCCGGGCAAGGACTGCGGCTACGAAAACCCGTACCTCAAGGCCATCACCGGTTATCCGATGGCGATGGAAGGCAAGACCGCCGCCTGCGCGCATCTCAGCCCGCTGGGCAACATCGCCGCCGTCTACGCCGACACCTGGTCCAACGAGTCTGTGCAAAACATCCGTCTCCTCGCCGGCATGGCGCCGACGTGCTACATGGAGCAGCTCATCTACGATTGCCGCCTGATGAACCGCGCGCTCGCCGAGGGCAAAACCTCCGCGCTGACACTGCGCCGCTGGCTGGTCGACTCCGACGCCGGACTCGATCCGCAAGCGTGGGTGCTGACGCCCGACAGCGTGATGGCCATTTCCCGCGCGATCGTCGCCGCGCCGACGCATTACCACGCCGGACTGGCCGCCGCGCGCTGCGCCATCGAGCTCTTGCGCGCCGGCCACAATTCGGGGCAGCTGAAGATCATTCCTCGCGAAGTGAGTTTCCTCGATTCGATCACGGCCCAGCTCGACGAGCTGCCGACCGACGAGTCCGCCTTCATCGCCCAACAGATGGCGCTCGCCGACACCTCGAAATACCTGCCCGCCGAGTACGGCCTGACCTGAAATTGGTCGTGTTTCTGCCGGTGGTGGGGCGGGCTTTATGCCCGCCAAAACGGCGGAATGAAAACCCGTTTTGCCGAAAATCATTGATGCGGAAGCACTGCGCTTCCGCCCCTCCTCCCGTCTGACACCGGACGCTTGACAGACACTGGCGACTGCATTGTTGGTTTGTTTGAACATTTCAAACAAACCATGTCCGCCAAGGCCTCCACGTCCTCCGTTCCCCGTCTGGATCGCCGCAATCCGCTGCCGCTGCACGCGCAGGCGGAACAGGCCTTGCGGACGTTGATTCAGCAGCCGGATTACCAGGCGGGCGGGCTTCTGCCCGACGAGGTTTCGCTCGCGCGCCTGCTCGGCATCAGCCGCAACACGCTGCGCGCCGCCATCGCCCGGCTGGTGTCGGAAGGCCGGCTCGAACGCACCTCCGGCGTCGGCACCCGCGTGATCGAGCCCAAGGTCCACTCCGGCGTCGGCGCCTGGCAGAGTTTCACCCGCGAAATGGCCGCCAAGGGGATCGAAGTCGAAACGCACTTCGTCAAAGCCACCATGCTCGCCGCGCCTGCGGCCATCGCCACCGCCCTGCGCCTTGATGCGGGCAGTCCGGTGTTGTGTCTGGATCGCGTGCGCGGTTGGGACGGCCAGCCTGAGGTACATTTCCGCTCCTACCTGCATCCGCGCCTCGGCCTCACGCTGCAGGAGGATTTCACCCAGCCGCTCTACGATCTGATCCGCCAGCGTTGCAGCGTCGTGGCCGACGAATCGAGCGAGGAGTTCACCTCCACCGTGGCGGACCGGCAGCTCGCAAAACTGCTCAAGGTAAAAACCGGCGCGGCGTTGTTGCGCCGGGATCGCGTCGTGCTCGATACCGGCCGCCGGCCCATCGAGTACGCCATCGTGCATTACCGCTGCGAGCGGTTCCGCCTGACGCTGAACCTGCGCCAGCCCTGACCCTTTCCCTTAACCCGACTCCCCCCAAATGAATCTTCTCGCCTGCGATCTTGGTGGCACCCGCATGAAAATCGCCGTTGTGCGCGACGGCCGCGTGCTCGCCCAAACCGTCGAGCCCGCCAACTCCAAGCAAGGCCTCGCGCCCCAGCTTCCTGTGCTCAAGGCCGCGTGGCTGCGCCTGCTCGAATCGCTGAGCCTGCGTCTGAGCGATTGCGCCGGTGCGAGCATGGCATTCCCCAGTCTCGTCGACACCGCCACCGGCCGCATCCTCGCCGAGTACGGCAAATTCGCCGATGCGATGGGGCTCGATCTCCGCGCGTGGGCGCGCACCGAGCTCGGTCTGCCGCTCGCGATCGAAAACGATGCGCGGCTCGCCCTCATCGGCGAATGGCGCCTCGGCGCCGGCCGCGGTTCCGACAACGTCGTCATGATGACACTCGGCACCGGTCTCGGCACGTGCGCGGTGATTCAAGGTCGCGTGCTGCGCGGCTGCCACGGTCAGGCCGGCGTGCTCGGCGGCCACATGACGCTGCGCTACGGCGGCCGCGCCTGCAATTGCGGCAACATCGGTTGCGCCGAGGCCGAGGCCTCGACCGCGTTTCTCGCCGAGGTGGCGACCACGCTGCCCAGTTTCGCCCAGAGTCCGCTGCGCTCGGTGAGCCCGCTCGATTATGCCAATGTGTTCCGTCACGCCGCGGCCGGCGATGCCTGCGCCGTGCAACTGCGCGACCACAGCCTGCTCGTCTGGGCCTCGCTCGCGGTGAACCTCATCCACGTTTACGACCCGGAGATCGTGATCCTCGGCGGCGGCATCATGGGCAGCGCCGACACCATTCTGCCCGCCGTGCGTCGGCACGTCGACCGCTATGCCCACACGCCCTGGGGCAAAGTGCAGGTCGTCGCCTCCGCGCTCGGCGACAATGCCGCGCTCGTCGCCGGCGAGTGGCTGCTGACCGAGCAATTTCCCGCGGTCGGCAAGGCCTGAATTCCTTTCCAATGAGAAAACCGAACTACGACAAATTTCCGTATGTCGCCGTGCCCGGCGGCGAAGACGCCTGCGTCGCGGGCTGGGACGCCATCGCGACCCGCCTGCGGCAGGCCGTCACCGCACGCGCGCAGCTGAAAACCGTGCTGGCCGTCGAGTGCTATCCGGGCGTCGACGAGGCGCGCGTGCTCACCGAACTGCGCACACGGCTCCGCCCGTCGCTGACGCTCACCGCACGCGACGCCCTGTTGCCGGCCGCGGAAATCGACGCGCTCGTCGCGCCCTTCCTCGGCGGCAACGATCCGGTGTTCGGTTTTCTCTGCGGTCTCAACTTGCCGCAATTTTTCTCGCCTGATCGCGTGCGCGCCGGCCGCCAGGCCGTGGCCGATCACGCCTCCGGGCTCGTGCTCGTCGTGGGCTGCGGCGCCAGCCTGCTCGCCGATGCCGATGTGCTGGTGTACGCCGACCTCGCCCGCTGGGAAGCGCAACTGCGTTTCCGGCGCAACGAGTCCGCCAACCTCGGCGTGGCCAACCACACCGCGCCCGCCAGCCTGCAATACAAGCGGGCGTTCTTTGTCGACTGGCGCGTGGCCGACCGCTGGAAGCGTCCGCTGATCGCGCGCTGGGACTTCGTGCTCGATACGCACCAGCCCGCCACGCCGCAGCTCGTCGAGGGCGCAGCCGTGCGCCGCGGGTTGCAGCACGCCGCCGCGCGGCCTTTCCGCGTGGTGCCGTTCTTTGACCCGGCGCCGTGGGGCGGCCAGTGGATGAAGGAATTTTGCGATCTCGACCGGAGCGCGAAAAACTACGGCTGGTGCTTCGACTGCGTGCCGGAGGAAAACAGCCTGCTGCTCGGCTTCGGCGCCGCGCGTGTCGAGTTGCCCTCGCTCGATCTGGTGTTCGCCCATCCGCGCGCTTTGCTCGGCGACGCGGTGCACGCCCGCTTCGGCGACGAGTTTCCCATCCGCTTCGATTTCCTCGACACCATCGGCGGTGGCAACCTGTCGTTCCAAGTTCACCCGCTCACCGAGTACATCCAAGGCGCGTTCGGCATGCACTACACGCAGGACGAGAGCTATTACATGCTCGATGCCGGCCCGGGCGCGTCGGTCTATCTCGGTCTGAAGGACAACGTCGATCCCAGCGCGATGCTCGCCGATTTGCGCACCGCGCAGCGCGGCGAGGCGCCGTTCGACGCCGACAAATACGCCAACCGCATCCCGGCGAAGAAGCACGACCACTTCCTCATCCCCGCCGGCACGGTGCACTGTTCCGGCGCGGAGGCGATGGTCCTCGAGATCAGCGCCACGCCGTACATCTTCACCTTCAAACTCTGGGACTGGGGCCGCCTCGGCCTCGACGGCAAGCCGCGCCCGATCCACCTCGATCACGGCGCCGCCAACATCCAGTGGGACCGCACCACCGCGTGGACGCACGCCAACCTCGTCAACCGTTTCGAGCCGGTCGCCTCCGGCCCGGGCTGGCGC
Source organism: Opitutia bacterium (assembly GCA_016217595.1). Classification (GTDB taxonomy): domain Bacteria; phylum Verrucomicrobiota; class Verrucomicrobiia; order Opitutales; family Opitutaceae; genus MWDT01. The sequence goes on along the minus strand of JACRHS010000032.1, from coordinate 47,156 downwards.
GAGGAGCGCACCGGCTTGCACCAGCGCGAGTTTATCGAGACGCGCCGCCACTGGTTCACGGGCACCGTGCCGCATCACACCGGCGACGGCGTCAACGTGCTCAACCTCGTCCAGGGCGAAGAAGCACTCGTCGAGAGTCCGACCGGCGCGTTTGCCCCGTTCCTCGTCCACTACGCCGAGACGTTCATCATCCCGGCCGCCGTGGGCGCCTACACCATCCGCCCGCACGGGCCGTCTGTCGGCCAGGAGTGCGCCACCATGAAAGCCTACGTCAGAACCTGAACCACCATGCTCGACCTCCCGCAACTTATCACCCGTTACGAACCCGAGTCAGGCAAGATCATCGGCGCTCCGTCGGTGACCCGCCGTCTCTCCGACCTGCGCGGCTGCTTCGCCGACACCAAGGCGTTTGAGGCGGCCCTCGCGGCCGACAATCCCGTGTTGTACCGCGTCGGTGCGGTGGAGCCCGGCGTCGGCGCCGGGGATCTGCACTACGGCGTCGGACTGCTCATGCCCGGCCGCATCGGCAACGAATACTACATGACCAAGGGGCACCTGCACTCCTGGCGCGACGCCGCCGAGATCTATTTCGGTCTCACCGGCGAAGGCGTGATGTTGCTCGAAGACGAAGCCTCCGGCGAAAGCCGCATGGTACCGCTGCTGCCCAATCAGGCGGTCTACGTCCCCGGCCACACCGCGCACCGCACGATGAACACCGGCACCACGCCGCTCACTTACATCGGCGTCTATCCCGCCAAAGCCGGACACGATTACGCCGCGATTGCGCAGAAGAATTTTCGCTGCGTCGTGATCGAACGCAACGGCCGCCCGACCCTGGTCGAACGCACCCAACTCACATGAGCAACTACGTCACCAAACCCATCCCGGCGGAAAAGCCCGGCGTGGCTCTCGTCACCCGCCCATGGGGCTCCTTCAAGCAATTCGCCAACAACCGCGACTGCACCGTCAGCCTCATGACGGTGCTGCCCGGCCAGCGCCTCAGCCTGCAATCCCACACCGGCCGCGCCGAGTTGTGGATCGTGATCGACGATGGCGCCGTGGTGCAGGTCGGCGAGGAGTCGCGCCCCTACGCGGCGGGCGCCGAAATCTGGATTCGGGCCAACGAAAAACACCGGTTGAGCTGCGCGGGCGACAAGCCCGTGCGCGTGCTCGAAGTCGCCTTCGGCAACTGGCAGCAAGACGACATCCAGCGCTACGCCGACGACTACGCGCGCTAGAGCGGTTTCAGCAGAGCCGTAGGAACTGTAGCCGCGTTGGAGCGACGCGACAACGTGGCTGCTAGTTCACTCGGGCCACGTTTTCGCCTCTGGCTCAAGCGCGGCTACGTTCTTCTTGAAACCGCTCGACGCCCTAGCCGGCGTGAACTGCGGCAGAGGCAGCCACGAGCAAGGCGATCAACGGCGCCAGCGCGCGTCCCAATGCGGCGTGACTCTCCGCGTCCCAATGGATGCCGTCGCGATCGCTGGAGTGCACGACCCGCTCCGCCGCATAATAGCCCGCGCCCAGCCGCCGCGCCACGGCGGCATAGCGCGCGGATAATCCACGAGATTTTTCCGTGCCGCCGGCAAACAGCGCCGCGTGCGCCGTCAATTTTGCCAGCGGCGGCGGCGCCACGATCAACAGATGCGGCGCGCGTTGCTCGCGCCCGGCTCCGCGCGTCAGCACCAGCCGGCCCAGGCGTTCGATTCCGCCGGCAATCTCTTCGGGTCCGACGCCAAACCGCGCTTTCGTGTCGTTGGTGCCGAGCAGGAGAATCACCGCATCGAGCGGCCGGTGATGCACGAGGCAGACCGGCAGGTCGGTCAATCCGCTGGCCACGCGTTCCACCGGATCGGCCCAGAGCGTGGTCCGCCCTGGCTGGCCTTCCTCGATCACCGTGAAGTCATCGCCGAGCGAGCGCGCCATCACCCCCGGCCAGCGTTGCCCGGCCGCATATCGGTCGGGCGTGGCGGGAATCGCGCCCCACGTATTCGAATCGCCGAAACAGAGGATGCGTTTCATCGGCGGAGGCGGCGCTTACTCGGCGACGATTTCCTTGATGCGACCGCTGGGCGACAACGGCCGCCCGCTTTCGCTGCGCAGCGTCGTCAGCCAGAGATAAGCGCCCGAGCGCGGCAGTGCGCCCTGTACCTTGACGTCAAACGTCGTCGCGTCGATGCGCGTGACGGCGAGCGGCGCGAGGTCGTACGCCGGGAAAAACCGCGTGGAGACCATGTAATTGAGCGGATTGAGCGCCGAGTACGCGCCCGACTCGCCCTGCGTGGCGTCGACCGGCTCGCTGAATTTCACGCGCAACACGTCGGCGCTGACCGCCGTCGCCCGCACGATCTGTACGCCGTCCGTCCGCTCGTCGAGCGATGCCAGCACCACATCGTCCACCAGCATCGAGCCGGTCGTGGGACCGTCGGCGGGGCTCATGGTGATCGCGCCCTCGAATTTCCGCAGCGGGCCCTGCGCGGGATCGCGAATATCCTTGGTGATCAGCACGCCATCGACCCACACCCAGTAGTCGCGTGCGTTTTGCTCCAGCACTACTTCGACGCGGTACCATTTGTTGGCGACATAGGTCGCGTTGGAGATGCAGCGGCCGCGGTCATTTTCCCAGAAGCCGGACTTGCCCGCCACGACCCAGTTTTTCACGCCGTCGCCGAGGCAGACGTGATCGCTGGTGGTCTCGTTGAAATAAAACCACGCGCGGAGATAAAAACCGTTGAGCGATCCGACCGGGCGGGAGATCGCGCACTTCCCGGTGGTCGAATCATCCTGCAAGAGTACGCTGCGTTTGCCGGCGGCGGCGGTGGCGAACGTCGTCGCCACGGTGGCCCCGCTCTCTAGCACGACGCTCCAGCGCCGCGGCTGGGCGACATCGGACTCGAAGCTGTCGCGCCACATTTCCGTTTGCGTGAGAATATTCGAGATGTCGGCGTAGGTGTCGAAGCCACGCGATTTGGGGAACGCGCCGAATTCGGAGAGGCAACCGTAGGCGGCTTTCTGCATCATCGGGCCCGAGTAGGTGTTGCCGTACCACGCGATGCGGTCGGGGTTGATGCCGCAGTTGAGCACCAGCAGCGCCCTCTTCGCCGAGGGCGCGCCGAGGTTGAGTGTGTGGCCCTCGTCTTTGCTCAGGAGCGTGCGGAAGCCGCGCGTCTCGAAACCGCCCTGGTGAAACCGGATCGCGTCGCGCGAGTGAAAATTGATCTGGTCGATGGGATCCTGCACGTCGCGCTTCACCGGGTTTTCCGCCCAGTTGAAGCTGTTGCCGATGATGTAGAAATTGGTGCCAAACGTCTCCTCGCCCGGGTCGAAGGAATTGTAGAGCGGCACCTGGATGAAAGTGCTGGTCGACGCATCCTCGGTCGGCAGCGTGCCGGTGCTGCGAAAGACGTTGTTGAACACGTAGCCGTAGTCGGAGCGGTTGCGGAAACGCACGTAGGAGCCGGAGCAATCCTCGAAGGTGTTGTTGTAGATGAAGAGGTGGTGCGAGCCGCCGCCGTTGTACATCATGTGGGCGTGGCGTTCGAGACCGAGGCGTTTGAAGGCGCAGTTGCGCACCGTGATGTGGTGCGTGTTGAACGAAAGACAGAGCGCGCCGTAGAAAACCTGCCGCAGATCGATCCACGTGCAGCCGTCGAAATCGATGTCCTGCGCCGGCCGAAACAGATTCGCCTTCACCTGCATCGTCGTCGGGTTGACCGGGATGATCGCGTCGCGCCGCTCGGGCGAAATGCCAATGACCGTCACCGCATATTTCCGGGCCTTGCCGGTGAAATGCAGATTCTTCAGGTGCAGATTCCGGCAACCCTTCAGGTAGAGCAGAAAATCGCCATCGGTATCAAACACCGCGCCCGTGCCTTCGCCGACGAGCGTGAGCTTGTGCTGCTCGTTGCCCAGCGCCGTCAGCGTGAGCGGTCCCGTGCTGTAACGGCCCGCCAGGAAATGCACCGTGGTGGGCGCAGTGGCATTGTCGGCCTCGACACTGCTCCAGAACGCTTCGTCGAGATACGCCGCAGCATTCGCCGCCGTGGTGCCCTTGCCATCACCCAGCGCCGCGCCCGCGACGTAGCGATCGCCAGCCCGGAGCGAGGTTGTCACCCACAGCACCACGCCCAACAGCGAGAGCACGGCGCCACGGCGCCACATGGAAAAATTCGCGGAGGAGGAAGCAGGTTTCGCATTCATGGCAGAGAAGGAACGAGGGCGATGGATACTTTGGAACGCCGCGCCCACTGCGGGTAGGCGCTGGCGGCAGCGACGCTGCGACGCCGGACAATATCGCAGCCCTGCTGCGTCGGCCAAGGGCGCGCCCGATAGCACAGGTCACCGCACGCCGCGCCATGGCTTTCGGTGACAAACCCGCCTGGCGGTCGTTTGCGGGATTGCCCAACCGCCCGCCCCGCCCCACCTTCGCCGCATGCTCGCGACCCTCGTCATGACCATCATCGGGGCCGACCGCCCCGGCCTCGTGCAACTGCTCGCCGCGCGCGTCACCGAACACGGCGGCAACTGGCTCGAAAGCCGCATGTGCCGGCTCGGCGGCCAGTTCGCCGGCCTCGCCCGCGCCGAAGTGCCCACCGCGCAAGTCGCCGCGCTGGCGACCGCGTTACAAGCGTTGGAATCCCAGGGCCTGCGCGTCGTCGTCCACACCGAGGGCGCCGCCAGCGCACCGGTGCCCGCCGGCACGGTGGTCCAGCTCGACCTCGTGGGTCAGGATCGCCCCGGCATCGTCAGCCAGGTGTCCGGCGTGCTCGCCGCCCACGGCGTGAACGTGGAGGAATTTGCCTCGGAATGCGTCAGCGCGCCGATGGACGGCTCGATGCTTTTCCAAGCCCGCGCCACCGTGCGCATCCCGCCCACGACCCAGCTCGCCGCTCTGCGCGTCGACCTGGAGAAGATCGCCGCCGATCTCATGGTCGACGTGCAACTGCGCCCGCCGACACCGTAAGCTTCCGTCCGTGAGCACGCCCGAATCGCTGTTGCCAGAGGACGAGCCGCCGCATCCGCCCCTCAAACTCGGCACGGCGAAGTTCACGATGGTCAACGCGACCGGCACTCCGACAGCCCCGGAGAACGACGTACACGCGATCCTTCACGCCAACCAGCAGCGCGAAAAAGCCGCCGGGCTCTACGAAGTCACGCCACCGCCCCCGCGGCGCTCCCGCCGCAAACGCGATTTCTGGCTGTGCCTTGTGTTGGGCAATCTCGTGATCGTCGGGAGCGTCGGCCTGACCAGCATCAATGCTGTCACCGTCATCTACGGCTTCTCCGGCGTGCTCCTGTTCACCTCCGGCTTTAGCTGGGTCATGTGGCAGGTGATGGACGATTACTGAGCGCGTGGCCGCCACCGCCCAGTGCCCGCCCTGGCGTGGCCGCCCCCACCGGCCCGGCTTCACCGCCTAAACCATAGTCGGCAAAATCGTTGAGCACATCCGCATAAGGCCGGTCCTGTTTATAAATCTGGAGGATTCGCGCGTGCTCTTGATCGCTGGTGGGGAAGATCTTCGCCGGCTCGCCCGGCAGAAACACCGCCGTGTAGGCTTGGTGCCGGTCGACCATGCGGCGAATGACGATCATGGGGCGCACCATAGCCGTATCTAGCGACTCGCCAAGCGAAAGCAGGCGCTCCGCCCCCGCCCGCCGGCCGGTTAGAATTGTAACCTGCCCCCCGCAGGCACGTCTTGCCTATCGTGTATGACGCCACTTCCATCGACCCATGTCTGACGAAACAGCCTTTGATCTGGTCGGCTGCCTCCAACGAGTGCGCCGGAGTGATCAATTGGCTGCCCGGGAGCTGGTCGAGCACCTGTATCCGTTGGTCATACGCATCGTCCGCGCCCATCTGCCCCGCCGTGTCGCCGAGGAGGACCTCGCTCAAGAGGTGTTCATGAAAATGTTCTCGCGACTCGAACAGTACCAAGGCGCCGTCCCCTTCCCGCACTGGGTGTCGCGCATCGCCGTGACCACCTGCATCGATCACCTGCGCGCGCAAAAACGCCGCCCGGAATTTCGCTGGGCCGATCTTTCCGAAAACGAAGCCGATGTGCTCGACGCCGTGTTGACCAACGAAAGTGACCGCGGGCCCGACGACACCCTCGCAGCTCACGAGCTGGTGCACAAACTCCTCGATCAGCTCAAACCCGCCGACCGGCTCGTCCTCCAGCTCCTCGACCTCGAACAGAAAACCATCGCCGAGATCAGCACGATCACCGGCTGGAACAACTCCCTCATCAAAGTCCGCGCTTTCCGCGCGCGCCGGAAACTGCAAAAACTCTTTTTAGAACTACAACGTAAGGAACGATAATGAACCCGACCCGCCAACCCAATCCTTGGGACCGCCTCACCGCCGCCGCCCGCCAATTGCCCGACACCCGCGACACCTCCGCGCCCTACGGCTTCGCCACCCGCGTGGCCGCCCTCGCCATGACCGCGCCCCGTCCGTCGCTCGGCATCATGATGGAGCGTTTCTCTTTCCGCGCCCTCGGGGTCGCCGTGGTGCTGATGCTCGTGAGCGTCGCCGCCAATTACACCGCCCTCGCCAGCGCCTTCACCGAAGAGACCGAACTGCGCGATCCCATCGCCGAAGTGCTCGACCTCGGCTCCTGACGATGAACAAGCCCTGGAAAATCGCCTTGGTCTTCACGGGCATCTTTGTTGCCGGCGCCGTGGCCGGCGGCTTCCTGACGCTGCGCTTCACCGCCCGGAAACCGCGGGTCATGCAACAGACCATCCCCGAGCAACAATGGGTGCTCGGGCAGATGCGCCGCTTCGTCACCGAGCTCAGCCTCGACGAAGCCCAAAAAGGCCAGGTGAAACCGGTGCTCAACCGCGCCGCCGAGGAAATCCGCCGGCTGCGCAAAAAGAATTACCGCGAGACGATGGACATTCTCGAACGCACCAACAACGAGATCCTCCCCATCCTCACGGAAGAGCAACGCACCAAGTTTGAAGACATCCGCTGGCTGCAACGCAAACGCGTCGAAGACCTCATGATGGGCGCGCCAAAAAAGCCCACGCCGGTCAACCGTCCCGCCACGCCGCCTCCGGCAGCAGCCCCCGCGCCTGCTCCCACGCCCGCACCGAAGTCCTGAGGGCAAGGCCCATGTCTCGCCCGGCCGTCCGGCACCGAAACGCGCTGCGCCGCACCCTGCCAGCAACGCGCGTTTTTAATACTGCGAAATACAGCTTGCGCCGCGCCTGCTGCCGCCCATGTTCCGCGACGGCCAGGTGCCATGCATGGGCAGGCGCGTGAACTCCGCCAGGACCGGAAGGTAGCAACGGTAACGACGTCCTCCTAGTGCCGTGGAGTGCCTGGCCACTTTTTTTATTTGCGCTCTCCGCCGTTCGATTTGGTCTAACCTGCCTCGTGGCTTCACCCGGATATCAAGTCATCGCCCGCAAGTGGCGCCCGCAGACGTTTGACGACGTCGTCGGGCAGGACCACGTGGTGCGCACGCTGAAAAACGCCATCGCCCGGGACCGGATCGCCCACGCCTACCTCTTCGTCGGCCCGCGCGGCACCGGCAAAACCTCCACCGCGCGCATCTTCGCCAAGGCCCTCAACTGCACCGGCGGTCCCAAGGCCGACTTCGATCCCGCCGATCCCGCCTGCCAGGCCATCGCCGACGGCTCGTTCCTCGACGTGATCGAGATCGACGGCGCGTCCAACAACGGCGTCGACCAGGTCCGCGATTTGCGCGAGACCGTCCAGTACTCCCCAGCGCAGGGTAAGTTCAAAATCTACATCATCGACGAAGTGCACATGCTCTCGGCCGCCGCGTTCAACGCGCTGCTCAAGACGCTCGAAGAGCCGCCGGCCCATGTGAAATTCGTCTTCGCCACGACCGATCCGCAGAAGGTGCTGCCGACGATCGTCTCCCGCTGCCAGCGCTTCGACCTCAAGCCGATCCCGCCCGAGCTCATCGTGCAACGGCTGGCCAAGATCGCCGCGGAAGAAAAAGTAAACGTCACCCCCGAGGCGCTCGCCTGCATCGCCCGCCTCGCCGACGGCGGCATGCGCGACGCCCAATCGATCTTCGACCAGATGATTTCGTTCTGCGGCACCGAGATCACCGAGCCCGACGTGCTCGATGTCTACGGCCTTGTCGCCGCCGAAAAAATCGCCGCGCTCGCCGGCACGCTCGCCACCGGCGACCATGCCCGGCTCGTGGCGTTGGTGGACGAATGCGACGCCAGCGGCCGCGACCTCGTGCGCTTGCTCAGCGATCTTCAGGCACTGGTGCGCCAGGCGCTGCTCGACGCCATCGCCAAGGGTGGACGCACCGAAATGCTCGGCGGCACGCCGCTGACGACCGAACAGATCACACGCCTGCTGGATGCGCTGCGCGAAGGCGAAGGCGGCGTGAAGCTCGGTCTCGCCGAAAAAATCAATTTCGAGGTCACCCTGCTCAAAGCCGTCGAGGCGAGCCGCGCGCGCGCCATCGACAGCCTAATCAAGGAAATCTCCGCGCTGGCCGACGAACTCCCCGCCAACGCAGCGGAGACCGACGGCTCAAAAAAAAAGCCCTGATCGAACGACTTGAGGCCCGGCTGAACGCGACGTGGGGCACCGTGCAGGCTGCCGAACGCCTGCGCAAATCGACCTACGTTCCCCCGCCCGCGCTGGACCGCGACGCGACGCCCAACGTGCGCCGCCCCGCCGCGGCCGCCGCCAGCGCTCCGCTTGAATCGCGTCCGGCCCTGCCCGAGGCCGATGCCCCATCTCTGCCCAGCGACGAAGCCGAAGCGGCCTACTTGGCGGAAGCCCGCGAACGCGGCGACGAGGGCGTCGACATGGCCGCCGCACTGGCGGCCGTCGAGGAGGCTGAGGAGAAAAGCGCCCTGCCGCCCCTCAACGACCTCGTCGAAAAAATTTCGCCCGAGATTCGCGATGTCCTGGAAGACCTGTTCCGGGCGAAATTCGTCCGTGTGACGCGCGTGCGGAAAAAAGACCTGGCGGTCTGATTGCCGAGTTTTTTGCGGACGACGAATTTTTGTGCGGTTCCGTCGTCGTCGGGGATTAATAGATGAGTCCGCATGCAACCAGACGCCGAATTACTCCGCCTTTATCTTGAGGCCCGGTCCGAGCCAGCCTTCACCGCGCTGGTGCAGCGGTATCTCCCCTTGGTTTACTCGGCCGCGCTGCGCCAAGTCGGTGGCGACCCGCACCGCGCGCAAGAGGTGACGCAAGCGGTCTTCACGCTGCTCGCCCGCAAAGCCGGCGGCCTGCGCCGCCACCCCGCGCTCAGCGGCTGGCTCTACACATCCACCCACCACGTCGCCGCCAAGCTGCGGCGTTCTGAACAGCGGCGCTGGTGCCGCGAACGCGAGGCCCACGCCATGCCCGACCCCGTCGATGACTCACCCACTGCAGCCGATTGGGAACACCTGCGCCCGGCCATCGACGAGGCCATGCTGCAACTGAAAGAAGAAGATCGCACCGCCGTGCTGCTGCGATTCTTCGAGAACCGGAGCTATGGCGATATCGGCGCGCAGCTCTCTCTGAGCGAAAACGCCGTGCGCATGCGCGTGGAGCGCGCCCTCGACGCCCTGCGCGCCGCGCTGGCCCGCCGCGGCGTCGTCTCGACCGCGGCGGCCTTGGGCGGCGCGCTCAGCAGCCACGCGATCACCGCCACGCCACCGGGACTTGCGGCGGCCATTTCGACAGGCGCCATGACTGCCGCCGTGGGCGCCGGCCTGACCTTCTTTATGAGCACATCCCTCATCAAAACTAGCGTGGTCACAGCCGTCCTTGTCGCCGGCACCGCGGGGCTGATTTACCAACAACGCGAGATCGGACAACTGCGGGCAGCGAATGCCCAACTGCAGGCAAAAACTCCCCGGCCAACTACCAGCCTGGCCGCAATACCGGCCGAGTTCGAACGGTTACAATCGCAGGTGGCTGAACTCAACCGCAGCCCGGCTAAATCATGGCAGGAACGCGCCAACCAACTCCGAGAGATGCTCCAGCAATATCCCGAGCTCAGCATCCCCGAAATCGAATTCGCCACCGAGGAAGACTGGTTGGACGCAACCAAGGGCGAACTGAAAACCCTGGAGGATTATCGCCGCGCCATGGCGAAGTTACGGGATTCCGCGATTAAAAAATTTGTTGGTCTGGTTCAGCCGGCACTGCGGAAATATCTCCAGGATCATGGCGATCAATTTCCCACCGACGTGGCCCAGCTTCAGCCCTACCTTGAACGACCGATCAGCCCGGCCATTTGGCAACAGTACATGGTCGCCCCCGCTAGCGCCGTAAGCAATGTGCGGATGGGTGGTGACGTGATCATCACCCGACGCAGCGCGATCGATGAGGATTTCGATCAAGATTACGTGATCGGCCCCCGTGGTCATGGGAGCACTTCCTATGGCGCGTCGGCGATGCACGACATGTCACGTGCATTCCTGGTCGACCATCCAGGCCAACGCCCCATCGACCCAACGCTGCTCCGGCCCTACGCCAAGACGCAGCGAGAAAAGTCCGTCCTTGAGCGGAGGATCGAGAAGGAGCGCTCCCAGAAAGCTAATTAGCGTTTGCCGTTGAGCAACTCGTCGGCGAGGGCGGGGGCGTCGTAGATCTTGCGCAGCGATTCGATGATCGCGGCGCTGTGCACGCTGAGGGCGCGGTTGTACACGTCTTCATACGCGAAGCTGCCGACGAGCGACTGGAGATTGCCGTCGAAGATGATGCCGACGAACTCGCCCGCGCGGTTGACGGTCGGGCTCCCGGAGTTGCCGCCGATGATGTCGCACGTGCTCACAAAGTTGAACGGCGTGGCGAGGTTGAGCGCGGCTTTGCGTTCGCTCCAGCGCGGCGGCAGGTCGAACGGCGGCCGGTTGTGCTGGCTGGCGCTGCGCTCGTAGAGCCCGGCGAAATTGGTGAGCGCCGGGATGAATTTGCCATCTTCGTCGTAGCCGCGCACCGCGCCATAGCTGAGCCGCAGCGTGAAGGTCGCGTCGGGATAGTTGCTCGTGCCCTCCAACGCGAAACGCGCGCGCGCGATGGCACCCTGCGCCTGCTGCTTGATCTCGTCCTGCGTCTCCAGGGTCTTGCGCAAGCCGCGCGCTTCGGCGTCGATCAGCCGTGCGAGTTCGATCATGGGATCGCGCGCGGTTTTCACGGCATCGCTGCCGCCGGCGTAAAGCTTCCGGCGAAACTCGACGGAGCGCACTTGCGTGCCGTTGATCAACTCCGCCGCCCGCGCGCGCGGCGACTTGCCAGCGAGCATTTTGACGACGGTGGCGTCGTTGTAGCCGAGCTGCTCGGCGAGAAACGCGAGCGCGTCGGCGAGCGAGATGATTTCGTAGTCGGTATAAATCGGCTTGTCGGAAAACAGTTCCAACTCGAACGACTCGCGTTTGGCGTCGGCGTATTCCTTGAGGCGTTCGCCATTGGGTTTCGCCCGCTCCTCGGCGGCGCGCAGGAGGGTGCGCGCGATGCCAAACGACTCGGAGGTGAGCCCCTGGGGCGCGCTAAATATGTTGCGGCGGTCGCCTTCGAGCAGCCGGTAACGCAGGGCATACCGTCCGATTTCCTGCGTGGCCGCGGCGATTTTCGTGTAGGCGGCGAGCGCGTCGGCCGAGCCGCCCGGACCGGCGAGCTTCTGTTGAAACGCTTTTTCGGCGGTGCGCTTCGCGTCCATGACGGCGGGGTCCTGCAATGCGGCGAGTTCGCCGTCGCGGACCTTGCGGTAGTTCTGCACGCTGAAGAGCGCATCGCGCACCCGGCGGGCATTTTCCTCGTGGCGCGCGCCCCACGCGGTGAGCAACACCTCGCGGCGTTTCAGAAGCATGAGCGTGTAGGGCAGACTGTTGTCGCGCAGGTATTCGAGTTCGGCGACCGTGAGCAGGCGGCTGGTGCGGCCCGGATGACCGGAGACGAAGACGAGCTCGCCGTCCTGCGCGCCGACGGGTGACCATTTCAGGTAATGCGCCGGGCGCACGGGCTGGTCGTTTTCGTAGACGCGAAACAGGCAGACATCCAAATCGTAACGCGGGTACTCGAAGTTGTCGGGATCGCCGCCGTAGAACGCGATCTGCTGCTCGGGCGCGAAGACGAGGCGGATGTCGGTGTAACGCTTGAAGCGGTAAAGGTGGTACTGGCCGCCCTGATAGAGCGTGACGACATCGCTGCGCAGGCCGGTTTTCTCGCGCGACTCGCGCTCGATCTCGGCGGTGATTTTGCGGCGGGCGGCGGCAGCTTCGTCGCCGGTGGCGGTGGCGGGCACGGCGGCGTTGACGCGCGCCGTCACGTCCTCGATCGATTGCAGGACGTTGAGCTCGAGATCGACGCACTTGATTTCCTCGGCGGCGGTGCGGGCGTAGAAACCATCGCGCAGGTAGTTGTTTTTCTCGGAGCTCATCTTCTGCAACGCATCGGCGCCCACGTGATGGTTGGTAATGGCCAGGCCGTCGGCGCTCACGAACGAACCCGAGCCGCCGCTGTTGAAACGTACGGAGGCCAGCCGGAGATGATCGAGCCACGCGTCGGTAACCTCGAAGCCGTAGCGCGCCTTGATCTGCGCGCGCGGTGCATTGTTGTAGAGCCACATGCCTTCGTCGGCCCGCGCACACGCCGCCAGACCCAACCAGGCGAGAAACAGTCGGAGAATAGCCTTCATGTTCATAGGCCGCGCACAATGAAGCATCCGCTCGCCAACGCGAGCCGAAGCGACGGTTTTCCGGGACCGGGCACGGCGGCAAATCGGCCGGAAACTTGACGCGCGTCAACGCGCCCCGGCGGCGGTGATGCTAGGGTGTCGGCATGTCTTCCGCGCTTCCGCTCGATCCGACCCACGCCGCCGCGCTCGCGTTGCCCGAACTGCTGCAGTTCGCCGACGCCGGCATCGTGAGCCGCACGCTGCTCAACACGCCCGCCGTGCGCGTGGTGCTGTTCGCCTTTGCCGCCGGGCAGGAGCTGACCGAGCACACCAACCGCCGCCGCGCCCTCGTGCACATGCTGCAGGGGAGCTGCGAATTCTTCTACAACGGCCGCTGGCAAAACCTGTCGGCCGGCACCTTGCTGCAAATGCCGCCCGACCACCCGCACGCGCTCCGCGCCAACGCCGGACCGTGCGCGCTCCTGCTCACGCTGTGCGCCGAGGGCGACGCCGCGCCGGGCCAGATCGCCCACACCGAAACCTCCGCCGAAGCCAACGCCTGAACTTTTCATGAACACCACCGCCCATCCGCAAAACACCCGCCTCGATGTCCGCGAAGTCGATTGCTCCAGCAAACGCGAGCTGATCTTCGAGCGCTGGCTCAGCCTCCAGCCCGGCGAACATTTCGTGTTGGTCAACCACCACGACCCGGTCCCGATGTATTACATGCTCTCGGGGCAATTCCCGGAGCAGGTCAACTGGGAGTACGAGGAACGCACCGCCGAGTACGTGGCGATCCGCATCACCAAGGTCGGCGCAGGGATCGCGTTCCGGCCGTTCACGCCGCCGCAGGGTGCCGCCACTTCCTGCGGACACTCGCACGCGGATGACGATGCTTCCGTGATCGAGCTCGATGCCCGCGGCCTGGAGCCGCCCGAGCCGATGATGCGCATCCTCTCGGCCGTCGAGCGCATCGCGGCAGGGCAGACGGTGCGGGCTTTTACTGACCGCCGCCCGATCATGCTGCTCGCCGATCTGCAATCGCGCGGGCTCCACGTGAGCAGCACCGAACAATCCAATGGCAGCTGGCTCACCGTCATTGAGCACGCCTAAGCCCGCGGCGACGCCCGGCGCGTTCGCACCCATCCCGGGCGGCGCGCTGGCCACCAGCGCACGGCTGTCGCTCGCGTGGTTCGCGCTGGCATTCGTCTGGCTGGCGGTCGGCGCGATTCTGCTCGTGCTGAATTCCGCCACGCTCGCCCAACCCCATGCGCACCCGGCCACCGTCGGGCTGACGCACGCCTGGGTGCTGGGCTTTTTGTGCAGCGCCACGTTTGGCGCGGTGTATCAACTGTTGCCCGTGGCCATCGGCCTGCCGCTCGCGAGCAGCGCCGCCGCCTGGGTGCACCTCGCGCTGCACGGCGCGGCGGTGCTCGCGATCGTGCCCGCGTTTTTTGCCGGACGCTACGAAGGTGTGGCGCTCGGCGGCTTGCTCGCGGCGGGTGGTGTCGCGCTCTTCGCAGGCAACATCGGGCTCACCGTGATGTTCGCGCCGCGGCGCGACGCCGTGGCCTGGGCGTTCGCGTTCTCGGCCAGCTGGCTGTTGGTGACGGTGAGTGTCGGCGCGCTGGCGGCGGCACACCGGCGGTGGAGTTTTCTGCCGGCGGACTCGCTGGCGCTGCTGCGTGCCCATGCGCATCTCGGCGTGGTCGGATTTTTTCTGACGCTGCTGCAAGGCGTGACGTTTCGCCTCGTGCCGATGTTCACGCTCGCCGAAGTAAGCCACTGGCCGCGCATCGGTCACGGGCTCGCGGCGACGCAAATCGGCCTGCTCGGCCTCGCGCCGTCGCTCGTGGGGCAATGGCCCGTGTTGCAAATCCTCTTCGCGCTCGTGCTGGCCGCCGGTGTGACGATCTCGGGCGCCGAGCTGATCGCGACGCTGCGCACCCGGCGCAAGCGCGTGCTGGAAACCGGCATCCTCGCCTTCGTCGTCGGCGCCGGCACCTTCGGCCTCGCCACCGCGCTGGGCCTCGTGCTCACCGCCGCGCCGAGCGCGAACCACGGACTATCGCTGCGCGGCGCGCTGGTTTTCGGACTGCTCGCGATCTTCGGCGGACTGGTCACGATGGTCGGCGGCATGTTGTGCAAAATCGTGCCGTTTCTCGTGTGGATGAGCGTCTATGGCCCCCGCGTGGGCCGGCAACCGGTCCCGCTGGCCGCGCACTTGCCGAGCGCGCGTTTGGAACGTCTCTGGTGGTGGCTCCACGTGCTCAGCGTCGTCGTGCTGTTGCTCGGCGCAGGGCTCGGCCGCGAGCTCTTGCTCGCGCTCGGCGCCGTGCTCGTATTGGCCGCGACCGGGGTATTTTTAGCCAACCAAGTTCGCGTAATGAAACACCTATGGCGTCCGCAAACCGTCGCGGCACCGACGCCTGCGCCATTCAATCTCAGTCGCAAATCCGCATGACCACTCCCCTCGCCCCCACCACCGACGAAATCTGGAGCGCCCTCGCCGGCATCCTCGATCCCGAGTTTGGCATCGGCATCGTCGACCTCGGATTGATCTACAGTGTCACTGTCGAGGCCGGCGCCGTGCACGTGGCGATGACACTCACCACGCCCACCTGCCCGGCCGGCGCGATGTTGATGGACGGCGTGCAACGCACCCTCGCGGCGCTGCCGGGCGTCGGCCCGGTGCAGGTCGATCTCGTCTGGGAACCGGCATGGACGCCGGCGATGTTGAGTGACGCGGCGCGCCAGCATCTCGACGGACGCAGCGCGGAATACGAGCGCTAGGCGGCGCGAAAAGCCGCTGTTCAAACGCGGCTTTTTCGTTACTGCTACGAGCGTGCACGCCGCCGAATTCTTCACCCTGCCCGAGAGCCTCGCCCAGTTTCGTCCGTTTTTTTCCGCGGAGGCCGCGCCGTGGACGTGGTTGCAACAGATCAGGCCGGCGCTCGATTCGGTGAACTACGGCCCGCCATCGAGTCCGTTTCCGCCCGGCGTGCATGTCGAGGGCCCGGTGTTCATCCACCCCACGGCCAAGCTGCCGCATACCGCCACGCTCCTCGGGCCGATTTGGATCGGGCCCAACACCACCCTGCTCCCCGGCTGTTATTTGCGGAGCAACGTGATCGTCGGCGCCAACTGCGTCATCGGGCACAATGCCGAGATCAAAAACTCTCTCCTCATGGACGGCGTGCAAGTGCCACACCGGCCTTACATCGGCGATTCCATCCTCGGCAACGGCGCGCACCTCGGCGCCGGCGTGGTGTTGTCCAATCTCCGCCTCGATCAGAAAAACATCACCGTCCGTCTGCCGCATGGCGTGGTGGACAGCGGCCTGCGCAAATTCGGCGCCATCCTCGGCGACCGCGCCGAGGTCGGTTGCAACGCGGTGCTCAACCCCGGCACGCTCCTCGGGCCGCGCGCGCTCGTCATGCCCACGATCACCGTCGGCGGCTACGTTGCGCCCGCCACCCTCGCCTACGTGCGGCAATCGGTGAGCTTCATGCCCCGGCGCGATTGATTGCCACCGCGCCCTTTTTGCTCCTTCCCTCTTTCGCTTCCCATTTTTTCCATGCGCATTCTTTCCGGCATCCAACCTTCGGGCACGCTGCATATCGGCAACTATTTCGGCATGATGAAGCCCGCCATCGAGCTCCAGGCTCGCGGCGAGTGCTTCTATTTCATCGCCGATTATCACTCGATGACGTCGCTCTCCGACGCCGCCAGCCGCCGCGCCAATTCGCTCAACGTCGCCCTCGATTTCCTCGCCTGCGGGCTCGATCCCAAGACGAGCGTGTTCTACCGGCAGAGCGATCTGCCCGAGGTCTGCGAGCTCACCTGGATCATCGGCACGCTCACCCCGATGGGCCTCCTCGAACGCGCGCACAGCTACAAGGACAAGACCGCCAAGGGCATTTCGCCCAACTTCGGCCTCTTCGCCTACCCCGTGCTCATGGCCGCCGACATTCTGCTCTACGATGCCAACCTCGTGCCCGTCGGCAAAGACCAGAAGCAGCACGTCGAGATGACGCGCGACATCGCCATCAAGTTTAACCAGACCTACGGCGAGACCTTCGTCATTCCCGAGTCGGAAATTCGCGAAGAGACCGCCGCCGTCCCCGGCCTCGACGGCCAGAAGATGAGCAAGAGCTACGGCAACACCGTCGAGATTTTCGGCGACGAAAAAGCCGTGCGGAAAAAAATCATGTCGATCGTCATGGACAGCCGCACGCCGGCCGAACCCAAGCCCGACGCCGACAAGAATCTCGCGATCCAGCTCCTGAAGCTCGTCGCCCCGCCCGCCGTCGCCGCCGAATACGAGCAACGCCTCCGCGCTGGCGGCCTCGGTTACGGCGATCTGAAGAAGGCGCTGTTCGAGCATTACTGGAATTGCTTCGCGCCCTACCGCGCCAAGCGCGCCGAGCTCGCCGCCAACATGGATTACGTCGAGGGCGTGCTGCGCGACGGTGCGGCACGCGCCCGCAACATCGGCAGCGGCGTGCTCGCCCGCGCGCGACAGGCGTGCGGCTTGGGCCGCTAAACATCGCCGGCGTTCCCTCCACATGGGAAAGGAACGCCTGATCGCCCACTCAGCTCTCCGCGATGCCCACACGCCCCACCAGTGCGCCGAAACGCTGGCCCATCTGGACGTGCGGGCTGCTTGCTGGCGCTGGCGTGGCCGTGTGGTTTTTTAGCCGGACCGAAACTCCTCCGACGCCATCGGCCACCGCGCCGCTCCAAGCAACCACGCCCGCCAAGCGCGCCGCAGCTCCGGCCGGAAGCACCGGGTTGCTGAGTTCCAGCAATCGCGACGATCTGCTCGCCGCGTTGCGCCAGAAACTGGCCGAGGCCACGACCCCGAACGAAATCAACGATCTGCTCATCCAGCTGGCGCGCCTCGATCCGAAGCAAACGATGGAGCTGGCGCTGCAGATCGCACGCGATGATTCGGAGCGCTATCAATTTGTCGTAAATGTACTGCGGCAATGGGCTGAGCTCGATCTGGCGACGGCCTGGCGCTGGGCGCAGCAAACCGGCCCCTCCATCGATCAATCGGGTTTCCAGACCCTGACGGAAGAAGTCGTGCAACGGGCCGCCAAGTCGCGGCCGCAGGAAATCGTCGCGATGATCGAAGCTGCCCTGCTCGGTCAAGGCGGGCTCAAAGCAGACGCCAGACTGGCCGACGAGACCATCGCCGCACTGTTGCAGAACGGGCAGGTCGATGCGGCCCGCTCCATCTTGGAGCGATGGGCTCGCAGCAACATGGCGGAATCGCTGCATAATGGTCCATTCGAGCTGATCGCCCTTTCGCTCAGTCAGAAATCCCTGGCCGATGCCGCGACCTGGCTCCAATCCTTGCCGCCATCGCGCGGACAAGTGTTCGGTTTGGCCAATCTGGCCGGCATCTGGGCCTCGCAAGATCCTGCGGCGGCAGTGGAGTGGAGCCTGCGCCTGCCCATTCAAGGCGGCCGCGGCGAAGCGCTCGAACGCGCCTTCTCCCGTTGGGCGGAGACGGACTATGCCAGCGCCACCCGCTGGATCACCGCGCATGAAGCGGAGCCCGAAGCCGATCATCTGGTCAGCCAGCTTCTATTAGTCTCCAGTTTCGCCCAAGCACACCCAGCAGAGTCCGTAGCTTGGGCGGAATTGATCCGTAATGATCAATCCTATGACCGGGCGATTGAACGCATCCTGCATAGCTGGGTCTCAAAAGATTCCGCGACCGCACTCCAGTATCTTCGCAATAACAGTCGCCTGTCCGCCGAGCGCCGACAGCAAATCGAGCTAAACCTCTCCCTGCCAAAACCAGATTGAGTCGCCCGAACGCACATCCACCTGACTGGGTCCAGCATAAATAAGTAACCAAAGAGATATTTGACCTGAAGGGTCCGACCAGCCTAGCATGGCCGTCGT
The DNA here is from genome assembly GCA_016217595.1 of Opitutia bacterium. Classification (GTDB taxonomy): domain Bacteria; phylum Verrucomicrobiota; class Verrucomicrobiia; order Opitutales; family Opitutaceae; genus MWDT01. Next base: position 28,620 of record JACRHS010000032.1, on the reverse strand, counting down.
CATCCGCGCTACCGATCCTCAAATCCTGCATTCCTATGTCCTCTAAGAAAAAATCGTCGTCGAAAAAAGCTTTGCGACCGATTCCCGCGCCCAGTCTAGGTGCTGCGCTCATCGGCAAAGAAGAAGAGAAGCTCGCGTTGCAAGTCCTCCGCTCGCGCGCCTTGTTCCGCTATTATGGCCCCGACCCCAAGCGTCCGCCGATGATGGTGGCGACACTGGAAAAGGAATTTCGCAAACTTTCCGGCGCCAAATACGCCCTCGCGGTGACCAGCGGCACTGCCGCGCTCGAAGCCGCGCTCGGCGCGCTCGGTGTCGGCCCGGGCGATGAAGTCATCGTGCCGGCCTGGAGCTGGATCTCCTGCTTCACCGCCATCGTCCGCGTCGGCGGCAAGCCCGTCCTCGCCGAGATCAACGATACGCTCAGTCTCGATCCCAAGGAAATCGCCCGCCTCACCACCCCGCGCACGAAGGCCGTTCTCGTGGTGCACTTCCAGGGCGTCGCCGCCGATATGGACCCCATCATCGCCGAAGCGAAGAAAGCGGGTATCGCCGTTCTCGAAGACTGCGCCCAGAGCCCCGGCGTCATCTACAAGGGAAAACGCATAGGTACGATTGGCGATATCGGCATCTACAGCTTCCAGCACAACAAGACGATCACCAGCGGCGAAGGCGGCATGCTCGTCACCAACAATCCGCGCCTCTACGAGCGCGCCGTGCGCATGTCGGACCTCGGCCAGATGCGCCCCTACCACGCGCAACAGGTGCCCCCGAGCGAACCGGGTTTCGCCGGCTCGCAGTTCCGCATGCCGGAAATCATTGGCGCCCTCGCGCTCGCCCAAGTGCGCAAACTCGACAAGATCCGCAAGCATTGCCGCAAGTTGAATGCCCGGATCATGAAGAAAATCGGCAAGCTGCCCGGCATCAAGTTCCGCACCATCCCGGACCCCAAGGGCGACTCCGGCTTCGAGATCTATTTCTGGCCCGCGACGAAAGAGCTGCGCGATGCGTTCCGCAACAAACTCATCGAGGCCAAAATCCCCTGCACGCAGATGACCGGCACGTACGCGCAATACCGTCGCGAATATGTCGTCACCGGACTGGCCCACGCCCCGTCCGCGACTCCGTTCCCGGTCGGCCCCGGCTGGCCGGCGAAGGGTTACCGCCAGGAAGATTTCCCGGTGACCGAGGATCTCGCGCCGCGCTTCGTTGTATTGCCGATTGGCATGAACTTCACCGAAGCGGACGCCGACCGGATTGCCGCAGCCGTGGTCCAGATCCATCGCGAACTCGGCATCAGCTAAGCCGCGACAAAACCAGTCGACGTTCCTTTCACACAAGCCCGCCGAATCCCGGCGGGCTTTTTGTTTGTTGGTCGGTTACGAACCGGGACGCAGAAAACGGTCGAGCCAGGCGTAGGCCGACTGGCGCGAATCGGTCGGGAAGTCGTGCTCACAATCCGGGTGCTCCACGCGCAACCGCTCCGGCACGCCGTGCAATTCGTAGACTTTCGCCGCCGCCGCGATCACACGGTCGACGCTTTGCCAGTGGAAGTTGGCATCGCGCAGGGGCGCGTTGGCCAAAAACGCCCGCGGCGCCAGCGCCCCGACCAGCTCGTGGAAATCGAAGGGGATTTCCCGCCGCGGATACTCGAGCAACCGCGGCATGTAGCGCGTCTGCACCCAGCCGCGCTCGGGCTGCCAACACGAGTCGTCCATGTAATCGAGGAAGGAATCGAAGCCGCAACTCGACACCACGACCTTGATACGCTCGTCGAACACCGCCGTGTAAATGGAATTGTGCCCGCCGAGCGAAAGCCCGATCACACCGAAGCCGCCGGGCGCAACAAACGACAACGACTCCAGCACGTCGAGCGCGCGGATGTTGTCCCATATGCCTTTCATCGTTCCGCTCTGATAACCCAGCTCGCGCAGCGGCGGCTGGTAATCGGCCAGGAGCGGATACGGCGTGGCAATGACCACATAGCCGCGCTCCGCCAGCTCCTGCCCGTAGTTGCGGCCTGGTTTCACATTCGGTCCGCCCAAGCCCACGACGTTTTTATAACCTACCACATTGTCGGTGCCCATCAGGCACAAAACACCGGGCGGGCGCGTCGCCCCGCTCAAAGCCACCTTGGGTACGAGCAGATAAGCCGGCACCCGCGCACCCGGCTCGGCTGCATAAGAGATCAGCCGGCGGACGTAGCTGCCGCAGTCAACCTCCTCCTCGCATTGCACGGCCAGCGGCACCCTTTTTTCCGGGCCAGGCAATGGCCCCATCACGGCCTGCATGCCTGCCAGGATCTCGGCACGACGTTGAAACCAATCGGCCGGCGTGCGTACCGGCAGGATGCGGCCGTTGGGCGCGCGATACATCAGCAGATTCTCCCGATCCAAACGGGGAGAAGGAACCGCAGGCAAAGGTGAAGGAGTGGGCGTCATAGCATTAGTCCTGTGAGTGGTAAATCCTCCGCCGGTAAACGGGTGCGCCTACCGGCGAGAGGGTGTGGTTAGGCAAGCAACCGGCGAATGGCGTCTGTCAGCATCGGATCCACTTCTTCGTCGCAGAAGGCCACGCTGACCTCGTAACCACCGCCCGGGTACTCTTCTTTGACCGGCACATACCACGGACCGTCGTCGCCGTAAGCCGCCACCGCCACCACGCGATCCGGCCGCATCTGCTGCGCACGCAGCTGATATTCGATGAACAGCTCGGCCGGCAAATGTAGCATGGACACCTCGTTCACATGCAACGCGCTGAGCGGAATCGGCATGCCTTGCGCCTGTCGTTTCACCCAGGCGAGGCGAAACGCGGGCAGCAACCGGTCCACCAATGAACGCTGCGGATTGGCGATCTGCGCCTCCAACTCGGCGGCATTGAGCGAGCGATGCGGCTTGGGCAGCATCTCGGTGGTGCTCCATGTCACATCGCGAATCGGCACCGGCACGAGCGCCGCCTCGGAGGCGACGATGCCGCGGTACATTTTTTCCGTCAGCGCCACGCGCGACTCCGGCGTGCCGTCATTGTATTTGCCGGCGGAGAGGTTGCCCGCGCAACCCGTGAAATACATGTGGGTGCAACCGGGCTCGTCTTTCTGCCGCCGCTTGCGCGCCATGCCGCAAAAGTCGCTGTTCACCCGGCCGTCGGCATAGTAGCTCATCGGGTGCGTTGCGTAGTAATGGCAGGCGACCACCTTTTCGGCGCCATCGTAAAAGGCGACCGTCTTGAGCATCGGATCGATCAGACCCTCCGGGAGCGCGCGCAGTTGCGGGTCTTTGCACGAGCTGCCGCGCATCGTCAGCACTTTGCCCGCGGCGTCGCGAAAGACTCTGCGATTCGACGCCACTCCCTCGATCTTGGTTGCCCCGTGGGCAATGTGGGTGATGCGCCGCGGCTGCTTCAGGGCCGCGACGATGGCTTCGCGCGCCCGACCCAGACAGGTTTCAAAAAACTGCACGTCGAACACCGCGGGCAAATCCGCGTGCTTGGCGGCCTCGGCCTGCGTGCCGAAGCAGACAAACGGAGCATTATGCTGGTGCACTGTCTGCACGGCCACCCGATCCGGCGTGGTGCCGGCCGCAGCAGCCAGTGCCTGCCGCCACTTCAGATGCGCCTCGCTCAGTAGCGCCAGCCAATCGACAGCGCAAACGACAATCGGAGCTCCTGCGCCCAAGAGCACGTAGCCGATGGCTTCCAGCGGATCGTCGATCACCGTCGCCGGCTTGATCCAGCCGCCGCACAGCGAATGCCCCAGCGGTACTGTCACATCGAAGCGAAAGGGAGCGATGCGCCACTCGCCTTGCGCTGGCTGCTGACCATGCAAGTTGCTCATGCTGGCCGGTTGCGAAGAATAACCACTCTGTTCGTTTTTCATATTCGGAATAATTGGGCGGGTGCGTCGAGCTAGGATGAAGACACTTTTGGAGCTTCTATGCCATCGTTCTCAGCAAGCGAAAATGTCCGCATGCTGCTTCCAACGGAAACAGCCCGCCACTGATGGCGGGCCGTCGATAAATGACGCAGGAAGCTACTTTTGGCTGCTTAGAACCTCCCCTGAACACCAAAGACATACTTCGATGCCACGATGCGAATCTCGCGCGGCCGATCCGGCGTTCCCCAGTAAGTATCCGTGATGGGGCACCGATTGACATTATCAACATCACAGAAGATGTTAACCGTCTTGCGTTGATCGAGATAAAACTTCGTCCGCAAGTTGACCGTGGTTTTGGCTTTCTGCCAGGTAACCGCATAGGGATTTATCACCGCAACAGCTGGTACTTGTGTAGGGACCTTGTCGGTCCAATTAGTGCTAACCACAATGTTCAAGCGCCCCTTGACGTAGTAGAGCATAAAGTTGCCTGTCCGTGGCACGATGCCGGCAATCAGTGTCTGCTGTATCGTACTGCCGTAGTTGCCCTCAGAGGCGGTCTTGGTGAAATTCACTCCCGCTCCTAAACCGCTCCAATAGCCGGGAAGGAAGGAGAAATTCTGGCGATAAGAAAACTCGAAACCACGATACCGCGCCTGCCCGCCATTATCCATACGTGTCAAACGGAACATGGGAGGCATATTGAGATACGGCGCATGCTGCGCATATAAAGGATCCGTGGGGTAAATATCTGTGGCCCTGGAAAATTGAAAATCTTTCACCTCCTTCAAGAAAACGCCGGCAGTAAATGTTGCCGTGCGCCCAAAGTAATACTCCACAGAAGCATCGAAACTATTGGAGAATTGAGGCTTAAGATTCGGATTCGACTCAGAAACGGTGGGAGGATTGGATGTATCTGTATACGTTGTCCGGGGAATCAAGTTCTCAAGACTGGGCCGTCCGATGTTCGCGGCGTACTCCAGACGGAATTTTAAATTACGCGCAATATCGTAGGTGGTGTGCACGCTGGGGAAAACATTACGATACTGCCCACGCTGAGTCACCCGGCTGGCATACTGGGCCAAGGCTCGGCGGTTGCCTTCCTCTGGAGTGATCGCGCCAACCCAGGCCGCACGACGGCTCTTTTCTTCGGCGGTGATTATGCTGACAGGACCAGACGCGACATCGCGAGTATCCTCGACCCGCAATCCACTTAAAATCGAGAAGATACCCACCTTCACATTCCCCATCAAATAAACAGCGCTCACCTTCTCGGTCGCTTGCCGATTATTGCTGAGATACTGCAGGGCACTATCCAGCAACCCATTGGTCAGTCTCGGCGCCCACTGTCCGGGATACAACGTCCGATGGGAGTTCACCACATAGGGACTCATCCACGGCGGCTGACGATAGCCTTCGTTAGCATCACTGTACTGTCCTGATTTATCGATAAATTGGCCAATATCAGTACCAGTATAATCCCAAATATGGGTCATATTCCATATATTGCGCTTTTGCTCGCGATAGCTCATCCCGGTCTGAAGATAGGCTTCTGCACCTTCAAGTTGGAACAACTTCTTCAGATTGGCGTTGGCCGCGATCAGCACCTCTTCCTGGCCACGATCCTGATTCGTTATGCTCAATGCCTTGTAATTATTTAGATTATAAAAATCAGCCCCTGCAGTCTGAGTGATCTTGGGCCAGCCCGGGCTCTCTCTCCGATCTAAAATCCACCCGACATTGGTCAGCGATGCGCTCACATTCCCCTTGGGATAGGCGCTGCCCAGCGGATTATGGAAGGGGCTATGGCGTTTACTCGGATCGTGCTCCCACTGCGTAAATGAATTGGAGAATGAAGCCGCGTAATCGATCTTTAGACCCGGATATTTGTGGACCACCGAAGGAGCAAAGCCATAGGTACGTCCAAATTTATCGTCGGAAGTCTGGCTGATCGTACTAGTGGAAACCGTGTTAGGCAGTACCTCCATATAGCGAGTCGTGTACCCTGGCCTGAAATTGGCTGCGGAGGCGCCGGTTGCCAAAGCATGAATCCGAGTGTCGTTATTCTCGTGAAACCAATTGCAATAGCTGTTGAGCGTCAGGATGACATTTTTGGTCAATTTATAGTCGATTTTTCCATTGAGCGCGAGCCGTGTGCGGGGTGCACCCGCCGGACGGGGAACATTCACAGAAGTGATGTAAGCCGGATCTGCCACTTGTTGGATAGTCTGCAAAGCGGCAGTATCGCCACCAGGCTGCGAGTGGTAGGTAAAGTTAAACATCACACCTAGGCGCCGCTGTTCACCCAAGATATCCGAATAAGAAAAATTCAATGAAGGACCGATATCCACGATGGGTTCACGGACAAACTCGCGGCTGTTGAGTTGATACTTGGGCCGCCAGACTCCGCCAATTTGCCAGCTGCCGAAACGCGAGACCGACCGATCGAACGCGCTCTTGGTCACCATATTTACGTTTCCACCCAGTGAGTCTGCGCCCATGTTGGGTGTGGAAGACTTCGTAAGTTCAATCGACTCGATCAAGCCCAACGAAGCCTGCTCCCATTCAAATGTTCGTGTTGCTCCCCCGGAAGGCGCACTGGCAATCTGCATGCCATCCATCGTCACCGTGCTAAGCTCAGGTCCCAGTCCGCGAATCATAACCGAGCGAACATCCGCTCCAACGTAATTGGCTGTCACCCCGGACAATTGCTGCAAAAATGCACCGACATTGCCGTCGGCCATATTACCAAAGTCATCCGATGCCACGATATTCTTGGCATTCGGAGCTGCTCTTTGACGCGCAACGGCAGCGGCGCCACCTTCGCGCACACTTGAGACCACAAAGGTATCGAGCAGATAAACGCTAGCACTCAGCAAAAAGTTTTTTTCGACCGTACCATTATCGGGCACCACTACGGTAGCTTCTTCCGAATCCAGCCCCGCATAGGAAACTTCCAGAACCACACTTCCCGCAGGCACTGAGAGATCGTACCGGCCCTGCTGGTCAGTGGCTGCAGTGCGCTGAGTTCCCTTAACTGTTACGATGGCACTTTGCAAGTAGCTACCTGTTGACTTGTTAGATATCTGTCCTGTGATATTACCGAAACCCGGCGCGCCATATGAACGAGGGCAAAGAGCAGCCAAAACTGCACTGCTCGCAATAATCCAATTCATTAATCGATTCTTCATATTTGGGGATGCTTAGTTATGCTTGGCAGATGCAATCGGCACCACGCCGCATCCTTATCGGTTACTACACTACCTAGTTAGTTACCAGCTATTTTTGAACAATTAGCCATCTGTTTTGCTAGATGCGATGCTTGAGCTATTTCCTAATGAATAAGTATGCTCCTAATACCATGGTGCGCTGGACACTCCTTTCCAGACAATCAAATTGACGAAACCTGCTCGCGCACGCAGGCAAGCAGTTGTCTAACTTGCCTAAATTTTCTCAGTCGGTAACTGTTCTATGCGTTTTTTTGCGACCGTTTTGCTATTTTATCTATTTGTTATTTAATTATTTATGATTTATTAATGAACCCCATTATGCATACGGTCCAGGTACACGGGATAATGCGAACGTCGTGCAATCAAGTGAGCCACCTCAAACATTTTTTGAACCTTACAGAGCAAAATTTTTCTATTTATTCCTATTCTAATTTTTGTTTAGCCGCCAGCATTCAGTGATAACTTTGAGAGTACCTTGCTCCAACCGCCGCAACGCGAACCACACGCCATCACCACCACCGGCAGCACAATTCCAATCCTGCTAAAGCAAAGGACCAATTCGAGCTGCGTTAATGATGATGTACCGCAAAGCACTCTACTCAGAGCACTTTAATTTACACTAACTGACACTGCCGGTGCTCATCTATCACACAAATGGAGATGCTTATAATACCCTCACCTGTGCGCGTTAGAGGACGTCGGATGCCAATATTCGCCCTTCATTCACGCCGCTATGTGGAAACACGCCGCTTGGCGGCATTTTTCGTTCACACCACCAATGCGGTCGGCAGTTCCAGCCGCGCGATGGCGGCCATGATGCGATCCGCGGCGAGTTGATAGCGTTCTGCGCCAGCTTTCGGGTCGTCGTAATCCCGCGGCGCCATGGGCCGACCGTAAATCACCGAGACCGGCACGCCCAAACGCACCGCCCCGCCTCTGCCGAATGCCTCGTGCGACCGAAAAATCCGCGCCGGCACCACCGGCACCTGCGTGCGACATGCAATCATGCCCACGCCGGGCTTGGCGGGTTGCATTTCGCCAGTGGGAGACCGCGTGCCCTCGGGAAACAGCACCACCGGCATGCCGCTTTTCAGCGTCTGCATCACCCGTTTTAGCGCCGTGACGTCAGAGCCGCCGTCGCGATCCACCGGGATACATCCCACCGTGTTCAACCACCAAGCGGCAAAACCGGGCTTCCAAAGTGTTTTGCGCGCAAACGCCGCGATGTAGCGCGGCACATGTCCGCCCACAATCGGAGGATCGAGGTGGCTGGCATGATTGGCCGCCAACAAAAATGGTCCCTGCGCCGGAATATTCTCCTGCCCCAGCACCTCTCCGCGAAACGCCACCTCGTGCGCCAGCGCCATCGCGTGCTGGGAAAAGCCGTAGAGCAAGGGCAGCCCGACCTGGTGGTAGTCGTAATTCACGCGGATATCCTCGCCGCAATGGCAGCCGCCATGCGTTCCACCACTTGTTCCAACGTCAGGTTCGTGCTGTCGATGGCCACCGCGCCCGGCGGACAAGCCAGTGGCGCAGTCTTGCGTTGCGAATCGAGCCGGTCGCGCTCCGCCACCGCATCCGTCTGCCCCTCCTGGGCGCGCCGACGGGCGCGTTCGGCCGGATCGGCGTGCAGGAAAAACCGCAAATCCGCATCGGGGAAAATCACCGAGCCAATGTCGCGCCCCTCCATCGCCAGACCGCGGAAACCTTGCGCGCGCGCCACCTCGGCCTGACCGCGTTGGTAGGCGAGCAACGCCGCCCGCACCTCGGGAATCGCCGCGAAATGCGACACCGCGGCGTTGACCTCCGCGCTGCGCAACTCCGCCGCATCCACCGGCCGGCCGGCGATGGTCATTTGCGCCGTCCCTCCGTGCACCTGCGTGCCGAACTGCAACGCCGGCAGCACCGGCAACACCGTCGCCACGTCGCCCGCGCGCGCGCCACGCCGCAACAGCTCTGCCGTCACCGCGCGGTAAAACGAGCCGGTGTCCACGTGCAGCAACCGGAACCGGGAGCTGAGCGCGCGCGCCGTGGACGATTTGCCCGAGGCGGCGCCGCCGTCGATGGCGACAATGATGAAAGGAGCGGCGGACATCAGGCGCTGACGGAATTTTGCCGCACCGTTTCCAGCAACTCAAAAAAGTGCGGGAACGTCTTGGCACAGCAACCGGGGTTGCGAATCGCGAGCCACGGTTGCCCGTCACCACGCAGATCGCGGCAGCCGAGGATGCCAAAACTCATCGCGAACCGATGATCGCCATAGGTCTCGATCTCCACCCCGGCCGTCAGCGGACGCGGCGTGATCGTGAGCGCGTCCTCTTCTTCGACCACGTCCTGCCCCAGCCGGCGCAACTCCCGCGCCATGCCCGCCACGCGATCGGTCTCCTGCTTGCGCGTGTGGGCGATGCCGGAAATGCGCGTCGGTCCGTCGAGCAGCGGTGCCAGCGCCGCCAACGTGAGAAACGTGTCGGAAAACGCGTTGAAACTCCACGCGCCGCCCCGCGCCATCACACCGTGGGAAAACTGCGCCTCCAACCCTTGCGCGGTCTCGGTCACGGTGACGCCCACCGCACGCAACACCTCGACAAACTGCGTGTCGCCCTGCAAACCGCCGCCCGGCCCGCGCAACGCCGGCAAGCGCAGCTGCCCGCCAGCCGCGAGCGGCAACGCCAGAAAGTAACTCGCCGCCGTCGCGTCCGGCTCGATGGCGTAGGCGCCGGCCGGAAGGGCATAGCGGCGGGAGTTGTCCACGCGCAGAACATCGGGACCGACCCGCACGATTGGCTCCTGGCCGAACTGCTCCATCAGCCGCGCCGTCATTTGCACGAAAGGCCAGCGCACGCCGCCTTCCAACGTCACCTCGACCGGCGCAGCCGCCAGAGGCGCGACCATGAGCAACGCCGACAGCAGCTGGCTGCTTTCGCGGGCATCGATGCGCACCGCGCCGCCGCGCAAACCGCGAGCATGAATTTCGAGCGGGAAAAATCCTTCCTCGCCGGTGCAGCGGATCTCAGCCCCGAGCTGCCGCAACGCGGCGATCAGCCCCTGCATCGGACGCTTCCGCATCTGCGGCACGCCATCGAGCCGGTACACGCCACGCGGCGCGGCGGCGCACAATGCCGTGAGAAACCGCGCCGCAGTGCCGGCCAGTCCCACGAACAAATCCGCCCCGCCGCTGGCAAACGCCTGCGCCTGCCCGCTGATGTCCAACGTGCCCGCCGCCGCATCGGCCGCCACCGTGACGCCGAGCCGCCGCAACGCCTCAGCCATCAGTTCGGTGTCTTCGCTAAAGAGCGCGCCAGTGAGCGTGACAGGGGCATCGCACAACGCCGCCAGCAACAGTGCGCGGTTGGTGAGACTCTTCGATCCGGGCACGACCGCCACGCCACGCGCCGGGCGCGTGAAGGGCGTGATGGGCAGAACGGCGGGCAAGGTGGACATCGGCACCGCTTACGTCGGCGGTAACCGCCGCGCGGCGCAACCGAAAATCTACGCCGGGCTCCGCCAACAATGCTTGGGTCAAAGCGACGATTTGCGTTCGCCATCGCGAAAAAAAGCCGCGCTGATGACGCGCAGCATCCGCACTTTCACCAGGCAAACTCTTCCTCCCATGCCGGCCTACGCGCTGACGATTTTCACCGGAGCGTTTCTCCTCTTCCAAGTCCAGCCGCTCATCGGCAAATACATCCTGCCGTGGTTCGGCGGCAGTCCCGGCGTGTGGACCACCTGCATGTTGTTTTTCCAAATGTTGCTGCTCGGCGGCTACGCCTACGCGCATTTCACGACGCAGCATCTGAAGCCGAAAAAGCAGGCGTACCTGCATCTGCTGTTGCTCGGCCTCTCGCTCGCGTTGCTCCCGATCACTCCCGCCGAGAGCTGGAAACCGACGATCGCCGGCGATCCCACGTGGCGCATCCTGGCATTGCTCACGGTGAGTCTGGGCCTGCCCTACTTTGTGCTCTCGTCGACCGGACCGCTCTTGCAGCAATGGTTCGGTCAAACGCATCCCGGCGCTTCGCCGTACCGGTTGTACGCGTTGTCCAACGCCGGCTCGTTGCTGGCGCTGCTGAGTTATCCGTTTTATTTCGAGTCGGCGTTCACGCGTCAGGCACAGGCAAACCTGTGGGCGATGGGGCTCGGCGCGTTCGTGCTCGGGTGCGGTTACTGCGCGTGGCGCTTCCGGAAGCTTTCGGGCGCCGACACGCCCGCCGCCGCCCGCGTCGAAGAGACACCGGCACCGGCGCCGACCTGGTCGGACCGGATTTACTGGATCGCATTGCCCGCCGTCGCATCGCTGCTGTTGCTCGCGACAACCAACAAGCTCTGCCAGGACGTGGCTGTCATTCCGTTTTTGTGGGTGCTGCCGCTCAGCCTGTATCTACTGACGTTCATCATCTGCTTCGACAATCCGCGCTGGTACGGTCGTCCGGCTTTCGGACTGCTGCTGACGCTTGGTGTGGCGTCGGTCTGCCACCTGCTGTTCGCGGGCTTCAAGGCCACGCTCGCCCAGCAAATCGTCGGCTACAGCGCGACGCTGTTTGTCGGCTGCATGTTCTGCCATGGCGAACTCTACCGGCTCAAACCCCACCCGCGCCACCTGACGTCGTTTTACCTGCTCATCTCCGCCGGCGGTGCCCTGGGCGGCTTGCTCGCAGCGCTGGTGGCCCCGGCGGTGTTCAACTCATTTCTCGAACTCCACGTCAGCTTGTGGGCGCTCGGGATATTGGCCGCCGCGCTTTGTCTGAAAAACCGCAGTCTCCCGCTCTTGTGGGCGCTCCTCGCCGGCGTGTGGGGCGCGACCTTGCTGGTGCCGGTGCTGCGGCTCACCGCTTCGTCATGGTACACCGGAACCGCCATGGCGTTTTGGCAGGAGTTGAAAGGGTTCTACTCCGAACAATGGTGGGGCATCAGCCTGCTGGCCCTGCTCACACTCGGCTGCTTCGGCGATCTGCGTCGTGTGTTCGTGCGCGCGTGGCGTCCGCGGACCGGCAGCTTCGCCGTGACGCTGGCGCTGCTGCTGGGCGCGATTCTGCTGGTTCAGGTTAAAGACTCCGACCGGCTCGCCATCGTCGGCTGCCGGAATTTCTACGGCGTGCTGGCGGTGTTCGAATACGACAAAGCCAACCCCGACGAACACTACTTCGTGCTCCAACACGGAAAAATCACGCACGGCCTCCAGTTCGCCGACCCGGTCAAGTCCGCATGGCCGACCAGCTATTACGGTCGCAACAGCGGCATCGGGCTCGCCCTGGACAACCTGCCTGAGCGGCCAGAGGGCCGTCGGCTCGGGCTCGTCGGGCTCGGCACCGGCTCGCTCGCCACCTACGGCTTAGCTGGCGACCGCCTGCGCATCTACGAGATTAACCCGCAAGTCGAACAGCTCGCGCGCAGCCATTTCACATATCTGGAACGTTGCGCCGCGCGCATCGACGTGGTGATGGGCGACGCCCGCCTGTCGATGGAAACGGAACTCCGGCGCCGCGAACTGCAACAGTTCGATCTGCTCGCACTCGACGCTTTCAGCAGCGATGCCATCCCGGTGCATTTGCTGACGCGGGAGGCGTTCGCGGTTTATCTCGAACACCTGCGGCCCGGCGGCGTGATCGCGGTGCACATTTCCAACCGTTACCTCGATCTGTTGCCCGTCGTGCATAATCTCGCGCAACACTTCGACCTCGGCATGGCGGCCATTGCCGACGACCACGAAGACGACTGGTGGCTCTATGCCACGACCTGGGTGTTGCTGACCAAGAACCGCGCGTGGCTCGCCAGCGATGTGCTCAAACAAGCCACCGAAGCTCCGCGCGAAAACATGCCCGCCATCCCGCTCTGGACCGACGACTACGCGAGCCTTTACCCGATTTTGAAATAACATCGGTGCGCAGACGCGCCGTCCACGCCAACTCCCGCTCGACAACCTGCGCCCGCCGCACTTCCCTGCGTGCGTCCGACTCTTAACACCATGTCCGCCGCCTCCGTTTATTCCGCCACCTCCTCACCCGTCCGCACGCTAATCGTCACCGGAGCTAACGACTCGCACTTCGCCAATCTGCGCGTACTTCTTGGCTCTTGGCTGACTCACATGCACAACCTGCCACTAGCGGTATGCAATTACGGTATGAGCCCAAACCAAGTAGCAGAGCTCCGACGCCTACCCAGCATCGAAGTGCTAGACAACCCAGACAACCCCGCGGAGCATCCATGGCTTGGCAAAGCCCGCACCGGACGATTCCTCGCCGCCACCAACACGCCGTGGGACCTCGCGATGTGGATCGACGCAGATGCGCTATTCGCCCACCCACTGCCACCAATCCCGCCATTGGCTGCAGATTACGACCTACTCATCGATGCCCACATCCAGTCCGTTGGTGAGATCGTCCACGACTGCAATCTAGAGCCGCTTGGATTGCGTCGCGATGACGCATACTTCTCCTCTGGCTGGTGGATCGTGCGACGCAATTGTCTGTTAGACTCCTACGAACGCCTCGCAAGCGCAGTTGCACTGAAGGGCAATCTTTGGGAAAATGACGCATTTGTCGCCGCCATCTACGCCGAGAAACTGAAGATCCGCAACGTCTGCGGCAGCGTCTGGCACGCCCGCGGCAAGACTTCGCTCCACACCTGCGAGGTGCGTGGACTCCAGCCGCAGCACGCCGGACAGCCGATCTACGTGTTGCACGCCAACGCCGGGTACCACCAACGACCCGATGGCCGCCGGGTGTTCGACCGCCCCGAGCTGGCCGCGATTCAGGATCATTACGAGGCGGTTTATCTCCGCGCGGTGCAGAACTGATCCTCTGCGCACATTGCGCGAGGTACAAAGGCTGAGGCCCCCTTCGCAGCCGTTGCGACCCAAGGAGCAAGAAACTCCTTGCGCACTGATTGGGTACTAGCTACCGATTCATCGCACCACACTAGCCGCCTTCTACCCCTTGTTAGAATACAGCCAACTTTTGCCTGCGCGCCTTGAAACACATGAACTTCACCGCCCCCACAAATCGAAGTGCGTTAATTGCGCGGCTTACTAACGCCAACCACGGTTCGATTTCGCATCCGACTTTTCCCTAACCCAAACCCTCGATGACCAACCACACACAGCACAGTTGTTATCGTCTATTCCCTCGGCTGTTGCGCCAAGCAACCAGCCTGTTTCTCGCTCTGGTTGCAGCCAGCGCGACGCTCCTAGCAGCCGAAACCGGCAATATCTCCGGCTTCGTGACCAGCAAAGGCACCAAGAACGCGCTCCAAGGCGCGACGGTCAAACTCCTCGCTTTTGACCGGCAGGAGCAGACCGATAATACCGGCAGCTTCCTAATCTCCCAGATATCCGCCGGCGCGGTTGATCTCGTTGTTTCCTACTCCGGATTCGAAGATCAACGCATCACCGTGACGGTAAAGCCGGGCGAGACCACTACGACCGATATCGAAATGAAGGCCTCTGAAGTATTAGTGATGGATGCCTTCACGGTTGCCTCGGTGAAAGAAGGCCAAGCACTTGCCGTAACCGAACAACGCAACGCATTAAATGTAAAAAACGTCACCGCACTTGATGAGTGGGGCATCCTGCCCACCCAAAACGTCGGCGAGCTGGTGTCCCGCATGCCTGGCATCACCTATACCACCGACGAAGACAACCTGATCAACAATGTTAGCATCGGTGGCATGCCCGGCAGCTATACACGCCTGAATATCGATGGAATGTCCTCAACCGGCGTCGGTGGTGACGGTCGCACCGCCACACTCCATTCGTTCTCCGGTTCAATGTACGAGCAAATTGAAATCATTGCAGGCCAAACACCAGACAAGCGAGCTGACTCCCTCGGTGGTCAGCTCAATCTAAAAACAAAGTCCCCACTTGCCATGGCGGAACGGCGCCGCATCGGCTATACCGCCAGTGGTCGTTATTTTCCTTCATGGTCTAAACGCAACGCTGCAGTCGCTGAACGTCCGCTACGTCCAGACTTCAACGTCAGCTATACCGAGGTGTTC
Source organism: Opitutia bacterium (assembly GCA_016217595.1). Classification (GTDB taxonomy): domain Bacteria; phylum Verrucomicrobiota; class Verrucomicrobiia; order Opitutales; family Opitutaceae; genus MWDT01. Next base: position 13,536 of record JACRHS010000032.1, on the reverse strand, counting down.
GACGTCGCCGGCGGGAGAAGAAACTTGGGTATAGTGGTCAGCGGTTCCTATCAGGAAATCATGAATCCTCACGACTGGGACATCATGCTTTACGAAAGCACCACCAACCCGGTGGCGCAGTTACGTGATTATACCCGCATGAGCGGCTTTAATGATCGGTTCATCTCTGCCATCAGCGCCCGGGCTGATTACCGTCTTTCCCCCAAAACCACCGTCTCACTGAGATTTCTCTACAATGCTGGTTCCGAGCCGTTCTTCAACTACACGGCGGTAAACCCATGGGTCTCGACAAATCTAACTGTAAACGATGGAACACCTGCCACCGCCACCGGCGCGATCAAGGCCGGTTACACCGCCAAACGCATCGAAATCCTGCCCGTCGCCAATACCACCCTCCAACCCGGTGGTGTAGCCGTTGGCGCGGCGCAGATGCGGCTCAATCCACAGGAGTATTCTTTCACCAGCAAAAATCCGACCGGCACGCTCTTGTTTGAGCACAATTTTGGGCGCTTAAAAATCGACCATGCCTACCGCTGGAGCAATACGCATTGGGAGTCAGGTGCAGGCCGGGAACGGGAAAATGGCACCATAGCACTTCGTACCAAAGACCCCATCGGATTCACGCTCGATATCTCCGACCTCAGGGGTAATGTATTTAATCAGACCGCCGGCCCAAGCGTCTATGATATAGCTAGCTATACACCGTTCGTCATCACTGCGGCCAATGCCACCACGCAACCTGTGCCTGTCACTTCGGCGGTATTTACTAAACGCGATCTAGTGACCGACACCAATGAAGTATCTGGCAACATCAACGCTAGCTATAACTTCGAAACCAAAATCCCGTTTTCGATGAAAGTCGGGATTGATACCATCAACCGGCGCGTAAACGGCCGCAACATCCTCCCACGCCGCTGGTATCAGCTACCCGGCACTGTACTGCCCACCAATGCGCTGATGACGCTGACTGAATTTGAGCGCCAGAACGGCGGACGACGGTTGCCCGTCGTCGACCCTTCAGCCATCAGCACCACCCTTAACAATCCGGCACTCTGGTATGAGGATGTTAATTTCAGCGCAACACAACCTTACTCCGGCAGATATATTATGGAAGAAGGTGTCGATTCTGCCTATATTCAGGGGCAGGCAAAATTCGGCCGACTGACGTTACTCGCCGGCATCAGAGGCGAATGGGTCGGGGTGGAAACATTCACTTATCTGCGCGCTCGCACTACGCCGATCGCATCTGAGCCCAACCACTTCAAACGGGCAGCCATGGATTTTGCCCAGCAATCACGCGACGGCGATTATCATAAGTACTTCCCCAGCTTCCACGCAGCTTATGATATCTCCAGCAACCTGAAATTGAGGTCCAGCTGGTCCACCAGTTACGGCCGGCCACGCCGTCAGGACATCGTGCCCACTCCTAGCGTAAGCGATAGCGCACGCACTGTAACTGTCGGCAATGCGGCGCTGCGCCCACAGATGGCCAAAAATATCGATCTAAAGCTCGAATACTACCTCAAAGATGGCATGTTCTCTGTCCGCGGCTACAGGAAGAAAATCACCGACTACATTGGTTCCACGAGTCGCTCTGGATTCATCATACCAGAAGGCAATGATAATGGTTTTGACGGTCTGTACGCGGGCTACGAAATCATTCAGGCCACCAACCTCGGCAATGCCACACTCAAAGGCGTTGAATTCGATTTTCGCAAGCAGCTTACATTCCTTCCCGGCTCCCTCAGGGGCCTCACGGTACGCGCTAACTATACTTACCTCGAGACAGAGGGACGCTTTGCCGGCACCGTAAACCTGAAAACTGGCCAGATTGCAGAATTCGTACCACGCGCATACAACGCCAGTTTATTGTATATCTACAAGAAATTCGGCGCATCGTTCGATTTGAATTATACCGGAAAATACCCAATCACATATAGTACCACTTCACCAAACAGCGTCACCATCCGTGACGAATTATTAATAATGAACGCTGGGTTCACCTACAAGATCCGTCCCGATGCAACGCTTTTCCTTAATGTGAACAATATCGCCGAGAAAGCACCGCGGCGGTACACATTTATGGAAAGTCGCACTCGTTCGCAATGGGTCACGCCGCGGACCCTCAAATTCGGTATTACCGGCCAATTCTAGTATCTACGATACGAGTCTTCGTGCGCCCTTGAATTCAAGCCGCACGGCGTAAGCCGTGCGGCTTTTTCTTTTCAAAAAATAAACGCGCCTGCTCAGAACGTGTGCACGAAGAGGCCCGAGCGTAGTTTGGGTTCAAACCAAGTGCTCTTCGGGGGCATGATCTGGCCGGCATCGGCGATTTCCATCAATTGCGCCACGGTCGTCGGGTACATCGAAAAGGCCACCCCGCCCCGTGCGTCCACCCGTTTGACCAACTCGCCCGTGCCGCGAATGCCGCCGACGAAATCGATCCGCTTGTTCGTACGCGGGTCGTCGATGCCGAGTAGCGGCGCGAGCAGTTTGTCCTGCAATACGCTCACATCGAGCCGCGACACCGGATCGGCCTTCGGGTCCATCGGGCAACGCAGTCCGTACCATTTTCCACCGAGGTACATGCTCACCTGCCCCACGGCCGTCGGTGTCGGAGCGGCGTTCTCCGTCAGACCGAAGGTAGCCCGCACCTGCTCAAGAAATGCCGCGGGGGCACGGCCGTTGAGGTCAAAGACGTGGCGGTTATAGGGCAAAATCTTGAGTTCGCTCGCGGGGAAGATGACACACAGAAACCAGTTGTAATCTTCCGCGCCGGTGTGCTGCGGATTGCGTTCGCGACGCAATCGGGCGACTCGCGCCGCGCTGGCCGCGCGGTGATGTCCATCAGCGATGTAGAGATGCGGCACGCGCCCGAAGGCCGCCACCCACTCTGCGCCACCGGGAATACGCCACGATGTGTGACGGATGCCATCCGGCGCGGTGAAATCGTGTTGCGGTGCGGTCTGTACCAGCCGCGCTACAAGGGCGTTGACCGCCGGTTCGTCGCGATAAGTGAGAAACACCGGTCCGGTGCCGGCACTTAGCGTGTCGATCAAGCGCGTGCGGTCGTCTTCCTTGTCCTTGCGCGTCTTCTCATGCTTTTTGATGAGGTCGGCGTCGTAGTCCTCGACATGGCAAACGGCGACTACACCGCGCTGGCAATGCGCCCCCATCTGTTGCTGGTAAAGGTAGAGGCAGGGTTCGCTCTCGCGCACGAGTGCGCCGGCGCGCTGCAGTTGCAGAAAATTCTCGCGGGCCTTCGCGTACACCTCGGCGCTGTAGTGGTCGGTTTCCGGAGGCAAATCGATCTCGGCGCGGTCAACGTGCAGCAAGCTGTGTGGCTTGCCCGCCGCCAGCGCCGCGGCCTCGGCCGCATCGACAACATCGTAAGGCACGCAGGCCACTTCAGGCGCGAGTGCGGGAGCGGGGACGAGACCTTGGAAGGCGCGAATTCGCATAGGCCGCCATGGAGGCAACCGCGCCCGGCGGCGTCAAGAACGCGGGCGTGCCACTGTCGCCGCCACGACCCTGTTTGTAACGTAATACGTTACAAAGTCGCCGCCATCGCCACCCCAGCGACACGGCGCGTTTGTTACGTAATACGTAATACCAATAAGCCCAAGCATTCTGATTTTGAACAAAAGCAAACGAAGATAAAGAAGTCCGATTCAGTCTGCGCTTTGTGCGCTTCGTTTCCTTCGTTAGCTTTTGTTCAATAGTCTAAATTCAGGAGGAGTTTGGTATAACAAACTTCCGTGACCGCGGCCGGTGCACCGCTGGGAACGCAGACAACAAAAAGCCCTCCGCGTTTTAGGCGGAGGGCGAAAAGACAATAGCGGCGTAAGCGCGCTTACTTGGCCTTCGTGCTGCGCTTGAACTTCGTGGTGAACTTCTCCACGCGGCCAGCGGTGTCGACGAGGCGTTTCTCGCCGGTGTAGGCGGGATGCGAGTCCATCGTGACGTCGCGCAGGACCACGAAATACTCGACGCCTTCGATGGTCTCCTTGCGGTTCGACTTCATCGTGGACTTGGTGAGGAAACGCTTGCCCGTGGCGACATCGAGGAAGCAGACGTTGTTGAGAGCGGGATGGACTTCGGCTTTCACGGTAAAATTCTCCTGGGCTAAGGATTAACCCTGACGCGCCTTGTAGCGCGGGTCGGTCTTGTTGATCACGTAGATGCGCCCTTTGCGGCGGACCACTTGGCAGTCCGGATGACGCTTCTTCGCGGATTTGATGGAGGAGACAACTTTCATAAAAGCGGTCAAAACACGGAACGCCGCACGGCTTGTCAACGGAAATGTCCCGTTAGTCGTGCGCGTTCAGTTGGCGCTGGGATCTTCCGGCTCGGCGGCGAGCAATTTCCACTCGTCGCCCTCGCGACCGAGCACCGTGCGCCACAGCGCCTTGTCCTGCGGATGCTCCAGCAAATCTCCGGGCACAGGCACGACAATCCACGTCTTTTGGCGCAACTCGTTTTCGAGCTGTCCGCCGGTCCAGCCCGCGTAGCCCACGAAGGCCCGCAAATGCATCCCTTCCTCGCCTTGCAGCTGCACCGCCTGATCCGGCTCGATGCCGAAATGCAGGCGAAATCCCTCGGGGTGCACCTGCCACGCCACGAGAATCAACTGCTCCGTCTGCACCGGCCCGCCTTGAAACACCGGCACCTCGGAGATCGGGCCGAGCGCAAACGCTCCGTTGAGCTCGCCAAGTTTGCGACCCAGCGGCCGGTTCAACACCACACCCATCGCGCCCTCGTCGTTGTGCGCCGACATCAGCACCACCGTGCGCGCGAAGTTCGGATCGCGCATCGCCGGATGCGCCAGCAACAAGTAGCCGGCGAGGTGCTTGGCGGGCAAAGCGGGATCGCGCGGATTCATGGGGGCGAGGCGACGCGGTTTAGAGCTGGCGGATGGCAACGCCCGCCTCGGTCAACAGCGGCGCGACCAGCGGATCATTGCTGTAATCGGTGCGATACCGAATCTCCGCGATGCCGGCGGCGGCCAGGATTTTTGCGCAATTAATGCACGGGAAATGCGTCACGTAAGCAACGCAGCCCTCGACACTGGAGCCGCGCCGCGCGGCATCGGCCACGGCGTTTTGCTCGGCGTGCACGGTCGCCTGCTCGTGGCCGTCGCGCACGCGCGAGACATGCCGCGTGCCGGGCAGGTAGCCATTGTAACCGGCGGCGACGAGCCGGTTTTTGCGTTCGCCCCCGCTCACGATCACGCAGCCCACGTGCAGCCGCTCGCAGGGCGAACGCGTCGACATGAGCACGGCGGTGGCCATGAAATACTCGTCCCACGACGGCCGCCCGGCAAAACCGGCGGTGGCCTGGGCGATCAGATCGACGGGAGAAACAACTGGTTCGCTCATCCCCTCCACCGGTAGCGGGCCGCCGGGAAAAATCCATCTCGAATCGCCGCCGCTTTTGCGCCATGACTCCGCTCATGCCCGCCCAGCTCGACGATTTGGTCAATTACTGCGATGCCCGCACCCGCCGCACCGCATTCAAAGACGCCCCCGGCGCCGCCAACGGTCTCCAGGTCGCCAACAACGGCCACGTGACCAAAATCGGCGCAGCGGTCGACGCCGGCCTCGCGCCCTTCCAGACCGCCGCCGAGCGCGGCATCGATTTCCTGATCGTGCACCACGGGCTTTATTGGGACATGCCGCGGCCGCTCACCGGCGCGATGTTCGCCAAAGTCGCCGCGCTCATCCGGACCAACTGCGCGCTTTACTCGAATCACCTGCCACTCGATGCGCATCCAGAAATCGGCAACAACGCCCTGCTCGCCCGCCAGCTCGGGCTCGTGCCGCAACGCCCCTTCCTCGTGCGCGACGGCGAGCCCATCGGCTGGATCGCGCCCGCCGCCGGCGATCGCGCCGCGTTGCGCGCGCAATTGACGGCGCTCTACCCGCGCACGCTCGCGCTGGAGTTCGGCGGGGCGGCGCCGCGCGAAATCGCGTTTTGCAGCGGCGGCGGCAACAGCGCCGTGCCCGAGTTGCGCCCCGCGGGCGTCGACACGCTCGTGACCGGCGAACTGCGTGAAGAGTGGTTCAACTACGCGCAGGAGCACCGGCTCAACCTCTACCTCTGCGGCCACTATGCCACCGAAGTGCACGCGGTGCAGGCGCTCGCCGCCGAGCTCGCGGCGAAGTTCGGCCTGCCGTGGGAATTCGTCGCAACCGCCAATCCCCTCTGACGCCCCGCGAATGATGGCTTGGCAAGCCGCGCCAATTCCCCTGCATTCGCCCTCGCATCACCGATGAAAACCATCGCCATCCTCAACGGCCCGAACCTCGACCGCCTCGGCAAACGCGAGCCGGAGATCTACGGCCACGCCACGCTCGCCGATCTCGAGGCCGCGTTGCGCGCGGAGTTCGGCGCCACCGCCAAGCTGGAGTTTTTCCAAAGCAACCACGAGGGCGCGCTCATCGACCGGGTGGCGGCGCTGGCCGACGCCAAGGCCGACGGCGTGGTGTTCAATCCCGGCGCGTTCACGCACACCAGCGTAGCGCTGCGCGATGCGCTCGCCGGCTCCGGCCTGCGCGTGGTCGAGGTGCACATTTCCAACATCTACCGGCGCGAAGAATTCCGCCACCGTTCCCTCACTGCGCCGGCGTGTCTGGCGGTGATCAGCGGCCTTGGCTTCGAGGGCTACCACGCCGCCGTACGCTTCCTGCTGAAGGGCTGAGCGCCCGCGCGCTCGCCACCTCCGAATGCTCCTGTCGTTTTGCCATGGCTGAAACGTTGCCCAATTTCGACGCCCCGCGCTGGTTCGTCTGCCACACCAAGCCGCGCTGCGAAAAAAAGTTTTCGGCGCTGCTGCGCGTCGAGAAATTCAACCATTACCTGCCGCTCGTGGACAGCGTGCGGCGCTATCACGACCGCACGCGCAAATTCACCAAGCCGCTTTTTCCCGGGTACGTTTTCACCGAGATTCCGCCGACGGAGAAAAACCGGATTTACCAGCAGGATTTGCTGGTACGCGCCATCTGGGTGCCGGATCAGGCGCAATTTCTCCGCCAGCTGGCCGACGTGAAGACCATCGTGGCTGCCGGCGTCGAGGCGACACTCCAACCGCTGCTCAAGAAAGGCACGCAGGTGAAAATCATCAGCGGGCCGTTGTGGGGCGTGGTCGGCATGGTGGAGGACCCGAAGAATCCGCGCGGCGTCGTCGTCGCGATGGACGTGCTGCAACAAGGCGTGCTCGTGCCCGTGCCGATGGAGTGCCTGGAGATTTTGCGCTGACTCAGCGCAACGCCAAAGCGAGCAGGTGCAGCGTCGCGCACGTCGCCAGCGCCGCCGCCACATCGTCGACCACGACGCCCCAGCCGGCGGGCAGTTCTTGCAGCCGGCGAATGCCAAAAGGTTTCACCACATCGTAGAGCCGAAAAAGCGCAAACCCGGCCAGAAAGATGATCCAACGCTGTTGATGCGCGGCGCCGAGCAATGCCGGCCAGCCGAGATAACACAGCGGCATCGCGGTGAACTCGTCCAAAATCACTTCGCCGGGATCGCGACGCCCCAGCCGAAACTCCGCCTCGCCGCAAATACCCACCGCGATGTACAGCCCGATCGCGCTCAACAGCAGCGTGCCGAAAATCGACAACGGATAGAAAAACACCGTGAAGTACATCAACCCCGCCAACGAGCCCCACGTGCCGGGCGCGGGCAGCTTGCGGCCCACGGGACCAAGCGTCGCCAGCGCGAGCACCGTGCGGCTCGGCAAAAATCGCGGCCAGTTCGGTTGCTCCAATTTCATTTGCCGGCGTCGGCGATAAAGAGCGCCCAGTGCGCCCGGAAATACCGGTAGCCCGACCACACCGCCAGAGCCGTGCCCAGCACAAAGCCGATCAAACCCACGTGATGTACGATCTCGGCCAGCATGCTCAAATCCCAGCGAAAGTTGATCCATTGCGCCCAGTCTCGCGTCACCATCGGCTCGGCGAGCAAGAAACCGATGGCGATGAGCTGCGTCACGGTTTTGGTCTTGCCGCCTTTGTCCGCCGGCACCACCACGCCGCGCGCCGCAGCTATCATGCGCATGCCCGACACCAGAAACTCCCGGCACAGTGTGATGAGAACGTAGGCCACCGGCAGCGTCTGCAGATCGACAAAGGCCACCATGATGCCGATGACCAATATCTTGTCGGTCAGCGCGTCCATGAGTTTGCCGAAGTCCGACACGATGCCGAGCCTTCGCGCCAGATAGCCATCGAGCCAGTCGCTGATCGCACCGCCGATAAACAGCCAGAAGGTCAGCGAGGCCGCCCCCAGCCACTCGCAATACATCAAACCCACGATCACAAACATCATGGGCACGCGAGACAGCGTGAGGATATTGGGCAGATTCATGCGAGAATGGACGCGTGAAACAACCTGTACGTTACTGCAAAAGCAACACCCGATGAAGCGGGCTTAAAAAAACGCAGTCGCCTCGCCTGCCCCGAACCGTTTCTCTGGCCGCCTCCTTCACCGCCACATGCGTCACTGCATCTATCCCGGAACCTTCGATCCGCTCACTTACGGGCACCTCGACGTGCTTGAGCGCGCCACTAAACTCTTCGACCGGGTGACGGTCGCGGTCTCGGATAATCCGGCCAAAGGACCGTTCTTCTCCGCCGCGGAGCGCCTCGCGCTGCTCCAGCCCAACGTCGCGCGTTTCGCCAACGTGACCGCGACCACGTTCGATATTTTGCTCGTGGAATACGCCCGCCAGCAGGAGGCCTGCGCCATCATCCGCGGACTGCGTGCCATCTCCGACTTCGAGTTCGAGTTCAACATGGCGCTGATGAACCGGCATCTCCAGCCCGGCATCGAAACCATCTTCGTCATGCCCAACGAGGAGTTCAGCTACACCAGCTCGACCCTCGTCAAACAGGTGGCGAAATACGGCGGCGATATTTCTCATTTCGTGCCGCCCAATGTCGCAGAAGCACTGCGCGCCGCCTTTTCCGGTGCGGACTCCAGGAAAAACGTCTTCTGACCCACCTCCTCCGACCAAATTTCCTGTCACCTATCTCCATGCGATCCGTCAGACCATCGACGACTTTCTGAGACAGGACCGCCGGCCGCTCTGGCGAGAATCGCCCGCACCTTCAATTACTTCCATCCTTCACTTTCCTTCATATTCCCATGGCAAAATCGAGCAGCTCTGGCGGACTTATCATCACCCTGGTCATTCTGGCCATCGCCGCAGGCGGCGGCTGGTACTTTTGGAATCGTAGCGCCGAAAAGCCGCCGGAAGTTTCCACCACCACCATCGCCAAGGGCGACATCGTCCAAGTCGTCACCGCCACCGGCGACCTCCAACCGGTGACCAGCGTGGACGTCAGTAGCCAGATCTCCGGCCAGATCAAAGAAGTGCTGGTCGACTTCAATACGCCCGTCAAAGCCGGTCAGGTGCTCGCCAAACTCGACCCCGCCACCTACGACCAAAGACTGAAACAGGCCCAGGCCGACCTCGCCTCCACCCAGGCCAACACCAATCTCGTCCGCCTCAACACCGAGCGCACCCGCGAGCTGCGCCAGAAGAACCTCGTTTCCCAACAGGAGCTCGATCAAGCCGAGGCCCAGCTCGCACAGGCCAACGCCCAGTTGCAAACCCGCCAGGCTTCCGTCGACAACGCCAACGTCGATCTCTCGCGCTGCACGCTCTACGCCCCCATCGACGGCATCGTGATGGACCGCCTCTGCGACGTTGGCAAAACCGTCGCCGCCAGCCTCAACGCCCCCACACTCTTCACCATCGTCAACAACCTCTCGAAAATGCAGATCAACGCCGCCGTCGCCGAGGCCGACATTGGCAGCGTCGAGGTCGGGCAGCAGGTCAACTTCACCGTCGACGCCTTCCCCAACCGGCAATTCCGCGGCAAAATCACCCTGATCCGCAACGCCCCCAAGACCTCGCAAAGCGTCGTCACCTACCAGACGATCATCGAGGTCTCCAACGACGACCTGCGCCTCAAGCCCGGCATGACCGCCAACGTCTCCATCGTCATCGCCCAGCGTTCCGGCGTGCTCAAGATCGCCAACAGCGCCCTGCGTGTCCGAATCCCCGAGGAAGTTCTCCAGAAGCGCCTGCTCGAAACCAAACCTGCTCCCGCCGCCCCCGGCGCGCCGGCAGAGGCGCCGGCGCCCAAAGCCATGAGCGAGGAAGAACTGCGCAACGCCCGCCGCGCCATCATGCGCGATGCCGGCATGAGCCCCGGCAGCCCGCCCACGCCCGAGATTATTCAAAAGGCCCAGCAACTCGCCAAAGAGCGCGGCATCGAACTCGATTTCAGCCGCATGGGCGGACGCGGCAGCCGCAGTGAAGGCGGGCGCTCCGGCGCCAGCAATGCCCCGGTTTACCGCAATGTCTACCGGCTCGCCGGCCCCGATCCGAAGACCGCCCAGTTTGAACAAGTCCGCGTGCAACTCGGCATCTCCGACGGCATCTCCACCGAGGTGCTCGATGGGCTCAAGGAAAACGATGTGATCGTCACCTCCGTCACCCTGCCCAACTCCGCCGCCGCGCACAGCCCCTCCACCGCCAATCCGCTCATGGGCGGTCGCGGCGGTCCCGGCGGCATGGGCGGTCGTCGCTAATCTTTCTCCGACCCATTCCACCCGATGGCTGCCGTCGTAAAAATCGAAGAGATCCACAAGATCTACGACTCGGGCGAAGTGCCGGTGCACGCCGTGCGCGGCGTCTCGCTGGAAATTCAACGCGGCGAGTTTGTCGCGCTCATGGGCGCCAGCGGCTCGGGCAAATCCACGTTGATGAATTTGCTCGGCTGTCTCGACCGCCCCACCCGCGGCCGCTATCTGCTCGACGACATCGACGTCTCCCAACTGGAAAAAAATCAGCTCGCCGACATCCGAAACCAAAAACTCGGTTTCGTTTTTCAGGGCTTCAACCTCCTTTCCCGCACCACCGCGCTCGAAAACGTCGAGCTCCCCATGCTCTACGGCGCGCGCCGCAGCGCCCGGGAAATTCGCGAGCGCGCCCTGCACTCCCTGGAGATCGTCGGCCTCGCCGAGCGCGCCGATCATTTTCCCAATCAGCTCTCCGGCGGCCAGCAACAGCGCGTCGCCATCGCCCGCGCCCTCGTCAACTCCCCCGAAGTGCTCCTGGCCGACGAACCCACTGGCAACCTCGACAGCAAAACGTCGGTGGAGGTCATGGGTGTTTTCCAGAAACTCAACGATCAGGGCATCACGATCGTCATGGTCACCCATGAGCTCGACATCGCCCGCTACTGCAAACGCAACCTCATCCTGCGCGACGGCCGGCTGGTGCGCGACGAACTTGTGCCCGACCGCCTCGTCGCCACTGAAGAACTGCGCAAACTCAAGGAAGCCGAAGCCGCGGCCAAACTGACCTCAGCCTGACCATGCGCATCGTCAACACCGTCAAAGTTTCGTTCCGGGCTCTGCGGCGCAATAAAATGCGCTCCATCCTCACCGCCCTCGGCATCATCATCGGCGTCGGCGCGGTCATCGCCATGGTCAGCATCGGCAACGGCGCCAAGGCCCAGATCGAGGCACAGGTCGCCAGCCTCGGCCAGAACGTCATCATCGTTTTCCCCGGTAATTTCACCTCGGGCGGTATGCGCGGCGGCTGGGGCAGCGCCTCCACGCTCACCGCCGACGACGCCGACGCTATCGCCCGCGAAGTCGCCAACAATGCCGGCGTCAGTGTCGAAGTGCGCGACCGCCAGCAAGTGCTCGCCAACGGCCTCAATTGGAACACCCAGGTGCTCGGCGAATCGCCCGATTACGTCGATATCCGCAGCTGGCCGGTCGTCGAAGGCGCGATGTTCAGCGATCAGGATGTCCGCAGCATGGCCAAGGTCGCCGTCATCGGCAAAACCATCGCCGACCAGTTGTTCCCCAACGAAGACGCCGTCGGGCAAACCATCCGCATCCGCAATATCCCTTTCAAGATTGTGGGCATCTTGAAAGGCAAAGGCTTCAACCTGATGGGGCAGGATCAGGATGACGTTGTGGTCATTCCCTACACCAGCCACATGCGCCGCGTCTCGCGCCGGACCAACATCAGCTCGATTCTCGTCTCATCCACCAGCGCCGAAGTGATCGGCAAAGTCCAACAAGACATCACCGATCTGCTCACCCAGCGCCGCAAGGGCAAGGAGCCCGACTTCACCGTGCGCAACCAGGTGGAAATCGCGCAGACCGCCACCGCCGCCTCGGAAACCATGACGTTGTTGCTCGGCGCCATCGCCGGCGTCTCGCTCATCGTCGGCGGCATCGGCATCATGAACATCATGCTCGTCAGCGTGACCGAACGCACGCGCGAGATCGGCATCCGCCTCGCCGTCGGCGCGCACGGCAAGGATGTGCTGCTGCAATTTCTCATCGAGGCCATCATCCTCAGCTCGATGGGCGGCATCCTCGGCGTCCTCATCGGCATCGGTTCCGCCCAATGGGTTTCCTACAAGGTCGGCTGGCCGGTTCTGATCTCGCCCATGTCGGTGATCGTGGCGGTCGCCTTCAGCGCTGCGGTGGGCGTGTTCTTCGGCTTCTATCCCGCCCGCAAAGCCGCCCAGCTCGATCCGATCGACGCTCTGCGTTACGAATAAGGCGCGCCGTTTTTTTGAAACCTTGGGACGCCTTTGCGGTTCTCACCGGCATGCGCCGCCTGCTTTTCCTCCTGAGCCTAGCGTGCACCACCGCCGGGTTCGCCGCCGATCTGGCCGAGGCAAAAAAACTCTTTGAGGCCAGACGCGTGCCCGAGGCGCGCGCCCTGTTGGAACCGCTGGTCGCCGCCAACCCCGCTGACGCCGCGGCGCTCTGTCTGCTCGCCCAATGCGAACTGCGCATGCAGAAACACGACGAAGCGATGGCGCATCTCGAACAAGCGGTGAAACTCGCGCCGACCAACGCCGAAATTCAAACCCAGTACGGCCTCGCCTGCCTCGATGCCGCCCGTCGCGCCAAGTCGCTTTCCTCGGCCAAAAAGGGCCGCACCGCCCTCGAAAAAGCCATCGAGCTCAACCCCGACGCCCTCGATTCCCGGGAAGCGTTGGCGATCTATTACAGCCAGGCCCCATGGATCGCCGGCGGCAGCAAAGACAAGGCGTTCGCCCAAGCGAAGGAGATCGCCCGCCGCGATGCGACCCGCGGCTTCGCCCTCACCATTTCTCTGAAGAACGGCGACAAGGCTTACGCCGAATCGGTCGCGCTGTGCGAGGAGGCGCTCCGGCGCAATCCCGACGATTACGTGGCGCTCTTCGAGCTGGGTCGCACCGCCTCGATCAGCGGCGAGAACGCCGAGCGCGGGCTCACCAGTCTGCGCCGTTGCCTCACACTCACGCCGCCACCGCGTTATCCTAATCATGCCGGCGTCCACTACCGCATCGCCTTGTTGCTCCAAAAACAGGGCGACAACGCCGGCGCCCGCACCGAGCTGGAAACCGCGCTCAAGCTCGCCCCCGACAACCGGCAGTTCATGGACGCGCTCGCGCAATTGACAAACCCCGCGCGCTAGAAAAACGAGCGGCTCGAGCGTAGCGCGGTGCG
>JACRHS010000031.1 GCA_016217595.1 Opitutia bacterium | reverse complement strand
CGCGAAATCGCCGCCGAGCCCGAGCTCCAGCGGAAAACCGCGCACAATCCGGGCAAAAAAACTGTCGAGCGTGCCGAGGTTGAGCCGGTGCAGCGCCGCCACCACCGCCCGCAGCAGGCGCAGGAAATCCGCCGGTCCCAGCGCCGGTGCGCCGATCTCCGCGGCGAGCTGCCGCGCGTAGTCGGCCTCGTCGGCCGCGCGCGCCAGTTTCTTCAAAATCTCGTCGGAGAATTCGCCGGCGGCCTTGCGCGTGAACGTCAGCGCCACGATGCGCTCGGGCGGGGCGCCGCGCGCGAGCAGTTGCACGAAGCGGTTGGTCAGGGCGTAGGTTTTGCCCGAGCCCGCCGAGGCGAGGATCATCACGTGGCCGGGCGGCTTCATGACGCGCCCTCCCACGCGACGCTCGCCGCCGCGCCCTGGTGAAACAGCCCGGCCCACGCCTCATCGTCGCGCGCCGGCAGCTCGGTCGGCGGCCAGAATTCGCCCGCGGCCACCGCCGTCGCCACGCCCGTCGCGCACCGCAGCGCCGCCGCCTGCCACGCGGCGGAGTAGCCGTCCCAGAGCGCGAGCGCCGTCTCGCCGGCGGCCTTGGGCAGGTTGAAATAACCGCACTCCGCCGCCGCGCCAAATTCCTCCGCCGCCGCGTGCAGATAGAGCGGCAGCTGCAAATCGGTCCACACCAGCTCGCGGCCCTCGATCTCGAAGCGCGCCCAGCCGGGCCGCGCGGCGTCCGAGCCGTCGCGCCGCGGCCGGCGGCAATGCGCCTCGGCGGGCGGCGACGGCGTGTCGGCGGTCTTGTAATCGAGCAGACGGATCGCGCCGGTCTGCTCGTGGCGGTCGATGCGGTCGATTTTGCCGCGCACCGCGAGCCCGGCCAGCGTCAGCGCGGGCGTCGCCGGGAACTTCCACTCCACGCGCTCGATCACCCAGCCCTCGGCACGGAGGCGCGCCTGCACTGTCGCCGCTTTGCGGAGACGCTGGCGCGCGGATTCCATTTGCACGAGCAGCGGCAACGGCAGCAGCGCGCCGTAGCGGTCGCGGGCGCCGGCCTCCAGCCGCCCGAGGAGAAAATCGGCGAGCGCGCCCTCGTCGGCGCAGTCGCGCAGGTCGCGTTGCTCGCCGAGAGCCTGGAGCGCCGCGTGACAGAGGTTGCCGAAATCGCGCGCGTCGAGCTCCGCCTTCGCCGGATCGACCGCCTCCATGCGTCGCGCGTGCTTCAGATAAAACCGGAACGGACACGCCAGGTAATCGCGAAACGCCGTGACGCTCAGCGTGGCCAGCGGACGCTCGAGCGGCGGCGGGCGCAGCGGCCAGGCGCGGCGCCACGGCAGGCTCGGGCGCACGCTCGCGATTTCCCGGAAGAGCCAGCGCACGCGGTCCGGCAGCTCGGCGTCGGCGCAGAGGAGCAGCAACCGCGACGGCCGCAACGGATCGCCCGCCGCGGAAACCTTGCCCACCAGCAAATCGAGGCGGCCGTGCGGCCCGCGTTGGGCGGCGAGCGCCGCGAGCAGATAAGCGTCGCGGGCGAAACGGGCGGCGTTCGTTTTCAGGCCGAGCTTTTCGCGAAGCGACTCGGGCAAAAACGCGTCGCCCACCACCGCCTCGGGCACGCGGCCGTCGTTGAGCCCGGCGACAACGAGGTGCGGCGCGTCCTCCCACAACAACTCCAGCCAGCCGAGCAGCTCGACGGCGTCGGCCGGCTTGTCGTCGAAACGCGTGCTGTCGCCGAAAAGTCCGAGCGCGAGTTCCCACCACTCGCCTTCGCGCACGCCGGGGAAACGCGCCGCGGCTGCGGCCACGGCCGCCACGGTGTCGCGCCACGCCTCGGCGGCATCGGCCACGCGGCGCGCGCCGGGTTGCGCGAGGTCGAAGGTTCGCGCGGCAAAGAGTCGCGCCAGCGCCGCCGGGGCGCTCGTGGCCAGCGCGCCGTCGTTCAGCAACGCGCGCAGTTCCCCGAGCCGGTCGAGCGCGGCCGCGAGCGGCGCCGGGGCTTTGGCGGCGTGGCGTTGCGCCTCCGCGAGCGTCGGCGGCAGGTGCTCGGAGCGCAGCTCGTCGAGCGCGGCGAGAAACGGCGCCGCGGCAAACGCCGGCCCGATCTCGGCGCGCAGCCACCCCAGCACATCGGGACAACGCGCGAGCGCGGCCACGGCGTCGAAATTCGGCTCGCGGGCAAACTCCGCCAGCGCCGTGAGCAACGCATGCAGCGCTTCGCGACGGCGCGGCGTGCCTTCGGGATCGTACGGCGCAAACCCGGCGCGCAGCAGCCCGTGATCGAGCGCGGGCAACACGTCGGGGTCCGCGAGACCGACGGCCCACGCGCCGGCCGCCGGGCCGTAGGCGCGCGCCAGCGCCACGATCTGTTCGGCTTGCGCAGCCGGATCGGCGCAGAGATGGACGCGTTGCGCGAAATCCGGCCACGCCAGCGGACGGCTGGCCCAGACTTCGGCCCGCGGCCGGCCCCAGGCGTCGAACAATCCGTCAACCACTTCGTCCGCCGGCCCGACGACCAGCACGGTCACCGGCACGCGCCGGGCGTGGGTGGCGAGCACGCGCACGGCGAGCGGCAGCGGATCAGGCGTCGCGAGCACGACGATGCGCGCGATGCCCGGCGGCAATTCCGGTGCGGCGGCCCACGCGATTTTGGCGGCCTGGGCGTCGCGCAAACCCCGGGCGGCGAGCGCCGCGTCGTAACGCTCCTCCATCGCGCCGAGCTGCCGCCAGCGTTCCGCCTCGGGAAAATCGCCGGCCTGCGCGCCGGCGTTGGCCGCCACGTCCGCGAGCCGGAGCCCGGCCTCGGCGAGGGTGGCCTGCACGCGGCCGAGTTGCGCGCCGAGCCGTTGCGCCCAGGCGAAATTGCGCTCGGGCGGATCGACGGGGAACACGTCGCGAAATTCTTCGAGCGGCAGCGCGCGCAACACCTCGGCCCACGCGAGCTGCGCCTCCAGCCGCGACGCCACGCCGCCCGCCGGCGCGCCCAGCCGCAGCAAATCCTCGGGCAACACCACGCGCGGCGGCAACACCGCCTGCCCGCGTTCCGCCGCGAGCGTGGCCAGCGCCTCGCGCAGCCGCCGGCCGGACTGGCGCGTAGGCACCACGGCGAGCGTCGCACTCAGATCGAGCGGCCCGCCGCCGGCCCAGCCCAGCGCCAGCCAAGCCGCCGCCGCGCGCGGGAGCGGCTGCGTCCAGGGCAACACTTGCAGGCGGGGAACTGGCGAGGCGGTGGCGGTCACGTGGCGCGCGCATTTACGCGGACGACCGCGCGTGCCTGCAACCTCCTAATCGCCACACCGCCCGCGGCGCGCCTTCGCGCCGGCCGAAAAGCAGAAACCCCGCGGCCGGTCAGGGCGCGCGGGGCGAAATTGAGCGGAAAACCGCCGCAGGGCTCAGGCCTTGGCCGCGAGGGTGAACTTCGCGACGTGGCTCTTGGCGTGGCTGGCGGCGTTCTTGTGGATGACCTTTTTCTTGGCGGCCTTGTCCATCGCCGACGAGTACGCGATGCCGGCCGCACGGGCCGTCGCGGCGTCGCCCTTCTCGGCCGCAACCTCAAACTTCTGGTGCAGCGTCTTCAAACGGGTGAGCACGGACTTGTTGCGCGCGGCGTTGCGGGCGGACTTGCGGGTGGCTTTCTCGGCAGATTTGGTATTGGCCATGGTAGGATCGGACTTGGTAAGCGGGGCAAAAACTCAGTCCCGCGCGCCCGAGTCAAGGGCGAATTCGCACGCCCCCGTGTCCGCCCCGCCGGGTTTGGCTCCGAACCGGCGGGAAATATCGCCCATGCAACGCCTCCGCCGGACGCCCGCCGGAGCGGGTCGCCACGCATGCCGCCCGGCGGCTTTTAGCATCTTGCACGCGTTTCGTAGTTCCACCGCCGCCGACATTTCTGCAAGCTCCCCCGCATGGCCTGGCGCATCGACGAGCATCTCCTCCGCGGCGAAATCGACAACCGCACCCGCGGCCGCGTGACCGGCCGCCTCTGGTTCGCCGGCCGCGCCGAGCCCGTCTCCCTCGACCTGACCGGCAACGCCTGGCGCGATCTCGCGGGCCGCCGGCTGGAATTCGTCAACCCCGACCCCCGCCCCGGCCTCGCCGCCAGTCTCGCCCCACACCAAACCGGCGCGACCGGCGACATCACCGCCTCGCGCAAGGTCAAAGTCCCCGACATCCCCCTCGACCAGATCGGCGAATACGCCGCGGCCGGCCGCCCCTTCCCCTGGCACTGGGGCAACAGCCTTTACCTCGAATGGTTCAGCGCCGCCAACGGCCGCGTCGTCATCGAGTCCGCCGCCTACCAGCTCACCGTCTCGCCCGAGGCCACGTGGGATATGACGCCCGCCGAGGAAACCGCCCAGCGGGCCGCCAACGCTGCCACGCTCGCCAGTTTCACGCAACGCCTCGCCGCAGCCGCGCCCGCCGACCCGGCCGACGACGAGCCCGGCCGCCCGCTCACCGAGGCGGAGGCCGAAAAGTTGTACGCCCAGTCGGAAAAATTGACCGACCGCATCATGGCCCGGATCGAACGCGATGGCCTCAACGCCGACATCGAACAGATCCTCTCCGAGGAGCTGGAACGCGCCCGCCTGGAACGCGGCGAACCCGAGCCCACCCCCGAGCAGGCCGCCGCACGCGACCGCTGGATCGAGGAGGTCAACGCCGCCGCGCAAGAAGCGTTGCAGGAAGATGAGGATGACGCCGAAGCGTGGAAACGCTGCGACGACGACAATCCCGCCGCGCCGGCCCGCAGATCGCACCCGTTGGCGACACAGGCGTTTGCCCTCGTCCTGCGCGTGCGGCAGGAGACGGAGTCGCGCGACTGGATTCCCGACGACGCCCAGCAGGAGCACCCCGTGGCCGAGCTGACGTTCAGCCTCGCCAAAGCGGGGGCGAAACTCGCCGGCGCGTTGGGCGACGCCGACGACTGGCCGCCTCCGCTGGAGCAATGCGCCAGCACGATCGTCCGCCTCAAACGCGCGGCCGGCTATTTCGAGGACGCCACGCTCGCCGCCGAGTCCTGTCAGGAAGAAGCGCTGGTCGACCCGGAGTGGCTGACCGAGGTGCGCCGCGAGACTGAGACGCTCGCCGCCGAGACCGAAACCCTCATCGCCGAGCTCCGCGCCCTGCTGCAACTGGGCCTCGAGTAAACGGACTCCGAACGGTAGGAGCGGCTTTACGCCGCGACCGCCCGCATGGACACCGGATCGCGGCATAAAGCCGCTGCTACACCCGCGCCCTCCGTCCCACAGTCCCGACCCGTAGCTGCCGCCGTGAGTCGGCGGTGCGGATCCGGAGTAAACGCCCGGCCGTCCGCCCTTCGCTGAAACCCGCGCGCTGAATTTGGCGCGGTCGCGCCAAATTCAGCAGAGGCTCCGTTAGGAAAAACGCCACGGCCTCGTCACCTCGGCCGCTACGGACGGGAAAGTACCCGACGTGGTGCGGCGCTTCAGCCCGCACGTCATTCCGTCGCGAAACCAGAAAGCGCGGGCTGAAGCACCGCGCCACGTGGAGCCTCCGACCCTTCGTGTTTTTTCGCGTGTTTCGCTGCCCCCCGCCGCCGCCATGCTCCGCCCAATTGTGCGGGCGCCCGCACAATTCACCGCGCAGCAAGAATACCATCTACTACCCCAGACCAGCAGATGCCTTTGGGCCCAACATCTCTCACTAATCAAGCAAGTGTTGGTATTCCCAGTTCGCTAAGATAGTTGAACGTGGAATCGTAGAATGCTGGTAAGCGCGTTGGATCATTCGTGTCACCCTGCGGAATAAAAACAACCATCCCTTGTCTCGCCCGAGTTAGCAGAACCCGGTAGGCATTACGGAGGTAAACACGGTTCTCTGGGTTGCTAATGTTGCACCATCGATCACCCCGGAAATCGTGGCAGCTCCAGTCCTTTTCTACAAAGCGCAGGTCTCCATCCCACGACACGCAGACCCAATCGAGCTCCAAGCCCTGCACCTGAAACTCAGTGGCCGCATCCTCAAGATAGAAGCTCGAACGCGTGTCATCCTTATCGCTGAGAAACCAGTGGACCGGATCGACGTCTACGCGAATATCGATCGCGTGCGGTTTGAGTCGTTGAGCTTTTGACGATGCAACCAACCCATAGCGTTGCGTTCCGCGGGCGTGTTTACGAACCCACTGTTTGGCCAGATTTAAGTCGCGCGTGAGAACAACTGGATACCGGTCCTTTAGTTTTCCGAAAGCTTCACGCGCCTGCTGTTTCTCGCAATCGAGTACGGCCTTGACGAAAGCCGATACGTTTTCGGCTCGGAATGATCTCATCGAAACGGCCAAGTGCAGACTATCCTCAAAGTGGGCATTCGGCCACTGACGTACCGCGGCGAGAGCCTCTCCTGCTGCGTACTCGCTGCCTGTAAGTTGCGATGAGATATACGCGTGCCAGTGCGGAAAACTGGTTCCCACCGCCTTAATCCACGCCTCGATTCCCGCCTCGCCAATATTGATCTCCTGCCCACCACCCACCAGGCAGACGATCGCAGCCCAGTCTGAGTGACGATCCATGCAAGAGATCAGAAACTCGGGCTCTGATTGAGTAAAACCGGCACGATTCTTTTTCCGCTGCATGAAGCGTGCAGTTTGTCGGTGGTTCCACGCTCGTTGCGCCTCATCAAAAATGACCACGTGCTCTGCGGGTGCACCTAAGTCGATCAAGGCATCGTCCCGGAAGTGATGGACATTCTGAATGAAAGCTTTGATGCGCTCAGCTACTTGGCCTTTTCGAACCCGATCACCCTGCTGCTTCCGACGAACGACTTCATCGCGGGTGAGCGCCTCACGTAACACGGCAACGAGAGGGCCATTCCCGGAGAGGAAGACCGCGTGGCTTGGTTGGTTCTGTTCTCGGCGTCGGGTGGCGATGTTTAATCCAACCAGTGTCTTGCCCGCTCCGGGCACCCCGGTGACAAAACAGATAACCTTGCGACGTTTTTCGTTCGCTTCGTCGACCAATTCCTCAATTCGCCGCGATGTGACGCGTAAGTTTTCAGCGTCCGCGTCATAGCGTGCAATCGCCTCTACGGAATGCTGGGCATAAAGCGCCCGCGCCGCTTCTACGATCGTGGGCGTTGGACGATACGATGCCTGCGACCATTGCACGCCATCGATTATATTGCCGGCGACATTTTGAAGCGTCAGATCGATGGCCGCGCGAAATCCCGTTGGGTGCACGCACATCGGTCTGTAAACTTGGTCTGCGTCTGCGATTAGTCCAATGGGAGCCGACTGCTGCGCATCCGTAGCAATGAGGATTGGGACGATGGCAACAGTGTGGCTCGCTTCGTGAAAATTTTTCAGATCCAACGCGTAATCCCACACCTGCTCAATACCTGCATGACCAAAGGCGCTTTGGCCGACCTTAAACTCGATAACAAAGACAACCGGACCAATCAGGAAAACAGAGTCAACGCGCCGACCCATGCGCGGAATATTGAATTCCAAAAACACCGATCCCTGCAGACCAACAAAGCATTCTCTCAAAATTGTGATTTGCGCTAGCCAAGCATCCCTCTGGGTGGGAAGCACCGCGAAGTCGCTGTTCTTGGTCAGCCTCCCGATGATCGCGTCTGAATCACTCAGAAGGAATTCCGTGAAAGAGGCACTATACCACGCCCGCAATATTGGGGTGTTGTTGGCAGAGGCAGCGCGCGGTGTTTCCATTTCCCGACCAATGGCTAATAATATCTAGAAAGTGAAGCTCAGGCACTAGACCCCACATTCACGCATGCCGTACTCACGAATATCCCTGCCCACAGCGCTTCAATCAACCGGGGAGCACGAGCTGAGCCGGAAAAACGAAGCGCGTCTGCTCCGCCGGCTGTCGCCCCTCGCGAGCACCTGACCCCGGGTTTCGCGGCAACCGCCTGGGCAAGCCAAGACCCGGCCTCGTCACCTCGGCCGCTACGGGCGCGCCATGCTCCGGCGTAGTGCGGCGCTTCAGCCCGCACGCCTTCTCTCCGCAGAACCAACCAGCGCGGGCTGAAGCTCCGCGCTACGCTGAGCCTCGGCCGCTACGAAAACGCGATGCTCCGTTTCACTATCTGCTTTCCGCGCCCTTCCGCCCAACCTCCGGCCTTTCGTGTTTTTCGTGTCTTTCGTGGTAATCCCCATCCGGCCCTCCGTGTCCTCCTGGCTTTTCTCGGTGTCTTCTGTGACTGTTTTTCTCTGCCCCCGGCCTCGTCACCTCGGCCGCTACAAAACACGCGTTTCCGCAGCCTCCGACCTTTCGTGTTTTTTCATGTGTTTCGTGGGCCCCCTCTCCGCCAGCCTCCGGCGGCACCCGGCCGGTCACCTTGCGTGTGGACCGTTTCGCGATATATGTGACGCAGCACAAACCCATCGTCATCATGTCAAAATCCGCCATTCCCGCCCCGGTGCTGTCCGAGTTGCAGCGCCAGTTGAACCACGAACTCACCGCCGCCCACGCCTATCAGGCCCTTTCGCTCTGGTGCGCCGCACGCACCCTCAAGGGCTTCGCCGCGTTTTTCGCGAAGCAGGCCGGCGAGGAGCGCGAGCACGCCGAGAAAATCATGGATCACCTGCTCGACCGCGGGGTGCAACCCGAGCTGGCCGCCCTGCCCCAGCCCGCGCAGGCGTTCGCCTCGCTGCTCGCCGTGGCGCAACAAGCCCGGACGATGGAGCAGGCCAACACCCGCGGCATCAACGCCGTCTTCGAGGCCGCGCTCGCCGCGAAGGATTATCCCGCCCAGGTGCTCATGCACTGGTTCATCAACGAGCAGGTCGAGGAGGAGGCGTGGTGCGCCGAGTTGATCGATCGCGTCGAAAGCTCCACCTGCGCCGGCAGTCTCTCCGATCTCGACCGCCACATAGTGAAACTGCTCGCGGGCGACGAAAAAGACTGAGCGCCGCCAGCGACACGCTTCCGCCTCCATGGCGGCCGACGTAGTGCGGTGCTTCAGCCCGCACCTGATCGCACTGCGAAACCGACAGGCGCGGGCTGAAGCCGCGCGCGACGCAACCCGCCTCCTCCTTTTCGTGTTTTTCGTGTCATTCGTGGTGACCCTCTCCGTTTCCGCGGCCCGCGGTTTCCAACTGGCGCGGCCCGCGGTGGCGGTGGGGAAAATGTTGGCTCGGCGGCCAGGCCCGCCCATCACTTTAACCTACAACTAAATTCCCATGCGCCTACTCACCCGCTCCCACGCCCGCCCGTCGCTCTGCCTCGCCCTGTTCGCCGGCCTGCTGTTCTCCGTGCCGGCCGCCGCCCAGCGTCCCGGCAACGCCGGCCCCGCGATGTCTGACTCCGCGAGCCTCACCACGGCGTACTCCGCCAACACCACGCTCGAACGCAGCGGAGCAAATCTCGGCGACGTTTCCGTGACCGCGCTGCAATTCTCCTGGAACTCCGCACTGCCCCTCGGGGCCGGCCAGCAGTTCGGCTACGGTCTGGATTATCAACACTACCGCCTGCAACGCGGCACCGCCACCCCGCTCCCGGGCGAGTTGCGCGGCCTGTCGGTGCCGTTGATGTTCGCCGGCACACTGGCGCCCGACTGGAGCGGCCGGCTGCTGCTGCGCCCCGGGATTTACGGCTCCTCGCTGACGTGGACGGGCCGCCACACCAACGTGCCGGTGCTCGCCCTGGTGTCCTTCCGGCAGAGCCCGGAGCTGGCGTGGAGTTTCGGCGTGCGTTACGACGCCTGGGCGCAACACCCCGTGCTGCCCTTCGCCGGCGTGAATTGGAAATTCGCGCCCGACTGGGAATTCGCCGTCGGCATGCCCCGCACGGGGGTGACGTGGCAGTGTTGTGCCGACCTCGCGTGGCGCCTCGGCGCCTCGATGCAAGGCGGCAGTTTTTATGTGGAAAGCGATCCGCGCCCGGCCGGCTCCACCGCGCCGGCGTTGGGCTCGACGCGGCTCGATTACCGCGAGATTCGGATCGGCACGGGCGTGGATTACACCGTCACCGCCACGGTCTCGCTGTCGGCGGAGGCGGGGGTCATCGCCAACCAGCGCTTCGATTACCACCAACGGCACTACCGGCTGGCGGGCGACACCGCCGCCTACGCCGCGCTCTCCCTGCGCGCCCGGTTTTGAGGCGTCGCCGCTCAGGGAAACTCCGCTACGGGCTGGGCGTGCTCCAGCGTAGTGCGGTGCTTCAGCACGCATGCCTTCTCTCCGCAAAACCAACCCGCGCGGGCTGAAGCCAACAAGCCCAAGCATTCTGATTTTGAACAAAAGCAAACGAAGATAAAGAAGTCCGATTCAGTCTGCGCTTTGTGCGCTTCGTTTCCTTTGTTAGCTTTTGTTCAATGGTCTAAATTCAGGAAGAGTTTGGTATGAAGCCGCGCGCCACGCAGCCCGCCGCCGCCCTTTCGTGTTTTTCGTGTCTTTCGTGGTTACCCATCCGTTTCCGCAGCCGCCGGCTTTCCTTACAAAACTGTCATTTTGGCGAAAGGCGCGGGAGAGGCGGGTGTGCGATCCTGACGTCGCCATGAACAAAACTCTCTCCGCCCTGCTCACCTCCCATCGCCGGCTCGCGTTTGCGCTGACCGGCTTGATCGTCGCCGGGGCGCTGGTCGCCGCCCGCGCTCCTGGCGAGTCCTCGCCCGTCGCCGTCCGGCTCGATCCCAAACCGGTCAACCGCGGCGCCCTCGAACCCGCCAGCTACTCGACCGTCGCCAAACGCGTCGCGCCCAGCGTCGTCACCATCACCACCGTGACGAAGGCCCGCAACGTCGCCATGAATTCGCGCGACTTCTCCGGCATCCCCGATCCGTTTTTCCGCCAGTTCTTCGGCCAGCAGATGCCGCAGATGCGCGCCCAGCCGCAAAACGGCCTCGGCTCCGGCGTCATCATCAGCGCCGACGGCTACATCGTGACCAACAACCACGTCGTCGACGGCGCCGACAGCGTCTCCGTCTCGTTGGACGACGGCCGCGAACTCAAGGCCAAGGTCATCGGCCGCGATCCCAAGACCGACATCGCCGTCGTGAAAGTCGACGCCAAGGACCTGCCCGCGATTTCGTTCACCGAGAGCGCCAAGGCCGAGGTCGGCGACCGCGTGCTCGCCATCGGCAATCCGTTCGGCATCGGCGAAACCGTCACCACCGGCATCGTCAGCGCCAAGGGCCGCCGCCCCGGGCTCGGCCTCGATTACGAAGACTTCATTCAGACCGACGCCGCGATCAATCCCGGCAATTCCGGCGGCGCGCTCGTCGACATCGACGGCCGGCTGATCGGCATCAACACCGCGATTCTCACCCGCTCCGGCGGATTCCAGGGCGTCGGCCTCGCCGTGCCCTCCGATCTCGTGCGCAACGTCGTCGACCAGCTCGTGCGCAGCGGCAAAGTCGTGCGCGGCTTCATCGGCGTGAACATCCAGAGCATCACGCCCGCGCTCGCCGAATCGTTCGGCCTCAAGGACCGCAACGGCGCGCTCGTCGCCGACGTCACCGCCGGCAGCCCGGCGGCCAAGGCCGGCTTGCAGGATGGCGACGTGATCACCGCCGTGGACGGCAAGACGGTTAACGACGCCGGCCACCTCCGCATGGTGGTGAGCCAGACCGCGCCCGGCACCAAGCTCACGCTCTCCGTGCTGCGCGACGGCAAGACCGAGAAGATCGACGTCACCACCGGCACCGCGCCCAACCAGAAACGCAACCGTCGCCAGGCCGATGATCAGGACAATCTGGCCGGCAACCAGGACACCGGCGTGCTCAATGGCGTGGCCGTGGGCGAGCTCGATGCGCAGACCCGCCGGCAGTTCAACATTCCCGAGCGGCTCCGTGGCGCCGTCGTCACTGAAGTGGCGCCCGACTCCGCGGCGGCCCGCGCCGGCCTCCAGCCCGGCGACGTCATCCTCGAAATCAACCGCCATCCGGTGACCACCGCCGAGGAAGCGGTGAAACTCAGCGAGGACGATTCCAACAAGAAGACGCGCCTCAAAGTCTGGTCGCGCGGCGGCACCATCTACATGGTCGTCGACGAGACCGACGAAAAGACGCTGTAAGCCCAAATCATTCTTCATCGCCAGAGCGGGCGCGACCAACGGAGGTGCGCCCGCTCTGTATTGGCAACTCATTCGCCCCTCATGCACAAACGGCCGCGGACTCTGCATCGAGCTCAATCTTTATCCGAAATGCCGCGGCCTTACTTTCGTGTTTTTCGTGTCGTTCTGGCCTCTCGCGGTGTCCTCTGTGACCGGTTTTCACCGATTAAGCCCGGCCTCGTCACCTCGGCCGCTACGGGCCTGAGCGTGCTCCGGCGCAGTGCGGTGCTTCAGCCCGCACGCTTTCCCGCCGCTGAACCAACCAGCGCGGGCTGAAGCCTCGCGCCACGCCACCCGCTCCGACCCTTTCGTGTGTTTCGTGTTTTTCGTGTTTTTCGTGGTTTAACTTCGGTTGCAGCGCGCCCGCTCTGTGCTTTCCCGCCCGCCTTCCTTTCTCCAACCTTCCGCCCATGCGTGTGCTCGTCGTCGAAGATGATGCCAAGATTGCCTCGTTTGTCGTGCGGGGCCTGAAAGAAGCGGGCTTTGCCGTGGACCATGCCGCCGACGGCGAGACCGGCCTGCTCTTCACCCAGACGACTGACTACGACGCCGCCATCGTCGACGTGATGTTGCCGCAGCTCGACGGCATCAGCCTCGTGAAACGCCTCCGCGCTGCGCGCAAACCCACGCCCGTGCTCTTCCTCAGCGCCAAGGCCAGCGTCGACGACCGCGTGCGCGGCTTGCAGGCCGGCGGCGACGACTATCTCACGAAACCCTTCGCCTTTTCCGAGCTGCTCGCCCGCGTGCAGGCGCTGATCCGCCGCGCCACCCACGCGCCCGAGGCCACGCGCCTCACCGTCGGCGATGTCACGCTCGACCTCGTCACCCGCGAAGTCACCCGCGGCGGCGAGCGGGTGGAGTTGCAACCGCGCGAATTTTCACTGCTGGCGTTTCTGCTGCGGCACGCCGGCCGGTCGGTGACCAAAACCATGATTCTCGAACACGTCTGGGATTACAGCTTCGACCCGCAGACCAACGTCGTCGACGTCGTCGTCCACCGGTTGCGCGCGAAAATCGACCCCGACAAGACGCGCCTCGAAACGCTGCGCGGCGTGGGCTACCTCTGGAAAAAATCATGATCGCGCATCTGCGACAGTCCCTGGCGGTGCGGCTCGGCGCCCTCTACGCGCTGGTGTTTGCGCTCGGCGCGGCGGCGGTGTTCGCCGTGCTCTACTGGTTCCTCGCCGACGCGCTAGAGGCCAAGGAGCGCGCGCTCGTCGAACGCCGGGCACAGGATTACGCGGCGCTCTACGAACGCGGCGGGGCGGCGGCCGTGCGCGCCGCGGCCGAGGCCACGGCGGAGGCGAATTCGTTGCTCGTGCGCATCATCGGCACCGGCGGCAACATCGTCTTCGCCCGCGTGCCGCCCGACTGGGTGGAGACGCAGATCCAGCGCATCCCGCTGCCCGGCGCCTTCAGCAATCTCCAGTGGCAGCAGGTCGTGCAGACGGTCCGCATCCCGCGCGATGCCGAGAAAGATTTCGCGGTCGCCTCGTGTCCGCTGGCCGACGGCCGCTCGCTCCAGGTGGTGCGCAGCACCGACAACCGCGCGGCGTTGCTCGCGCCGTTGCGCCGCACGTTTCTCACCATCGGCGCCGGGGCGCTGGGGCTCGCGGCGCTCGTCGGCGGCGGGCTGGCGTGGCGCTTCACCCGGCCGCTGCGCGAGGTCAACGCCACCGCGCGGCGCATCGTCGCCACCGGCGATCTGCACGCCCGCGTGCCCGCGCCCGCCGGCGGCGGCGAGCTCGGCGAACTCGTGCGCCAGCTCAACTCCGTGCTCGCGCAAAACGCCGCGCTGATCGAGGCCCAACGCGAGACACTCGATAATCTCGCCCACGATTTGCGCACACCGCTGGCCCGGCTCCGCGGCACGGCCGACCTCGCGCTCCAAAATCAGGCCGACCCCGTCGCCGCCCGCGAAGCGCTGGCCGACTGTCTGGAGGAATCGGAGCGCGTGCTGCGGCTGCTGGAGACGTTGCTCGATGTCTCGGCCGCCACCACCGGCACGCTGCCGCTCCGCCGCGAGCGCACCGATCTTGGCGCCATTCTGGCCGACGCCGCCGACCTTTACCGCGAAGTCGCCGAGGAGAAACGCATCGCGCTGCACCTCGACACGCCGGCGCCCGTGCCGGTCGAGGCCGACCCGCTGCGCCTCGGCCAGGCGGTGGCCAACTTGATCGACAACGCCCTCAAGTACACGCCCGCCGGCGGCGCCGTGCGGCTCGGCGCGCAGCTCGAAGCCGGCTCCGGCGTGCTCACGGTGAGCGACACCGGCCCCGGCGTGCCGGCCGAGGAACGCGAGAAAATCTGGCGCCGCCTGTACCGCGGCGACGCCAGCCGCTCGCAACGCGGCCTCGGGCTCGGGCTGAGTTTGGTGAAAGCGATTGTCGAGGCGCACCGTGGCACCGTGGCGGTGGACGATGCGCCGGGCGGCGGCGCGCGTTTCAGCGTGCGGTTGCCCGCCGAGAGCCGGCCCGCGTGAGTGGCATGGGCGTCCCGCCCATGTCAGAGGAGACTTTCGCAAAACAATCAATCGGGGCATCGACACCGCCCGTGAACGGACGGGTATCTTGCCCGGACGTTTCCGATCCCACGGGCGGGACGCCCGTGCCACTTCGAGCCCTCGCGTCGCCTACGGCGGCACGCGGCGGGTCCGGCGATACCGCCTATGAAAAGCAAAGCCGCGGATGTCGTTGGCCGCGCGCCATAAAATCCATTGCTCCGCGCCTTAAGTTCCGCCTACGGTGACCACCGATTCTTCGGCAGCCACCGCGACACACACCCAACTGCACCATGGCGGACTCCACTTTTCCGACCTCCACCTCAGCCTGTCACGCGATCGAATCGCTCTGCGGCTTCTCCCTCCAATGTCCGCTCGGCATGTTGCTCTGGAAAATCGAGGGCGAGCGCTGGACGCTGCAATCGGTCAACCCCGCCGGCTGGCAGCTCCTCGGCACCGCGCCGCTCGCCCTGCCCGCGCCCATGGAGGCGCTCCTGCCCGAGCCGCTGGTCCGCGCCCTCCGGATCAACGAAGGCACGGGCGCGACGGCCCGCATCGGCTTCGAAGTGCAGTTGCCGCACGCAAACGGCCCACGGCACTGGCATGTGCAGGTGCAACATCACGCGACTCCGACGGCCGACTGGCGCGTCGCTTACCTGCAGGATGTCACCGCCGAGCGGAGACAGGCGCTCGCCGCCGACGGCCGACTGCAAGGGCTGGAGCTGTGGGCCGAGCATTCGCCCGACGCGGTGTTTTTGCTCACCGTGCGCGACGCCGAGCGCATTGAGCTGGCGTGGTTCAACCCGGCGTGCGCGGTGCTGCTGGGCGGACACGCCACACTGCTGACCGGCATTCTGCTGGAGGAGGCGCTGCCGGCCGACAGCGGGCAACGGCTCGCCGCCCATTGCCGTCGCTGCTGCAGTCGGGGCGAACCGCTGGGCTTCGAGGATGAGATCGCCGCGGCCGACGGCACCCTGCGTTACCTCAGCACCGTGCTGGCGCCGATCCGCGAGGAGAACGGCCGCATTTCCCACCTGTGCGGAATGGTCCGCGATTTCACGCACCTGCGGCAGACCGAGAGCGAGCTGCGCCACTCCGAGCGCCGCTTCCGGCTGCTGTTCGAAAACATGACCGCGGGCTTCGCGTTGCACGACATCATCTGCGACGAGGCGGGCCGCCCGGTCGATTACCGTTACCGCGCGGTCAATCCCGCGTTCGAGCGGCTCACCGGCTTGAAGGCGCACTCCCTGCTCGGCCGCACGGTGCGCGAGGCGTTGCCGAAAATCGAGGCCGACTGGATCGCCAAATTCGGGCGCGTCGCCCTGACCGGCGAACCGCTGACCTACGAGAACTACGTCGAGGAGCTCGACCGGCATTACGCCACGTTTTCCTTCAGCCCGCAGCACGGACAGTTCGCCGTGGTGTTTCACGAAATCACCGAGCAGAAAAAAGCCGAGGCGGCGCTGGCCGCGAGCGAGCGGCGTTACCGGCTGCTCGTCGAGTCGCTCGCCGAGGGTGTGTGGCAGATCGATCCGGAGGCGCGCACGCGTTACGTCAACCCGCGCATGGCGCAGATGCTCGGCTACGCGCGTGAGGAAATGCTCGGGCAGCCGCTGGCGGACTTCCTCGCGGAAAAATGCCGGGCGCGTTTCGCCGCGAGCCTGGAACGGCGCTGGCAGGGCGAGGAGCGCCGGCAGGAGTTCGAGTTTGTCCGCAAAGACGGCGCGCCCTGCTTCGGCCTGCTGGCGGCCTCGGCGATGCTGAGCGACGACAACGCTTACGAGGGCACGCTCGCCAGCGTGCTCGACATCACCGAGCAAAAACAGGCGCAGGAGGAGAAGGCCGACTTCGATCGCAAACTCCTCGCCACCCAGAAACTCGAAAGCCTCGGCGTGCTGGCCGGCGGCATCGCCCACGATTTTAACAACATCCTCAGCGGCATCCTCGGCAACGCCAACCTCGCCCGCCTGCAACTGCCGCCCACCGCCGGCGCGCAATCCTACCTCGACCAGATCGAGAAGTCCGCGGTCCGCGCCGCCGACCTGTGCAACCAGATGCTCGCCTACTCCGGCCGCGGTCGGTTCTTCGTGCAGCAGCTCGATCTGAGCCTGCTGGTGAAGGAGACGATGCAGTTGCTCCAGCTCTCGATCAGCAAGAACGCGGTGCTCAAGCTCAACCTCGCGCGCCAGCTGCCCGCCATCTCCGCCGACGCCACCCAGCTGCGCCAGCTCACGATGAATCTCGTGATCAACGCCTCCGAGGCGGTCGGCGAACGCAGCGGCGTGATCACGCTCACCACCGGCGCCCTGCGCGCCGACCGGAATTACCTCGAACGCACCCTGCTCGCCAACGAACTCAAGGAGGGTGACTACGTTTACCTCGAAGTGAGCGACAACGGCTGCGGCATGACGCCCGAGACGATCCGCCGCATTTTCGATCCGTTTTTCACCACCAAATTTTCCGGACGCGGCCTCGGGCTCTCCGCGGTGCTCGGCATCGTGCGCGGACACAAGGGCGGCCTGAAGGTGTACTCCGAGCCCGGCGTCGGCAGCACGTTCAAGGTGTTTTTCCCCGCGGTGGCCGGCCCCGTCGATCCGCTGACCAAGCGCCCCGAGGCGCCGGGCGACTGGCGCGGCCAGGGCACGGTGCTGGTGGTGGACGACGAGGAGACGGTGCGGGCCGTCGCCGCGCGCGCGCTGGAGCATTTCGGTTTCAACCCGATGCTCGCCGCCGACGGCCGCGAAGGCCTGGAGCTGCTGCGCGCCGGCGGAGACCGCATCCGCTGCGTGGTGCTCGACCTGACGATGCCGCACATGGACGGTGAGGCGACCTTCCGCGCGATGCGCCAGCTCCGGCCGGATTTGCCGGTGCTGCTGATCAGCGGCTTCAACGAACAGGACGCCATCGGCCGTTTCGCCGGCAAAGGCCTCGCCGGCTTCGTCCAAAAACCCTTCAACATCGAAACCTTCCGCCTGAAGCTGCGGGAGATTCTGCCGTAGGTACGGCAGGATATCGCGGGCAATGAAACTGACATCGCGAAAGCTGATCCACGAAGTTTGGGAGGACCAGGAGGCAGATGGGCAATGGTTACCCTGTATTTGTCTGTCAGGTCCGCGCGGTGCGGACTTCCGTGCATCGTTAAGTAAGAAGGCCCGTCTAATTGGTCGGATTGAGGCTGCCTCACATTTCGAAGCGATGGTGGCGTACCATAAATTCTTAAACCTGGAACCTTACACTACAGACCAAGAATGGGACCTGCGGCCTTATCCTGAAGATTGGTTTAATGAACAATCTTCCAAACGATAATGGGAGCGGAGCCTCAGTGTCGCCACAGCGCGGTTAGTTAATTTTCGACGCCGGGCGGAAAGGTAGCATGCTGCGGCTTGCGTTCCGCTTATGGAGCGCTTCTCCCTTTTCGCCATGCATCACCCCCGCCCCGTCTTCACCCGGCGCGTTCTCAGCGTCGGTCTCGCCTTGTTGGCCGGTTGCGCGCTGGCGTTTGGCGCCGCCGCACCGAAGCGCCCGAACGTCGTCCTGATTGTCACCGACGACCAGGGTTTCGCCGAGCTCGGCGTCACGGGCAATCCGGTGATCCGCACGCCGAGCCTCGACCGGTTCGCCGCGCAGGGCGTGAGCCTGTCGAATTTCCACGTCATGCCCGTGTGCTCACCGACTCGCGCCGGCATGCTCACCGGCCGCTACTACTACCGCACCGGCGTCACCGACACCTGGCTGGCGCGCTCGCTCCTCGATGAGAAGGAAACGACGCTGCCGGAGCTCTTCGTGGCCGGCGGTTATCGCACCGGCATTTTCGGCAAATGGCACCTCGGCGATAATTACCCGCGCCGGGCGATGGACCGCGGTTTTCAGGAAAGCCTCGTCCTCAACGGCGGCGGTCTCGCCCAGCCCGGCGATCCGCCCGACCTGGTCGACGAACGCGGCGCCTACTTCAACGCCACGCTGCGCCACAACGGCGCCTGGGTGAAAACGCAGGGCTATGTGAGCGACGTCATCACCGACGCCGCCCTCGCCTACATCACCCAAAACCGCGCGCAGCCCTTCTTTGTTTATCTCGCCTTCAACTGCCCGCACTCCCCGCACCAGGTCGCCGAGGAGTATCGCCGGCATTACCCGGCCGCGGACTTCGATCCGGCCAGGTATCCGAAATCTGGCCACCCGATGGCCACCAAGCGCAACCCCGAGGCGCTCGCCCGTGTGTACGGCATGGTGGAAAACATCGACGACAACGTCGGCCGCCTGCTCGCCAGGCTCGACGAGCTCAAACTCGCCGACGATACGCTCGTCATTTTTCTCTCCGACAACGGCTGCCAGAATCACAACGGCTACAACGGCGGCTACCGCGGCGGGAAAGGCACGACGTTCGAGGGCGGCATCCACCAATTCTGTTTTCTGCGCTGGCCGGCCCGTCTGAAAGCGGGCGCGAAGGTCGAGCGCATCACCTCGCATATCGACCTCCTGCCCACGCTGGCGGAGTTCTGCGCCCTGAAGACGCCGGCCGGCTTGCAGCTCGACGGCCGCAGCCTCGCGCCGCTGCTGACCGGCGACGCGACCGGCTGGCCCGAGCGCACGCTCTTCGCCCAATGGCACCGCGGCGCCGCGCCCGAGCGCTACCGCGCCTGCGCGGTCCGCACCCAGAACTGGAAACTCGTGCAACCGCTCGGCAACGGCGAGCAATGGGGCGGCAAAACAGATTTTCAACTCTACGACATGGCGCGCGACCCCCAGGAGTTGCACAACGTCGCCGCGGATAATCCCGAACGCGTGGCGGAGTTGAAGCGGGCGTACGACGCCTGGTTCGACGACGTCACGAGCCGCCGCGATTATCGCCAGCCCCAGCGCATCCACGTGGGTACGCCGCACGAGAATCCCGTGCTGCTAACGCGACAGGACTGGAGCGGGCCGAAGGCGAGCTGGGGGCCGGGCGGTCTGGGCCATTGGGAACTGCGCATCGTGGCGGAGCTGCGCGGCTCGATCCGCGTCCGCTTCGACCGGGTGACCGCCGCGGGCACGGAGGTGCGGCTGGCCTGCGCCGACGTGACGCTCACCCAGCCGGCGCCAGTCGGCGCCGAGGAATGCGTGTTCGCCGATGTGCGTCTGCCCGCCGGCGACACCCGCCTCGAAGCCACGCTGCAAACCGGCGCGGAAGTCCGCGGCGTCAAGTATGCGGAATTGCTGGCGCAATAGCGCCTGGGCCGGCTGGCGTTCGCAGGACGCGCCCATCGCAAGCGCGGCCATATTTTTTGCGCCAGCGCTGTAGGGCGGCATCGCCGAATGCCGCCGGGATGGGTCCGCAGTGCCCACGGCGGCGGGGTTCGGCGACCCCGCCCTACAGTCGGAGTGTAGAGCTCAACGCAAATCGCATCTGAGTTTCGCCGGCGAAAATAAAACCGGGGTGATGCGCTGCGGCCTGGCGGCCGGCAGGGCTTCACCCCGGGTGTGTGACTTCAGCCGGGCGGCTGGTGGTCAGCCGCCGGCTGGTGAATTCTCGTGCGGCTCAGAATCCCCAGATTTCTGTTTCCGCGATGCTGTTCCAGGTGTTGGCCGTGTTGCCGTGGCCGACGATGCGCACGTAGCGGGCGGTGACATCGGCGAAGTTGTAGGCCTCCAGCGCCGTGGTGTAACCCGAGCTCTTCGCACCGGTCAGCTTGTTGGTCCAGGTGGTGCCGTTGCTCGACACCTGCACATCGAATGTCTCCACACGGGCGTTGCCCTGAATCCAGGCGATCTTGAGATAGGCCACGCGCTTGGCGGACCCGAGATCGTATTGGATCCATTTGCCGTCGCCCTGCGAAGCCCAGTACTGCGTGGAGCTGATCGCGCCATCGACCGTGTAGGAAGGCGGCGAGCCTGGATAGAAATCGCTGGCCGTGACCGAGGCGGCGGGGACGTTGAGCTTGGAAAGCGCGGGCCCCTGCGTCGCGTCGAGCGTGCCGTAGGTGTTGTGCATGATCTGGTCGAGCTCGACCACGGCGTCGGCGTTGGGTCCGAAGAGCTGGATGGAATCGACGGTGAACGCGCTGCCGGTGATCAGGCCGTCGCTGCCGCCCCAGGACTGCCATTGCGCGGGATCGGCGAGGTTCCACTGGTAAAGGTGCCACTGGCCGTCGGCCGTGAGCGCGCGCTTGATGCCGCGGTCGGCGGTCGAGGGCGCGTCGACGGCGATGGCGGCGGAAATGCCCGCGGTCGATGTGCGCGCCCAGAAACCGACGTAGCCAAGCGTGGGCCGCGAAAGATTATCCGCGGGCGCACCCGTGGCGCCGGAGAGGTGG
This sequence comes from Opitutia bacterium, assembly GCA_016217595.1. Lineage (GTDB taxonomy): Bacteria > Verrucomicrobiota > Verrucomicrobiia > Opitutales > Opitutaceae > MWDT01. The sequence goes on along the minus strand of JACRHS010000031.1, from coordinate 83,110 downwards.
CGGACGAACCAGCCGCCCGTCGGATTCTCCGACACGGTGCTGACCGCCGGATCGTCGCGGATCGTGAGGCGTTGGAACCAGCCACGCGAATACGCGGAGGAGCTTTGCACGGTGGTGTTGGTCGAGGTGGCGAGCACGCCCTGGGTGCTGCCGGAGGCGGTCGGCGCGTAGGCGAAGGTGCCCTTGTCGCCGGCGTAGAAATCGGAGAACACCGCAATGTCCTGGGCGAAGGTGGCCTGGTTGGCGAAGACCGCCCAGCTCACGCTCACGTTGCGCGCATTGCCGTCGGAGGGACTGTTGAGCTCGCGCGGCACGGGGTCGGCGAAGACGAACGAGCTGGAGCCGCCGCCGTCGAAGTTCACCGCGTTGACGACGCCATACTGGATGAGCAGGTTGGCCGTCTCGATCGAGGTCATGCCCTCGCTGAAGCCGCTTTGCCGGCCATCCACCACAAGCATGACGATTTTGCCGGTGGCGGTGATGCCCATCACGGTCCGCGGATGGAGCACGGTGGGCTCGCCGTAGCCGACGGCCCCGGCGGTGTTGACGCCGTTGGTGACGATGCGCTCGCTGCCGCTGACGGCGTTGTAGAGCGAGATCGCCGGCGTGATGCCGTACCCGTCGGTGTAGGGGGAGATGCGGTCAACGATCTGGGCGACGTTGGCGCTGGAGATGTTCAACGCCGGCCAGGGGCGCGAGTAGTCGGCATTTTCGCCGAAGGGCGAGTAGGCACTGCCCTGCGAGGCGACGATGCCGCGGTTGTCGAAGTTGGGCGACGAGGTGCCCGAGACGAAGAAGAACGAGGCATTGATGCCGGCCTGAGCGCGCGCTGCGCCGACATAGGCGCGAGTCGTCTGCGGGGTGTTTTCACCCGCGGCGCTGCCATTGCTGGGCGTGGCGCGGAATTGGACGCCGGCTTTGGTCGGGTCGATTTCGAGAATGTGAATGCGCAGCGGCCGGGGCACCGTCTGGGTGCGCAGCGTGTACTGGAGGCCGGAAAAAGACTCTTTGATGATGGAGTCTGCGCGAACAGCGAGCGGCAGGGCAAATGTCAGCACGCCGAGGGCGGCGACGAAACGGCAAGTGGTGCGAGTGGTGGTGGACATGGGAGAGAATCAGAGCAAAGCGGTAGGAGTTAAGGAAAACGCCGGGCCCGCATGGACACACGGGCCCGGCGGCGAAAATCAGGGCGTCATGACCGCCCAAACTTCCATTTCGGTCATGCTGTTCCAGTCGTTCACGGTGTTGCCGTAGCCGATCACGCGCACGTACCGGGCGGTGACGTCGGCGAAGTCCCACGTTTCCAGCGCGAGCGTGGTGCCGCTGCTCTGCACGTGGTCGAGCACGGTGGTCCAGTTGGTGTTGTCGGTGGACACCTGCACGCTGAAGGTCTGCTTGCGGGCGTTGCCGCTGAGCCAGGCGATCTTCACGTACTTGACCGGGAAGTTGGCCAGCAGGTCGTACTTGATCCACTGCCCGCTGCCCTGCGCGGCCCAGTAGTCGGCCTGGACGATCTTGGCGTCGGCGGCGAACTTCGGGGGATTATCCACGTAGAACGAGCTGGCGGTCACCTGCGCGGAGTTGATCGGGAACGGCCGCGGGTTGGCATCGGAGCCCCAGTTGGCCCGGCGCCAGTAGCGGGTGTTCCAATCGATCAGCGTCTGCCGGCTGCGCGTCACAGGGAGGATGTCGTAACCAGATTGGTGCGACTGCGCCTCGCGCGTGGTGATGGTGCTGGTGGCCTTAGCGCGAACGATGCCGGTGTGCCCTTCGGACGGGCCGCCGGAATCCGCGCGCCACACCCAGAGATCGAAGGGGGCGCTGGAGGAGTCATAGACGCGTACGGTGTTGGCCACGCCAGGATAGAAGTGGACCGTGCCGTACGGGTGGCCGGCGCTGACGAATTCCGCCGTATACGACGGCAGGGCCAGCACGCGGGCGACGTAGGCGGAGCAATCCACGCCTTCGACCGACGCCGAGCCCTCGGTGTCGTCGTTGACCCAACCGAGGTCGCCGCCGAAGTCATAGAGTTCGTACAGACCGTGGAAGGAATAGATGCCGGCCTGACCTTTGGTGTAGTTGGCGTCGTAGGCGGCGTGGATGGGCGCTGCAACGGCCAGCAAACTGAGTGCTGCCGCGAGGGATTTGAACTGAGCTGGTATTTGCATATCGGGTCTATCGTTTTTTGTTTTGGTTTTTTGGGGCGGGGAATTCGTGGGCGCGCTGGCGCGCCGGTTAGCGGCCGGCGCCGGCGAAATCGAAGGTCAGGAGCCGGCCGCCCTTGGAGTCGCCGGCGAGAATCGCGACGCCATTCTCCGTCGCGGTCATGCGCCGGGTCGCATCGAACGCGAACCACACATCGACCTGCGCGGTGCCGACCACCCGGCCCGAGGCGTCGAGCCGGGCCAGCCGGCGGGTGCGATAATCGCCCTCCTGCGTGTACATGACCCAAAGATTGCCGCGCCCGTCCGTGGCTACTTCTTCAACGAAGGCCACCGGCCCGTCGAACTTGACCGTGAGCGGCGCCTGCCCGCCCGGCCGCTGGATGACCAGGTTGCCGCCGGCGGCATCCGCGATGTGGTTGGCGGAGGACTCGACCACCTCCTTCGTCTTCGCGTCGTACTCGAATTTGGTGCGATACGGAAAATCGGTTTTGACCGACGCCTCGCCGAGCAACTCCACCTGCACGCCGCGGACCTTGTAGATTTTGTCTGCGATGTGATCGACGATCAACAGGCTGTCGTCGGAGGCGTCGAGCATCAGGTCGCTGGCGGTCGGTGTCGGCAGCGCCAGAGTGGATACGACCTCTCCATTGCGATCATAAACGAGGATGCGGCGGTTGACCGAGTCCAGCAGGTGCAACTGCCCGCGATGATAGATCAGCCCCGACGGACCCGACGCCGGGCCCTCGCCTTTGGGGATGAATAGACCGAGCGCATCCGGCCCGCTGTTCCAGGCTTTCGCCACCACCTTACGCGCGGTGAGCCGCATGGGTTGCGCGACGATTACGCCGTCGGTTGGCGCGATCGTTTCCGTTGCCGCAACCGCGTCCGCAACGGAAGGCGTTGCCTCGGGTCGAGGCGCGAGTTCCGCCGCCGGTGCCGCCGATACTGGCCGGAACCACCACCAGCAGAGTCCGGCAAAAGCCAGGAGCAGCGCGACCAGCAGCCAGCCGAGACGAGATTGCGCAGGGGGTTGGGAGCGCATGGCGCTGGACGCGGACGGCCTCGAACGAGGGCAGCAATTTATCGGCATTGGGTTCACAGGAAACGACGGGGGTAAAACGGGGTGGCGGGGTAACGGCGCAGGTGTGAACGCAACGGGTGCCAGCGCCTTTCTGTGGAGCAAACAGTCTGAAGGTAACTCAGGGCACCACTTTCCGAATTTTTTCCTGCGCGTAATTGCGGGGTTCGGCCGTGGACAAATGGACAGAGCGAGATAAAATTCCGTCGCTCCAAAGGCCGCGGCGGAGCGCATCCTTCGCTCCGTTTTCACTCAACACTCACTGTGTCACACTACGATCTCATCGTCATCGGTTCCGGCCCGGCCGGAGAGAAAGGCGCCGTCCAGGCCGCCCAGCTGGGGAAACGCGTCGCCCTGATCGAAAAGGAGCACCTTTGCGGCGGCGCCGTGGTGCACAAGGGCGCGCTGCTCTCGAAAGCACTGCGCGAGACCGCGCTGTATCTGGCCGGTTTCCGCCAGCGCGGACTGCAAGGACTCTCTGTCACATTGCGCGAACAAGCCACCACCGCCGAGCTGCTGCACCGCGAACAACTCCTCCGGCAGCTGGAGCAGGCGCGAATTCGCGCGCAGCTGGAGCGGCATCGCGTGACCGTCCACACCGGCACGGCCACGCTGCTCGACCCGCACACCGTCCGCGTCGTCAACGCCGAACCGCCGGGCGACGAAGAGATCCTCACGGGCTCGGTGTTGCTCCTGGCCCCGGGCTCGCGCCCGCACCGGCCGGCGGCTTTTCCCGGCAAGCACCCGCACGTGTTTGATTCCAACACGCTGCCCGATTTGCGCAGTCTGCCCCGCCAGATGGTGGTCGCCGGCAGCGGTGTCATCGCCTGCGAGTACGCCAGCATCTTTGCCGCGCTCGGACTGCAAACCACGCTCATCGAGGAGGACGAACGTCTGCTGCCTTTTTTGGATGAAGCGGTCTCGACTGCACTGCTGGCACATCTTCACACCCAGGGCATTGAGGTACGTCTCGAAGAACACGTGGTGGCCACCACCGCCGGCACGGGCATCGGTCTCACGCTCAGCTCCGGCGCCGTGCTGCTTTGCGAAAATCTCTTTGTCGCCGCGGGTCGCACCGGCCGCACCGCCGAGTTGAATCTGGCCGCCGCCGGGTTGACCGCCAACGAGCGCGGCCTGCTGGAGGTCAACGACCACTTTCAAACCGCGCAACCGCACATCTACGCCGCCGGCGATGTCATCGGATTTCCCGGGCTTGCCTCCTCCGCGGCCGAGCAGGCCCGGCAGGCGATGCTGCACGCCTTTTCTCCCGAACCACCTGCGGTGAGCACGACACCCCTGCCCTTCGGCATCTACACGCTGCCGGAATGCGCGATGGCCGGCGCCACCGAGGAAACACTGCGCGACCAGGAGGTGCCGCTGTTGACCGGCATCGCGCACTACGCCGGCAACGCCCGCGGCCAGGTCATCGGCGCGCGCGAGGGTTTTCTAAAACTCATCTTCCATCGCGACACCAAGGCGCTGCTCGGCGTGCATATCTTCGGCGAACAGGCGAGCGAGCTCGTGCATATCGGTTTGGCCGCCTTGCAACTGGGTGCGCCCGCGGAGTTTTTCCTCCGGATGTCCTACAACTATCCCACGCTGAGCGAACTCTACCGCTCGGCCACAAGCGACGCCCTGAGCAAGCAGAGCACCGGCGCAAAGCCCCCCAGCCTGCTCCGCCCGCCGGCGCGTTGAGCCGCCGCCGTCGCACCGAATTACAGGCTTCCGTTCCGGGCGCTTCTTATGGTTCATCGTGGGCCTTCCGCTTTATGCACCGCCCCTCGCCGCGCCTCCCTTCCTCCGGCGGTTTTCGCCCGGGGCGGCGCCTTGACTCGCGATGAGCGCACTCGACGAGAACATCCGACGCGCCACTGAAGCGGTCGCCGCCGCCGAAGCGCTGCTGGTCTGCGCGGGTGCCGGAATGGGCGTCGATTCGGGCCTGCCAGATTTCCGCGGCACCGAGGGATTCTGGGCCGCGTATCCGCCGGCGGCGAAGCTCGGTTTGAAGTTCGTCGACTTGGCCAACCCGAAGTGGTTCGAACGCGACCCGGCGTTGGCCTGGGGATTTTACGGACACCGGTTCGAACTCTATCGCGCTACGACGCCGCACGCAGGCTTCGCGATCCTGCGCCGGTGGGCGGAAAAAATGCCGCGGGGCAGTTTCGTTTTCACCTCCAATGTCGACGGTCAGTTCGCCCGCGCCGGCTTTGCCGAGGAAAACCAGCTCGAATGCCACGGCTCGCTGCTGCACTTCCAATGCGCCAAGCCGTGCTGCGCCGCCACCTGGCCGGCGCCCGCCGACACCCGCTTTGCTGTGGACGAAGCAACGCTGCGCGCCGGCGGCGAGCTGCCCCGCTGTTCCGTCTGCGGCGGCCTGGCGCGGCCCAACGTGCTGATGTTCGACGACGCCACCTGGAGCCCTGGCCGCTCGGCCGCGCAACAAATCCGGTTTCGCCTCTGGCTGCGCCGGCTCACGCGGGGAAAACTGGTGGTCGTGGAAATCGGCGCCGGCACCGCGGTGCCCACCGTGCGCCAGAACGCCGAGCAACTCGCCAGCGCCGCCGGCACGCCGTTGATCCGCATCAACCCGCGCGAGGCCGACGGACCCGCCAACGCGATCTCGATTCCGACCACCGCGCTCGTCGCGTTGGAAGCGATCGATCGGCAACTGAGCGCCGGTTAAGCGAGCAAGCGCTCCCGCCGGCAAAGAAATCGTCGGGCCCCCGAGGCGCTACTTTGCCGCCGGGATGTGCGCGGCCTGCCGCAGCGTTTCGCTCTTCGAGCAACCGAGCCGGTGCGCGAGCGCGTTGAGCCGGACGGCTTCAGGCGGTGTGAGCACGGTCAGGCGCTCGGTGCCGTCGCGGTCGACCCACTTGATGTGGTGCGGCTTCTGGCGGGAGGCTTTGACCAAATCCTTCAGGAAGGAGCGCTCGTCTTCGGATAAATCCATCGTGTGCCCCAATTGCCCGCAGCGCGGCGCAAGGTCAAGGCGCGCGCCGGCATTGGCACATCGGATCGACCGGTGTTTCACGCTGGCTGTGTGGTCGCAAGTAGGTACATTTGGCTCCGCCATCCGGTTTTGTAGCTTTTTCCCAACCCCAAGAGTCTCGATGCACGATCGCCATCGTTGCAGAGCGTACGCCAGCTCGGGCCACCATCTAGGTCGCCGCCCGCCGCATGGATTTGCGCTCATGGAGGCGAGTTTGGGTGCGCTCATCGTATTGCTCGGCACGCTTATGGCCGTGACGGCGGTCGAGCGTTTCTGGCGTCACACCCGGTGCGACCGTCTTGGCCGCGAGTTGTTGGGTTTTTCCGCAGCCTTTCAACGCCACGAACTGCAACACGCCGCCTGGCCTGCCGCGACTCGTGGCGCGAAGATCATTTCACCGGGCATGGAATCCGAACTTAAGAACACCAACTGGCTCGGCCGCACTCCCGTGGGCGGGGGTTACGAGTGGCTGTACCCTTATCCTCTGCCAAATCTCAAAGCCGGACCGTCGCTGTCCGGCGCCATCGCCGTCACGGCTTTCGGCTCCCAGGCTTCGTTAAAACTATCCCCGGCCGACTTGCTCTACCTCGATGCCAAGATCGATGACGGCAATCTGGCCACCGGAAATTTTCGCACCGGTTTCAATGGCTGGCCCGTGTGGCTCGTCTCCTCCCGCCGATGAACTCTGAAATATTCGAAGTCGCCTTCGTCAATCTCGCGCCCGACGCCCGTTCCGCCAGCACCTCCCTCGGAACGTCACGCTCCCACTTGCTCGAAAAGGCCGAGCTCACGGCCCTGCTGGAAGCCTTCCGTGAACTGGACTCGGTGCAGAACTACGAGGCCGAGCCGTATATCGAGGTCGAGGTAAAACACGGGCGTTACAGGATCCAGACCGGGCAGAAAAAACTTTTTCTCTACGACACGCGCCATCGCGATGCGCCGGCGCTCACCTTGAGCGCGGCGGAGATCATCGCAGAAATCGACGGCTCGGCGGCCGCCGCACAGAAGCTCCAGTTCGTTTCGAGCCACCGCGCCCCCGTCGACCAGGCCACGCCGCCCGCCGCTCCCACGGTGCCTGAAGTCCGCCCCGCCCCGCCCCGTCGCGGAAGACTGCTGGCCCTGGTGGCACTCGCCTGCGCACTGGGTGGCGGCCTCGCTTACATGCATTGGTCGCCCAGGGATCCCGCCGCGCCAGCGCCGCCGCGTCTGATTGCGGATCCCGCCGAGCAGGCTTCAGTCCGCGCAACCGTCGTCGGCGTTTACATGACCGGTAGCGAACCCGGCCACCACGGAGTCGCAGTCATGACGGACGGCACGTTGAAATTATTTCAACTCAACCGCGATCTGGCGCCCAGCATGGTCTACGGCCGGTATCAATTGGGCCGGCGCGAGGCGAAGATCTGCCTGATCACCGATCAGCCCGGCGGCGTCATGGAAATGGCTGACGCCAAAACCCTGCTCTACTGCGGCGAAACCTACAAACGCATCCAATGAACCGGCCCCCGGCATCGCGGTTCGATCCGCCCCATCGGTTGCACTTGAAGAATGGTGCGGCCTCCGGCTTCACCCTCGTCGAAGTCGCCGTGACGGTGTTCATCCTCGCCACCGCGATCGCGACCTCCATCACCGCGCTGCAAAGCGCGTTTCGTTCCCTCGATAGTGCGCGCAACCTCGAAATCGCCGGCCAGATCATGCAGTGCGAATTCGAGAAGGAGCGCCTCTTCAACTGGACCCAGCTCAACGAGCCCGCTTATCAGCCGGTGATCGACACCAGCTTCACCCGCAACCCAACGATTGCGGGCCGTTTCACGCTTTCGCGAGCGCTGGCGGTCCTCCCCCAGCGCTCGGGCCAGATGGTGCAGGTCACGCTTACCACCAGCTGGCGCAGTTACGACGGGCACAACCTCTCGCGAAGCTACACCACGTACTTCGCGCAAAACGGTCTCCAGGGTTATTTCTATGACCACTAGCCCTGGCACCAGACGTCAGCCTGCGCGCGGCTTCACCCTGGTGGAGGTCATGGTGGTCGCGACGCTCGGCAGTTTCATTCTGCTCGGCATGCTCACCGCCAACTTGCAGGTGATCCGCAGCCAGATCCGCATCACGCACTACGCCGACATGGAAACCCAGGTTCGGCGCGGACTGGAGCAACTGGGGCTCGACCTGCGCAGCGCGTCCGCGATCACCTGGAACAACGCGAACGACATCACGCTCACCATCCCGACCACCGGCGGCGCGTCCACCCCGGTGACCTACGCCTGGAGCAGCGAATCCCAAAGTTTCTTTCGCGTGCCCGGCACCAGCAGCTCGGCCACCACGGGACGCCTCTATCTGGTGCAGGGCATCCCGACGCAGGCCGACGGCAGCGCCGGATTGACGTTTGCCCGCTTCGGTCGCGATGGCCAGGCCGCCACCACCGACCTCGCGACCAAGCGGATCGTCGTGACCATGAGCGTGCAGCGAAAAACCACCACCATGGCCGTGACATCGGAAAATGCAGTCTCGGCCTCCTTCATCATGCGCAACAAGTCCACCCTGTGATGACCTCCCCATTGCACTCCGTGACCTCTCGCCGGCGCTTCGACAGCCAACGCGGCGGCCTGCTCGTGACAGCGTTGCTGCTCGCGGCTTTGATCGCGCTCGGTCTGGCCGGCTATCTGCAAGTCAGTCGCTCATCCCTCGGGCTCGCGCATCGCACCTTTTTTGCCAACGCCGCCTTGAATCTGGCCGAAGCCGGCCTTGAGGAGGCGAATTATTGTTTCAATCAGATGGGCGCGGGGACATCTCCCGCCACCGCCTGGAGCGACTGGACCATCGTCCAAACCAACGCCATGCGCACCCTGCCGCCTTTCAATCTCGATCAAAACGCCATCGGCATCGTCAAGGTTTACGTCTCCGGCTACAATGGGAGCAGCGCGACGACCTATGTGATTTCTCAAGCCACGATCACGCCCTTCGATGGCAGCGCACCGATCGTCAAAATCCTCCAGAGCGGCATCAAACAGCCGGGCGGTTATTTCACCAAGGGCGTCGTGGGTGTGAACGGCGTCAAAGTGAATGGGAAACCCGTCTTCGACAGCTTCAACTCCAACCCGGCCAAAAGTCCCACCGGCCCCTGGGCCCCTTATTCCAGCACCAATGCCAGCGCGAATACTTCGGTGGTTGTGAAAACCGGCACGCTCGATCTGGGCAATGGTTCCGTGAAAGGAAACGTGAACATCGGCAGCGGCGTGACCGCCCCTGCGGCCAGCCAGGTCACGGGCAGCATTGAAACCAACTTCAGCGGCGCATTTGCGATGCCGCCCTACCCAACCGCGACCTCGGTATCCAAAAGCTACAACCTGGGTTCTTCGCTTCCCGCCAAACTGCCGGCCGCCGGCGACCTCCCGGCGGCCGACGGACGTTATTACTATTTCGTCACCGGTGCCACCATCGGCAACACCACCATCGTCGCCGGCAAAAACGTTACGATTGTCGGCCAGACCACGAGCATGAGTTCCGGACTCACCATCGGCGCAGGCGCGACCTGCACCATTTATATGGACGGCACAATCAGCGCCTCCGGCAACGGCTCGATCAACAACAGCAATTGGGCCGGTGCGCTGCAAATTTTCACCTCCACCAGCGGCACCTGCGAAATCAGTGGCAACGGCGAGTTGCAGGCCTGCCTGTACGCACCCAACGCCACGTTGAAGGCCGCTGGTGGTGGCAATAGCGGCCAGCTCGTCGGGTCGTTTATCGCCAAAACCATCACGACCTCGGGTCACATGGATTTCCACTACGATGAAGCGCTCGGTGATTTGGGCGGCGGCGGTTCGTCCACCTGGAAACCGGCGTCGTGGTCCGAACTGCAGAGCAGCTCCGCCCGCGCCTCGGTCGGCTCGCTCACCGGTAATTTCCTGCCCTGAACGCACGGGCCTGTGCTCAGCGTCAAGGCACGCGCTACGCGCTGGCGTCGTAGACTTCCACCAGACACACGCCCGCGCCGCCGGTCGCACCGCTCAAAGCGAAGGCCGCGAGCGGGTCCGCGCCCAGAAAAGCCTCGCCCGTCGGCAAATTGGTTTGGGCACGCAACGAGACGGCGAGGCACAATAAAAAGAGTCGCAATAGCTTCATGGTACGACAGCGGGGGAAGTGACGAAACCGAGCCAACAGCGTTACTGCGGCAAGCGATGACTTCGAGTGCCGATAACGTCGGAACGGGCTGGCCTCGACTGCGGGCGCGCCTACCATCCGCGCGAACCAACCCTGCCTATGCGAACTGTTGCGATTCTCCTGGGTGTTCTCAGCGCTTGCCTTCCCAACGTCCACGCCGGGCTGGAGTGGCCGACCAAGGAGATCTCCCAGAAAACAACGCTCGGTCAGGAGACCGCCGATGTGGAGTTCTCGTTTCGCAACACCGGCACCAAACCAGTGCGCATCGTCTCCGTCACCACCGGGTGCAGCTGCATGGCGGCGACGCCGGCGAAAGAGCTCTACGCGCCGGGCGAGAGCGGCTCGATCCGCGCCGAGGTCAGGCTCGCCGGCCGCGAGGGTCAGATGGACAAGGCGATCGAGGTCGTGACCGAGGAGCCGGACAAAACCGCGTCCAAAGTGACGACCACGCTGACCATTCGCCTGGATATTCCGCAGCCGGTGATCATCAAGCCACGTCTGCTGTACTGGAAGCCCGGCGAGACGCCTGGCGAAAAGGAAATTTTCGTGACGCTGATCGAGGGCGTGACGCTGGAGTCGTGGTTGTGCGATCCGCCGGAGTTTGAGGTGCAGCAGGAACAATTGTCCCAGCCGGGCCAATACCGCCTGCGTGTGAAGCCGAAATCCGCCCAGCAGCCGGCAAACGCGATGATTCACCTCACGGTGAAAATCGCCGGCAACCCCACCCGCTACGATGTGTTTCTCTCGGTAAAACCGCCCGGGACTTCGCCCGCGCGGCCTTAACGGCGACGACGCTTCACGCCGAGCTGCGCCACCGAGAAACGCACGAGTCCTTCGAGGCGCTCGACTTCGGTGGCGTCCAGCTGGCCGCGATTCTTGAGCGCCTCTTGCGCGCGCTCGACGGCTTTTTCCGCGGCGGATTCGTCGATCTGCTCTTCGCGGATCGCGTGTTCAGCCAGCACGGAAACGAGATCGCCCTCGACTTGCATGAACCCGCCGCCGACGGCGAGCAGGCTCGTCTGGCCGCCCTTGGTCACGCGCAGTTCGCCGTGCTCGACCTGCGTGAGCAGCGGGATGTGGCCGGGCAGAATGCCCAGCTCGCCCTGCACGGTCGGGACGACGACCGTCTCCACGGTGTCGCTGTAAACGCGGGCTTCCGGCGTGACGATTTCGAGCGTGAGAGGCATGGGAGATTACTTCTTTCCGGCGGCCGCGAGCACGTCTTCGATCGAGCCCTTCATGTAGAAATCGCCTTCGGCAACATCGTCGAGCTGGCCGTCGAGGATCATCTTGAAGCCGCGGATCGTGTCCTTCACCGCGACGTATTTGCCGGCAGTGCCAGTGAACACCTCGGCGACCGTGAACGGTTGCGAGAGGAATTTCTGGATCTTGCGGGCGCGGTACACCGTGAGTTTGTCCTCGGGCGAAAGTTCGTCGAGGCCGAGAATCGCGATGATGTCCTGGAGATCCTTGTAGCGTTGCAACACGCGTTGCAGTTCGCGGGCCACGAAATAGTGCTCCTGGCCGACGATGTCGGCCTGGAGCGCCTTCGAGGTCGAGGCGAGCGGATCGACGGCGGGATAAATGCCGAGCTCGGAGATCGCGCGGTCGAGCACGATGGTGGAGTCGAGGTGGGCGAACGTGTTGGCGGGCGCCGGATCGGTGAGATCGTCGGCCGGCACGTACACCGCCTGGAACGAGGTGATGGAGCCCTTCTTTGTCGAGGTGATGCGCTCTTGCAGCACGCCCATTTCGTTGGCGAGCGTCGGCTGGTAACCGACCGCCGACGGCGAGCGGCCGAGCAACGCGGACACTTCGGAACCGGCTTGCGAGAAGCGGAAAATGTTATCGATGAAGAGCAGCACGTCCTGGTTCTTTTCGTCGCGGAAATACTCGGCCATCGAGAGCGCGGAGAGGCCGACGCGGAGACGCGCACCCGGGGGCTCGTTCATCTGGCCGTACACGAGCGCCACCTTGGACTTCGCGATGTCGTTTTGCACGATGACGCCAGAGTCGGACATTTCGTGGTACAGGTCATTGCCTTCGCGGGAGCGCTCGCCCACGCCGGCGAACACGGAGTAGCCGCCGTGCGCCTTGGCAATGTTGTTGATGAGTTCCATGATGACGACGGTCTTGCCGACGCCCGCGCCGCCGAACGCGCCGACCTTGCCGCCCTTCACGAACGGGCAGATGAGATCGATGACCTTGATGCCGGTCTCGAGGATCGTGGCCTTCACGTCCTGATCGATGAGCGTCGGCGCCGCGCGATGAATGCCGTAACGCTTCTGGTGTGGCACCGGGCCCTTGTTGTCCACCGGGTCGCCGGTGACGTTGAAGATGCGGCCGAGCACGCCCTCGCCCACCGGCACCGAGATCGGCCCGCCGGTATCGCCCACGTCCATGCCGCGCTTGAGGCCTTCGGAGGAGGACATCGCGATGGTGCGCACCACCCCGGAGCCCAGGTGTTGCTGCACCTCGAGGGTGAGCTTCTCCGTCTTGCCACCGACGGAGTATTCCACGGTGAGCGCTTGGTAGATGGCCGGGATGGAGTTCTCGGGGAATTGCACGTCGACGACGGCGCCGAGGACTTGGAGGATCTTGCCGGTATTCATTTGCGAGAAAAAGGAGCTGCGTGGGTTGAAAGTGAGGGCGCGCGGTGCGGTCAGCCGGTGGCGAACTGCGCGGCGGCGATTTCGAGAATTTCCTGGGTGATCGCGGCCTGCCGGGCCTTATTGTACTGGAGCGTGAGGTCGCCGAGGAGTTTGTTGGCGTTGTCCTTGGCGGTCTTCATCGCGACCATGCGGGCGCTGTGTTCGGAAGCTTTGGCGAGGAGGACCAGCTCGTAGATGTGGCGGTTGACGTAGAACGGCAGCAGCGCCTCCAGCACGGTGGTGGGATCGGGCTCGATCCGCATCTCGCGTTCGTCGCGCCGGGCGCGGGCCACCGAAGAATCGCCCTCAATCTTGTCGAGAAACTCGCGGAGGTTGCTCAACGGCAGCACGGGACGGCACACCGGCTCCTGCACGAGCGTGTTCTTGAATTGCGGGTAGATGACTTCGACGGTGTCGATTTCGCCGGCGAGGAATTTCTCGACGAGAAACTCGGCGGCGGCCTTCACCGCGGAAAAGGGCACGCGGTCATCGATGGGAAAATCGGCCAGCAGGTCGCGCTTGGTGCGGGCGAGGAATTGCGCGCCCTTGCGGCCGACGACGACAAACTTGGCCGGCGTCTTGATGTCGACGACGAGCTTGAAAAGATTGCTGTTGAGCGGACCGCAGAGGCCCTTGTCGGTCGTGAGGAGCAGAATGCCGCGGATCTTGACCTCGCGCGCGGTCAGGAAGGGATGCTTCGATTCGTCGACGCGCGGAGCGAGGGCGGCGAGCATGTCGGCCATGAGCTCGGTGTACGGCCGGCCGGCCAGAGCCACCTGCTGCGCCTTCTTCATCTTCGACGCAGCGACGAGCTCCATCGCCTTGGTGATCTGGCGAGTGTTCTTGACCGACTTGATGCGTCGGCGGATGTCGCGAGTAGAAGCCACAGGAAAAGAGGATTAGCTGCCGATGATGCGGAGGATTAGGCGGTGAACGTCGTCTTCCACTCGTCGCACGCGGTTTTGAGGTCGGCGGCGAGCGCGTTGTCGATGGCGGCCTTGGTGCGCAGCGTGTCGATCAGCGCCGTCTTCCGCGTGGAGAGGAAGTCTTTCAGGTGGTTGGCCGCCGCCATCACCTTCTTCACCTCGATGGGATCGAAGTAATTGTTCTGCATCGCCCAGAGCACGGCGGCCTGCAGCTCGATGGACACCGGATTGCCGGCGGGCTGCTTGAACAATTCCACGATGCGGGAACCGCGGTCGAGTTGCGCCTTGGTGCGGGCGTCGAGGTCGGAACCGAATTGCGCGAACGCCGCCAGTTCGCGGAACTGCGCGAGCTCGCCCTTCAACTTGCCGGCGACCTGCTTGGTCATCTTGAGCTGGGCCGAGGAGCCCACGCGCGAGACGGACAAACCGACCGACACGGCGGGCCGGATGCCTTGGTTGAAGAGATCGGTTTCGAGGAAGATCTGGCCGTCGGTGATCGAAATGACGTTCGTCGGGATGTACGCGGAGACGTCGCCGGCGAGTGTTTCGATGATGGGCAGCGCGGTGAGCGAGCCCTTGCCGTCGAGACGCGCGGCGCGTTCGAGGAGGCGCGAGTGCAGGTAGAACACGTCGCCCGGATACGCTTCGCGGCCGGAGGGACGTTTGAGCACGAGGGAAATCTGGCGGTAAGCGACGGCGTGCTTGGAGAGATCGTCATAAACGATCAGCGCATCCATGCCGTTTTCCATGAACCACTCGCCCATGGCGGCGCCCGAGTACGGCGCGAGGTATTGGTTGGCGGGATTATCGGCCGCGGGAGCGGCGACGATGATCGTGTACTCCAACGCGCCGGCCGCTTCGAGCGCGGCGATGGTGCGGGCGATGTTGGAATTCTTCTGTCCGATCGCGACGTAGATCGAGTACAGCGGGCGGAAATTCTTGTCGCCGGAGGCCTGGGCCTGGCGATTGATGCGGGCCTGGTTGATGATCGTGTCGATCGCGATGGTCGTCTTGCCGGTGCCGCGGTCGCCGATGATCAGCTCGCGCTGGCCGCGGCCGATCGGGATCATCGAGTCGATGGCCATGATGCCGGTGAGCACGGGCTGCGACACGGATTTGCGGACGATGATGCCGGGCGCGATTTTCTCGACGGGGAAAAACTCCTTCGTGTCGAGCGGGCCTTTGCCGTCGACGGGGCGGCCGAGCGCATCGACCACGCGGCCGAGCAGGCCTTTGCCGACGGGCACGGAGAGCAGGCGGCCGGTCGTCTGGACTTCGTCACCCTCTTTGAGCTGGGAGACGTCGCCGAGAATGACGCAGCCGACTTCGTCCTCTTCGAGGTTGAGCGCGATGCCGATGGCGCCGCCGGGGAACTGCACCATCTCGTTGTACATCACGTCCGACAAGCCATCGAGCTTGGCGACGCCGTCGGCGATGGCGCGGATGTTGCCGGTGTTTTTCTTGACCGCCTTGTTGGAGAGCTTGGCGATCTGTTGTTCGATTTGTTCGAGGACGGTACTCATGGGCGCGGTGCGCAGGGCCGGAGGTTAAAGATTAAAATAGAAGGTGGTGACAGAAGCCGGGTTCAAACGCCGGCGGCGAGCGTGGCGAGCTGAGCGGCCACGGAAGATTCGTAAACGTCGTCCCCCACCCGCACGCGCAAGCCGGCGATCAGGGCGGGATTCGGACGCGACTCGGCCGTGATGGGACGGCCGTATTTTTTGGTCATGGCCGCGGCGATGGAACGCAACACCGAGGCTTCCACACTGCCGGCGTGCTCGACGAGGGCGCGGCTGCGCGAGAGCTCGGTGGCGACGAGGCGGTGGTAAGCCTTGAGCACCATCACCGGGTTGGCGGGCGCGTGCTTCGCCACGTACTCGAGCACGCCGTTGACGAGCTCGGGCGACAACACGCCGTCGGCAAAGCTCAGCTTGAAGAGCCGGCGGGCGAGCAATAGGGCCTGTTTGTGGTGCGTGGCCATCGGGCGAAAAGTGGCGGTGGAGAGCGGTTAGACCACGTTGAGCTCGCGGGCGGCGGCTTCGTTGAAGCGGGCGCGCTCGAAATCGGAGAGCTCCTTGGACAAAACGCGTTGCGTGGTGGCAACCACGAGGCGGGCAATCTCGCCGCGGGCGTCTTCGAGCATTTTCTTGTGCTCGAGCTGGATGGCCTGCTGCGCCTTGGCGATGAGTTCATTGGCGCGATCGGTGGCGGCTTTTTGCTCGCGGTCGGCGAGTTCCTTGGCGGCCTTGCGCGCCTCCTCGATGAGCTTGGTGCCGGCGGCCTGGGCTTTCTTGAGCTCCTCGGCGGCCTGTTGTTGGGCCTGGGCCAGCTTGGCGGCGGAGGCCGCGGCGTTCTTCAGGCCTTCGTCGATCTTGGCGTTGCGGGTGTCGACCACCGCGAGGATGGGCTTGATCGCGAACTGATAGAGGACGCCCGCCAGAACGGCGAAGCTGACGAACTGCCAGATGACGTAGTGCCATTCGATGCCAAACTTCGTAAGCAAGCCGGCTGGACCAGAGGAAGCTTCGACGGCATGGGCCTCGACTGAGGCGGCGACGGCAAGGACCAAAGAGTGCATGAGTGGCAGAATAGAAGGTTGAAAGTGGCGGGCGCCGCCGGCAAGCGGCCGGTGCGGCGCCGAAAACAAAAACCCGCGAGTCTTATTTCAAGAAGAGCAACGCGAGAATGCCGATACCTTCGGCGAGCGCCATCGCGAGAATGGACTGCACGAGCACTTTGCCGGACGCGCCGGGATTGCGACCCACGGCTTCGACCGCGCGGAATCCGATGAGACCGACGCCGAGCGCGGCGGCGAAGAGGGCCATACCTTGAGCAATATTACCTGTCATGGTGAGGAGTTATGGTGAGGGTTGATGTTGGTTGTTCGTTCTCTCGACCGTGCACATTTTGGTGTTACATGCTCCCGGCCGCGAAAGGGATGTGAGACTTTAGTGCGAGGCCTCCTTGGCGCTGGCCGGCGCGTGTTCGCCGTGGCCGGCCTCGTCGTGGTCATGATCGTCGCCGTGGTTGCAGATCAGGCCGATATAAACCGAGGTCAGCAGCGTGAAGACAAACGCCTGCACCATGCCGACCAGAATTTCGAGGAAGTAGAAAACCGGGATAAACGAAGTGTTGTGCAGGAGGTTTTCGCCGCCGAACACGTTGCCGAAAAGACGAACCGAAAGTGTCACCGGGCGGATCAGAATCGAAATCACTTCGATGACGCCCACCACGAGGAACACGAGCGACAGGCCCCAGTACATCGCGCCCGGCAGCTCTTTCTTGTCGGCTTTGTTACCGAAAAGATCGTGCAGGAGCAGGCGCGGACCGGCGTATTTCAAAACAAGAATCAGCCACGCCACAAACGAAGTGAGCGCGAGGGCGATGGTGCCGTTGAGATCCGCCGTGTGCGGGCGAATCCACGGAATGAATCCGACGTGATGGCCCGTGGCCGGATCGATTTGGAACCAACCCACCGTGCCCACGAAGGGGAACAGCCCGCTCCAGTTGTGCACGAGGATGAACACGAAAAAGCAAATCAGGAGAGGAAACGCGACCGGCATGGCCTTGCGCCCAACGATGGGCTCGAAGATTTCCTTCAGCCCCTCGATCAGTCCTTCCACGACGGACTGACCGCGGGAGGGAATGATCTGCGGTTTACCCACCAGCCACCGCAGCAACAGAATCACGATCAACGTGACTCCCCAGCTGGTGATCATGCTGTTGGTCACCGGCAGGGGTCCGAGTGAAAACACGGCCTTGGCCGACGGCGAAACCCCGCTCTGCGCCTCGGACGAAGCCATCACTGGGAGGCTGGTCGCGGCGAGCGTGGAAAGCAAAAGCGCCAAGGTCTTGAATCTGGGCATAGGATAAGGGCGCACGAAAAGCTGGTAGGAAACAAATGCTGGGTTAGTTAGCAAACGCCTTTTTTCTTTTTAACAGGACTAATCTAATTCGGCGTTTTCCAGTATTTCATTAGCTAAATTTTCAGCGGGCCGCCGTTACCGCTGGCAAAAATTCACGCCGCGTGATCTGGCGATGACCGCAGTCACCCGTCTGCCTATTTCCGCAAAGCGATGAGCGACTGAAACGACGGCGCCTTCTGCTGAAACACCGTGGCGTACTCGAAAGGCCAGACCGCCGAGTCAGCCAGCCGCCAATCCGGATGCTCGCGCAGGAGCGTCTGCACCTCCTCGAAGTAGGGATCGTAATCGGTGCGGAAGTAAAGCGGCGTCCCGGCGGGTGACCTGGTCGCTATGTTTTTTAAATAGCTATCCTGCAACAACCTATATTTATGGTGTCGCTTCTTCGGCCAGGGATCGGGGAACAGCACGTAGATCGCCGCGAAGGTTACTGTAGGTGGCAGCACTTCCAGAAACAAACTGGCCTCGGCCCGGACGAAATGCAGATGCGCCAACCCGGCCCGGTCCCGCTTCTTTAGCGCCCGGCGCACCCGCTCCAAAATGATATCGATTCCGACACAAAGCTGATCCCGATGTTTTTCAGCGTAAGCGGTCAGAAAATGACCGTGCCCCGCGCCCACTTCCCACACGATCCGCGTTTGCGGCGGAATGATCTGCTTCAGCTCTTCGCGCAAAACCTCACGACGCTCCGCCATCCGCGCCAGGTAGGCTGGATCGGGTTCGTTGTCTGCGTGGTTCTCTGGTAACGCCAATTCCATGGAGAGGAGACGGGTAAAGGCGACCCGCGACCGTTGTTCAATCTCCATTTATGGCGGTCGGGGCGGCTCCCCACTCCGCCTGCCCCCACCCTTGCGCACCACGGCAAACGCTCACGTCGATGTCGCGCGAGCGTGCAGATGAATCATTAAAACACTTATGTCCGAAGGATTAACACCACTGATGCGACTGGCCTGTCCCAAGGTGTAGGGTTTGACGGAGGCCAGTTTTTGGGCGCTTTCGAGACGCAAACCACGGATCGCTTTGAAATCGAGGTCGGCCGGTATGCGTATTCTTTCCAGCTCGCTGAGCTTCTCGATCTGGCGTTTTTCACGCTCCAAATAGCCGGCATAACTCACCCGATAGAGCACTTCCTCGCGCACTTCCCTACTCTCTCGCGCCAGTTCGTCGGGGGTCGGCAAGGCGGCCCACCCCCTCCCCTCGCCCTGGTCCTGCAATCCCTGTTTCGCGGCCACGCGCCGGACCCAATCTCCCCAGAGAATGCCCTGCGTGGGTTCGCGCTCGCTTTCGAGCCGTTTGACCCAGTCGGCTACCCGCCGGGCCTTGTCTTCGATGCGCCCCACCCGACTGCAGCTCAATAATCCGTGCTGGCGCGCGTGCGCGATCAGCCGCAACTCGGCGCTGGCGTGGTTAAACAGCAGCCGGTACTCGGCCCGGCTCGTAAACATACGATAGGGTTCGTTGGTCCCCTTCGTCACCAGATCATCGATCAAAACTCCTGTGTAGCCATCCTGACGGCCTAAAACCAAGGGTGCCGTGCCGCGCACCTTGCAGACGGCGTTGGTGCCCGCGATCAATCCCTGGCACGCCGCCTCCTCATAACCCGAGGTGCCGTTGATTTGCCCGGCAAAGAACAGATTTTCGACCTTCTTGGACTCCAACGAAGGGAATAATTGGGTTGGCGGCGCAAAGTCGTATTCCACGGCATAGGCCGGGCGCTGCAAGATCGCGCGCTCCAAACCGGGAATGCTGCGCACCAAGTCCACCTGCACATCGAAGGGCAACGAAGTCGACAGGCCGTTCACGTAATACTCGTCGGTCGACAGGCCCTCGGGCTCAAGAAAGAGCAAGTGGCGTGGCTTGTCCGAGAAACGGACGATTTTGTCCTCAAAACTCGGGCAATACCGCGGACCGACCCCGGCGATCTCGCCGGAGTACATGGCTGACTTGTGCAGGTTGTCGCGAACGATCTGCGCGGTGTCGGCCGTGGAGTAGGTCATCCAACACGAGACTTGGTTGGAGCCTGGAGCCCAACCGAGTCGCCGCTCCTTCGTTTGTTCCACGTGGAACAGCTCCATCGGGTCGCGCGTATCGTGAAAAGCGAACAGAGTGGGGGAAGCATCGCCTTTTTGCTCCTCCATACGCCCGAAATCAATGCTGCGCCCCAAAAGGCGAGGGGGCGTGCCGGTTTTCAACCGCCGCAGCTCGATTCCCGCCTCCAGAAAGCTCGCCGAGAGGTCCTTGGCGCTAAAATCGCCCAGCCGTCCGCCCTCGTTCTTGTTCTTTCCGATGTGCATCAGGCCACGAAGGAAGGTGCCGGTGGTCACCACCACCGTTTGCCCCATAAACTCCAAGTCCAGATTTGAGCGGCACCCCACCACCTTGCCGTGCTCAAAGATCAATCCGGTCACCGTCGCCTGAAAGAGCTGCAAGTTGGGCTGCAACTCCAATGTGTGCTTCATGCGCAGCTGATACGCCTTCTTATCGCACTGGGCGCGGGGCGACTGGACGGCGGGGCCCTTGGATTCATTCAGCAACCGAAATTGAATCCCGGTGACATCGGTATTGATGGCCATTTCGCCACCCAAAGCGTCGATCTCCCGCACGATTTGCCCTTTGGCCTGGCCTCCGATGGCAGGGTTGCAGCTCATCTGCGCAATCGTATCGAGATTGCCCGTGAGCAGCAGGGTAGGGGCACCCATCCGCGCCGCCGCCAACGCCGCCTCGACTCCAGCGTGCCCGGCGCCACATACAATCACCGCAAACGGCGTTTTATTAAATACCATAATCTGTTATTAAATATCTATTTACCGATACAAAACGAGGCAAACAAGTGGTCGAGCATTCGCTCATTATCCACGCGTCCAGAGATCTCCCCCAGTGCCTCCAGTGCGCCGCGCAGCTCACTCGCGAGCAGTTCCACGGCGCGATCGGCGCGGCTTAAGCGCGCTATCGCCGCCCGCAGACAGGTCTGGGCGCTGGTCAGCGCGTGCGCATGTCGGGCATTGATCACGATCAACTCGCCGCCTTGTTGCCGCTGAAACCCGTCCGCCAATTTTTCGATCTCGGTCAAAAGGGCCGAAATACCCGCACCAGTTTGAGCCGACACCTGCACCACCGGCAGCCCAGCCAAGGGTGCTGGCATCGATTTCATCTCTGAAATCGGCGCCAAATCGCACTTATTCAACACCACAACCGTGTTATCTGGCGCCATTCTTTCGCTTAACCGTTTGGTATTAAGTTCATTAAGCGCCGTCGCATCCAGCACCCACAGAAACAAATCGGCCGCCTCCACCTGCTCGCCGGTCTTCTCCATGCCGAGTTTTTCCAGCGCCTGCGGTGCATTCCGGTTGAGCCCGGCAGTGTCGATCAACCGCAGCCCATGCCCGCCGACGAGCAGGCGCTCCTCGATAAAATCCCGCGTTGTCCCCGGCTCCGGACTCACCAGCGCCCGGTCGCGCCCGATCAACCGGTTCAACAACGAGCTCTTCCCCACATTAGGCTCGCCGACGATCACCGTCTTGATGCCCTCGCGCAGCATCTCGCCATAGTGACTGGTGGCCAACAACTGCTCCGTTTCCCGCAAGATCGCCTGCACCGCCGCCAGGACAGCTGCGCGGTTTTCCGCCGGCAGATCCTCGTCGGGAAAATCGATATAGGCCTCCACCTGCGCCAAAACGCCGAGCAGGCGCTCGATCAACGCCTCCATTTTCCGCCCCAGCGCACCGCGCAGCTGTTGGTGCGCCGCCGCCAGGGCGCGTTCGCTGCGGGCGTGGATCAAATCCATCACCGCCTCCGCCTGGCTTAAGTCCATGCGCCCGTTCAAGAAAGCGCGCTGCGTAAACTCGCCGGGCTCGGCTGGCCGGCACCCGCGGTTAAACAGATCCTCCAGGATTTTCTGTGCGATGAACGGGTTGCCGTGGCAGGAAATTTCCAACGCATCCTCGCCGGTGTAGGAATTGGGTCCGGCGAAAAACGTGTACAACACATCGTCCACCAACGTTCCGCCGGCATCCCGGTAGTCCGCCCGCCGGGCCCGTCGCGCCGGCGGCAACTCGCCCCACAGCTCGCGCACAAGGCGCGCGGTATCCGCGCCGCTGACACGCAAGACCGCCAGCGCGGCCGTGCCGGCGGGCGTGCCCAGGGCGGCGATGAGTTCGGTGGGACGCGGCATTTCCCCGCCAAGCAACGCACCCGGCGGCCGAACGCAAAATCAAATCCGCTTGGCGCGGGGGCGACCGGCGTGCAATTTCCGCTTCGCTCGCGCCCGCCGCTCCCGGTGGCGCGCGATTTTCCGCTCCTATTTCCATGTCCGCCCAAGATCCGATCGCCTTGTTCCAAGAATGGTTCGCCGACGCGCGGGCCAACGAGAAAACCGACCCGACCGCGATGGCGCTGGCCACCAGCGATCCGCAGGGGCGCCCCGCCGTGCGCATGGTGCTGCTCAAAAACGCCGACGAGCGCGGCTTCGTGTTCTACACCAATCTCGAAAGCCCGAAGGTCGCCGATCTCCAGGCCAACGCCCGCGCCGCGCTCTGTTTCCACTGGGCGGTGCTCGAACGCCAGGTGCGCGTTGAGGGCGCGGTGCAACCCGTGACCGACGCCGAAGCCGACGCGTATTTCGCCTCACGCCCGCGCCTGAGCCAGCTCGGCGCCTGGGCCTCGCGCCAATCGCAGCCCATCGCCGGACGCTTCGTGCTCGAACAGGCGGTCGCCGCCGTCGCGCTGCGTTTTCCGGTCGGCGCCGTGCCGCGGCCTCCGTACTGGTCCGGCTTCCGCGTAATACCGCAGGTTCTCGAATTCTGGCACCAACGGCCTTTCCGCCATCACGACCGCCAGCGCTTCACCCGCGCCGACTCCGGCTGGAAACACGAGTGGCTCTTCCCGTAAGAAAAATTCGCTACCGTCGGCTCACCGACATCGGGCGGACGCGCGCGCCGTCGGTCACTTTGTCACCAGGGTAGAGGATCACCTGCTCGCCGACCTGCACTCCGCCGAGGATCTCGGTCGCGAGTCCGTTCGTGTGGCCCACCTGCACCGCGCGCAACCGTGCAGCGCCACCACTGACAACGTACGTTTGCCACGCGCCGCCGCGTTGGAACACCGCGCCGGCGGGCACCTGCAACACGTTTTTCCCCTCCCACACGACCACGCGCGCCTCCACGCGATAGCTGTCACCGAGCGTCGGCCGTTTCTCGGGCGGATCGATCAGATCGGCGACCACGTAAACGCGCTGCTCCTCCACGCCGAGCGCGGAAATTTTAGTGAACGCCGACGGCTCCACCCAACGCACTCGCGCCTCCAGTGGCTGCGCACCGCCCCATTGCTCCAGAAAAACCTTCGCGCCCGGCCGGACCGCCACGCCATCGCGCGAGAGCACTTCGATCCGCACCTCCAAGTCCGTCGGATCGCCGACTTCCAGCAGGGGAAAACCGCCGGGCACCAGCCGCGAGCTCTCCTGAAACACCCGCAGAATCCGTCCGCTCACCGGCGAGGTGATTTCCAACGGCTGCGCGCGATCCATGTGCGCCGCGCCGTCGGGCAAACCGCGCGCGAGCAAGGCCCGGGCTTGCGTCAACTCATGCTCCGCCACCTGCCGCGCGAATTCCGCCGCGCGCAACTCCTCCGCCGTCGCGCGCGCGCGCCAGGTCGCCGCATCGAATTCCTGCGCCGAAATTGCCTGCTGTTGCCGCAACGCTTGCTGGCGCGCGAAATCCGTTTTCGCCAGCTCGGCCGCGGCTTTGGCGCGTTCGAGCTGCGCCGCCGCCATCTCCCGCGCCGCCTCCGCACCGCGCACCCGCGCCTCGGCCTGCAACTGGCTGCGCGCATCGAGAAAATCCGCTCCGCCGGTTTCGAGCACAGCGAGCACCGTTTTGCCGGCCTCGACCGCGGCGCCCGCTTTCCAATCGATGCGGCGCAATTGCCCCGCCACCGGACTCGACACCACGTAGCGGTGCTTCACGCGCGTCTGGCCTTCGTCGTCCACCGTCACGCGCAGTTCGCCGGACGCGGCGGTGGCGATCTCCACCGGCAACGCCTGCGGCCAGAGTCCCACGACGATCAGCCCCAGTAAAATCGCGCCGCCGACCCACGGCAGACGCTTCTGCCAGCGGGCGCTCGCGGGACCGGGTTTTCGGACAGAACCAGACGCGGCGGGAATGGGCGAGGGCGGGGGAGTGTTCATGGTGGCTCCTGTTCGTTGATAAAGTTTTCGCGACGTTCGTCAGATTATTTCACTCGGCGGCCTTGAGTGCGCCGACGAGATCGAGGCGGTTGAGATGGCGGCAGGCGAAGATCGCGGACAACAGCGACGCCAGCGAAACGATCGCGACGGCGTACGCGTAGTTGCCCGCGGTGTAGACGGTCGGCAGGCGCACAAACTCAGTGTTGATCATGGAAATGATGCCCGCCGCGAAACCCGAGCCGATCAGCAGGCCCGCGGGCAACGCCACCAGCGTGAGCAGCGTGAGCTCGCCGACCAGCACCGCGCCGACCTCGCCGCGCGTGAAACCGACCACGCGCAACGTGGCGAGCTCGCGCTGCCGCTCCGACAACGCGATCCGCGCGCTGTTATAAACGATGCCGAAGGCGACCACGGTCGCGAACACGAGGTAGATTGTCTGGAGCAAGCCGATGGTTTGCGCTGTGGTTTTGCGGAAGCTCTCGCGCATGGCGTCCTTGACCACGACGCTGCGCGCGCGCGGCGTCTGTTTCACCTCGCGCAGAAACTCCTGCCATTGTCCGGCGGCGACCGTGAGGTACGCGCCGCTCACGCGGTCGCCTTCGCCGAGCAGGTGGTTGAGCGCCTCCAGCTCCATGTACGCGATGGTGCCGGCGAAATCCTCCGCCAGCGCCGCCACGGGCACGACGCAGACCGGGCGCTTGCCCTCCAGCACGCGCATCGCGAGCGGCTCGCCGGGCTTCACGCCCAGCACCTCGGCGAGCTTGCGCGACAACACGAGACCGCGCGGCGGCAGCACGATCTGCCGGTCGTGGGCGTCGAACACCCGATTGAGCTGCGAGCCCGCGGACAGCCCGAGGATGGTGATGCGCCGCGTGCGATTGCCGGCGCGAAACTCCACCGGCATGGCGCGAAACGGCTCCGCCGTGATCACCCCGGGCAGATGGCGAAAATCCGCCAGCGCGCGCGCCGGGCCCGGCTCGACCAGCGACACCATCACGGTCTGCCGCTGGATCAGGTCCCACTGGTAATCGAGCACGTAGTTGATGCCATCGCGAATCGCGTTGGGCACGATGAGAATTCCCGTCGCCAGCGCGAGGGCGAAGCAGGTCAGCAGCGCGCGCAACGGCCGGCGCTCGATGTTGCGCAGCGCCATCCGCAGCGACGGCGAAAACGAGCGCGCGAGGCCCAGCCGCTCCGCCAGCGCCGGGCGAAACGTGGCCGGCGGTTCCGGCCGCATCGCCGCCGCCGGCGCCATCCGCACCGCCGCGCGCACCGCGCCCCACACGCCGATCAACGCCGCCAGCGCGCTCACCGCCGCGGCGACCACCAGCACGCCGCCGGCGAGCCGGAATTCGAGCGCCGGGAAACGATAAAACACGTGGTACAACGTCACCAACCTCCGCCCGAGCACCGCGCCGCCGAGCGCGCCCAGTCCGGTGCCGAGCGCCACGATCACGAGCGCGAACTTGAGATAATGCCAGCCCACCTGCCGGTTGCTGAAACCGAACGCCTTCAAGATCGCGATCTGTTCGCGTTGCAGCGCAATCTGCCGGCTCATAACCGCGCTCGTCATGAACGCCGCCACGCTCAGAAATACGAGGGGAAACCCGATCGAGAGCACTTGCAGCTGGCGGATCTCGTCGCTCAGACGCGAGTCGGACGGATGATCCCGCAAGCCATACGCGCCGCGGCCGCCGTACGGTTCGAGCACGCGATCGAGCGCCGCCATGACCGACCGCGCCGACGTGCCCGGCGCGAGCGTGAGCTCCACTTTGTTGAACGCGCCGTAGAGATTGCACGCGGTCGCGAGTTCCTTGTACGGCAGCCAGAAGACGCCGTACGTGCGGTTGTCGGGCAGCGCCGAGCCGGGCGGCGCCTCGAAAATAAACTCCGGCGACAACACGATGCCCGCGATGCGAAACGTCTGCTTCCGCCCGTAGAGAATCGCCGCGATCTTGTCGCCCGGTTCGAGCCGATGCGCCTCGGCGAACGCTTCGCTCACGAGAATTTCGCCGCGCGCCGCGGGGCCGGCGAGCAGGCGGCCCTTGCGCAGATAGAGCCGGTTGAGCGCCAGCTCGCCGTGCTCCGGCAGCGAGTTGATCAGACCGATGGCCGGCTCGTCCATGCCAGGCAGATCGAGCGTGACCTGCATCGCGATGCCCGTCTGCGCCACGCCCACGCCGGGAATCGCGGCAATCTCGTCGCGCACGCTCTCCGGCGCGCGTTTCAACCGGGCAAACACCTGCGCGAAGCGGTGCTCGCGGTAGTAATCGGCGCGCGCCGTTTCGAGCGAGAGGATGAGGCTGCGCGCCATGATCATCATCGCCAGCCCGCACGCCATCACGAGGCTCACCGCGAGCGCCTGCGACTTGAGGGCGCGGAGATCGCGGAGGAGTTTGAGGTCGAGGCGCGACATGGCCGGACGGCCTTACCAGGCGAGGCTGCGGGCTTCGGCGCGGCGGGGGTTGGCGCGCTCGCTCACGATGCGGCCGTCGGAAAGCGTGAACACCCGGTCCGCCAGATCGGCGATGATGGCGTTGTGCGTGATGATGACGGTGAGCGTGCCGAGCGTGCGGTTGATGTGCGCGATGGCCTCCAGCACCGTGATGCCGGTGTGCACATCGAGCGCGCCGGTGGGCTCGTCGCAGAGCAACACCTCGGGGCGTTTGGCGATGGCGCGGGCGATGGCCACGCGCTGCTGTTCGCCGCCGGAGAGTTGCGCCGAAAAATGATCGAAACGCGCGCCGAGGCCGACGAGATGCAGCGCCTCCTCGGCGGGCATGGGATCGCGCGCGATCTCGGTGATGAGCGCCACGTTTTCCCGCGCGGTGAGGCTCGGGATCAGGTTGTAGAACTGAAACACGAAACCGACGTGATCGCGGCGATAACGGGTGAGCCCGTCTTCGTCGGCCGCGCCGAGATCCCAGCCGCGGTAATGCAACGTGCCGCCGGTGGGCGTATCGAGCCCGCCGAGATTATTGAGCAGGGTGGATTTGCCGCTGCCCGACGCGCCGAGCAACACGATCAGTTCTCCGGCGTGCAAATCGAGATCGACGCCCGCCAACGCCGTCACCGCCGCCTCGCCCTGCCCGTAGACCCTGGTGAGCCCGCGCACATGGTAGACGGGTTCGGCCGCAACAGCCGGCGAACCCGACTGAACAGGAAAAGTGGGCGCAGACATGGGCAGCACAGCTTCGCGGCAAGCCCGTGGCCGGAGCGGATCAACCGGCGTTGACCGTCCGGCCCGTGCGCACCGCGTTTATTCCGCCGGGGCGCCGCCGGCGATGACGGCACCGGGGACGACCGTGACCTTTTCCAGCACCGCCTTGGCGATTTTCTCCATGAGCTCAGGCTTGTCCTTGAGCGTCTGGCGGGCGGCGTCGCGGCCCTGGCCGACCAGCTCACCGTTGTAGGCGATCCACGCGCCTTTCTTTTCGAGAATCTTGTGCTCGATGCCGAGGTCGAGGAGCGAGCCGGTGCGCGAGATGCCCTCGTCGTACATGATGTCGAATTCGCACTCGGTGAACGGCGGCGCGACTTTGTTCTTCACCACTTTGATCTTGGTGCGATTGCCCACGACTTTGCCATCGGGCGTCTTGATCTGGTCCTTGCGACGGATGTCGATGCGCATCGACGAGAAAAACTTCAGCGCGCGGCCGCCGGGCGTGGTCTCGGGGTTGCCGAACATCACGCCGATTTTTTCGCGAATCTGGTTCGTGAAAATGCAAATGCACTTGGTCTTGCTCACCACGGCCGTGAGCCGGCGCATGGCCTGGCTCATAAGGCGCGCCTGCGAGCCGACGGTGGCGTCGCCCATCTGGCCGTCGAGCTCCTGCTTGGAGATGAGCGCGGCGACGGAGTCGATCACGATGACATCAATGGCGTTGGAGCGGATGAGCGTCTCGGCGATGTTGAGGGCGTCTTCGCCGCTGTCGGGCTGGGAGACGAGCAGGTCGTCGAGCTGCACGCCGACGACGCGGGCGTACTTCGGGTCGAGCGCGTGCTCCACGTCGATGAAGGCGGCGAGCCCGCCCTTGCGCTGCGCCTCGGCGATGACGCTCAAGCACAACGTGGTCTTGCCCGATGATTCCGGTCCGAAAATTTCGATGATGCGGCCGCGCGGCAGACCGCCGACGCCGAGCGCGAGATCGATCGCGAGCGAGCCGGTGGAGAGCGTTTCGACCTTCATCTTGTGCGCATCGCCCAGCCGCATGATCGAGCCTTCGCCGAACTGCTTGGTGATAGCGGAGACGGCGAGATCGACATTTTTGCGCGCGGCAAGATCGGGCGCGGGCGCAAGGGCGGAAGCTTTGGCGGCGGGAGAGGCTTTGGACATGGGAAGACCGGTGGTTGAGAGTTGCGAGATGCGCGGGCCACGATGCTGGCGCGGCGTTGCGATACGTGAAGCCGGCCGGGTGGGGGAGGCAAGCTCCGCGTGGCGTTTCCGGTCGGGAAAATTTCCCGCCCGCGCTACGCCGCCGCTCAATGCGGCGCGGGGCCGCCGGGCTTGAACGCCACGGCGAAATACACCGCGGCCAACAGCAACGCGAAGCTCACCGCGTAGTTCCACGTCAGCCGCTCCTTCAGCACCAGCCACGCGAACACCACGAAGACTCCGAGCGTGATGCACTCCTGGATGATCTTCAGCTGGTAGCCGCTGAACTGACCGCTCAGATAGCCGCCGCGGTTGGCCGGGATCATCAGGCAATACTCGAAGAGCGCGATGCCCCAGGAAACGAGGATCACCGTCAGCAGCGACCGCCCGTCGAGCCACTTGAACTTCAGGTGGCCGTACCAGGCGAGGGTCATGAAAATATTCGAGCCAACGAGCAGCAGGACGGTCTTCATGCGGGAAACTGATAATACTCGCGGAACCAGGCGACAAACCGCCGCAGTCCCTCCTCCAACGGCACGCGCGGCGCGTAGCCGACCGCCGCGTGAATCTTCGTCAGATCGGCACAGGTCTCGACCATTTCGGTGGGCTGGGGCGGCAACAGCTCGACCGCGGCCTTTTTGCCCAGCATCGATTCGAGCATCTCCACAAACAGGCGCATCTCGATCGGCCGGTTGTGTCCGAGATTGAAGAGCCGGAACGGCGGCACCGGCGGCTCCGCGGGCGGGTAGAGCAAAACCTTGAGCAGGCCGTCCACCACGTCGTCCACGTAGGTGAAATCGCGGAGGTATCTGCCCTCGTTGTAGAGTTTGATCGTCTCGCCGGCGCAGATGGCGCGCGCGAACATCACCGGCGTCATGTCCGGCCGGCCCCACGGTCCGTAGACGGTGAAGAAACGCAGCCCGGTGAGATTGAGCCCGTAGAGGCGCGAGTAGCTGTAGCCCATCACCTCGTTGGCCTGTTTCGTGGCGGCGTAAAACGAGAGCGGCTGGTGCGTGATGTCGTCTTCGCGAAACGGCACGCGCGCCCCGGTGCCGTACACGCTGCTCGACGAGGCGAACAGCGTATGCCGCGGCGGATGGCGGCGCACTGCTTCGAGGACGTTGGCGAACCCCACGAGATTGCTGTGCACGTACGCCGCGGGGTTTTGCAGGCTGTAACGCACGCCGGCCTGCGCGCCGAGGTGGATCACGTAGTCGGGCCGGAAGTGGTTATAAATCCCGTCGAACGCCGTGGCGTCGGCGAAATCCGCCTGCACAAAGCGAAACGTCTCGTACGGCGCCAACAACGCGAGCCGCGCGCGCTTCAACGCGACGGGGTAGTAGTCGTTGAGGTTGTCCACGCCAAGCACCTCCGCGCGCTGGGTCTCGGCCAAGCGCCGGCAGACATGATGGCCGATGAAGCCGGCGGCGCCGGTGACGAGGACTTTCATGCGGCGCGTGGATAGACCAACGCGCCGCCCGGCGCTAGCGGAAAAGCACCCGGACGGCGCGACTCAGCCGCGTTTAGACGTAGCTGCGGTAAACCGGCTCGAACATCCGGCTGCGGATGTCCCCTTCGAGATCGGCCGGACGCGGCACGCGTGCCAGGCCCTCGCGATGGGCCTGCGCCGCGACCGCCGTGGCGATCTTGAGCGAGACTTCGCGAATCTTGGAGAGCGCCGGGTAAATCCGGCCGAGCGCCAGATCGTCTTCCGACACGAGCGAGGCCAGCGTCTCGGCGGCGGTGAGGAACATCCCGTCGGTCACCTGCGTGGACTCGCTGACGAGCGCGCCGAGGCCGACACCGGGGAAGATGTACACGTTGTTGCCCTGACCGGGCACAAAGGTGCGGCCGTTGAGCGTGACGGTCGGGAACGGGCTGCCGCTGGCGAAGACCACGCGGCCGTCGCTCCAACGATAAGCCTCTTCCGCAGTGCACTCCGCCTTGGACGTCGGGTTGGAGAGTGCGAACACGATGGGCCGCTGATTCAGCGCCGCCATGCGCGTGATGATCGACTGGGTGAAGGCGCGGGCCTGGCCCGACACGCCGATCAGCGCGGTCGGTTTCACCGCTTCGACGGCCTCGGCAAGCGTGGCGACGACCGGGTGCTCGTGCGCGTACGGCTCCTTGTGCGCGGCGAGCTTGCCGGGGCGACCGCGGACAACCAGCCCCTGCGAATCGACAAACCAGCAGCGGGCGCGGGCGGCGGCTTCGCTGAGCCCCTCCTTGCGCGCGGCGGCGACAAACAAGTCGGCGATGCCCGTGCCAGCCTCGCCGGCGCCGAGGAAGAGCAGTTTCTGCTCGCTCAACTTGCCGCCGGTGAGACGCAGCCCGGCGATGATGCCGGCGAGCGCGACGGAGGCGGTGCCCTGGATGTCGTCGTTAAAGCTGAGGATCTTCTCGCGGTAGTCGTGCAGCAGGCGGAAAGCGTTGGTGTTGCCGAAATCTTCCCACTGGAGCAGCGCCTTCGGGTAGGCCTTTTGCACCGCGTCGACAAACTCGGCGAGAAACGCGTCGTACTCGGCGCCGCGCACGCGTTTCTGTTTGAGGCCGATGTAGAGCGGGTCCTCGTGCAGCTTCAAATTATCGGTGCCGACATCGAGCGTGATGGGCAGTGTGTAGTAAGGATGCAGGCCGGCGCAGGCGGTGTAGAGCGAGAGCTTGCCCACGGGGATGCCCATGCCGAGCGCGCCCAGATCGCCGAGGCCGAGGATGCGTTCGCCGTCGGTCACCACGATCATGCGCACATCGGAGATCGGCCAGCTGCGCAGGATTTCGGCGATGCGGCCGCGTTCGCGGATGCTGATGAACATGCCGCGCGGCTTGCGGAAAATGGCGCCGTACTCGAGACACGCCTGGCCCACCGTCGGCGTGTAGATGATCGGGATCATCTCCTCGGCGTGCTCCTGCACGAGCCGGTAGAAGAGCGTCTCGTTGCGATTCTGGAGCGTGGTGAGGAAAATGTATTTCTCGAGCGGGTCTGTCTTGCGGCTGAAGTTGCCATACACCCGGAACAGCTGCTCCTCGATGGTGAACACCCGGGGTGGCAGCAGTCCTCGCAGCCCGAGGGCATCGCGCTCCGCCTCGGTGAATGCAGTACCTTTGTTGAGAAGCGAGTTGGCGAGCAACGCCACGCCGCGAGGAAACGTCGGGCCGCCGGTGGCCAGCAGACCGCCGGCATGATCAGGTTGGGTGTGCATAAAAGGACAACGGAGCCAAACCCTCCGCCAGTGTCAGATCAAGTGCGCAAAACGGCCGAATGCCGATTCACGGCATTATTCGACGGCTGCGATGGCGTGCATCACCGCCCCGGTGCGGCCGGGGAGCATCGCCGAATCGCCCACCTTGCGCCCCACCAGCTGACGTCCCAGGGGCGAGGCCCCGGTTACCACCGTCACCTTCACGCCGTCGACCGTCACATCGAGACCGCCGTGTTGTGGTCCGATGAAATACCACACGCGCCGCCCATGCGCTTCGAGGGCGACGAGCGCCCCGATGGCGAGCGGTTCATCCGGCCGGAAAGCCCGCACTGTCAACGCCGTGTACGCGGCGATGGCATCGGCCACCTCGCTCGCGATCCGGGCCTGGCCGGCGGCGAGATAGGCGGCGCTCTGGCTGCGCATGTCGAAACGATCTTCGGCGCGGCTTTCCTCGTTGGTCGCTTCGTCGCGCGCGGTGTTGGCCGCCTCGGTTTGCAAAGCGAGCTCGGCCTGCAACGCAGTGAGGATGGCGTGGCGTAACGCGGTTTTGTCCATGGGGCCGGGGAGGGAAAAGCCACCACCAGTGGGCACGCCCCGGGCGTTTGGCCAGCCCAATTAGCGGGCGCCCCCGGCCCCGCACAGCAACTCCGCACACCGCGCGGCGATAACGCTTAATTTATGTCGGTCTCGATATCGCAGGGCGGCCATTCGCACGGCCCCTGCGTCGTGACCACCCGGATCGGCGGCCCCTTGCCCGCGGCCGCCGCATTGGCCGCGGCGGTGGCAGGATCGATCGGATAAATGTTAAAGGTCTGCTTCTGTGCCTCCGGGCGCTCGGGGCTCGACGGAGTCAATTGCCAGGTGGTGATGCCGCCTTCAACGATGAGCTTCACGACGCCGTTACCATCGACGACGATGGAGAACAGCGGACTCTGTGTATTGTCTGCCATATGCGGATCCTCGGTTTCAGGGTTGTCTGCCTACCTCTTCCGCCAACGGGGATATATCGACACCGAAGCGCGCAACTTTCGCCAATTGCGCGCCCTTGCGATCGATCGCACCGAGCAATCGCGCCGTCTCCGTGAGTGCGCGCGCCTCCGCCGCCTCCTCCAACTGCCGGCACAACGTCTGGAGCTCCTCCGCGCCGAGCACATCGGCGCTGTTCTTCAAATAGTGCGCGCGCGACCGCAGCAGCGCCCAGTCCTGCTGCGCCTGCGCCGTCTGCAAGGCCTGCGCCAGCGCCGGCCACTCGGCGGCGAAATGCGCGCACAACTGCTGCCGCAGTTTCGCGGGCATGTGCCACGCCGCCGGCGCAATCGCCGTAGCAAAACGCAGCCGTCCCAAATACGCGGCGAGTTGCGCCAGCACGACCGGCTTGCGGAAAAATTCGTCCATGCCCGCCGCCAGCGCCCGCGCCTGCTCCGACGCCTGCGCGTGCGCGCTCAGGCCCACCACCAGCGTGTGGCGGCCGGGCGGCTCGGTGCGGCGCAACTCGCTCGCCACCGCGCAGCCCTCCATCTCCGGCATCGAGAGATCGAGCAGCACCACCTCGAACGCGCCGGTCTTCGCCTTCGTCAGCGCCGCGACGCCGTCGCAGGCCGTTTCGATCAGGCAGCCTTGCTCGACGAGAAACGCCGCGAGCAACTCCCGCACCACGGTGTTGTCGTCGGCCACCAACACCCGCAATCCGGCGAGGCTGGCGACAGGCGCGGTGGCGGACTGCGCCGCCGGCTCGGCGCACGGCTTGATCGGCCAGCGCGCGAGGAACGTCGCGCCGTGGCGCCCGTCGCTCTCCACGCTCAACACGCCGCCGAGCGCGGAGCCGATGCTCTGCGCCAGCGCCAGGCCCAGCCCAAGCCCTTCGATTTCCGCGTGCTCGCTCAACCGCGCGTAGGGCTTGAAAATCTCCGCCTGCTTGGCGCGCGGTATGCCCGGGCCTGTGTCCGTCACACGCAGCTCCATGCCGGGCAGCCCGCCGGGCCACACATACGGGCGCAGCTCCACGCGAATGCTGCCGCGCTCCGTGTACTTGATCGCGTTGCCCACGAGATTGAAAATCACCTGCTGCAACCGCATCCCGTCCGACTCGATCCACGCCGGCAACGCCGGGTCCACGCGGCTCTCCAGCGCCAGTCCGCGGCTCTCCGCGCGCGGCCGCAGCGGCTGCACCGACTCGGCCACGACCCGGCACAGCTCCGTCGGCCCCAGGCTGAGGCGAAACACGCCGGTTTGCAGCGCGCCCAGATCGAGCAGGTCGTTGACGAGCCGCAAGAGCAGCGCCCCCTGCGCCCGCAATGCCGCCGCGCGGCTGCCATGCGGCTCCTCCAGCCCCGCCGTGGTCAGCAACTCCGCAAAACCCAGCAGCGCCTGCAACGGCGTGCGCAACTCGTGACTCACCTTCGAGAGAAAGGCCGATTTCGCGCGGTTGGCCTGCGCCTCCTGTTCCGCGCGGTGCAACGCATGCGTGCGCTCCAGCGAGCGCAGCCGGTGCGCAAACGCTACGACCCAGAAGCCCACCCCGAGCGCCACCAGCGACAGGATTTGCAGCCGCGTATCGGCGTAGCTTGCGCTCCACGCCCGGGCGCGAAACACCAGCGCCAGCCAGCCGATCGCGCGCCGGGTCTGCGGATCGTACAGCGGCGCGCGCACGGTCACGGTGTTGCCCCAAGGGTTCACATCCGGGCGCGAGAGATCCGCCCGCCGGTTGGCCAGCGCCGCGTAATCCTCCGGCAACGCCCG
Source organism: Opitutia bacterium (assembly GCA_016217595.1). Taxonomy (GTDB): domain Bacteria; phylum Verrucomicrobiota; class Verrucomicrobiia; order Opitutales; family Opitutaceae; genus MWDT01. The sequence goes on along the minus strand of JACRHS010000031.1, from coordinate 48,728 downwards.
CCGGTGCACGAGCGCCTTGTAAGCGTAGCGCTTCGGCTGCGATGCCGTCATCGGCGCGATCAGCCAGCCTTCGCGCAACGTGAGAATCTGCGTGTACAACGCGTCAGAATTCACCGCCTGCACCGCGCGCAATTGCGCACGCAGCTGCTCATACGGCTCCAGCCGCGGAAACGTCACTGCGGCGAGCTGCACCGCCCAGCCCGCGGGTTGGTACACTGTCTCGAACGGCAGCAATTTTAACTGCGGACCGAGCGCCTCGGCCAGGGGCTCGGCATCGATCAACGCCGCCGCCGTCTCCACCCGCCGCAACAGCTGCGTCTCGAACCGCTGCATCGCCCACCGGCTCAGCCAGAGCGTCAGCCCCAGTCCGGCGACCACCCAGGCCATGAGCGCCCACACTGCGATGCGCAATTCGCTGCGCACGGCCGCCGCCCCCAGCGGCGACTCCTTGGGCAACAGTTGCAATCCGTACCACACCCAGCCGCGGCACCACAGCGCCGCCGCCGCCAGCTGGCACAACGCCGCCGGCAGAGCGAAGTGCGACATCTCCAGATCGCGCCGCCCCTCGCGCGCCAGATACGCCAGCGGTCCCCACGGCGCCAATACCAACGCCGCCAGCAGCGCCCCGAGCCCGAGGGTCAGCAAAGTCCGCTCGCGCGTTCCCATCTGCGGAAACAATTGCCGGCGCGCCAGCCGCCGCACGCCCAGCAACGCCACCACGCCCGCGATCAGCCCCAGCAGGAGTCCGCCCTCGACCGGCCGCCAGAACACGCGCACGCCTTCGCAGGCCAGCAGTCCGGCCAGCAGCAGCGCGCGGCGGATGAATTTGCGCCGGGAAGCGCCCGCTTTCGCCTCCGCCCCGGCGGGCGGCGGAGTGGCGCTGTCCCCCAGTAATGCGAGTCCGAAAATTCCGAGGCACCCGGTCAGTCCGAGTGCGCTGTCCCAGCCGCGAAACACTTCGCCCTGGCTGAACACGCCGAAAGCGATCTCCACCACGCCGCCCGCCATCCCCGCCGCCGCCACCAGCGCCGTCGCCCAGCGCCCCTCCCGGTTGGCCTCGCTCCGGAACAGCCGCACCGCGGCGTACAATACTCCGCTCCACGCCAACACCACAACAAACCACACGTAGTCCAGATGGATGGTCCATTCCTCCAACGTTCGCAGCAGCGGTGTCATGGCATTGAACGGCCCATCGGTAATCGACGCCACCAAATGCGCCAAGCTCCGTCTGCTAAGTAAGATCGCTGATCCACCCCGAAGCTCATTCCGCGGCGCGCCGCGTTTCTACAGTCGACACAGCGCCGATCCCGACGTGCCGCAGCGTTCCTCCGCCTCGATGATCGCCTCGGCAATGCGCGCCGCCGCCAGCACGCACTGCTCCGGCTCGTGCAACGCCGACACCTGCAGCAACAGCCGCGCCGCGCCCATTGGCACCTCGGGATGTTCCAGCAGCCGCACCGCGAAACCGCGCTCGGCGCACAGCCGCACTGCCATGCGTCCCGCATCCTCACGCCCGACCAGCAGCGGCACCACCGGCGCCGCCTTGCCCAGAATATTGCAACCGTGCGCCACCAGCCCGGCGCGCAACGCCGCGATCGCCGCCGCCAGCCGTCGCCGCCGCGAATCGCCTTCCGCCGAACGCACCCGGCGCAAACCGGCGAGCGCCTCGTCCCACGGGCCGGAACAGGCGAGCCCGCACGCGGGGTTGGCCGCGGCGTACCAGCTCAATTGATCCAACAACTCGCGGTGCCTCGTCGCCAGAAATCCGCCTGGACTCGCCAGCGTCGGCCCAAACGAGCCCACCACCAAGTCCACCTTGCCGAGCATGTCTTGCAACGCGAGCTGACCCGCCCCGCCCGGCCCCAACGCGCCGAGATCGCTCGCCACGCTCACGCACAGCCACGCGTGATACTGCCGGCAGGCGGCTTGCAACGAGGAGAGATCCGTCGTCTGCGCATCGGTGGTGAACAGGGCCTCGGTCATCACCAAAATCCGCCGGTGGTGATCATGCTGCCGCAATTGCTGCATCAACCGTCCCATCGCCTCCACATCGAGATGCCGGCTGAAATGCACCTGCTGCGTGGCCGCGACCGCCGCTTCGTAAAGATGTTTGTGGATTTGCTCGTCGAGCACCACGTGGTCGTCGGCCCGCAACAAGCCGCCCGCCAGCCCGGTCGCCGCTGCCGAGCCCGACGCACAGAGCTGCACATGCGGCAGACGCAACCACTCCGACAGCTCCGTGCACAGCGCACCACTCGGCACGCGCGACGCCGGCGCGGGTTCGTCATCGGATGTGAGCGCCGGTTGCGCGCGCCAGCCCAGATGATCGGCGGTGGCAAAATCGAGTCCGACCTCTGTCGCGTTCACAGGACGCGGTCCCGCACCGATGGCGCGCTTGTACAAGCCGAACGCCGTCACCGCTCCGCGCCCCCCCGTCCAATCGCCGGTCGGCCGGCCGGCAGCGACCCGCCAATCATCTCCTGAAAGGGTGAAAGGAGAAGGAGCGGTGGCTCCCTCGTCGCGAACGGGCGGGGTAGAAAAGGGCATGACTGCAGGCGCAACGGCGCGGAAAATCAGTGGTTCTGGGTGTGGGTGAGCGTTGGCGAAGGGCGTTCATAATACACTAACCGCCAGCGGAAAACCTCGGGAAAATTTCCTCTTTATACCGGGAATTTTTCCCGTCCGGACGGGATTTTTTCCCGAATCCACGGGCCGGGGGTTGTGCTAGACTGTGGCCGGTATCACACCCGCCCCATGCCGAAAACCCGCATCGTCGTCATTGAAGATCACATCATGGTACGGCAATTCTTCGCGAACATGCTGCGCGACCAATTGCAGCTCACCGTGGCCGCCGAATGCGCCACCGTCGCCGAAGGCTGCGCCGCCTGCCTGCGCGAAAAACCCGAGCTGGCCGTGGTCGACTGGGCCTTGCCCGACGGCAAGGGCTTCGAGGTCATCCGCACGGTCGGCGCCCAGCTGCCGCGCACGCGCTGGCTCTTCATCTCCTCCAACGAACAGGAACACATGGTGCGCGAGGCCATCGAGCTCGGCGTCCACGGCTTCGTGCTCAAGCGCGCCGATCTTTCCACGTTGCGCGAAGCCGTCACGCGCGTGCTCGCCGGTGAGACTTACTACTGCCAGCGCAGCGCCAAACTCTACGTCGAAGCCATGCGCAGCGAGGCGTCGGCCGTCGGCAGCAATCTCACCACGCGCGAGCGCCAGGTGCTGCGCGCCTTCGCCCGCGGCGAAAACCTGAAGGAACTTGCCGAGCGGCTCGAACTCACGGTGAAAACGGTCAATAACGTGATGACGAGCATCAAGGAGAAGCTCTCGCTGCACGAGCCCGGCAGCCTCGTGCGTTACGCGATCAAGCACGGCTACGTCGAGGAGCCGTGACGCACTCCGCCCGCCTCAGCTCCGCGGTCGCGCCAGCCGTTCCGGCGTCACCCCTGTGCGCACCGCCACCGTCGCGCACACTTTGGGCACATAGAGTCGCGTCTCCGCCGGCAGCCGCGGCGCGATCCCGTTAAACGTCCGCTCCGGCGCCGCCGCCAGCGCGCGGCCGACGCGACCCGCCCCGGCGTTGTACGCCGCCAACGCGAGCGGCCAGTCGCCAAACTGTGCGTGCAAACTGCGCAGCAGCCGCGCCGCGGCCCGCGCGCTTTTCTCCGGCTGCGTGCGCTCGTCGGGCAGCCACGTGCTCAAGCCCTGTGCCTTGGCGGTGGCCGGCATGAGTTGAAACAACCCCATCGCGCCGGCGGGACTACGCGCGCTCGGGTTGAGGGTCGACTCCACCTCCGCCAGCCACGCGAGCTCCGCGGGCACACCTTCGGCGACAAACGCTTCGCGCAGCGTCGGCATGAGCTTCGCCGCCGCCGCGGGCGCCGGACGCGCGCGCAGACGTTGCACCCATAAATCGTAGTAGGGGAGCGGCGCGGCGACGGGCGGTTTTCCCGGCAGCGGAGCGGGCGGGCGCGGTGGCGGCGGACTTTTCGCGGCGGTCTTTGCCGCCTCGATCAGGTCAAGGCGCTCGCGCAGCCAGTCGGCATACTCCTCGCCGCCGGGCAAGGTCTCCAGCGCCGTCAACGCCGCGCGCGCCTGCGGCTCGTACTCCGCCAGGGCTTCGAACGAATCGCCCTCCATCGCCTGCTGCAACTTGGCCGCAAATTCGTCCCATTTTTCCCGGGTGGGAAACTCGAACTGCGCCTTGATCTCCGGTGGCGCGAATTCGTCGAACAACGCCTGCCCCGCCGCGTAAAGCTCGTCGGTGGTCGGTGGAGCCGGACGCGCGCTGGCCGGTGCCGCCGCGGGTGCGGAAGCCTCGGCTGCCGCGAGTCGCGCCGCGAGGGCGAGAGGAAGGAATAAACGGAAAGCGCGCATGGAACCACTGACCGCCCGCACCGAAGCAGGTTGCGTCGCCCCGCGCGATCTTCATCTGGCCGCCGCCCGCCGATGGTGGGGCGGGCTTTACGCCCGCCAAAACCGGCGGGGATAAACCCCGCCCCACCGAAATCCATCGCCGGCGCAGTGCATAAGCCTACAAGCCTTGGCGTGAAGCCGTCGGAGTCGCCCGCAAGTGCGCGACGAGCTCGGTGGTGCCCTCGGCCATGCTCACGCGTGGAACGTAGCCGAGGTCGCGGCGCGCGGCGGAGATATCGAACCAGTGCTCTTTCGCCAGCTCGGCGGCGACAAAGCGCGTCATCGGCGGCTCGCCGCGCAACGGCAACACACGCCACGCCGCCTCGCACACCGCGCCGAGCGCGCTCGCCGCACCGAGCGAAATCCGGCGCGTCACCGGCGGTTCGCCAAGCGCCGTGAGCAGACCGTTGATCCAATCCCAGAGCACGACCGGTTCGCCGTTGGTGATGAAATACGCGCGCCCTCCGACCGCGGTCGCCCCGCCCGGTTTGTCACGTAATACGTTACAAACGGCCAGGGCCTCCTCGGCGAGCAGGTGGGCGTCGGTGGCGTTGGCCACGTGCACCATGTCGACGCGGTTGCGCCCATCGCCGACGATGCGCAGCCGGCCGGCGCGCGCGCGCGCCAGCACCCGCGGCACGAGATGCGGATCGCCCACGCCCCAGATGAGGTGCGGGCGCAACGCCACCGTGCCGAGCGCGGGTGAATTCGCGTCGAGGACTTCGCGCTCGGCGATGGCTTTGGTCAGCGGATACGGGCTGGGGCAGGCGGTGGTCAGTGGCAGCGATTCGTCAGCGCCGGCGAGATCGCCGCCGTGGTACACCACGCTGGGCGTGCTGGTGTAAACCAAGCGGTGCACGCCGTGTTCGTGGCAGCCGGCGATGAGCGCGCGCGTGCCGAGGACGTTGGCGCGGAAAAACTCGTCGTAACGCCCCCACACGCCGACCTTGGCGGCGACGTGAAACACGGTTTCCACGCCGGTGCAGGCCGCGCGCACGGCGGCCTCGTCATCGAGCGCGGCGGAGATGAACCGCACGCCGCGCGCCGCGAGATCGGGCGCCGGACGCCGGGCGAGCCCGGTGACGGCGCGCCCCTGCGCGAGCAGACGCTCGACCAAATGCCGGCCGAGAAAGCCAGTGCCGCCGGTGACGAGAACGGGAGAATCTTGCACCACGCCAAAGACGAAGCACAGGCGCGCGCCGCAGACGAGCGGGTTTTTGCCGATGCACAGCGAGCAGAACGCCAACTCTCAGCGCTTCGGTTCGGAGCGGTAGCCGGTGGCGGTCGCGGCCCACTGCGCGAGGGCGAGGCGGTGGATTTTGGCGTTGTGGCGCACGTCCACCGGGAAATCCGGGCGGAAATAAAAGATCTCAATCCGCATCGTGTGCGCGTTCTCTTGCGCGAGCACCCGGAGCTCGCGGGCAAAGGTGCGCCCCGCGGCCGAGTCGTGCAGCTCCGCTTCCACCACCAACGCAGGTGTCTGCTCGCCGCGCGCGCCAATGCCGATCAACGCGCAGCGTCCCACGCGCGGATGCTGGCGGAAAACTTGTTCGCAGGGTTCGGTGAACAGCGGGCCGTGCACCGTCTCCACCCGCTCGGCCTTGCGTCCGCAAAACCAGAGCCGCCCCGTCTCGTCGCGCCAGCCGCAATCGCCCATGCGGTGCCAGACGCCTGGGCTCTTCGCCGGTGGCAGTTCCTCGATTTTCGCGGCGGCGGTCGCTTCCGGCAGGGCGTCGTAGGCCTTCGTCACCACCGGGCCCGACACGATGATTTCGCCGATCTCGCCGGACGGGAGTTCGCGGGTGGCGGCGAGCGTCGGGAGCGGCTGGTCGGCGAGCGCGATAATTTTCACCGCGATCTCGCCGACAGGCCGGCCGACACACGCGCCGCGCACCGCACGCGGATCGACGTCGTCGGCACTGATGGAGCTGACGGGCAACGCCTCCGTCGCGCCATACGGGCTGTGCAGGCGGCCGTGCGGGAGAATTTTCGCGGCGTCGCGCCAGAGGCTCACGGGCACGGGCGCGCCGGCGCAGAGCACGCGGCGCAGGCTCGGCAGTGTGAGGGCGTGCGCCTGGCAATAATCGGCGATGTTGCGCCAGAGCGTGGGCGAGCCAAAGGAGTTGGTCACCTGCTCCTGCCGGATGGCGCGCACGAGGCGTTCGGGGTTGGCCTGCGCCGGGCGGCTGGGGTCGATCTCCGGCACAACCGTGGTCATGCCGAGCGCGGGGTTGAAGAGCGCGAAAACCGGCAGCATCGGCAGATCGATTTCGCCGAGCGCGATGCCATACGTGGCGCGAATGAGCCGCACCTGCGCCTCGAACATCCCGTGCTCGTAACACACGCCCTTGGGCGCGCCGGTGGAGCCGGAGGTGAACAATATCGCCGCAAGATCGTCCGCCGCCGTGGGCGCGATGGTCAGCTTGAGCTTATCGCTTTCCGCGTTCCGCCTGGTCAACCGGGCGTCGAGCGCGCGGCGGGCCGTGACACGCACCGCCACGCCGCGGAAGGAGCGGCGCGCGATGCGACTGACCAGTTGCGCGAGCGGAATGCCCACGAGCGCGCGCGGACGGGAGCGGGCCACGCAGCCGAGAAAACTTTTCAACCCCATGCCCGGATCGATCACCACCGGCACCGCGCCGAGCGCGAAGAGCGCAAAGACCGACGCGATCAGTGGCAGCCCCGGGCGCACCATGACCAGCGTGCGGTCGCCGCGGGCGATTCCGGCCGCGGCGAGGCGCGTCTGCCAGGCGGCGGCTTCGGCGGCGAGTTCGGCGAAGCTGAGCGTCAGATAATCGATGTCGCCGGCGCGCGTAGTGCCGCGGGGGATCTTCACCGCCGCGCGGTCGGGCTGCTGCGCCGCGATGAGCGGCAGATGACGCGCGATGTTGGTGATGGCGGCGGACATGCGGCGGGTACTTCAGGCAAGAACGCGTTGGGCGGCAACAAAAAGACCGCGCTGGAAACGCGGTCTCAGGTCAATTTGCCGCCGGAATGGCGACTGGTGCCGCCGGGCGTTCAATAATCGGTGAGAGTGATCAGGCCCCAGAGCAGGGTGGTCTTGGTGCCGGAGGGATTGCTGGTGCCGCTGAACTTGGTCGTGTCGACGGTAACCGAGGTTTGGTCGGCCGGTTGGTATGACTTGGTGGCGACGGTGGCCGCACCGCCGAGGAAGGTGGTTTCCTTGCCGCCGCTGGCGGTGGTGCGCGTGGCGCAGCCGGAGAACATCGCGAGAACCAGGGTGGCGAACACAGGGAGGAGGGCGCAGCGTTTCATGGGGGCCGGAGTTAACGTGTGGCAGAGGATGACGCTTGGCAAGCGGGACGGTAACAGGCTTTCGGGCGAGCAGGTAAAATCCGCGCCAACCCAGTGACCGGCTATGTTTTCAACGACGGTTCGTCGCGCAACAAGTCCGCCTGCCAGGGGAGCAGGAGCTCGTCGATCTTGCGCGGTTCGCGGGCGAGCTGGGCGAGTTGCGAGCGGTTGGCGATGAGGGTGGGATCAAGGTCGAGCTTGGTCGCCTGGCGGTCGCGCAAAGCCTTGAGGGCGTCCTGCCGGGAGAGTTCCTCGGCGGAAAGCGGCGCATGGCGTTGGTGCTGGCGGCGCGGGAGGGTCTTCGGATCGCGGGCGAGGCCGTGCTTCACCGCGCTTTGCAACGAACCGAAGAGGCGGGAGTGGCGTTTGCCGAGATTGACGCTGGCGAGAATCTCCGCCTCGGAAGCGCCTTGCTCAGCCGCAGAGGCCAGCCGGAGCAGCAGGTCGTTGTTGCAGACCTTGAAGGGCGGGGTGTCGAGCCGGCGGGCCTGGTCTTCGCGCCAGTGCCACACGGCATGCAGCACGCCCAACCCGGCGCCACGCAGGCGCTCCGAATGGCCGATGCGCCAGTCGTTGTCGTCGGCGGGCGCGAAACCCTCCGCGCCGGCGGCGATCTGCGCGCGGCATTGCTGGTGAAACCATTCGAGCCGGCCGAGGCGCTTGAGCTCACTGGTCAGCAGCGTGCGCAACTGCGGCAGGTGAAACACATCGCCCGCGGCGTAATCGAGCAGCTTCTTGGGCAGCGGCCGGCGGGACCAGTTGGCCTTCTGGCCTTCCTTGTCGAGTTCGACGCCGAAATGCTCGTCGAGCAGGCCGGCAAGCCCGATGCGTTTGCGGTTAAGCAACTGGGCCGCGAGCATCGTGTCGAACAGGCTGTGCGCCCGGAATCCGCAGTGCGCGTGGAGCAGCCGCAGGTCAAAATCGCTGCCGTGCATCACCAGGTGCATCCGCCGCAGACGCGTCCAGAGCTCGTCGAGCTTCATGCCCGGAGCCAGCACATCGACCAGGAAAATTTCCTCCGCGACCATGATCTGCATCAGGCAGATTCGCGTGCGGTAGTGGTACATGTTGTCCGCCTCGGTATCGAGGGAGATTTCCTTCACGCGGTCCATCGCGTCGAGCAGCGGTTTAAGCTGGCCGGGCTGGTCGATCATCGTGTGCGACAACGTGCGCACAGGCGGTTTTACGCCGAGCAGACGGCGCACAGGATGCAGTATGTAACGGGAAATCATCGCAACAGGCTGGGTACGTAAGCGGCCGAATCGCTCGGGCGCGATAAAAAGAATTCAACCACTTGGCGGCGCCTCCCAGGCGCAGAGAAAAGCGTCGAGCAGGTGCGGCAGCTCGGTGCTGTAACCGCCTTCCAGCACGGCGGCGACCGGCGCCGGCGACGCCGCCAGCCAACGGCCCAACGTGGCGAAATCCTCCCGCGTCAGCGACAACGTCGCCACCGGGTCGCCCGCGAAGGCGTCGAACCCGGCCGACACGAGCACAAGGTCGGGTTGAAACGCGAGCAGGTGGTCCCACGAGGCGCGCAACGCCTCCAGATGCGTGGCGCGCGGCGCATGCGGCGGCAGCGCCCAGTTGCGACAGGTGGACGAGTTGCGCGTGCCGGTGCCGGGATAGCCGGGAAACTGGTGGACGGAGCAGAAGCGGAATCCGGGCCGGCCGTCGAGGATCGCCTCGGTGCCGTTGCCGTGGTGCGCGTCGAAATCCCACACCGCCACCCGCGCCGCGCCGCGCTGCTGGGCGGCGAGCGCCGCGACCGCGATCTGGTTGAGATAACAAAACCCCATCGCCTGCCCGGCGGTGGCGTGGTGGCCGGGCGGCCGCATGAGCGCGAAGGCCTTTTGGCGCGACGTCAGCGCGCACTCCATCGCCGCGAGCGCCGCGCCGACCGACCGGCGCGCGTGGTCGTAGATTCCGGGGAAGAATGGCGTGTCCTCGTCGAAATCCGGCGGCGTTTGCAGCCGCGCCAGCAGCTCTGGCGTGTGGGCCAGGAGCAGCATCGCCTCGTCGGCCAGCGGCGGCAGTTGCCACGACCATTCCGGATGCGCCGCCCGCAAGTGGGCCACGGCCTGCACCACGCGCGCGGGTTGTTCCGGTTGCCGGGCGGAGCCGTAGTCGGCGCATTGAGGATCGTGAAAAAGCAGCATGGCGGCAGGGAGAAACCAGCCCACCGCCGCGCGCGGCGCAAAGGGAAAGTGTACGTAGCGATGCTTCAACGCAGCGCGGCCTTCCCTTTTGCGGGAAATTTCGCCTTTTTGCGGTAACGTATCGCATGAAAGTCGTCGTGCTCTGCTCCGGCGGGATGGATTCCGTGACCGCGCTCCATTGGGCGCATCGCGAACACACCGTCGTGGCCGCGCTCAGTTGCGACTACGGCTCGAAGCACAATCCGCGCGAGCTGCCGTTCGCCGCCGAACACGCCGCGGCGCTCGGCGTGCGCCACGAGGTCGCGCCGCTGCGTTTCATGGACCGGCTCTTCGCCTCGCATCTGCTCGCCAGCGGCGGCGAGATTCCCGAGGGGCATTACGAGGCCGACAACATGAAGCTCACCGTCGTGCCGTTCCGCAACGCGATCCTGCTCTCCATCGCGGCCGGCTTCGCCGAGAGCGTCGGCGCCGAGGGGCTCGTCATCGCGGCGCACAGCGGCGACCACGCGATTTATCCGGATTGCCGCGAAGAATTCATGCGCGCGATGGGCGAGGCGATCCGCCACGGCACCTATGCCGGCGTGCAACTGCTGCGTCCGTTCATCGCCCTGGACAAGGGCGCCATCGCCGCGCTCGGCGCCAGCCTCGGCGTGGATTTCGCCCGCACGTGGTCCTGCTACAAGGGCGGCGCGATTCACTGCGGGCGTTGCGGCACATGCGTCGAGCGGCGCGAGGCGTTTCTTGCCGCCGGCCTGCCCGATCCCACCGCGTACGCGTCGCTCGATCCGTTGCCGCCCAAACCCGCGCCGCGCGCCGCTCCGTCATGCTGATCGCGGAAATTTTTTACTCCGTCCAAGGCGAAGGCGAACTGACCGGCGTGCCGTCGGTGTTCGTGCGCACCAGCGGCTGCAACCTCCGCTGCGCCTGGTGCGACACGCCCTACGCCTCGTGGAATCCCGAGGGCCGGCCGCACACGGTCGACGAGATCGTCGCCGAGGTGGAGCGCCATCCGTGCGAACACGTGGTGCTCACCGGCGGCGAGCCGATGATCGCCCCGCAAATTCGCGAACTCGCCGCCGAGCTCAAGATGCTCGGTTACCACATCACCATCGAGACCGCCGCCACGGTCGCGCCCGACGGCATCGCCTGCGATCTCGCCTCGCTCTCGCCCAAGCTCCTCAACGCCGCGCCCGACCGCGTGACGCACCCCGAGTGGCACCGCCGCCACGAAGCCGCGCGCTGGCAGCCGGAGGTGGTGCGGCACTGGCTCGACCACTACGCGTACCAGTTCAAGTTCGTCGTCGCCGCTCCGACCGATGTGGACGAGATCGAAGGCATGTTGAAGAAACTCGGCCGCGAGATCCCGCGCCACAAAGTGCAGCTCATGCCCGAGGCGCGGACGCTGGCGGCGATGCGCGACCGCGCCAACTGGCTGGTCGAACTCTGCAAATCCCGCGGTTTCCGCTACGCCCACCGCCTGCACATCGAACTCTGGGGCAACAAGCGCGGCGTGTGAGCGCGCGGCCCGTTTCTACAAATAGCGCACCACTTCGGCCGGCTGGCGGCGCACGGGCGCCAGCGCTTGTTGCTGGCATTGTCCGATCCAGAGCAACGCGGTGATTTTCTCGTAGGGTGCGACCTGAAGCAGCGTTCGGTACTTCTCCCCGTTGATCGCGAGGTCCGTCATATAGCACGCGCCCAGCCCGAGGACATGGCAGCCCAGCAACATGTTTTGCACCGCAGCGCCGGTGTCGTGGCAAGGGCACTCGATGTCGCCGTCCGAATAGAAACGGAGATCGGCCAGCACCGCCACGATGCTGTGGTTGCCGCGCGTGCGCAGCTGCCGGCGAATCTCGGGGTTTTTCACGACGACGTAGCGGAGCGCCTGCGCGTTGCAGCTGTTGGGCGCCCATGTGCCGTAAGCGATGATCTGTTCCAGCTGCCGATCCTCCGCTTCGCCGGCAAACGCCCGGACCGATCGCCGGGTCGCGACGAGCTGACGAAAATCCGCCTCGCGAATTTCCGGCCGCAAAAGCGGCTCGTAGGGGTAGGAAGCCTGGCCGGCGCTTTCGAGGTAGGTTTGGAAAAGCGCGGCGATGCGGAGCGCCCATTGCAAATCGGGCTGCACATCGCCGAAGCGCTGAGAGTAGCACTGCGTGAGCCGGCGAAAGTTTTGCAGCCGTGTGTGTGCGCCCGCGCCGGGCGCCGAGGGGCGCTGCATGATCATGTCCAGCACATGCGCCTCCACGCGGATGGCGGTCATCAAGGTCTCCTGATCGAGTTGCTCCAGCGCCTCCGGCTGGAAGCTCAACGCATAAAACTCGTTTTTCATGGCGTCATCGGTTGGGCGGACAATGGCCGCCGTGCGTCGAGGCATGCAGGAAAAAGCCGCTTTTGTCATCCATGCACCGCAACTTTGGCCTCCTGCGAGGCCGCTAATGTCCGCCACGCAAATAGACCGGGGAGGGCCGCGCAGCGCAGCCTCGTGATCTCGACGACTACGGCCTCGACGTCGACGAAACCGAGATTCTGACCGGCCGGTCAGAATTCAGCGCGCCATTGCCAACCCCGCGCAACGCGCCGCCGAACGGCGACGTCGCGCGCTATTGGTGACCTTACTCGGCGGAGCGACTCGTCCTCAAGCCGCTCGCCGCGCGTTGGGGACAACGCGCGCCACCACGGTCAATCTGATCTGCGAGTCTCAATAAAACCCCGTCCCGGCGGGGTTGGGCGACCCCGCCCGGCGGTTCGCGAAGCGAAGCCGCTTCCGGCTTCGCACGGCGCGGAATGCCACGCCGTGCCCAATAAACGCGGCCGCCCGGTATTACAGCCCCCAGACTTCGCCCTCGGTGATGCCGTTGTCCGTATTCAGATTATTACCATGACAGATAACCCGGATGTAGCGCGCAGCGATGTCGGGAATATCGATGGTCTCCAATGCGGTCGTCGTGCCGCTGCTCGTGCCGCCCGTGACGACAGTTTTCCAGCTGATGTTGTTAACGGAGGTTTGGATGTCGTAGGTGGCGACGCGGGTGTTGCCGAGAAACCAAGCCAGCTTCAAAGAGGAAAACGTTTTCGTGCTGCCCAAGTCGAACTGGAGCCATTGCGGATTGCCTGTGGCGGACCAGCGGGTTGCCAGATTGCCGTCCAAGGCATTGGACGCGACATTGCCGTCGTCCGCACTCGCGGTCACGGTCACGCCTGTGTGCTTGGCTGGAACCAGCGGTTTGAAAATCATCACCGGGCACACGGTGAGCGAGCCACCGGGCGTGGGGTTCACGTCCACGTTGACAGTATCGAGGCTGGTGACGGTGTTTTGCTCCGTGCGGAAACTATAGTTGGTGCCGATGGTCAGCTCTGTGCCATTGGGCGGGGTCACGTAGGCCGAATAGCGGTGGTTGGGCACATCGACGACCAATCGGAAGTGGTAGGTGGCGCCGGCGGTGTAGGGGATGGTGGAGACGCCATAGGCCCCGCCATTGCGCGCGTCGATATATCCGGAGGGGTTAAAACGAATGGCGACGGCATGGCCGGTGTAGGCGGTTTGGGCGCCCTTGCACAAGGCAACGATGCTGTTGCTCCCCGCCAGCGAGGGCGTGGCGTCAAAAGAAGCGCTGAACGTGCCCGTTTGCGCGGCATAGAACGCCGTGTTCCGAAAACGGGCCGCCGAGGTGTAGACGGTGTTTTTGATAAAATTCACTCCCGTAAAAGAGAACTGGGAGGCCCCGGTTTTCGTGAGGTTGTAATAGGGCGAATACATGCGTCCGGCGACCGTCCCGGCGGTGGTGTCGATATCCATCAGCCGTATGTACCCGCCGCCGAGGTCCGTGCCCTGGTAGTCCTGCAACACTTGATAAATGCGGTTGCCGAACACCCCCGGGTCGTTGCGCGTCGCGGAAGAATCCACATGGCCGCTAAAGACAAAGCGCACGTTGGAGTACTGCTTGATCAGCTGGTCGTAAATTTGCAGCGGATTCAGATCCCCATACCCCCCGGTATTGGTGTTGATCGCCCCGGCCCCGGTGAGGTGATAATGGGTGACAAAGATCACATTGTGGGCCGGATGATCCTCGACAATTTTTTTAGCCCAGTCGACCGGCGCCTGGCGGGCGCAATACTCCAGCGTGATCACCAGCCATTGCACGCCGCCCGCCGAGAAGGTGTACCACGCGTTTTCACTCTTGCCGCTTTCGTAGCGCCCCCGCTGCGCGGTCAAACGCGACACTGGGAAGAAGCTGTTAAACTGCGTGGTGTCCCGCACATTGATATTTACATCGCCGGGCGCAGCGCCGCCGGAGTTGAAAACCGCCCCGGTATCGTGATTTCCCAAGGCTAAGGCATAAGCCAATCCGGCGTTGTCGAGAATGGCGAAACCCGTGCTGGCCCTGATCCACATATAATGGGCGCCGCCGTGCGCGTCATCCGTGTCGAAGTCGATGATATCGCCCACATGCAGCACGATGGGAATGCTCAGCGCGGTCTTATTGGTCGCGAGCCAGTTCATCTGGCTGGTGAACATCGCCGGAGTGTTGGGATAAGCAGCATTCAATTCGCACTGCGTATCCGGCAGGATGGGCAGGGTGAAGGGGGCGGCCCAAGCAAGGCGACAGGCGAGGACCAGGGCGATTATTAAGGATCTGGTTTTCATGGTTATGGTGGTTTGATGCCGAGCTGAAAACGGGGAGCTGCCAAACGGGCGCCACACGGGAGCCACCCGCCATCGAACCGCGAGGCCTGACGCTGGGGCGCAGAGCGCACCGCGCTGGGTTTGCGCGGCGGGCGGGAAGGGGCTCACGAAAGCATAAACTAAAAGCGAAGCAGCGCAAAACAGGTACATTTAGACAACGATGTCAAATATAAATAAGAGACGCCGCTCCTGCTGCCATCGCAGCTTAAGTCGCGAGTGGATATCATGTATCTAATTATTAATTAGCCATTATATGACGCATTAATGAGAACATTTTTCATCCGCCTCAATCCTTTTAACAAGGCACTATCATGCAAAAGAATGGTGCGATAATCGTTACTTTCGTTAACGATGTCATTTTCTGTCTCCTGACGCCCCCGGCTTTACCCAACGCGCGGCCTGGCCACGCCCGGGCCGCGTTTTGCCTGTAGTTCAAGCGCGGCTACAGCGCCTCTGCAACCGCTCCACCACCCAAGGCCACGAAGCGCACCCGGGGCAGACCGGATCGGCCTTCGTTCTCTTCGTTTGCTTCTGTTGAAAATCAGCCGGATTGGGCGCGTTGGAGACAAAGCGCGCCACCACGGTCAGTCTGATCCGCGTGACTCAATATAAACCGCCAAGCCCGGCGGCATTCGGCATTGCCGCCCTACAATGCTGACGCGCGGCGCAGGCGTAGCCGCGTTGGAGCACAGCGACAACGTGGCTACACACAGGCAACGCGAGCGCTACGCGTTCGCCTCCGGCTCATGCGCGGCTACGGTTCGCGTCGCCGAAACCGCGCCTAGTTTGCGTCCGGCTTGGCGCCGTTGGCAGCTTCGCGCACTTCCCGCGCGGCGGTCTCGGCGAGCGTCTGCTCGGCGCGGCCGATGACGGCGACCAGTTGATCGACGGCCCGTTTGAGTTCGGCCGACTGACTGTTGAGTTCCGCCGCCGAGGCCGCGGCTTCCTCGGAGGTCGCGGCATTGGCTTGCGTGACTTTGTCGAGCTGCGAGATGGCGACGTTCACCTGGTCGATGCCTTGCGCCTGCTCCTGCGAGCCAGAGGCGATTTCCTTCACGAGCCCGTCCATGCGGCGGGCGCGCTCGACGATCTCGTTGAGGCTTTGGGCGACCTTGCCGCTCATCGACACACCATGGGTGGACTTGTTGATGGAGTCCTCGATCTTCTCGGCGGTCTCCTTGGCGGCATTGGCGCTGCGTTGGGCGAGCGCGCGCACTTCGTCGGCCACGACCGCGAAACCGGCGCCGGCCTCGCCCGCGCGGGCGGCTTCGACGGCGGCGTTGAGCGCGAGGATGTTGGTCTGAAAAGCGATCTCGTCGATGGTCTTGATGATGGCGGCGATGTTGTCGGAGGCCGTCTTGATCTCGTTCATCGCGCGGATCATCTCCTGCATGTCGGCGGAGCCGGTGTCGGCGGCGTGCCGGGTCTCGGAGGCGAGGTTTTGCGCGGTGGCGGCGTGCTCGGCGTTGCGCTTGGTCATGCTCGCGATCTCTTCGAGCGTGGCGCTAGTCTCTTCCAATGAGGCGGCCTGCTCGGTGGCGCCTTCGGCGAGCGACTGGCTGGCGCGGGCGATCTCGCTGGAGATGGCGACTTCGCGGTCGCTATCCGCTTCGATCGTGGTGATCGCGCCCTGAATCGGGAGAAGGATCAGGCGCTTGGTGGTGTAACGCAGCCCAAAGACCAGCACGATGACGAAGCCGATGGCCAGGGGCAGCACGATCCCGAGTGTCATGCGCATGCTGGCAAACGTCACTTGGTCGATGTGGCTGAAATTGCTCTTGAGCACAAAGGCACCGTGCACTTCGCCGGCCTTCCAGCCTTCCATTTTGAAACCGAGAAAATCTTTGCCGTCGCCGGTGGGGCTGGTCTTCGGGTCGCCGTGGCAGGAAAGGCAGTCGGCGGTGAGCTTGATCGGCCGGGCGTAGATGATTTTACCCTGGGCACTGTCGATTTTGTAATACTCCTCGGCGGTGCCGCTCGCGAAATACTTTAAGATCTCCTCTTCGTCGGGCGTGGGGGTGTTTTTAGGATTACGGGCCTGGTGCTTCGGCACGCGAAACTCGTAGCCTTCGTGCTCCGCGGCTTTCTCGATGGAGCGCCACGCGGCCACCACCGGGATGGTGGCGTAGATGGCGGACTGGCGCAGGTCGCCGCCGCTTTTCCTATATTCCTCGGTGAGCTCGGCACGGCGGAAGGCGTTGCGCTCGTTGAGCGAAGAAATGGAGGCGCGGACGTTTTCCGACGCCACAATGATGGCGCGCATGGTGTCGCGGGTGAGCTCGAAGCCCTGCCGCCGGATCACGGTGCGCTGGGCAAACAAACCGATTAACACCGTCGCCGTTGCCGCCACCAATGCCGACGCAATGATCTTATTGCCCAGTTTCATATAGCCTTTCCTCCTGCGCACGGCCGCCGCCCAGGCGCGACCGACGGGTCATGCCAGCGAAGGATGGGGGCAACTGTAGCGAGAGTCTCACCACCCCACATCGACACGGGGGCACTCCGGCTTAAGCGCCGGGAGGCGGGCGAAAGGGCGAGCGCCGCGCGATTTACTGTGCTGCGATGCGCTGCCGGGCCGCCTGACAGATCGCCAGTAGACTCTGGAAATCGTCGTCACGCGAACGGCTTGTAATGACGTGATCGAACTTCGGCTTCTCGCGCAGCTCGGCCTCGGCGGTCCGCAGCCGGCGGGCGATTTCTTCTGTGTCCTTATCGCCGCGTCCGGCCAGGCGTTCCCGGATCGTCGCCGGCGAAACCTCGATGAAAACCGTGGTCAGGTGCCGGCGCAGCAGGGGGTTGGCCGCCGCCGCCGTGCGAAAATGCTCCACGCCCTGCACGTCGATGTTGATGACGAGGCTCTGCCCCCGGCGCAACGGCTCCAACACCGCCGCCGCCAGCGTCCCGTAACGGTGCTTCTGGTGCACCCACGCCCACTCCAAAAACTCACCCGCGGCCACCTTGGCATCGAACTCCTCCGGCGTGAGGAAATGGTAATCGACGTCGTTGACCTCGCCCGGGCGCGGCGGCCGCGTCGTCGCCGTGACCACCCGCGTGAAGCCCGGCACCTCGCGCACCAACCGTGCGCACAACGTGCTTTTCCCCGAGCCCGCCGGTCCGGCGAGCACCAATAACACAGGAATGGGAGAGGACGCCGCAGACGCGCTCATGACCGAAAATTAATAGGTGAACGCGACCACGAGCAACACCGCGCCGTAGCCCGCCAGCACGCCGCCGACCAGACGCGGCCGGCCCTCCGTGCGAAACATCCATTCCAACGCGTCGCGCAGCCGGTAAGGCGAGGCGCCGAGCCAGATCGCAAGCGAGATGCAGAGGAAAACGAAGCCCACCATCAACAGCCTTTGCGGATGCGCCCAATCCATGTACGCCGCTTCGAGCAACGGCGACGCCGCCAGCAGCACCAACGCCGCCAGCCCGCGCACCGCGAGAAAGTCCGGCACGCACCAAAACGACAGCGCACCCACCGCCGCGAAACCGATGAACAGATACAGTTTGTACTCGGCAAAATCCGCCGGCGAGAGATGCCAGACGTGATAGAGAAACCATGCGCACGCCGCGCCAAAGCACACGTATGTGGCCGGCCGCGAACGCGGAAACGCCGTCAGCGCCGCGCGCACCGCGGAATTGCCGCTGAGCAACGCGCCGCCGAGGGCGAGAAGCAGGAGACCGGGAAGTAGCGTGGCGAGTTGCAGGCTCATGATTGCGAACGAGCGTTCACCACGAAGCCCCGGCCGGCGCAGGGCAAGCCATTTGCGCGGAAAAGTGCCGGCGGCCCGGCCCGGATTTCGCAGCGAAAATCATGACGTTGAGTCCCCGTCGCGCAGCACCAGTTCCCCGTAAAGCGCGCTGGTGGTGGCCCGCTCGATCTTGACCGGCACAAGCTGGCCGATCAGCCGCGCGGAGCCGTCGAAGTGCACGATGCGGTTGCCCCGCGTGCGCCCCGTGAAGCGCAGCCCTTTCTTGTCCGGCCCTTCGACCAGCACTTCCTGCTCGGTACCGATGAGGAGCTGGTTGCGCCGGCGGGAATTGCGCTCCAGCAGGCGCAGCAACGTCTGGTTGCGCGCCTCCTTCGTCGCCTCGTCCACCTGGTCCGGCAACGCGGCCGCCGGCGTGCCGGTGCGCACGCTGTACTTGAAAATGTACGCCATGTCGTAGTTGGCCGCCTCGAACAGCTCGCGCGTCTGCGCGAAATCCTCCTCCGTCTCGCCCGGAAAACCCACGATCACATCGGTCGACACGTACAGGTCGGGCCGCACCGCGCGCAACGCGTCGAGCAGCTCCAGATAACGCTCGCGAGAGTAGGGCCGGTTCATCGCGCGCAGGATGCGGTTGCTGCCCGACTGCACCGGCAGATGCACGTACTCGCACAGCTTCGGCAGCCGGGCGTAGGCGGCGATCAGGTCGGGCTTGAAGCCGCGCGGATGCGGCGACGTGAAACGCAGCCGCGCGATGCCGTCGATCTCGTGCACGCGTTCCAACAATTGTACGAACGGCGACACGCCGTCGGCGCGCGGCTGGTCGCGCCGCCCGTAGCTGGTGACGATCTGCCCGAGCAGCGTGATGTCGCGCACGCCGCGTTCGGCCAGCGCGCGGCACTCGGCCACGATGTCGTCGGCCGGCCGCGAGCGTTCGTCGCCCCGCGTCTTCGGCACGATGCAAAACGCGCAATCCATGTCGCACCCCTGCTGGATCGACACGTACGCCGTCACCGGCCGGTCCTCCAGCAGATGATCGCGGATCGCGTTTTGCGAACCGGCCTCCTCGGCGGTGTCGACGATGGTCTCGCCGATCGGCACGCCGGCCGCGCGCGCGGCGCGGAGGTTGTCGAGGTAGTCCGGCACCTGGTGAAATTTCTGCGTGCCCACGATCAGATCGACGTCGGGCAACCGGTCGAGCAGCTCGGCGCCGCGGTTTTGCGCCATGCACCCGAGGATGCCGAGGACGAAGTCGGGCCGGCGGCGTTTGCGGGCGAGCAGGTGGCCGGCCTTGCCGATGGCCTTCTGTTCGGCGGCGTCGCGCACGCTGCACGTGTTGAGCAGGAGGATGTCGCACTCGTGCTCGTCGGCCACGATGCGATAGCCGCGGGCGCGCAACATCGCCGCGACAGCCTCGCTGTCGCGCTCGTTCATCTGGCACCCGTAGGTTTTGATATGGACTCGATTCAAAGCACGCCCCGCGTCCCGACGACGCGGGGAACGGGTCTAAGTACCCACCCCCGGAGACGGGTCAAACGGGAACGACAAAACGCGCCGCGGCACGACGTGCCGGACGCTATCTGCGTGGCGCGGTGCTTCAGCCCGCGCGAGTCGGTCCGCGGCGCGTTCGAGTGCGGGCTGGAGCACCGCACCACCCCGACCCGCACATGCTTTTCGCCGCCTCCGCCGCCCCAGTAAAGCATTGACGCGCCGTATTTGGCTTACGTTGGCTGGGCGCGTCATGCGCTTACCCTGCTTGCTCGGCTTCGTGCTGTTTGCTGTTCCGTTGTTTGCCGCGCCCGGGATGCCCGTGCCCGCCGTGGTGTCGCGTTATGTCGACGAGGCGTTCGCCGCCAATCTCGCCCTGCAACGCCAGAAGCTCGACGCCGACACCGCCCGCGCCCGGCTCGCCGCCGCCCGCGCCCTCTATTTCCCTCAACTCGATTTCGCCGCGCGCTACACCGTCGCCGACGGCGGCCGCACGATCGACATCCCGGTCGGCGATCTGCTCAACCCCGCCTACCGCACGCTCAACGAGCTGCTCGGCTCCGCCCAGTTTCCGCAGGTGCCCAACCAGTCCATCGCCTTCCTGCGCGGACACGAGCAGGAGACCAAGCTGCGCCTGCTCCAACCGCTCTACCAGCCGCAGATCAAGCACGGCACGACGGCGGCGCGCGCGGGCGTGGCCGGGGCGCAGGCGGCGCTGGCGGCATTCAAACGCGAGCTGCGGCTCGACGTGCAACGCAGTTATTTCCGCTGGCTCCAGGCCGAGGCCGCCGTGCGCGTCTACGATGCGGCGCACGAAGTCGTCGAAGAGGCGTGGCGCACCGCGCGCGTGCTCGTCGCCACCGATGTGGCCACGGAAGACGCCGCGCTCCGCGCCGAGGCCGAGGTCATGTCCGTGCGCCAGCAACGTCTGGCCGCCGCCGCCGACCGCGATCTCGCCCGCGCTTATCTCAATTTTCTGCTCAACCGCGCCCCGACGACCGACATCGAACGCGTGTCCGACGCCGAGCTGGAAACGTTGACCGCCGTGCTCGTCGTGCCCGATCCCGCGGCGCCGTCTGCCACCGGCCAGCGGGAGGAACTCGCCGCGGTGGAACAGGGCGTGCGCGCCGCCACCGCCGCCGAGCAGGCCGCCCGCGCCGCCCGCCAGCCCAGCCTCGCGCTCGCCGTCGAGGCCGGCATTCAGGGCGAAAACTACCGCTTCGGTCGCGGCAGCAATTTCTCGCAGGCCTCGGTCGTCGCCGACTGGAGCCTCTTCGACGGCCGCCGCATCGCGAGCCAGGTGCGCGAGGCCGGCAACGAGCGCGCCAAGGCCGCCGCGCAACGCGACGAAGTGCAGCGCCAGCTCGCCCTCCAGGCCGATGACGCGGGCCGGCGTCTCGCCGCCGCCAGCGCCGCGCTCGTCGCCGCGCGCGCGCGCAGTTCCGCGGCGGAGCGGGTGTTCGATCTCGTCTCGCGCCGGCAACGCGAAGGGCTGGTCAACCAGCTCGGTTTCCTCGATGCCCGCCGCGAACACACTGCCGCGCAACTCGGCTGCGCCATCGCGCGCAGCCAGCTTTTTGTCGCCGCCGTCGAATACGACCGCGCGCTGGCGCTCACCCCCGTTCCCTGAATCCGTCTCCCGTTTTCCCTATGAAATCCGCCTCTCTCCGCGCCGCCGCGCTGCTCGGCGCCGGCCTCGGCCTGCTGTTCTCCGGCTGCCAAAAAACCGAAACTGCGCCGGAAACCGTCCGCCGCCGTGTGACAGTCGCGCCGGTCGCCTACACGCGCGACCTGCCGCCGATCGAGGCGTCGGGCCTGCTCACCCGCAAACTGGAGGCGACGCTGTCGTTCAAGGTCGGCGGCGTGGTCGCCGAGGTGCTCGTGCGCGCCGGCGAAACGGTGAAGCAGGGCCAGCCGCTCGCACGGCTCCAGTTCGCCGAGATCGACGCGCTCGTGGCCCAGGCGCGCAGCGCCGTCGAGAAGGCGAAACGCGACGCCGAACGCGTCCGCCGGCTCCACGCCGAGCGCGTCGCCACGCTGGAGCAGGAGCAGGATTCGCGCACCGCCGTCGAGGTCGCCGAGGCCAATCTGCGCATCGCCGAGTTTAACCGCCGCCACTCCGACATCGTCGCGCCGGCCGACGGCCGCATCCTCCGCCGCTTCGTCGAGCCCAACGAGCTGGTCGCGCCCGGCCAGCCCGTGCTCGGGTTTGGCGCGGATGGCGCCGGCTGGATTTTCCGCGCCGGCGTGCCCGAGCGCGAAATCCGCCGCGTCGCCGTCGGCGATGCCGCCACGCTGCAATTCCGCGGCCCGCCCGATGTGACGCTGCCCGCCACCGTGACGCAGGTGGCCGAGGCCGCCGATCCCGCAACGCGCACCTTTGAGGTGGAGCTGGCGTTGCCCGCCGCGCCGGAGGGCCTGCGGTCGGGCGCGGTCGGTTCGTTCCGGCTCGCAAAGCCCGCCGCCGAGGCGCGCGCCCGGGTGCCGCTCTCCGCGCTGCTCGAAGGCCACGAGCGCCACGCGGTGCTCTTCGCGCTGGAGCCCGACGGCAAGACCGTGCGCCGCCACCCGGTGGAAATCGAAACGCTCTTTGGCGACACCGCGTTGCTCGCCACCGCCATCCCCGCCACCTGGCGGATCGTGACCGCCGGCGCCGATTACGTGCGCGACGGCGAGACGGTCGAGGTCGCCCCCGCGCCATGAAAGTCACCGAGTTTTCCGTCAGAAATCCGCAGTTCACCATCCTGGTGTTTCTCGCCCTCTCGGCGGTGGGCTGGCTCGCGTTTTCTTCGATCCCGCGCGCCGAGGACCCCGATCCGAATTTCCCCGGCGGCGTCGTGATCGTGCAGTGTCCGGGCGCGAACCAGAACGATCTCGAACAACAGGTCGCCCGCCCCATTGAGGACGCCATCAAGGAGCTCGACCGCGTGGCCAAGCTCGTCACCAAGGTGCAGGACGGCGTCTGCGTGGTGAACACAGATTTCGAATACGGCACCGATCCCGACAAGAAATACGACGAGCTGCTCCGCCAGGTGAACAGCGTGCGCCCGCAGCTGCCGGCGGAGATTCAGAGCATCGAGGTGATCCGCTACCGCACCACCGACGTGGCGCTGTTGCAGCTCGCGCTGGTGTCGGCCGACGCCAGCTACGCGCGGCTCGACCAGCTCGCGGAAAAGTTGCGCAAGCGTTTCGAGCGCGTGCCCGGCGTGCGGCAGGCGAAGCAGTGGGCCTGCCCGGAAAAACAGGTGCGCCTGTCGCTCGACCTCGACCGGCTGGCGCAGTTGCAACTGCCCGTGGGCCGCGTGCTCGACGCCGTCGCCGGCAACAACATCAACCTGCCGGGCGGCGCCGTGGAGCTCGGGCCGCGCCGCTTCAATCTCAAGACCAGCGGCTACTACGCCTCGCTCGACGAAATCCGCGCCGTGCCGCTGCTCGCCACCGGGCGCGCCACCGTGCGCCTCGGCGACGTGGCCGACGTCCGCTGGGATTACGAGGACACCGAGTATGTCGCGCGCTTCAACGGCGTGCGCGCCGTCTGGGTGACGGCGACGATGAAGGAGCACCAAAACATCTTCGACGTGCGCGCCGGGCTGCTCGCCGCCGCGGACGAGTACCGCCGCGAACTGCCGGCCGATGTGCGCCTCGAAACGGGTTTCGACCAGTCGGTCAACGTCTCCCACCGGCTGGGCGGCCTGCTGCGGGATTTCGTGATCGCGCTCGTGCTGGTGTTGATCACGGTGCTGCCGCTCGGCTGGCGCGCCTCGCTGCTCGTGCTGGTGTCGATCCCGCTGTCGCTTGCGATGGGCATCGCGGCGCTGCATTTCACCGGTCACACGCTCAACCAGCTCACCATCGTCGGCCTCGTGATCGCGCTCGGCCTGCTGGTCGACGACTCCATCGTGGTGGTGGAAAACATCGCGCGGTTCCGGCGCCAGGGTTGCGCGCCCATCGAGGCGGCGTTGCAAGGCACCCAGCAGATCGCGGTGGCGGTGCTGGGCACGACGTTCGCGCTGGTGTTCGCCTTCCTGCCGTTGCTCGCGCTGCCGGGCGGCTCGGGGAGCTTCATCCGCTGCCTGCCGCTCGCCGTGGTGTACACCGTGCTGGCGTCGCTCATCGTCGCGCTCACGCTCATGCCGTTCCTCGCCAGCCGGCTGATGACGGCGCACGAGGAATCCGAGGGCAACCGGCTCCTGCGCGGCCTGCAATACGTGATCCACACCACCTACCGGCCGTTGCTGCACTGGTGCATGAAACGCCGCAAAACCACGCTCGTCGGCGCGACGCTGCTCTTCGCCGGCAGCCTCGCCCTGGTGCCGGCCATCGGCTTCTCGCTCTTCCCGGTCGCCGGCATCCCGCAGTTTCTCGTGCAGATCGAACTGCCCGAGGGCTCCAGCGTCAGCGCCACCGACGCCCTCGCGCGCCAGGTCGAGGCGCGCCTCGCGACGCTGCCGATCGTCCGGCATTTCCAGACCAACGTCGGGCACGGCAATCCGCAGGTTTATTACAACATGGAGGCGGCCAATCTCCGCGCCAACTTCGCCGAGATCCTCGGCACGCTGCACGCGTACGATCCCAAGCGCACGCCCGCCGACCTGGAGCAGCTCCGGCGCAGCCTCGCCACCATCCCCGGCGTCACGATCACGGTGCGCGAATTCGAGAACGGCCCGCCCATCGCCGCGCCCATCGAGGTGCGCATCTTCGGCGAGGACCTCACGCAACTCGCCCGCGTCGCCGGCGACGTCGAGAACCTGATCACCGCCATCCCCGGCACCGCCAACATGCAGAATCCGCTGCGCGTGCCCCGCACCGATTTGCAGCTCGTGATCGACCGCCCCAAGGCCGCGTTGCTCGGCGTGGCTTTGCCGGAGATCGACCGCGTCGCGCGCCTCGGCGTGGCCGGGCTCGTCGCCACGCGCTACATCGAGTCCGACGGCGACAGCTACGGCGTGCGCGTGATGGCCCCGCGCGGCGAACGCGGCGACCTCACGGCTTGGTCGCATCTCACCGTCGCCAGTCAGAGCGGCGCCGCCGTGCCGCTCGGCCAGGTGGCATCGCTGGAGTTTTCGCGCTCGCCCAACTCCATCTCGCGCTTCGACCGCCAGCGCTTCGTCGGCGTGGCCGCGCGGGTGCAGCCCGGTTTCAACACCGACCGGCTCACCGCCGAGGTGGAGCAGCGGCTCGCCGCGCTCAAGCTGCCGCCGGGTTTCCGCTTCGAGTTCGGCGGCGAAGTCGAGAGCAGCCGCGAGAGTTTCGGCGGCATCGGCACCGCGGTCATCGTGGCGATCTTCGGCGTGCTGGCGGTGCTGGTGCTCGAGTTTCGCAGCTTCCGCGGGACGTTCATCGTGGCGTCGGTCATTCCGCTCGGCGTGATCGGCGGCCTGCTGGCGCTCTATCTCACGGGCTACACGCTCTCGTTTGTGGCGACCATCGGGTTCATCGCGCTCATCGGCATCGAGATTAAAAACAGCATTCTGCTGGTCGACTTCACCAACCAGCTGCGCGCGCAAGGCGTGCCGCTGCACGAGGCGATCGAACGCGCCGGCGAGGTGCGTTTCCTGCCGGTGGTGCTGACGACGTTCACGGCGCTCGGCGCGCTGCTGCCGGTCGCGGTCGAGGGCTCGGGGCTGTTTTCGCCGCTCGCGGTGGTGATCGTCGGCGGCCTGATCAGCTCGCTGCTCCTCTCGCGCCTCGTGACCCCCGTGATGTACTCCCTCATCCCGCCGCCGGGGCCGGAGAAGACGGGGGTGTAGCCGGGCGGGGCGGGCGGGCGAGATTTACCGGTTTTGCACACACTCTGGGATTCTCTCCGCGCCCGGCGGCGGTGTAGTTTGGCGATCATGTTTACCCCCAAGAAAGCCGCGGTCTGGAGCGTTGTCGCCTTGCTCGGTTGGGCGACGCCAAGCACGTGGGCGCAGGACCCCATCGTCGCGGATCACACCGTCGTCGCGCAGTATCAAAAGATCCCGCCGGCCTACCTCGCCCTGGTGAAAAAAATGTGGCTCAACCTGCCGGGCGAGTCGCACTCCTCGGCGTACCGCCTCGGCTGCAATCTGCTGGCCAGCCAAGACAGCCGGTTCGCCGTCTCCTCGGTGGATCGCACGCCGCCGCTGGGCGCCACCGACCAGAATCTCCGCCTCAACCGCGCCACGTGGGGCGACCTGACGCGCACCAGCGGCTGGGTCGTCGGGTACGGCGAGGAAGACTGGTTCACCAGCGCCGAGGCGATCCAACGCACCAAGGACCATCTGACTTATTGCCACACACACGGCCTGCCCATCGCCGCCTTCGGGTTCGGTTGGTGTTGGGATATGACGTCCAACTCGCCCGGCGGCGAGATCGACCCCGAGTTTAAGGTGCGTTGGGCCGGCGCCTCGATCGGCGGACCGGACGGCAATCTGCGTTGGGGCCTCGATGCCGCGGACTCCGCGCTCACGGGCAACCGCGTCTGCCTCGACACGTATCTGGAGGCGACGCAGCACTACAGCGATTACTGCCGGGCCAACGGCTGGCCGACCAAGGTGTTTTTCACCACCGGGCCGGTCGACGGCAGCGGCAACACCGGCGAGAACGGCTACCAGCGCCACTTGAAACACGAGGCGATTCGCCGCTACGTGCGCGCGTCCGGCGACCGCCTGCTCTTCGATTACGCCGATATTTTGTGTTGGAGCGACGCGGGGCAGCCGGGCACGCAGGCGTGGACCGATCGCGGCGGCACCCCGCGCACCTATCCCTTCATTCACAGCGACAACATGCTGGATCTCGACGGCGCGTACGCCGAGGACGGCGATCACATCGGGCAACGCGGCGCGTTGCGCCTGGCCAAGGCCATGTGGTGGATGCTCGCGCGGATCGCCGGCTGGGATGGCGTGTCCGACACCGTCCGTCCGCCGCAAATCCCCGTGCCGCCCTCCGACGGCGCCACGCAGCTGGTCAACCTCTCCACCCGCGGCATCGCCAGCACCGGCGAGAACGCCCTGATCGGCGGCCTCGTCCTCGCCGGACCGGACTCCGCCCGCAAAACGCTGCTGATTCGCGGCGTCGGCCCCACGCTCGGCGACTACGGCCTGCCGCGCGACCAGCTGCTGCCCAAGCCCCGCCTGACCGTGCGCGACCAAACCCAGCGCGTGATCGCGAGCTGTCGCACCCAAGACTTGATCGTCGCCACCGGCCCGGGGACCACGGGCCTCGATCCGCGCATCCAGACCGTCAGCCGCGAGGTCGGCGCCTTCGCGCTGAAAGACTGGGGCGGTCGCACCACCGGCGACACCGCCCTGTTGCTCGAACTGGGCGCCGGGCTCTATTCCGTCTCGCTCGCGCCCGACGACGACACGCCGCCGGTTGGGGCCAACGCCACCTCCGGCCTCGTGCTGCTCGAAATCTACGATGTCTCGCAGACCGATGGCGCGCGGCTGGTCAACCTCTCGACCCGCGGCCGGGTGGAAACCGGCGACCGGCAATTGATCGTGGGCTTCGTGGTCGCCGGCCACGGCCACCGGCGGCTGCTGGTGCGCGGCCTCAGCCCGGCGCTCCGCGCCTGCGGCGTCAGCGGCTGCATCGACGACACCACCGTGACGGTGCTGGACGCCAGTGGCGGCGCCCTCGCCACCAACGACGACTGGGGCAACGCCGCGACCACCGAACAGCTAACGGCATTGAGCGCCACGCTGGGTGCTTTCGCGCTCCCGGCGAACAGTCGCGATGCCGCATTACTCTGCCGCATTCCGCCCGGCCAGTACTCCGCCCGCGTCCAGTCTGGCGCCCCCGCCAACGCCGGCATCTGCCTCGCCGAGCTCTACGAAACGCCCTGAAGCGCACCCCGCCGAGAGGCAGTCAACTATTGCCACCGGCCGCGGCCTGCGCCCGTATGGCGACCGCCCGCTGCTGGAATTCTCTCCGCTGCGCTGCGCCCCACCGCCCATGCTCGAACGCCTCTTTCGCCTCACAGAAAACCGCACCAGCGCGCGCATCGAAGTGCTGGCCGGCGTCACCACGTTTCTGACGATGGCCTATATCATCTTCGTCCAGCCCGCCGTGCTGTCGGGCGCGATGTTCGGCAAGCCGACGGGGATGGATTTCGGCGCGGTCACCACCGCCACGTGCCTGTCGGCGGCGCTGGCGACGGCGCTGATGGCCCTCTACGCCCGCTACCCGATCGCACAGGCGCCGGGCATGGGGGAAAACTTCTTCTTCGTCTTCTCCGCGATCCCCGCCGCGGCCGCCGCCGGGTACGCCAACTCCTGGGAAGTGGCGCTGGGTGCGGTGTTCATCTCCGGCGTGCTGTTTCTGCTCCTCTCGCTCGCCGGCCTGCGCGAGCTGATTTTCAACGCCGTCAGCCCCGGGTTGAAACACGCCATCGCCGCCGGCATCGGCCTGTTTATCGCGTTCATCGGACTGCAAAACGCCGGGCTCATCCTCAAAGACCCCGGCACCGCCGTGAAGTTGAACACCCACTTCGGCTCGCCCGACCTGCTGGTGTTTTTCTTCGGCCTGCTGCTCATGGCGGTGCTGCACGCGCGCCGGGTGCGCGGCTCGATCCTCTGGGGCATCGTCGGCGCGACGGCACTGGCCGCGGCCTGCAAAGCGGCGCTGCCCCTGCTACCGCCCGCACTCGCTGCGACACCGGAAGTCGCCCAGTCGATGCTCGTGCAACGGTTCGCGTTTGCGCAGGGGATCGTCGCCGCGCCGCCGTCGCTGGCGCCCACGTTTTTCAAGATGGATCTGACGCACGCGCTGTCGCTCCCGATGCTGCCGCTGATCTTCGTGTTTCTGTTCATGCTAGTGTTCGACGCCATCGGCACGCTCATCGGCGTGTGCACGCAGGCCGGTTTCATCCGGGACAACCAGCTGCCGCGCGCGCGGCAGGCGATGCTCTCCGATGCCGTCGGCACGGTGGCGGGCGCGGCGCTGGGCACGAGCACGGTCACGAGCTTCATCGAAAGCGCCGCCGGGGTGGAGCAGGGCGGACGCACCGGGCTGACCGGGATCGTCGTCGCGCTGCTGTTTTTGCTGGCACTGTTTTTCAGTCCGCTGATCGCGATGGTGGGCAGTTATCCGCCGATCACCGCGCCGGCGCTGGTGATTGTCGGCGCTATGATGATCCAGAACGTCGGCCAGATCGACTGGCAGGACTATAGCGAATCGATCCCGGCGTTTCTGACGCTGGTGGGCATCCCGCTGACGTACTCGATTGCCGACGGCCTGGCGCTGGGCTTCATCAGTTATCCGATCGTGAAATTCTTCAGCGGCCAGGGCGCGCGGGTGGGCTGGCTCACCTATATACTCGCCGCGCTCCTCGTCGCCTACTTCGTTTTCATCCGCAGCCGGATGGGGTGAGGGCGCTGGCGCTCATGGCGTGCTCGCCACGTGGATAATACAAATGGTTCGCAGGGCGAAGCGGCTAGCGGCGATAATTAACATATAACCCACTAGGATTGATTCGCATTCCAGATTAGTATTGGACCAATACCCATCATTGACGAAAATTGCATGTATTTATTCAGTAGCCACCAATAGCTGTGATGAGCTAAAAATCATATCAGGAGATATAAAACTGAAGGCGTTAATAATCATATATTGCTTGGTATCTGTTGGGTGCGCGATCTCGTCTTTGTCGTTTTTCAGATGGGCTCTAAAAAAGGGTCTTAAGGGGACGCGTTTTTCACTTGGTGATTTCTTTTGGAAATCAACTCCTGTTTCTGAGGCTAGTGGAGGGCAATTATTAGGAGAGGCTATTATTGCACTTATTATCTCTATAACATGTGCTTTGTTGGCTCTATTTGGATAGTCCATACCGTTAATTATCTATTCCGTGTGAGGCCAAGAATAGGGAACCAAACCGAGTATTGTGAATACTTGCGGCACGTTTGACGCAGGAACCAAGCGACACGCCGCTCGTCAACTCTCACGCTCCCTCCCGAACCGCGGAGTCCCTGCCGTTTTCGCGCGAACCGAATCTGCTACCCGCCGCCGCGTTGCCGCACGGCTTCGAAGAGCGTGATGATCGTGGCCATCGCCACGTTGAGCGAATCGGCCTGACCCGCCATCGGGATGCGCACGGGGAGGTCGGCGTTCTTCAGCCAGAAATCGCTCAACCCGTATTGCTCGCTGCCCATCACCACCGCCAGCGGACCGCGCAAATCGGCGTCGGTGTAAAGCGTCGTCGCCGCCGGCGTCGTGGCGATGGCGCGGATGCCTTTCTCCCGCAGCCACGCGTGCACGCCAGTGCTTTCCGCCACCACCAGCGGAACGGAAAACAACACGCCGGTCGAGGCGCGGACGACGTTGGGGTTGAAAATATCCGTCACCGGATCGCACACGATCACGGCGTCGCAACCGGCGGCGTCGGCGCTGCGCAGGATGGTGCCGAGGTTGCCGGGCTTCTCGATGGCCTCGACCACGAGGAGAAACGGCGCGACGGGCAACGCGAGATCGGCCAGCGCCCGGTGCCATTGCGGGGCGACGGCGAGCAGGCCGTCGGGACGCTCGCGGTAGGCCACCTTGGCAAACGCGTCCCGCGTGAGCTCGAACAGCCGCGCGCCGGCGGCCTCTGCCTGGGCGATGAGCGCGGGCTCGTTTTCGCCCAAAAACCACTCGGGCGCGTAATAGAGCTCCTGCAGCGGCACGGACTTCTCCAACGCGCGCCGGATCTCGCGGTAACCCTCGACGAGAAACACGCCGGCTTCGTCGCGCGGCCGGCGGTCGCGCAGCTTCACGAGCTGCTTCACGCGCGGATTCTGAAGGCTGGAGATTTTTTCGACCATGCTGCGGAAGGCATACAAGACACGGAGCGCGCAGAGAATCGAGCCCGAGTTTCGCCCTTTTCCAAACGACGGATCATTGACCACGGATTTCGCGGATGGCACGGATGAGTAAGGCTCGCGCAATAGTATGACCGTCTTCGGTGGAGCGACTTGTCCCCCAAGACGCTCGACGCGCGTTGAGGACAACGCGCGCCACCACTGCCAGCCTGACCTACGCGATACTCAATAAATCAGGAGCATCCGTGCCATCAGTGAAATCCGTGGTGAAAAAAACTCCTCCAACCTTTTTCTCGCCGCGGGTGCCGCGGTGTGTTCCGTGTGTGCCGTGGGCCGCAAAAAAAAGTTCAACGACCATCCGTTCGCTTACCGCCAGGAAATCGAGCTGGAGATCGCCACGCTCACCAATCTCGGCGCCGGGCTCGGCCGGGTGGCGTTGCCGACGGAAGCAGGCGACCCCACCGCCGCCGGCAGCGGTTGGGTCGTGATGGTGCCATTTGCGCTGCCGGGCGAGCGCGTGCGCGTCCGGGTCTTTCGCAACCACAAGAATTACTCCGAAGCCGACTTGCTCGAGGTGCTCACGCCGTCGCCGCATCGCGTGGCGCCGCGTTGCGCGCTCTTCGGGCGTTGCGGCGGCTGTCAGTACCAGCACCTCGCGTTCGCCGAACAGCTCGTTTGGAAACGCCAGCAAGTGGCGGAGTTGTTGCGGCACATGGCCGGCATCGAGTTTGCTGTGGCACCAGTGATCGGCTCGCCGCAAGCGTTTGGTTACCGCTCGAAAATCACGCCGCACTTTAATCCACCGCGCAGCATTATGCCGGAGACTGAGCCGCGCGCGTCGGTGGCAACACCAGCGTCGGCTGACATGGGCGGGACGCCCATGCCACGTGGCACGGGCGTCCCGCCCGTGTCGTTTGCTGGATCAGCCAAGGAGGCACCGCCCGCGGCGGCAACAACGCCGGCGGCGTTTCCCATCGGTTTTCTGCGCCAGGGCACGCGTTTCGACCTGCTCGACGTGCCGCGTTGCGACATCGCGACCGACGCCATCAACGCCCGGCTCACCGAGGTGCGCGCCGCCGTGCAGGCGCGCGCCGCCCGCGGCGAGTACAAACGCGGCGCCACGCTCTTGTTGCGCGAAGCCAGCGGCGCGGTGACGACCGATTACGACGCCGTGATCACCGAGACCGTCGGCGACCTGAAGCTGCATTTCCTCGCGCGCGATTTTTTCCAGAACAACCCGTTCATCCTGCCGGCGTTCACACGCTATGTGCGCGAACAGGCGGCGGCCAGCGGCGCACGTTATCTCGTCGACGCCTATTGCGGCAGCGGGCTGTTCGCGCTGAGCGCGGCCCCGGCCTTTGAGCGGGTGGCGGGCATCGAGATCAGCGAGACCTCGGTAAAGTTCGCGCGCGAAAACGCCGCCGCCAACGGCATCGCCAACGCCACGTTCCAGGCCGGCGACGCCGCCGCGATCTTCGCCGGGCTCGCCGCGCACACCCCGGCCTTCGCGCCCGCCGACACCGCCGTGATCATCGATCCGCCGCGCAAAGGTTGTGACGAGAATTTCCTGACGCAGCTCTTCGCCTACGCGCCGCGCGCGGTGGTTTATGTGTCGTGCGATCCTGCGACGCAAATGCGCGACCTGCGGCACTTCCTCGCCGCCGGCTATATATTGACCGCCGTGCAACCCTTCGACCTCTTCCCGCAAACCCGCCACCTGGAATGCGTGATCACCCTGCGGCGGGGATAAAGTCCGCCCGCAGTGCAGGGTTGCGGCCGCGCGGATTTCAGGCATGGTGCGGGTCTTAACCCATCCCCGCCATGTCCAGCACTCCTGCGGCGTCCAAACACACCTGGAAGTTTTATCGCACCGGCGGCCTCGATCAGGTCGCCCTTGTTTCCGGCGAAGATCTGCTCCACCTCCCCGAGCTCGACCAGAAACTTTGGGTCGCGTTGAGCTGCCCCGTCAAAGGTCTCGAAATCGACGAGAAAACCCTCGCGCTCATCGACGCCGATAACGATGGCCGCATCCGCGTGGCCGAGCTGCTCGCCGCGGTGCGCTGGGCCGCGCAGCCGCTCAAGGACGCCGGCGATTTGCTCAGGGGCTCCGACACGCTCGCGCTCGCCGCGCTCGATACCGCGAAACCCGAGGGCAAAACCCTCCTCGCCGCCGCCCGCCAGATTCTCGCCGGGTTGGGCAAGGCCGACGCCACCAGCATCGCGCTCGCCGATGTCGCCGACACCGCGAAGGTTTTTGCCGCCGCGAAATTCAATGGTGACGGCATCGTGCCCGCCGCGTCCGCCGCCGATCCGGAGACCGCCGCCGTCATCACCGAGATCATCGCGTGTCTCGGCGGCGAAACCGACCGCAGCGGGCAGCCGGGCGTGACGACGGCGAAGCTCGAAGCGTTTTTCACCGAACTCGCCGCGTTTGTGGCGTGGACCGAGACCGGCAACACGTCGGATCAACAAGTGCTCGGCAACGACACCGCCGAGGCCCTCGCCGCCGTGAAAGCCGTACGCGCAAAAGTCGAAGACTACTTCGCGCGTTGCCGGCTCGCGGCGTACGACAGTCGCATCGAGGGCGCGCTCAACCGCAGCGAGGCCGATTACGCGGCCCTCGCCGTGGGCCAATTATCCGCGACGTCGGCGGAGCTGGCGAAATTCCCCCTCGCGCGCATCGAGGCCGGCCGGCCGTTGCCCTTGCTTCAAGGCGTGAATCCCGCCTGGGCGGGGCCGCTCGCCGCGTTGTACGCCCTCGCCATCGTCCCGTTCTTCGGCACGGAGAAATCCACTCTCACCGCCGAGGAGTGGGAGTCGTTGTTGGAAAAATTCACGAGCTACGAAGTCTGGCTGGCGACCAAGGCTGGCACCGCGGTCGAGAAGCTCGGCGTGGAGCGCGCGAAAGCGATCCTCGCCTCGCCCGCGAAGGAGGCGATCGCCGCACTCATCGCTCAGGATCTGGCGGTGGCGACGGAGTTCGCGCAATTCGCCGCAGTCGAGCGTCTGTTGCGTTATCAACGCGACCTGCGGGCGCTCCTGCACAACTTCGTTAATTTCGCCGATTTTTACTCGCACGACCGTTACGCGATTTTCCAGGCGGGCACGTTGTATCTCGACAGTCGTTCCACCGAGCTCTGTCTGCGCGTCGATGGCGCGAGTCCGCTCGCGGCGATGAGCAAGGCCTATATCGCTTACTGCACGTGCACGCGCTCCGGCCATGCATCGCTGGCCATCGCCGCCTGCTTCACGCAGGGCGACAGCGATTATCTGTTCGTGGGACGCCGCGGCGTGTTTTACGACCGCGCCGGACGCGATTGGGACGCCGTGATCACCAGCATCGTCGACAACCCGATCAGCATCCGCCAGGCGTTCTGGTCGCCGTACAAAAAATTCATCCGGCTGGTCGAGGAACAGATCGCCAAACGCGCCGCCGCCGCGGACGCCGAGGCCAACAGCAAACTGGCCACCGCCGCCGAAAAAGCCGCCCAGGCCGACCGCGCCAAGGCCGAACCCAAGAAGCTCGATCTTGCGATCATCACCGGCATCAGCGTGGCCATCGGATCGATCGGCACCTTCATTTCGATGGTGTTCGCGAAGCTGGTCGACATCCCGCTCTGGCAGTTGCCGCTGATTCTGCTCGGCCTGATGCTGGTCATCTCGCTGCCGTCGATGTTCATCGCCGCGCTCAAGCTCCGCCAGCGCACGCTCGGCCCGATCCTCGAAGCCAATGGTTGGGCGGTAAACGGTCGCGTTAAGATCAACATTCCCTTCGGCTCCGCGCTCACCGATCTGGCGGTGTTGCCGGCCGGCGCGAAACGCTCGCTCGAAGATCCCTACGAGGACAAGGAGGCGGCCCGGCGCAAACGCCAGGCCATCGTGTTGACGGTGTTGCTCCTGCTCGCCGCCATCGCCGCCGGCATCGGTTGGCAACGCTGGAAGACCGGCCGCTATTTCTGGCAACCGGATTTGGAACAACCGAAAGTGGAAGCACCCGCGGCCCCCACTGCCCCCGCCGCCCCCACACCTCCCGCCAAAGCGTAGCGCGAGGTTGGCATTGGTAAAACTGTAGGAGTGGCATAAAGCCGCTCCTACAATTCAGATCGCCCCGAGACGGGGCAACGGGGGGAATTCCCTGCGTTCGCCAAAAAAGTGCGACGCGGCGTAATCTCGCCGTGACGTCGGCCGGCGCACTGCTAGAGTGCTGGTCCCAACATGGTCAAAGGTCAGAAAGTCGTCTGCATTAACGATAGCTTCCCGCAATTTGTCCGGGCGATCTACAAAGAGCTCCCGGTCAAGGACAAGGTGTACACCGTGCGCGAGGTTTTTCTGGGCCGCGAGAAGATCGTGAACGCCGGCGATTCTGCCACCGTAGGGCTGCTGTTGGAGGAGTTGCGCAATCCGCCCGATCCTTTTCACCAGGGCAAACAGGAGCTCGGTTTCTCTTCGGAACGATTCGCCCCGCTGGAGGAATTGCCGCCCGAGGAGGCCGAAGAGGAAAACGAGCTTTTGATCGGCGCAGGTGCCGGAGCCGGCGTCGGCTGGAATTGAGCGAAAGCGTGTAATACCAACGAGCCCAACCTTTCTGATTTTGAACAGAAGCAAACGAAGATAAGGAAGGCCGACCCGGTCTGTATTTTGCGCACTTCGTTTCCTTGGTTAACTTCTGTTCAAAAGTCTAAATTCAAGAGGAGTTTGGTGTAACGTTAGCGCCTTTCGCTTAGCAGGCTGCGCCAGATCCGTAGTTCTACCGCAGGCAAAACACACGTGCCGAGTTGACTCTGAGACTGAGTCTCTGTCTTCTGTCTGCCCTGCGTTTATGTCCTCCCATTCCGAACCCACTCCGCGCGCCTCTCTGCGCCTGACCGACCTCGCGGCCGGCGAGACGGGTCGCGTGTGCGCGTTGGAGGGCGAGGCAAATTTCTGTGCGCGGTTGCGCGAGATGGGCATTTGCGAATCGGCCGTCATCGAAAAAATCCACGGCAGCCACACGTTGCTCTGCCAGTTGTGCGGCACGCGCATCGCGTTAAGCGGAAGCGCCGCCAAGCACATCGTGGTCGAGAAACTGCCCGATCAAGGCTGAGCCCGGCCCGGCTCGCGTTACCCGGCTCCATCGCCATCTTCTCGTTCATGCGCTCCCCGGTCTACGCGCTCGTCGGCAATCCCAACTGCGGGAAATCCACCCTCTTCAACGCCCTCACCGGATCGAACCAAAAGGTCGGCAACTATCCCGGCGTCACCGTCGAGAAACACGAGGGCACCGCCTACTCGCAACACGGCCAGCCGATCACAATCATCGATCTGCCCGGCGCGTACTCGCTCGCGGCGCGTTCGCCCGACGAAGCGGTGTTGCGCGATGTGTTGCTCGGCCGTCGCACTGACACGCCGCAGCCCGACCGCATCGTCTGCGTCGTCGATGCCAGCAACCTCGAACGCAGCCTTTACCTCCTGCATCAGCTCCTCGATCTGGGCCGGCCGACGATCCTCGTTCTTAACATGATGGATCTCGCCGCCGCCGCCGGTCTGCGCGTGCGCATCGGCCGGCTGGAGCAGGAGCTCGGCATACCGGTGATCCCGTGCGAGGCGATCCACGGCAAGGGCATCATCGAACTGAAACTCGCGCTCAGCCGCCACGACCTGCCTCTCTCGCGTCACCGTTGGGATGTGCCCGCCGCCATCGCCGCCGCGGTTGCCGAGCTGCAAGCGTCCCTCGGCGATTGCGACGGCAAACGCCCGCTCATCGCCCGCGCCGAGGCGCTGCTCCTGCTCACCGACCGCGACACCGTGCGCGTGGCCGGCTCCACGCCGTTGCACGAGCGCACCAGGGAAATTCTCCGCCACTGGCAGCAACGCTGGTCCGCCGAAGGCACCGACTGGGCCGCCACGCTCGTCCGCTCGCGCCAGCAGGCCATCGCGCAACTTTGCACCGGCCTCGTCGAACGCACCGCGCCCGCCCGCCGCGGCCCGTCGCGCAGCGACCGGATCGACGCCGTGGTGACGCATCCGGTTTGGGGCTGGGTCGTTTTCTGTGCCGTGATGGCGACGATGTTTTTCAGCATCTTCGCGCTCGCCGAGCATCCGATGAACTGGATCGACACCGGACTGGCCGCGCTCGCCGACAGTGTGAAACACGCGATGGCGCCCGGCGACCTGCGCGATCTGCTGACCGATGGCATCATCGGCGGCGTGGGCGGCGTGGTGGTGTTTCTCCCGCAGATTTTGATTCTATTTTTCTTTATCAGCCTGCTCGAAAACACCGGCTACATGGCGCGCGCCGCGTTTTTCATGGACCGGCTGATGACGCGCGTGGGGTTGAACGGCCGCGCCTTCATCCCGCTGCTCAGCTCCTACGCCTGCGCCATTCCCGGCATCATGGCCACGCGCACGATCGAGGACAAAAAAGACCGCCTCGTCACCATTCTCGTCGCACCATTGATGAGCTGCTCGGCGCGACTGCCGGTGTACCTGTTGATGATCGCCGCGCTCGTGCCCGGCGACCAGGTGCCGGTAACGACGAAGGCCGGACTCATGGCGTTGATGTACGCGCTCGGCACCGGCGGAGCGTTCGGTTTCGCGTGGTTCTTCAAACGCACATTGCTCAAGAGCGGCGCGCCGATGCTGGTGATGGAAATGCCACCGTTTCGCGTGCCATCGCTCGCCGCCGTTTCGCGCCAGATGGCCGAAAGCGCGTGGTCGTTCCTGCGCAACGCCGGCACCATCATCCTCGGCATCTCCATCGTGCTGTGGTTTCTCGCCGCCTATCCGAAAGCGCCCGAAGGCGCGACGGCGCGCCAACAGCTCGAACACAGTTTCGCCGGCCGCACCGGCCGCCTGCTGGAGCCCGCGATCCGGCCGCTGGGCTTCGACTGGCAGATCGGCATCGGCATCGTGACCTCGTTCGCCGCGCGCGAAGTGTTCGTGAGCACCATGGGCGTGGTCTTCAACGCCGAGGAGACCAACGGCCAGACCGCGCCGCTGCGCACCGCGTTGCGCCAGGCGACGCGTCCCGATGGCCGGCCGCTGTTCACGCCGCTGACGTGTTTCACGCTGATGCTGTACTACGTGTTCGCGATGCAATGCATGAGCACGCTGGCCGTGGTGCGCCGTGAAACCGGCTCGTGGAAATGGCCGCTGCTGCAAGTCGTCTACATGACCGGCACCGCGTGGGTGCTGTGTTTTATCGTGTACCAAGCCGGCCGGCTGCTCGGCTTCTGACATGAGCGCGCCGCTTCAAACCATCGTGGCCCTCACGGTCGTCGCTTTAGCGCTGGCGTGGCTGATCCGCCGCGCCCTGCGCTCCCGGAAAAACCCCGGCTGCAACTGCAGCGGCTGCCCGACAGGAAAACTGAAACCGCGGCACCGAGATTGAAATTTGTCACTGGGCGAGACGCTTCTTCACCTCCGCCTCCAAGTCGTCGCCCGACTTCAAAATGGTCACCCGGCCAGCTTTATCGACCAGCAATTTGGCGGGTACGCTCGTGATACCCCAACGCACGGCAAACTCGTTCTGCCAGCCGCGGCCGTCGCAATGCTGCGGCCAAGGCATGTCGTGCTTTTTGAGAAACGCCGCCAGCGCGTCCCGGTCGCGATCCAAAGAGATGCCGATCAGCTCGAGCCCCTGTGGTTGGTAGGTTTTGTGTAGCGCGATGATCCGGGGCATCTCCTCCACGCAAGGCTGGCACCAAGTCGCCCACACATCGACCAGCACCGTTTTCCCACGAAGCTTTTCGAGATCCACCTCCTGACCGTCCACCGCCGTGAATTTTAGCACGAGCGGCTTGCCGGCCAACGCGCGCTGCCGCAGTCGTGTTTCGGCCTGGTAGGCGACCGTCTTGTTGGACGATTGTGCCGCTTTTTCCAGCGCGGCATCGGCGGCCGGCTCGTCGATCGGCAACAGTAGATCGGCCAGCAACAGATTCAGCTCAGCCGCCTGCGGCTCGTCGCCGAACTCCCGCAACAAGGTAGCGATCCGTTCTGCCATGGCCCGGCGCTCCTCCGGGCTGCCGTCGACGCGCACACGCGACCCGTCGATTTTGTACAACTGCACCGTCGCCTGAGCTCTAATAGCTTTCGAGGCGGCGGGCGCATGCGCGATTTCGTCCAACTCGCGGCGCCACGACTCCAAGCGCGCCGTCATATTGCCGCCGAAATTAAAGGCCAACATGGGCACCAAGCCAGCACGCAGCATCCGCGCCTGCCAATGTCGTGCATCCTGCGGATAGCGCTCGATAAACAGCCGCGCCGCCGCGTCTTTCTCCCGCCAAGCCTTCATCATGGTCGCCTGGCTTATCCCTCCTGATACGCTCTGTCTTTCATTCAAATGGGCCCATAGCTTGTCGGCGGTATCGTATTCCGCCAACTGGGCGGCGGCTTCGCGCGAATTGCGTTCTGTGAGCACGGCGCGCAGCTCCTGCAATAGCGTCGGCGTTTTCTTTTGCGCACAGGACGGATCGTCGGGCGGCTCCGGCAATTTGAACATATCGGCGCGCAGCCACTGCGCCGTGACGTAGGACATCGTGGACCATTTGCGTTCGGCCTTACCCGAGTCGATTTCTTCATATGCCCGGGCAAACGCGTCTTTATCGCCCCGTAGATAGGCGATCATCAGCCGGCGTTCTCCCTGCGCTTTGTCGCCGCCAAGGAAACGAACCGCCTCGTCCACGCTCAATTTGGCGTGCTTTGCCAAAACCCATTGAAATGAAGGCCAAGCTTCGCTCTGCGCAAAATAATCCAACGCCTTGTCGCGGTCCGGGTGTCCAGACGTATCAAGCGCCGGCCAAAGCGGCAGAAACCCGAGCAATAGAGGCATCATCGCCCCCGGCTTGTCATTGGGATAACGCTCGTTCGCCGCCTTGGCGATCTTCGCGGTTAAGGCGCGATCATTCTGCGCCACCGCGAGCATGATTTGCGCGGTCAGATTGGCAAAGCTGTAGCTATCGTTTTCCTTCAAAACCTTCTGCGCCGTGCGATGGTCGTTCTCCAGTAACGCCAGCATTACGCGGCGAGAGGCCGCGTGATTGGAAAAGCGCACCGAACCGCCAAACTCAGGCGCGATGTCATCGTAGACTCGTTTGACCGAGGCGAAAGCGCCAGCTTCCAAGTACCAGTCGAAGGCCACATGATAATCGCTCACGTCTGGTTCGGCCCAAAAAAGCCGCTCGTAGCGACGCGCACGCTCCAATGCCGGCAACGCACGCCACTCGTCTTGTCGGATACGTCGCCAAATACTGTCGTCTGAACTGATCCGCTCCGCGAGCGTAGCGACTAATGTGGCGCGTTCGTCTGACGCAAACTTCGGCACACGCTGAACGACCACGCGACCGGTTTGTGCTGTCTTGGTCTGCGGGACCGGACGCGAAGCATTTAATACATAATCGATCACGGCGCGATCCACGAGCGCTCCTCCCTCGGCATGAGCGCGCAGCAAGTTCGTCTGCAAAGCGTTGTCTTGCAGCCCAGCGGGCCAGATCATAACCCCTGCCAAGAAGTGATCGACCAACAGCCAGCCCCGAGCACTGAGTTTTCTGGCGCGTTCAGCTTGAGACAACTGCATTGGTTTGCTCGTCGCGGCACGTGGTAGCCGACTGAAAATCGCCTCGCCCATCTCCACCCGTTGCAGTCGCAACGCGACCTTGCTCATGGCGGCACCTTGCTTTGGGAAGAAGCCGGTCAGCTCCAGGGCTTCAGGCACAACCGCTTTCTGGAAGGGTTGGCTGGACGACTTGTCGCCATACATCCGGTCGAGAAAATGAAACCGTCCCGCGAGCTGCAGACCGGAAATTTCCCAACCAAAATTCAACAGATCGCGCGCAGAAACCGTTGCTACCGGCTCCAACAGGCCGACTCCTTCGCGGTAACCCAGATTGATCAAGGGCGCCGCCGCCGCATAACCGGTCAGCGCTGGATCCCGCTCCGCTGAAGGCATCTCTTTGGGTGCATCTGATAAACGGTCCAGCGCCTGCTCCCAATCATTCTGACCATGAGTATCGCCCCGCAATTGCCGCAAAGTGATCAACCAGTCGCGCCTCGCCTCAGCCACCCAGCGCCCATTGGTCAGATGTCCGCTCTCCACATTGCCTTTTTCGTAGATCCACGCGGAGTAGTCGTGCGCGGATAACATGCGCTTTTCGTCGTTGCCCGCCAGCATCATGGCGCATTCGGCAAACAGAGGCGCGTCCTTCTTTAGTCGCGCGGCGTATGCGAACAGAGGCAACGACCACGCCAGCCCCTCCTGCTCGGCAGCGCGCATGCACAGGGCGCGGCTGGTGGCCGGGCGCAACACGATGTCCCACCAGGCTTGCGCGTGTTTCGCGCCCGGATCGTCGAAGATCGCGGCGGGCGCTTTTGCCCACAGCGCGGCGGCGGCGTTTTCCCGGCGAGCCAGCCAAAGCACCACGGCCCAGCAACGCTCGGCGTTTTCCACCGACAATGCGCCGCTGGCTTCGGTCAAGGCCAGCCACGCCGCGCCACGCGCCGCCAGCGTCGAATCAAGTGTCATCATCCCGCTGATTCCCGGCACGGCCGCCGCCAGCAGCTGGCCGCCCAATTTCGCCGGCATCGCGGTATCTTTGGCGCCGCTCAGCTCGTTGCCGGTCGCGAGCGCCTTGCGCAACGTTGCCATTCGCGAGATGTCCATGTCGCCCAATCCCGCCCAAAATGCCGCGCGCGCATCGGCGGTTGCGGCTGGCGGCAACGCGGCCCAGGTCTGCGCCGACATCTGCCGCCACACTTCGCGATAAAACTCCGGGCCTTGCAGCAGCTGAGCGGCCGCGTAGCTGACAGTAACCTCACGCCAAGGCTGTCCGGCGGCATCAATCCAGCGGAGAGTCCATTTGGCGGAACCGTCCTCTGCCGCCTCGAGCGCGTAGGTCACCTCCTTGATTTTTGCGCCGGCCAAATTTTCCCGCCACGCCAGAACCCGCGCCAATTCAACGGGGAATACCCGCTGAATCGGATCGTGGTAGTTGGTTTCCGGCGCGTAAGACTGCGCCCGCGCCAACGAGGCCAGCAGGATAACGACTAGAACGTGACGCCAAATCCACCGGGGTAAAAAACGCATAGTGCGTTCATCCGTGGCGGTTAAAGCTATCTATCGCAAGACACAAGTAGCGCCTGTAGCCATGTTTCGCAATTAGATGTGCACCACCCACGAAGCCGCAATGCCCACTATTGCCAATGCAATGGCAATGATCAGCCAGCCATACCATGGGGTTCGTATTACGGGTTCGCGAGCCAGTGCCGCCCGATAGGTCTCGGGGGCAGCGCGATTCATTTCAGCAATATCTGTCAAAACATCCACTAGTGTCTGGAACGGCCTGATATTATCTCTGATCGTCACCCGTCCCTGGGTCGTGCGCAGGATCAAGGAAGCGTTCCCACGAGAGCTAAACGGGCTCGCAACGAGAATATCAGTGAAGGGGATTTCCATCTGCTGGCGCTTGGGATTGCCCACGAACGCGGCCACAAAAACAAAGTTGCGGAACACCACAACCGCCCGCCTTCCGTCTACTTGCACCTCGCTGGCATCGGGAGCAGAATTGTCTTTAGCCACGAGTATTCTTTCCGCCTCGATGAATTTACCAATGAGCTTGCCTGCGTCGGGCGCAGCCGGACGTTCCGGCGCTTCAAAGCGGCGGCGGCGAATCGCAAATTGGATCTGGATGGCAAACGTCCAGTAAAGTAGGGCTCCAGAAATCCCAAGTCCCGCCTGCTGGCGCCGGTTGTCGTAGTTGGAGCATTTCTCTCTGCGACGCAGTAATTCTGCGAGCGGATCGACGCTCGGGAACTTCACCATCTGCAGGGGCGTGTGTGCGCCTTGTTTTCTATCCCGCAAAGCCTGATCGAACACATCCGACTGCCGCTTGTTATCCATGAGGTACGGTGCAACCACCTTGTCGTAGAAAACCGCATCATCCTTTTGCTGGAGGTGCAGCAGGACGGTGAGCCAACCCCACGTGCCAGAAAAAAACAACAGGCAAGCGATGGCTGTGTAATGAATAAATTTGGGGTGCATTGGCGTCATCGCGTGTAACAGACCGATCTGAACTGAAACGACTTCACGGATAACGCCCAAACATAAAAGTCACACCCTCATTTACAGGCAGTGCCACGGCAGGGCGATAACGCGTTCGTCGAGCTGCTCGGGACGCGGGACGCGACAGATGACATAGCCCAGTGACGTGGCGTTTTTCTGCTCGGCGAGAAAAGCACAGACATGGCGGGCATCGTTGCGATCAGGACGCTCGGTCCATTTGACTTCGATGGGCGTATATTGGCCATCGAGCTCCACCACAAAATCCACCTCGGCACCGTCTTTCGATCGCAGATGATGCAGGCGTCCGCGCCCGAGATAGCCGATTCTTTTCCATAGTTCGATGCCGACCCATTGTTCCAAGGCGCGGCCGGGATCAGCCCGCACCGCATCGAGGCCGGGTGTGAGTCCGGCGGCGGCGTGGCGCACGCCGAGATCGAAGAAATGGAAGCGCGGAGTAGAGGTGAGATTCTTGCGCGGACTGCGGGAGAAACCGGGCACGCTGAAACCGATGAACATGTCCTCCAGCAGTTGATAGTGGCCTTTGACGGTGACAGGAGAAATCCCGACGTCTTTGGCAATCCGGGCGAAGTTGACGACCTGACCGGACTCGATGGCGGCGAGCTGTAAGAAACGCAGGAAGGCGCCCCAGTCTTTGATGAGCGCTTCGCGGCGAATTTCCTCTTCCAAATGCGCGAGCGCGTAGCTGCGGAGCAAATCCGGACGATCGGCTTCCGGAGCAAGTGCCACGCCCGGCAATTCCCCGTACGCGAGGCGTTCGAGCAGGGGCGCGGCCGGAAACGGGTCGGTCAACACTTCTGTCACCGGCATCGGGAACGGCGAAGCGGCACCGCGGGGTCGCGGATCGGGCGCGGGACGTTCGGCGAGCAACAACGGGAAAAGCCGGTGCTGGAGACTGCGGCCGGGCAGCAGATTGGCGCCGGTCTGGCGCAGCTTGCGCGCCGAACTGCCGCAGAGCACGAAACGCCAGCGGCGCTTGTCCGCATCGTAAAGCGATTGCACGGCGTCGAAAACCGCCGGCACCGTTTGCGCCTCATCCACCACCACGTAGTGCGCCGACTTTTGCAGTGGCAATGCCTGACAAGCGCGGGAAAACGCGCCGGCGTCAGCCAACAGTCGGCTGCGCTCCAAAGGATCGGCCAGGTTGAAATATAGCGATGGCTCGGGCAGCAGCGCGCGGAGCAACGTGGTCTTGCCAGTCTGCCGGGCGCCAAAGAGCACATGGACGTAGGGCTTCGTGAGCTTGTCCGGGAGGGAGCCTGCCAGCCAGCGAGATTGCATAGTTCACTTCATTTATATCGCCTATAAATGAAGTCAAGTGATGGCACCGGCAGGAAGAACATCCTCCTGCATCGCCACTGAAAGACAGCCGCCAGCCTCCGCTCAATCCTCGCCGTCGGTCACGTAGTGGCAGCCTTTGCTGCGCGGGTTGAGGCCGGCGGCGTAGACTACGAGTAGCGCCGTCTGCACTGCGTTGCGCAGCTCGATCAGCGGACGCGAAAGGCGATAGCCGCGGTAGAACGATTGGATCTCCTCGCGCAACTCCAGCAGGATACGGCGCGCGCGCGTCAGCCGTTTCGGCGAGCGGATCACGCCGGCGTAGTTCCACATGGTATTTTGCAGGAGCACCATGTCCTGCCGGATC
The DNA here is from genome assembly GCA_016217595.1 of Opitutia bacterium. Lineage (GTDB taxonomy): Bacteria > Verrucomicrobiota > Verrucomicrobiia > Opitutales > Opitutaceae > MWDT01. The sequence continues at coordinate 4,496 of JACRHS010000031.1, read as the reverse complement.
AACGTCGGGTCGGCTTCGCGCGCCGGGCTCTGCCACACGCGCGGCACCGGCAGCCGGAATTCGTTGCGCGCGATGTCGGCAGCATCGGCTTCCGCGGCAAACTTCGCGCTCGTGAGACACTCCAGGAGCGACGTGCTCGCGAGGCGGTTGGCCCCGTGCAATCCCGTGCAACCCGTCTCGCCGATGGCGTTCAGGTGGCGGACGTTCGTGCGCCCGCACAAATCCGTGTGCACCCCGCCGCAGGAGAAATGCGCCGCCGGCACCACCGGGATCGGTTCGCGCGTGATGTCCACGTCGTGTTTCAGGCAACGTTCGTAGATGCTCGGGAAGCGTTCGCGGATGAAGTCCGTCGTCATCGCCGAGAGGTCGAGCCAGACGCACGTCTCGCCGCTCGCCGCCAGCTCCAGGTGGATCGTCCGGGAAACGACATCGCGCGGCGCGAGCGAGCCCCGCGGGTGGACTTTGTCCATGAAACGCTCGCCGCGGGCGTTGACCAGCACCGCGCCTTCGCCGCGCAACGCCTCGGTGATGAGGAAACGCGGCGCGCCTTTTTTCCAAAACACCGTCGGGTGAAACTGCGTGTACTCGAGGTCGATCACGCGCGCACCAACGCGGTACGCCATCGCCACGCCGTGCCCGACGCTGCCGGGCTGGTTGGTGGTGTGCTGGAAAATTTGCCCGAGCCCGCCGGTCGCGAGCACGGTCTTTTTCGCCACGATGGCGCAGACTTCGCCGCTCTGCGTGTCGAGCACGTACGCGCCGAAACAGGTCAGCGGCTCGTATTTGTCGGCGGGGTTGTCGGTGTTGTGCGAGAGCGTGAGCAGATCGATCGCCACGCCGCCGAGCCGCCGGGTGATGCCCGGAGTCGCATCGACGCGCGCTGCCACCGCCGCAAGAATCGCATGCCCGGTGGTGTCCTTGGAGTGGATAATGCGGCGCTCACTGTGGCCGCCCTCGCGCGTGAATTCCAGGCCGCCGGCCGGATCGCGGTCGAACCCAATCGCCAGATCTTCGAGCAACAGCTCGCGCACTGCCGCGGGACCTTCGTTGACGAGATGCCGGATCGCCGCCGGGTTGGCGGTCTGGTCGCTGGCGTCCATGATGTCGCGCGCAAACACGACCGGATCGGAAGTGGCGCTATAGATGATGCCGCCCTGCGCCCAGTCGCTGTTGGCCGCAAGCGGACCGTCGAGCGAGAGCAGTTGCACATCGAGGCCGGCGCGGGCCGCCCGGAGCGCGTAGGCGCAACCGGCCAGACCGGCGCCGATCACCAGACAATCGGTGCGGATGACATTCATGGGGCGAAGAAAAGTATGCGGTGCGCGCTCAGCGTTTGCGCGGTTTCTTGGCGGGGAGAATCGTCAGGCTCAGGTCGGCCGACGGCGCGGAGTGGGTGAGGGCGCCGATGCTGATCACATCCACGCCGGGCACGGCGAATTCGCGCAACGTCTCGAAACGCACGCCGCCGGAAACCTCGATCGTCGCCGCGCCGCCGATGAGCGCCACGGACGCGCGGATCAGCGTCGGCGTCATGTTGTCGAGGAGGATCACCTCCGCACCGGCGCGGACCGCTTCTTTGACCTCGGCCAGCGTCTTGGCCTCGACCTCGATCTTCGCGCAATGCGGCGCGGCGGCGCGCGCACACTGCACGGCCTTGGTCAACGAGCCGGCGGCGGCGATGTGATTGTCTTTGATGAGCACATGCTCGCCGAGCGACGAACGGTGGTTGTAACAACCGCCGCAACGCACGGCGTATTTCTCCAGCGCGCGGTAACCGGGCGTGGTCTTGCGGGTGTCGACCACACGCACGCCGAGCGGTCCCGCGACAGCGGCGAATTTGCGCGAGAGCGTGGCCACGCCGGAAAGGCGTTGGATGAAGTTGAGCGCGGTCCGCTCCGCGGTGAGCAGCGACGCGGTCGGGCCCGCCACGCGCAACACCACGCCGCCGGTCTTCACCCGGTCGCCGTCGCGCGCGGTCAATTGCACCTTCAGCGCCGGATCGACGCGCGTGAACACCCGCGCCGCGACATCGAGGCCGCAAACGACGAGGTCCTGCGCCGCCTCGATGAAGGCGCGCGAGGTGTGCTTGGCCGGAAAGATGGCGCGGCTCGTCACGTCGCCAAGGCCGGCATCCTCTTCCAACGCGAGGTCGATGAGGTGTTCAGTGCGTGGATCGATCATAAAAGTAGGCGGGTGCGGCGCTCAGTCGCTGGGCGCGAGTTCGAACATCCGGTCGATGCAACGCGCGGCGCGCTGGCGCAGAGCCTCGTCTAGCGTCACGATCTGGTCCGGCCGCGGGGCAACGAGCACATCGCGGATTTTCTCGAGCGAGTTGAGCTTCATGTACGGGCAGAGCCGGCAGCCGCCGACGAAATGTTTCTCCGGACTCTCCACTTCAAGCCGGCCGACGAGGCCGCACTCGGTGAGCATCAGAAAATACGGCGCCGTGGTGGCGCGCACGTATTTCATCATCGCGCCGGTGCTGCCGACGAAATCCGCGGCGGCGGCGACCTCGGCCGTGCACTCCGGGTGCACCACGACCTTCAAGCCCGGGAAACGCGCACGCGCCTCGGCGATCTGCGCCGGCGTGAATTCCTCATGCACCATGCAGGTGCCGTCGGACGAGATGATTTCCTTGTCCACGCCGCGACGTTTCAACTCGGTGCGGATGTTTTCCGCCATCAGGCGATCCGGCACGAAGAGGATGCGGCGCTGCGGCAGGCGCGCGATGATGTCGTACACGTTGCCCGAGGTGACACAGACATCGCTCTCGGCCTTCACCGCCGCGGTGCTGTTGATGTAGCAGACGACCACCGCGTCGGGATAAAGCCCCTTCAGCCGGCGCAACTGTTCGCCGGTGATCGAGTCGGCCAGCGAGCAGCCGGAGCCGCGGTCGGGCACGACCACGGTGGCGTCGGGGCAAAGGATCTTCGCGGTCTCGGCCATGAACACCACGCCGGCAAACACGATTTTCTTCGCCCGCGCCTGCTTCGCCTGGAGGCTCAGAAAGTACGAATCGCCCTTGGCGTCGGCCACGCCGTAAATGATCTCCGGCTCCACGTACGAGTGCGCCAACACGATGGCGCCCTGCTCGCGTTTGAGGCGGTTGATCTCGAGCGTGAGCGGCGCGATTTCGCGACAAGTGGCGAGATTCCACTGGCGGCGGGCGTCGCACTCGACGTGCATGAGCGAGGTCAGCAGACGCTCGGCTTCGGCGTCGAGTTCGTGGGCGGTGGCGGTCATGGCGCGGGAATCTAGGTCAACAAGACGCAGCGGTCAAAACGCTCAGGGCGTACGCACCGGCGCGCGCTTCGCGGAAACGATCTGATTTTTCTCGTTCACCAACACGATGTCCGCCTGGTGCGCGGCGATTTCTTCGGGCGCGAGCGCGGTGTAGGCGGCGATGATGATGCGGTTGCCCGGTTGCGTGAGCAGGGCCGCGGCGCCGTTGATCTGAATCTGGCCAGGCTCGCCGTAGATCACGTACGTGGTGAAACGGGCGCCGTTGGAAATGTCGTACACATCGACTTGCTCGAATTCCAGCAACCCGGCGGCGCGGCACAGCGCGCGGTCGATCGAAATCGAGCCCTCGTAATCGCGATCGGCCGAAGTGACGGCCGCGCGGTGAATTTTGGCGCGGAGAAAGGTTCTAAGCATGATGATGTGTCCGCGCGGCAAAAGCGCGCAGACCGGTCAGGATGAGATCCGGCGCGAGCTCGGTAAAGAGCTTTTCCCGGGCGTAAACCGGCGCATGACCGCCCGTCCCCAACACGCGGACCGGTGCGCGGCCAAACACCTCGGCGCGGATGCGCTGCACCAGCTCGCGGATCGCGCCGGCGTGGCCGTGAAACAAGCCGCTGGCAATCGCCTCGGTCGGCGAACGCCCGAGCGCGGTGCGGGGCCGGCGCGGTGTCACGCGCGGCAATTGCGCCGTGCGGGCGGCCAACGCTTCGCTCCACAGCGTCAGGCCCGGAAAAATCGCACCGCCCAAAATCGCGCCGTCGCGCCGCAACGCCGTGACGGTCGTCGCCGTGCCGCAATCGACCACAATCACGTTTTCGCCGGGAAATTGCGTGTGTGCGCCGAGTGCGGCCGCGAGGCGATCAGTGCCGAGTTCGCGCGGGCGGCGGTAGCCGATGGCCAAACCGTGCGGTGCGGCGGCGTTCAGGAGTTGGGGCGTGACTCCAAACGTCGCGCGGACGCGCCGCGAGAGGGTGTCGGTCAGCGCTGGCACGACGGAGCAGAGCGCGGCGGCGTCCACTTTGCCGCGCACACGAGCGGCGACGAGGCTCGCGAAACCGCGCGCGGTGGCGGCTTCACGGATCGGCACGCGGAAGCTTTTCACCAAACGCTCGTCGCGAAAGACGCCGCCGAGGAGCGAGGTATTGCCGAGATTGAGGACGAGCGTGCGCATGGCGGACTAAGGCAGCTTGGTTGGCTCCTGTAGGGCGGGGTCGCCGAACCCCGCCGCTCCGACACCAGAAGGCGGGGTTCGG
>JACRHS010000030.1 GCA_016217595.1 Opitutia bacterium | reverse complement strand
CCGCCCCCTTCTGGATGAAGGGAGGAAGCGAATAGTCGTTTCCACGCAGGAGCCGGGACCTGACCGCAGATGAACGCAGATCAACGCAGATGGGGATGGCGGTGTCTGGCATCGTCCGGCTCCGAGTGCTGGGCGGTGGATTCCGCGCATGGCTTGCGAGAATGCGCGACCCGCCAGACGGTAGATGTGGTTGTCCCTCGGGACAACCGCAAAACCCATTTTCGGCCACCGGCCAGCGCACTGCGTCCGGTCGGAGCGGCCGCCCCACCCGCGCAGTCCGGCATCCGCGTGCATCCGCGTCCATCGGCGGTTGTCTTCCTCCCACCTTCGCACCACCTCTGCCCCACGCGATGAAGATCACCCTGTTCGTGCCCTGTTTCGTGGACGCCTTGTACCCGCAGGTCGCCATCGCGGTGGTGCGCGTTCTGGAGAAGCTCGGGCACACCCTCGAGGTGGCGGAGGACCTGAAGTGAACCACCCAACCACGGATGAACCCGGATGGACCTGGCGCGGCTGACGCCGCAACCACAAGGAAGAGCAGACAGGGCGCCGCCGGCAGGATAGAGGTTGGGTGTGAAGATCAACCACTCCACTCCGGTCAGCGACGCCCCGTCGCTGTTTGTAGCGCAGCACACCGCCGACGTCATCGGCGTTCTGTCGGGCTTTGACCGGCTCCGGCTCATGGCCACCCTGCGCCCTCTCTACCAGCCCAGCCTCATGCACCGCTACTTGATCCGCGCGGGCGTCCTGCTCAAGGATTTCGCCGCCTTCGCCTCCGGCTGGACCGAGCGCGTGCGGGCCGCGGCCCAGCAACTGGCCGAACGACACCAGCGCCCCCTGACCTACCTGCACGGCAGCACCCAGCGCAAGGATGGCCTGGCCCGCGAGCTCGCCCGCCGTGACGGCCTGACCACCGGTCTGGTGGGCATCTGGAGCGTGGTCGAACCCTGCCTGACCTACTTCGTGCGCAAGGATCGGGGACAAAAGAAGCTGGTGCTGCGGCTGGAGCCGGGCAAGTGCCTGCACTACTACTTCTATTTCTTGCATGCGCAGTTGGGCCTGCTCCACCTGCGCCTGCAAACCTGGTTTCCCTTCGCCCTGCACCTGGGCCTCAACGGCCGTCACTGGCTGGCCCGCCAACTCGATCAAGCCGGTCTGGGCTACGTCCAGCGGGAGAACTGCTTCCCCTGGATCGAGGACGTGCCCGCCGCCCAGGCCCTGGCGCGCACGCAACTGCAGAGTTGCTGGCCCACCCTGCTCCGACCGCTCGTCGAGCAATGCCACCCCCACGCGACCGAACTGTGCCGGCCGCTGGCCTTGTCCTACTATTGGAGCGTGAGCGAAAGCGAATACGCCACCGACGTGATGTTCCGCCATCCGGCCGCCCTGGCCCGGCTCTACCCCGCGCTCATCCGCCAAGGCATCCAGCACTTCGGGAGCACCGACGTGCTGCGCTTCCTCGGACACAAGACCCAGGCCAACGGACGGGTCCACGGCAATCAGGTCGGCGAGGTGTTGAGCTCGCTCAAGCACCGCCCCGAGGGTCTGCGGCTCAAGCACCAGGCCAACGGCAACTCGATCAAGGTCTACGACAAACAGGGGAGCGTCCTGCGGGTGGAAACGACGCTCCTGCGCCCGCACCAGTTCCGCGTCTACCGGGCCAGCGAACGGGACCCGGAGGGGAAGAAACGCTGGCAGGTGTTGCGCAAGAGCGTGGGCGACCTGCACCGGCGGGCGGAGATCTGCGAAGCGGCCAACGGGCGTTATCTGGAGGCACTGGCCAGTGTCCGGGCCGGCCGGAGTGTGGGGGAGGTGGCGCAACGGGTGTGCCGGCCGCTGGTCCGGGACGGACGCCGCCAGCGTGGCCTCAATCCCTGGAGTGACGCCGACGCGCCCCTCTTGGCCGTCCTCAGCCGGGGGGAATGGACGGTCAGCGGCTTTCGCAACCGGGACGTGCGGGCCGCGCTGTATCCGGGAAAGAGCGCGGCGATCGAACAACGGCGGCAGAGCGGTCGGGTGACCCGGGCGCTGGCCCGGTTGCGGGCGCATGGGATCATCAAGAAGATCGGCGGCAGCTACCGGTATCAACTGACCCAGGAAGGCCGGCAAATCCTGACGGCGCTGCTGGCGGCACGCCAAGCCGACGTGGACAAACTCATCACGCTGGCCGCCTGAACTCTTTGCCGAAAATGCCTGAACTTGCGTCATTGTATTACGGATGAGGGACCCATCCACCCGGCTTTCCCGAGTCTGAATACCGCTTCCGGAGACACGACCAGTCTCCCCTCCACCAACCGGGCCACTCGATCGCGTTGGGAATCGGTGTCCATCCGTGTTCATCCGTGGTTTCCTGCTGAATTGAAGGGGCTAGGGAGTCCGCGGCCTCAGCACGACCACCTCCACGTCCGCCTTGTTCTTGGCGATCATGT
>JACRHS010000029.1 GCA_016217595.1 Opitutia bacterium | reverse complement strand
TGCGGCGGCGACATCGCGTGCCTGGGTGGCCTCGCGCTGCTTGGCCATGAGGGCCTCGGACTCGGCCTCTTCGAGCTGCTTTTCCCACTGGGCTTTTTGCTCGGCGAGTTCGCGTTGTAGCCGGGTGACTTCCTTCTGCTGCGCCGAGGTACCCTTCGCCAGTTCGGCGTGGGCTGCCTCGGCCTGACTGGCTTGATCGCGCAGACGTTTGAGCGCGGTGGCGGCTTCGTTTTTCTCTTTCGCCAACTGTGCCAGCTGTGCTTCCGCCGTTGCCAATTGAGCGCTGGCAGCTTTCGCCGCAGTCGCCAATTCCGCCTTGGCGGCGGCGAGTTCGCGTTCGCTCTTGGCGGCGTTTTGGCGCGCGACGAGCAGCTCGGCTTCGGTTTTTTCGGCCTCCGCTTCGAGTTTGGTTTTTTGCGCCGCCAGCTCGCGACGGAGTTGTTCGGCTTGTGCGGCATTGGCGGCCGCGTCTTTGGTTAACTTGTCGCGGGCATTTTGCGCCTGCCGTTGCGCTTCCTCCGCCTGCTTGAGCGCGGCCTGCAATTCCTGCACGCGTGTCCCGGCACCGGCGGCGCCGCTTTCCAATGCGGCTTTTTCTTTGCGCAACTGGGCGACGACCTGTTCGGCGTCGGCAGCTTGTTTGCGCGCGGCGGCGACGTCGCGGGCTTGGGCGGCCTCGCGTTGCTTGGCGAGTGAGGCTTGCGATTCTGTTTCCTCGAGCTGCTTCTCCAGCTGGGTTTTTTGCTTGGTCAGCTCCTGCTGTAACCGGGCAACTTCTTTCTGGTGTGCCGCGGCCTGCTGCTGGGCGGTGGCTCGCGCTTGTTCTGCGGCTGTGCCCGCCTGTTCAGCCTGCTGCAATTTCGCTTCCAGTTCGCGCAGCGATTTATCGGCCGCAGACGTTTGCGTAGAACGTTTCTTTTCCAGCTCCGCTTGGGCGCGCGTCAGTTTTTGCTCCGCCTGTCGGTGCAGCTGACGGTCGGTTTCGAATTGTTCGCTCTCGGCGGCGAGGCGCGTGCGTTCGGCGGTTAAGGCCTCGGTTTGCTGCGCGAGCTCTTTTCGTTGCTGTTCAATGGCCGCAGCTTGTTCCTTTTGGGTGGATTGCCACGCTTGCTGCGCCAATTCGAGTTCGCGTTGTTGTTTCGCCAGGGTGGCTTCGCCAATGGCGGCGGCGGCTGCGCTGGAGGGGGAGGCCGCGTTCTTGGAGTTCTCGCCGCGAGCGGTTGCGGGTTCGTTATTACCGCAGAGCAACATCGCCACTTCGCTCCAGTTGGCCGGGGTAATCTCGTGTGGCGTATTGCCGTAAAGCAACCGACCGACGCTTTGCAAAAAGGCCGTGAAATCCAGTGGTGGATGAAAGAGGTCTTTCACACCCAGGCGGATGGCGCGCACCACGGCGTCGAGCTCCAACTTGTCGGAGATCAGGAAGATTTGTGACTGAGCCTGACTTTGGCGCAACTGCTCCACCATGGCCATGGTAGTGCCATTGGCGCCGCGGCTATCGATGATCATCAGATCGAAGCGATCATTGCGCAGGGCAGCCGCGACATCTTCGTCGTCACGCTTTTTCCAATACAAATGGCCGGCGTTGACGATCGCGGTACGCGCTCGCCACTGCTGGGATGTGTATTTCGTGAAAAGAATTTTAGGGCTCACGACAAAGAAGGCTGGTTGTGCAAGGCCCTCAGAGTTCTGGAAATTCGCGCGCCGTGAATCCTTTTCTAAAAACTTAAGGTAAAAATTACGTAAAAAATAGAACTATCGGGGCCGAGACGTTGACTTGCCCAACCAGCATCTTCGGCATCCCGCCGTGACCTGAGGCGTGTTAGCAACTCCTCAAATGGCTTAAGTGGCTCATGACCTTTTCCCGAACCAGTCCTTTGTCAATTCCAACCTCCCATGTCTGACACTTCTACTCCGCGTTTCTTCGCAGAAATTCATGATTTTTCCCTCGTTTTGGCACGTACACGGGGACGTCCTGGTGCTTGTACGGTAGAGGACTTGCGGGAAATTCCGATCACTTCAGCGGGTGAGACATTGGGTTCGTTGCTCGTTGGTGGAGCCGGCGCTCCGGTGGTCTTGGCGCGGCCGGGGGTGCGTCGTATATTGGTTTCTAACAAGGCATTGTCCGAGTTGCTTGGTCAAAGTGAATTTGCCGACTGGCAACCCTGTGCAGCTTCGGCGATTGACGCGCGCGAAGGCACTTCCGGGGTGGCCAAGGGGGCGCAGGCGGCGATGGCGGTGACTTCGCAGGCGGCGTTAGCGCAAATGCTCGAGACCCTAAAAACGTGGCAGCTTTCACCCAAGAAGGTGCTGGTGTCCTCGTTTGCTTTGGCGGGTGCGATCACAGCTAATGCCAAAACGGGCGATGGCAGTCCGCTGGTGATTTTGGAGTGTGGCGAGAAAACCTCGCAGCTTCTCCTAGTGGGCAAGAATGGCATCGTTGCCGCCGGGACGGCGCAGATCACACTCGATGTTATCGCGGAAGCGGTCCGGGCCGAGCTCAACCTCAAATTCAAAGGCGCGGCGAGTAAGTTGTTCTTCAACGAAGGCTTTGATTTCTCCGAGAGCGGTCCACTCATTGCCCAACGGTTGGCTGAGTCCATCAAGCCGGACCTTGCGGCCTTGACCGGTGGCAAAGCCGGGGCGGCCAATGCCTTTCTGATCGCTGGCTTGCCGGCCAAACAGGATTGGCTCACAGATCGGCTCGCCGAGTCCCTTAAGCTGACGCGTTACACATTTGATACAAAAGCATGGTGTACCGCTGCTGGTATCACTTTGGGGAGCGAAGTGCCTGCCACTCTTTCGCCGGCCTGGCTGGGTCTGTTGCAAGCCATACGGACACCGGAAAGCAACTCCTGGCTTATGGGCTGGGATGAACCCAACAGTCTCGCGCCGGTCAGCGTGGCAGCGGCCAAGCCCGTAGCGGTGGCAGCTGCGCCGGCAGTGACACCGGCCAAGACGCCTGCGCCGGCTGCGCCCAAATCTGGGGCGGCGGCCAAGGTTGTTACCGTCAATCCCGCGCCCGCCCAAGTGGCCGCGATCAAGGAGACACCGGCTGCGGTGGCTCTGGCCAAACCCACGCCTGCTCCTGCGCCCAAAGTTGCACCGGCACCCAAACCGGCGACCGAGCCGGAGACGCCCAAACAAGGTTCGTCCAATTCTGGCAACAAAGGTGCGGTCGCCACGCCGAAAATGTCCCCGCCGGTGTCGTCATCGGCGTCTTATAAACAGTACATGGCGGGCGATGGTGACACCCCGAACGAGAAGGCGGGCAAATCATTTTTCAAGAGCCCACTGGGGTTGGGCTTGTTCGCCGGGTTTGTGGTTTTGCTTGGCATTACCGGATGGGTGCTTTCGCAGTCGCAGCAGCAAAAGAATGCTGCGCTGGCCGAGAGCGCGCGTCTGGAGCAGGAAGCCAAGGTCAACGCAGAGAAGGCTCAGCTCGCCGAGAAAATGCGTCTGGCCGAAGCTGAGGCACGCAAACGCGCCGAAGCCGAAGTGGCGGCCGCCTCCGCCAAGGTCGTTGATGCGGAAACCGCACGTGCTCGCGCGGAGGCCGAGGCCCGCAATCAATCCGCCGCCCGTCTGGCCAATGCCCGCGGTGCATTGCGTCTCGTCACCCAACCGGCTGGAGCCACGGTCGTGATTGGCAATCTCCCGCCGCAGACTTCGCCGGTGACACTTTCCGACATCAAGATCGGACACTACGCAGTCACTGTGCGTCTGGCGCGTCACGACGAGGTGAAGCTGGAGGCCGATGTGCGCGAGAATGAGACGACCGACCTCGGCAGTATCGCATTGCAGCGGCAGGTGGGCGCACTGGAAATTGCCTGCGATCCGGATGGCACGCCCTACGAAGTCGTACAGGCAGGTGCGATGATCAATCTCGGTAACGAGAATCTGCGTGGCACAACCCCGGCCAAACTGACGAATCTCGATATTGGCGATTACAAAGTGATCTTCCGTCGCGCCGGCTGGCCGGAGCGCACGGAGACGGTAAGTGTCACGCGTGGTGGTACGGCTAAAGTGGCGACGAAATACTCCCAGGGACGGGTGGAAATTTCGAGCACCCCGGCCGGCGCCGTGGTCAAACGCGATGGGCGGGTTCTGGGTGTCACGCCGCTGACGTTGGCGGAGGAACCGGTGGGCGAGGCCGTCTTCGAGTTGTCGCTGCCGGCCTACGACCCGGTCAGACTCACTGCGAAGATCGAGGATGGCGTGGCGTTGCAACTCAACCCGACGCTGTTGGCGACGGATCGCTTGCGCCTGCCGTCTGAGCTGGACGAACAACCCACGCCGATATCGCCCATCATGCCTGAAATCCCGCGCGAGCTTTGCACGGTGGAAACCACAGTGATGATTGCGTTGATCGTCGATCGCACCGGCAAGCCGCGCGACCTGCAAATCACCAACACTGTGCCCGCGGAAATGAGCAAAATTTGTCTCGCGACCGTCGCCAAGTGGAAGTTCAAGCCCGCGAAGATCAAGGGCCGTCCGGTGGAAACGCGCATCGTGGTGCCGCTGAAGATTGCTGTGGCATCCTGAGTCCTGCGAGCGGCGCGTATGCGCCCGGTTTTTAAACAAAAGCCCCTGCCGGAAATGGCAGGGGCTTTTTAATGAAGCGCGCCGTGGTGGTCGTGTGCGTTCGGAATAATCAGCGGCTTTGTTTGGCCAGCTCCAGCGCCTTGGTTGTGGTGTAATACTTGGCGATCATGTTGGGTACTTCCCACTCGGGGAGCCGGCCCTGCGCCAGATATTTCAGGAACTTCTCCGTCACCTGCGAGAAGTGTGCTTCGTGGCCGACGTTGTAACGCTCCGGCACCACAACCTGCCAGGAACTCGCCAGCTTCTTCAATTCCACGCCGGGGAATTGCGCCTGCACTTTGACGAGGTTGGCGGTCAGTGCCTGACCGAGGGCTGCAAGGTCGGTGCACGGGGCGGGCTCGATGTAGAGCACAGGTTTGAAGCTTTGCTCGGCACCCTGGCGGATCACCAAATTCGCCTTGGTGCCGCGCATGATCGAGAAGTGGGTGTCGCCGGCGCCGTCCGGCGCTTTGTAATTCCATGTAACCGAAACTTTGGCGTGCACGCCTTTGATCCGGTAATTGATTTCGCCGTTTGAGTAGACGCGCAGTGTGTCGCCTTGCAGGTCTTTTTTCAGATAATCGGGATAACCGCTGAGCTTGGTCACCGCGTTAAACTCGGCGGCGGTGAGCGGAGTCGCCCAGCGCTTCGCGGTCAGCACTTGAATGTCTTTGGTGTAATCGAGCGTTTGATCGGGGAAGCATTCCCATTGGATCAGATCGACGAGGTGGGTGGTGACGTCGACGATGCCTTCGCCTTGCTGCGTCACGTCGAAGAACCACGCCGGGCGCTTGAGCGCGGAGCCGGAGACGAACTTGTAGAAATGATGGACGCTTTCCTTGGTCACCGCGGGCTGTTCGGGCGTTCCCTTTTCGAGTGTGCCAAAAACCTCGGGTAGCAAAGAAAACTCCTTCTGCAACTGGGTAGTGACCTCATGCCGCTCGGTCATAATGTCGTAGAGAAAAACCCCTTTCTTCTCGGCCGTGGCGAACGCCTGCCGCAGCAGCTCGAAGTTCGCGGCGTCGATGGCCATCGGTTTGTCGGCGAGCACATTGATGCCGGCTTCGATGGTCGCTTTGATGTACTCGGTCTTTTTGCGGTTGTTGCCGGCAGTAACCATCACGTTGCCTGGGCGGTCCTGCAGCATCTTCGCGAAGAAGTCGGGGCCGGTGTAGATGCTTTCTTGCCAGCGACAGGGTTGGTTCTGGCGGCTGTTATAGCCGTCGATGCGCTTGAGGTGCTCCTGCACATCGTCGCCGGCGGGGGCGTAGACGTAGACCTTGGGGTCGACTTGCGGGTACATCGATTTCTGCACCAGGGCGGCATGAAAATGCCCGGGGTCGAGCGTCATGATTTTTACTTCGCCCGGCTTACCGGAAAATTGCCCGGCCGGCGCGGTCGCGAACCAAGGGGCGAGTGCGAGAGGAAGGAAGCGAAGGGTGTTTTTCATAAGGCGGGAGAAATAGCGGCGAACGGGTTGACGAATCAGGCTCCGAGCAGTTTCAGCATCCCGCGGACGTAGCCGACGGATTCAGCCATGCCGGGCAGCGGATCGTTGTCATCCTTCTCGAATTCGAAGCTCAGCGTGTGCGCGTATTTTTTCGCGATCACGGTTTTCAGGAAACCGGCCATGTCGATGACCCCGCGGCCGATTTCGCAGGTCTTGCCAGCCTTGTTCGAGCCGGAGACGTCCTTGATGTGCACATCGAAAACGCGGTCGAACGTCTCCTGGAAAACCGCCACGGGACTTTGCCCCAAACGCTGGGTGTGGCCGATGTCCATGCAGAGGCCCATGCGCGCGTCCATGTTTTTGATCAGGGCAAACGCATCCAGCGGGGAAGGGTAGAGCGGGTTGTCCGGGCCGTGGTTGTGGATGGCCAGGGCGACGCCCGATTCCTTAACCCGTTTCTCCACCAATGGCAGAAGTGCCACATTCGGGGCGCCGACGATCATCTGCATCCCGGCGGTCTTGGCGTAGCGAAACGCCTCGTCGACGTCGGCCTCGGTTTTCATGTACACCGTGCCGCAGGCATACACCTCGATGCCTTTCTCGCGGGCGAGAGCCATGGTCTGCTTGATCTGCTCGTCGGGGGCTTTGAGCGAGAGGTGGGCGTCTTTGAACGTCATCCGCGAGATGCCCAGCCGTTGCGTCATGGCGAGCGCCTGGTCGACTTTGAATTTGCGCAGCGAGTAAGACGCTACGCCGAGTGTGATCGCGGCCGGGGCGGCGTTGGTCGGATCGGGCGCGCTTTGCGCGTGTCCGCTGGAGGAACTGAGAAGCGAGCCGGCGGCCAGACCGAGACCGGCCGTTTTGAGGAAATCGCGGCGTGTGTGCATGGCGGGGAGAGGTTGAAGAAAGGGCGAACGCATGGGCTGCGTGGCGCGAGGCAGCGTGCTTTTCCGCCCAAACGCATGGCGAGGAAAATTCGTGGCCCGTGCGCGACAATCTCTGCTATGCAATTGCAGGCTGGCCGCAGGCGGGGCGTTGGCTTTCCGTGGTGCCATGGAAGTGATCATCCTTGGCTCGGGCACCTCGCAGGGCGTGCCGTTGATCGCCTGCGATTGCCCCGTGTGCACGTCGGGCGATCCGCGCAACCGGCGCACGCGCGCCTCCATCCATGTGGTGATGGACGGCCTGCGCATCCAGGTCGACGCCACGCCGGAGTTTCGCCTCCAGTGCGTGCGCGAACGCATCGCGTGGATCGATCTGTTCCTCCTGACCCATGAGCACGCCGATCACATCACGGGCATGGACGACCTGCGGCGGTTTTGCGATTTGCTCGGCGGCTCGGCGCTGCCGGTGTACTCGACTCCCGCCGGGCTGGCGCGGGTGCAGGCGATTTATCCGTACGCCATTTGCGAGCGGCCAGCGACGAAAGGTTACGCGGCTTTTCGGCTGCAACCGATGCCGTCCGTGCTCGAATTACCGCAGGGCACGATCCATTCCACGCTGCTGCCACACGGCGATGCGCAGACACTCGGACTGGTGTTTGTCGAACGCAGCAGCGGGAAAAAATTCGTGTACTACACCGACTGCAAGCAGGTGCCGCCGGCAGCCATCGCGCTGGCCCGCGGCGCCGATGCGCTGGTGCTGGATGGACTGCGCCCGAAGCCGCATCCGAGTCACCTCAGCATCGATGAAGCGGTGGCGGTGGCGCGCGAGATCGGCGCACCGCGTACGTGGCTGACGCATCTCACGCACCTCACCGACCACGCGGAGTTGGCGGCCGGTTTGCCTGCGGGCATCGCGCCGGCACACGACGGATTGCGCGTAGTGCTTTCTGCGTAGAGATGGGCCGGGCGGAATTACTCCGCGTCGTAAATCTGCACGCGGGTCCAGCAGCTCTTGAATTTTTCGACGAACGCCAGGTGGACGGGATCGACCTGGTAGGCGTTGTGCGCGGCGACATCGCGACACACGATGGTCAACGCGACCGAGTAAGTCTTGTCGACCACGGGCCGATCAGCCACGGCGGCGGGTGTGCCGACGAAACCTTGGGCCACGTGCGGCTTGATGGTGAGCAGCGATTCCACGCCGCGGCGAAATTCGGCGCGCTGGGCGGCGGTGAGTTCGGGTTTCAGCCAGAAAAAGACGTTGTGAACGAGCATGGTGATTTGAAGAGATGGATAATTGGCGCGGAGGCAACAGAGAGCGCGACCGGGGACGAAACGAAACTTTTTTCAACATCCCCCTTGTTTTTTTCTCGGCATGGGCCGTTTCTCACGGTTATCCAGTCAATCCACACAAACATGAACGCCCGAAAGCAAACCCAACCAATGACGAGCCGCCGCCACGCAACGTGGACGAGCATGGCCGCATCCGTTGCGGTCACTACGCTGGCGGACGTCACGCGCATTGTTGGCGTTAACTCTCGCCACTATCGCGGCCGCCAATCGGGAAGTACAGTAAGCTAAAAGCGCCCCCCAAACCCTTTTAACGCTGACCCACTTCCCTCCCGGAAGTGGGTCTTTTGTTTTAAATCACAAAGCCGCTTCCGGAGTCCGAGCCTCCCGGTTCGTTTTCCAGATTCCCCAGCGGCTTCAACGCTGAGCCCAGGTCAATCAGCCCACGTCCGCCATGAATTCCTGCGGCCGTCCAATCCGCCCGCTTCCGCGGCGCGAGAGGGACGACGGTGTGCGAGCGGCGCGGTGCCTCCGGTGAGGCGCCCGCCAACCCTTTCCTTCGAAGTAGCGCCGGTCCTTGATCCGAGGCCGGAATCCGCCACGCCCCATCGGATCTCTTTGCAGCCAGCCGGCGGCCCAAGCCGGCAGGGGCCGAGTTTCCATGCGGAATCGCGGATGCGGAGGCGGGGAACGATGCAGGTCTAGAGCGGCTTGGATATCGTTTCCCGTCCTCTGCCGACGCGGTTGCGCATGCCACTTTACCCACGGTCAATGAGGGCGGACGCCGGAGAAGTCTTCCGGTGCCGAGCGACCTGAGCCGTGGTTCTATTTCCCGCCAGCCGAAAGCGCCGCGCCGCCCGCACACCCGCCGCGTCATCTTTCCTCTTTTTCGTTTCTGTTCCCGTGAATGCCATCCCTACCTCCTCTGCCAATTCCCTCGCGGATACTCTCTCCGTGATCGATGCGGTTTTGGCCCAACTCGACCGGCGGTTGCCGGCGCAAGTCTCGCGCGAAGACCTCGCGAGCGCCGGCAAAGTGGCGCTCGTCGAGGCGTTGCGTCGCTTCAACGGTCCGCGGCACGAGGCCCGCGCCTATTGTTTCATCCGGGTGCGGGGCGCCGTCTACGATGAGTTGCGGCGGCTCGATCCGCTCTCGCGGCGCACCCGGGCGCAGGTCAACACCGTGCGGCGGGCCGCGGCCGCGCTCGAACGCGATCTCGGCCGGTCGCCGACCACCGCGGAAGTCGCGGCGGTCACCGGCATGCAGGACGGTAAAGTGCGGCAACTAGACCGGCTCGCGCTCGCGGCCGAACCGTGTTCGTTCCACGAGACCGACGCGGAGGGCCGGCCGTTGCTGGAACTGGCCGACAATGATGCCGCATGTCCGGCGCGTTCGGCGGAGACTGACGACGTCGCTTCGTCGGTGCAGGCCGCGCTCGACCGGCTGCCGGCCAACCACGCGTTTGTCTTGCGGCGCTACTATCTCGACGATGCGACGCTCGAAGAGATTGCTGACGAACTCGGCATCTCGAAGGAGCGGGTGCGGCAGTTGCGCGACGCCGCCGAGAAGAAGCTGCGGAGCGACTTCATCGTGCTGTCGTTGTGGCAGTCCTTTCTGGCCGGCGACCGGGCGGCGTGAGCTGCCGCCCGGTCAGTGGGGTGGGGATGCTTCTTGAAATGCCCGCAGTCGAGCGGTAGTCGGGTGGGCGATCTCATCGCCCATCTTTGCTCTTACATGTCGAATCCTGCCAAGCTTTCCTACGTTCTGGTTGCCCTGTTGCTGTTGCTGGTGGTGTTGCTGCATCTGCCCACGCTTTTCATCACAGTCATCTTTTCCTACTTCGCGCTGCATCAGTTGAGCTTTGGCCGCAGCAAGGCCCTGGGCGTTTCACTTTTCCTTCTGGGTGTCACGCTGGCGGCGATCGGCTCTTATTTCTTCGCGTTGCAGGCCTATGATGCGGTGCCGAAGATCGCCACCAAGACGATCCCCTCGCTGTTGGAGCTCGCGCGTTCCCACGACATCGAGCTGCCCTTTAGCGACTATGACAGCCTCAAGGCGCAGGCGCGCGATGCGGTGAGCGAGCAAATCGCGGGCATCGGCAAATATGCCAAGGCGCTGACGCTCGGACTGGTGGAATTTGTTATCGGACTGGTCGTGGCGGTCAGCTTGTTTGTGAACGCGCGCTTTCAGCTGGAGCCGGATTCGCACGCGGTGCCCGACAATATTTACCTGTTGGTTTGGCAGGAGGTCGGTGAGCGTTTCAAAACGTTCTACCGGAGTTTTGCCACGGTCATGGGCGCGCAGCTCGCGATCTCCACCATCAACACCTCGCTGACGGCCACGTTCATCCTCTGGAATGATTTTCCCTACAAGGTCGTGATCATCGTGCTGACGTTTCTGTGCGGCCTGCTGCCGATCATCGGCAATCTCATGAGCAACACGCTGATTGTGGGCATAGCGTTCACGCTCTCGCCCAAACTGGCGTTGATGGCGCTCACTTTCCTCGTGGTTTTGCACAAGCTGGAGTATTTCCTGAACAGTAAAATCATCGGCAGCCGGATAAAAAATCCGATGTGGCTGACGCTGCTCGGACTGATCATCGGCGAGGCGTTGATGGGCGTCCCCGGAATGATTCTGGCTCCGGTGGTGTTGCACTACATCAAAGTCGAAGCATCGCGGAATAAATTTCCGCTCTCCTCCAATTCGCCCTGACGTTTCCGTGCCCGTCGCTGGGTGGTGACATGGGTCGATAAATTTTTCCTCGCAACCAAGCCCCGCAGCTTGCGTCTATCCTCAGCACTCCAATCCCCATAGCTATGCCTCAACAAATCAACCGTCGTCATTTTCTCGCTTCTTCGCTCACGGCTGGCGCAGCCGTCGCACTTTCTTCGCGGCTCAGTCCGCTGCAGGCGCAAAGCGCTCCCAGCAATCGCGTGGTCGTTGCGGTTGCCGGCATTCATTCCCGCGGGCTTGATCTTATCAGCAAGTTTACCGGCGTGCCGGGTGTGGACATCAAATACGTGATCGACGTCGACAAACGTTATCTGCCCAAGGCCGTCGCCACCGTGGGCAAGAAGCAGCAGACGGCCGTGAAGACCGAGACCGACTTTCGGCGGGTCTTGGAGGACAAGGAAGTCGACGCGCTGGTCATCGCGACACCCGATCACTGGCATGCTCCCATGGCGATTCTGGCGGCGAAGGCCGGCAAGCACGTGTACGTGGAGAAGCCGTGCAGCCACAATCCGCGCGAGGGCGAAATCCTCGTCGAGGTGGCGCAGAAATACAAACGGCAGGTGCAAATGGGCAATCAGCGCCGCTCCATCCAGTACACCCAGCAGATGGTGCAGGAGATGCGCGAAGGCCTGATCGGTACGGTTTATCTGGCCAAGTGCTTTTATTCGCGTCGGCGCGATCCGATCGGCTACGGGCAGGTGATCGCGCCGCCGGCGGAGCTCGATTGGGATCTTTGGCAGGGGCCGGCGCCACGCACCGGTTACCGCAGCAATCTTCATCCCTATAACTGGCACTGGTTCTGGCGTTGGGGCACCGGCGAGGCGTTGAACAACGGCGTGCATCTGCTCGACGTCGCGCGCTGGGCCATGGACCTCAGCTATCCCACCAAGGTCAGCTCCTTCGGCGGCCGGTGGCACGATGTCGGCGTCGACGATTGGGAGGCTCCCGACACGCAGGAAATCCAACTCGAATACGGCGCCGGCCGCGGCATCACCTGGTTCGGGCGTTCGACGAACACTTTCGGCCCGGGCAACAAGGCCAACGGCATCGTGTTCTTCGGCAGCAAGGGCATCCTCGATTATGACGGCAGCGGTGGCTACACCGTGTACGGCCTCGACAACAAGCCGATCAAGTCGGTGGGAGTGAACGAGGGCAAGGGCGTCGATCTCGCCAACAGCAAGGACCCCGGGCTCAAGGAAGATCACGCTGGCAATTTCGTGAATGCGATCCGCGGCACGGCCACACTGACGGCGCCGATCTCCGGCGGTCATTGCAGCACCGTGCTCGGGCAGCTCGGCAACATCGCCCAACGCGTTCGCCGCAGTCTGCAAATCGATCCGAGCAACGGCCACATCATCGGCGATGCCGAGGCGGCCACGCTTTGGTCGCGCGAGTACCAGCCGGGCTGGGAACCGACCGTCTAAACAGCTCCCGACACACCGCGCGGTGCGCCGGTTTTACTGGCGCACCGGCACGTGATGACGGGCCAGATAATCCTTCACCTGCGGCACGGTAAACGTGCCGAAGTGGAAGAGCGACGCCGCGAGCACGGCGCTGGCGCGGCCTTGGTCGAGCACCTCGGCGAAGTGGGGGAGGGTGCCCGCGCCGCCACTGGCGATCACCGGCACGCTCACCGCATCGCTGACGCGTCGGGTGAGTTCGAGATCGTAACCGGCCTGCGTGCCGTCGCGATCCATGCTGGTCAGCAAAATCTCGCCGGCACCCAGTTCCACGCCGCGTCTGGCCCAGGCGACGGCATCGAGCTCGGTGGGATTGCGGCCGCCGTGGGTGTAGACGCGCCAGCGCGGTTCCGGTCCCGGATCGCGTTTGGCGTCGATCGCCAGCACGATGCACTGCGCGCCGAAACGCTCGGAGGCGGCGCGGATCAGCTCGGGATCTTTGATCGCGGCCGTGTTGAGCGAAACTTTGTCCGCGCCGGCTTTGAGCATCGCCTCGATGTCGGCCACGGTGCGCAGTCCGCCGCCAACGGTCAGCGGCATGAAGCACTGCTCGGCGGTGGAGGCCACGACGTCGTGCATGATCTTCCGCCCGTCGCTGGACGCGGTGATGTCGAGAAACACGAGCTCGTCAGCGCCCTGGGCGTCGTAGGCCTTGGCGCATTCGACCGGATCGCCGGCATCGCGCAGCTCCTGAAATTTCACGCCTTTGACGACCCGTCCGGCGGTGACGTCGAGGCACGGAATGATGCGGCGGGAGAGCATGGAACGAAGAATTAGTCGGAAGTTTAGGTGTGGATCAACGCGATCCTCCACCTAAACGGCACCTGCGGCGCGGGCCGCATCAGCCTTCGGCGTGGGCAATCTCGGGCTCGAACTCGACGATCAACCGGTAGGCATTGCCCGGACGCATGATCAGCGGGTGATCGCGCACGAGGTATTGCAGGTAGTGGATCTTGCCGTAGTTGGTCCGGTACGTCGGGTCGTTGGTCACGACCTCGGTGTCCAGCCAGGTGGCTTGGAAGTCGTCTTTCACCACGGTGCAGCGATGGCCGTTGGGTCCGAGCATGACCGAGCCGGCGACGTGGTACTTCGAGTGCGGCGCCGCGATGGCGAGCATGTAGCGGAACTTGTCGAGCGTCACCTGCTGCTTCACGTTGTAGGCGAATTCGCAGGAGATCTTCGCGCCGGTGAAGGTCCATTGCACCTTCACGCTGCCGAGACCGCGCACGAGTTCTTCCTTGGAGTCGATCAGATCAGGCTGCTCGTAACGGAAGAAGAAGCTGTTGCGCAGACCGAGGCCGGTGACGCAGTTCTTGCCGTAGAAGGCCGGGACCGTGGCGTGATCGCCGAATGTGAGTTCGGGAATCATCAACGGCAGATAGATGCCGTTGGGCCAGTCGAAGATGCCCGGGCAGTGTGGGAAGGGGAGGGCATCGGCCACGGCTTTGCCACCGCAGGAGATGAGCGGAATCTGGAAATGCAGGCCGCTGTCGGCGTCGCGGAAGAGGAAAAGGCCCTGCTCTTTGCGGTTCGATTTGTCGAAGATGACGAAGCGACCTGTCGAGCGCGTGGGTTCCAGGCGCGGCGTGCCGGTCGGCATCTGCACCGTCTTGGCGAGACGCGACCACTGGCAGAGGTAGCGGGCGGCGTCGAAATTCGCCATCCGCGTGGTGTGATTATGATGGGCGGTGCGTTCGCCGTCGCGCAGATCGAGGAAGCCGTGTTCCTGGTCGAGGTAGGTCTGGTAGAAGAAGAAGAACAGCCGGCGCAGGAGATCGAAATACTTGGGCTTTTGATCGTCCGGAATCCAGCCATCGCGCAGACCTTGCAGCACGAGACTGATGCAGTGCATCTGGCCGTAGGCGCCAGCAGCGCGGCCGAAGGCCCAGCCGAGGCCGTCGGAACGCACCAGATCGGGCATGATCTTGATGTATTTCTCGGCGTAGGTGCGCAGGGTGGGGAGCTTGCGGTCGCGGACGCCGCTGTTGGCGTGCAACTGGAGCGCGGAGCGGATGAACACGAAGGTCATCACGCCGTAGAGATTGAAATTACCGCCGAGTCCGGAGGTGGAGTCGTCGAAGAATCCGGACGAGCTGGTCTGGTTGATCCGGTCGACCATGCGCTCGATCAGGCGCGAGGTCTCGTCTTTCTTGGAAAGGCCGAAGCTGTAACGCGCGACCGCCTTGGCGACGTTGAAGGCCTGCCAGTGGTTGTCGTAGTCGCTGCGGTGGAGGAGCTGTTTGTCGATGCGCTGTTGCGTCTCTTCGACGAGGCGTTCCCAGACGGGATTGCGTTCCTTGGAGGGGCCGAAGCACAGGAGACCGAGCGAGGCGTACGCGAGGCCGTTTTCGGCGGCGGGCTCGGTGAACATCTGCGCGGTCAGGCAGCGCGCGGTGAGGTCGATGAGGTCGACGCCCTTGAGGGTGGATTCGCCGGTGGCGCGGTAGTATTCGCCCAGTGCGTAGGCCACGTGGCCGGGTTCGTCGGGCCGGGGTTGCTCCCCCGGGGCCGGGAGGACGGTGCCGTCCGGCTGGATCGAGTCGAGATTATGGCCCAGAATTGAGCGGGCCATGTCGAGACATTGCTCGGAGAAACTATGCATGCGTTGGTGGGCGAACAGGCGTTAGACACTCCTGTGGGGCGGCGTGGCAGCCACAACAGGGGATGCAGTTTGTTTAGGAACTTCCGCTGTGGCGCAAGAGGGAAGTTGGCAAAATCTCTGTACGCGAGATTTTCGGCAACCGCGGAGGCCGGGCTGCGTCTCGCGGTTGCAGGTCTGCGCCGGCGCAGAGCACCGGGCGCGTTTGTGGCGCGGTCGGACGGTATGCCGGCGGTAGCCAGCTCACCGGGCGATGAGTTTGAGAAACTCGGCGTTCGTCTTCGTTTTCGAGAGACGGGCGAGCACAGTCTCGGTGGATTCCTCGATCTTTTGCTGCACGAGCGCGCGGCGGAAAAAGTGGATGCCTTCGAGCGTTTTGGCGTCGAGGAGCAGTTCCTCTTTGCGCGTGCCGGAGCCGCCGATGTTGACGGCGGGCCAGAGGCGCATCTCGGCGCATTTGCGGTCGAGTACGAGCTCCATGTTGCCGGTGCCTTTGAACTCCTGGAAAATCACGTCGTCCATGCGGCTGCCGGTCTCGACGAGAATGGAGGCGACGATGGTGAGCGAGCCGCCGTCCTCGGTGTTGCGGGCAGAGGCGAAGAGCTGGCGCGGCTTTTCGAGGGCGCGCACATCGAGACCGCCGGAGCCGGTGCGGCCCGAATTGCGCAGGGTGTTGTGCGCGCGGGCGAGCCGGGTGAGCGAGTCGAGGAACAGCACCACGTCTTTGCCGCACTCGACGAGGCGCTTGGCGCGCTCGATGCAGAGGTCGGCGATGCGGATGTGGTTCTCGACGTTTTCGTCGTTGGAGGACGCCCACACTTCGGCGGGGACGTTGCGGCGGAAATCGGTGACTTCCTCGGGCCGCTCGTCCACGAGCAGAATCATCACGTGGCACTCGGGCTGGTTTTCCAGCACGCCGAGGGCCATGTCGCGCAGAAGAATGGTTTTGCCGGCGCGGGGCGGCGACACGATCAGGCCGCGCGTGCCTTTGCCGATCGGGCAAAACAGGTCGACCACCCGGGTGGTCATGCGGCCGTCTTTGAGCTCGAGCTTGAGCTGCTTGTCGGGCGAAACCGTCAACAGCTGGGTGAACTCGATCTTCGCCCGCCGTTCCTCAATGGAGAGACCGTCGACGGTCTCGATGAACTTCATCTTCGGATTCGGGAAACGGCCGTCGGGCGGGTAGGCGGTGCCGCCGATCATCTGGCCGGGCTTCAGCTTGAAGCGGCGGATGAGCTCCTTGGGCAGAAAGGGATCGGTCGGACGGCGTTTGCCCATGCGTTTGGTGTCGAGCAGCTGGCCGTTGCCACCACGCGAGGGATCGACGTCGAGGACGCCCTCGACATGGATGAGATTCTCAACCGGCGCGGGTGCGGGAGCGGCGGCTGGCGCCGGAGCAGGAGAAACGGGCGCGGAGGCAGTGGGCTCGGCGGCAGGGGCCGGAGCAGGAGTGGAGTCAGCCGAGGCAGACGCAGGGTTGGTGGACATGGCAAAGCGAGGAAGTAAATGGACGAGAGGGAACGCGTCCCCATGCTTGACGCTCAAAACTCGGGTCGGGATAAGAGCC
Source organism: Opitutia bacterium (assembly GCA_016217595.1). Taxonomy (GTDB): domain Bacteria; phylum Verrucomicrobiota; class Verrucomicrobiia; order Opitutales; family Opitutaceae; genus MWDT01. The sequence goes on along the minus strand of JACRHS010000029.1, from coordinate 42,406 downwards.
GCGTGCGGTTGTCTTCCAAACCCTAAAAACATCCACTCACGTGACGGAACAATCGAGTAATTCGGTGTCCGGGAGAGCCGGGTCTTCAGGCCTTAGGCCGAGTTCAAAGCCCAAGCATATCTTGGGTTCGACGGCGCATATAAGGAACCCCCGGCGGCGTCTGTCAAGTACTGCGATGTGGCTTTTTACGGGACGCTGGGGGCAAGTTTGGTCGACGAGAGTGGGATACGATGTAATCGCCGCCCCGCTTTTTTCGTCTGCTGGGCTGTGCTTGCCCCCCTTTGCCATGCTCGTTGCGCCATGAAACCCGCGGTTCCATCTTTCCCGGGACGCGGCGGCGCGCGACGCGCATTCACGTTGATGGAGTTGCTGACGGTGCTCGGCGTGGTGGCGCTGTTGCTGACGCTGACCATGTCGGCGATGCAAGGCTCGAAAAACCGCGCCGCCATCGCTCGGGCGCGTGCCGAGCTCGCGACCATCGCGCAGGCTTTGGAGGAATATAAACGTCTTTACGGCGACTATCCGCAGACCGGCGACTTTGCGCAGGCTTCGCCGGGCACCGGGCAGACGCTTTCGCTCTCCCATGCTCAGTCGAAACTCTTCAACGCCCTCACCGGCGTCTTCGGGCCGCGGGCGTTTACGTCGGGTGATCGCATCAACGGACGCGTGGTGATCGATGTGTCGAAGCTGACGATGGAAGGCACCCGCACGGCCAATTTTTTGATCCCCACCGGCACGCCGCCGCAGAAGATCGAGGAGACGGCGTGCTTCCTCGATCCGTGGGGCAACCGTTACCTCTACTATTACAAACGCGCCGGCAACCCCAACGCCTGGTTCGCCCCGACGTATGTGCTATACTCCGTCGGACCCGATGGCTACGACTCCGTGTCGCCCGCGCCCAACACGACGTCATTGCGGTTCCCGGTCGATGGCGTATTGACGAGCCAGTTTTTGACCAATCCCAATAACGCGGATAACCTTTTCGCCAACGCCCCCGCCCAATGATCCCCTTGTGTTCCTGTTCGTTGTCCGCCCCATCGCGTCGTCGTCGCGGCTTTACGCTGGTCGAGCTGCTTACGGTGGTGGCGATCCTGGGTCTCTTGGCGGCGATCATTGTGCCGACGGCCGGCTCGGCGCGCGCGGCGGCCAACAAAGCCAAGACCCGCGTGCAGTTCAACCAGTGGGCGGCGGCCATCGAAGCCTTCCGGCAGGAGTACAGTTATTATCCGGTGTTCGACACGACCAACAAGGTCAACGGCGGCGCCAGCGCCACCGCCAGTGGTCTGCACCGCTTCTACGATGTGCTGGTCGGCAAGCGTCGCGATGGGACTGCATTGCCCGCGGTGAGAGCCGGCACCCAACCCAACCCGCCTCCACCCGAAGCGCAGAATCTGCGTCGCATCCAGTTCATCACCTTTACCGACTCCGATCTGGTGTCGGCGGGCGATGTGTCCGCTGGTTATAACACCGCGGGGCAGCTGAATTTTCTGCGCGACGCTTTTCGCAGCACCGACATCGCTGTGCTCGTCGATAAAAACCTCGATGGCGTCATCAACAACACCGATTACCCGACGAAACCCTCGGTGAGCCCGCCCGACAACTCCGGCGTGCGACTGACGCCCTCGACGATCGATTTCCCCGCCGGCACCAATAGCACCGGCGGCATTCGGGCGGGCGTTTTGTTCTACAGCGCGCCGACCGGGGCCACCGACGCTTCGCAGCTCATCATGAGTTGGAAATGATCCGCACCGCTCCAGTTGCCCCAGCTCACCCCGGCCGGCGTCTGCGCGCCGGTTTCAGTTTGATCGAGCTGATGGTGGTGCTGGGCATCATCACGCTGTTGCTGGCGGCGGTGGGCGTGGCGTTGCGCGGGAGCGGTTCGCAGGCGGCGGCGCTGCAAACGGCCCAGAGTCGCGTGGCCTCGCTGCTCGGCATGGCACGCAGCCAGGCGGCGATTTATCAAGTGCGTGCCCGCTTGGTGGTGTATGCGATTCAACCGCCCAGCGGCGAGTCCGACAAATATCTGCGTTATCTCCTGCTCGTGCGCGAGACCGCCTACAATAGCAGTGCTTGGGTTGCTGTAGGCGAACCGGCATATCTGCCGTCTCCAATTTACGTGGTGCCGCCGTCCGTCCCCACGAATCATCTCGCGCTCGACGCCACCGGGAGGCGCGTGGTGTGGCCGGGTACGGCGTACGCACCGGTGTCATCGATATCTGGTACGACGAGCATGTTGGTTCGGTACTCGGAGAACAGCCCGACCACTGTCAATCTGTCCCGCGTCTACTACATTGAGTACACGCCCGACGGACGCACTACATCGACCAAGATCGCGCTCGCCACAGCGCAGCCGGCCGACAACACCACGGCCCACCAATACCCGATGTTCGACAACCCTTCCGCCGTGCGCGGCCTCTTGCTGAGATCCACCGGCACGATCAGTTTTGTGAACGATGCCAACAGTTTTTAAACCACTGCGCCGCGCTTGCGCCGATTCCGTAGTGCGGTGCTTTAGCCCGCACCACAGGAGGTGTCGCCGTGCGTTTACGCTGATCGAGATCGTGGTGGCGCTGGGAGTGTTCGGACTCGCGATTCTGGCGATGATCGGGCTGTTCCTCCCGGCGGCGAAATCCGTGACCGCGAATGCCGAAGCCGAGGCGGCCTCGCGCGTGGCCGAGGCATTGCTGACCCGCCTGCGCGCATTGCCGTTGGATACCGTGGGCAGTTATCTGAAAACCGAGGCCCAGCTGCAGACGGAGAACGCGAGGCCCGACTACAACCCGGCCACCGACGACAAGGTTTTCTTCGCGAGTCTGGCGGGCGACAAGATCGGCCGGCGCAGCGAGACGGCGATCTGGACCAACGGCAACGTCGACAAGTTTTTCGAGATCGCCCTCGTGCGCAATGCCACGCTCTCACCCGAGCCGGCCAGCTCCGGCACCGGCAGCAGTGCAAGCGCCAGTGTGGACCCGTCGGCGCTCTGGCTCGCGTTCACCATTCGCGTGCGCTGGCCGATGTTTCAACCGACGGCCGCTGGCGGAGCGGTGCAAGTTGGCGCATTGCCGACCGCGCGCGTGCCGTTCGATCACAGCCAGAAACAGGTGCTCTTTTTCGCCGGGAGCGTGCGTCGATGAATTTCACCGCGCTCCATTCTCTTCGCCGTCGGGCCCGCGCCTTCACGCTCATCGAGCTGCTGGTGGCGGGCACGCTGGCGGTGTTGATCGCCGGTTTTCTGATCGGCATCCTCGGCAACACCATGGATCTGTGGTCGCGCACTTCCGGGCGGGTCGATGCGGCGGCGCAGGGGCGTTTGGTTCTCGACCAGCTCGCGCAGGATTTGCAGGGCGCGATTTTCCGCGACGATGGCGGCACCAAGGTCTGGTTCGCTGTGCGCGTGCTGCCCGACACCAGCAACTCCACCATCTGGGCCACCGCCCAGGCCCCCACGCGCCAGAAACCCGGCAACGCATCGGCGGGCACCGACGCGAGTTCGCTCGACCTGGCCGCCACCCGCCCGGGTTTGCTCGAACGCGGCCGGCTGGCCGATACCCGCAACGGCGTCGCCGGGATGTGGCTACGATTCTTCACCACCTCGCGCGGCACCAACGCCGCCACCGCCAGCCTCTCGACGCCCGTGGCGGTCTCCTACCAGATCATCCGCCACCTCACCGCCTCCAACCCGAGCGCGGTCAGTAGCGATCAGCGTTATCTCCTCTATCGCAGCGAAGTTCGTCCCGTGCAGCTGGTCCCCAACAGCGCCAATTTCACCACCGCGCGGCCCGGCGTCCTCGAGAGCGGCTTCGATCTCAACCCGAACCTGACCACCAGCAACTACGCCATCACCCGGCCGCCGACCACCAACGACGGCTCGCAGCTCGGCGACCCTTATTCGATCAAGCGACCGAATCATCAGGGAAATATTCTCGCCGACAACGTCATCGACTTCGGCGTGCGCCTCTACGTGCGCGACTCCACCAAGGCCGACGGCCTGCGCCTCATTTATCCGGTTAATGCTGCCGGTCAGCTTGCCAACGTCACCACCGACCGTCTCGCGACCACGTCGTCAACCACCGGCACCGACGCCACGCGGTTTCCGGAAGTGGTCGATGTGATGGTCCGCATCCTCACGCCGCGCGGCGCGGCGCTCATCGCCGCCCTCGAATCCAATCCCAACAAGCTCGCGACGACCCGGCCGCAGGCCTACCGCACCGACGCCGAATGGTGGTGGGCGATTGCGTTGCAGAACTCGCAAGTCTTCACCCGCCGCATCATTTTGCCGGCGCAACCGCAATGAGCCTCTTGTCCTCCGTCTCCCGTCAGCCGCCGGCCGCGCGCGATGCGCGACGCGGTTTTGCCCTGTTGCTCGTCGTCACGCTGCTGGCGTTTCTGATGGTGCTCTTGCTGGGGCTGGCAACGTATACGCGGGTCGAGACTGCCGTGGCGGGCAACGTGCAGAAGCAGGCGCAGGCGCGGCAAAATGCGCTCGTGGCGCTCGATGTCGCGCTCGGCCAGTTGCAAAAATATGCCGGCCCCGACCAGCGCGTGACCGCGACGGCCGAAGGGTGGGGCGCCACCGCCAACCGCGCCTACACCGGCGTGTGGGACGCGACCGCGACCGGCGCGAAGGAACCGCTCGTCTGGCTCGCCAGCGGGAGCGAGACCGGCGCGATGACTCCGCGCACGACCATCGCCGCCGCCCAACGCGTGGAAATGGTCGGCTCGCGCACCTCGGGCACGGCCAACGACGTGTTTGTGGCGAAGCAGCCGATCTCCGCCGTCGGTCTGCCGGGACTCAATGGCAAGACCACCATCGGTAACTACGCTTATTGGATCGGCGATCAGGGCGTGAAGGCCGCCGTGGCGTTGACCGATCAATACGTCAAACGCACCGACGAGTACGGCTACGACGCCACCCGCGTGATCAATTACTCCCCGTACAACACCGACGAGATGCGCCTGCGCCTGCGCCAACAGATGGGCCTCGGCGCCGGGCCGGGCACGCTCAACACGTCGCTCCAGGCACGCGACACCAGAAACAATCCCGTGTTCGAGCCCCGCGATTACAGCGGCGAGGCGGCAACGGTGACAACGACGACCGCGGTCTATCGCTCCAATCGCGAGCTGGCGCCGAGCGTGGTGACGTTCAACCAGCTCGGATTTTTCAACCAGAAGAATCAGACCGCAGCGACTTCCTCGCTGAAGATCACACCGACCGCCCTTTTTCAAAATTTCCACGCGTGGTCGCCGAACAATTATGCCGTGCTGGCGAACACCAAAACCGGCGGCCTGCGCAGCGATCTTTCGCTCAAGCCTTCGCTCCTCGGCACCACCTTCACCGCGTGGGCCAACTACACCAATTACATGGAGCCGACGGCGACCACCACGACGTTGCTCACGCCGAAGACGCCCGCCGCCAATGTCGCCGACATCGAGAAAATCCGGCGCTACCGCATCACCGCGCCCGGCGCCACCAGCGATCAGAACATCACGTTCTCCGTCGCGCCGGTCCTTTCGATGCTGATGCTGAATTTTAACGTGCGGGCGCTCACCACCACTGCGTTCTCAACGACGCTCCAAACAAGAATGCGCTGGCAGGCGGCACTCTGGAATCCCTACTCGTCGGCGCTCGTGCCGGAAATCGTTACAAACACTCAACTCAAACTTGAAATTTCCGGCCTGCCCAACGTGGAGTTGATCGACGATGCCATGACCAAGGTGCTCGCGACGGTTGCTTTGCCCACGCTGTTTGGCGATCCCGCGCAGACCACGCGTCCGCTGGTATTCAATCTCACGTGGTTGCAAACTACCTCGAACACGAATGCCACGCTCGACCGGTTTTCTTGGCTGCCAGGCCGCGTCTACGATTGGGTGTCGGCGAGCAACTCCGTCACGCCTGCATCGGGCCATGGCAGTAATTTCGCGGTAAAACTAAATGCCAGCGTCCCAGCTACGCCCGAGCTGACTCGCAGTCAGTTGGTGACACCGCCAATCGCGTTGAGCACGCAGACACGGTTGCGAGTGTCGAACAGCACGCAATTGACTGTGAAGCTCAAGAAAGCTGATGGCACGGTACTCGCCACGTTCACGAGTCCGTCGTTTCCCAGTTTTGTCACACCGACGAGTCAAGTTACCAATGGCGTTTACCAGTTCACCTACATGTTTCGACTCGCCGAGCCGATCGATGGCCACGCGTGGCTGACCGAGGGCACCGATTTGCGCGGACCTACCCTTGGCGCGGAGTTTTTCCGCACATTAGGGAGTCCGGAAACAGCTCAGGCATCAAACGGTATTCCCAATACGAGTTACACGAATCGCTTGTTGGATCGCTCCTATCCGGCGCCTACGTCGACAACCAGTGCGACTGGACTCTCTTACAACGAGGACGTGCCGGTCTTTGAGCTGCCGCGCATGCCGCCACTCTCGCTCGGTTCGCTCCAGCATTTACAGATTGTCGGCAATCGCCCATTTGCCATCGGCAATCCTTGGGGCGCGACGGCGCAGATCGGCAGCCAGTCGGCCAATTCTCTCTTCGACCGCTTTTATTTCTCCGGCCTGAGTTCGCAGGTGCAGGCTGGTTGGGCCATCACGCGCCCCATGCCCAACTCGCTGCTCCAAGTATTGCCGCGCAAAGTCTCGGGCACCGCCCTGGCCAAGACCGACTTCATCCCAACCGGCACGGCGACGCCTTCGGAATACTCGTCGCGCTATCTGCGGCAGGGTGGGGCGTTCAATTTCAACTCGGTCAATCGCGACGCGTGGATCGCCGTGTTGCGCTCGGGTCGTTTTGCGAATCCGACCGGCGCGCTTTTCACCTACGTGCCTTCCAATTCCTCCACCGGCTCTTTGCCGCCGACACCCACCACTCCCACGACTCCGATAACGCCGACCAATCCGACGACGCCCACCACGCCTACCACGCCGACTACTCCGTCGACACCGGCGCCTACTCATCCACGCACCGCGTCGGCAATCGATGCCGTGTTCTTCCGGTTTCCGCAGTCGGCACAAGAAACGTACACGTCAGACGCCACCTACGATCAGAATTACGGCTCCACCCCCAAGACATACGCCAACACCCACCTCTACCGGCGGGGCATGAGCCCGCTCTCGGCGGCACAAACGGTGGCGCTGGCCGACGCGATCATCGCCCGGCTCAAGCAGAAGCAGCTCGACTCCGGCCCCTTCCGGTCGTTGGAGGAGTTTCTCAACCCGTCGCCGCTCTTCCTCGATACCAAGGGCAAGCCGACCAGCTTGCTCGAACGCGCCATCGCCGATTCCGGGGTCAACTCCGCCGTCACCGAGTTCAGTTCTCAGTATCTCACGCCAGCCGACATCATGACGGCGCTCGCGCCGGTGCTTTTCCCGCGTTCCGACACGTTCCTGATTCGCACTTATGGCGATGTCGTCAACCCCGTCACCGGGCTGGTTGAGGGTCGCGCTAGGGGCGAGGCGCTCGTCGAGCGTTTCCCCGAGCCGTATCAATTCGACACCTCGAAATCGAAAGATCCGAGCGACGCCGAGTACCTGCAACCGCCGGGTGCGTTTGGCCGCCGCTTCAAAGTCATCTCCTTCCGCTGGCTCACGCAGTCTGACATCTGATTTCCATCGCCTTTATCGGCATTGAACAGACGCAACGAAGAGAACGAAGGGGGTGAATTGTTTCAGGTCTGATCTTGGTTTCCTTCGTTTGCTTCTGTTCAAAATCCGCAAACAGGAGGTCTTGGTATTGCTGTGCTCGCATCGCGAGGTCGGAAAACACGAAGGCCGCCCTACCCCTAGAGCGGCCTTCTCTGACCTAACACCAAGCAAACCGTAAGAACTACGGTAAGAAAGACGCGGTAAGCCGCAAAACGCTCAAAAATTCCCAAGATTTTTTCGCGTTTTATAACCCGCAGCAGGCGAGCGTTTAGGTGTACATGGCGCCGCTTCGTTTAATCGTGGCCAGCGCCGCCGCGGTCCGGGCGGTCGGTTGCGGTTCTTCTTTAAACCATTAGCCTGTCGTCTTGAAGGATTGCATTCGCAGCCATGCTTCCACACCACCAAGCCGCCGACACCATGAAAACCGCACACCGCCTTGCCGTGTTTGCCTCTGCCTTGCTGGGCTTTGCCCACGCCGGCTCCAGCCAGCCCGCTGCTGCGCCGAAAAACGACGAGGTCGTCTCTCTCGCCGCGTTCACGGTCACGGGCACCAACCTCAAACGCCTCGAACAGGAGAAATCCTTGCCGGTCACGCGGCTCGACACCGAGCAGATTGATCTCTCCGGCGCATTGAGTGTCAGTGATTTCCTGCGCACGCTGGCGCCCATCGAATCGTCGGTGGGCAATATCGGCGCGACCGCCACCGGCCCCAACGACGCCGGCGGCGATGCCGCGTCGGTCAATCTCCGCGGGCTCGGCGATGGGAACACGTTGGTGCTGCTCAACGGCCGCCGGCTCTCCACCTACGGCATCGCGCCCAACACCCCGCCGGTCGCGTTCGTGAACATCAACCAGATCCCCACCGGCGCGGTTGAGCGTCTCGAAATCCTCCGCGACGGCGCGTCGGCGATCTACGGCTCCGACGCCACCGGCGGCGTGGTCAACATCATCCTGAAGAAAAATTACGAGGGCGTCGACCTGCGCACCCGCTATGGCGCGGCGAGCGGCGGCTACGACGAACTCACCGCCAGCGTCGCCACCGGGCGCGTGTTCAACGCCGGTCGCACCACGCTCAATCTCATCGCCACCTATTATGAGCGCGACGGGCTCGATGCCTCCGACCGCGTTTATGCCGCCGACCCCGACAAGCGCTCGCTGGTCGGCGCGCCGTTCAACGCCAACTCGGCGTTCAACGGCCGCTCCTCCTCCGGGCCGTACGGCCGTTTCTCGCGCGTCAACACCTACAACGCCGACGGCACGGTCAGCAGCTCCACGAGTTTCTTCATGCAGCCCGCGGCGAGCGGCACCGGCGTCGATCTCGTGTCCGGCACCGGTCCGGCCAGTTCCTACAATTCCCAGATCGGCAAGCAGCTCATCGCCGACGTGCGCCGTTACAATCTCCACGCCAACCTCAGCCACCGGCTCGCGCCGCGCATCGAGTTGATCGCGGAGGGTTCGTTCTACTACGCGCGTTCCCACAACCAGTCCGGCGCCACGCCGCTCTCTGGCAACACCACGCTCACCGGCACCGACAACGTCATCGTGCCCGCGAGCAATTACTACAATCCCTACGGCCAGCGCCTCAACCCCGCCGCGCCGCGTGATGTCCTGATCCGCAACTATCGCACCGAGGAGCTCGGCCCGCGCATCTTCGACGTCGACATCGATTCCTACCGGTTGCTTGCCGCGTTGCAGGGCCGGCTCGGCGAGACGTGGACGTGGGAGACCGGCGCGCTCTTCATGGAGTCGCTCACCAAGGATTATCAGGGCAATCTCATCAGCCAGAGCCGGCTCAACGCCCAGCTCGCGCTCAACACGCCCGAGGCGTTCAACGTGTTCGGCGGTCCCAACGTGAATCCGCGCGCCGTGCTCGACAAGGTGCGCATCACGGATTGGACACGCGGCACCGGCGAGCTCGCGTTGTTCGACGCGAAAATCTCCGGCGATCTTTTCCCCTGCTGGGGCGGGCCGGTCGCGATGGCCGCCGGCATCGAGCACCGCGAGGAAAAACTCAAGGAGCGCAATGGTCCCTTCGGCCTGGCCGACGACATCATCGCCATCTCCGGTCAGATCGACGTGACGGCGCAGCGTGACGTGCAGGCCGGCTACGCCGAGGTCTCCGTGCCGGTGATCGGGAAAAACAACCGCTTCGATTTCGTGCAGGCGTTCGATCTCACGGTCGCCGGCCGCTACGAGGATTTCGGCGGGTTCAGCGCCACGAAGCCGAAGTTCAGCGTCGCGCTCACCACGCTGCCGTGGCTGTTGTTGCGCGCCTCGTCGGGTGAAGGCTTCCGCGCGCCGTCGATCTCGCAACTCTTCCAGCCCGCGCGTGGCCGCCGCAACGCCGGGTTCATCGACACCGCCCGCCAGTACACCGTCGGCAGCACCACGATCACGCCCGAAGATGCGACGTCGGGCGTGTCGAAGCTCCTTATCACCGGCGGCAATCCCCGGCTCCAGCCCGAGAACAGCCGCTCGTGGAATATCGGCACCGTGATCGAGCCGCCGGCGCTGAAAGGATTTTCCGTCGGCGTGGATTACTGGGGCATCAAGCAGGACGGCCGCATCGATTCGCCCACCGCCGCCGACGAGCTGGCGAAGGACGCCCGGCTCTGGCGCGCGAGCCGCGGCGCCAACCCCAACGTCGTGCGCGCGCCGCAGACGCAGTCCGACCGCGACAACAACATCCCCGGCGTGCTCATCTCCATCAACGGCACCTACCAGAATCTCGCGCGGCGCGAAGTGCAGGGCTTCGATTTGTTCGCCGACTACGCGTGGCGCACGAGCGCGTGGGGCCGGTTCCAGGTCCGCGCCGATGCATCGCGCTATCTCAAGTTTCGCGACACCGACACCAATGGCGTCGTCACCGAGCTGATCCGCCAGAGCGGCCGGCCGCGGTGGCGCAGCAATGCCAGCCTGCTCTGGCGCCAGTCCGCGTGGTCAGCCGGTTTGCTCGCCCGCTACGTCGGCGACTACGAGTCCGACCCCAGTCTGGATACCGCCGGCGCGCCGTTCATCGTGCGCAGTTGGACAACGTTTAACGCCTACGTCGGCTATCAGTGCACGCGCGGCTGGCTGCGCGGCACGACCGTGCGCGTCGGCGCCAACAACGTGTTCGACCGCGACCCGCCGCTCTCGCCCGGCGTGAGCGACGGCTACGACTCCGGCAACGCCAACGCCATCGGCCGCCTCGTCTACGTCGAACTGCGGCGGAAGTTTTAACTGACGCGCCGGGCCGCGGGGCACGGAGCGCTCAGCGCCGCCGCCGCTACCAATTGCGACGGACCACGACCGGATGGCCGTCGTCTTCGTACACGTTGCCCACGGTCGTGACTGTGGCGTTCGACGGCATGGTGATCGTGCCGCTATCGTCGGGCAATGCGGCGTCGCCTTGGTACGTCTGATTGCGCCCGAATTTGTTGTTACTCACGTCGCCCACGTTGCCGAGATTGCGCGCGGTGACGTTGGAGAAATTCACGGTGACGGCCCCGCCGCCCAGCCAGTTGTTCACGACGTGCAGCTCGGTGATGTTGCCGACGATGGGCTGGATCATCAGGGCCGCGTTGGCTTGGAGCCCCGGCGGTCCCTTGTCCGGATTTCCGACCGTGGGTGAGATCAACCCCGTGATGAAGTTGCCCACATAGTTGATGTTCGCGCCACCCTGAATCTGCGATCCGTCGTTGTGGGTTTTGCCGTCGCTGTTGGTTTGGGCCGGGCTCCAAAAGGCCAGATCGTGGATGTAGTTTGCCTCCAGATAGACGTTCACGGCGCCGTGCGGATTATTGCTGTTATAAATGTTCACCCCGTCCGTGCTCAACGAGACGTCGCAGCGGCGGAGGGTGAAATCGTGGCCGATCATGCCGTTGACCCACTGGCTGGGCGCTTGCGGCAGGAAGGTGCAGTCTTCGATCACGAGATTCACGACTTTGGCGTTGCCGGCATTCACCAGTTCCGTGCCGCTTGGGTTCGACGGGTTGCCGCTGAACTTGCAGTTACGGAAAGTGACATTGGCGGCCTGGACGCTGACTTTCCCGCGGAAATCGATGCCCTCATAGGTCGTATCCGAGGTCGTCACGATGGTGTTGCCGGTGACCACTTGCAGCACGACGCCGGGACGCACGCCGGTTGTGCTGCTGCTCGGTTTGTAGCTGCCGGGCTTGGCGGTGAGTTTCCAGCGCTGGTTCGTCCCTGCGGCGGTGGCATCGTACAGCTCGATCAAGCTCACGCCGTTTTGGTTCGCGCTGCTGGGGTCCGGATCAACCACGACCGTGTACACGCCCGCGGCGAGGTTGAGCACCATTGCCGCGTCGCCTTCGGCGGGGTTGGCGGAGACGGCGAAGGGGCTGGCCCCCAGTTGCGCGGTCAGCGCGGCAATCTCCCCTCGGTTTTCCTGCCAGTCGCTATTTTGTGCGAGCAAGGTTTGCCCGCCGCCTTCGTTGCGAAAAAGCCGCATGCGCGGCCGGCCGATGGCGCCCGGCAGCACGGCTTTGAGGTTCAAGCCCGAGGCGCGCACCAGCAGGTTTTTTTTCAAATGGCTCGGGCCGGAGATCACGAAACCGGCGATCAGCACGTTTTCGCCGGTGCCCACAATGCCGCGGGTGGAGAGGTTGACGATCTTGGCGCTCAAGTCGCCATTTGGCACCAGCACTTGGGGCGGTGTAGCGGTGGCGCGCGGAACGTTCGCCGTGTAGGCCTCGTAAATCTCAGCGATGGCCACTCCGGGGCTGTCGCTATCGCCAGAAATGATCGCGGTATAGATGCCCGGCGTGAGTCGCGTGAGGATCGCGGCATCCCGGGAAAGCGGCGGCAAGGCACCCGCGCCCAATATCGGCGCCAACTCGGCCGTTTGCGTGCCGTACGCGGAGTTCCACCAATCTTCGTTGGTTTCGAGTTGGGTCTGGTTGCCGCCGCGGTTTTGCCAGAGCGCGATGGCGGGATTCGGCAGAAAACCCTCCAGCACGCCCTGCAGAGCCGGGCCGATGCCTCGCACCAGCAGGCGGGAGCTGCCGTTGCCGGCCACCACCACGCCGACGATCATTTGCCGCGCCCCGGATTCGATCCGACCGCGCGATGAGATGTTCGCGAGCCGTGTGCCGTCGTTGGAGGCGTGGATTTGAACCCGAGTACCGTCTGCGCCGTCCGGGACATCGAGGCGTTGCGCGGGCGCTGCGACCGGCGCAAAAGAGTAGGAACCGTCGGTATTGGCGATGGCTGTCCAGCATTGGGTCGCATCGGAGCTTGCGGTCGCCTGATTGATCTCCGTCCCGGCGTCCAGGGACGGCACATGGAGTCGCAGGCCGGGCGCGTGCAGCGGGGTAAACTGCCAGACGTTGGCGCCGAGGGAGACCGCCTGCCATTGCTGGTTTAACGCGTTGGTCGAAGCGGCGCCGATCTGTACCTTGGCACCGCTGGCGGTATCGCCGTCCTGTACTTGCAGTGCCAGCTCGGGCGCCAGCAGCGGCGAGAACCGGTAAATGGCACCGTCGATAATCGGGGCTGGAGTCTCGGCGCTGGTCTGGAAGGTCATGACCGCCGCGAGCAAAAGCCCGCGCAGACTCAGACCACCGCATTGCCGGAGCGCAAAGGCGTGGGTGCGGCGGGTGGCGCGGGAGACCAAGTCGGGCGTTTGGACGCAGAAACGGCAAGCAGTGAACAATTTCATTTGGCGGCGGGAAGGTGAATACCTGGAGCGAATTAAACGAGTCACCGCGGAATACAGATATTCTCTGAAAACTATTGGCGGGGCGTGCCGCCAGTCAGCGCTACGCTCGCAGTTTGCTTCTGGCGCACGCGCGAGCCGGCGCTTACATCCTGCACCTTTGAATCCGATGCGGACTTTTTATCCCATGAAACCTTTCTCCTCAGCTCTTGCGGTGCGGGCGGCTCGCCCGTGGGTTTGGCCAACGGGTTTCCGACGTTGCGGTCTGGCGATGACGCTGGCGCTCGTCATGCCGTGGACGCTCCAGGCGCAGCGCGCACCGGTCGCGGCGACGCACGGGATGGTCGCCTCCTCGGAGGCTTATGCGTCGGAGGTGGGCGCGGAGATTTTGCGGCGCGGCGGCAACGCCGTTGATGCCGCGGTCGCGACCGGACTGGCGCTCGCGGTGACGTATCCGCGCGCCGGCAACCTCGGCGGCGGCGGCTTCATGCTGATCCACCTCGCCGACGGTCGCGACGTCGTGATCGATTACCGCGAGACCGCGCCGGCGGCGGCCACGGCCAACATGTTTCTCGGCCCCGATGGCAAGGCGCTCACCGGCACCGCATCGTCGACGCTCGGCTGGCGCGCCAGCGGCGTGCCCGGCACGGTCGCCGGCTTCGCGTTGGCGGTGAAAAAATACGGCTCGGGCAAACTCACGTGGGCGGAGCTGGTCGAGCCCGCGCGCCGGCTCGCCGCGGAAGGTCACGTGTTGAGCCAGGCCGCGGCGGGTGATCTCGCGTCGTATGCCCGCAAGCTCGGACGCTTCGCCGAATCGAAAAAAGTTTTCCTCGGCGACGGCCAGCCGTGCGCCGCGGGCGGGCGTTGGGTGCAGGCCGATCTCGGCGCGACGCTCGCGCGCTTGCAGGAGCAGGGCCCGAGGGAGTTCTACGAAGGCGAAACCGCGCGCCGCATCGCCGCCGCGATGGCGCAGCACGGCGGCCTGATCACGGCGGCCGATCTCAAGGGTTACGTTGCCGTCGAGCGGACGCCGTTGCGCGGCACATATCGCGGTTGCGAGATTGTCACTGTGCCGCCGCCGAGCTCGGGCGGCATCGCGTTACTTTCGATGCTGGCGATGTTGGAGCCGTTCGACCTCGCCGCGATCGGCCACAATTCCGCCGCGAAATACCATTTGCTCAACGAAGTCATGCGCCGGGCGTTTCGCGACCGCGCGGAGTTTTTGGGCGATCCGGATTTCGTGACGGTGCCGGTCGCGGGGCTGTTGGACCGCGACTACTTGCGCGGCCGCATGGCGGATTTCGATCCGCAGCGCGCCTCGGTGTCGGCGGGTTATCCGGCCGGGAAGCCCGCGGGCGCTTCTGCTCGTCCCGCCGCGAATGTTGGGCGCAAGGAGTCGCCCGAGACGACGCATTACTCGGTGATCGACGCCGCCGGCAATGTCGTGGCCAACACTTACACGCTCAACGGCCTCTTCGGCTCCGGCGTGACGGTCCCGGGCACGGGCATTTTGTTGAACAACGAAATGGATGACTTCGCCGTGCAGCTCGGCGTGCCGAACATGTTCGGCCTGATCCAGGGCGAGGCCAATGTCATCGCGCCGGGCAAGCGCCCGCTCTCGTCGATGACGCCGACGATGGTCTTCCGCGAGGGCAAGCTCTTGCTCGTCACCGGCAGTCCGGGCGGGCCGACCATTATCAATACCGTGTTGCAGGTGATTCTGAATGTCGTCGACCACCGCATGCCGGTGACGCAGGCGGTCGAGGCGTCGCGCGTGCACCATCAGTGGCTGCCGGACGTTTTGACCTACGAACGCTTCGGTCTGAGCGCCGACACGGCGGCATTGCTGCGCGCCATGGGGCACACGCTCAAGGAGCGCGATGCCGACGAGGGCAGCTATCAAGGCGGTGCGGAATCCATCGCGCGCGATCCGGCCACGGGGCGCTGGTTGGGTGCCGCCGACCCGCGCAAACCCGACTCGAAAGCCGTCGGTTTTTGAGTCCGCGGAGGAGTTAATCGAAAGGCACAAACGCAAATCACTGGTGTCAGCTGGAGAATCGGCCTCGGACCGTCCCCGGCAAATCCCCGGTAAAATCGCTTGCCACGCCGGGGAGCCCGTGGAGACTGCCCGATCCGGATTCAAAAACCGATCAAACCGCAAACATCGCGGCCCCACGGCCGCTTTCGCTGATTACATGGACGACACGCCCACCAACGAGAACCCCGCTCCCACCGAGTCAGGGCTCAACAAAATCGATCTGAGCCAGTTTCAAGGCTTCAGCTTCGGCACCCAATGGACCCAGGATAAATCGGCTCCCCACGACCAGCGTCGTGGCGATGACCGCCCCCGGCGCGAGGACCGGCGGGATGATCGCCGCGATGGCGCGCCACAAGGCGTGGACCGGCGGGATCGTCGCGGCTTCCGCAAGCCGATGGGCCCGGATACAGGTGCAGCTGCGGCTCCGGCCGGCGGCGGTGCGCCCGCGGGCCAGGCGCGTGAAGGCGGCTTTGAGGCGGGTGGCGGCGGTCCGCGGCGCGAATTTCGCGGCGGCGGCCAAGGCGGCCCCGGTGGGCAAGGTGGCCCGCGTCGCGAGTTTCGCGGCGAATTCCGTGGCGGTCCCCGGCGCGATGGCCCCGGCGGCGATTTCCGCGGTCCGCGGCAAGGCTTCGGCGGTATGCAGGACCGCGGGCCGTACGACAGCCCGTATTTCACGGCGACGTTTTATCCCGAGGACACCAGCTTCACGACGCTCGCCAAGACGATCCGTTCGTCTTGCCGCACGATCGAGCTGTTCGAGATCGCCCGCACGGTGATCGGCAAGAACGACCGCTTCGTCGTGGTGCTGCAGCGCAAGCCGCAGCAATCGTCGGCCGCGCCCCGGAGCGAGAACGCGCCCGAGGCTGGAGCCGAAGGCGCACCCGCCGCGGCTGTCCCGAGCGTGAAGCCGCCGCCGTTGTACCTCTCCGTACCGGACGGCATTCCGTTCGAGACCGAGGACGCCGCCATCGCCCACGTGCTGCAAAAGCACATCGGGTTGTTCTTCGATGTGGCCGAAGTCGAAATCGAGCCGCCGAAGGGCAATTACCAGATCGTCAATCGCTGCAATATCACCGGCGAGTTGCTCGGGCCGCCGAATTACCACCGGTACAATCAGATCGTGCAGCAGCATTTCGCGACGCGGATCAACCGGATGCCGTTCGAGGTTTTCCGCTCCCGCATCGAGTCGGTGCGCGATCCCGAGGTCGTCAAGCAGTGGCTCGACAAGATGAAGAAGGTGACGCGTTACACGTGGAAGCAGGCTCCTGCGCCCGTCGCCGCTCCGGTGGCCGAGGGTGAAGCCGCGCCTGCTCCGGCGGAGGCGCTCGCGTTCGACTCCATCGACGACGCCCGCATTCATTTGCTCACGCAGGCCCGCGACAAAGTGGTGCGCACGGCTGACACCGCGCGGTTCCACGGCCGGTTGGTCGAAACGATTCCTTTCGGCGAATTCCGCCGCGCGCTTGACGGTCTGCTGGAACGGCAACGCCGCTTCCCGCTCGACACCGCCAACGCGCTCCGCGGTCGTTTGCGCCGCGAAGGTTTCACGATCTTCAAGAAGGGCTCGAAGGGCGTCTCCTACGTGTGCGCGGTGAAACGCAAGTTCCGCGTGCCGGGGCAGGTGTTTGCCGACAGCATCAATTCGCTCATCACCTACATCGAGAGTCATCCGATGGCCAAGGCGAGCGAGCTGCCGACGAAGTTCCTCGGTATCGAGATGCCGAAGGCTCCCGCCAAAGTGGCTGCGCCGGCTCCGGCCGCGCCCGCTGCGGACGTTGCGGCTCAACCCGCCGCCGAAGGCGCTCCGGCTGTCGCTCCGGTGGCCGAGCCCACACCCTCGGTGCCGCCGCTGGTCGCCCCGCCGCCCGCCGATCTCACGCCCGAACAGCGCGAGAAAATCTCCCGCATGAACGGCGATCTGCAATGGCTCGTGCGCGAAGGTTATGTGACCGAGTTCATCGACGGCCGGCTGTTCGCGCCGCCGCCGATGGTCGAGGCACGTAAGAAGGAGGTCGAATCCGAGGATCACGATCCGGAGAATTTCCCGGAAGTGCCTGCGGAAACGCCCGCGCCCGCCGCGAGTCCTGAAGCTGCCGCACCTGCGACGGCTGAAGCAGCTCCGGTTGTTGAAGCCGCACCTGCCGCACCGGCGGCCGAGGCCGCGACAACGACGCCCGAGGAAAAGCCCGCGGGCGAGACCACCGGCTGATAACAGTCTGCCGCACACGCGGTGACTTTAAATTTCAAGGCGGGCTGCACCACAGCCCGCCTTTTTCTTTGGCGGCCGCAAAGCGGCGCGCGAATCTGCAAACCATAGCATAATAATTCCCAAAATTCGGCTTTCCCGACATGGCTGCGCTTGGTACCCAACCCCACTGTCCTTTCACCCGCTATTCATGAAACTCTCCACCGACATTCTTACCCACGCCTGCGCCCAAGCTCGCGGTCTGGCTATCGACGCCGTCCACCGCTGTTCCTCCGGTCACCTCGGCCTGCCGTTGGGCACTGCTGAAATCGGCGCTGTGCTTTACGGGCACGCCATGGTGCACAATCCCGCGCAACCGCGTTGGCTTAATCGCGACCGGTTCGTGCTGTCGGGTGGTCACGGTTCGATGTTTCTCTACACGTGGCTGCATTTGAGCGGTTACGATCTCTCGCTGGAGGAAGTGAAAAACTTCCGCCAGTTGCACGCGAAGACGCCGGGGCATCCGGAATTTGGCGAGACGCCGGGTGTCGAGTGCACCACGGGGCCGCTCGGGCAGGGCATCGGCAACGCTGTCGGCATGGCGATGGCCGGTCAGATGGCCGCGGCGCGATTCAACACGCCGGAGCACCCGATTTTCGACTACCATGTTTTCTGTCTCGCCGGCGACGGCTGCATGCAGGAAGGCGTGGCGATGGAGGCGGCTGCGTTTGCCGGCCATCAGGGGCTCGATAACTTGATCCTGATTTACGACGCCAACGACGTGACGCTCGATGCGATGGCGATCAAGTCGCAGAGCGAAAACACCGCGCTGCGTTTCAAGGCCATCGGCTGGGATGTGCAGACATTGACCGACGGTCATGACCTCGTCGCCATCGCGAAGGCCATCAACAAAGCCAAGAAGGCCAAGAGCGGCCGCCCGCAATTGATCATCGCCAAGACGATCATCGGCAAAGGCATTCCGGAAGTGCAGGGCACCGCCAAAGGCCACGGCGAGGGTGGGGCGAAGTTCGCCGACTCCGCGCGCGCCGGGCTCGGCCTGCCGGCCGATCAGCATTTCTTCGTCAGCGAAGAAGTGCGCACGTATTTCGCCGATCACGGCAAGCGGCTCGTGCGCGGTTATAAGAAGTGGGAAAAGGCTTTCGCCGCCTGGCGGCTGGCCAATCCGGAGAAGGCGGCGCTGCTCGACAGCGCGAAACAGCAGCCGTTGGCGGTCGATCTGCTGGCCAAAATTCCGGCGTTCCCGGTCGATGCCAAGCTCGCCACCCGTGCGGCCGGTAAAGACATCTTGCAACCCGTTGCGGCGGCATTGCCGCTCTTCATTTCCGGCAGCGCGGACCTCTACGGTTCCACGCTCAACTACATCGCCGACGGCAAGGATTTCGAGCGCACCGAGCGTGCGGGACGCAACATCCGTTATGGCATTCGCGAGCACGGCATGGCGGCGATCAACAACGGTATCGCTTACGACGGATTGTTCCGCACCTCGTGCGCGACGTTCCTCGTGTTTGCCGATTACTCGCGCCCGTCGATGCGCATCGCAGCGTTGGCCAAGTTGCCGGTGATTTATATCTATACGCACGATTCCATTGGCGTCGGTGAAGACGGCCCGACCCACCAACCGGTGGAGACGGTGTCCGGGCTGCGCGTGATTCCGGGGCTCGATGTCATCCGCCCGGCCGATCCCGAGGAGACCGCCGGCGCTTATGCTGCGGCTTTGGAGCGCACCGATGGACCAACCTTGCTCGCACTGACACGGCAGGCCGTGCCGATGCTCAACGACATCCCGGTGCAAACGCGTCGCGAAGGCGTGATCAAAGGCGCCTACGTGGCGGTGAAGGAGACCGCGCCGTTGACGCACATCCTTCTGGCGGCGGGCAGTGAGCTGCAGCACGCGATCGCAGCCGCCAAGGTGCTCGGACCCAATGTGCGTGTGGTTTCAGTGCCGTCGTTCGAGCGGTTCAACCGCCAACCGGCCGAGTACCGCGAGGAAGTGCTCCCTGGCGCTTGCCGGCGGCGCGTAGCCATCGAGGCCGGCGTGACGGCGCTCTGGCGGCAGTATGTCGGATTGGATGGCCAGGTAATCGGTATCGATCGCTTTGGCATCAGCGCCCCCGGCGGCACGGTAATGAAAGAGCTTGGCATTACCGCAGAAGCGGTGGTCACGGCGGCCAAGGCTCTCTGAGAAAAAATATCTAATACGTACTAACAGTAGGCGGGTCCATAAGGCCCGCCTATTATTTTTTCGGCACTCTGCTGCATTTTAAAAAAACTTCTGCTTTTTTCGATGATTTGATTGTCCGAAGAACGAGCGATTTTGCGGATTAGGGAGCCGAATTGCGTTCATAATTAATTGTATGTCATCGAAAAAGAACGAAAGTAAAAGTTCTTTATTGTGCTTAACCATGTGGTTATGAAAACAGCAATGAAATTGCAATAGCCCTAAATTGCCCGACGTAACTACGGGCTAAAGGCAAAAAATGCACGAAGCGGCGCAAAAACGCATGGCGTTTTTTTTTACATTCCCAAGTATCCCCTGCGTCCTAAACCAGTAAATCTTAGTACTCCGTGAAAACTACGCCGCACAACCCCAGCGGTAAATTTTATCTAACATTAACTTATGCTACATAAATCCCGTCGCTTACTCAGACCGTGGGTTCTCATAGCCGTCCTGTCGGTGTGGAGCCTGTTCTTCGCTGCATGTATGACTACGCAGCGCACTGTCGTAGCACCGGCGAAGATCGCCGGCGCACAGTTTGTCGGATCGAAACAATGTGCCCAGTGTCATGCTGAAGTCACGGCTGGCTTCTCCACTGCTTCCCACGCGAAACTCGCGGTGGACGGTGCGGCGGCCGATGGCACCGGCTGCGAATCCTGTCATGGCGCCGGCAGCCTCCACGTGAAAGCCGGCGGCAGCAAGGGCACCATCATCAATCCGCAGAAGTCGCCCGAGACCTGCTACCAGTGCCACCTCGACAAGCGCGGACAGTTCAGCCTGCCGTATGCACATGCGATCTCCTCCGGGAAGATGACCTGCACCGAGTGCCACGAGCCGCACAAGGGCAAAGCCGTGAAGGGCACGGGCGCCTCGCTGCACACGCAAGCCGAGTCCTGCACTGAGTGCCACACCGCGCAGAAAGGCCCGTTCATCTTCAAGCATAACGCCATGAAGGAAGGCTGCACCGCGTGCCATAACCCGCACGGGTCGGTGAACAACAAGATGCTCAACGCTCCGGATTCGAATCTGTGCTTGCAGTGCCACGCCACGGGCTCGAGCCCTGGCATGCTCTTCGCAGGCGGACGCGACCACGCCGGCAATCCGGTCAACGGCACCTGCTGGGTCGCCGGCTGCCACGAGGCAGTCCACGGCTCCAATGTTAGCCACGCCCTGCGTTTCTAACCCGCCAACCGACACCCAAATGAAATCATTTACTATTGCTCTGCGCAAAACTGGTTTGGTCGCCGGTCTGGCGTTTCTGTCTGTCCCCGTCGGTGCCGCTGAAGCCGATGCGCTGCCGACGTTCGACACCAACTACATCGCGGTCTCGGCGGGCGGTGCCGACATCAAGGGCAGCAAGGCTGCCTATCAGGCAAGAACCGCCAAGGCGAGGACCGGCGCGGCGGGCATCGAGGACATGCGCTTCGATTACGACCTGAAGGACAATACCACGCTGGCGATCACCGGTCGTGCCCTTGCCGGCCAGGAAGACTACCTGCTCAACTTCAAGCTCGCCAAAGAGGAGGTCGGCTCGGTTGAAGTCGGGTACAAGACGTTCCGCACCTTCTACGATGGCGCGGGAAACTTCTTCCCGATTGGCAACGTCTGGATGCCGCTCTTCAGCCGGCAGCTTTATGTAGATCGCGGCCAACTGTACGTCCAAGGCACTATCGCCCTCCCTAACGCACCGGTGTTCACGTTCAAATACACGCACAGCACCCGCGATGGCCGCAAGGACAGCACCATCCTCGGCGACACCAACCTGACCGGCATTCCGATCTACGCCGGCCCCGGCGCCGTGAACCCGATCTCCGCCACCCGGAAACTGCTCCCGACCTATGTCGATCTCGACGAGAAGAACGACGCGTGGGAGATCGGCGTCCGCCATAAGGTGGGCAACACCTCGCTGGTCGCGTCGCTCGGCGGCAATATCATCGAGAACCGGAATGTGCGCGAGATGCAGCAGAACATCGGCGAACTCGCGGTGTTCCCCGCGCCCGTCTTCACGGTGCCCACGGTGAACAACGTCCGGGCCGGGAGTCCGCGCCGCACGACCATGACCCAGCGGCATGAGGAGGATGGATACCATGCCTCCGCTTCCTTTGAAACCGTGATCGACAGCAAGCTCACGCTCTTCGGCGGCCTGCAGTATCATAAGGCCGACGTGGACATCGAGACATCGCGCCAGCTCACGGCCACCATCGCTTCAGCGACGGGCATCGGTCAGTATGCCGGCGGGTTCGTCAACACCGGTGCCAGCGCCCGCGCCCCATATCATCTGGTCGCGAAGGGCGACCTCGAATTCGAAGTGTTTACCGGCAATCTCGGCGCGCGCTTCACCCCTTCGCCGGATCTCGCCATCGAGGCCGCGGTTCGCACGGAACAGTGGGAGGATTCCGGCAAGAATCTGGGCAACTACTCGTCGCAGGGCGTGACCCTCGCGACCGGCGCAGTCACCTCGTATGCCTCCCAAGGACTGCACGGCGTGAAGAACACCGAGAAACCGTGGACTCCCACCTTGGATATCCGTTACACCGGCATCAAGAACGTGGCGCTCTACGCGAGCTGGGAATACCGCACCGCGAAGCAGAATGAGCATGTGCGCTACGAAGGCTTGAACGGCCAGACCAAGGCCAACGAGCTCGACCTCATCGGCAAGAACATCAAAGAAAAGCACTCCAATGCGACGGTAGGAATCTCTTGGAACCTCAACCCCGCGCTGACCCTGCGTGGCGAGCTCTTCACCAAGGATCATGAGAACGACTTCGTCGGTTATAGCGATGTCCTCGGCCGCGACTATGCGCTGAACTTCGACATAGCCGGCGCGAAACTCACTGCCGTCGTGAAGCCGACCCCGACGATTAACCTCACTTCGCGCTACCTCGTCCAACAGAGCAAGTCCACGGTCTTCCACAGCGGATTGACCACCACCGGCGTGATCAATGGCAGCGTCGATGGCAGCGACTCGACCCGCCACAGCTTCTCCGAGGGCATCACTTGGAGCGTCTCCAAGGCCGTTTACGTCCAGGCCAACGGCACGATTGTGTACGACCAGATGCAGACGATGTACCCGTGGATCAGCGGCAATGCGAAACGCAACTTCCGCAACGCGGACAACAATTATGTCACGGGTGATGCGACGGTCGGTTTCGCGCTCGACAAGAGCACGGACGCCAAGATCCAGGCCACCTACTATCGGGCCGACAACTTCGACGAGTCATATGCCGCCGTCGGCATGCCCCTTGGCGCCAGCGCCAAGGAGTCGACCATCAGCGTCAGTGTGCGGCACAAGCTGAGCGATAAGACGGTGCTCAGTGGCAAGCTGGGCTATTTTGACAGCGAGAACACCACGCGCGGCGGGTATGCTGACTTCAGCGGCCCGCTCGCCTGCGTTATGCTGACACATGCCTTCTAAACCTTCTCCAGATGTCGAAGCTGGGGGCACCCAGCTTGATGGAGATGGTCAGATCTAAATGTCTTCAATCGCGACGCTCGGCCCAGGCTGGTGTCGCGATTTGCTTATTCCCGTAATCCAACCGACATTCCAACATGAAAATCACTCACGCACTCGCTTTCTTTTCCCTCCTGCTTCCCCTTGGCGCGGTCTCCGGCCATGCTGCGCCCGCTTCCGAAAACTGGGAAAACTTCTGTGCCAAATGCCATGCCGCCGACGGCACCGGTGCCACCAAAATCGGCAAGAAATTAAAACTTAAGGACTACACCGATGCGAAAGTGCAGGATGCGCTCAAAGACGATGTCCTGATCAAGGCCATCGCGGACGGCGTGTCCGAAGGCGGCAAGGAAAAGATGAAAGGCTTCAAGGACGCTATGTCCGAAGCGGAGATCAAGGATCTCGTCGCGCACATCCGGAAAATGAAGAAGTAAGAACCGCCCGGTAATGCCCGGGCCGCTTTCCCCCATATCAATCAACGAATCGCAATCCACCATGATTACATCCAAAACGCTCCGTCTCCTCGCTCTTGGTTTTACCCTTACCGCTGCGGTCGGTTTCGCCGCCAGCGCGAAGGAAAACTGGGATAATCATTGCGCCCAATGCCACGCCGAAGACGGCTCGGGCAGCACCAAAATGGGCAAGAAAATGAAACTGAAAGATTATACCGATGCGAAAGTGCAGGCCGCGCTCAAGGACGAGGAGTTGCTCAAGGCGACCCTCGACGGCGTCACCGAGGGCGGCAAACAAAAGATGAAGGGTTACAAAGATGCGCTTTCCGCCGCCGAGGCGAAGGACCTCGTGGCCTTCATCCGCAAGATGAAGAAGTGATCCTCGGTCCTCTGCGAATTAGCCCTTTCACTAGATCGCTTTCCATTCAGCCCGGCCATTGAAAGGCCGGGCTTCTTATTGCAGAAATCGGATGGTCTAATCTCGTCCGCTGCCTATTCTAATCCCATGTCCGACTCGAATCCAACTGCGCCCCGTTCACCCGCTCCGAATTTCCGCAACTGGCTGAGTTTGGCTGGCGCGGTGCTCGCCGTGGGTAGTTTGTTCGCCTTCGTCTTCCTCGTCGCCATCGACACCTTCTCACGCGAGGGCAATCCCTACCTCGGGATTTTGACGTACATCGTGAGCCCGGCCTTTCTGATCGCCGGCCTGACTTTGGTGGCATTGGGCTGGTGGTTGCGTCGGCGGCAACTGGCCGCGCATCCCGAGGGTGGTGAAAAACGGTCGCTGGCCATCGATCTCGCACAGCCCCGCCACCGTCGCTTCCTCGTCATATTCGGTTCACTCAGCGTAGTGTTTTTGATGCTGACGGCTTTTGGCAGTTACCAGACCTATCGCATCACGGAATCCGAGGCTTTCTGCGGCAAGACCTGCCACACCGTCATGGAGCCTGAGTTTACCCGTTATCACCACGGCTCGCATGCGCGGGTGTCGTGCGCGGAGTGCCATATCGGCTCCGGTGCCTCGTGGTACGTGAAGTCGAAAATCAGCGGCGCCTATCAGGTGTACTCCGTGTTGTTCAAAAAATATAGCACGCCCATCCCGACGCCGATCGCCAACCTGCGTCCGGCGCAGGAGACCTGCGAACGTTGCCATTGGCCGGAGAAGTTTACCGGCAATCTGGACCGTTCCTACGAGCATTTCCTCTCCGACAAGAAGAATACACCGTACACGGTGCGCCTTTCATTACGTGTGGGCGGCGGGCAACCGGGGCAGGGGCCCTTTGGCGGGATTCACTGGCACATGAATGTGGCCAACAAGGTCGAATATTACGCCTCGGATCCGCAACGGCAGACCATCCCATGGGTGCGTATGACATCGACGAGCAATGGCGAGGTGCGCGTTTTCCGCACGAAGGAATTTCAGGGCGAGCCACCAGCCGACCAGATTCGGGTGATGGATTGCATGGATTGCCACAATCGGCCGGCTCACGCCTACGAAACCGCCAACGAATCGGTCGAGACGGCGATGGCGCTCGGCAAGATCAGCACCAAGTTGCCCAAGGTTAAACTCGTGGCCGTCGATGCACTGACCCAGAAGTACGCCAGCGTTAACGAGGCACTCGAAAAAATTGCCGCGGCGATGCGAGCGAAATATCCCGATGCGACCGATGTGGGACCGTCGATTGCCACGGTGCAGCGGATCTACCAGGAGAATTTCTTCCCGCAGATGAAAGCCGACTGGCGCTCGTACCCGAGCAACATCGGGCACAAGGACTGGCCGGGCTGTTTCCGTTGCCACGACAACAAGCACCTGACGGTCGACGGGCACGAGAAGATCAAGTCGAGCGATTGCAATGCCTGTCACTCGATCCTCGCGCAGGGCAGTGGCGAAGAGTTGCTGAAGCTCGCTCCACAGGGCGCGGCGTTCAAACACCCTGGCGGCGAATTCGACAGCGACCTGCTTTGCAGCGACTGCCACAACGGCGCCATTCAGGGCAAATAACCCAGTCCGCGTGCACCCGGCGTTGGGGCTGGGTGCACGGCATCAGCGTATCTTTAATGGCAGGGAAGGCCGGTTAATGGTCTTGTATTGCCGTGTGTTTGTGAGACGCTTGCGGGCGTAGCGCCACCTGCTTTCACGGCGCGAGTGCACCCCGTTAATCCCCATGAAAAACTATCTCGGATTGGCTGCGTTGTTGGTTCTCGGGTCGGCCTCTGTTGGGTTGGCCGCCGATGCGAAAGCGAATTGGGATGAAATGTGCGCCAAGTGCCACGGCAGTGCGGGCGCGGGCGATACCAAGATGGGAAAAAAGCTGAACTTGCGCGATCTCACCGATGCCAAGGTCCAGGCCCAGTTCACCGATGCCGACGCCTTCAAGGCCATGAAAGATGGACTGAAGGACAAGGAGGGTAAACTGAAGATGAAGGCGATGGAGGGTTTGTCCGACGACGACATCAGGGCGCTCGTAGCCTACGTGCGCGGGTTAAAAAAATAATCCGGCCCGCCGCGGCTTTCTCTCATGACCCCGCTAAAGTTACCGCCGCAGATTTTGCGGTTGGTGCTGCTGACCGTCACGATCCTCGGCTCGTATGGCGTTATGCGTCACATGCTCAGGCCGGCGTCGTTTGGCGAATACGGCCATTACCGCGGTGCGGCGCTGGAGGAGATTGCTGCGCGCCCGCCGACTTATGCCGGGATGAAGGCCTGCAATGAGTGCCACTCGGACATCGTGCAGAAGGTGGCAAAGTTCGAACACAAAACCGTGGCGTGTGAGGCGTGCCACGGCCCCGGGCGCGAACACGCCAAGGATCCCGATGTGAAGAACGCCAAGCTGAACGACCGCTTGTGTCTGCGCTGCCATGAAGTCGACGAAGCGCGGCCGGCCTGGCTCAAGCAAATCGCCGAAAAGAGTCATTTCCGCGGCGATCGCTGTGTGGATTGCCACGTACCCCATCAACCCAAGGAGACTCCATGAAGTTCACTCTATCCCGCCGTCAGCTGCTGGTGGGGTTCGGTGGCGTCGCCAGCTGGCTGATGGCGCAGCCCATCGCCCAAGCGGCGAAGACTGCCGTGAAAAAAGTCTTCGTCTCCACGCAAGCCCCCAAGGGCTACGATCCCTTCAAACACAAATGGCTCATGTGCATCGATGCGGACCGGTGCATCGGCTGTGGCGCTTGCGTCGAGGCTTGCAAAACGGAGAACCATGTGCCGTCGGAATCGATGTATTTTCGCACGTGGATCGAACGCTACATCATCAAAAAGCCGGCGGCCGGTTCGGGTGATGCGCGGGGCGAAGTGCTGGTGGATTCGCCGAATGGCGGGCGTGGCGGGTTTCCGCCGTCGATGGTGCCGCGGACGGATATTCTCAAAGCGTTTTTCGTCCCGAAACTCTGCAATCTCTGCGAAAAGTCGCCCTGCACCCAGGCGTGTCCGGTCGGCGCGACGTTTGATTCGCCGGATGGGGCGGTATTGGTCGATCCAAATTACTGCATCGGCTGTGGGTTTTGCATCCAGGCTTGTCCCTACGGCTGCCGTTTCTTGAACCCGGAGACACACACTGCGGACAAGTGCTCGCTCTGTTATCATCGCATTACGCGCGAGCTGAAACCGGCGTGCGTGGAGGTTTGCCCCGGGCAAGCGCGCATTTTCGGCGATTTGAAAAACCCGGTGGAAAACGACCCGTTGCAGGCGTTCATCCGCAAAAACAAAGTGCAGGCGCTCAAGCCCAATTTGGGCACTGATCCGCGTGTGCTTTACGCCAACATCGACAAGGAAGTGAGGTAGCGCATGGACCCGGTCTCGACAGCACAAGCGGTCAATGAGGTGCAAACGCTCGTCACCCATATCGATGGTTACGTTTACCCCAACGAGCAGAATTTACTCTGGAGCGTGTTGATCGTGGTGTATCCCTACATCACGGGTTTGGTGGCCGGCGCCTTCATCATGGCCTCGCTGGTGCGCGTGTTCAGCGTGCAGGCGCTCGCGCCGGCCTACCGTCTGGCGCTTCTGACGGCGCTGGCGTTTCTCCTCTGTGCGCCCCTGCCGTTGCTGCTGCATCTCGGCCATCCGGAGCGTTGTTTGGAGGTGATCGTGACGCCGCATGTGTCGTCGCCGATGGCGATGTTTGGTTTCGTCTATGCGTGGTATATCATGGCGGTGCTGCTGCTCGAATTGTGGCTCGAATACCGGCGCGACTTCGTGGTGTGGGGGCAACGCGAGCGGGGCTTCAAGGGTTTGCTCTATCGTCTGCTCACGCTTGGAGCGACCGACGTTTCGCCGGGTGCGCTACATCTCGACGAGCGCCTGAGTCAGACGATCACCATCATCGGCATACCGTCGGCTTTTTTGCTGCACGGCTACGTGGGCTTCATCTTCGGCTCGATCAAAGCCAACCCGTGGTGGGGCAATGTTCTCATGCCGATCATCTTCATTTTCTCGGCCATCGTGTCGGGCATGGCGCTGTGCGTGGTGGTTTACATGGCGCTCAACTGGGTGCGCCGCCGCGCGGCCGACGATGCCTGCCTGGACAAAATGGGCATGTTCCTGTTCTTCGCCTTGCTGGTGGATTTCTCGGTGGAGGCGCTCGACTGGATTCACCGGTTGTACCAGGCGGAGGAATCGATCCACGTGTTGAAACAGCTCGCGGCGGGCAAATTGTTTTACTCGCTGCTGGTGGGGCAGCTTTGTCTGGGCACGCTGGCGCCGCTCTTTCTCTTGGGGGCGACACAACTGCTGCGTGAGCGCATCGCGATGTGGCTGCGCCGCCGCATCTATTTCATCAGCGCCGTTCTGATCATGGTGGGCGTGCTGATGATGCGGTGGAACGTCGTGATCGGCGGTCAGCTTTTCTCGAAGAGTTTGCGCGGTTTCACCACGTTCAAACTCGAACCCGCCGGCCAGGAGGGCTGGCTCATGGGGCTCGCGTTGATGATCCTGCCCTTCGTGATTCTCGGTGTGTTGGTGCGGTATTTCCTCCCGATCCTGCCCGTGACTGCGGCGGCAGGGGAGCCCGCGTCAGCAGAAAAGTAGACGAACCGTCATACTATCAATTTCCATTCGGGAGTTGTTCTGGCGCGTTTCGTGACGATAACCTCTGTCAGGCTCGTTTCTAATCGAGAACAGGAAAAGTCTCACTGCACTATCATGGCCGAATCACCCACCGCGCCTAATAGCTTCTTCGCTCCGAGCGAGCGTCTTGACCCCGCGGCCGTGCAAGCGCAAGCGGCCTTGTTTGGCGGCACCCCGCTGGCCGACATGCTGTTGAATGCGGGCTTGAATTGCCTGCTCGTGCTGAATCGCCAGCGGCAGATTGTCGCGGCCAGTCGCAATGTGTGCGATTTGGTCCCTGGTGCGACGCTGGAGGAACTGCTCGGCAAACGTCCGGGTGAAGCGTTGGGTTGCATCCATGCCACCGCCTGCCCCGGCGGCTGCGGCACGAGCGAGTTTTGTCGGGAATGCGGTGCCGTGCAGACCATATTGCAGGGGTTGGACGGCAAACGTTGCCAGCAGGAATGCCGGATGACCCGGCGGATCGATGGCGTCGAGCAATCGCTCGATTTGCTGATTTTAACCACACCGCTGGTCGTCAATGACGAGCGGTTCACGTTGCTGGCGGTGACCGATATCAGTCACGAGAAACGCCGGTCGGCATTGGAGCGGATTTTTTTCCACGATACGCTCAATCTCGCAAGTGGCGCCGAAGATTTGTTGGCCAGCATCAAGGCGCTGGCGCCCGAGGAACTGCGCGAGGACTTGGAGTTGTCGCAGGTCAATATGCGCGAACTGATCGAGACGATTCAGGCGCAGCGCGACTTGGCGGCGGCGGAACGCGACGAGTTGATCCCCCGGCCCAGTCTCGCGAATACCTGCGATCTATTGCATCAGGTGGCGCTCGTTTACCAATGCCATCCGGTGGCGGAGCACCGCTCCATCTTCGTCGATTCGGCGGTGGATTCGGTCGATTTCCAAACGGATCAAAACCTGCTCCGGCGTGTATTGGGCAACCTCGCCAAAAATGCCGCCGAGGCCAGTGCTCCGGGCGAGACGATCACACTTGATTGCCGCGAGATCGGCCAGGAGCTGGTGTTTACCGTTCGCAATCCGCAGGTGATGCCGCGGGCGGTGCAGTTGCAGATTTTCCAACGCTCGTTTTCCACCAAGGGACCGGGCCGCGGTTTGGGCACCTACAGTGTGAAGCTTCTCACCGAGCGGTGCCTGAAGGGCTCGGTGGGGTTCTCCAGCCGGGACGGGGAGGGCACTGTTTTTCGTGTGACACTCCCGCTGCGTCTTGCCTGACTCCGGTTTCTGCGGCTTCGGCCCTGCAATCTCCGTAGCCGCTTTGCATACCCATGTCCCTCTACATCGGCATTGATTCCGGCACCCAAAGCACCAAGGCGATCGTCCTCGACTTGGACCAAAAAAAAGTGATCGCGGAGGCGCGCGCGCCGCACCGCCTCATCCCCGGCCTTCCCGTTGGGCACATGGAGCAACATCCGCAGGAGTGGACCGCCGCGCTCGATACTGTGATCGCCGCCGTGGTGGCAAAAGTGGATGCGCAACAAATCCGCGGCATCGGCGTGTCCGGCCAGCAGCACGGCTTCGTGCCGCTCGACGCCCAGGGCGCGGTCATCCGCCCCGCCAAACTCTGGTGCGACACCAGCACCGTCGAGGAATGCGCTCTGCTTACGAAAAAAATCGGCGGACCGAAGGCCGCGCTCCGGCAGATCGGCCTGCATTTCCTGCCCGGCTTCACCGCGCCGAAAATCCTCTGGTTGAAACGCCACGAGCCCGCGAATTTCCGCCGCCTCCGACACGTGCTGCTGCCGCACGACTATCTCAATTTCCATCTCACCGGAAACTACTTCATGGAGCATGGCGACGCCTCGGGCACGGCGTTGATGGACGTGCGCAAACGCGTCTGGTCGAAGCCCGCGCTCGCGGCTATCGATCGCAACCTCGGCGACTGGCTGCCCGCGCTTTCCGGCTCCGATGCCATTGTCGGCACGCTCCGGCCCGAGCTCGCGAAACAGTACGGCTTGTCCGCCGACGTCATCGTCAGCGCCGGCGGCGGCGACAATATGATGGGCGCCATCGGCACGGGCAACGTCACGCCCGGTGTGATTACCGCGAGCTTCGGTACGAGCGGCACCATCTACGCGTTCGCCTCGCAGCCCGTGGTCGATCCGCAGGGCGAGATTGCCGCGTTCTGCTCCTCGACCGGCGGCTGGATGCCGCTGCTCTGCACGATGAACGTCACCACGGTGACGGAGCATTATCGGCGGCTCTTTGGTCTCGAACCGCGCGCGTTCGACGAGACTGCGGCCTCCGCACCCGTCGGCGCCGGCGGGTTGGTGCTGTTGCCCTATCTCGAAGGCGAACGCACGCCCAACGTCCCGCTCGGCTCCGGTGTGCTGCTCGGCATCAACGGCCGGAATGTGCAACCCGCCTACATCGCCCGCGCCGCCATGGAAGGCGTCACGATGGGCATGAATTACGGCCTGCGCCGTCTCGCCGCGCTCGGCGTCAAAGCCCGCGAAATTCGCGTGACCGGTGGCGGTGCGAAATCGCCCGTCTGGCGGCAGATGATGGCCGACATCTTCGGCGTGCCCGTCGTTGCGATGGTCGAGGATGAAGGCGCGGCGCTCGGTGGTGCGTTGCAGGCGGCGTGGGCGCTCGCGGTGCGCGCGAATCGCAAGGCGAAGATTTCCGATCTGACCTCCGGCATCGTGGCGCTTGACGAGAAAACCCGTTGCCAGCCGAACAAAGCCAACGTGGCCCGTTATCGCGAGCAGCAGGCGTTGCAGGACAATCTGGGCCAGGCGTTGCGGCCGCTGTTCCCGGATCAGCGCCGGCTCGCCAACGCGGGCGCGTAACGGTAGCCCACGCCGTGCACGGTGATGATCGCCGTCGGCGTCTCGGGATCGGGCTCAACTTTTTTTCGCAGTTGGGCCACGTGCTGATCGAGCGTGCGGGTCGTGCCGAAATAATCCACGCCCCACACGCCGTTGAGCAGCGCGTCGCGCGTGAGCGTCTCGCCGGGATGCGCCGCCAGCATTTCCACGAGCTTCATCTCCCGCGCGGTGAGCGCCGCCGCCTCGCCCCCGGGCAACTGGGCCGTGAACTGCCGCCGGTCGATGGTGGCGGCGCCAAAGGAAAACACCGGCGGCAACGCGCTCGCGGTCTCTTCGGGCAACTGCGCGGTGCGGCTGCGGCGCAGCAATGCTTCCACGCGGGCGAGCAGCTCATGCACGCCGAAGGGTTTCGTCACATAATCGTCGGCGCCGAGTTTGAGTCCGACCACCTTGTCGATCTCCTCGCCCTTGGCCGTGAGAAACAGGATCGGCACGCGCGCGGCCTGTTGCCGCAGTTCGCGGCAGACATCGTAGCCGCTGCGCTTGGGCATCATCACGTCGAGCAGCACGAGATCGAATTTCTCCTGCGGAAATAAGCGCAGGGCCTGCGCGCCATCGCTGGCGGCGGTCACGGCGTAGCCTTCGCTTTCCAACGTGGCGACGAGGCCGTGCCGGATGTTGGCGTCGTCTTCGGCGAGGAGGATGCGGGCTTTCATGGTAATTCGAGGATGAACGCGGCGCCGCCGCCGTCGCGTGGCGCGTAACGCAAGTCGCCGCCGAGGCCGCGGGCAAGTTGCCGTGCGATGCTCAGGCCGAGTCCTGCGCCGCCTTTTTCCGCGGTGAGCGTGTCGTCGACACGGTGGAATTTCTCAAAAATCCGCGCGCGGTGTTCGGGCGGCACGCCGGGGCCGCGGTCGAGCACATGCAGCTCAGCGCCGACGCCGCTGGCACGCGCGGCGAGCGTGATGGTGACCTCGCCGCCGGTCGCGGCGTATTTACCGGCGTTGTCGAGGAGGTTGAGCACGATCTGGGCGAGCGCATCGCGGTCGGTCGTCACGGTGAGCGGCGCGACGGGCGGATGGAATTGCAGCGTCAGGCCGACCTCGGTCAGGCGCGGGCGATGGGCGTCGAGGAGGTGGGTCAACTCGGCGCCGAGCTCCAGCGGTTCAAGTTGGAATTTCTTCCGTCCTTGTTCGAGCCGGCTGAAATCGAGCGCGTTGTTCACCAACCGCGCGAGGCGCTGGGTCTCGCGGCCGATCGTGCGCAGGTAGTCGGTGCGTTTCTCGGCGTCGGCGACGCGGCCTTGCTCGAGCAGCTCGGCGTAAAGGCGGATCGTGGTCAGCGGCGTTTTGAACTCGTGCGAGACGTTGGCGACGAACGACGTTTTCTGCCGCGCCTCCTCGGCGCTGTGGCGCGCCTGCCAGAGCAGCAGCGAGCCGCCCGAGAGAATCGCGATGACAAAGATGCCGATCAGCAGCGCGCCGATGAGGGCGAAACCGCGATCGGAGCTCGCGCCGTACTCGGCGGCCGGAAGAAATCCCGCCACGTCCCAACCGGGCAGCAATGTCGCCGCCAATGGCACGCGAAGCGTCGGCACGCCGTCGCGCGGCAGGAGTCCGGATTGGTGCAGCACGCGGGCTTTGTCGTCGCGCAGGGCGTAGCCTTCGCGGACGGCAACCTCGGCCGGGAGCACGCTGCCCAGCCGCGAGACGAGTGCCGCCAGTTCCAGCTCCACGCCGCGCACTTCACCGGCGCCACCGGGTTGCACCCAGCCGAGCAGATGCAGGCGGCCTTCGTGCCGCCACGGTGCCCAGCCGCGTCGATCGGGAGCGGTGAATTGCTGCACGGACTGGTCTTTGCGCTGGGCGGGCGCGCCCTCTAGTTGGTCCGCCATGGGCGCGGACGAGGCGTAGTTTCTCACCTTGGAAAACGCCTGCGCTTCTTGGCGCGCCCGCTGCACGTTGGCGACGTTGGCTGAGAGCGGGGCGGGCTCTTGCGCTTTCTCCCGCCGCAGTACTTTGTCATTCACGCTCGACGCTGGGTTGACGAAATCGACCGTCCACGGTGGACGCGCGGCCCACGCCGCCGCGAAACGCCGGCGGAAGCCGCGGGCGCTCTCG
This sequence comes from Opitutia bacterium, assembly GCA_016217595.1. Classification (GTDB taxonomy): domain Bacteria; phylum Verrucomicrobiota; class Verrucomicrobiia; order Opitutales; family Opitutaceae; genus MWDT01. Next base: position 8,776 of record JACRHS010000029.1, on the reverse strand, counting down.
TCGGTCGCCGTGCTGCCCGGGCGCAGGAGCTGCGCTTCGGCGGTGCTGCGAAATGCCGTGCGCACGAGCGGATTTGTTTTCTCCCATTGCGCGAGAAACGCATCGAGTTCGTTCGCAGGCACGGCGGCCAGCGCATCGAGCAGGCCGTTCTCGATATCGCCGATGAGCAGTTCGACGTTCTCCGCCACGAGCCGGGTGCGGGCCTCGACCGCGGCGCGACGGGCGGCGTCGGCCTGGCTGGTGCGCTCGACGAGCCGCGCCTGTTCGCGTTGCAGGAGCAGCAACGCCGCCGCGCCGACCGCCAGCGTGGGCACCAGCAGGAGCAGCCAGTAGAGGTAGATGCGGCGCGAGGAGACGTTCACGGCGGGGGAGGTTGGCAGCGGGGCGGGGCGCATGCAATCCGGCGCAGCGGCCCGCGGCGGGTGGCGGAGCCGGGCCGTTAACGCGACGACTGCTGGTTTTTCGTCTGCGCGTTTTCGGCGCGGTACATTTTCCGCGTGGTGTTATCGAGCCCTTCGCGTTCCAGACGGTCGGCTTGCTGGACATTGGTGGCGGCGACGCTCAGGACCGCGTCGTTGCCGTAGGTTTTGGCCAGCGCTTGCAACTCCTGCGAGCGCTCGCGCAGACGGCGGGCGGCCTCGTCCTTGCGGTTGGCATCGACGAGCGCGACGGCCTTGTCCTTTTCGTCAGCGATGAGGTTGACGGCATAGTCGGTCTGCACCTGGCGGTTGGCGGAGCGGATGATCACGGCGCGGTCGTCGCTGTGACGGACGCTGCTCAAAGCCGTGAGCGTGGCGGTGCGCTGGTCTCGGGCGTCCTCAAATGTCACCCGCGCCCGGGCAATCTCGCGTTCGCTGCCGGCGGCGCCCGGAGCGACTTCGACTTCGAGGAGCGCAAACTTCTCCTGGCCGCCGTAGAGCTGGTTGAGTGTCAGCTCGGCGCGGCGACCGTGGATGCGGCCCTCGCGGCCGACAAACGCGAGCGGGCGCACGCCGGCGGGAAAATCGATCTCCACCACCACGCGGCGCGCGACCACCGCAAACACATCGCCGAGCTCCGCGGCAAAAATCCGCGGGAGATCGGCGCCCGCCGCGGCGAAGTAGGTATTGCCGTCGCTGCGCATCGCGAGGCGCGTCATGAGATCCTCGTTGTAACCGAGCCCGAGGCCGACGGTGGTCACGGAGATGCCTTCGCGTTGCAACGCCGCGCCGAGCCGGCCGAGTTCCTCCGGCGAGCTGGGGCCGACGTTGGCCTGCCCGTCCGAGAGCAGCACGATGCGGTGAAAGTAACGGCTGTCCTCGGTGTGCTTGCGCACCTCGGCGGCGCCGAGCGACACGCCGCTGAACAGTGCGGTGCCACCGCCGGCGCGGATGCCGAGGATGGCTTCCTCCAACGTGCGCCCGTCGCCGACGTGCTGGGCCGGGATGAGCGTTTGCGCGGTGGAATCGTAGGCGACGAGCGCAAACACATCGTCGGCGGAGAGCCGGCGGAGGACTTCGAGGGCGGCGGCCCGGGCGCGCTCGATTTTCTCGCCGGCCATCGAACCGGAGCGGTCGAGCACGAGCGCAAGGTTGACCGGTGGACGCGCGGCGGCGCGCGGCAGGCGCAGGCCGTCGAGGCAGATTTTGACGATGACCTTGTCGGGTGTTTCGGCGGGCAACACGGTGCGGTCGAGGTCGAGGCGGAGCCGGACGACTTCGGGCTGGGGCGAGGCGGCGCACGAAGCAAACGGCAGTGCGCCGAGGAGCGCGAGGGCCGGGAGGAGGGCGGAGAGGAGACGTTTCATGTTATTCCTTGGGTTGACGCCCGGCATGAAACCACAAATCGCCGGCGGAGTTGTCACCGCGGGGTCAGGGAGTTGTCAGGAGTTTGTCATGGCGCGCCCGAGCGAAAACCAAGGGCGGGCGACGCCTGACAATCCGCGATTTGCCAGATTTGCATCCGGGACCATTTTGGGACTGGACACTCGTCGGCGGATTTATCTTAGTCCGCCTTCTCCCGTCAAAAATGCTCAGGTGGTGGAATTGGTAGACACACACGTTTGAGGGGCGTGTGCCGTAAGGCGTAAGGGTTCGAGTCCCTTCCTGAGCACCAATTTAGATCGGAAAACCCCACGCGTCGCCGATCCGCCCCAATGCCTCCCCGGGCCAAGCCGAACACCGGTCTTGGCGGGGAACGAAACCTCAAGCTTCGCCTCGCGGCAGGCTCACATGCCCATGCCGCCCTTGGCGCGCATGGCTTCCATCTGCCGCATCATCTTTTTGCCGCCGCCGCCTTTCAGCATCTTCATCATCTTCTGCATCTGCTGAAACTGCTTCAGGAGCTGGTTCACCTCGACGACCTTTACGCCGGAACCGTTGGCGATGCGCAGACGGCGGTTGCCGTTGAGAATTTCCGGTTTGCGGCGCTCCTGCAGGGTCATCGAGAGGATGATCGCCTCGGTGCGGGCCATCGCCTTCTCGGCGTCGCCGTCGAGCTTCACGCCGTTCATGCCCGGGAGCATGCCGAGGATGCTGTCCATCGAGCCGAGCTTCTTGATCTGCCGCATCTGATCGAGGAAGTCTTCGAGCGTGAAATCGGCCTTGCGGAGTTTCTCCGCCATTTTCTCGGCCTCTTTCTGGTCGATGGTCTCCTGCGCCTTTTCGACGAGGGAAACGACGTCGCCCATGCCGAGGATGCGCGAGGCGAGGCGGTCGGGATAAAACGTGTCGAAGTCCGTCGTCTTTTCGCCGGTGCCGATGAATTTGATCGGCACGCCGGTGATGCTCTTGATCGAGAGCGCCGCGCCGCCGCGGGCGTCGCCGTCGAGCTTGGTGAGCACGAGGCCGGTGAGCTGGAGCGCTTCGTGGAACGTCTTGGCAACGTTGACGGCTTCCTGGCCGAGGGCGCCGTCGGCGACGAGCAACACTTCGTCGGGTTGCACGCGGGTGCGGAGCTTTTGCACCTCCTCGATCAGATCCTGGTCAATCTGGAGGCGGCCGGCGGTGTCGAAGATGATGCAGTCGGCGGCCGCGGTCTTGGCTGCGGCGAGGGCGGCGACGCCGATGGCGGGCACGTCTTTGGAGACGCGGTCGCCGTAAAAGCCGAGCTCCTCCTGCTTCGCGAGAATTTCGAGCTGGTCGATGGCGGCGGGGCGGTACACGTCGCACGCGGCGACGAACGGCCGGTAACCGCGCTTCTTCAACACGCGGCCGAGCTTGGCGGCGGAGGTGGTTTTGCCCGAGCCATGCAGACCGACGAGCATGATTTTGAGCGGGCGCGCCGGGGAGAGGTCGGTGCTGCCTTCGCCGAGCAGTTTCACCAGCTCGTCGTGGATGATTTTGACGATCTGCTGGCCGGGGGTGACGCCCTTGAGCACTTCCTGGCCGGCGCATTGTTGTTGGACTCGTTCGACGAACTCGCGCGCGACCTTGAAATGCACATCGGCCGAGAGGAGGGCGGCGCGCACTTCCTTGAGCGCGTCGGCCATGTTGTCTTCGGTCAGTTTGCCGACGCCGCGGAGATTGCGGAGGGCGGAGGAGAGTTTGTCGGTGAGGGAGTCGAACATGGAAACGCCACCGTTTGGGCGGATTTCCCCCCGGAGGCAATGCCGGAACGCGGAGGGGCACAGTGTTCGGCGGTTTGGGCCGCCCGGTGTACTGCGGCGGCGTGCGTTTCCAACGTTTTCGGGCTGGTCAACGCCCGGGGTTTGCCGGATAACCGCGTTCTTTTATGAACCCTGTTCTCAAGCTCTTGATCGAAGGCGAACAACTCACGACCGCGCAAATGGCGCAGGTCGCCGGGCTGTCCGAAGCGGAAGTCATGCGGCATCTGGAACAGTTGAAGAAAGAGAAAATCTTCCTCGGCTGGCGTCCAGTGCTCGATTTGTCGCGGGAGGCCGCCGCCGCCGCCGCCGTGCGCGCCGTCATCGAGGTCAAGATCACGCCGGAGCGCGGGGGCGGGTTCAACCGTCTCGCCGAGCGCATCGGCCGGTTCGACGAGGTGGAGTCCTGCTACCTCATGTCGGGCTCGTACGACCTGCTCATTTTCGTCAACGGCGCGAGCCTGCAAAAGGTGGCGGCTTTTGTCTCTGAAAAGTTGTCCACGCTCGAAGGCGTGTTGTCCACCAGCACGCATTTCATGCTGCGTTCCTACAAGGAGGGCGGCTTCCTGCTCGACGTTCCGGTCGAGGAGAACGGCCGTCTCAAGGTTGTGCCGTAAACTTCCCATGCGAAGGGCGGACTCCCGCGCGCGGCCAGGCCGGAAGGTCTGAAGCGCCGCGGCCCCGCCCATCGCCCTGCGCACCATGGACCCAAAGCAATTTATCGCCCGCCACGTCGTCGATCTGCCCAAGTCGGGCATCCGCGACTTTTTTGAAATCGTCGCGAAGATGAAGGACGTGATCTCGCTTGGCATCGGCGAGCCGGACTTCGACACGCCCTGGCACATCCGCGAGGCCGCAATCTACGCGCTCGAAAAGGGCAAGACGCACTACACCTCGAATCTCGGTTTGATCGAGCTGCGCCGCGCCATCGCCAAATACGTCGAGCAGACGTTTGCCATCGGCTACCGGCCGGACGACGAAATCCTCGTCACCGTCGGTGTGTCGGAGGCGCTCGATCTGGCGTTTCGCGCGCTGATCAACCCCGGCGAGAAGGTGATGTTTCATCAACCGTGTTACGTGAGCTACCACCCGAGCGTGACGCTGGTGCACGGCGTCGGCGTACCGGTGCCGACGTACGCGAAGGATAATTTCGCGCTCACCGCCGAGGCGCTCGCCGCGGCGTGGCAGCCGGGCTGCAAGCTGCTCGTGTTGAATCTGCCCTGCAACCCGACCGGCGGCACGTGCAACCGCGCGCAGCTGGAGGCCATCGCCAAATTCTGCGTCGAGAAAGACCTGCTCGTGCTCAGCGACGAGATTTACTCGGAGCTCACATTCGAGGGACAACACGTCAGCATCGCCAGCCTGCCCGGCATGCGCGACCGCACGATTTTCCTCCACGGTTTCTCGAAGGCGTTTGCGATGACCGGCTGGCGCATCGGCTATGCCTGCGGTCCCGCGGTGCTCATCGAGGCGATGATGAAGGTGCACCAGTATTCGATGATGTGCGCCTCGATCATCAGTCAGGAGGGCGCGCTGGAGGCGTTGCTGCGCGGCGAGGATGGCATGAAGGCGATGCGCGACCAGTATCACCGCCGCCGCGATTTCATCGTGCGCCGGTTGAACGAAATCGGCCTGACCTGCCACATGCCGCGCGGTTCGTTCTACGCGTTCCCCTCGGTCGTGAAGACCGGGCGGACCGAAAAGGAGTTCGCCGTCGGGCTGGTCGAGCAGGAACGCGTGGCCGTCGTGCCCGGCACCGCCTTCGGGGCCAACGGCGCCGGTTTCGTGCGCGCCTGCTTCGCCACGAGCTACGAGCAACTCATCGAGGCCACGGATCGCATCGACCGCTACGTGCAGGGCTTGCGACGTTAACGCCCCGGGCCCGGCCGGAGGCGTTGCAGGTTTAGGTTGAAGTTGCGCGCCGCGCCCGTCACCTAAGCCTGAACCTTTGATCTCCACTGCAATGTCTTCTCGCACTGTCGCCATCGTCGGACGCCCCAATGTGGGCAAAAGCCGCCTCTTCAACCGGCTGGCGCGGAAGCGCATTTCCATCGTGCACGACCAGCCGGGCGTCACGCGTGACGTCATCTCGGCCGAGATCGCCGAGGGTGCCTACACGCTCTTCGACACCGGCGGCATCGGCCTGGCCGGCGGCGAAACCGCGCGGCAGCTCATCACCGCCACCGAGCAGCAGGTGGACTTCGCCATCGCGGCCTCCACGCTCATTCTCTTCGTCCTCGACGGACGCGAGGGCGTGACGCCGCTCGACGACCGCATCGCCCGGATGTTGCGCGCCAGCGGCAAAATCGTGCGGCTGGTCGTCAACAAGGTCGATTTCGACGAAAACACCATCGATCTCGCGCCGGTATATCGCCTCGGCCTCGGCGAACCGGTGCTCGTCTCCGCCGAACACGGTCGCGGCGAGGACAACTTGCGCGCCGCCGTGCTGGAGACGCTCGGGCCGGTGCCCGCGGTGGACGATGGCAGCGGCAGAACCTCCAGCGATCCGCTCTGCTTCTGCTTCATCGGCCGGCCCAACGTCGGCAAATCCTCCCTCGGCAACCGCCTGCTCCAGAGCGACCGGCTGATCGTCAGCGACATCCCCGGCACCACGCGCGACGCCGTGGAGCTGCCCTTCGAGTTCAAGGGCCGCGACGGCAACCTCTACCCGTTCCGGCTGATCGATACCGCCGGCATCAAGGCGGCGACGAAGCTCGCTTCGTCCGTCGAGTATTTCGCGCGTCTGCGCTCGCTCGACGCCATCCAGAAGGCCGACGTGGTTTTCATGGTGCTCGATGCGCTCGACGGCGTCACCCAGCAGGACAAGTCCATCGCCGGCGAGGCCAACAAGGAGCGCAAGCCCATCGTCGTCGTCGTCAATAAATGGGACCTCGTGCACCAGGAGTTCAAGAAACCCGAAGGTGTGAAGGGCTACGACAGCGAGCGCGATTACCGCACCAAGTTCGAGCACGCGGTGTTTGACCGGTTGTTTTTCACGCCCGGCGCGCCGCTGATTTTTGTGTCGGCGCTGAATGGCTTCGAGATCGACCGCATGCTCAATGCCGCGGTGAAGTTGCACCGCACGCTCGACAAGAAGCTCCCGACCGGCCGGCTCAACGAAACCATCGCGCGGCTCGCCGACCGCGTGCCGCCCGCGGCGATCGGCGGCCGGCGCTTCAAAGTCTACTACGCCGTGCAGACGGGCAACCGCCCTTTCCGCATCAAGATTTTTTGCAACCGCGAGGAGAAGCTCGCCGAGAGCTACCGCCGCTATCTCGAAGCCGGTCTCGTGGAGGAGTTCGATCTCAAGGGCTGCCCGATTCACTTCGAGCTGATCGGCAAGCCGAAGGGTGGGGCGCGCGCCGAGCGCAATCCGCGCAGCGCCGCCCGGCACGCCGCCCGCCATCGCGTGGAGGCGGAGCCGATCGACGATTGAGCGCGGCGCGGCGTTTCCGGTCATGAGCGTTCCCCTGCGCATCGTTTTTCTCGGCTCTGACGCCATCGCCCTGCCGCTGCTGGAGTGGCTGGCCGGCCCGGGGCGCCCGCTCGCGGAAGTGGTCGCGGTCTACACGCAGCCCGACCGGGCGGTGGGTCGCGGCCAGAAAGTGCAGCCCAACGCGATCAAGACGTGGGCGCTCGCGCACGGCCTGCCGGTGTGGCAGCCGGAAAAGTTGACCGACGCCGAGCGCGAACAGCTCGCCGCGTTCTCGCCCGACGTGGCGCTGGTCATGGCGTACGGACACATTTTGCGCGACGCGTTTATTGCCACGCCGCGGCTGGGCACGCTCAACCTGCACGCCTCGCTCCTGCCGAAATACCGCGGCGCCTCGCCGATCCAGACCGCCGTGGCCTGCGGCGAACGCGAGACGGGCGTCGCGCTGATGCGCGTGGTGCGGCAACTCGACGCCGGCCCGGTCGCCGATGTCGAACGCGTCCCCATCGCGCCGCGCGACACCGCGCTCGACATCGAGGGGAAACTGGCCGCCGCGTGCGTGCCGTTGCTGGCGCGGGCGCTGCCGCGTTTCGCGGCCGGCGAACTGGAATTTGTCGAGCAGGCGCACGCCGCGGCGACCTTTTGCCGGCGTCTGGTGAAAGACGACGGCGCGCTCGATTTTGCCGCGCCGGCGACCGCGTTGGCCGCGCGCATCAACGGACTTTTCCCCTGGCCCGCATGTGCCGTGGAGCATGCCGGACAACCCATGAAGTTCGGCCTGGCCGACGCGCTGCCGGCCGGCGCCGCCGGCGAATCGCCCGCGCCGGGCACGGTGTTGGGGGCAGATGCCGAGGGACTATTGATCGCGACGGGCACCGGCGTGCTGCGCGTGCTGCGGCTGCAACGTCCCGGCGGAAAAATGCTGGCGGCGACCGAGTTCTTGCGCGGCTTCCCTGTGGCGGTCGGCACTGTGCTGCCCTCCAAACCGTTTCCGCCCCTGGTGGCCGATCAGCCCTTCCGCCGCACGCAATAGAGTTCCGCGAAGCGACCGTGGTGGCGCGCGTTGTCCCCAATGAGAGTCGAGCGGCTTGAGGACAAGTCGCTCCAGCGAAAGAACGTCATCCCATTGCGCGAATCTCTGTAGGCAACGACAGCAGTGGGAGCGAATCCGGAGCTCGGGCGTTCAGCCATGATCTGTCCCTTGGCCGATGAGCGCACTGGTTCGGCCATTCTTCAATCGTTAGTCGGCAGCGAAGCAAAGAAGCCAACTAACGTCTCATCGATTTTTGGCCGGTCGCCATTCACGTCGATAAAGAGCGCATCATCATCGGGTCTTACTTTGATGACGTAGGGACCAGCCACGAGCTCTCGTCGGTGAGGCGTGGGCCACCTCTCTTCTAACGGATGACCATTAAAGACTCTGCGTCCTGCTACTCTAGTCACGCACAATGATGTCCCTCCAGGCAGAGCATAAACCAATGCGTACCCTTGCTTCGTCGGCGTATAGACAAGGCCGCTCTGCATGTCTTTGAGGCGCGACCGCCACGAATAGAAACAGTAATGGATCTCATCGTTTACGACGCAGACCATCGGACGAAAGAACCCCCGGACTTCCTTTCGTGTGATTGCCTCGATTTGGTGGACAGAGGACCGAGTTATTCATGAATCTCGCGGAGCCCACCGCCCTGAGCCCAACAGGGCGGCGGTGGGCGTGAGCGAGATTTGGGAATAACTCGGTTGGGATGAGGGCGGCGCAAGGA
>JACRHS010000028.1 GCA_016217595.1 Opitutia bacterium | reverse complement strand
CGTGGCACTAGACAGCCGCTCGCGGTAACGAGCGGCGAAAAGGGGGAAGCGTCGTTACGGGGCCGTGGTCTGTCGTGGTTTGTGGTCGGTCTCATACGAAACCGGGATCCGGATGGGATCTCCGTTGGCGTGGGCGCGCAGCCATTCAGCGATGGCCATTCGGATTATGTCAGAGGGCTTCAACTTTGCTGCGTCTGCGACGAGCTTGATCTTCGCTAGAAGATCGTCGGGAAGCCGTACATTAAAGGATCGCATGTAGGCCACGTTGAGCCACGTTGAGCTCCGCGTAAAGAATATTTTCCTATCCTTATTACAACATATTGCATTGTATCTCTTTAAAAAGTGTTGCTATTGCGCCACGTAACGCATACAATGCGCTACACTGAACCACGATGAATAAAGCCTCAGGCAAGAAACCAACCAAGACAAACAGGGGAATTCGCTTCGACGAGACGACCGCTCTTTTTCTCGAAGGGATCGCCAAACGCGCAAATATTCCTGTTTCGGACATAATCCGTTTTGCGTCGGAAGACTTTATCCGGAGAACCGTCGCAGCCGGGGAACTCCGTATCCAGCTAAGTGATCTTGGCGATCTAATCTCGGACGCCCTTCACAAGGGGCTTATCTCCGATAACGTATTTTTAGACGCAAAAAGGGAAGAATTCGCTGCGGATGAAGCGAAAAGGAAGCAAGCCACCGGAACTGCCAAACTAGCTGGCAGTGACGAAATCCGGGCCGGGGCGAGTGCGGCGACGGGCCAACCGCTGGCCAAGACCAAGCGGGCCGAAAAGCCGGCATGACCTTTTCTAGCGCCTATCCGCCCCCACGCTCCAGCTTCCAGCCCTTTTCTTGGGCCTCCTCAACAGGCACGTTCCACTTTGGCGGGATCATGCCCTGATCGCGTACCCACGCTTTCAATTCCTCCAGTTCGGATACGAGCGTAAGTCCAATCCGTCTCAACTCCTCGGTGTCATCCGTGGTACGGAGCGCGCGGCGAAAATACCACGCGCTGGGTTTGTAGTTTGGGCAGTCGGGCACGGCGAATCATCGTCCTTGTTCCCGGAGCGCCGGGTACGGCCGGCGGTTCCAACCGCCCAGGTCGGCCAAGGCTGCGGACGAGCTGCTTTGGTGATCGACTTCGTTACGAGCAAGCCTTTTAACGATACCCAACACAAGAGAAAGTTATTCACAATGGAAGCTCTAGCACTGCTTTTTTTCGGTGGTTTCTTTTTTGGCCTTATTGGCGCTGTGATAGGTCGTTCACGCGGAATTCCCGGAGCTGGATTCTGGTGGGGGTTCTTTCTTGGTCCAATTGGATGGATAATTACGCTTATGATCAGAACACCCGAGGATGACCGACGTGCACTTGAGGCATATGAAGAGCGCCTATCGGCTGATCGGCGACATACGGAGAATATTGAAGCACTACGCCGCCTCGAATCCCCTCAGCAGGCATCTTCGCAACCAGCAACTCGTAAATGGCGAGTATCAAAGGATGGTAATGATTTAGGTGCTTTAGATATGCCCGCGATCAAGCTCCGTCTCCGCACGGGAGAGCTATTGTCAAGCGACCTTGTGTTCGACGAACAAACCCAAGACTGGGTTGCAATTTCAACCGTACAGGATCTCGCCACAAAACGATAGGACGACTGCCCTTAACCTGAGCCCAACCGCATTGCCACGGCCGCCGAACTCAGCAACGGCACTGCTTCGACCTTGAGTGCGGCAAAGTCCTCCCACTCCATCAGCACGGTTTCCGGAGTGATTGCGAAATACCGCGCCGCGTCGTTCTGGTCTGCGATGCCCTCGTACTCCTCCGTCGTCTTCGGGCTGGAATGCTGCGCGAGGTACTGGGTCAACGGCAGGCTCTTGAACCTCGCCAAGTGGTAGGAGATGAAGCTATGCCGCCAGACGTTGCGCAGTCCGTCCATTTTCTCGCGATCCTCCGCGCTCTCGATTGTAAACGGGCGCAGTCCGGCGCGGATAGAAGCGAAGCGCTTAGCCTCGCGATATTGCAGGGCTGTCATCGCCCAAGTCTTTTCTGGCGTATGCTCCAGCCATTTCCACAGGCAATCCGGATGACCCTGGCGGTAGCGTGCGCGCCCGTCTTTCTTGCCGCTCTTGTGGATCGCCGCCGCCATCCGTACGCCGCGCCCGTCGAAATTGATCGCATCCGCCTCGATTTTCCCCGCCGTGGTGTAGCGGACGCCGGCAAAGGCTTCGAGCGCCACGCGCCCAATCACCGGCTCGGCGCGATTCGCCTTGAAGAACTCAAATGCGTCGCGAATCGGAATCACCACCGGGTCGCCGTCGTCTAGTTTTGGCGGCTTGATCCTCGCGCACGGATTCTCCAGCGCGCCCCACTGCTCGCGTAGGCAGTAGTCGAAAAAGGTGTTCACATTTTTCCGATGATCCTTGATCGAGCATGCCGATAGCCCTTTGCCCGTGTCGTCCTTCAAGTCGCGTAGCCATCCGCGCAACTCTTCCGTTCCTACAGCGTTTAAACGCACCTCCCCGAACTTATCGACCAGTCTGGAGAGCTGTTTTTTCGCATGGCGTTTCGCGTCATCCCCCCAGCTCTTTTCATCGTCGCGCAGCAATAGGTATTTCTTGACCGCATCCGCTAATGTCATGCCTACAATCTTGGGCGTTCCCTGCTTGCTGGCGCGCCACTCGTGCGCGACGACGACAGGATCGATGTCATCGCCGACGATCTTCTGGAATTCGCAATAACGCCCCCACCGCCCGGAATCGAACGTCAGCACAGATGATCCTGATTTTGACCGCTTCTCCGCCAATGCCCTTGCCGCCAATTCGCGATGAGCAGCGGTCGAAAATGACTCTGACCTTTCTTTCCCGGAAGCTGGATCACGCCAGCGCAGCAAGAAAGGCTTTGGGCGGCTCTCCTTAAAGCCAAAGAAGATGCCGCTGTTCTCTGGAGGTGTCCACGTCGATGCTTTTTGGGTCGTTTTCATGGTCGTTCGTCCCGTGCTTGTCCCGAATCCTGTCCCGCGCTTGTCCCGTAAAAACAAAGGTAGCGCCGGGTATCGATGGGGTCAAACAGGAAAGCCGCCCTCTGAGGGGCGGCTTTGAGACGAAGCTGGTGGACCCGATCAGGATCGAACTGACGACCTCCGCAATGCCATTGCGGCGCTCTTCCAACTGAGCTACGAGCCCGTGACCAACTTGAGAGGGGCGAAAGATAAGGAATCGCCGCCGAAGGCAAGCGGTTTTTTCTCCCAAACGAAAATGGTGCGCGCTCAGCCCCGGCCGGATCACGCCCGCGGATGCGCTTTGCGGTAAATATCCTTCAGCCGCCCCATGCTCACATGGGTGTAAACCTGCGTGGAATTAAGACTGGCGTGGCCGAGCAGCTCCTGCACGAGCCGCAAATCGGCGCCGGCGTTGAGCAGGTGCGTCGCGTAGCTGTGCCGCAGCTTGTGTGGCGTGAGCTCCAGCGGCAGATCGGCCAGCGCGAGGTAACGCTTCAACGACAGCTGCACCTGCCGCACGCTCAGCCGTTCGTGGCGCGGCGTCACCAACACCGGCGCCGCCGGCCCGGTGTCGCGGGCGAACTCGCGCCGCCATTTTTCCAGCACCGCCACCGCCACGCGGCCGAGCGGGCAAACGCGTTCCTTGCGGCCCTTGCCGAGCACGCGCGCCACGCCGGTCGCGAGATCGATGCGGCCGTAATCGAGCGCCACCAGCTCGCTCACGCGCAAGCCGCCGCCATACAGCAACTCCATCGCCAGCCGGTCGCGCCACGCAGTGAAGGCGTCGATGCTCTCGTTTTCCAACAAGCGCTGCGGGCCGGCGAGCAGCCGCTTCATCTGCTCCTCGGTGAGAAACTGCGGCAGGCGTTTCTCCAATTTCGGCAGCGGCACGCCGACAAACGGATTGCGCGGCACGCGCCCGTGGCGGAGCCAGAATTTGAAAAACGAACGCAGCCCCGAGACGTGGTTGTGCAACGTCCGCCGGTCGAACCGCCGCTGTGCCTCGATCACGAAGTCGCGCAGCTGGCGCGTGTCCAGCGAGTCGAACTCGCCCGTCCAGCGCCCGGCGGCTTCGAGCCAGCGGTAGAAGTCCTCGAACGCCTGCCGGTAGTTGCGCAGCGTGTAGCGCGAGTAGCGCCGTTCGTGGGCGAGAAACGCCTCGAACGGCTCCCACCACTCGTCGAGCACTTCGGCGGGGACGGGCGGCAACGGCGCGGCGGCGGGCATGGTGAAAAACGCTGAAAACGGCGCGGCGCAGCGAACTCAGCCGCCCGCGGCCGGCGCAGCGGGAGCCGCGGTGGCGGAGGCGGCGACGCGTTGTTCCACTTCGGACTTCACGCGCAGCACTTCGCGGCGCAACGCGCCCTCGGGATCAAGTTCCTTCGCGCGACAGGCGGCGGCGATTTCAAAGAGCATCCGGCCGAGCGCAGCGTCGTCGAGTTCGGCGGCGAGCTGCGCGATGCGGGCGCGGTCCACCAAACCGTCGGCGGGCAGTTTCTTTTTTTCGATCTGTTTCCAGATCGCCTCGGCATACATCAACGCCGGGAGGCGCGGCGGCTGTTCCTTGAACACCCCGCTGGGCGCCGGGCCGTTTTTCTTCTCGGTGGCCTTGATGACGTCCCACTGGTGCAGCACCTGCGCGGAGGTTTCGAGTTTGCCGGTGCCGAAGACGTGCGGATGCCGGCGGATGAGTTTCTCGTTAATTTCGCGGGCGACGTCGTCGAAGTTGAACTGCCCCGCCTCCTCGGCCAGCCGCGCGTGAAACACCACCTGGATGAGCACGTCGCCGAGCTCCTCGCGCATGTGCGGCAGGTCGTTGCGATCGATGGTGTCGATCAGCTCGCTCACTTCGTCGATCAGGCAGCGCACCAGCGTGGCGTGCGTTTGCTCCTGGTCCCACGGGCAACCGCCGGGTTCGCGCAGGCGGGCCATGGTCTGGCGTAGGTCGTCAATGGCGCTCATGCAGGCAGGACTAAGCCGGTTGTGCGGCCGGAAGCCACGGCAATTTTTCGGCTTTGTCTTCCGCGAATTCCCTGTGTTCCGTGACCCCTCATGTCCGACAAACTCACCGAGATCATGGCCTGGAAGCGGCAGGAGATCGCGCCGTTGGTGCGCGCCGTCTCCGAGTCCGAGCTCGCCCGCCTCGACGCCGAGCTGCCCAAGCCGCCTGCGTTTGGCGCCGCCCTGCGCCGCGCCGACGGCCGGCTCGCCGTCATCGCCGAGATCAAGCGGCGCTCGCCCTCCGCCGGTGAGATCAAGGCCGGCGCTTCTGCGCTCGAACAAGCCGCCCGCTACCAGAGCGCCGGCGCCGATGCGCTCTCGGTGTTGACCGACACGAAATATTTCGGCGGCACGCTTGACGACCTGCGCGGCGTCACGGAGCAATTCCGCCGCCAGCCGCCGGCCCGCCCGTGCCTGCGCAAAGATTTCATGGTGCATCCGATTCAGGTGCGGCAGGCCCGCGAAGCCGGTGCGAGCGCCATCCTGATCATCGTGCGCGCGCTGAACGACGAAGAGATCAAGGTGCTCCAGGGCGCCGCCACCGCGGCAGGACTCGACGCGCTGTACGAGATTCACCACGAGGCCGAGCTCGCCCGCGCCGTGGCGCACGGGGCGAAACTCATCGGCGTGACCAACCGCGATCTCGCGCGTTTCCAGACCGACCTCGCGTTCAGCGAGCGCCTGATCCCGCAGTTTCCACGCGGCACGACGGCCATCAGCGAGAGCGGCATTCACACCGCCGCCGACGCCGCCCGCGCCCGCGCCTGCGGCGCCCATGCGCTGCTCGTCGGTGAAGCGTTGATGAAAGCGCCCGATCCCGCCGCGCTTCTGGCGGCATTTCGCTCCGCCTGACGCCCTCCGGCCCACTCGTTTCATGCCGCTTTCGTACACCGCCACGCGCGAATTGCTCACCCAACTCGGGCTGACTCCGAAGCGTTTCCTCGGACAGAATTTTCTCGTCGATGGCAACATCGTCCGAAAATCGCTCGAACTCGCCGAAGTGCGCGCGGGCGACACCGTGGTGGAAATCGGCCCGGGGCTCGGCACACTCACCTCGGCGCTGCTCGAAGCCGGCGCGGACGTCTGGGCCGTGGAAAAAGACCGCGGGTTGCACGCGCATCTCGCCGCCACGCTCGCCGCGCAGTTTCCCGCGCGTTTCCATTTGCTCGAAGGCGACGCCGTGGAGGAGCCGCTCGCCGCCCTGCCGGCCGAACGCGCCGCGGCGGGTTTCAAGGTCGTCGCCAACCTCCCCTACGCAATCTCGACGCCATGGATGGACGCCGTGCTGGGCGGTCCGTTGCCCGAGCGGCTGGTGCTGATGCTCCAGCTCGAAGCCGCCGAACGCTACGCCGCCGCCCCGGGCACGAAAGACTTCGGCGCCATCTCGATTTTCTTGCAGGCCGCCTATGCCGTCGCGCCCGGCCACCGGGTGTCGGCCGCGTGTTTTCATCCGCGGCCCGACATCGATTCGTGTCTGCTCCATCTCGTGCGCCGGCCCGCGCCCTTCGTTTTTGCCCCGGAGGTCAAGGCGCTGATCCGGTCCTGCTTCCAACAACGCCGCAAACAAATCGGTTCCCTGCTCCGGCACCGACTGCCCGACGCCGGCGCGCGCTGGCTCGGCGAGCTCGCCGCGGCCGGTTTGTCGGCCCAAACGCGCCCGGAGCAGATTCCGATGGAGCTTTGGACGCGCCTCGCGGTCTAGCACCTACGTTGCGTCCGATAAACCATGACTTGCCAGCCGCGCTTTCTCCATTAACCCGTTTCCACGCCCATGCGCATCCGTTCCCTTCTCGCCTGCCTCGCCTTCGCTGGTCTTCCGCTCGCGGTGACTGCCCAAGCCGACGCGTCAGATGACGCCGAATCGCTGATTGGTCAGATCGACGGCCAGACCTACATTTCGCCCACCGGACTTTTCCGCGTGACGATTCCAGTGCTGCCCGAGTTGGGGGCCAACATCACGGACACGCCCCGCGTCGTCACCTTCGAGGATGCGTTCACGATGCACATCACCGTCGCGGCGTTCCCGATGGACGCCACCCAGCGCTGGGAGCTCTCCACCCGCGGCAAGAAAGACTACCTCGTCTATTTCTTCACCAATTTCGTGCTGGCCGACTTCGTGCGCAAGTTCCCCGGCTCCGCGGTGGAAAGCGCCAAGTTTCTCTCCACGGTGCAGGAAGGTTCGCTGCTCGCCTACACGCTGTTGCCCGGCGGCTCGATGTTCCGTGAGCGCGTCGCCCTCTTCGGCGAGCGCGACAACCTCGCCAAAGCCAAGCGCGGCAACCTCGTCTTCATCCGCAACGACCACGTTTTCATCATCAGCAGCGAGCTGGGCGAACGCGCGACCGAGCGCTCCCAATACACCAAGAAAACCGCCGAGGAGGACGCCATCCTCCAACCGCGCCTGATGGACATGCTGGGCCGCATGACCTTCACCGGCGCCGCCAAGAAATGAGCGCAGCGGCAGGCGAGTTTTGCCTTTCAGGCTATCGCCTGCGTCTCGCCATTGAGGCCGATCTGCCGGCCATCGTGGCAATCTACAACAGCATCATACCCGGCCGCATGGTGACGGCGGAGCTGGAACCAGTCACCGTCGAGGGACGCCGCCCATGGTTCGCGGCACACGACCCGCAAACGCGGCCGCTCTGGGTGCTCGTTGAGACGGCGACCGACGCCGTGGTGGCATGGATGAGCTTCGATACGTTTAACGCCCGCGCCGCCTATAACGGCACGGTGATGATCGCGCTCTATCTCGCCGAAACACACCGCCGCCGCGGACTCGGTCAGGCGCTCGTGCAGCATGCACTGGCCGTCGCGCCGCGCCATGGCGTGCACACGATTCTCGGCTACATTTTCGCCCACAACGCCCCGAGCCTGCTGCTGTTCGAGCGCCTGGGTTTTGCGCGTTGGGCACTGCTGCCGCGCGTCGCCATCCTCGACGGAGTCGAGCGCGATCTGGTCATCGTCGGCCGCCGCGCCGGCGCTTGAACGCGGTGCGCGGCCAAGCGCGTTTGGCGGCTATTTGTTGCAGCGGAAATTCGTGATGTCGCAGTCCTGCATCACGTAGGTTTTGGTTTCCAGGCGCAGCTTGTTGGCGCGTTTCGCCTGCGTCTCGCCGCCCGCGGCCTCCAGATCGGCAAAGCTGATGATTTCGGCGCGGATGAAACCCTTCTGCATGTCGGTGTGAATCGAGCCGGCCGCCTCGGGCGCCGTCGCGCCGCGCTTGATGAGCCACGCGCGGTTCTCCGGCCCGCCGACGGTCAGGAAGCTGATGTAACCCGCCTCGTGCACCACGCGCACCAGAAACTCGTCGAACTGCGCCACGTCCTCCGGCGATGCCACCACCAGCGCCTTCGCCGAGTAGAACGCGTGCGCGCCCACCGTCTGCAGCTCCTCGGGCGTGAGCCCCTGCTCTGCGATGCCGCGCTCGGCCTCCAGCTGCGCCTTAATTTTGGCGAGCACGGCCTTTTCCGCCTCGGGCGGATTCCGTTCCAACCGCGTTTCGATGAATTCGAGATCTTTGAAAATCAGGTCGAAGCGGTTCTCCGCGGTGACGACGATCGCCTCGGAGGTCAACGCCTCCTCCTCGCCGACCACGTCGACGCTCGCGTAGGTTTTCTTTTTTGCCTCCACGAGCTTGTCGACCAGGTCGAGGCGCGCGTCCTTGACCTTGTGTTTGCCGAGCGGAACGCCGGAGATGCCGTAAAGACTGACTTTCATGGGGAGGGGCGGTTGAGAAAAACGGAGCGTTCCCAAGCTCTCCCCGCGCGTCCGATTGTCGAACGTTTTCTGGTCGCGATCGAAACCGCGCCCACGCCCCAGGCGGCTCGTCGCACGCCAGGGGGACGTGATCAGACCGGGGCTACAGGAACAGCCAGCCGCTCAGGAGCAGGATCGGCAGCAGAATCGGCAGGCTGTACTTGATGATATAGCCGAAGAAGGTCGGCACCTTTACGCCCGCCGATTCCGCGATGGATTTTACCATGAAATTGGGGCCGTTGCCGATGTACGTCATCGCGCCGAAGAACACCGCCCCGAGGCTCACCGCCATGATGAGCCGCGCATCTGCGGGATCGTTGCGAAGCACCGCCACCACCGCCGCTTCATCTGACATGTTCGCCGGGAAATCCGCCGGGCGGCGCTTCTGTGCCGTGGCCTCGGCCAGGCGCAGGAAGGTCGCGTAGGTCGGCGCGTTGTCGAGCACCGAGGACAGGCTGCCGGAGGCGACGTAGTATTGGAACGGTTTCTTCACGCCGAACTCGTCGCCGTGCTGGTCGATGTAGCCGAGCGCCGGCATCATGGTGAGAAAGATGCCGACGAAGAGAAACGCGACTTCCTTGATCGGGCCGAAGGAGAACTGGTTCTCCGCGTGCACCGTCTTCGGCGTGAAACGATAGGAAACCGCCGCGGCCGCGAGCATCACGATCTCGCGCAGGAAAAACCGGTCCGGCAGGAACACGGCGCCGATGATCACGAGGAGCAACAGGACATTGATGCCGCCCTCGAAACGCCAGGTGTCGCCCTGCTCGATCTTGCCCTGGACCTTGCGCGGCACGCGCGCGTAGGCCCAGCGATCGAAAATATAGAAAGCGACCAGGATCGCGCCAATGGTCGCCAGCCATTGCAAAATCACTCGGTCGATCAGCCAGAAAAACGGCACGCCGCGCAGATAGCCGAGAAACAGCGGGGGATCGCCGATGGGCGTGAGCGAACCGCCACAGTTGGAGACGAGAAAAATGAAAAACACCACGTGGTAGGCGCTGATCCGGATCTTGTTCATCCGAATGAACGGCCGGATGAGCACCATCGACGCGCCGGTCGTGCCGATCAGGTTGGCCACCACGGCGCCGATCGCCAGAAACGTCACATTGCCCAACGGCGTCGCCTCGCCCTTGACCTTGAGATGAATGCCGCCGGCGACGACGAAGAGCGAGCCGATCAGGCTGATGAACGAAATGTACTCCTGCACGGTGTGCCCCACCACGCTGCCGCCCGCCGGCACGCGCAACAGATAGTAGCCCACCACGACCAGCCCGAGGCCGATCGCAGCGTAACTGTAATAGTGCTCCCAGAGGGTTTTGATGCGCGCGGGCGACAGCGGCATCACTGCGATCAACAGCAACAGCAGCGCAAAGGGGCCCGTGAGCCACAACGGAATAGAGCCGCCCGCGACATCCGCGGCTGCCAAAGGAAGGAAGTTACACATACGAAAACAGAGATTGAGAAAGTTGCCCGAGATGCAGCAGCTCCCCTGCCCGCCTCAGACGTTTTGAAGAGTATAAAAAAAAAGAAGACCATCCGTCCGGCACGCTAATGCCGGCGCGATGGCCATCGCTTATCGAGCACACCAGCGCGCAATATTACGCGGCTGGTGCGAATGAGGCGTCTGCTTTAGATCGCGGCTTCGCCGCGCTCGTCGGTACGGATGCGGATGGCATCCTCGATCGGCAGCACGAAGACTTTTCCATCACCGATCTTGCCGGTCTTGGCGGCTTTCACCACCGCGTCGACCGTCTTGGCAGCCAAGTCGTCGGTCACCGCGATCTCCACCTTCACCTTGGGAAGGAAGTCCACGGTATATTCGCTACCGCGGTAGATCTCGGTGTGACCTTTTTGCCGACCGAAGCCTTTGACCTCGGTCACGGTCATGCCCTCGATGCCGATTTCCGCGAGTGCTTCTTTCACTTCCTCGAGTTTGAACGGCTTGATGATGGCGATGATGAGTTTCATGGGAGAGTGTTTTGCTAGGGTGAGAGCTGGATGTTGGCGGGCGGGCGGCGCGGCGCAAGCTCTGTGTCGCGCCGCTCGCGCACCGCTGGCGATGGGTCAGGCGGTGGGCGGTACGACGGTCTGAATGTGGAGATCGCGCAGTTGCTTCGCCGTGACCGGCGTCGGGCTCTGCGTCATGAGGCACTGCGCCTTCTGCGTCTTGGGGAACGCGATCACATCGCGAATGCTCGTGGTGCTGCACAGCAACGCCACCATGCGGTCGAGACCGAACGCGATGCCACCGTGCGGCGGCGCGCCGTACTTGAAAGCGCGCAGCATGTAGCCGAAACGCGAATCCACGACGTCCTGCGGAATTTTGAGCACGTCCTTGAACACTTTTTCCTGCAAGGCCGGCTGGTGAATGCGGATCGAGCCGCCACCGAGCTCCATGCCATTCAGCACGAGATCGTAGTGCTGACCGCGGACCTTCTCCGGGGCGCTGTCGAGCAACGGCACATCCTCGGCCACCGGTGCGGTGAACGGGTGGTGCGTGGCGAGATAGCGTTTCTCCGCCTCGTCGAACGTCATCAGCGGGAAATCCACGACCCACAGGAAGCGCCAGTCGTCGGGCCGGATCGTGAGCTTGCCGCGTTTTTGCAGCAGCGCCGCGCATTCCAGCCGGATGCGGCCGAGGATGGCGCACGCCTTTTCCCACGGAGCGGCGGCGAAGAACACCGTGTCGCCGTCGTTGAGCTTCAGGCGCTCCTTCAACGCGGCCTTCTCGGCCTCGTTGAAAAACTTCGTCAGCGGCGATTTCCACTCGCCGTTCTCGATCTTGATAAATGCGAGGCCTTTT
The DNA here is from genome assembly GCA_016217595.1 of Opitutia bacterium. Classification (GTDB taxonomy): domain Bacteria; phylum Verrucomicrobiota; class Verrucomicrobiia; order Opitutales; family Opitutaceae; genus MWDT01. The sequence continues at coordinate 14,766 of JACRHS010000028.1, read as the reverse complement.
GCGCCGAGCATCTTCGCGATGTCTTCGAGATTCTTCATCTCGCCCTGCGTGATGTCGGCGAGACCCTGGCCGTTTATCGCTTTCACCACCCCGCCGCTGGCGATGGTGGATTGGAAAACTTTGAAGCCGGAATCCTTGAACGTGTCCGTGAAGTCGACGAGTTCGAGGCCGAAACGCATGTCGGGTTTGTCCACGCCGAAGCGGTTCATCGCCTCGTGATACGGCATGCGCAGGAACGGCGCCTGGAGGTCCACATTGAGAATATCCTTCCAGACCTTCTTCATCAGGCCCTCGAAGATCGAGTAAACGTCTTCGCGATCGATGAACGAGGCCTCGACGTCGATCTGGGTAAACTCCATCTGGCGGTCGGCGCGCAGATCTTCGTCGCGGAAGCAGCGGGCGATCTGGAAATATCGCTCCACGCCGGCGACCATGAGGATCTGTTTGAACTGCTGCGGCGACTGCGAGAGCGCGTAGAACTGCCCCGCGTGGATGCGCGACGGCACGAGGTACTCGCGCGCGCCCTCCGGCGTGCTCTTGAACAGCGCCGGCGTCTCCACCTCGATGAAGCCCTGCGCATCGAAGTAATCGCGCACGGCCTTGGTCGCGCGATGGCGCACCATGAGATTTTTGCGCATCTTCGGGCGGCGCAGGTCGAGATAACGGTAGGTGAGGCGCAGGTCCTCGTTGACCTTGTCGCCGCCTTCGTCGTCGAGCGGGAACGGCGGGGTCTCGGAAATATTATGCACCTCCAGCGACGTGGCGGAGATCTCGATCTCGCCGGTGGGCAAACCGGCGTTGACGGTGCCCTCGGGCCGGCGCACGACCTTGCCGACAATGCCGACGACCGACTCGGGCTTGAGGTGGGCGGCCTGGGCCCCGAGCTCGGCGTTGTCCTGCGGGTCGAACTTCACCTGCGTGATGCCTTGGCGGTCGCGCAGATCGATAAAGATAATGCCGCCGTGGTCGCGGAGGGAATCCACCCAGCCGGCCAAGGAGACCGTGGCGCCGAGGTTGGCGAGCGTGAGCTGGGCACAGTGATGGGTGCGCTTCGTCATGGGAATTTGCTGCGTAAACTCGCAGATAAAGTGGAACCCCGCTACCCGGCGCAAACAGAATCTTTGGAACCCGCTGGCGGAGTGCCCGCCCCCTGCCCGGCTTGATGCGTAACTCACGAAAAGCTGGGCAAGCATCGGCCACGACTCTAAGGGTTGCCACCATGTCCCACGAAACGAGTTATCACATGTCGCCCGAGGAGTTCCGCCGGTGGGGTCACGCCATGGTAGATTGGATCGCCGGCTACCAGCAGCGCGTGGAAACGCTGCCAGTGCTCTCGCAGGTCAAACCGGGCGACATCCGCGCCAGCCTGCCCGCCGCGGCGCCGGAGCGCGGCGAACCGTTCTCGGATATTCTCGCCGATGTGGACCGGATCATCCTGCCCGGCATCACCCACTGGCAGTCGCCCAATTTTTACGCCTTCTTCCCCTCCAACACCTCCGGCCCGTCGATCCTCGGCGAAATGCTGTCGGCCGGGCTCGGCGTGCAAGGCATGCTCTGGGCCACCAGCCCGGCGTGCACGGAATTGGAAACGCACGTGCTCGACTGGCTCGTCGACCTGCTCGGCCTGCCCGCGAAGTTCAAATCCAACACCGCCGGCGGCGGCGTGATCCAGGATGCCGCGTCGAGCGCCGTGCTCGCCACGCTGCTGGCCGCCCGCGAGCGCGCCACGAATTTCCAGAGCAACGAGCGCGGCGCCGACGGCCGGCTCGTCGCATACGTTTCCACGCAGACGCACTCGTCCGTCGAGAAAGCCGTGAAGATCGTCGGGCTCGGCCGACAAAATCTGCGCCAGATCGAAGTCGACGAGCATTTCGCGCTGCGCCCCGACGCGCTGGCGCGGCAGATCGAAGCCGACCGTCGCGCGGGGCTGACGCCGTGTTTCGCCGTCGCCACCATCGGCACCACCTCCTCCAATGCGCTCGATCCGCTGCCCGAGATCGGCCGCATTTGTCGCGAGAACAAAATCTGGTTCCACGTCGACGGCGCGATGGCCGGCACCGCGGGGCTCTGTCCGGAATTCCGGCACATGCAAAACGGATTGGAGCTGGCGGACTCCTACGCGTTCAACCCGCACAAGTGGATGTTCACGAATTTCGATTGCGACTGCTGCTACGTCGCCGACCGCGCCGCGCTGATCAAGACCCTGAGCATCCTGCCGGAATATCTGCGCAACCAGGCCACCGAGTCGGGCGCGGTGATCGATTACCGCGACTGGCACGTGCAGCTCGGCCGGCGTTTCCGCGCACTGAAACTGTGGTTCGTGATCCGCCACTACGGTGCCGAAGGGCTGCGTCACCACATCCGGCGGCACGTGCAACTGGCGCAGGAATTCGCGGGCTGGATCGCCGCCGATGCGCAGTTCGAGCTGGCCGCGCCCGCGCCGCTCAATCTCGTGTGTTTCCGCCACCGCGGCGGCGATGACGTCAACCGCCAGCTGCTCGAACGACTCAACCGCAGCGGCGCACTCTACCTCACGCACACGCTGCTCGGCGGCCGTTACACGCTCCGCTTCTGTGTCGGCCAGACGCACACCGAGGCGCGGCACGTCGCGCAAGCCTGGCACCGCATTTGCGCCACCGCGGCGGAAATCTCCACCGCCCCAGCCAAGGCGACCTGAACCGGCGCTGCGCTCGGCGCAAAAAATAGATTGGCCTCGCATAGGCAGCAATGCCGCGAGCCGCAGCGACATGCCCGGTTGCCGCGTCGCGCAGACCGCGCCGACGCGCACTCCGGCGCGCTGCGCTGCGTGGCGCCGCGCCCCGCGTTCGAGGTGGCTCGCGCCGGCTGCTGTGCATTTTTTGCGGGTACATCGCGCACATCGGGCATTGACGCGGATTTTATCGAGCCGTTTTCTGTGCGCCATGCAGGAACCACGGGCCAGCAATCCCCAGGTGAAGTATAAACGCATCGTTCTGAAAATCTCCGGCGAAGTGCTTCGGGGAGGTAAATCAGGCGATCCCATCGACGGCGGTACGCTCGAGCGTATCTGCTCGCAGATAAAAGAAATCAACGACCTCGGCTCCGAGGTCTGTGTCGTCATCGGCGGCGGCAACATCTTCCGCGGCCTCACCGGCGAAAAGCGCGGCGTCGACCGCACCACCGGCGACTACATGGGCATGCTCGCGACCGTCATCAACGGTCTCGCACTCATGGATTGCCTCGAAAAAATGGGCGTCACCACCCGCGTGCAAAGCGCCATCCCGATGAATCAGGTGGCCGAGCCCTTCATCCTCCGCCGCGCGATCCGGCACTTGGAGAAGGGCCGCGTGGTCATCTTCGTCGCCGGCACCGGCAACCCGTATTTCTCGACCGACACCACCGCCGCGCTCCGCGCCAGCGAAATGCGCGCCGACGTGATCATGAAGGCCACCAAGGTCGACGGCATCTACGACAAGGATCCCAAGAAGCACGCCGACGCCGTCCGCTACGAACAGATCACCTTCATCGACGCGTTGCGCCAGCGGCTCAACGTCATGGACTCGACCGCGTTTTCCCTCTGTCTCGACAACAATATTCCGATCCTCGTGTTCGACCTCAACGACCCGCACGCCATCCGGAAAGCCGTGCTCGGCGAGAAAATCGGCACGCTGGTCAGCAACTGATACTTTCCCCCTTGAGCGCCGGGGTCCGCGGCGGCTGCCGCCTGGCCCTCCCGCTCGCCAACCAAAGTTCAACCCTCAGCTAGCACACTCACCATGTCTCACCCGATCATCGTCGATGCCCAGGCCAAAATGAAAAAAGCCGTGGACCATGCGCTCCACGAATTCAGCACGATCCACACCGGCAAAGCCACCCCGTCGATGGTGGACAGCTTGATGGTCGAGGCCTACGGCAGCCAGATGCGCGTGAAAGAGTGCGCCGCCGTCACCACGCCCGAGCCGCGCATGATCGTGATCCAGCCTTGGGATGTCTCGCTCCTCAAAGCCATCGAGAAGGCCATTCAGGTCGCCAACATCGGCTTCAATCCCATCGTCGACGGCAAGATCCTCCGCATCCCGCTCCCGGAAATGAGCCGCGAGCGCCGGCAGGAGTTCGTCAAACTCGCCCACAAACTCGCCGAGGAAGGCCGCGTTTCCGTGCGCAATGTCCGCCGCGACATCCACGATCACATGAAAAAAGCCAAGCTCCCGGAGGACGAATTCAAGCGCGTCGAAAAGGAGCTGCAGGTCGTCACCGACAAGGCGATCAAAGACATCGGCGATCACCTCGCCGCCAAGGAAAAGGAATTGCTCGCCGTCTGAGCCCGCCATTTCGGCCGGCTCCGAATTGAGGCGTTCCCCCGCCGGGAGCGAGCCGGCCAGCTCGGTCATTTCATCATGCCCTCAACTTTATTGTCCTCTGTCGCAGCCAAACGGCTCAAGCGCGTCGTCGTCAAACTCGGCACCGGCGTGCTCACCTCCGGCGTCGGCCAGCTCGACGAACCGCGCATCGCCGCGATTTGCGCCCAGCTCGCCGGGCTGCATCAACAGGGCGTTGAGGTCATCGTTGTCACCTCCGGCGCCATCGGCCTGGGCATGGGCCGTCTCGGTCTCGCCCGCCGGCCCAAAGACGTCACGAAAAAGCAGGCGTGCGCCGCCGTCGGCCAAAGCCTGCTCATGCAGACATGGCAACGCGGTTTCGACCCGCACGGGCTCGTCGCCGCGCAAGTGCTGTTGATCCACGACGACCTGCGTGTGCGTTCGCGTTACCTCGCCGCGCGGCAAACCTTCGAGCGGCTCTTCGAGTACGGCGCGGTGCCGGTGGTCAACGAAAACGACACCGTCAGCGCCGCCGAGATCATGATCAAATTCGGCGAGAACGACACGCTCTCCGCGCTCGTCGCGAGCCTCGTGGAAGCCGATCACCTTATCATCCTCTCCACCGCTCCGGGCCTGATCGACATGAAGGGCACCGGCAAAGTGGTGCCGGTCGTCGAGAAGATCACCCCGGAAATCGAGGCGATGGCCGGCGGCACAACCAGCGAAACCGCCGTCGGTGGCATGATCAGCAAAATTTCCGCCGCCAAGCTGGCCACCCGCGCGGGTTGCGGCGTCTTCATCGCCAGCGGCGCCGAACCCGAGATCGTGTCGCGGCTGCTCGCCGGCACCGGCCCCGGCACCTTTTTCGTCCCGAGCGGCCTGCCGCTCGAAGCGCGCAAACACTGGCTCGCCTATTTCCAGCGCCCCACCGGCACCATCTGCGTCAACGCCTGCGCCGTGCCCGCCCTGCGCGAACAGGGCCGCAGCCTGCTCGCCGTCGGCGTCACCGGCACGCGCGGCGATTTCGCGCAAGGCGACGTGGTGGACATTGCCGACCCGAACGGCACCGCCATCGCCCGCGGCAAAACCGCTTTCAGCAGCCAGGAAATTGCCCGGCTCACCGGCCGCCAAAGCGACGAGGTCCGCCGCCTGTTCCCCCAGCGCAAACGCCACGAAGTGGTGCACCGGAACGATCTGGTGTTGCTCTAGCGCCGCACCGTCCGTCGCCCACCGCTCGCGGCAGGAGCGCCCCCCGCCCCACGTCATGCCTGCGCCTGCGTTCCAACTTCGCCCGGCCACAACCGCCGATTACGCCTGGTTGTGGCGGCTTCACAAGGAGACCATGCGACGTGTCGTCGAGGAGACCTGGGGCCGTTGGGATGAGGGCATCCAACGCAATTTCTACTCGCAGTACTTCACGCCAGCCAACGTGCAGATCGCCGTCATCGACGGAAACGCCGTCGGCATGATCGAGGTGCAACGCCGGCCGACAGAGTTCTATCTCGCCCGCATTGAAGTTACGCCGGCCTGGCAAAGGCAGGGCATCGGCTCCGCCCTGATACGTGCTCTGCTCGCTGAGGCCGCCAGGCATCATTTGTCGGTTTGCCTCCAAGTTCTGCGCGTAAATCAAGCCCGCGCACTTTATGAGCGCTTGGGATTCAAGGTCACCGGCGACACCCCCACGCACTGGCAGATGCGGTGCCACCCTGCGGCTAACAGTCCGCCGGCTAGCGTTTAACAGAGCGACCTGCCCGCGGTTTTGTATATGAAATTTTCTTACGCGCCGCGGTCCGACTATTAACACCGCAAAACCCGCGCAGGTTCTGACAAGACCTGCGCAGCCTATCTCCGCACAAGCCGCTAACGTGTGCTACAGTGCGGACTTTTGGCCAACATCTATCGTCTCGACCACTGACCTTCCACACTCCGTCAGCCCAGCCGGCTGTCGGCAGAATCGTTTTGGCTAACCCCGTGGACAAATGCGCTGACTGCTGCATACTTATATGCGCAAGCGATTGCTGCATCCACTAAACCATAAAGCCAAAATGAAAAACTATCTATACCTCTCCCTAAACCCCGAAGCGTTGATTGCCTCGCATCTGCCTCCGGAAGAGTTCGGTGCCTATCTGGCCGTCGGCACGCAGAAATTATCGCGAGGTCAGGCGCTCTTCTTCGAGATCGATCCCAGTTTCCAGAGCGACTTCCTGCCCACCAAGGACATCGCCACGCGCAATCTGGCGCACCGCGATGGTTCGCCGCGCCGCTCCACCTATCTGGCGATTTACCGGGTATTGGAACACGTGCCGCTCACCGCGATCGGTAAGTTGCACCTGGCCACGCACGATGGGCGTGTGCTCAGCCTCGCGGCGGCGAAGACTCCGCCCAGCGGCGACCGTTGCTTCCACCTGTATCAAGAATTCTGCCCGGTGTGCGTTCGCGTGGTCAGCACGCTCGATCCGGCGGAGTTCTGTGCGCGCCTCACCGATCCGACCCAACCGGTGAGTGTGCCCAAGATCGCGTTCTCCGAGCTCACCCTCGGCGCGCTCGCGACTGATCTGGAATCTCAAGCTGTCGGCAACCTGCCCTACACCGGTCTGCCGCATCTGCGCGACTGCCTGCGCGAACTCAACCGCAAACCCGGCAAGCCCACCAAGGTCGCCATCCGCAATGTGCGCGATGATGTGATTTATCGCACCATCGAAGGCGGCTTCTACGTCGGCCACGGCCATAACCTGCAATATTACCCGATGCCCTCGCTCAGCGAATTGGAGGCCACCCACCACGAATGGTGGAAGTCCGCCCAATCCGCCTTCGGGGGCTAGCGCGCAACCGTCGCGCGGTCCCATTTTTCGTTCATCATCATGCTCACATCACTCGTTCAAAGGGCGCGACACAGTCGCTCCACCCCGAATAATGGGACCGCGAAAACGGTCGCTGTTCTGGCTGCGCTTCTCGGCGGGCCATTAATGACCCAGGCAGTCGCCGCCACCACGGCGTCTGCACACGGCGCAGGAGGCTTCACCTTCTTTGGCCTCTTCAGCGACCCGAAATACACGACGCTCGAACGCGGCGCCCTGCTCGCCGTGCTCGCCATCGCCGTCATCGGCCTGCTCTACGCCTGGATGCTGGCGGTGCAGGTCAAAGCTGCCGACCAAGGCACCAAGCGCATGCAGGACATCGCCGCCGCCGTTCGCGAAGGCGCCGATGCCTACCTCGCCGCCCAGTTCCGCCGCATTTTGCCGCTGATCTTCATCATCACTGCGATCCTCTATTTCACCACCCAGAGTGACATCGCCGCCTTCAAGTTTGGCCGCGCCGGCGCGTTTGCCGTCGGTGCCACCTTCAGCTGGCTGGTCGGTTTCGTCGGCATGCGTCTGGCCACGATCGGCAATCTCCGCGTCGCCGCCGCCGCCACCCGTTCCTACGGCGAAGCGATGCAGCTCGGCTACCGCACCGGTACGGTCACCGGCATGCTCACCGACGGCCTCGGCCTCCTCGGTGGCACCCTGATCTTCATCGCCTATGGCGAGCAAGCCTACGAAGCCCTCCTCGGCTTCGGCTTCGGCGGCACCCTCCTCGCGCTGTTCATGCGCGTCGGCGGTGGCATCTACACCAAGGCGGCCGACGTCGGCGCCGACCTCGTCGGTAAGATTGAGAAAAACATCCCTGAGGATGACCCACGCAATGCCGCGACCATCGCCGACAACGTCGGTGACAACGTCGGTGACTGCGCCGGTATGGCTGCCGACATCTTCGAGAGCTACGAAGTCACCATCGTGGCCGCCATGATTCTCGGTCTCGCCACCTTCGGTCACAAGGGCGTGATCTTCCCGCTGCTCGTCCGTGGTATCGGCGTGCTCGGCTCCATCATCTCCACCTACACGGTGAAAGCCGGCGCAAACGACACCTCCGACACCGCCCTCAAGTCCGTGCATAACGGTTTCTGGATCGGCTCCTTCATCTCCGTCACCGGTTTCATCGTCCTCGGCTGGTACTACCTGCGCTTTGATGCCGCGTATCTCACCACGAATCCGATGGCCGTCGCCGGCTTCCCGAATGGCGACCCGACCCAGCTGCCCGCCTGGGCCTCCTTCGGCATCGCCAATGCCGACATGCGCCCGGTGATCACCTGCTTCATCGGCGTCGTCCTCGCGATCGCCCTCAACAAGGTCACGAGCTACTACACCCACACCACGCACACCCCGGTGAAGAGCATGGCCAAGGCCTGCCAGACCGGCCACGCCACCAACATCATTCAGGGCTTCGCGGTTGGTTATGAGTCCACCGTCGCCACCGTCGTGGTCATCGCGGTTGCCATCCTTCTCTCCTTCCTCTGCTACGCCGGCACCCCGCCGCTGTTCGTCGCTTACGGTGTCGCCATGACCGGCATCGGCATGCTCACGCTCACCGGCAACACCATCTCGATGGACGTGTTCGGACCGGTGGCCGACAACGCCAACGGCATCGGCGAAATGGGCTACGACGCGCAAGCGATGGAAGCCAAGGAAAAGGGTTCCTACAAACGCGCCCGCCAGATCCTCTCCGACCTCGACGCCGTGGGTAACACCACCAAGGCCGAGACCAAGGGTATCGCCATCGGCTCCGCCGTTATCGCCGCCGTCTCGCTCTTCGCCTCGTTCATCGCGGTCATCGCGGTCGGCAGCGAAGACAAAATCAGCGAGATGACCACCGCCCAGTACCTCGCCGAAGCCGGCAAGCTCACCGTCGCGCACCCGATGGTGTTCATCGGCTTCCTCATCGGCGGCGCCGTGCCGTTCCTCTTCAGCTCGATGCTCATTCGCGCCGTCGGTCGCGCCGCGTTCCTGATCGTCAAAGAATGCCGCGAGCAATTCCGCGACAAAGAAATCTGGGCCGGCACCAAGAAGCCCAACTACGGTCGCGTCGTCGACATCTGCACCTCGGCCGCGCAGCACGAGCTCATCGGGCCCGGCTTCCTCGCCATCCTCACCCCGGTCGCCGTGGGCTTCCTCCTCGGCACCCAGGCGCTCGGCGGCTTCCTCGCCGGCATGATCCTCACCGGCCAGCTCCTCGCCGTGTTCATGGCGAACGCCGGCGGCGCGTGGGACAACGCCAAGAAATTCATCGAAGACGGCAACTACGGCGGCAAGGGCTCGGAAGCCCACAAGGCCGCGGTCACCGGCGACACCGTGGGCGATCCGCTCAAGGACACCGCCGGCCCGGCCGTCAACCCGCTCATCAAGGTGATGAACATGGTCAGCCTCCTCGCCCTCGGCGTGGTGATCAAATACAACATCATCACCGGCACCGGCAACCGGTGGATCGGCTTCGTTGTCGCCCTCGTCTGCGTTGCCGCCATCGGCTGGTCCGTCTGGCAGAGCAAGCGCGAGTCGAAGGAACTCCAGGAAATGGAAAAGCAGTTCCAGAACTAAGCGACTCGAACGCTAATCGCTAAACTTCCCGGCCGCGGGCTCCTTCGTTGGGGCCCGCGGCTTTTCTTTGGAGCGAGCCCAATGCCCTGTCGTCCCTCCGCACGGACTTCGCCATAAAACGACGCGTATTGTTTTTGGGCAAACGCCCGGCCGGATTCCCCTTGCGCGGACCATTGCGGAAGCTAGTACCAAGCCTACCAGCCGCGACGATATGACACCTAAAAAGATAGCTCTCCTGGCCGGCGGCGCCGTAATCATCTTTGTGGTGATTTTAGCCGGCGCGTCCTCGACCTATGTCGTCAATCCCGGGCATCGCGGCGTCGAAGTGACCTTGGGCAAAGTATCGCAGGGGTTCAAACCGGAGGGGTTCGGATTCAAGCTGCCTTTCATCACCATCATCGTGCCACAGTTGATCCGCCAACAGACTGAGAAAATGCGGGCCAACTGCTATTCGTCCGATTTGCAGCAGGTGGAAATCGATGTGCGGGTCCTCTACCGAGTGCCCCAATCCTCCGTGGTCACTGTCTTTCGCGACTATACCGGGGCGCCCTTCGAGGCGCTGATCAAACCGCGGGTGGCGGAGGCGATCAACGAAATCACCGCGCTGCGCACCGCGGAAGTGATCGTCCAACGCCGCGAAGAGGTGAAAAGCCGGGCGCTCGAAAGCGCCCGCCGGAAGGTGGGCGATGTCCTCGTCATCGAGGATGTCGTCTTGGAAAACATCAACCTCACCAAATCGCTCGAAAATGCGATCGAGGCAAAAATGGTCCAGGAACAGGAAGCCGCACGGGCGCGTTTCGCCCAGCAACAAGCCGAAATCGAAGCCAACACCGCTGTGATCAAAGCCAGGGGCGAAGCCGAATCCATCAATCTTCGCGGCAAAGCGCTGCGCGAAAATCCCAGCGTCCTGGAGCTGCAAATCGTCGAGCACTGGGACGGCATTACGCCGCTGGTCGTCGGCCCCGGTGCCACCGGAGCCAACATGATGTTGCCGCTCGGAGACTTCGCCCCAACCACCGCCAAGGAGATGGCCCCATGAACCGGCCTTACGCTAATTCCACTCGTTCCGGGGATATCGATCCGCAGTCGCTCGCCCGCTGGATCGGCGTGGCGATATTGGTCTTCGTCGTCGTGCTGTTGGCCTCCTCTGCCACCTACATCGTACAGCCGGGCTTTCGCGGCGTCGCCGTCACCCTCGGGAAAGTGGCACCCAATTTCGAGCGCGAGGGCTTCGGTTTCAAGCAGCCGTTCGTCACCACCATCCATTCGCTGTCCATCCGCCAGCAGACACGCCCGATGCCGGCGGAGTGTTACTCTTCCGACCTGCAACAAGTGAAGATGGAAGTGCATGTCCTCTATCGCGTGCCCGAGCACTCCGTGGTGAAAATTTTCCAGGAGTACGCGGGGGAGCCGTTCGACAGCCTCATCGCCCCGCGCGTGCAGGAAGCGCTCAAGGAAGTGGCCGCCACGCAAAGCGCCGAACAAATTGTCAAAAACCGCGAGGAAGTAAAAACCAAGGCGCTGGAACTGGCGCGCCGCAAAATCGGCAGCCACTTCCTCGAAGTGGTGGACTTGGTGCTCTACAATCTGGCGCTCTCGCCCGAATTGGGCGCGGCCATCGAGATGAAAATGGTGCAGGAACAAGAGGCCTCCAAGGCCAAGTTCACCCAGTTGAAAGCCCAGATCGAAGCCGATACCGCGATCATCCGCGCCAAAGGCGAAGCGGAAGCGATCCAGGTGCGCGGCGCGGCGCTGCGTGCCAATCCCGACTTCATCAAATTGCAAATCCTGCAAAACTGGAACGGGCATTCGCCCTTGGTCGTGGGAGCCGGCGGAAATGGGGCCAACCTGCTCCTGTCGCTCGATGCGCTCAACAAACTCCCCGCCAATCGCCCCGCGCGGGCGACCCCTGCGTCCGGCAACCCGCCCCCCCGCTCCCGATGAACCCCCGATTGCGCGCAACGCTCCAGTTGACCGTACTGGTGGTGGTGTTGGGGCTGCTGTTCTGGCTCTTTCCGGCGGCGTTTGCGTTTGCGGAGATGGCGGCCCGCGAGCTGCGCTACCTGTGGTGGATGGTCCTGTTGGTCGCGCTGGCCATCTGGCTGATCTGGGGCGTGAGTCGGCGGCCGAAGAAGTAAGCGGGCGGAAGGCTCCCGGGCCTGCGCCCGCGCGGCGATTTTCGCCAGGAATCGGCGGCAACCGAGATTTTTCCTTTGCGCCGGAAGCGGCTCTTTGCGGCCATCACCACCCGCTCAATGGATTTCCTCCTCGATAATCAGCCCGACCGCGCCGCCATTCCGCCCATCGACTTTCGCGCGGAGCTGAACGACGAGCAATTCGCCGCCGTCACCGCGCCGGAGGGCCCGATGCTCGTCCTCGCCGGCGCCGGCTCGGGCAAAACCCGCACCCTCACCTATCGCGTCGCCTACCTGCTGTCGCAGGGCGTGAAACCCGGCGAAATCCTGCTCCTCACGTTCACCAACAAGGCCGCGAAAGAGATGCTGCACCGCGTGAGCGAACTCAGCGGCGTGGAGCCCGGCCGTTTCTGGGGCGGCACGTTTCACTCCATCGGCCACCGCGCCCTGCGCATTCACGGCGAAGCCATCGGCCTGCCGCGCGCGTTCACCATCCTCGACGCCGACGAAACCGACGGGCTGCTGCGCGACGTCGTGGACGAAAGCGACAAACTGTTTTTCAAGGACAAGACCAACCCGCGCCCCGGTCCGCTGCACGAGATCATTTCCCTCTCGCGCAACACCCAGCAGAGCCTGACCGAGACCATCAAGCGCTACTTTCCACAGTACGAAAGCATCTCCGACCGGATGCCGCTTTTCGCCAAGAAATTCGCCGATAAGAAACGCGAGGCCAACGTCCTTGATTACGACGACCTGCTCGAATTCTGGCTGGAGCTGCTGCGCAAATCGCCCGAGACCGCGACCTACTTTCAGGAGCGTTTCCGCCATGTGCTCGTCGACGAGTACCAGGACACCAACGTCCTTCAGTCGCAGATCGTCGACACCATCGCCGCGCACCATCGCGTGATGGTCGTCGGCGACGACGCGCAGTGCATCTACTCGTGGCGCGGCGCGAATTTCGAAAACATCATGACTTTCCCGGACCGGCATCCGGGCACGGTCATCCACCGGATCGAAACCAATTACCGTTCCACCCCGCAGATCCTCGCCTTCGCCAACGGCGTGCTCGAAGCCCAGCCGCGCGGCCGCCATTTCGAAAAAACGCTCCGCGCCGCCCGCGCCAACAGCGAGAAACCTTACCTCGTGCAAGCGATGGACGGCCGCGAGCAGGCGCAGTTCATCATCCAACGCATCAAGGGCCTCGTCGATGAAGGCTGCGCGCTCTCCGATGTCGCCGTGCTCTACCGCGCGCACTTCCAGGCGCTCGATATTCAGCTGGAGCTCTCGCGGGTGCAGATCCCCTACCAGATCACCAGCGGCGTGAAATTCTTCGAGCAAGCGCACGTGCGCGATCTCATCGCCCTGCTGCGCTTCGTCTACAACGCGGGCGACGTGATGGCGTGGCAACGCATCGCCATCCTGCTGCCCAAGGTCGGAGAGAAAAACGCGCAAAAGATCTACGCCGCCGCCCTCGACCACGCGAAACTGTTGCAAAAGGACTTTCTCGACGCGCTCGGCACCGATGACGTGAAGTCCAAGGTGCCGAAGGACGCCAAAGACGACTGGAACCAGTTCGTGACCTCGTTGCAGCAAGTCGGCGAAGCGATGCGCACTGGCGCACCCACCCGCGCGGTGGAGTCCGCCCTCGACGGCTGGTACGGCGACTACCTCAAAGGCGCGTTCGCCAATTATCTCTCGCGCCTCGACGACCTCAAATCGCTCATCGGTTTTGCCGCGCGCTTCACCGACATGCAGGAGATGCTCGCGCAGATCATGCTCCTCAACTCCGAGACGAGCGACCGCTCAGTCGATCCCAACGAAGACGCCATCAAACTCACCACCGTGCACCAAGCCAAGGGGCTCGAATACGCCGCCGTGTTTGTGATCGGTCTGGCCGACGGCATGTTTCCGCTCCGCCGCGCCATCGAGGCGGGCGACGTGGAGGAGGAGCGGCGGTTGTTCTATGTCGCCGTCACGCGCGCACGCGACGAGCTGTACCTGTGTTTCCCCAAGGTGAATTCCAAGGGCGGCCCGGCGACATTGCTATCGCCGAGTCGTTTCCTGCAGGAAATCTCCGCCGATTTCTACCAACCCCTGCGCCTCAAGCGGCAGTGGGGCTGGTAGCACAGGCCGCGGCAACCGCGCTCAGAAGGTCGGTTCGAGCGTCACGGCCGCGCCGGGATTCACGACATAATCGTCGCCGACGCTCCAGGTGAGGTCGTTGACGAGAAACTTGAACGTGATCGGACCCGCCGCGTCCTTGCAGGTAAAGCGCCACTGGTCGGCGCTCACGTTTTCCATCGCGGTGCCCTGATCCCAGCTCAGACCGGCGCCTTCGCCGCGAATGAAGAGGATGTTGCCGAAGCCGATATCGATCTGCGCCGCAATCACTGTCGCCGCCGTCTTTTCTGGCGCAGGCTCTTTCACCACTGGAGCCTTTATGGTCGGGACTTTTATCGACGGGATTTTCACCGCCGGGGCTTTAGCCGCAGCGGCCGGAGCGAGCAGCGGTGCCATGGCGGTTTTCTTAGCCCGCGGCGTTTTGGCCGGGGCGACTGACTTGGCGGCAGCCGGGGTGGGCTTGCTCGCGGCCGGGGCAGGAGTCTTGGAGCTCTTAGTGGTGTTCTTTTTCATGGCTGGTTCCTGTCAATTAGTCGATTTCGCTGAACGCTATGCTGGATAAACCCAGCATTTGAGAGGCACAACAGCAAACTCGGGGCCAAAGTGCCCACGGCAGAGATTTTTCCGACGCGTAACATTCGCACCTCGTGATTTTGCCGGCCTTAACGAAAAATGATGTTTACTCCCGAAGACGAGTTGCCCACAAACATCCCTCCTGTTTTTGGGCCAGTAGCTCAGTTGATAGAGCGCCTCGTTCGCAACGAGGAGGTCGCCGGTTTGAGTCCGGTCTGGTCCACCAGG
>JACRHS010000027.1 GCA_016217595.1 Opitutia bacterium | reverse complement strand
GTGAGCTTCTTCTTCGCGGTAAACTCGGCGTGGGCGAACGTCGTCTGGTGTGTCATGGCACACCGCGTAGCAGTTCGCGCCCCACTCGCACCGTGGGCTGAAACCAAGGCGCGGGATTAAATCAGCGTTTTCCTATATCACTCCTAATCAATACTTTGTTACATGAGACGATTCGCCGCGCTGCAACATCCGCCAGACATTGACCAGCAGTTCTGCTAACCAACCCGCCAGCAAGCCCATGAACAGCCATACCAAGGACTGTGTAAAACCGCGCCAAATTAATTCCCATTGATCGACCAGATCGGATGCCACCGCCTCTGCGAAGAGATTGACCAAAGCGCAAAAAAACCCGTCCACCCACAAAACGACTGGCAGAAGCCAGACGGCCAAATACGCTATTTGCCGCTGACGCTGTGGAATCTCCAGATCATGGGCCTGCTGCCACAGCCATGGTGCAGTCCACAAAGCAAAAATCCACCGATAGCCAAAGCTGACTCCTGCCAGAAAACACCCGACCAGCACGGCGGCGCCGATCACGAAAAGCCCGATTGCCGGGTCGCCAGCCTGGCCCAACCCCCGGGTCCAGCCATGTCGCTGCAATACATAGCCAACGATTACGAAAACCGCCACGATGCCTCCATGCGCCAAATGCCCCGTCCAGCCAACCTCGCGCAAGAGCACCTTGGCGCCAAACGTATACATTCCCGTCGGAGCCGGAATGTGGATTCGCATGAAATCCCCCCAGATACTCAGCCCCACGATCACCAGCAATCCTGCCAGTAAAGCCGTTGCCGTCACCAACCGTCGCCGTGGCCGCAATAATCCGAACACGCATGCCGCCACCGCAGGATACAGTTTCAAACCCATCGCCACCGCGATCGCAGCGCTGGCTATCGTCATGCCCGTCCGGCCGGGTCGAACCAAGGTCAGACCAGCGATGCCCAGCAGGGCGAAAATAACCAGATCGTTGTTGGCTCGATTCACCGCCAGTAGCACCGGCGGCGAAAGCATCAGCACGGACATCCAAACAGCCTCGCGCATGCTGCGCGGCCGCAGTGTCATCCCGGCCACCGCCAAAAACCCGAGCACCCACAAGCCGCCCACCAAGAAATTGTCCTCCCGTGTCAGACCACACGATCCGAGCGCAAACCACCAACCTGAGTAAACGTGGGACCGATGCAGCACATCGAGTGGGTTGGACTGCGCTGTATCCAAGCCCGCACGCATCGCATCGTTGGATGCCAGGATCGCATACGAATCGAGAAACCAGCGGCCGTAGTCGAGGAGGCCAAGCGCCTGTTGCACTCCCGGCAACAAGACAAAAGCCAAGAGTCCGGCCGTGGTCAGCACCGCCAGCAATCCGGACGGCGACCACGGCCACAGCCTGCGGGACGAGACCGGTGGAGTTGGCTCAGTCGGCGTCATTTCTCCCCGGCCTTTTTCGGCGTGACGGCAGGCGCGGTCTTTTTCTCTGGCGGCGGCGGATCGATGGCATCGAGCCGGCTGATCCGGGCGAGCTTGGTGCCGAAACGGCGCTCGGCGAGAAGCGTTAGATGGAAATTATCCGGCAAGCGGTCCTCCGGCACCAGCTGATGATCGCCCTCGACAGTAGAAGGACGCATCGATTGGAAAACCAGGATCTGCCGAAATGTGCCGGCTTTCAGATGCTCCACCAACCGATCCGCCACTAAGCGCGCCCGGTCGATCATGATCGCGGGTGTTTTTTGCAGCAGCCACGGAAGCGATGATTTGTTGGTAAGAATCAGGCAACTCTCCATCGGATGTTGCGCGACCCAACGGCGCTCCCACTCGATTTCGACAATCCCCATGATCGAATAGTGGTGGTAGGCATAGCGGGCGGTGGTGGTACCCATCGCCGAGACCAGCGTGGCGCCGATCAGCCAACGGCTCGCCGGCCAGCGACGGTCCCATCGCGCACATACCCAGACCGCGGCAAACGCCAGCAACAGATGCAGTGGCAAACTGAACCGCGATGCCATCGGGTCATCGAAGCGCGCCCAGTAGTAGAACAACACGAGCACGGTGTTGATGAGCGCAGCCGCACCCACCAGAACCCATGCCGTGCCATCAGGATTCGCCGTGCGCAATGGCGGCGGGCGACGCACCAAAAACAACAGGCACACCGCCAGCGCCAGACAACCGACCACCGACAACAGAAAGAAGTTGGCCAACATCGGCGTGGTGCTGAAAAGAAACGCCCCGGCGCCACGCAGGTTGTTCCAAAGGTACTCGAAGGCAAAACGCGTGTTCTGGTTTTCCTTCAGTTCCCACATGATGGGCGAGTTCGCCAGCACCTTGTTTTGCAGCGCCATCGGCACCAGCAACAGCGGTGCCACCACCGCTTCCCACGGCAACACGATCCGGCCGCTCCGCCACCAGCCGAGCGCGACGATCCCGGCCACCGGCGCCACATAGAGCGCTGACTCGTAGCGGGCCTGCCCGAGCAACACACCACCCACCACCAATGCCGCCAGCCGCGTCTCGTCCGGCTGGCGCAGGTACGCGCCGCCCAGCCCGATCACGACGAGAATCATGACCACGTTGAGCAACTCCATGCCAGAGCCGGTGGCGTTCTGCCCCAGCAACGGGAGCGAGCCGAGCAACAACACCGCCAGCAACGCTCCGCGTCGCCCCGCCAACCGCCGTCCGAGATAATAGATCAAGCCCAGTGCCACGGGGTACAGCAGCGCGTTGAGCCAAAAGGCGTTCGCCGGGCGATAGCCGGTGAGATCGTGCACCAGCGAAACCAGAAACGGATAAAGGTAAGGCCGCTTGTCGAGGTAGCTGTCGGTCGAAAGGAAAACGCCCAGTAGTTCATAGCCGCGGACCATCGTGCCGGTCTCGCGGAAATAATGCATGTTGTAAGCGGTCGATTGCAGCACGAACTCGTCGTTGAGTACCTTGCTCTGCATGGGCTCCGAGACCACCGCCAACACCGAAAACAGTCCGATCGCCGCCGTCGCGCTGATCGTTTCTCCCCGCGTCAACGGCTCGGACGGCGCGCGCTGCTGCCAGAGACGAAACAGCGTCCACAGCCACAAGGCCACGCTCGCCAGCATGACGTAGTAGCCGTAACGCTGCACCACCAGCGACGCCGGCCCCACACCCAACCCGAGAAATCCCAGATAAACCGCCAGCAACGCGCTCGCGCCGAAAACGGCCAGGCGCACTTCGGAACGCGCCAACGAGAACGAGTGCGGAAATCCTCCGATCATCGTGAAGCGATTTGGGCTAGGGCAGCCGCTGGATGAATCGGTCGAAGTATTGCTGCCGGACCTTCTCGCGCTCCGACGGCGAGAGTTTTTCCAGCGGCGGCGGGTCGCGCGGCGGCGGTGTCAACGGGCCTTCTTGGATGGCGGTCACGCGACTGATCCGGCTCACGGTGAGCGGGGTGAAGCGCCGTTCCCAGACCGTCTCCAGCTTGTAATCGGGCCCCAAGTCATCGTCGCGTTGCACCACAGGGCGGTGGGTTGCCGGATCGATGTCGAAACGCTGGAACGCGTAGATCGCGGTGAAGGTGCGATTGCGAAGGTTGAAGATGATGTTGTCCTTCTTATCGAGCGCCTGCCGCATCGGCGTGCTCGAAACCAGATGGGTGATCCAGATGATCGAGTTGTTGTCGATCACCAGATAATCCCGCTCGGGATGAGCCGCGACGAACTCCCGCCGCCATTCGGTTTCCCGCCCCACGTAATACATAAGCGAGTAGTCGTGTTTCGCCATGGCCGGCAGGCTCTGGGCAAAAATCCCGGCGAGTGTCAGACCGGCGAGTACGCGCCACACGTGCGGATGGCGGCTGAGTTCGGCTGCCACCGTCACGATGGCCAACACGAGCGCGAGGTTGAGCGGCAGACTGAGCCGCCGGATCACCGGGTCGTCGAATCGTCCCCAAAAATAACACATCATCAGCGCGGTGTGGACCGCCAGACCGATGCCAAAACAGGCCAGCATCACCCGGGCAGGCGACTCCTCCCGGGAGCGTTGCAACGTCCTCACGATCCAGAGCGCAAAGAACGGCAACGCCACAAACCCGAGCCCGGCGAGCACCAGCGAGTTCGATTGATGACCACTGACATCGAAGAAAAAGTTCAGCGCGTGGCCGATGTTGTCGGACACATAAGAGAGCGAAAACGGTTTCTCGAACCCCGGCTGACTGGCCAACTCCCAGGAGGAGTTGCGAACACTGAATACTTTGTTCTGCAAGGCATAGGGCAGCATCAGCAAGGGCGCGCATGCCGCAGTCAGTGGCAACACCAGTCGTCGTTCGCGCCACCAGCCCCAAAGCACCGCTAGTCCAACCGGGAGGAGAAAGACCACCGATTCGTAGCGCGTCTCCGCCAGTAAGACCGCCGAGAGACACAACGCGCTAAGGCTGTCCTCGTCGCGTTTTTCGCCCCAGCGCATCGCGAGCAAAAGCGTGGTCAATATCATCACCAAGTTAAGCAGCTCGAAGCCACCGCCGGTGGCGTTCTGGGCGAGCAGCGGCAAACTCGTAAGCAATAATACGGCCGCCGCTCCCGCACCGCGACCGGCGATCCGCAGACCGCAACGGTAAGCTAGCGTCAGAAGCAGGAAGGTCAGACCGGTGTTGAGCACAAAGGCGTTCGCCGGGCGGTAGCCGGTCAAGTCGTGCAGCACCGACAGCAGGAAAGGGTGGAACAGCGGCCGCTTGTCGAGTTGCCCGCCCAACAATTCAAATGCGCCCTGTAGATCATGCGCGCGCATTGGCACCAGCGCGGTTTTGTCGAAATGCATGCTCATCGAGGTGCCGAGCAGCATCACTTCATCCATCAGGATCTTGAAGCCGTAGCTCTCGTGCATGAGCAGCAACAGACCGCAGGCGCCAATCAGCACCGCCGGCCACCGGGGAGCGCTCCATAATTCGCGCAGATCCCGCCTGTCGGTTCGGGCGATACGCCAGAGTGACCAACCAAACCAAACCGTCAGCAACAACATCGCCCAGTAACCGCCGTAGATCACAACCCGCAGCGATTGCTCGGGTGTCAGCGAAAAAAAGCCCAGCCCGACGGCAAGCACCGTGCTCAGTCCAAACAACACAAGGCGGCGGTCGCTCGCCCAAGATGGAAGAAAGCTCATGTACAAAAACTCTGTCTGTGATGTCGCAGCGGGGAGGAAAACAAAAGCCTGTTTATGTCACCACTGGTGATCTGCTGTAGGTTAAGGCACAGAAACAGCATCTTGTGGCTACCGAGCGAGAAATCTTTTGCCTCAACAAAAAAGCCGCCCCGTTTGGGGGGCGGCTTGCTGAAAGGATTTGCTGATTGTTATGGAGCGTAGGTGACCGTACGTACGCCAGCGATAGCACCGATCGTGATCGTGATACCTTGCGTATAAGCCGTAGGATAGCTTTCACCCGCAACGGTGTTGACCGCTTTGACGAACTTGTCGGAACCGACGAGGTTCGAGGAAGCCACGCTCGAAACACCGTTTTCCAGGAAGTATTGGTCAGCCGCGGCCGAGAGTTGGCGGGCATTATTGAGCACCGCTTTGTCCTGCGAGGACGTACGAACCTTCTGGAAGGCCGGGATCGCCATGGCCGCAAGCAGGCCGATGATGACGACAACGATCATGATTTCAACGAGGGTGAACCCCTTGGCGGACTTAAGCATGTTCTTCATTGGATGGATGGGTTGGATGATGAATAATACGAAAACTGCCTGAAGCGGCAGGATGAATGTTGCGAGGTAATTGCAAGAAAGGCCCGCCGGCAAGCGGTTTTTCTGCTAAAGGCTGGTAAAAGTCCTGCTACTGGCTGCTCAGGAATCTAGCTGGAAATCGTTCCGTTCGCGGCTCGGTTCCGTGGACTCCACGAACCGCAGCCCGAAGCTGAATCCCCACAGCCAGCAGCTGCCGTCGAACGTATCGTGCAGCAGGATGAAGTCCGGCACCGAGTCGACTGACTCGCTGGCAATCCGGTACTGCCCCTGTGTGATCCGCTCGATCTCCGCCGGCAAGGCGGACACGACGGTATCGCTGTCGAGCGTCACCACCCAACTGCCCGTGACACCCACGGGTTGAGGACCCTGGAAAAAGTAGCCGTAGAAACGCGGCGGCGCGAAATGTCCTGTCGACCGCAGCCGGCGCAACTGATCGTCCACCGCGCCAATGAACCGGACCCGCCATGGATAGTCCCGCGGCAGGAGGAAGCCTGGGAGGGGAATTAAGATGTTATCCGTTAGGGCCGACATTGTGTTTCCTTTGTGATTACTTCGGCCATCTTCGGCTAGATTTTAGCCCGAATCGCTACAAGCTGGCGTTTGCTGTGCCTCTCCCGGACAAAATCCAACGACTTATCGACGAATTCTCCGTCATCGACGATCCCCAGGAACGCCTCGCGCTCGTGGTGGATCGCGCCCGCCGTCTGCCTCCGTTAAACGACGCCGAGCGCATCGAGTCGCACCGCGTACGCGGGTGCGTTTCTCAAGCTTGGATCGTGGGCGAACTGCGTGACGGGCAGTGCCGGTTTCGTTGCGACGCCGATTCTCCCCTCGTGAAAGGCCTGCTGGGCTTCCTCTGCGAGTGCTTCAGCGAAATCCCGCCCGCAACGGTGGCGACCAGTGAGGCCGACCCGCTCGGCGAACTGGGTCTCCTGCGCAACCTTTCGCCCACCCGCCAAAACGGTCTCGCTCACGCCCGCGCTCGCATTCGCGAACTGGCCGGTCAACTCGCGCCTCCTCCCGGCGGTTGATTGCCCACCCTTCGTTTCCTCCCGATTCCCCGCCATCCCCACGCCCCATGCTACCCCTCTACGACGCCCACAACCACCTGCAGGACGACTGGCTCGCTCCGCACCACCCAGCGCTACTGCACGAATTACCTGCGCTGGGACTGCGCGCCGCGGTGGTCAACGGCACGTGCGAAGCCGATTGGGCTTCCGTGGCCAGCCTCGCCCAAGCCGCGCCTTGGGTGCGCCCCAGCTACGGCCTTCACCCGTGGGATGCCGGCAACCGCTCCCGCGACTGGCAGGCGCACCTGCGCGCGCAACTGGCCGCCGATCCTCACGCCGCCGTCGGCGAGATCGGCCTCGACCGCTGGATACTCGAACGCGCCCGGCCCGACGATCCCCGACTCGCCGGTCTGCGCCGGGCGCCGTTCCCGGAGCAGATCGAAGTGTTCACCTGGCAACTGGCCCTCGCCGCCAGCGAGAATCGCGCCGCCTCCATCCATTGTCTCGATGCCTGGGGTGCGCTGGCCGATTTGCTGCACGCCGTGCGCACTCCTCTGCGCGGTTTTCTGCTTCATGCCTACGGTGGTCCGCCCGAGATGGTGCGCACATTCGCCGAATGCGGAGCCTATTTTTCGTTCAACGGTGCCGCGCTCAAAGACGCCGGTCCCGCCCAACGTTCCCGCAAACTTGAAGCCTTCAAGCTGGTGCCCGACGAACGCCTGCTGGTGGAAACCGACGCGCCCGCCATGCCGCTCCCCCCGGCCTTCCGCCGCCACGAACTCCCACCCACCGCCGATGGCCAGACCGTAAACCATCCCGGCAACATCGCCGCCTCCTATGCCGGACTGGCCGAACTGCGCGAGGTCGATCTCGCCACTCTGGCAGCCCAGGTGGAGGCCAACTTCCTCCGCTTGTTTGGCCCGCACACGGCACCGGTTTGAACCTGCGCTGTCTCCCACCCACATTCCTCGCGCCATGCCCGACACCGCCACCGGCCAGATCCGCCTGCTGATGATCGATGACGACCGCAAACTCTGCCGGTTGGTCACCGACTATCTGGCCCCGCTGGGCTTCGCGGTCACCGCCGTGCACACCGGCCCCGCCGGCGTGGCCGCCGCCACCGGCGAAACCTGGCACGCGGTGTTGCTCGACGTGATGCTCCCGGAGCTGGACGGTTTTGAAGTGCTGCGTCGCATCCGCCAGAAGAGCAACGTGCCCGTGCTCATGCTCACCGCCCGCGGCGACGAAACCGACCGCATTGTCGGGCTCGAAGTCGGCGCGGACGATTATCTGCCCAAAACATTTTCGACCCGCGAACTCCTGGCGCGGTTGCGCGCCGTCATCCGCCGTTCCGCCCGCCCCGCGACGCCCGATCTCGCCCCACCACCGGAGGAGATCGTGGTCGGCCCGCTCCGGCTCCAACCCGAGGCCCGCACCGCCACGCTGGGCGACACGCCGCTGCCGCTCACGCCGGTGGAGTTCGACTTGCTCACCAGTCTGGCGCGCGCGTGCGGACGCGTGAAATCACGCGAGACGTTGCTCGATGAAATCCGCGACCGAAATTATGACGTGTTCGACCGCTCCATCGATGTGCACATCTCGGCCCTGCGCAAAAAACTCGGCGACGACGCCAAGCAGCCGCGATTCATCCGCACGCTTCGCTCGGCCGGCTACATGCTGGTGAACCCCGACCGCGCCTGAACCGAACCCGACGCGGCCTGCGCGCCTGCGCCGGGTTCGTTGCGAAAATTTTGACCCGCCGTTATCGGGCGGCCACCGCCGGAGCGATCGCTTGCAAGCGCGGCGCCTTGAGCAAGCCGGTCGGCCGCAGGTTGTACTCGTAGGTCCAGTCCTTGCCGGTGGAGCGCCACGCGTTGGGCCCGTACCACGGCAGGTCCATGTTGGTGTGATGCACGATGCCGAAGGCGTTGGCGCGATTGCCAAACGCCATGACATCGAGCGCGTGCCGGCCGGGCGCGAGCTTGCCCAGCTCCAGACAATAGGGCGCGAATGCGATTTTGCCCGCCGGCCGCCCATCCAACGTCACCGCGAGCAAGGGCGCTTGGAAGCCGGCCGCGTTGAGCCGCTGCGCGCGTTCCCCTCCCTCGATGGCGAAATGATAAGTCACGTTGCCCGCGTAGAACGGCAGCCCTTGCTCCACCCAGCTGCCCGGCCGCAAGGTCCGCACCGGCGCGATCACCGCAGTGTCGCGGCCCTGCACCCGCACGCCGAAATCGCCCAGCAGATAGCACCATTCGAGATTGGTTTTCCGAGTGAAGGGAAACGCGATCACGATCTCATGCGTGCCTGCCGCAAGCGGCGGCATGGCCACCAGCGGATAACACTCGTCGACCCACCAGCCCTGCGGCGTCGCCGTCACAGGCTGACCGTCGACGGTGATGCGCGCGGTCGCCGCTTCTTCGAGCGCCAGCTTGGCTCCAGTCACCGGCACCTCGCACCGCACCTGCAACTTCAGACTCACGGTGCCAAGCAGCTCGGCGGGCGTGGTGTTGGTCCACGGTTGCGCCATATTTCCGCCGCGCAACGGCAGCCCGAGCTTTTTGCGCAGCATCACATCGAGCCGCAAAATTTCCTCGCGCGGCTGCCAGGGTTCGTCCTGCCAGCGCCATTCTGCCTGGTCGAGCAGCAGCGCGTTGGGCTCGCTCAGCGTTACCGGCACCGCGCCGTCGAGTATCACGCCCTCGGTCCAAGCGACGAGGCCCGGTTTCGCGCCGCCGGGTTTCGCCCCGGGGTCGAGCGCGAGCAGCATGCTGCCTTGCGCGAACAGCTCCACGTCCACCACGGTCCGCGCGCCCTCGCTGGTCGTCGCGAGGCGCTCGGTCTGGCCGGTCAGCGTGTCGAAACGCGTCACGCTCCAGTCGCCCGCCACCGTCACCCGCGCCCGGCCCAAGTCCTGCTGCCGGTCGTTTTGGCAGAGGAAGAGCCAGCGCCGCGCGCCATCCTGCCGGAGCTGATGCACCACGCGCGTCGCCCGCTGACCGGCGGGGCCAATGACCTCGACGTCGCGCCACGGTGCCAGCGCCGCCAGCACCGGCGCAGACGCCCACGGCGTCTGTTGACACCGCGCAGCCAGTTTCTGCGCGCGATCCGACGGCTGCGCATCCACCAGCGCCGGCGCCTCGCCGGCAAAAATCACCTGCCCGCCCGCCGCGGCAAACGCCTCCAAACGCTCCAGCGTGCTCGCGCGAATCGTGCGCAGCTGCGGCACCGCCACTACATCATAAGTCATGGCGCCGACCGCGAAACCCTTGCCCGCCGGCCGATGCAGGCGCGGCAGACTCGCCTCGCACAAGAAGTAATCGATCTGACCATGGATCAGCCACGCCGCGAAATTTTCCGCCGCTTCGTCCTGCCGTTTGCGCTCGGGCTCGGTTTGCTCGCGCGGTCCCTCGGCCAGCCAGACCGACTCGATGGGATGCACCACCGCGACACGCACCCGCGGCTGCCCGCGGGTCAACGCCGTGTTGACGCGCGCAAAGTGATCCTCGACCAGCGGGTATTCCTTGTACCACGGCGACTGCCAGCCGATGGCGGCCGGATAATCGCGCTTGGCCTCGCCGGCCATCGACACCCACGCCAGATGCGGCACGCGCAACGTTACCCCGAGCGCCGCCTGCCAGTCGCCCTGCCGCTTGTGCCCGCCGAAATCGAAATGCCAGCCGGTCACGCCGTACAACTCGCTCAACACCGCGTTGCGGCCCGCCTGATGCGCCGCGCTCTGCGCCTGTTTGGCCGTGAGGTATTCGACGTAATCGCAGAGCATGTCGATGCCGGGAATCTGGAAATATTGCAGGCTGCGCATCGCATCGCCGACGTAGCCGCTCTGCCCCGAGATCGGCTGCTCCTTCATCATGTGTCCGGTGAGCGCCACGCCTTGTTTTTCGCACCACGCGCCGAGCGTGGCGGCAAACGCCTCCGTGAACCGCGTCGCCACGTGTTCGTGATAACGCCAGCGCGCGGTCGAAACGCGCCCGGCGGGCAGTTCCCAGTACAATTCCGGCAACAACTCGTCCAGTTTCTGCCCGAAGGCCTTTTCATAGCTGGCCAGAAAATCGTCGGTGAACGGCAGCAACACGTCGGCCTTGGCGCGCGCCTGCGCCAGAGAGCCTTTGCGCACAAACTGCGGCTCGTCGGTGAACATGCCCGGAATCAGCCGGCCGTACTGCGCCCCCACCGCTTGATGATAGCGATCGAAGGTGCTCTCCGCGAAACGGCGGATGGCCGCGGGATTGAGCGTGTCGACGTAGGTCTGGTTGTTGAAACGCTCGCTCGGTGTGGCGACCTGCACATACGCGCTCCAGACCGTCGCGTCCGTCGGCGCCGCCGCACCTTCGGCCAGCCGTTGATAGCTGGCGAGACAACCCGCGTCGTCCAATTTCACCGCGAAACGGCCCAGCAACCGACCGGGTTGCGTCTCCGTTTTTGGCGTCCACAACAAACGACGCTGCCGGTACTGTTCGTCCTTGGTCACGAGTCCGCCGGCAAAACCCGACGGCCAGCGGTCTTCGTCGTACAGCAAAACGTACATGCCGAGCTTTTGCGCGCGGGCCGTCGAGTCCTGCACCAAGCGCATGAAGTCGGGCCCGAGATACTCCGTGGCCAGCCCTGTCCGCGCGTGGATGGTGGCGCCGCCAAAGCCCATCGCCTTGAGCTCGTCCATCTGCGCGAGGTGCCGCGCCTGCATGGCGGTGTTCCACGACCAGAACGGCGCGCCGCGGTATTCCGCCGCGGGCTCGCGGAATTGCGCCAGGTCGAGCGCCGGCGTCTGACTGCGCGGATAAGGATCGGTCGCGAGCGTTGAGAGAGGAAACGCGAGCGAGACAGCGAAAGCCACCAAGGCTCCGCGCAACGGTTGGGTGAGGGTCTTTGACATGGTGGTACAGGGGACAAGCGCCAGCGTATATCTATTCATGCTAAATACTGTCGCTACCCCAACGCAACATTCACGCCACGGCGGGACAAATTGAAACCGGTCCCAATCCACGACACTCCGGACCCAACGGGCACCTTTGCCGCCCAACCACCCATCGCAATTGATGGGTCGCTTCAGCCTCTCGCTGCCGAACCGCTAAGCTGATCAGGTTTCACGGCTGATGCTCGACCGGATGCGATAAGTTAGCCTCTTTTTGGATGCGCTGCACAACGTCGCGATATCGCGCCGCATCTTCTTTCCGTATTTCAAAGTGGCCGTTGACGCCTCGAACGAGAAAGAAATCGAAAGCGTGTGGCAGAAAAATTTCCCGATTCTCCTTAAATCGGAGCCATACGCCACCCTTGTGGAAAACACGTTTTTCAACCCAGGTGGCCCGCGCAAGAATCTCGGGCAGTCCGTTCACGGAAATCGTCCGGCCTTCTTTCCTTTCTGATCCATTACCGTGAAGAACGAGGGCTTGGTTTTGTCCCTGAAGTACAGCGAGTGGCTCGATTCGCATGGCCACACAACCACACAGAAGCGCGACGGTGAGAAGCACGGTCGATCTCATCATATGGCGTGCTCGAATGCTATTCGGCCATAAAGGCGAGGGTATCATGCAGCTAAAAGGAGCATGGCACTTGTTCATGGGCAAGGTGCAACTCGGCCTCGAAGGCCAGGCCAATACAGTCTCACAGCTGGTCCGCGCGAGTGCGTGTCGCTCGCCAGCGGTGAGCGACACATGCTTCAAACGAGGACCGGGCAATCAGCCCGACTGTTCCCAGCTCTTGGCGCGCTCGACGGCGCGCGACCAGGCGCCGCGGAGCTTGGCCATCTCGTCTCTGGGACGCTGCGGGGCGAACGTGGAGTCGACCGCCCAGTTGCGCGCGATGTCGTCGCGGTTTTCCCAATACCCGACCGCGAGTCCCGCGAGATACGCCGCGCCCAGCGCCGTCGTCTCGACACTCTTCGGCCGAACCACCGGCGTGCCGAGCAGGTCGGCCTGAAATTGCATCAGCGGCCGGCTCCGGGACGCGCCGCCGTCGACGCGCAGTTGTTGCAGCGCGATGCCGCTGTCCTTCTCCATGCACGCGATGAGATCCGCCGATTGAAACGCGATCGACTCCAGCGCCGCGCGGCAGAAA
This sequence comes from Opitutia bacterium, assembly GCA_016217595.1. Lineage (GTDB taxonomy): Bacteria > Verrucomicrobiota > Verrucomicrobiia > Opitutales > Opitutaceae > MWDT01. The sequence continues at coordinate 44,470 of JACRHS010000027.1, read as the reverse complement.
TGCGCGCGGTTGGTGCCGCGCGTGATGCCGACAGCGACGCCGCGGGCATACGGGTCCCAATGCGGCGCGCCGAGTCCGGCAAACGCCGGCACGAGGAACATCCCGCCGGCATCGGGCACCGACGACGCCAGCTCGTCCAGCTCGGCGGCGGATTGCACCAGTTTCAATTCGTCGCGCAACCATTGCACGGCCGCGCCGCCGATGAAGACCGAGCCTTCGAGCGCGTACTCCGTGCGCCCGCCGATCTGCCACGCGACCGTGGTGAGGAGATTGTTGCGCGAAGGCACGGCCTCCGTGCCGGTGTTCATGAGCAGGAAGCAGCCGGTGCCGTAGGTGTTCTTCGCCATGCCGGGCGCGAAACACGCCTGACCGAACAGCGCCGCCTGCTGATCGCCCGCGATGCCGGAGATCGGCACGCCCGCCGGGCAAAACGGCGCGCTGGTCTCGCCGTAAACTTCCGAGCTCGAACGCACCGCCGGCAACATCACGCGGGGCACGCGCAACAGTGCGAGCAGCTCGTCGTCCCAGTCGCCGGTCTTGATGTTAAAGAGCAGCGTGCGGCTGGCGTTGGAGGCATCCGTCACGTGCACCCGGCCGCCGGTGAGTTTCCAGACCAGCCACGTGTCGATGGTGCCGAAGAGGAGCTGCCCCGCCTCGGCGCGGGCGCGCGCGCCGGCGACGTTGTCGAGAATCCACCGCAGCTTGGTGCCCGAGAAATACGGGTCGAGCCGCAGCCCGGTCTTCGCGGCCACCATCGGCTCGGCGCCGTCGCGTTTCAGTTGCGCGCAGAAATCCGAGGTGCGCCGGTCCTGCCAGACGATGGCGGGATAAACCGGCTGCCCGGTGGCGCGGTCCCACACCACGGTCGTCTCGCGCTGATTCGTCACGCCGACGGCGGCGATGGCCGCGGGTGCGAGCCCGGCCTTCGCGAGCGCGGCGGCGGCGGTGGCCTGCTGCGTCTGCCAGATGGCCAGCGGGTCGTGCTCCACCCAGCCCGGCTGCGGATAAAGTTGCGGGAACTCCTGCTGCGCAGTAGCGACGACCGCGCCTGCACGATCAAAGATGATGGTGCGCGAGCTGGTGGTACCTTGATCGAGGGCGAGGACAAAACGAGCGGTGCTCATGGGTGGATGCAGGTAGAGGGTTACAAACCGAGTAGACGGAAAAGACGTGCGCCCGCAAGGCCTCCGACCATCGGCGCCAACATCAGCCCCCCAGATGCAGCCCCTGTCCGGGTCGCCCGCGCCAGCAACGAGCAACTGCGGCCTCGCCGTGCGTTTTTGTCGTCGCTATGGCTCTACACGCTCCGGCCCCGCCTTCGACCTCCTCCGCATATGAAAACGCTCCTTCGCCTGCTCTTCGTAGCCACGCTCGCCACCCTCACAGCTCGCGCCGCCGACCGGCCCAACATCCTCTTCATCGCCGTCGACGATCTGCGCCCCGAGTTCGGTTGCTACGGCTTCGACTATGTCAAAAGCCCCAACCTCGACCGCATCGCCCGGGCCGGTCTCGTGTTCACCCGCGCCTATTGTCAACAGGCTGTCTGCTCGCCCACGCGTTCGAGCCTCATGACCGGCACGCGCCCCGACACCACGAAGGTCTGGGACCTGGAAACGCATTTCCGCACCGCCCTGCCCCAAGTCGTCACCCTCGGCCAGCACTTCAAGCAGAACGGTTACTTCGTCCAAGGCATGGGCAAGATCTTCCACGGCGGTTACGACGACCCGCCCACGTGGTCCGTGCCGTGGCAGACGCCCCGGGCGCCCATGTATGCCCGCCCTGAAAACATCGCTCTGACCCAACGCAATGTGCAGACCGAGCCCGACGGCGAACCCAAGGCCAGAAAAGCTGGCAAAAAGAAGGCCGCCAAAACCGCCCGTGGTCCACGCGGCCCCGCCTTCGAAGCCGGCGATGTGCCCGACAATTATTATCAAGACGGCAAAGTCGCCGATCTCGCCGTCGCCACCTTGCGCACCATCCGCCAGAAGACAGAGCCGTTCTTCCTCGCCGTCGGCTTCGTCAAACCACACCTGCCCTTCGTCTCGCCGAAAAAATATTGGGACCTCTACGACCCCGCGAAAATCCAACTCGCCCCGAATAAATTCCGCCCCAAGGACGCCCCCGACTACGCCATCCTACCCGGCGGCGAGCTACACAATTACCACGGCATACCCGCCGGCTCCGTCCCCGACGACATCGCCCGCCAGTTGAAACACGGCTATTACGCCGCGATCAGCTACATGGACGCCCAAGTGGGCAAAGTGCTCGACGAACTCGACCGCCTCGGCCTGCGCCAGAACACCATCGTCATCCTCTGGGGCGACCACGGCTGGAAACTCGGCGAACACGACGCCTGGTGCAAACACAGCAATTGCGAAAACGACACCAACGCGCCGCTGCTCCTCTCCGTGCCCGGCATGAAACACGCCGGCGCGCGCACCGCCGCACTCGTCGAATTCGTGGACATCTATCCGACGCTCGCGGACCTCGCGGGTCTGCCGCTGCCCGTCCACTTGGAAGGCACGAGCTTCAAGCCGCTGCTCGCCGATCCGCAGCGCCCTTGGAAACAAGCCGCGTTCAGCCAGTATCCGCGCCCCGCCGGACAGACCGGCCAGCCTGTCATGGGCTACGCCATGCGTACCGAACGCTACCGCTTCGTCGTCTGGGTCGCGCGCAACGATCACACCAAAGTCGACGCCATCGAACTCTACGACCACCAGACTGACCCGCAGGAGAACACGAACCTCGCGAAACGCAGCGAACACGCCGCGCTCGTCGAGCAATTGATGGCCCAATGGCGCGCCGGCTGGCGCGGTGCCCTGCCGAAAACCTGAACGCCCATCCCTCTCCGTGCGAAAACCAGGGTGCGGCAAACCTGCACGGTTTCAGCCCGCAGCGATTTCATAAACCCCATGCGCCAGACCAACCCCACTCTCGCCCGGCTTCGCGTGTTCGGCATCTGCATGGCGGCGTTAGTCGCTCTCAACCTTGTCTGGTACGTGCTGATTTCCACCTCCCACTATCAGCGGCTGGGTTGGCCGTTCTGGTTTTGGCGCCAATCCGAAGACTCCTCCCGGTTTCGTTGGTTCAGTCTGCTTCTGGATCTCGGGCTGGCGGTGTTTTTCAGCTACATGTTTAGCCGTTGGTGGGTCGCGCTGCCGCGGCTTAAGCGCAAATAACGGCTGCGCGGCGGACCGCGTTCTCGCCGATCTGCCGATGGGGCTGGAAGATTTGCAGGCAAAATCACCGTCCGCATTTTTTTTGAAAATGGGCCCATGATCGGCGCGAAGCCTGCTACAAGTGCAGGCTTTCCCGTTTCCAAACGTGGGCTGCCATTTCGGCTGCCCCGCCCCTTTGCTATGAAATTTTTCTCCGGTCTCATCCTGATGAGCTCGTTGCTCGCCACTGCATTGCCGCTATCCGCGGCCGAAGCCGCGCCCCAAGCGCTGCCGCCGGCCTCGGTCGAACAGCGGCTGGCCGACATCGAAGCCTATCTCAATAATGCGCCCCGGGCCACCGACGGCCACGCGCTTTCCAAAGTCGCCGGGCCGGGTCCCGGCCATAGCGCGTGGATGATGACGAGCTCCGCGCTGGTGTTGTTCATGACCCTGCCGGGTCTCGCGCTCTTTTATGGCGGCCTCGTGCGGCGCAAGAACGTGCTCTCCATCCTGGCCCAGTGCCTCGGACTGGCCGGCGTGGTGACCATCCTGTGGTGGGCCTGCGGGTACAGTCTGGCGTTTGCCCGCGGCGGCGGCGGGATCGGCAGTTTGCAGTATGCCTTTCTGCGCGGTGTCGGCGTGGCGCCCAACACCGACTACGCGCCGTGGATCTCGCACAATCTGTTCGCGATCTACCAGCTCATGTTCGCCATCATCACGCCGGCGCTGACGGTCGGCGCCATCGCCGAGCGCATGAAGTTCAAGGCGGTTATTCTCTTCAGCATCGTATGGATGTTCGCCGTCTATTTCCCCGTGGCCCACATGCTCTGGGGCGCCGACGGGATGATGAACGGCCTCTTCAACGCCGGGGCGTCGATCCGCGCGATCGACTTCGCCGGCGGCATCGTGGTGCACATGACGTCGGGCTGGAGCGCGCTGGCGCTGTGCATCGTGCTGGGCAAACGCCTGGGTCACGGTCGCGAGCCGATGCCGCCGCACAACATGGTGCTGTGCATGGTCGGCACGGGGATGCTCTGGGCGGGCTGGTACGGCTTCAACGCCGGCAGCGCCGTGGCGGCCGATGGCGTGGCGGTGAACGCGTTCGTGGCCACGACCCTCGCGGCCGCGGCGGGCTGCGTCATGTGGCCAGCTCTTGAATACAAGTTGCGCGGCAAACCGAGCGTGCTCGGTTTCTGCTCGGGCGCGGTGGCGGGGCTGGCCACGATCACGCCGGCCAGCGGCTTCGTGACAGCGGGCAGCGCGGTCTTCATCGGCCTGGTGGCGGGCGCGGCGACGTTCTTCGCCTGCAACACGCTCAAGGCGAAATTCCGCTACGACGATTCGCTCGACACCTTTGGCGTTCACGCGGTGGGCGGCACGCTGGGCACCATTCTGGCCGGCTTCCTCGCCACGCCGGAGGTCAATCCCAACCTGGCCGCCGGCCCCATCGCCGGGCTGGTCGGCCACACGCTGTGGCTGGAGCAACTCAAGGCCGGCGGCATCGTGCTGGTCTGGTCGGTGGTGGCGACGGTGTTGATCGCCAAAGCGGTGGGCTGGGCGGTCGGCGGCCTGCGGGTCGAGGAAGAGCACGAGTCCACCGGGCTCGATGTCGCCGAGCACGGCGAAGAGGGCTACATCCTCGACTGAACGCCCGTGCCAACGGAACGGTCGGACGCGATCACGCGACCCGGCCGTACCCCGCGCCGTCCCGACACGGCGCAGAGCAACGACCCGCTCGGAAATAAATTTGCGCCGGCCAGCGGGTTTTACCACAACCCTGCCCCATGCGCATCCTTATCACCGGCGTTTGCGGCTTTGTCGGCAGCACGCTGGCGCGCGCCCTCGCGCAGAGCGGCGCCGGCCACACGTTGAGCGGGCTCGATAATTTCATCCGTCCCGGCAGCGAGTCCAATCGCGCGGAACTCCGCCGGCTCGGCGTGCGGCTTTTTCACGGCGACCTCCGCGCCGCCAGCGATCTCGAAACGCTGCCGCCGGTCGATTGGGTGATCGATGCGGCCGCCAACCCGAGCGTGCTCGCCGGCGTCGATGGCCGCACCAGCACGCGCCAGCTCGTCGAGCACAACCTCGCCGGCACGATCAATCTCCTCGAATTCTGCAAACAGCACCGCGCGGGCTTCACGTTGCTCAGCACCAGCCGCGTTTACAGCATCGCCCCGCTCGCCGCGCTCGCCGTGACGGTGGCCGATCGCGCTTTCCGGCCCGTCGCCGACACCACGCTGCTGCCGGCCGGTCTCAGCGCGGCGGGTGTCGCGGAGACATTCCCCACGCTCGCGCCGGTTTCGCTCTACGGCGCCACCAAGCTCGCCAGCGAAACGCTCGCGCTCGAATACGGCGAGACGTTCGGCCTGCCGGTGTTTCTCAACCGCTGCGGCGTGCTCGCCGGCGCGGGGCAGTTTGGGCGCGCGGATCAGGGGATTTTCGCCTTCTGGATCAACGCCTGCCTGCGCCGCCGTCCGCTCAAGTACATCGGTTTCGACGGCCAGGGCCATCAGGTGCGCGACTGCCTGCACCCGCGCGACCTCCTGCCGTTGCTCGAAAAACAGTTCGCCGCGCCGAAGCTCCCGGCGGCCGACCGGATCGTCAACGTGAGCGGCAGCACGGCCTCCGCGATGTCGTTGCGCCAGCTCAGCGACTGGTGCGCCGCGCGTTTCGGTCCGCACACCGTTGGCAGCGACGCCGCGCCGCGGCCGTTCGACATCCCCTGGATGGTGCTCGATTCTACCAAGGCCGCGCGGATCTGGGGCTGGCAGCCGCAAACGCCCGTCGCCGCGATCCTCGACGAGATAGCCGCGCACGCTGCGGCGCATCCCGACTGGCTCGATCTTTCCGCGCCGCTCTGACCGCGCGTTTCCCGATGCACGATTCCTCTCCGGCCTCGCCGCCCGCACCGCTCAAACTGTTCTCTCTCGTCATCCCCGCGCGCGACGAGGAAGCCGCGCTGCCCCCGACGCTGCGCGACCTGTACGCGACCTTTGTGCGCGAAGGCGTGCCCCACGAATTCGTGGTGGTCGACGATGGCAGCAAGGACCGCACCTGGGCCGTGCTCCAGGAATTGCGCCGCGAGATTCCGACGCTCGCGCCGGTGCAGAACACCGGCCCGCACGGTTTCGGCCGCGCGGTGGTTTACGGTCTCAACCACATGCAGGGCGACGCCTGCGCCATCGTCATGGCCGACGCCTCCGACTCGCCCGCCGACGCCGTGAAATACTGGCGGCTCTTGAACGAAGGCTGGGAGTGCGCGTTCGGCAGCCGGTTCATCCGCGGCGGGAGCGTGGTGGATTACCCGCGGGTGAAACTCCTCGTGAACCGGCTCGCGAATTTGTTCATCAAGGCGCTGTTTCACCTGCCGCTCAACGACACCACCAACGCGTTCAAAGCCTATCGCCGCACCGTGATCGACGGGTGCCGGCCGTTCCTCGCCCCGCACTTCAATCTCACCGTCGAGATTCCGCTCAAGGCCATCGTGCGCGGCTACTCGTGGACGGTCACGCCCATCTCCTGGCAAAACCGCAAACACGGTGTGGCCAAGCTCAAGATCAAGGAAATGGGCAGCCGGTACTTTTTCATCTGCATGTACGTCTGGCTGGAGAAGTATTTCAGCCGTGGCGATTATCGCCGGAAATAGCTGGAAACCCGCCGTCGCTACCCTTCTTTTGCCTGCCGCATGAACGTCATCAAATGCGAGTTGGAAGGCCTGTTGATCATCGAGCCGAAGGTGTTCGGCGATCATCGTGGCTACTTCCTCGAATCGTGGAGCCGCGACCGCTACCGCGCCGCCGGCATCGATCTCGATTTCGTGCAGGATAATTTTTCCCTCTCGTGTCGCGGCACCCTGCGCGGACTGCATTTCCAAAACCCCGCGCCACAGGGCAAGCTCGTCTCCGTCCTGCAAGGCGAGGTGTACGATGTCGGCGTCGATATCCGGCGCGCCTCGCCCACCTTCGGCCGCTGGGTCGGCGTCACGCTCTCGGCGGAGAACAAGCGTCAGTTTTATCTGCCGCCGGGTTTCGCGCACGGTTTCGCGGTGATCAGCGAGATGGCGCTGTTTCACTACAAGTGCACCGACTACTACGCGCCGGCCAACGAACGCGGCATCCGCTGGGACGATCCGGCCGTCGGCGTCAAATGGCCGCTGGAAAACCCCATTCTCTCCAAACGCGACGCCGCCGCGCCCACGCTGCGCGAGCTCCCCCCGGAGCTGTTGTTCTGACGCCCTCGCGCCCGGCACTTTTTCACCGCTTTCCGATGACTTCTCCCAAAATTCTCCTCTTCGGCAAAGTCGGCCAGGTCGGCTGGGAACTGCGCCGCACCCTCGCCGCGATGAGCCAGCTCACGTGCGTCGATTATCCGGAGGTCGATTTCACCAACCCCGACTCGCTCCGCCGCTGGATTCGCGAGACCGCGCCCGACATCATCGTCAACGCCGCCGCCTACACCGCCGTCGACAAAGCGGAGACCGAGACCGCGCTGGCCATGAAGATCAACGCCGAGGCACCCGGCATCATGGCTGAGGAGGCGAAAAAACTCGGCGCGCTGCTCGTCCACTACTCCACCGATTACGTTTTCGACGGCACCAAAACCTCGCCCTACGTCGAGACCGACACGCCGAATCCCCTCGGCGCTTACGGCCGCTCGAAACTCGCCGGCGACCTCGCCATCGCGCAGACCGGCTGCCGCCATTTTATTTTCCGTCTCTGTTGGGTGTACGGCGCGCGCGGCGGCAATTTCATGCTCACGATGATGCGGCTCGCCCGCGAACGCGAAAAACTCCGCGTCGTCGCCGACCAGTTCGGCAGCCCCACGTGGTCGCGCCTGATCGCCGAGACCACCGCGCTGGCGCTCGCGCGGACCAACACCCCGGACCTCGCGCTACAACGCTCCGGCACCTATCACCTCTGCTCCACCGGCCACACCAGCTGGCATGGTTTCGCCAGCGCCATCATCGATCTGATGCCCGCCGACGAGAAGAAATGCCGCGAAGTCGAGGCCATCGCCACCGCCGATTATCCGACGCCAACCAAGCGCCCGGCCTACTCGGTGATGTCGTCGGAAAAACTCTCGCGCACGTTTGGTCTCACGCTCCCCGACTGGCACCATAGCCTGCGTCTCGTGGTGGAAAAATAGCTCCAGCCAGCTCGTTGCGCCGCGGGAGAAGGCGCCGCGTAATTTGTCCGTAAAATTCCGAGCTTTGCATCGACAATCGGGGCGAGTTGTGCAGGTTATCCACAAGTTATTCACCACCGATGGCAATTCTGAGCAGCGGGGTAACAACGACGGGGCCGCAGTTAAAGATCTCCAGCAAGATCAAGACTTACGTGCTGGACACCAACGTCCTACTGCACGACCCGCAGTCGATCTTCAAATTCGAGGACAACAACCTCGCCATACCCGTGGAGGTGCTCGAAGAACTCGACGCCATCAAAAGCGAGCAGTCGACCGAGCGCGGTCGAAATGCCCGCCGGGTGCACCGGATTTTGCAGGAACTGTTGCCCGATTCGCGTTCCATGCACGAAGGCGTGCGCCTGCCCAATGGCGGCACCCTCATGGTCATCATCAATCGCAGCCTGATCGAAGGCACCGCCCCGTCGCCCGCCATGCAACGGCTGCGCACCGTGCTCCCCGATCTGGCGAAAAAGGACAACCGCATCATCGCCAGCGCGCTCTTTGTCCAGGAGCAGTTTCCCCCGCCGACCATTCTCGTCACCAAGGACGTCAACGTGCAGCTCAAGGCGCGCGCCGTCGGTCTGGAGTCGCAGGATTATCTCAACGACAAAGTGCCCGAGAGCGTCGAGGAGGTGAGCTACAGCGAAGTGCCCCTCTCGATCTACGAGCTGCAACGCTTCGCCTCCGAGGGATCGTTTGAGCTGGGGCGCGACGATTCCCGCCGGCTCTACGTCAACGAGTACGTGCTGCTCCGCTCCGACGAGGGCAAAACCATGCCGGCGCGTTACACGGGCAACGGGCTGGTGCGGCGGTTGAAAATCCCGGAGTTCGTCCGCGCGCCCGGCGGCATTCCGATCCGCGCGCGCAACCTCGAACAGCAGTTCCTGATGGACGCGCTGCTCGACGAATCGATTTCGCTCATCACCTGCTTCGGCAAGGCCGGCACCGGCAAAACGCTGCTCTCCACCGCGTGCGCGTTGCAGCAAATTTTCGAGGACACCGGCCGCTACGACGGTCTCTCGATTTCGCGCCCGGTGATCGCGCTCGGCAAGGACATCGGCTTCCTGCCCGGCTCGCTCGAAGAAAAGATGCGCCCGTGGCTCCAGCCGTATTACGACGCGCTCGAAGTGCTCATTCCGTCCAAGCCACCGAAAGACCCGCAGTTCGCCGCCAAGAAAGTGGCGAAGAAAAACAAAAAGAAGCACGAGGAGTTGATCGCTGCGATGATGCCCGGCAGTCAGCCCGCGCTCGGGCACCATCAGGGCAACGGGAACGGCCACTCCAGCGGTGTCCCGATCAAACCCTACGAGCGCCTGATCCGCAGCGGCATGGTGGAAATCGAGGCGCTGTGCTTCATCCGCGGCCGCTCCATCGCCCGGCGCTTTTTCATCCTCGACGAGGCGCAACAACTCACGCCGCACGAGGTGAAGACCGTGATCACGCGCATTTCCGAAGGCTCCAAAATCGTGCTCATCGGCGACCCGGCGCAAATCGACAACCCTTACGTCGACGCCCGCAGCAACGGTCTCGTTTACACGCATAATCGCATGAAAGGCCAGCCGCTCGCCGCGCACGTGACGCTCACCAAGGGCGAGCGCTCGCGCCTCGCCGAGCTCGCCGCCGATTTGCTCTGAGCGCGCACGGCGACGCCGCACCGCGCCCGCGCGTGCGCCCGATTGGCTTTGCCAACAACAAGCTCCGCGGCTCCATTCGGGGCGCGGGCCCAGCCAGCCTTCGCACAACCACGTCCCGCTTTTCCACATGCAAAGCCTCCGACTCCTCGCCTCGCGTCTGACTTTTGCCCTCGCCCTGCTCACCGCCAGCCACGCCGGGCGCGCCGCCGAAACCGCCGCCCCCACCCCGCCGCCTGCTGCGCCCACCGCCGAGCCCGCCGCCAACCGCATCGAGAATGCCGTGGTGAAAATCTTCGCCACGCAGCGCTACCCGGACTTGAGCAAACCCTGGACGAAGCAAGCGCCGCGCGATGTCACCGGCACCGGCATCGTGATCGAGGGCAAACGCATTCTCACCAACGCCCACGTCGTGCTCTACGGCAGTCAGGTGCAGGTGCAGGCCAACCAGTCCGGCGACAAACTTCCCGCCATCATCGAAGCCGTGGCGCCCGGCATCGATCTCGCCCTGCTCAAACTGGAGGATGAGTCGTTCTTCGACACCCATCCGCCGCTGGTGCGCGCCAACACCCTGCCCGGCGTGAAAGACACCGTCATGGCCTACGGTTTCCCCACCGGCGGCACCAGTCTCGCGATCACCAAGGGCATCGTTTCCCGCATCGAGTTCGCCAGCTACAACTATTCCGTCTCCGGACTTCGGATTCAGATCGACGCCGCCATCAACCCCGGCAACAGCGGCGGCCCCGCCCTCGTCGGCGACAAGATGATCGGGCTCGCCTACAGCCGGCTCGGCGGCGCGGAAAACATCGGCTACATCATCCCCTGCGAAGAGATCGAGCTGTTCCTCGCCGATCTCGCCGACGGCGCCTACGACGGCAAACCCGCGCTCTACGACGAACTCCAGACCCTGGAAAACCCGGCCCTGCGCGCCTTCCTCAAACTGGACAAAAGCGTCGAGGGCATCGTGGTCCGCACGCCCTACGATACCGACCCCGCCTATCCGTTGCAAAACTGGGACGTGATCAGCAAAATCGGCGACACCTCCATCGACAACGAGGGCAAGATCAAGCTCGGCGACAATCTCCGCGTGAATTTCTCCTACCTGATCCAGAAACTCGCGCGCGACGGCAAGGTGCCGCTCACCATCGTGCGCCAGTCCAAGGCGCAGACGATCCAGCTCCCGGTAACCAGCGCCCGCGCCAAGTTACTCCCCTACTTGAAGGGAGCCTATCCGTCTTACTTCGTTTACGGACCGCTGGTATTCGCACCGGCGACGGATGACTTTGTGTCGGTCTTCACCGGCAGCGGTTCCGGTGGCATCAGCACACTCTGGAGCATGGCAGGCAGCCCGCTGGTCCTGCGGCGTGGCGACAAACCGGCCTTCGACGGCGAAGAACTGGTCATCGTGCCGTCGCCCTTTTTCTCGCACAAACTCCAGAAAGGCTACGGCACACCGATGGGACGCGTCGTGCACACCGTAAACGGCATCGCCATAAAAAACCTCCGCCATCTCGTCACCGTGCTACGCGACGCGAAGGAAGAATTCATCACGATCCAGTTTGTCGGCCGCTTTGCCGAGTCGCTGGTCTTCCCGCGCAAAGACATGGTCGCCGCGACGGAGGATATCCTCAACGACAACGGCGTCCGCTCCCAAGGCTCGCCCGACACCCTCTCCGTCTGGAACGAAAAGCCTCAGCCCGCCCGCTGAGCCCATGCCCGCACGCTGCGCATCCTCGTATTTGTAATCGAGATCGGGCCGGGATCGTGTCCGCTGCGGGATTAAATCCTGCCGACTGCCGGCGTCAGCTTGCCTCTGCCACGCTATGGTGTCTCCGCGTCCTGAATCTTGATCGTAGCCAGATTGGCGCGCGTCACGACGACGTGGCTGACTTCGATGACCGCAGGCACCGTTTTGCCATCCAGCAACGCCACCGCTGACTCCATTCCCTTGCGACCGATCGCCGTCGCATCAACGCAAACCAAGGCGCCCAACGCCCCTGATCGGATGGCCGCCGCAATCTCCGGCGTGATCGTGGCCGTGGTGCCAAAGCCAATCACATGATGCTTCTCGCCCAGTTGTTTCTTCTCGATGACCCGGATCATCGCCAGCATCGCGTCGTACCCGGCCGCGAAAATGGTCTGGCAGGCCGGATACTTCGCCAGCAACCGCTCGGCCTGTACCAGCCCTTCCGCGCCTGTGCCGGAAAACATGACGTCGGTGTGCAAACTGGCGTTCGGCCGTTCCTTTTTCATCGCCTTGAGCACCGCCAGATCCCGGTCGCCCACGACGACGTCCATGGCAGCAATCCGAAACACCGCCGCCTCTCCCCTCTCGCCCACCGAGGCGATGAACGCCTCCACCCCGGCCTGCGTCATGGCATTGCGGTCGGTGCGAATGCAGGTGGCGGCGAGCTGGTCGGGCAGCGCGTTGTTGAGCGTTACAATCTGTACGCCGCGCTCACGCAGCTTTTTCAAAGCGTCCAGCAACGCGGCGTCATAGCGCGCATCGCCGCTTTGCGCGACCGAGCCCACGGGACTGATGACCAACGCCTGCACTCCAGCCTCCGCGATCGCCTGCAACGCCTGCACTTGATGGGGCGACGAGAGATGGAGCGGCTCCTTGGCAATCGCCTCCACCTTGAGCTCCTTGGCGGCCTCGACCGCGCTTCGCGCGAACCCCCGCCAGTAGGCGCTGCGATCTTTCATCACCACCCCGACCTTGTGCGGCGCCGCCCATCCCCGGGCGAATCCAACGCACAATACCGCCCCCACACACATGCCGAGACGAAACGCGGATGAGATCTTCATAGGAAAGCAATCCGTTCGGAGGCGTGTTTTCGCTTCCGCGGGTTATCCTGAATATCGGCCGAGCGCCGGGAAACTTGACCCGGCCAGCACCGCACCGCCACGGACGGCAGTCCAACCCGCTGCGGTGGATTGACCTTGCCCGCGCGTTGCCTGTGCTGGGGAACGCCCGCCACCGGGCGTTCCCGATGTCTTCCGCCGTCACGCCTTACCGCACCATCGCCGTCTGCCTGGCGCTGTTCCTCGGCACGCTCGTGCTGTTCAGCCGGGCGACGCGCAACGATTTCGTCAACTACGACGACCCCGACTACGTCACCAAAAACGAGCACGTGCAGGCCGGCCTCACCGCCGCCACCGTCCGCTGGGCTTTCACCGAGGGACACGCCTCCAACTGGCATCCGCTCACCTGGCTCTCGCATGCGCTCGACCGGGAGCTGTTCGGGAAGAACGCCGCCGGCCACCACGCCACGAGTGTGCTCTGGCACGCATGCGGCGCCCTGCTCGCCTTCCTCGCGTTGCGGCGGCTCACCGGCGCGTTTTGGGCGAGCGCGTTTTGCGCGGCGCTGTTCGCGTGGCATCCGTTGCGCGTGGAATCGGTCGCGTGGGTGGCCGAGCGCAAGGATGTGCTCAGCGGATTTTTCTGGTGGCTCACACTCTGGGCCTACGCGGTCTACGCCGAGCGCCGACGCACCGCAGCGGCGCGGGCCTGGCTCGCCTACACCGGGGCGCTGGTCGCCTGCGCGCTCGGACTCATGGCCAAGCCCATGCTCGTCACCCTGCCATGCGTGTTGCTGCTGCTCGACGTCTGGCCGCTGCGCCGCTGCGGGCCGTCTGCGCCGCCCGCCGCACCCGCGCCGGGCTGGCGGCCGTTGCCCGGATTGCTATTCGAAAAGGTTCCGTTCTTCGCCCTGGCCGCCGCGTCGTGCTGGGTCACCTATCAGGTGCAAAAACAGGGCGGCTCCGTCTCGATGGCGCTCGGGCTCGGCGACCGGCTGGCCAACGCGGTCGTGGCGCTGGCCCGTTATCTCGGAAAATTTCTCTGGCCCGCCGATCTCGCCGTGCTGTACCCGCATCCGGGCACATGGCCGGGCGGCGCGGTGCTGGGGGCCTTGCTGTTGGCCACCGCGATCACCGCGCTCGCGCTCTGGCAATGGCGTCGCCGCCCCTGGATCATCGTCGGCTGGCTGTGGTTCGTGGGCACGCTCGTGCCGGTGATCGGACTCGTGCAGGTCGGACTGCAATCGATGGCGGATCGTTACACGTACCTCCCCATCGTCGGTGTGCAGCTCGCGTTGATTTGGACATTGAGCGAACTCGGGGCGCGTCCGGCATGGCGGCCGCTGTTCGTCAGCGGCGCAGCGATCGTTCTCCTCGGGTGCAGCGTGCGCACCTGGTCACAGCAGGCGCTCTGGCAGGATTCGACCACGCTCTTCGAGCACACCGCCGCGGTCACCGCGAAAAATTATCTGGCCTACAACAATCTCGGCACGCACCTCATGGAACAGCAGCGGATCGACGAGGCCATTGAGCAATACCGCCGTTCGCTCGCGATCAACCCCGCCTACGAAGAAGCGCACAGCAATCTCGGCCACGCGCTGGCGGAAAAAGGCCTGCAACGCGAAGCCGTCGCCGAGTATCGCCTCGCCCTGCGCACCCGGCCGGACCTCGTCGAAACGCACAACAACCTCGGCAACGCCCTCTCCGATCTCGGCCAGCTCGACGAGGCGATTGCCGAATATGAGTTCGTGCTCGCCCGCCAGCCTCGCCACGTGGAGGCGCTGAACAACTACGGCGTCGCGCTGGCGATGAAGGGCCAGACCGCCGCCGCCATCGAGCGCATCCAAGCCGCGCTCGCGCTCGCGCCCGACCACCTCAGCGCGCACAGCAACTTGGGCAATGTTTACGCCATGACCGGCCGGGCCGACGACGCGCTGCGCGAGTACCGGCGCGTGCTGGAGCTCAATCCCAACGACGCCCGCGTCTACAACAACCTTGGCAACGTCTACGCCGGACAGGAGCGGTACGCCGAGGCGGTCGAGCACTACACCCGGGCGTTGCGACTCGCGCCGGTAAACCCCGAAGCACACGCCAATCTCGGCTACGCGCTGGCCCGTCAGGGCAAACGCGAAGAAGCCATCCGACATCTCCAGATCGCGCTGCAACAACGCCCCGACTACGCGCAGGCGCAAAGCTGGCTGCAGGCGTTTTCCGCTCCATCCACCGGCGCGAAGTAGCTGCGGCACCACACACCATACCGGCGCGCGTTGAGGACAACGCGCACCACCTGGCTCAACCCTTCGGCAGAATTCAGCACGCAAACGCGCGTCGCACGGCGACGATGCTCTCGTCGATGGTGGCCGCAGTCGTGTCCTCGATCAGCACGTCGATGTAGGATTTGCGCGCGCGCAGGAGGCGGGCCAGTAACTCGTAATTGAGCTGCCCGCGGCCGATGATTTCCGGCCGCAGTTTGCCGCCTTCGCAGCGAAAATCTTTGACGTGCGTCACCACGATGCGGTCGCCGAAAAGATCGAAGCTTTCCTGCATCACGCGGTCCTGCACGCCGAGGTTTTCTGGGGAGAGCAGGTTCACCGGATCGAACAGCACCTGCAAATTGGGCGATGCGATTTCGTCGAGCAGCCGCCGCATCCGTTGCGGCGTGGAAACGACATGGTGCGCCACGCCCTCGATTGCGACAAACACCCCGAACTTCTCCGCCTCCGCCACCAACTCGCCCACGCTTTCACACGCCGTACGGAAAGCCGCCTCGCCGCCGTTGTCGGGATGCGCGGACCAGTCGGCGTTGAGCGACGCCGTCTCGGTGGCGACCACACTGCACCCGAAATCGCGCGCGAAACGGAGGTGTTCCTTGAACCGCGCGAGCAGAGACCGTCGCTCGGCAAGATCGGGGTGCACGAGGTTGACGTAGCAACCGAGGACCGCGATACGCACGCCACGCCGCGCGAAAGCCTCGCGCACATGCGCGGCCAGTCCCGGGCTGAGGCTGCCGGTCTCGCTGTTGATGCCGTCGAGCGCCTTCGCCAGCGCGAGCTGGACGCAAGTCAGGCCTTTGGCGGCGATTTTTTCCGCGAGAATTTCCGCCGGCAGTTTGCCGAAGTCGTGTGCGCGAGCTCCCAGAGTAATGCTCATGATGTGAGAGCGGCAGCATGGGAAAACATTGCGCGCAGGGAAAGCTCGCCGCCAATCTGCCAGTTCGCAAATCCAGCATGGCCGCCACCGCCCAACGTTCCGAGTCCGCACCTTGGCAGCAATGGGGCCAGGATCTCGACGCGCAATCGATCCAGCAGATGCGCGAGGCCTGCGCGCTCCCGGTCGCCGTGCGCGGCGCGCTCATGCCCGACGCCCATGTCGGCTACGGTCTGCCCATCGGCGGCGTGCTGGGGACCGAGCGCGCGGTGATCCCGTTTGCGGTCGGAGTCGACATCGCGTGCCGCATGAAACTCTCGGTGCTCGATCTGCCGCCCGCGCAACTTGACACGGCGCGGACAACGCTGATCGAGGCGTTGGAACGCGAAACGCGTTTCGGCATCGGCGCCGCGTTTGCCGAGCGGCGACAACATCCTGTGCTCGACGCCGATTGGAACGTGAGCCCCGTCACCCGCGCCACGCGTGACAAAGCCAGGGCGCAACTCGGCACCAGCGGCAGCGGCAATCATTTTGTGGAGTTCGGCACGCTCACGGTCCTCGCCGGCGATCTGCCGCTCGCGCCGGGAGAATATCTGGCGTTGCTCAGCCACAGCGGCAGCCGTGGCGTCGGCGCGGCGGTGTGCGACCACTACAGCAAACTTGCGCAGCAAAAACGCACCGCGCACGGCCGCCTCGCCTGGCTCGGCCTCGATGAAGCCGAAGGCCAGGAATATTGGGCGGCGATGGAGCTCATGGGCGCCTACGCGGCCGCCAACCACGCCTGCATTCACCGCCATATCGTCGCGCGACTCGGCGCCGAGGTGCGTTGGGACGTGGAGAACCACCACAATTTCGCCTGGCGCGAGCAGCACGACGGCCGCGATCTGATCGTGCACCGCAAAGGCGCGACTCCGGCCGGAGCTGGCGTGCTTGGCGTGATACCGGGTTCGATGGCCGCGCCGGGATTTGTCGTCCGAGGACGGGGCGAGCCCCGCTCGCTAAACTCGGCGGCGCACGGCGCGGGCCGGGTCATGAGCCGCACGCAGGCCGCCAAGACGCTCGACTGGAAAACTGCGCACCGCCTGCTGGCCGAGCGCGGCGTGAAACTCCTATCGGCCGGCATTGATGAAGCGCCGATGGTCTACAATGACATTCACGCCGTCATGGCCGCGCAGAGCGATCTGGTGGAGATCGTGGCGCGCTTCGACCCGCGGATCGTGAAGATGGCGCCCGCAGGCGAACGCGCCGAGGATTGAGCAGCTCGCGGAGCTTACTGCTTCACATTGCCCGATAATTTGAGCGGCACGATCATGCGAGTGGCGACAGCTTTCCCGTTTTTCTCACCCGGTGTGAATAGCCATTTTTCCACATTCTCAACCGCAAACGACTCGAGTTCTTTTTGTGTGGAGCGGACAACGTGAGCATCGCGCACCTTGCCGTCGATACCGACAACAATTTCGACAAACACCGTGCCGGCAATGCCGGCCTCGATGGGTTTACGCGGATAAACCAGACCAGACTGCTTGCGCGGCTTTGGTTTCTGGTCGACGGAGAAGATGTCGTAGATTTCAGCTGGAGCTGCAGCATCGGCCATCGCCCGCGGTGTCGGCAACGCCAACGCCAGCGCCGCCAGACCCAACACCGCTGCCCGCCATCCACGGCAGACGTGCAAACCGAGGTGTAACCAAGTGCCAACTCCTAACAGGGATCGTTTTTTCATAGGGGAAAATCGTGCACTCACTGGCTGGAACGCGCTGCTGCACAAACCGGTGGCGTGTGATTTTCGTCGAGGTACCACACGCCGCCAATTTGCACAGTCGGCGAAAGAGGCAGGCCGGTGTTTTGATCTGCCCATCAGGTGTTTGCAAGCGTGCAAATTGCGCCTTTGATCCACACGTTCCGCCGCGCACCGGCACACCTGGATTCAGCAATCTTCAAGCGCAGCCACATCGTCAGCATCAGAAACCCTGCAAACGATGGGCTGAAATTCCGAGACCCGGCCCGCCTATTTCTTTTCCTTTATCGCCGTTATCGAAAACTTGATCGGCACCTGCATTCGCGTGGCGACGGTACGACCGTCTTTCTTGCCAGCTTTGAACTTCCATTTGCTGACCGCCTCGACCGCCGCGGACTCGAATTCTTTTTGCGTGGATCGAACAGCTTCGACGGCGTGCACCTCGCCATCGGCCTCGACGATAAACGCCACTACGACTTCACCGGTGATCCCCGCCGAGCGCAGGGCAAACGGATATACCGGCTTGGCCTGGTAGCGCACGACCGGGATGCTATCGAGCTCCTTCAGATTGTAGATTTGCGCCGCCGGGGCGTCCGCAGCCGCAGCGCGCTCCAGCGGCAAGGTGAGCCCACCGAGCGATAGAAGACACAAGCCGACCGCACATGCGCGGCGACAGGCGCGAAGCGCGAGTGGCAGAGTGACAGCAGCATTCGATAAACGAAGTGAGACGAAGTTTGTTTTTGTTTTCATGGGTTGGAAAAACGACGGTGCGCTGCGACGTGGAGAGTTCACCCTTTTGCATTCGGCTTCGCGGAAGACTGGGGCAACGGCTTGGTTTTGAGCAGTGCCGCGAAGCTTTCCAGCATGGGAATCGGGACGACCATCCGCCAGCCATCGGCGGAACGCGCAAAGAGGTAGGTTCGGTCTCTGATCTGATTATCTGGCGCCTGTAATTGCGCGATGACCGTCGCCCGGTCCGAACTGCCACTATTGAGCGAAGGCATCACGACCTCCCCCATCGCGTCCACCGCTCTCGTGATATGAGCGGCGAGCAGCGTGCCAAAAACTTTTTCCGCCGTGCCATACTGCGCCCGCGTCGCCTCCGGGAGGGTGGCAAACATGGCGTCGAGCTGGCGCCGGCTGGCCTGGAAATCGAGCGCATTGCACAAGACCGTGATGTCGCCCTGCGTCGCGGCCCACAACATGCTCTCCAATGCCGCCTGCGGCGTCGCCCGCCCGGCGTTAGTCCAAGCCGACGCAGGCACCAGCGGACGCACCACCAAAGACGCCGGCATAAGCTGGGACGCTTTCTCGCGCTGTGTCCGCAGCAAGCCAATCTCCTCCCGCAACGGCGCCAGCGCGGCATGATCGTCGCGCAACCGTTGCAATGTGTCAGTCGACACCTGTTGTCCGCGCAGTCGCTGGTGCTCTGCTCGCAAAGCCGCGAGCGTTTTGATTTCCGCGCGCAAGCGCGTCGCCTCCGCGTCCAGTTGCTGCGCGTTCTGCCGCGACGCCCACCACGCACCGCCGAGCGTCAGCAGGCCGATCAGCATCAGACTCAAAATGATTTTCGAGATTCGCATCGGATTAGAACCAACTTTCCAGTGGGCGAATGGTGCGCTCGCCAGCCTTCGCGTCAGGGGCGATAGAAAAGACGATCGGCACTTGCATGCGAGCGCCCACGGCCACACCCGCCTTTTCTCCCGGGGTGAATCTCCATTTCTGCACGGCCGCCACCGCCGCTTCCCCGAACTCCGCATGGGTTGAGGAGCCTTTGACAGCTTGCACGTCGCGCACCCTGCCCTGCGCATCCACGACAAAACTCACGGTGACTTCCCCTGTGATGCCCGCTTCCCGATACGACAGAGGATAAATCGGACGCGCCTGATAACGCGGCGCCGGAAGGCGATCGAGTTGCCGCACGTCGTAAATCGGACCGGTATAAGAGGACGTCCGGGCGGCATACGCCCGCGCCTCCAGCTGGGCATGGAGTCGTTGCTTCAACGTCTCGGCCTCGACGCTCAATTTCGCCAGCTCAGCGTCGTCCTGCCGCAACTCGGCCACTTCCGCCGCAGTCCGTGCCAGACGCCGATTTTCCTCCTTCAACCGTGTGACCTCGCGGGATTGCAGCTGCAGCGAATCGATCTCGGCCTGCAACCGCGCATTCGCTTGCTGTTGCAAGGCCACGCCCGTCCCGGCCGCCACCAACGCCAGGCTGGCCACGCCGACCTGCACTTTGGTCATGCTCAAAATGTGCAGGAGGGAAATCGCGCCGCCGCCCGCCGCGGTCGCTCCCAGCAACGCCGCGCCGGTCACATGCGCCGCCACGCCGGCCGGAGCCGCGACCACCGCCTGCTCGGCCAGTAACACCGCCAGCGCCGCCGCCGTCGAGGTGACACCGCGCCGGGCGAGTTGCGCGCGAAGTTTTTCGAGCGCCCGCTCGACGCGCATGCGAGCGGCGTTCTCTGTGAGGCTGAGCCTGGCGCCCACCTCGGCAAAACCGCGTCCTTCGAAAAAGCGCAGGAGCACCGCCTCGCGATCGCGTTCGTTCAAGTCGCGCATCGCGGCGTCGAGCACCGGTCGGAGCCGGTCCCAGTCGGGTGTCGGGCCGGAGTCGGAGAGAATTTCCTGCATGGCGTGGGCCTCCTGTTCGCGCGCCTGCCGCCGCCACTCGGTGCGCAGCGCCTTGGTCGTCGCGTAATGCGTGCTGGTGTAGAGCCAGCCGGCCAGCGTCGGCCGGCGGGCGAGCGCGGCGGCTTTGCGCGCCAGATCGGTGAACACCAGCTGCGCCACATCCTGGGCGCGGTGCGCATCGCCGCCGGTCTGCCGCAGCGCCGCGGAATAGACGAGGTTGAGATGCCGCCGCACCAGCTCGGCAAACGCGTCCTCGGAGCGATTCTCGGCGTAGCGGCGGAGCAATTCGGCGTCTTCGATCATGGCGGTATAACTCCTAACACCCGCCCGCGCGAAAACCGCACAAAAAAACTTCATCCCCATCGCGCCGCGGCAAATTTTCGGCCACCTCTGGCGGCGAAAACGCAAGTTTCCTTTTTTCGCGCCGCGCCAAGTTTAGTCTTGGTGCAAACGCGAATTCTCCGCAAAACATGCGGGCGCGCATCCGTCCCCTTTTGGATGAACGAAGCACAAAAAACACCCAAAATAGACTTGTGGAGCTTTCCCCAAGCGACACGGGCGTGCGGCGCGTTGTATTCCACCGAAAGGAGGCCGGCCGCGAGCTAGGGCTCCCCACCAGGTCCGCGTCCGGCTTCCTCCTTTTTAGCCAACCCTATAATCCATAATATCTCTATGAAGGAGTACCCCTCCAAGGATCTGCGCAACTTCGCTGTCGTCGGCCATGCTTCCAGCGGCAAAACTTTGCTCTGTGAAGCGATGCTGGCGTGCAGCGGCAAAATAGGCCGGATGGGCAGCATCACCGCGGGCACCACCGCGAGCGATTATCACCCGAGCGAGAAAGCCCACCAGATCTCCGTCCACGCTTCGCTCCTCCACACCGAGTGGCAGGGCAAAAAGCTCAACATCATCGATACCCCCGGATGCGCCGACTTCATCAGCGAAGGCCTCGGCGCGTTGCGCGTCGGCGACTTTGCCCTTGTCGTCGTCAACGCCGCCCACGGCATCGGCTACGGCACCGACACGGTCTGGGAATACGCCACGCAGTACGGCCTGCCGAAGATGATTGTCGTAAACGGACTCGACAAACCCAACGTCAACTTCGACGCCGTGCTCGCCAGCCTCCAGGAGCATTTCGGCAAAAACGTTTTCCCGATGGCCATCCCGCTCGACGCCGGCCCGGGCTTCTCCCGCGTGCTCGACGTCATGCGCAACGAGATCGTCGTCTACAAGCCGGGTGGCAACGGCCTCTACGAGGAGAAATCCGCCGAGGGCCCGCTCGACGAACGCGTTCACGCCCTGCACCGCCAGTTGATCGAATACGTGGCCGAGTCGGACGACTCGCTCATGGAAAAATTCTTCGAGCGGGGCATGCTCGCCGAGGAGGAGCTGCGCGCCGGTTTGCATCAGGCGATCCAGAAGCAAGTGTTCATCCCGCTCTTCGCCACCTCGGCCGAGACCAACGTCGGCGTGTCCCGCCTCATGGATTTCATTGCGAAGTACGGCTCCTCCCCGCTCGACCGCGCCGAGGTTCCCGCCCGCGACTCCAGCGGCGTGGAAGGCACCGTGGCCCTCTCCAACCCCGACCCCGTCGCCTACATTTTCAAGACGATGAACGAGCAGGGCGTCGGCGAGCTTTCGCTGTTCCGCATTTACTCCGGCACGCTCCGCAGCGGCGACGATCTCGTCAACGGCTCCCGCCAGACCAACGAGCGCATCGGCCAGATTTACGTGCTCAACGGCCAGGACCGCACCACCGTCCCCAGCCTGCAAGCCGGCGACATCGGTGCCGTGGTGAAACTGCGCAACACCCACACCGGCGACACGCTCTGCAGCCCCAAGTACGTCGTCGAGCTGCCCAAGGTCGTTTACCCGAAGCCCAACATCCACGGCGCCCTCAAACTCAAAGCCAAGGGCGACGAGGACAAACTCGCCTCCGGCCTGGCCACATTGCACAATGAGGACCCGACCTTCCTCTATCGCGTCGACGACGAGGTGCACCAGACCATCGTCTCCGGGCAGGGCGAAATCCACCTCCAGATTATCGTCGAGCGCATGCTCCGCCGCTTCGGCGTCTCGCTCGAATTGGAGGAGCCGCGCATCCCCTACCGCGAGACCATCCGCGGCAAGGCCGATTCGCGTTACCGCCACAAGAAGCAGACGGGCGGCGCCGGCCAGTTCGCCGAAGTCTGGATGCGCCTCGAACCCGCCCCGCGCGATTCCGGCGTGGAGTTCAAGCAAAGCCTCGTGGGCAACAACGTTGACCGCGTCTTCGTGGTCTCCGTCGAGAAAGGCGTGCGGCAGGTTTGCACCGAAGGCATTCTCGCCGGCTACCGCGTGGTCGACGTGAAGGCCGACTTCTACGACGGCAAGATGCACCCGGTGGACTCGAAGGACATCGCGTTTCAGATCGCCGGATATTTCGCCTTCAAGGAAGGCTTCATGAACGCCCAGCCCAAGCTGCTGGAGCCGATCTACACCGTCACCGTCACGGTGCCGGAGCAGTATCTCGGCGACATCATGGGCGACATCTCCTCGCGGCGTGGCAAGATCCTCGGCATCGAGGCCGACGGACATTTCCAGATCGTGAAGGCGCACGTGCCGCAAAAAGATCTGTACCATTACAGCAGCGTGGTGCGGTCGATCACGAGCGGACGCGGACGCCACTCGGAAGCGTTCGATCACTACGAGCAAGTGCCGCCCGAGATCGAAAAGAAGCTGATCGAAGAAGCGCGCCTGCGGCGCGAAGCCCTGCAAGCCGGCAAGGCCGTCACCTAATCCGCGGCGACGGAAATCGCCTCACCCCTTCACAGGCGGAGCCCACGCGGCTCCGCCTTTTTTTGCGCGGCACTCCGTACGCGTCGCAACGCCGTCCGGCCTCGTCACCCCGGCTGCTACGGGCGCTCGGACGACGCGGACGGCTCCGGTGTTTTCGCGGCGTTGCGGGCATCGAGCCGCCGAAACAGCGCCCGAATATCACCGATGCCGCCAACCGTGAACCAAATCGTCGTCACTATACCCACCAGCAACGGAATCAGCGCACCCGCATAGAACCAGTATTGCGACCACCAGCTCACGGGCCAGGCGCCGAAAAACACATGCCAGACCGTGACGACGAGGAATATTACCAGCCAGAGCATGTTCCAGGTAAACATGCCGATCGAGAGCAGCTTGTCGCGGCGGCTGAATTGTTCGTCGATGCCGAGCACCGCCATCCAACGCGGTATCCGCGTTTGCACGCTGGGAGCCGCATCGTCCTGCACCGCCCAGGCCCCGCGATGCAGCAGTTTATCCATGTTGTAAGCGGGCTGCTTGCTCAGCAACGAGACGATCACGTACGATATGATCGCGCAACTGATGGCGATGGCGAACAGCCATTGCCCGTTCAGCGGGAAGCGAGGGTTGATCTGGCGCACCACGATGCCGGCGACCGCCAGCGAGCTGCCCGCAATCATCGCGGTCCAAGCCGCCGCGGTGGTGCCACGTTTCCAATAGAGTCCGCCGATGATGACCGACCCGGCTCCGCCGAGGAAAATCGCGCCGGTGATCGCGAAATACATGTAGATGAAATCGGTCTGGCGAAACAGCGCGGAGAACAGAAAGGCGAAGACCGCCACGCCCACGATGGACCAGCGCAACAGCCGCATGTGCTGCCTGGGATCCACCGGCGCGCCGCTTTTGCGCAAAGGCAGAATCACATCCTGGATGACGATGGAGCCCCAAGAATGCAGGTAGGAGGAATCGCACGCGATGAGTGCAAATAGCATGATGAAGCACAGCATGCCCTTCACGCCGACAGGGAGCAGATGACTCAAGGCGATGGGCACGCGCGCCTGAGTTTGCAGCGCGGGATTGCTGATCTGCTTGAGCTCGTGCTCCACCCCCGAAGCCGCGCCGGCAAATTCCGGATGGCGGAGATAGGCGTACGCGCAGACCGCCATGATGAGAATCAGCAGCTTTTTGGAATACTCGCGCCAGTTGCCCAGAATGCCGCCCATCTTGGCCTCGTGCGGATTGATCGCCGCGCAGTTGAAGCCCTGGTTGCCCTGCCAGGCCAGGCGCGAGTACACGGTGGCAAACACGTTGATCAGCACATACCACAGATTGAAATCCGAGATGGCGCCACTGTCGTACGGGTTCAGCAGCGATTGCCCGGCCGGCGCCACACTCATGACCTCACTGATCTTGGTCCAGGGAACCAGCCAGAGCAGCGTGACAACAATCACTATGTACATCGCGCCCGACAGGAGGCCCTCGAAACAATCGGTGATCATGGCCGTCAGCTGCCCGCCGATGATCGTGAAAGAAGCGGCAAAAGTCATCAGACAGGCCATCACCGGAATGAATGTCGGTATCGTCAGCCCCGCCCAATGCAGCTCATGGGGAAAGCCGCAGTAGTACACGAAGAACCTGGCCCCGACCGCCGGAAAAATCGCGTAATTCAGAATGCCCGAAACCGCGCAAAGGAAGCCCGCGAAAATGCGAAATCGCCGGCTATATCGTATCTCGAAAAATTGGGCCAGCGTCATGGCGCGCGTCTCGCGGTAGCGGTAAATGCAGAACCCGGTGAGCGCGATGAGCAGCATCGCCAAAGTGTAGAGTGTGTTCCACCACCCGAAGACAAAGCCGGACTGGTGGTAGATCTCGAACAGGCCGACGACGGTGATCGCGCCCATCCCCGCCTCGCCATAAGCGTTGGCCACAAGATAACGCCCGGCGCTGCGTCCTCCCGCCAAGAAATCGGAAACACCGCGCAAATAGCGCACCGAGCGAATCGCGATTCCTAGCACAATCGCCGCGGGCAGTAAAACGATCAACCAGTCGATCCAATGCATGGGGTCAAATTTCTAATTTTTTAATATTCAGTATTATACAACAATGCTTATCTACGCAATCAGAAGGCGGCGGCTCGCGCAATTAAATAGTTGGTTACTTACGATCCGCCGCTGGCGCGGGAGGGCTCGCCAAGAGAAAGATGCGGCGCTTACGGCTCGCCGAGATCGTAAACCTCGAACAACGCGATACCCGCCCCGCCATCCACGCCACTGACCTGCAGAGTCACAGCAGGCGCAATCGTCCGCTCACAATCAT
Source organism: Opitutia bacterium (assembly GCA_016217595.1). GTDB lineage: Bacteria > Verrucomicrobiota > Verrucomicrobiia > Opitutales > Opitutaceae > MWDT01. The sequence continues at coordinate 19,091 of JACRHS010000027.1, read as the reverse complement.
CGCTGCACACGAGAGCCGGCCAATGCTTCACGCCCGATAGCTCGATCTATCCAATCGCGCTCATGGCGCCGCTTTTTTGCGCTGTGTAAGCGCCCGGCCTCAAAGTAAGCCATATTGCGCTGCCAGCGCTGTTAGTCAGGCAGGTGGCGCGGAGGTGAGCGAAAATTGGCTCAGGCACGGACAACTCCGCTCTCCTGCCTATCGGCCAAAAAAACGGGGCCCGGCCTTCGTTGCCGAAGCGCGCGAGCCCCTGAGTGGAAAAATCAGACGATCAACAAACCAAACGATACTTCTGCGGCGGAATCTTGAAACGGTGTCCAGAATCGAGATCGGTGAAGATGTGCCAATGTGAGTCGACAGTGTTGTGCACCGCGACTTCGAGTTTCTGGCCGGACTCGTAATGGTATTCCTCAGCCTCGAAGAGGTGATCTTCGTGGGTGATGGCTTCACCGATCTCACCACTGTGTGGTTCGAGAATCTCGATTTTGCAGCAAGTCATAGGGGCCTTAATTTGGGAGGGTGAATGAACTAAGTTTACTCTGACAGAACGTGCGCCGTAGGGCGCGGGGGTGATAGTGTTGGTCGACCTCGCGAGGTCAAGGCGACGATGGTGTAAAAATCAATTTTTACGCCTAAATTTCCCTCGGTCGACACCGTGGCGATGTTTCTCCGAAACCATGCCGACTAGGCTGCGTCTTTCGGGGCATACCGCAGTATTTTTTCTCGTGTCCACATAGCACCACCGCATAGTCGCCGGCGTTTCCCCGTCAGCCCCCCTTTCTGTTCTTTACCTCGCGCTCGTTGTCCCACCGATCAGGGCGTCTTTCTCTGGTCGCCGATCCAAGTCTGTCCTACTCGCAACCCTCCAGCCTGTACCTCTATGCCTAATTCCCGCTCCATCTCCCCCGCATCTTCCGCCCCTCAACGCAATCCTTCCACCCCGGCGTCCGCATTATCCCGGCGCAATTTCCTGCGCCGTGCCGTTGGCGGCACCGCCATCGCCGTCGTAAGCGGCCCGGCGTTGCAGAGCGCGTTTGCCGCCGAAACCGCGACCGCACCCGCTCCGGCAGCCCCGACCGCGCCCGGTGGCCGCATCAAGCAGACGGTCTCGATGGGGCCGGGCAAGATGCCCTTCGAGGAGTACGTGCAGGCCTGCGCGAAAATCGGTTTCAAGGGCTTCGACCTCGTCGATCCCGACAAATTCCCGATCCTGAAAAAGTACGGCATGGTGGCCTCCATGATCCCGAGCCACAAGCTGACCGTCGGCCTGGCGCACAAGGAAAACCACGAGTCGTGCCTGGCAAAGATGCGTGAGCGTATCGAGATCGCCGCCGCGAATGGTTACCCCAACGTCATTTGTTTTCCGGGCAATCGCAACGGCATGCCGGACGATGAGGGTCTGAAAAACTGCGCCGAGGCGCTGCGCCAGATCGTCGGTTTCGCCGAGCAGAAAAACGTCACGCTCTGCATGGAGCTGCTCAACAGCAAGGTGAACCACAAGGACTACATGTGCGACACCTCGCGCTGGGGCGCCAACCTCGTCGAGAAGGTCGGCTCGCCGCGTTTCAAGCTCCTCTACGACATCTACCACATGCAGGTGCAGGAGGGCGACATCATCGCCACGATCCGCAAATTCAAAGACTACATCGCGCACTACCACACCGCCGGCGTGCCCGGCCGCAAGGACATCGACGACTCGCAGGAGCTCTATTACCCCGCCATCATGCGCGCCATCGCCGAGACCGGCTACCAAGGCTACGTCGGTCACGAATTCACCCCCAAGGGCGACCGGCTCGCCGCCCTCGCCACCGCGTACAAGATTTGCGACATCTGAACCTGCTGAACCCGCGAGATTACCTACCCAAAAACTGTCAACCCATCGATGAATACCTCTCCTCTGTCCAAACTCTCTCGTCGGAGTTTCGTCCAACTTTCCGGCACTGCGGCCAGCGCCGCCGTGCTGACCGGCCTCGGCGCCAATCGCGTGCTCGGCGCCACCGCCGGCTCGGATAAGCTGCGCGTCGGCGTCATCGGCTGCGGCGGCCGCGGCGTCGGCGCCGCCCGCAACTGCATGGATGCCGATCCCGGCGTCGAGATCGTCTCCCTCGGCGATCTTTTCCCGGTGCAGGTCGAAAAAGCGCGCATAGCACTCCAGTCGCCCGAGAAGAAAAAAGGCGAAGTGGTGACGAGCACCCGCACCGCCAACGTCCCGCCTGACCGCTGTTTCTCGGGTTTTGATTGCTACAAGAAGGTCCTCGCGACCGATGTCGATCTGGTGATCCTCGCAGCGCCTCCGGGTTTCCGTCCCTCACACTTCGCCGCAGCCGTGGAGGCTGGCAAACACGTATTCATGGAAAAACCCGCCGCGGTCGATCCCGTTGGCTGCCGCGCCATCATCGCCGCGGCCAAGGTCGCCAAGGAAAAAAAACTCGGCGTGGTCGCCGGCACGCAACGCCGGCACGAGCCGGGTTACATCGAAGTGATGAAGCGCATTCAGGCGGGTGAGATGGGCGAACTCGTCGGCGGCCAGTGCTACTGGAACGGCGGCGGCATCTGGTTCCGTGAGAAGAAAGACTGGCTGGCCGAGCTCAGCGACTTCGAGTGGCAGTGCTACAACTGGTACCACTGGGACTGGATCTGCGGCGACCACATCGTCGAGCAGCACATGCATAACATCGATATCATGAACTGGGCCTTCGGCGGACCACCGGCCAAGTTCCAGGGCATGGGCGGCCGGCAAAACCGCGGCAACATCCCCGGCAACATCTGGGATCACTTCGCCGTGGAAATGGAGTATCCCAACGGCGCGCGGGTGCTCAGCATGTGCCGCCACGCCCCCAAGACCGCCACGCGCGTATCCGAGCGCCTCGTCGGCACCAAGGGCACCAGCGACTGCAAAGGCACGATCAAGGGCGAGAAACCCTTCGCCTACTCCGGCGCCAACCCGAATCCGTACGTCGTGGAGCACGAAGACCTGATCAAGAGCATCCGCAGCGGCAATCCGCTCAACGAAGGCGAGCAGGTCGCCATCAGCACCCTCACCGCCATCGGCGGGCGCATGGCCGCCTACACCGGCCGCGAGCTCTCCTGGAACTGGCTGCTCAACTCCTCGAAGCTCGATATCTTCCCGAAGGAGTGCAAACCCGGCCCCGGCTTGTTCCCGCCCATCCCGGTCCCCGGCGTCACCGAGCTGATCTGACGCGCGATTCCTTTTACCACCAAGCGGGGACGGATTTTCCGGCCCCGCTTTTTTTTCTCCATTCTTTGGCGTCACCCGCTTTACCCTCGCCCATGCCTTCTGTGCCCCCGCCCGCCGCCCCCGCCCCGTCTTCCCGCGTGGAGTTCATCGATGTGTTTCGCGGATTGACCATGCTCGCGATGGTGTTCGTCAACGACCTCGGCGGACCGGGCCAGTCCGACATCGTCGGCTTCGCCCCGTGGCTCTGGCACGCCATGACTCCCGATACGGTTTATTTCGCCGATGTGGTGGCGCCGGCGTTTCTGTTTATCATCGGCGTCTCGATCCCGCTCGCGATCGGCAACCGTCTGCAACGCGGCGAAGCGCCCGGCAAAATCTGGCGCCACATCCTCACCCGCACCGTGAGCCTGCTGATCATCGGCATCGCGATGGGCAACATGCGCGGCGGCCGGCTCACCATGCATCCGCTCGGCATGAGCGGCGAACTGTGGACCGTGCTGCTGTTGCTGAGCTTCATCCTCATCTGGACGCGCTACCCCGAAAGCACCGGACCGCGCCAAAAACTCTTTCTCGCGCTGCGCCTCGGCGGCGTGGCGCTGCTCGCGGGTTTGTTCGCCATTTATCGCGAAGGTCCGGCGCTGACGTGGATTCAATGCCGCTGGTACGTGATCGGCACCATCGGCTGGGCGTACCTGATCTCTGCGCTCGGATATTTTCTATTTCGGCGCCGGCCGGAGGCGCTGGTCGCAGGCGTGGCGCTGCTGATCCTGCTCGCGGTGGGCGACCGGCAGGGCGCGTTCGATCAATTTCACTTTCTCGACGGGCTCCGCCGCTATCTGCCGTTCGGCGTGTTGCTCGGCGTGCACCCGGCCATGACGTTGTCGGGCGTGGTGATCGGCCTGCTCTTCACGCGGGAGATTCCCATCACGGAAGCGCGCAAACGCATTGCGTGGATGTTGATTTTCTCCGCCGGGCTTTTCTTTGCCGGTTTCCTGCTCCGCCCGTTGTACGGCTCCTCGAAGCTGACCACGACGCCCACCTGGGCGCTCTACAGCACGGCGTGGAGCTGCGTGGCGTTCGCAGCCCTGTACGCGCTGGCGGAGGCCAACTTGCTCGGACGCTGGCGGCAGTTTCTCATCCCCGTCGGCAAGAATCCGCTGCTCCCGTATTTCCTCAGTTTCATGCTGCATCCGCTCATGCAGGTGCTGGGCATCCACGGTCTGAACGATTACTTCCACACTGGCTGGATCGGCGTCATCCGCACGGTTTTCGTCGCGTTGCTGTTGGTGCAGCTTTCCAACTGGTTGACCACCCGCGGGCGGATCGTGCTGAAGCTCTGAGCCGGAAATTTTTCCGCGCACCGCGAAACCAAAACCGCACTGGCGCGTTGAGGGAGTGGCATGACTCTCTCGATCCACTTTGCCGCATGTACCCGGCGACGGGCGGGCGCTAGGCTCTGGCTGGCCCTTCTGCTCGGTTGCGCCCTCGCGAATCTTGTCGCCGCCTACACCGGGCCGGTGCCCGCGCCCACCGATCGCTTCGGCGCCACCGGTCCCTACACGGTCAGCACGGCAACGTTCCCCTGCCCCAGTTGGGCCGGACACGATGTCACCGTATTTTTTCCCGTAGGCGCGCCGGGAAAACGGCCGACCTGGTTTCTCGCACACGGATTCGCAGGCAGCGATCCCGCCTACTACGAGCCCATCCTCCGCCATCTCGCGAGCCACGGCACCGTCACGGTGTTCTCGCCCTACCCGGCCAATCTCCTGCGCGTCCTCGAAAACTATGGCATTATCTTCGATGGCTTCGCGGCCGCCGCCGAGCGATTTTCCGACCGCATCGACACCAGCCGGGTTGGCTTCATCGGGCACTCTTACGGCGGCGGCGCCGTGCCGGCGCTGGCGTTGCGCGCTCTCCGCGAACGCAACTGGGGCGGTCAGGGACTGGCGCTGATGCTGCTCGCGCCGTGGTACAGCTACGCGGTGAGCGATGCCGATCTCGCCGCGTTTCCTGCCGGCACGCTCGCGCTCGTGCAAGTCTACGAAGACGACCTGATGAACGATCACCGCATGGCGATCGATGTGTTCACCCGCCTGAATGTGCCTGCCGCCGACAAGGATTTCCTTTTCGTGCGCTCGGACCGGATCGACGGTTACAACTACAGCGCCAACCACCGCGTTCCCACCAGCGAAAATACGCCTGGCGGCGGCATCTTCGACGCGCTGGATGCGTGGGCCGTGCTCCGGCTCGCGCAGGCGCTCTCCGCAGCGACGTTCCAGCAGGACGCCGAAGCGCGCGCCGTCGCGCTCGGTCACGGTGCGGCCAGCCAAGTTCAGATGGGTGCGACCGCGAGCGGTCGCGCACTCCGGCCCATGGCGCAAAGCGAAGCGCCCGTGCCGCTGTTTCCTTCGTCGCGCTACACCCAGCGTTTCGATCAGGCGCTCAATCCCCGCCGCGACAAATCCCTGCCGGCCCCCGCCAGCCAGCCGCATCTGGCGAACCTCTCCGTGCGCGCCCGCTCCGGCGATGGCGCCGATACGTTGATCGCCGGTGCCGTGGTCGCCGGATCGCGCCCGAAATCTCTGCTCCTCCGCGCAGTCGGCCCCGGCCTGCAAAATCTCGGCGTCGCCAAACTCATGACCAATCCCCAACTGGCGGCGTACCTCCTCGCGGCCACCGACCTCGCGATCGACGACTGGAACCAGTCGCCCGACCTCGACGCGCTGGCCGCCGCCTCCGCCGAGACCGGCGCATTCAAGCTGGCCGACAACAGCAAAGACGCCGCCATCCTCGCCTCGTTCGCGCCCGGCGTGCTGACAACCCACGTCAGCGCTACGGACCGCGCTGCGGGGGTCGCGCTGCTGGAACTCTACGACGCGGATCAAGACGCTTCGAGCTGGCTCTGCAACCTCTCCGCTCGCGCCCGCCTCGCCGCCGGCGACGATGTGCTGATCGCGGGATTCGTGACCAGCGGCGCGGGCAATCTGCGCCTGCTGATTCGCGGCGTCGGCCCCGGACTCGCCGGTCTCGGATTGTCTGATACGCTGGCTGATCCCCAGGTGGAGATTTATCGCGACGGGGCGCAGATCGCGACCAACGACAATTGGTCCGTCGATCCCGCCCAAGCCGCCGCGCTGACCTCTGCCTCGGCGCAGGTCGGCGCTTTTCCCCTCGCCGCCGGCAGCAAGGACGCCGGCTTGCTCCTCTCCCTGCCCGCCGGCGCCTACACCGCGCACATACGGTCGCGCGACGGACGTGGCGGCCTCGGCCTCGTGGAAATTTACGTCGTTCCCTGACGCCGTCCCGCCCTCCCGGCCCGGTCGCCCCTTGCCCCTGGTGGCGATCCAGCCCAGAGTGCTCTCACTCTCCGGCATCCTTGAAACCCGCACCCGGCAATGCATCCGATGGCCCGCTGCTTCCGGTCCCAACTCCGGTGGACTCGCGCGCAAGTGCCGCCGCCGATGCCGCGGATGCCCAACGCGCCCGTCAGGGTGATCGCGCTGCCATGACCGCCCTCGTCGAACGTCATCAAGCCGCCATCGCCCGCCTGCTCTGGCGCTTCGCGCGCTCGCCGGCGGACCTCGACGATCTCGTGCAAGAGACCTTTCTGCGCATGGTGCGCGGCCTGCCTTCATGGCAACCGCAACAACCGTTTGCCCACTGGCTCCTCCGCATCGCCACCAACACCGGCCGGGATTATTTCCGCCGCCACACCGTGCGCCGCCGCTGGCACGCCGAACCCGCACCCGACGCATCTCCGCCCGATACGGTCGACCCCGCGGCCGATCCCGCCGCCCGCGCCGCGGCCAACGAAGTCAAAACGCTGCTCGCCGCACTCCCGCCCGACGAGCGCACGCTGCTCACGCTTCACCATCTCGAAGGTTGGGGTCTGGCCGAGATTGCCCGCCAATTCGACTGGACCCTCACCGCCACCAAACTCCGCACCTGGCGCGCCCGCCGCCGTTTGCGCGCTCTGCTCCTCGACCGCGATTTATTATGAAAACGCCCCCCGACCCTGAATCCGCCTGGACCCGCCTGCTCGCCCAAGCGCGGGCCGACACCCCGCCCCCGCTCGACCAAGCCGCGCTCTTGCGTGCCGTGCGCAGCGAGCCGTTGCCCACATCCGCCACTTGGAGCGACGACTTCTTGGGCTTGTTTGCCCCCCAACGCGTGCTCCCCGCCTGTCTGGCCGGCACCGGCGCGCTGGCGCTGTTCGCCTCCTGGGAAATTTGGAGCGTGTGGCAGGCCCTGCCGTGGGCGCAGTTGCTCGTCACCACAGGAGGTGCGCCATGAATCGCCCCTGGCGCGGCTGGCTCGTAGCCGGAGCCATATTTGTGCTGGGCGTCGCCGCCGGCGGTGCGGGCACGGTGTGGCTGGGCGTGCGCTATCTCCGGCAATCGTTGCAAGCCCCGGCGAGCGCCCGCAGCACGGCCGATCGCGCCGCCGAACGCATCGGCGCCGATCTGACCAAAACGCTGCAACTCACCCCGGCGGAATCTGCGCGCGTGCAGGCGATCCTCGCCGAATCCGCGGGCAACCTCAAAACCCTGCGCGTGCAAGCCACCGCGCAAATCGCCGCCGAGCTGCGCGCGTCGAATGCCCGCATCGTGGCCACCTTGCCGCCGGAAAAACGCCCGGAATTTTACCGGGTGATCGCGCGCCGCTACGAGCGCCTCGGTCTGACACCGCCAACGCCCGGGCCGTCACCGTAGCGCTCGCCAACCCACCGAGCGCGCGCACACTGCGGTTGCATGTTGTCGCGTCTCCGCATTGCCGCCGTCGCACTCGCCCTGCTCGCCTGCACTTCGCTGGCGCGTGATTTCACGCCGCCCGATGCCGAGGCGCGTCGCGCCGCCATCGGCCGCACCGATTTATTGCCGGCGCTTTTCCGCCAGGCCTTCGCCGAGGACGACGACTTCGCGCCAATCGCCAAGCCCGAGCGCGGCGACTGGCTCGCCGCACACAAGGAAGACGGCCAGACGTTCGACCAATTTCTGGACTCAAATCCGCAACGCCCGGACGAGGCGCGCCCCAAGATATACATCCTTCCACTGGGCAACGTGACCACCGAGCGCAGTCCGTCGCTGGCACGCTTGCAGGAATTCGCCACGGCGTTTTTCCAGCTGGAGACAGTGGTGCTGCCCGCGGCGGAGATCGACGACAAGTCCTTCCGCCCGCGCCTCAATCCGCATTCCAAGCGCCGCCAGATCTACACGATCTCGGTGCTCGGTTACCTCAGTTTCAAGCTGCCGGCCGACGCCTACTGCCTCCTCGGCGTCACAATGGAGGACCTCTACCCGGCGGCCTCGTGGAACTACGTTTTCGGCCAGGCCTCGCTGAGCGAGCGCGTGGGCGTCTACAGCTTCGTGCGCTACGATCCGGAGTTTTTCGGCGAGGCCCGTTCCAAGACCGATGCGAGCCTGATCCTGCGGCGCAGTTGCAAGGTGCTCGCACACGAAAGCGTCCACATGTTCGGACTGCCGCACTGCATCTATTTCCAATGTCTGGAAAACGGCTCGAACAGCCTCCCCGAGACCGACCGCAAGCCGCTGGAGCTTTGTCCGGTGTGCCTGCGAAAACTTCGCTACAGCGTCGGTTTCGATCTCGTGAAACGGTATCGCGATCTGGAGAAGTTTTACCGCTCCGCCGGTTGGGAGGACGACGCCGCCTGGGTGCAGCGTCGCCTCAAAAAGCTGGCTGCTGCCGAGGGGAAATAGGGTTCATGGGCGGAGATCCTGCGTTTCCGCAAGCGCTCCGCCCTCGCGCGGCACAACTACTACGGCGCCACGCTGACGCTGCACAAGTGTGAGCCGCTGACGAAGTAGACCCGACCCTTGTAGTACTGGCCGCCGGCATCCACTTTTTGCGGCACTTCCTGAAGCATGGTCAGCGTCTCTTTGCCCGCCGCCAGCTCCACGACGCCCTTGTTGAACAAGAGATAAAGCGCACCTTTTTCACCCGGCACAAACACCTGCGCGCCCTGCCGCGCCACCGTCAGACCAAAGCGCGCGGAAGCGTCTTCCTGCCGGAGAATTTTGCGCGCGACAGGATCGAAAACGAAGAACGTCTTGGCGTCGGCGATGCCGTAAATCGTGCCGTTGGGTCCCTGACAGATGTCGGTGTATTCCTGCGTGCCGGGAATCACAGCCTGGTGCCAGTCGAGTTTTTTCGTGGCGAGATCCATGATGTACAGCTCGGCCTCAGCCGCCTTTTTCTCGCCACCGGTGCCCGCAGCCGTCGTGGTGCCGACGAGCAGTTTGCCGTCAGGCAACGCCGCAAAGCACATGCTCGATTGGTTGAGGAGAATTTGCTCATGCGTGAGCAACACGCGCGTTTTGGTCGCACTATCCCAGAGCAGCAGACCGCCGCCAGTATAGCCGTAGTTGGGCGTGCCACCCATGATGATCGTGCGGCCGTCGGGATGGGCGAAAATGCGGTAAGGCCGATACAAATCCGGCGTGCAATCCGTCACGTAGAGCGGGTTGCAACCGGCGCGGTTCTTCTCGGTGTTGATCCACGGCTGCGTGGTATCCCAGTCGAGCAGGAAGCCGGCGGGATAACCGCCCACAAAGAAGTGATCGCCCTGCCGCACGACGGTGTTCCACTGGTGATAGGCGGGACGACGCACCCAGCTGTCCTTGTCGGGATTGTAGCTGAAGAAACGCATGGGGAACGCGGTGCCACCGCACAGCGTGCCGTCGGGAGCCATCGCCACGCTCATCGCCACCGCGCCATCGCTGGTGTACTCGATGGGCAGCTCGGTCACCTTGCCGTCCGTGGCCACAAACTGCACCATGCGATCAACGAGATTGCAGGACTTAAGCTTGGTGCCGTCCGGGAATGTCGCGTGAAACAACGACTGGTCGCCGGTAATGATCGGCTTGCGCTGCGGTTCGTGGCTGGTGCCAACCTTGCGAATCTCGCCACGGTACAACTCATACCATTCCTCCTTCGGACCGCGCAGCGCCTGGCCGTAGACTTTGCCGTTCAGATCGCGGTAAACATGGGCCTGCCCCTTCTGCCGCGCCGCCTCCGGCAACAGCGCCTGCGCCTTGCCGGACACCGGATCGAGGGCGACGATCTGGCTGGCGGTATTGCCGAGCCCAAAATAGAACCAACCGGCATCGTCCGTCGCCGCCGACTTCGGATACTGCTGCCAGTTTTCCGTCCGCACTTCACTGTAATCGCGAAACGCCTTCGTCTTCGGATTGAAGGAAACCACACCGCACTGCGGATAATTCACCGCCCAGATCGCCCCTTGATCGTCCTCGGTCATGCCCATGGCGAATCGCGGCGTCGTGGCGTGATGAAAGGTGAAGGCGCGCTGCGCGACGTCGAACTCGACGAAATGGCTGCCGAAGAGCGTATAGAATTTGTTCTGGCTGGAGAGCAGCGAAGCGTACGGGCAGTCCACCGACTCGCCCGGTATCGGGAGCGGCACGGGGAACTGCTCGGTCTTGCCGGTGGCGGCATCGATTAGCAGCAGCGCGTAACCGCCACGGTGATCCATGAGCCAAAGCAACACGATATTCCGGCCGGCGGCATCCACCGTGGCCACCGTACCGCGATGATTGCTGATCGGCGTGGCTACGCCATGGTCGACAAACCGGGACGACGTTCCCGCCGGAGCCGCCAGCGCCAGCACGGGCGCAGTCAGCAGACCCAACAGAACGGAGCACATAGCGGTGCGACGAAACAGAGAGGAGGGAGTGATCATAAAAAGCAGCGGCAATGAACCCATCGGTTACCCAACACCAAAGCAAGCCTATGTGCCGAACTGAGACACAAACCGGGCGGTCTGCACGCACCCGGTTTGTCAAAGAAGCCATCAATCCGTCCAGCCGACTCAGAAGCGGGCGGTGACGCCAGCCTTGAAGCTGGTGCCGGCGCCCGAGGCGTACGACGGGATCCTGCGCCCGAAGGCATAGATCACATCGCTATTCGTGAAATCGTTGGTGATGTTGTAAACGTCGAAGTACAGCGAGTAGACGCGGTTGATCGTGTACTGGGTCTTGATGTCGATGAGCGTGCGCTCGTTTTGGTAGGCTTCATATTGCGTCGTACCCGAGATACCTCCGGTCCCATAGGTACCCGGCGCTATACTCTTCAAAAAGGCACTGCGGTAATTGCCCAACACGCGAATATCAAAGCCACGGTGTTTGAACGAAAGCCCGGCGTTGTAGCTGCGCGGCGTCAGATTAGCCAGACGTGTGGTGTATCTGCCATCCGTCGAGCCGAAAGTGCCAAAAGTATCGATATAAGTGAAATTGGCAAAGAAGCCCAATCCGCGCCAGATGCCAGGCAGAAAGGTGTACTGTTGCGAATAGCTAAGCTCCGCGCCATTGATCCGAGCATTGCCCATATTGCGATTTTGAGTGATCTCCCATCCGGCATATTGGCCGCCAAAACCATTGTCGGGACCGCTCGGCACAGTATCTCTAATCGTTCCGAAATAATTCGTGATTTCCTTATGAAATACGCTGGCGCTCACCGTGCCAACCGGCTCGAAATATTTTTCCAAGGATAACTCAAAATTATCCGATGTATATGGCTTTAGATCCGGATTGCCGGCTGAAAGCGTGGAATTGATTTCATTCGGCGCGATGCGGGGCAGCAAGCTATCCGGGCTGGGACGCGAAATGGAGCGCGAGTAACTGGCGCGCGCCTGGAGATTATGTCCCAGATCGACCAAAAAGTGCATGCCCGGGAAATAATTATGGTACTTCGAAAACGCGCTGGTCATGCCGCGGAAATTATCGCGAGCGCGAGCGGCATTCACTTCGGGCGTGGCGGTCGAAAGATTGGTGTTGTTCGCATTGATCACGCGTTTGTAGGAAAAGCCAAGTTCGCGGGTTTCCTCGAAGCGCAAACCCGTGGTGATTTTGACGCGCCAGATCTTGGTGCTGGCCATCACATAGGCCGCGTTGATGCGCTCGGAGAACCGCACATCGTTGAGCGTCGAGTTTACAATCGTATTCCAGACATCAGAGGCGCTTTGTCTCCAGTTGGCCGGATCCTGCCACACATCGCCCGCCAGTCCGGTCTTGGGCAATTGCAGGAAGGGAAATGGCCCATACGTGCTATCGGACATGAGCATATTATACCCCACAAAGCGCCCGGTGCCGCCAACCGGCCCGGCATAGGTGTTGTATATCAGTTCGCGATTCACGCTTTGCTGGAAAGCGCTCTGCTTCACGCCAACCTTTACAAAACCCGGCAGCGGCATGACGAAATCCTTCTGGAAATTGGCGCCCATGCTCCAGCGCTCGGCCGGAGCCGAATAGCTGATCAGTTCGCAATTCGGTCGCACCCCATAACTCGCCGGATCGCTCCAGTTCGCGCCCGCGGTCTGTGTGACCAACGGATGCCAAGGATCGCGTCCACGTCGATCGATGCGGAAACCGACTCCGGTCATCCGCGCACCCAGCTGATAGAGCTGCGGGTACATCGTGCGATTGCTGGAATAACTCGTATCGATGGTGAGCTTGGCCGAGCCCCCCAGCAATTTCTGGTCGAGGCCCGACGCAAAGGTGAAGCTTTCGCTTTCCCGATTATAAACGACCGATTCCAAATCCAGCGTGCCGCCGGACTTCACATTCACCACATCGTAGCTGCTGTTCGGCAGATCGAAGTTGGCGGCGGATTGGGAAGCGGACAATTTCCACCGGAAATAAGTTGAGGTTGCGCCGCTCCGCCGTTGGCCACGGGAGTAGGTGCTGCGCAGATAAACGACTGTGTCATTGGTCACCTTCAGATCGGCATTAAAAGCATAGTTATAGGACGGCCATTGCGGCCCCACCGTACCCCATTGGCCAGCGCCATAGGCGCGCAGCAACGGCTGCAAGTCCGCCCCCGGAGCCGGCGCGGGCACGACGTACGCATTTTGCGCGGCGGCGATTTGGCGGGGGCCATACTCGTTGATCAAACCGTTGTTGATGCTGCGGGTCATCGATACGGAAAAGCCGAAGTTATTGCGCCCGCCGAAAACGCTGCGGACATCGGAATAGTTCAGATTGAAGAGATCGAGCGCCGGCTTGTCCTTCAGCGGCACGCTGCTGTCCTGATAGCCATTGGACCACGCCGTGCCCGCCGTCAGTGTGATATTGCGGCCGGGAGTGCGGTCGAACGCGCGCTTGGTGCGGAGATTCATATAGCCCGCGATGGCGTTGCCTTCCATATCGGGCGTCGGCGCCTTGATAAGTTCCATCGAGGCCACACTGCCGGAGCTGACTTGGCCGAAATAAACGTTGCCATTGCTCACGGCGGTGCCGCCCGAAACTGCGATCTGGTTGCCGTCGAGAAGCAGGGAGGAGAAATCCTGCGACATGCCGCGAATATAAATCCCTCCGACTTCGCCGCCGCTACCATCCACGGCCACGCCAGGAAGGCGCATCATTAATTCACCCACGGATGCGCCGGGATTGCCGAAGGCATCGATGGCCGCGACACTCCGCGGAGTCAGCGCCTGGCGCTGATTCTGAATCGCGGCGGCCGAACCCTCGCGGATGCTTTTCACGACAAACGTGTCCAAGGTGTAAACCTCGGAGGTGAGATCGATCCGCTGCGTCACGGTTTGCCCGGCCGGCACCGTCACCGTCACATTTGCGGTGTTCAAGCCGGAATAGTTCACTGACAACACCTGCTGACCCGCCGGAGTTGAAATTCGGTAGTAGCCGCCAATTTCGCTGGTGGCGGCATACTCCGTGCCGTTGATGCGCAACGCTGCGCCGACGAGATAATCGCCGGTGGCTTGGTTGACGACCTGGCCGGTGATCGCGCCCAATTCTTGAGACGGAGCGGAAGGTTGGGCCACGGCAGTAGCCGTGCCGACAAACATGGCGGCAAGGGCGCCCAGCACGCGCTGGAACGTCGGAGTTCGGGTGTTGGTAGTTTTCATAGCGTTCAAGGAGTCTTTAGCTCGGGCAGAAAATTCATCTCGGGCAGAAGACCTGCCCTGCACAGAAGGCGCGGGAGGCGATGTGCGTTTTATGGCCAGGGCCCCGGTGCGTTCGTCAAAGAGCACCACCAGCTCCGTGCCTTCCAACATGCGCATCAACGCGACGTGGGGCGTGAGCGATCCATCCACCGCATGGGTGACGACACCGCGAACTTCCAGCGGCGGGTAGACAATCTGCTCGTTCGACTGGGCGACAAACAGCTTCAGCGTCTCGGCCGCATCTCCTTCGGGAAGTGCAAACGTCTTGACGGAGTCCGTCGCTGCCCGGGCGAACAGTCCGCCGCCAAAAATCATCACTATCGCAACTAAACGCAGAATAATTAGGTGGGGATACGGTTTGCTCATGGTGACGCGCGGACCGCACCGGGATCGTCACGCTCGCGACATTGAGCAAGACGGATGAACCAGCACTTTCTGTTAGAGCAGCCCGAAAAAAACCGGCAACTATCCGGCAAATAACGTATGACCGATTGGTTAATTTTCATGCCGAGTCTGTCCTCCTCGATCGGCAGCTTAACCGCCCTTGCGGGTTCAGTCCGCCCGGCTCAATACGATGGCGCCATCGCCGCGTCGGGTCGCCTTGATGCGAAAACCCTGTTCCAAAAACTGCACAAACACCTCGACGTTGTCTGCGCGAAATACTCCAGCGACCAGGACATCGGCGGCAGCCGGATGCACCACCAATTGGGTGTGGCAATGGCGGTTGAACTCCGCCGCGACCTTGTCCAGCGGCATATCCTGAAATTGCAGGCGCAACGCCTGCCACGCCAGCGCCCGCGCCATCTCCTCGGCGGAGACGTCGGTGACTTGGGGAATCGCCGCACGGGCTTGGGCCACCACAGCCCGTTGCCCCGCGGCGAGGACGGCCGGTTCCGATAATCCGCCGGCCGTCGGAGTCGGCTGCGTCATTGCCGGCACACTTTCAGTCGCTGGTGTCGGCACCGGCGGATCGAGCCGTACCCGGCCTTCTGTGACCAAAACTTCGACTGCCGAGGAGGCCAGCCGCACATTGAAGGCCGTGCCGACTGCGCGTACCGCCACCCCGCCGGCTTCGACTACGAAGGGGCGCGTGGCATCCTTCTTCACTGAGAAATGCGCCTCGCCCCGCACGAGCTGAACCCTGCGCTCGGCCGCGGTAAACTGTGTGGTCACTGCGCTGTCGGCGTTCAATTCGACCACCGATCCATCGGGCAGGGTTTGCAACCGTGGCATCAGTCGGACCATCGCCGCCCGCGTGGACACCGTCGCAGGCGCAGGTCGTTGCCACATGAAAAAGCCCAGGACCAAGACTGCGGCAGCCGCCAGCCCACTGATCTGCCAGAGTCGACGCCGTGAAAACCGCGACACTCTTTGTCGCTCGCTCGCCAACTCCGGCATCCGATCCAATCGGCCCCACGCTTGCTGCGCCTCGGCCCACGCCTGGGCATGGCGAACATCTGCGGCCAACCAACGGCGAAACGCGTTCGTCTCTTCTGTCGTCAATCCGCGGTCGTGCGCGATCAACCAGTCGGCGGCATGCGCGTCCAGAGCGGCGCGTTCACGCTCGGACAAGTCGGCAGGTGCGGGTTCGTGAGGATTCATGACCGTTTACCCCCGGGGCGAGCGTTCGCGAAAATAGGCGATGCACCGCCGCACGCCCATTGAAGCCTGCGCCGCCACCGTGTTTTCCGAGATCCCAAGCCGGCGCGCGATTTCCTTCTGCGAGAGTCCATGCAATTTGCGCAAAACCAAAATCTCCCGGCAGCGTTCCGGCAGATCCCGGATGGCGGCAGAGAGTAATGCGAGTTCTTCGTCCTGACTGACGGCTTCGACAGCATTGGCCTTATTATCTACCAAGACGGGCAACTCGGTGATTTCTGCTAGGCGATCCATCGGAATCACCTGTTCGTGCCGAAAATGATCGAGCACGGCATTGCGGGCCGTGGCATAGAGGTAGGGTTTGGCCTGCCGCACCTGCCCGGAGCTGCGCGCCCGCACCAGTCGCAAATAAGCCTCCTGCACCACATCATCGATGTCGGTTAACGAGGGAAAACGGGCTCGCAACCAAGCGCGCAGCTTGGACTCGTGCGGCTGCACTTCCGTCGCGAACCATTGGTCCGGAGTCGGTTCGGCCGGCGCAGCCTGATCTACGACTGAAGGGGGGAAGCTCACAGTTTGACGATGCGCGACAGACGATGCCCAACGAATGCGCCAAGGCGAGCCGATTCCTACGATCTCCCTCTGTAAACGGCTTAATGCATATGCATTCGCTAAAACCGTCGCTCCAACCCCCGATAGAGCAGGCATACTTCACGCGCCAAGCTCACTGCGGGGCCCTGGCACCGCCGAGCACGCGCAGTGGTTTGACGGGGGTGCCATCGCTCCACACGCCCATCCCAAGCTGTGCCGGACCACCTCCGAGTGCGTAGTCGCGATTTTGCCCGCGAAACGCGGTGTCGCACAAAGCATCGAGCAATTTCCAGGTGCCGAAATAATCGAGTGCATCGACCCCGATCGGCTCGCGGCGCGAGGCTGCGAAATCGGATTCGTCGCCACCCACCTGCGACAACACCGCCTGCGCCACACGCCGGCGGATGCCGCCCTTGCGGCCTTCCGTGGGCGGCTTGAAATCAGGCGGCGGAGCGCATGGCGCCCGATGCCCGCCACGCAATGCCGGCGTGCCATGATCGTCGTCGCTCAGGCCGAGCCACGTTTTGTTTTCGCGCGGGATGCCGGTGCTCTCCTCGAAAATGCGCCGGCCATCGCGCTCGCCCACGATCTGATCGTTTTCGCCGGTGACCACCACGAGCAGCATCGTGGCGGGCAGCTGGCTCAGATCGCTCAACGGCACCTGCGCCCGGTCGGGACCCCACGTCTTGCCCGGCTCGACGGCGAGCAAGGCCTTGGGCGCGGGCAAACCCTGCCGGGGCAATTCCACCGCGAGATTGGTCGCCAACAGTCCGCCCACCGAATGCCCGGCCACGATCCAATTGGCCATGTCGGGCTGAGGCAGGTTGGATTGAGTTTTCAGCCAGTCGCAGGCCTTGCGTACTCCGGTGAGGGCGTTGGGCGTGAAGGTGGCGGGCTTCGTCCGCAGATTGGTCTGATAACGCGGATAGATTACGAGGTGTCCCTTGCGGACGATGTGCTGAAGCCACGCGAGATAGTATTCCGGCTTCGTCGCGCCCCAGCCATGGGTGAAGACGACCACCGGCAGCGGTCCGATCGGCGTCGAGCTTTCCGGCCAAAATACCACGGCGTCCTCCGCTTCCTCGCCAGTCGCATGTTGTCCCACGCGTTCGAAGCGATAGTCTGCGCCCCCTGGTCCGGCGGACGGCTGTGGCGGTGGCGTTGCTGCGTCGGGCCAGCCAGACGCGGCGGCCGCCAAAAACAGGAGGAGCGAGAGCAGAAGGCGTGGAGTCATAAAACCAGTGAAATGTTATCCCGCTAAACGCAGCCGCAACGTTCTGGTTTCGCATGAAAATTCCGCATCCTTGCAACCACACCGCCCACAATCGTTTGCCATCGAGCAGCGCAATCGGGCGTCTTTGGACTCGCCTGAAAACGTCGGTCACGCACAAGTGAAGCCGCCCCCGATGCAATCGATCCCTCAGCGCCAATCGCTCGTCAGTCAGACCGTGACCGTGCTACGCAATGGCATCGCGGACGGCACCTGGCGCGACTGGTTGCCAAGCGAGCGGGCGCTCTGCCAGCAACTCCAGGTCAGCCGTAACACCCTGCGCACCGCGCTCAACCAACTCCAACGCGCCAAGCTGGTGCGGGCCGAGCATGGCGCCGGCACCCGCATTCTCACTACTACCGAGCCCAGCGCGCCCGCCCTTCCCGCCGGCGACGTCGCCCTGCTTTCTCCCGATCCGCTGGAGCAACTGCGCCCGACGCAAACGCTCTGGATCGATGCGTTGCGCGCGATGCTGGGCGAGCGCGGCTGCCGCCTGCATGTGTTTCACGGCCGTCAGTACTTTCGTTCCAACCCCGGTCCGGCGCTGCAAAAGCTCCTGGCCCAGCACCCGCACGGCTGCTGGATCCTCACGTTGCCCAACGAAGCCATCCAGCACTGGTTCTCGGAACACGAGGTCCCCTGCGTAGTGGCCGGCTCCGTACACGGCGACCTCGCGCTGCCCTCCCGCGACCTCGATCATCGCGCGATGTGCCGGCATGCCGCCGGCATCATGCTGGGGCTCGGTCATCGCCAGCTCGCAATTGTGATCGCCCAGTCGCGGCTCGCCGGCGATTTGGAAAGCGAAGCGGGCTTCATCGACGGCGTGCGGATGTCGCCGCATCCCGATGCCGAGGCCATCGTCTGCAAACACGACGGCACCGTACCCGGCATCGGCCACTCCCTGCGGCGCCTGTTCGAGCGCGCCAAACCGCCAACCGCACTGCTGGTGGCCAACGCGTACCACTACCTCGCCGTGGTCGGTCGGCTGGCACAATTGGGTCGGCGCGTGCCCTACGAAGTCACGGTCATTTCCCGCGACGAAGACCCGTTTTTGTCCTTCATGATGCCGGCGCCAGCCCGCTACATCGCCAACCCCCAGAGCCTGGCCAAATCTCTTCTGGAGCCGGTGCTCGATCTTCTCGCCGGGCGTGCCGTCACCAAGCCCACGCTGCGCCTGATGCCCGACTTCTTTCGCGGCGAGACCTTGGGACCGCCTCCGCCAGTGGTGCGTTAATCGTCTGCCAGGCGGGCGCCACCGGAGACTCGGTGGACTGCGTCATTTGTATTAGTGAAGTTCGCATAATAGCCTGACGCTAGTGTCCTGAGCGATTAATCCGTGAGCAAAGAGATTTGATCTTGCCGAGGATGAGGTCAGCGGAAGCGGTCCAGATAAAGGGCGTCGGATTGCGATTGTTGATTTCGAGGTATTGCCGGATGGCCGTTTCCAGATCCGCCACCGAGTGGAAAACGCTGCGCCGCAACCGTTGCGCGGTGAT
>JACRHS010000026.1 GCA_016217595.1 Opitutia bacterium | reverse complement strand
TATGATAGATGATGCCCGTACGCGGATTACTGCCGGTACCACACGCGGACGAAGTCGGCTGCCAGTAGTGCATGCAATTGACCGGCGTCGGCGCGCTCGGCGTCGTGTAGGTGGACAAATTCAAGGACTCTGAAATCCAGTTATCCAACGTATAGCCACCGGTGCCATAAACAACGCGCGTGCGCGCGCCCGCGAAATTAAAACGATAAGAGGAGGAGATTTGCGCCATGGTCTTGTAGGTGCTCCACGAGGCATTGCTGCCCCAGCCACGACCATGCGTGAGCCCATAATTGGAAGTCACAAAATCCATCCGCGCGGCATAGCTGTCCACCGTCGACACCGTCCAGCTCTCCGTGACCCCCGACCACGGCGAGGCCCAGGCGATCGCCAATGCCCCGGTCGAAGTGTTGTACGTATATGTGCCGCTGCGGTTCATATATTGCCCTGAAGGCAGCCCCAGCCAGCCATAAGGCGTATATTGGGCGCAGGTCTGGGTTTTGCCATCAAAGGTACAGGTGTGCGAGTTAACCGACTGCTTCGAGTTTTCGACATCGCTATCCCAGCTCCAGATGCTGGCAGCCACCGTACCGCCAGCACTGCCGGTGCTGGTGAAGGTATAGTTAGCCAGACGCACCACCGTGTTGCCAGTGGCGTCACAAGCGCCGTGCGTGGAGGAGAAATTGGCTTTTCCCCGGGGCAAATCGGCGAAAGCAGTACTCAGTGAAGCAATGAGACCAACCAAGGCGCAGGTACGAGCAACTTTATGAAGCGTGAGCATGGGATTTTTTATATTTGGGTTTCGGGTCAGCAATCTTGCGCTGCTCTGGAAGATCCTCCCGGCGGGTTTGCCACGAGTCTTCCGAAACAACACCGCAGAGCCGAACTGAACGCTCTGTGCATGTATCGACGAGGCAGAAGATCAAAATGGCTAAACGCCCGTGAGCTTTTCATGCACATTTCCCTATAATACTGCTTGGCCTCAGCTTGCACTCGATTAATTTCTAAAATAACGCGGTCACATTTTAATATAGGAGTTTTCACCCTCCGCTATAGGTAATTCACCCGATATTATAACGCGCGGGGCAGTGGCCGGCAAATCCGCCCCTCATGCTCATGGTATTTTCTTCCGCGGGCCAGCGCCACAGCCGTGGCGAAATTCCCGCGCGGCGCGGGCTTGCCAGTCGCGGGCTGGGTCGCGAAGGTTCTCCCGCCTGCCCCGCAGGCGCTCGCATGATCTCCGCTTACTCTGAAGTCGCCGCCCAACTGCCCTGGTTCTTCCCAACCGCGGCTTTCATTTTCGGCGCGATCATCGGCAGCTTCCTCAACGTCTGCATCTACCGCATCCCGGCGGGCAAATCCATCGTCCGTCCCGGTTCGCACTGTGCCTGCGGCCAGCCCATCGCGTGGTATAACAACATCCCGATTCTTTCCTGGCTGATCTTGCGCGGACGCGCGCGTTGTTGCGGGCAGAAATTCTCGATCCGTTATCCGGCGGTCGAGCTGCTCACGGCTTTGCTCTTTCTCGCGTGCTGGCTGCTTTTTCCTCCGGCCAAGGCCGTGTGCGGCATGGTGCTGATGGGCGCGCTGGTGTGTGCCACGTTCATCGATCTCGATCACATGATCATCCCCGACGCGTTTACCATCGGACTCGGGGTGGTCGGCGTGGTGCTGGCGGTGTGCGCCCCCTCGCTCCACGACCAGCACAGCGGCATTTTCATGGTCGACAGTCTGCGCTCGGGCGTCGCCGCGATGCAGGGACTGTTTGTCGGCTCCGGGTTGGTGCTCTGGATCGCGTTGCTCGCCGAAGTGGCGCTGAAGAAAGAGGCGATGGGATTCGGCGATGTGAAGCTCGTCGGGGCCATCGGCGCGTTCACCGGCTGGCAGGGCGCGGTGACGGCGGTATTTGGCGGCGCCATCGTGGGCACGGTATGGTTTGTCGTGGCTTTGGGCTGGCGGAAATGCGCGGGCAAAAACGCCCCGGCGGCGATGAAGGCGGAAACGCCCGAGGGCGAACCCGCCGAGCTCGGTTTCGGCGTGCAGGTGCCGTACGGCCCGATGCTCGCCATCGCGGGCGCGCTCCACTTCCTCTGGCTGCACCGCGGAGTTGCACAGTATTTCGACGGGTTGCGGCTGGTGCTCGGCGACTAAACCGCCCACGCGTTACGGCAATGCCTGACTCCATTTCCTCAAAACGACGCGCCGAATACGCGCTGGGGTACGTGGTGCTGGGGTTATTCTGCGAGGCCACCGAGGAGCTGGAATCCATCGCGCCCGCCGATCGAGCCACGCCGGAGACTTTGACGGCCTGGGTGGAGCTGCACATGGCGACCAAGCAGTGGGATCGTGTGCTGGAGGTCGCGCCCAAGCTGGCCGCCGCCGCGCCGACCAACGACCGTGGCTGGATCGCGTGGGCTTTCGCGCTGCGCGAAGTGGCGCGAATCGCCGATGCCCGCGAAGTGTTGCTGCGGGCCGAAACGCTCCACGGCAATTCCTGCGCCTTGTTGCACTACAACCTCGCCTGCTACGAATGCCTGCTGGGGCGGCTGTCGGAGGCCCGCCGCCGGCTGGAGGTTGCCTGTCGCATGGAGAAAAGTTTTCGCGAAGACGCCAGCAGCGATCCCGATCTGCAAGCCCTGCAAGGCGGGAGTTCGTCCAGCGCCTGAGCGTGCCGACCAGCACCGCGATGACAGCACGGAAATGTCACATTCGCGCGCTTGCCGTGGAGTCCTTTCTCCCCTTTTCTCGCCCCTTCGCCGCATGAAGCCTGCCATCAGCGCCCTCACCGAACACTATGAGCTGCGGCTCTCCGCGCAGCCCGCCGAACTGCGGGCCGCGCAACGGTTGCGCTACGAAGTATTCAATCTGGAGCTCAACGAAGGCCTCGCGAGCGCCGCCGCCAACGGCTACGACTCCGATCAATTCGACGACGTGTGCGACCACCTGCTTGTGCTGGAACGCGCCACCGGCGCCGTGGTCGGCACGTATCGCCTGCAAACCGGCCCCGCGGCCGCGGCGCACCTCGGTTATTACAGCGAGCGGGAGTTCGATTTTAAGCCCTTCGAGTCCGTGCGACCCCAGATGGTTGAGCTCGGCCGCGCCTGCGTCGGCGCCGCGCACCGCAACCAGACCGTGCTCGGCCTGCTGTGGAAAGGCATCGCGCAATATGCCCGCGATCGCGGCGCCCGTTATCTGGTCGGTTGCAGCTCGATCACGTCGCAAGACGAAGCCGCCGGGCTCGCCGTTTACGGCCAGCTGGCGCAAACGAATCTGGCCGATCCGCAATGGCGCACCCAGCCCAACCCGGCGTGGCGTTGCTCTCCGCAAAGCGGCCCCGCCGCGCCCACGCCCATCCCACGCCTGATGCGCGCCTACCTCGCCATCGGCGTGAAGATCTGCGGCGAACCCGCGATCGACCGCGAATTCCGCACCATCGATTTTCTGACCTGGGTCGATCTCGACGCGCTGCCCGAGCGCGTGCTGCGCAAATATTTCACCTGAACGCGCCGTGGAGTCCGCACCGATCCGATTCCTGCGCGGGGCCTGGCGCTTCGGGGCCATGTCCGGCACCCTCGCCTATTTCGCCGCCATCTACGCCTGCGATCCGCGCAACCGCCGCAGCCTCGCCGCCCGCGCACACTGGTTGCAACGCACCTGCCGCAGTCTCCTGCGCGTGCTCGGCATCCACCGCCACGCCACCGGCCGCCCGGCCCCGGGCACGATGGTGGTGTCCAACCACGTCAGCTACGTCGACATCATGGTGCTCTCCGCCGCCGCGCCCGTGGTGTTTGTTGCCAAAAGCGAAGTGCGCGGCTGGCCGATCTTCGGCTGGTTTGCGCAACTGGCGGGGACGCGCTTCATCGACCGCAAGCGCCGCAGCGATGTCGCCCGCGTGGCCGACGAGATCGCGCCCGCGCTCGCCGAGGGGCTCGGCGTCGTGCTCTTCCTCGAAGGCACCAGCAGCGATGGCAGCAGCGTGTTGCCGTTCAAAGCGTCGCTCCTCGAACCCGCCGCGCGCGGGCGCTGGCCCGTGCAGCCGACTGCCGTCGGCTACCTCGTGCCGCCCGGACACTCCGCCGCGCAGGAAGTCTGCTGGTGGGGCGACATGACGCTCGCCCCGCATCTGGCCAATCTGCTGACGCTGCAACGCATCGATGCCCACGTCGCCTGGGGCGAACCCGTGCCGGGCAACGAAGATCGCAAGCTACTCGCCGCCGAGCTCCAGGCCCGGGTGAGCGCGCTGCACGCCACGCTGCCAAGCGTGGCGGTGCAGACTGAAAACGCCGGCTGATTCAGCGGCGGCGCTTCGCCGCTTTTTTCGGCGCGGGCTTTTTCGCGGCGGATTTTTTGGCGACGGGTTTGGTGCCGAAGCGGCCAACCTCCAGACCGAAATACCGGTCGGCATTGCCGTAGCAGATGTTCTCCACCATGCCGCCGACGAGCGCGCGGTCGGCGGGGATGAGCCCGGCCTCGATGTCCGCGCCGAGCATGCTGCAGAGCGTGCGGCGGAAATACTCGTGCCGCACGTAGCTGAGGAAGCTGCGCGAATCGGTGAGCATGCCGACGAACCGGCTCAGCAGGCCGAGCTGCGAGAGGGCGTTGATCTGCCACTCCATGCCTTCTTTTTGATCGAGGAACCACCAGCCGCTGCCGAACTGGACCTTGCCCGCCACCGTCTCGCCCTGGAAATTGCCAATCATCGTCGCGAGCACGTAATTGTCGGCGGGGTTGATATTATAGAGCACGACCTTCGGGAGCTGATTCTCGCTGTCGAGCCGGTCGAGGTAACGCGACAACGACCGCGCCTGCGGGAAATCGCCGATGGAATCGACGCCGGCGTCGGCGCCAAGGCGTCTGAGCAGGCGGCTGTTGTTGTTGCGCAGCGCGCCGAGGTGAAGCTGCTTCGTCCAACCGCGCGCAGCGTCGAGCCGGCCGAAGAACAACATCAGGAACGAGGCAAACTTGGCCCACTGCTCGGGCGTGGCGGCACGGCCGGCGCGCGCCTGGGCGAAGATCGCGGCGGCTTCCGCCTCGGTGCAATCCTCGGCCGGGACGTATTCCAAGCCGTGGTCCGACACCCGGGCGCCGATCGCGTGAAAAGCCGCGTGACGCTGATCGAGCGCCGTGAGCAGCGCGGCGAGATCCTTGACGTCGATGCCTGCGCGCGCGGCGAGTTGGTCACACCAGGCGTTGAACGCGGCCGGCTTGTCCACCAGCAGCGCTTTGTCGGGACGGAAGGTCGGATAAACGCGCGTGGTCAGATCGCTTTTCGCGATGGCAGCGTGGTGTTCGAGGCTGTCGACTGGATCGTCGGTGGTGCACACGACGGCGACTTTGAACTTGGTCAGGATGCCGTGCGTCGAGAGCGCCGGAGTGCGCAGCTTGGCGTTGGCGCGCTCCCAAATTTTCGGCGCAGTCCGCTCGTTGATGACGTCGTCGATGCCGAAATAGCGGCGCAGTTCGAGGTGCGACCAGTGGTAGAGGGGATTGCGCAGCGTGTACGGAACGGTCTTCGCGTAGGCGAGGAACTTGTCGTAATCGCTGGTGGTTTTCAGCGTGATGAGATCCTCCGGCACGCCATTGGAACGCAGCGCGCGCCATTTGTAGTGATCGCCCGCGAGCCAGATTTGAAAGAGGTTTTCGAACTGCCGGTTTTTCGCGATCTCATCGGGCGGCAGATGGCAGTGGTAGTCGAAGATCGGCTGCGGCGCGGCGTGTTCGTGGTAGAGCAGGCGGGCCCATTTGGTCGTGAGCAGAAAATCGTCGTGGAGAAATGCGGGTGTGGCCATGAGCGTTGGGTGTGGAGGGTTGGGAGAAGTGGATAAGGAAGACTGGAAAAGAAAGCGAAAGCCACCGCCGCGGACGGTCAGCGTCCGAAGGATTGCGCGAAACCGCTGGCACGGGCGGCGACGGCGGGGCGCGGTTTTTTGAACTTCGAGGCGGCGATCTTCCGCTGCAGCGCGCGGGCGTAACGCTTGCCATCGAGCGGCAGCTCGACGGTGGCGTCGGTCCACGTGGAGTAGAGCATGGCGTTGGCGAGCTCAACTGAGTGGATGCCCTCGGCGGCGGGTGCGATCAACGGCACGCCGTCGAGGATGGCGTCGGCGAAATTGGCGAGGATCTCGTTGTGCTGCCCGCCGTGGCCCTTCACCGGAATGGAGACGTCCCACGTGTCGGGCTTGGCAAACGCCTCGGGGGTGGTACGCGAAAACTCCGCCGTCGGCACTTCGTTGCGGGTAAATTTGATCTGATCGCTCTCGTATACGATCTTGCCGCGGTCGCCGGTGATTTCGAGGCGGTTGGTGCCGGGCGCCTCGCCGGTGGTGGCGATGAACACGCCCGACGCGCCACCTGGAAACTCGAGGTAAGCGGTGACCTCGTCTTCGACCTCGATCTTGTGGTGCTGGCCAAAACGACAGTGCGCGCGCACGCGCTCCGGCATGCCGCACAGCCATTGCAACAGATCGAGATTGTGCGGGCACTGATTGAGCAACACCCCGCCGCCCTCGTGCGCCCACGTGGCCCGCCAGCCGCCGCTCGCGTAGTAGATTTCAGGGCGAAACCAATCGGTGATGATCCAGTTGACGCGTCGGAGCGTCCCGAGCTCGCCGCACTGGATGAGCTGGCGGATTTTTCGGTAATAGAGATCGGTGCGCTGATTAAACACCGCCGCGAACACCTGCTTTTTGTTCGTGTGCGCCGCGAGCAACCGCTCGGCATCGGCCTTGTGCACGGAAATGGGTTTTTCCACCAGCACGTGCAGCCCGGCCTGCAACGCCGCGATGCCCACCGAGGTGTGACTATAATGCGGCGTGGCGATGAGCACGGCGTCGACTGTGCCCGAGGCGAACAACTCCTCAGCCGTGGCGAAACCCGTCACTCCGGCGAACCGCGCGCGCCGGGCGGGATCTTGATCGACCACTGCGGCGAGCTCCAGCCGCGGCACCTTGCCGGCGAGCACGCTGTTCGCATGCAAAGTGCCCATATTGCCGATACCGATGAGGCCAAGACGGACTTTTTTCATCGTCACCTAACTGCCCGACAACCGCGGGACTGGGGAGGAAAATCGCATGGCGATGAATGCGAAATCTTGCCTTTCGCCGGCGCGACGGCGAGCTTCTGCAAACTTTTTCATGGAGCCGCAATCTCAGCCTTCCGCACTTCCCCGCGTGACCCTGAAGGATGTCGCCCGCGAAGCCGGCGTACACGTGTCCACCGCCTGGCGTGCACTCAGCAACGAGACCTACGTTTCCGCCGAGAAACGCCAGCGCATCCGCGCCATCGCCGATCGCCTCGGCTACACGCCCGACCCGATGCTCTCGGCGCTCAGCAGCTACCGACGCAAGCAACGCCCGCCGGCCTACCGCTCGACGCTCGCTTGGATCAACAATTTTCCGGTGCGCGGCGACTGCCTCGCCCTGCCGCATATCGCCGGCTTTTTCGAGGGCGCGCGCACCTATGCCGAAAGCATGGGTTTCCGCCTGGAGGAATTCTGGCTGCGCGAACGCGGCATGACGCCCAAACGCGCCCGCGAAGTGCTGCTCGCCCGCAACATTCGCGGCCTGCTCTTCGCGCCCCAGGCGCTCGCCAACACCCAGCTCGCGCTCGACCTGAGCTCCTTCGCTTGCGTGAGCATCGGCTACTCGCTCGCCGAGCCGCGCCTGCACGTGGCGGTGAACGACCAGCACGCCTCCACCCTGCTCTGCCTGCGCCGCCTGCTCCAGCTCGGCCACCGCCGCATCGGCATGGCCAGCGCGAGCGACACCCTGAAGCGCACGGTGCATCACTTCGAGTCGCCCTTTCACGTTTTCCAAAACGCACTGCTCACCACCCAACGCGTGCCGCTCTTCCTGATCGAAGGTCGCGACGAACCGGCCAACAAGGCCCAGTGGCAGGAACGTTTTGGCAAATGGTTTCGCACGCACCGCCCGGAGGCGATCATCACCACCTTCTCGGAGACGATTCCCTGGCTGAACGAACTCGGTTTGAAAGTGCCCGACGATGTGAGCGTGGCCACGCTCTCGCGCATGCAACAACCCGGTTGGGCCGGCATCGATCAACAGGAGCGCATCATCGGTGCGCGCGCCGTGGAGCTGTTGATCAGTATCTTTCAAGCGGGCGAACGCGGCGTTCCCGACACCCCGCTGCGCATGCTCGTCGAAGGCAAATGGTACGACGGCGTGACCGTGCGCTCCGTCGGCGCCCCCGTGTCCGAACTGCTCGGCGCGCTGGAGTAACAAAGCGCTCCGAGCGCACGCCGTGTCACCTCCGCGGCTATGGCTGAACCCCAATTGCGCGACATGTCGCGCAATTGGCGGTGCCATCAGGGCGTAAAAAAGCCGCGCCGAAGCGCGGCTGAAATGATGCGGATGGCGAAAGCCGCCCGGCTCAGACCTTCGGGCCGCCTTGCGCGAGGTTGCGCGCGCGCAGCCGCAGGCCGTTGAGGCGGATGAAGCCGGTCGCGTCGCTCTGGTTGTACCAGCTCTTCACGCCTTCCATCGACGCGATCTTGTCGTCGTAAAGCGAGTACTTCGACTTGCGACCGCAGGTGATGATGTTGCCCTTGTAGAGCTTCAACCGCACGGTGCCGGTGACGAATTTCTGGCTCTCGTCGACGAGCGCCTGCAGCGCCTCGCGCTCGGGAGCGAACCAGAAGCCGTTGTACACGAGCTCGGCGTATTTCGGAATCAGCCCGTCGCGCATGTGCAGCACCTCGCGGTCCATCGTGAGCGACTCCACCTGCCGGTGCGCCTGCATCAAGATCGTGCCGCCGGGCGTCTCGTACACGCCGCGGGACTTCATGCCGACGAAGCGGTTTTCCACGAGATCGACGCGGCCGATGCCGTGCTTGCCGCCGAGCTTGTTCAACGCCTTCAGCACGCCGGCGGGCGTGAGCTTCCGGCCATTGACCGCGACGCAGTTGCCCTGCTCGAAATCGAGTTCGACGTACTCAGCCTTGTCGGGCGCGTCTTCGGGCGAGACGGAGAGTTTGAACATGCCCTTGTTCTCCTTGGTCGTCGGGTCGAACCACGGGTCTTCGAGAATGCCCGCCTCGTAGGAGATGTGGAGCAGGTTGCGATCCATCGAATACGGCTTCTTGAGCGAGGCCTCGACGGGGATCTTGTGCTCCGCGCAGTAGGCGATCATCTCGGCGCGGCCGGGGAAGAGCTCGCGATAGGCCTCGATTTTCCAGGGGGCGATGATCTGGAGGTGCGGCGCGAGCGCCATGTAGGTGAGCTCGAAACGGCACTGGTCATTGCCCTTGCCCGTGGCGCCGTGCGCGACGGTGTCGGCCTTTTCCTTCTTGGCGATTTCGATCTGCGCCTTGGCGATGAGCGGGCGCGCGATCGAGGTGCCGAGATAATACTGGCTCTCGTAGATCGCGTTGGCGCGGATCATCGGGTAAATGAAGTCGCGGGCGAATTCCTCGACGAGATCCAGCGTGTAATGCTTGGACGCGCCGGTCTTCTTGGCCTTTTGCGGAAGGCCTTTCAGCTCCTCCTCCTGGCCGATGTCGGCGGCGAACGTGACGATCTCCGCGTCGTAGGTTTCCTTCAGCCACTTGACGATGACGGAGGTGTCGAGGCCCCCCGAGTATGCGAGCACGATTTTCATAGCGTAGAGGGAGATTTGATGAGCCAAGGAGCCGCCCCGCGCAAAGCAAATCCGGCGCTGGCAGAACTCGCAGAGAGATCGGGCGACATGCGTCGTTTCACCGGCCGTTTACCTTTGGGCGGTTGCTGAAGGCCACTGCAACCGCTATGCTGAAACAGTCCGATTCGAATATTATTCATCATATCATGTCAGCCCTCCCGTCATGTCCTCTCCCTGCTCCCCCTCGTCCATCAGACGATCTTTACGCGGATTTACCCTCGTTGAGATCATGATCGTTGTCGTGATTATCGGGTTGTTGGCCGCGCTCGCCATTCCGGCTTTCCAACGCGTCCAGCAGGTCGCCCGAAATAATCGATTCATCAGCGATCTGCGCACGCTCACCCAAGCGTTTGAAACCTACGCCTTGAAAAACGGCGCGTGGCCCGGCAACGCCGGCAGCGGCGTCGTGCCCCCCGGCATGTCGGGTGAGATTCGCGACGATTTCTGGCGCCTGAAAAATTCTCTCGGGGGCAATTGGAACTGGGATTACAATAACTTCGGCGCGGTGGCCGCCATTGCCACCGTCAATGTCACCGTTAGCGATGAAGTCATGCGCGCCATTGATGCGAAAATCGACGACGGCGACCTGACCTCCGGACATTTCCGCCAGGTGGCAGCCAATCGCTTCAGCTACATCCTGGAGTAACGCTGCGTTCGATCACCTGCGGATCGCCCCTGCGACGGACACCCGGTTGTTAGCGCCTGCCCCCAAACGACGGTTTGCCGCCCGCGGAAAGTGGGGCTTTATAACCAGCTCGCCATTCGCACGCCTTCGCTCCACCCCCAATAAAACGAATATTCCGATTCCTTTTCAGCATCTTACAGTTCTTCCCGTTACTTGGCATGGTTTGCGCGATAGCCCGGCCTCAACCCAGCTATGAAAACCAGTATCTTCCCCGCCATGTTGCACTCCTTGTCATTCCCCATCCGGTGGGCGGCGCTCGCCTTCGCACTTGCCGCGCCGCTTTCCGCAGGACTTTTCACTCCGCCGCAAGACACCGAAGTGAACATCGTCGTCGATTTTACGCCTGAAGGCCGGAAAGTCCCCCCACCCACACAAGCGCACCCGGCTTATTACTATCCGGTTCTGAGGGGCTATAACGAAAGGGGTGCGCAGGTCGCGGGGCAAAAGAGCCCCCCGATGCTGCCCATTGCCCGCCAGCTCGCGAGAGCGCTGGCCGGGCAGCATTATCTCGTCAAAGGCCCCACGACGCCTGCCCCGTCGTTGCTCCTCGTTTTCTCCTGGGGGTATTTGAATCCGCGCATCGACGACGATCCCACGGATAGGGATGAACCCGATGCGAAGATCTTTTGGGATCAAAGTGACATGCAGGCGCTCGTCGCCGGCAACACCTTCAAGACCCTCGGCGCGGGTTTCGAGCGACAGGACATCATCGAAGCTACACGTGACGACCGCTATTTCGTCATCGTCACGGCCTACGATTACGCCGAGTTCCAGCAGAAAAAGAGAAAGCTGCTCTGGATGGCCAAAATGAGCACGCCCTCGAATTGCGGCACACTCGCCGAAGTCATTCCCGCATTGATCAACAGTGGCGCGCCATACTTCGGGCGCGAGACAACGCGCCCGCAATCCGTCACCGCCCCCATCGCGCGCGAAGGCAAAGTCGAGATCGGAATCCCGGTGGTGATGCCGGATACGCCCGAGAAAGCAGCCAGCCCTGAGAAGAAATAGCCGCGGACCGCCCGCCGGTTATTTCTTCCGCGCCGCCTTGGCCAGCATGGCCATGATCGCCTTCTGCATGTGCAGACGGTTTTCCGCCTGGTCGAAGATGATCGAGCGCGGATCGTCGAGGACTTCCTGCGTGACCTCCTCGCCCGGATGCGCCGGCAGGCAATGCATGAAATAGGCGTCGGGTTTGGCGGCGGCGAAAAGCTTGGCCGTGACGGCGTAGGGCGCCATCGCGCGGTTGCGCTTCTTGGCCTCCTCCTCCTTGCCCATGCTCACCCAGACGTCGGTGTAAACGATGTCGGCATCGCGCACCGCTTCCATCGGATCGGGGGTGAACTGGTAGCCGCCGCTGAAACCTTCTTTGGCCAGCAAAGCATCGACCTTGGCGCCGGGCGCAAATCGCTCCGGGCCGGAAACCGTGATCTGCATGCCGAAAAGGTTGGCACCGAGAATCCAGGAATTGGCCATGTTGCCGGCAGCATCGCCGAGAAAGGCGATTTTCCGACCGCGTAACGATTTCACCAGATTGCCCCGCTTGCCCGCCCATCGCTCCGCCATCGTGAACGCGTCGGTGTAAATCTGACAGGGGTGCAGGAAGTCCGTAAGCGCGTTGATGACCGGGATCGAGCCGGCGGCCGCGAGCCGCTCGACATCGCTGTGATCGAAAGTCCGCACCACCAACCCGTGCACATAGCGCGAGAGCACGCGCGCGGTGTCTTCGATCGTCTCGCCGCGTCCGAGCTGGATGTCGTTGCGATTGAGGAAGAGCGGGTTGCCGCCGAGCTCATGGATTCCCACCTCGAAGGAAACGCGCGTGCGGGTGCTGGACTTGGCGAAGATCAGCGCCCACGTCTGCCCCGCGAGCACCGCCGGGGTTCTCCGGCCGCGCTGCTGCTTAAACTGCCGGGCCAGCGCGAAGACTTCGTCGAGCTCACGCGCAGCGAAGTCGGTCTCTTGGAGGAAGTGTTTCATGGGGGAAAAATCGAGGAATATACGGCGGCGAAGGCGCGGCACGAGTGCAAAGTTAAGGCAAAGGCCAGGCCGGCCTTTACCCCTTAAACGGCAACATCGTCGCCCAACCGTAGGTACGGCAGGCGAATCTCAGGTTAAGCCTTCGCTTTGAGCACCGTGCGGAAGATTTCCACGGAGCGCGCCAATTCCTCACGGGTAGCGTTGAGCGGCGGGAGCAGACGCACGACGTTGCCGCCGGCGCTGGGTGTGAGCAAACCGCCTTCCCGCAGCGCCGCCACGTAGGGCGTCGGATCGCTGGCGAGTTGCACGCCCACCAAAAAGCCCCGGCCGCGCACGGCCAGCACCTGCGCCGGGAAATCCCGCGCCATCGCTTGCAACGCCTCCATCCAGCCCACGCTGGCAGCGCGCACGTGTTCCAAAAGTTTTTCCTTCTCGATCACGTCGAGCACGGCGAGCGCCGCGGCGCAGGCGAGCGGTGTGCCGCCGTAGGTCGTGCCGTGCATGCCGGGCTGGAAAAGCTCGGCCGCCGTCTCGCGCACCCACATCGCGCCGATCGGATAACCGCCGCCGAGCCCCTTGGCCATGCCGATGGCGTCGGGCTGGATGCCCGCGTACTCGAAGCCGTAAAACGATCCCGTACGGCCGATGCCGCACTGCACCTCATCGAGGAGAAGCAGCAGGTTGTGCCGGTTGCAGAGCTCCCGCAGGCCGCGCAGAAACTCCACCGTGCCGGGCACGACGCCGCTCTCGCCCTGAATCGTCTCGATCAGGATCGCCGCCATCTGGTCGTCGATCAGGTCGGCGAAACTTTGGAGGTTGTTGAACTCGGCAAACGCGAAGCCCGGCACCAGCGGCCGGAAATGCTTCTGGATTTTTTCCTGCGGCGTCGCGCTCATGCTGCCGTAGGTGCGGCCGTGGAACGCGTTTTTCGCGCCGATGATCTTGTAGCACTTGCCCTCTTCGCCGGCTTTCTTTTCGCCGTGCAAGCGGGAGAGTTTGATCATCGCCTCGTTGGCCTCGGCGCCGCTGTTGCAGAAAAACACCCGGCCCGGTCCGGCGTAGCCCACGATCCGGCGGGCCAGTTCGGCCTGCTGGGGATTGCGGAAAAGATTGCTCACATGGATGAGCTCGCCGGCCTGCCGCTGCACCGCCGCCACCCATTGCGGATGGCAATGGCCGAGCGCGCTCACCGCGATGCCCGAGGTGAAATCGAGATAACATTGCCCGGCGTCGTCCCACACCTGGGCGCCGCGACCGCGCACCAAGGTCAGCGGAGCGCGCGCGTAATTTTTCATCACGTGCGCATCGTACAGATCGGCGGCGGTGGTGCGGATGAGGGAGGATTCCATGGAATTTTCGATTTGGGAGAGCGATTCTCGATTTATATCAACGGCACATCACGGCTCCCCAGACAAGCAGAGCGCGACCGGCCAGTCGAAAATCAAAACTCGAAAACCTGGAATTCACCTCAGCCGTGCACGATTTCCGTGCCGATGCCCTTGTCGGTGAAAATTTCCAGCAGCAGGCTGTGCGGCAGGCGGCCGTCGATCAGGTGGACGCGTTGCACGCCCTCCTGCAACGCCCGCATGGCGCTCGCCACCTTCGGGCGCATGCCCTTGTCGATGACGCCCTTTTTCTTCAGATCGTCGACCTGCGAAATTTTCAGCGTGGAAATGAGCGAATCCGCGTCGGGCGGGTTGGCGAGCAGGCCGGGCACGTCGCTCATGTACACGAGCCGGCGGGCGCGCAATGCACTGGCCACGCGGCCGGCGGCGGTGTCGGCATTCACGTTGTAAGGCTTGC
The DNA here is from genome assembly GCA_016217595.1 of Opitutia bacterium. Classification (GTDB taxonomy): domain Bacteria; phylum Verrucomicrobiota; class Verrucomicrobiia; order Opitutales; family Opitutaceae; genus MWDT01. The sequence goes on along the minus strand of JACRHS010000026.1, from coordinate 44,436 downwards.
CGTCGTAGCCCTCGGCCACGGGCGAGATCACCGGAATAAAACCGTCGGCAATCTCCTTCTTGATCAGCTTCACCATCACTTCGGTGACATCGCCGACATAGCCGAGATCGACGGTGTTGCCGTCGTCGTCAGTGGTGAGCTTCTGGCAGAGAAGCACGCTGTCGCCCGGCAGGCCGCGCGGCTTGCCGTTGGCGAGCGCGATGGCGTCACACACGTCCTTGTTTACGATCTCGTCGAGCGTGCGCTTCACGATCTGCACGGTGGCCTCGTCGGTCACGCGCAGGCCGTTGATGAAATTCGCCTTCAGGCCCGACTCCTGCATGGCCTTGGTGATGGCCTTGCCGCCACCGTGCACGACGACGACGTTAATGCCGACGGCGGCGAGAAACGCGATGTCGTACGCCACGCGGTTGCGGATCGCGGGATCGGGATCGTCCATGAAGCTCCCGCCGTACTTGACGACGAACGTGGAGCCGCGGAAGTCCTGGATGTAGGGCAGCGCCTCGAGGAGGACTTTGGCTTTAGCAGTGATCTCTTCGACGTTCATAGATCGTCAAGGCTGGCGGCCGGAGGCCGCGATAATGGAAAACTGAAAGAAGGAAGCGTGCACGTCTCTTACGAAATGGGGCAGATGCTTAGCGCACTCGCGGCGGGCATTTCCATAAAATAATTACCCCGGGCGCAAAAAAGCCGCGCATAAAATCGGCTTCACTTGGCGGCGAGAGCGGATCACTTCTGCTCTCCGTGCCTAGTACATCACTCACCTTTTCGTCGCGCGCAGCGCATCGCGCGTGGCTCGCCCAACAAGCCGCACTGCCGGCTGGTTTCCGCGTTGGCACCACCCGTTTCGACTTCGTGCCGCGCGAGGCGCCCAAGCCGGCGAAGATGACGCTCACGCTCATCGCGCTCGACCGGCCCACGCCGGATTTCGCGGCGGTGTTCACCAAGAACGCCTTCCCCGGCGCGCCCGTGATCGTCGGCCGCAACCGGCTGGCCGCGCCCGCGCTCGGCGCGATTCTGGTGAACAACAAAATTTCCAACGTCTGCGCGCCCGGCGGCGTCGAGACGGCCGAGCGCATTTGCGGCGAACTCGCCCGCCAGCTCGGCCTCGGCGCCGCGGAAGTGCTGCCGAGCTCGACCGGCGTCATCGGCTGGTCGCTGCCCGCCGACGCCATGCTCGCCGCGCTGCCGCAAGCGGTGTCGAGCCTCGCCGCCGGCTCGGTGTTGCCCGCGGCCGAGGGCATCGTGACAACCGATCTCTATCCGAAAATCCGCAGCGCCTCCGTCGGCGGCGGGCGGATCGTCGGCATCGCCAAGGGCGCCGGCATGATCGAGCCCAACATGGCGACGATGCTGGTTTACCTGCTCACCGACCTCGTGGTGCCGCGCGCCACGCTGCGCACCATCCTCACGCGCGTCGTGGACGCCACGTTCAACTGCATCTCCATCGACAGCGACACCAGCACGTCGGACACCGTCGTGGCGCTCTCCTCGGGTCGCGTGCCCTGCGCCGATCTGGCCGCGTTCGAAGCGGCGCTCGCCACCGTCTGCCGCGATCTCGCGGAGGATGTCGTGCGCAACGGCGAAGGCGTGCGCCACGTGATGCGCGTGCAAGTCACCCAGGCGCCGAGCGCCGCCCTCGCCCGCACCTTGGGCAAGGCCATCGTCAACGCCCCGCTCTTCAAGTGCGCCGTCGCGGGCAACGACCCGAATGTCGGCCGCCTCGTGCAAGCCATCGGCAAGCACGTCGGCGCGCACCAGCCGGGCCTCGATCTGTCGCAGCTGCGCGCGAGCATCGGCGGCATCGAGATTTTCGCCCGCGGCGCGTTCCAGCTCGATCCCGCCAAGGAGAACGCGCTGGTGGCCCACCTCAAGGGCGCCGAGCTCTACGCCAGCGCCGCGCCCAAGGACGGCGTGTACGCGCCGGCGGTGGATTTCCCGCCGCACGAACGCTGCGTCGAGATCGAGGTTGCGCTCGGCACCGGTCGCGAGAGCGCGACGGTCTTTGGCGCCGACCTCACGCACGAGTACGTGAGCGAAAACGCCGACTACCGGAGCTAATCCGGCACGGCGACACCGACGGCGGACGCGTGGCTTACAACGCGATCCGCCGCTTTTCCGGATCGGGCTGCGCGCGGTAAAACAACGCCGTCGCGCCCACCGAGCCGACATGCGCGCACGGCGCCTGCGTCGCGAGCTCGGCCGAGAGCGCAGCGCGTTGATCGCGGTCGGCGCCGAGGAAACGCACCTTCACCAATTCGTGCGCCGCGAGCAGCCGGTTGAGCTCGGCCACAACGGACGGCGTGGCGCCGGCCTGGCCGATTTTGAGCATGTCGCCGAGCGTCTGCCCGAGGCCGCGCAAGCGCGTCTTTTGCGCACCGGTGAGAGGAGGAAGCGTTTCCATGAAAAGCCCGGATCAGACGCATCGGCGCGGAGAACACAAACTCCAACCGCACCCGCGCGACGGATCGTTCACGACTTCGTTTCGGCCGCGGCCGGCGTTTCCGGCTCGGTGGCCGGGGCCTTTTCCTCAGCAGAGCGCTTCGCCGGTTTGTGATATTGAATGATGATGCCCAACGCCGCGAGGAGCGCCCATGCCGCAGCCAGCACGGTGAACCAGGTCTGGTACTGGTTCCACTGAAACATGCGTGCGCCCCACTCGGCCAGGGGGCGGCACGTCAGCCCCAGCAATCCCAGTGCGGCCACCAAACCGCCGCCCAAGGCGGTCGTTACCACGATGAACAGCTTGCGCAGCCACAGCGCCAGCAAGCCGCTGGCGATGCCGACCAGCGCAACCCAAAGCGCATCGGAATCGCGCCATTCTCGGCTCAAATAGAGCGCGGTGAGCCCGCCCCCCACGAGAAGTCCCTGGCAAAACACCGCGATGATTTCCAACAACGTCGCCAGCCACGCGCCCAGGATGGCGCAGATCAACGGCGCGGCGATGAAGGCGACAAGTGACGTTGTCTGATCCTGATGACTATAATGCGTGATCACTCCGGCAATCAAGACGCCGACCGCGCCGCCGACGACCAGACCGGCGAGCGCGATGAGAAATTTGTAGATGCGAAAACCGGCGAAGCAATAAAGCAGGCCCACGCCGATCACGATGGCCTGCGCCACGGGGCCGGTGCGTTCGACCAACCGCATGTAATCGTGCAACAGAGAGGTAAAAGAATCGGGGAGGGCAAAGTTCATCGGAGTAATGGGCGGGGGTTCCGAGGCAACGAACACGAGGTTTCTTGCCGGCCGGCAGGCGGTGCGCAAGCCCCGGTTGAGGCCAGGTCCGCCGCTGCGGCGTCGACAGTCCCGCGGTTTTCGAGTTGCGAGGCCGGCCCGAACTCTCGGGTAATAGCGGCTCTGAACTCGTCCTCCCTATCTTCCACCGCCATGCCCGCCGCGTCGCCCATCGTCGCCGTGATCGACAACGGCATCTGCAACCTCCGCAGCGTCACCAAAGCCATCGAAGCAGTGGGCGGGCTCGTGCGCATCGTCCACACGCCCGCAGAACTCGATGCGGCAAAAGCGGCCGGTTTGGTGCTGCCGGGCGTGGGCGCGTTGCGCGATTGCGTGGCGGCGCTCCGGGCCTCGGGGCTCGATGCCAGCGTGCGCTCCTGGATCGCAGCCGACCGGCCGTTGCTGGGCGTGTGCCTCGGCATGCAAGCGCTGTTCGACCACTCGGAAGAAGGCGGCGGTGTCGATGGTCTCGGCATTTTCCCGGGCCGCGTGGTGCGTTTCCAACGGCCGCCGGAATTTAAGATTCCGCACATGGGCTGGAATACCGTGCGGTTCGCCCAACGCGGGACCGCGCTGCAAACCGGCCTGCGCGACGACGGCGAGTCGTTTTATTTTGTCCACAGCTTCCACTGCGTGCCGGCAGATCGCGGGCTGGTGCTCGCGGAGTGCGATTACGGCGGGGCGTTCACGGCCGCCATCGCGCGCGGCCGGGTGTTCGCCACCCAGTTCCACCCGGAGAAAAGCCAGGCGAAGGGACTGCAAATCTACCGCAACTTCGTGCAGCTGGCGGCGAGTTGATGGGAGCGGACTCCGTTCCGTAAAAAAGTCGGCGGTTTTTTGCGGCAAGTGGGTTGCAAGCCCGGGGTTTTGTGTTTTTCTCCTCGGTATGGCCCAATCTGCCCTTTTCAAAGTTGATAACAAAGAAATCGCCCTCCCCATCATTGTCGGTTCCGAGAATGAAAAGGCGATCGACGTCCGCAACCTCCGCGCCGAAACCGGCTGCATTACCTACGACGACGGCTACGGCAACACCGGCTCGTGCCTGAGCTCGGTCACCTACATCGATGGTGAGGAAGGTATCCTCCGCTATCGTGGTTATCCCATCGAACAGCTCGCCGAAAACTCCAGTTTCGTCGAGACCGCCTACCTGATCATCCACGGTGAACTGCCCACGCTCGAACAACGCCGCCAGTTCTCGCTGGCGCTGACGGAAAACGCCGCGATCCACTCGGGCATGGAGCACCTTTTCGAGGGTTTCCCCTCGGGCGCGCACCCGATGGCCATCCTCTCGGCGATGCTCAACTCGCTGGGTTGCTACTATCCGCACCTCGCGACCAACGACCATCAGCGCGATCTGGAGAACTACGCGCAGACCGCCGCGCTCATCATCTCCAAGGTGCGCACGGTCGCCGCCTATTCCTACCGCGCCAGCCGCGGCCTGCCCTACATCTATCCGCGCCGCGACCTGCCCTACTGCGAAAATTTCCTGCACATGATGTTCTCGGAGCCGTACCAACCGTACGTCGCGCTCCCCGAAGTCGCCGCCGCGCTCAACCTCTTCCTCCTGCTGCACGCCGATCACGAACAGAATTGCAGCACGTCCACCGTGCGCATGGTCGCCTCCAGCGGCGCCAGCCTCTTCGCCTCCACCGCCGCCGGCGTGTGCGCACTCTGGGGCCCGCTCCATGGCGGCGCCAACATGGCCGTGATTGAGATGCTCAAGAGCATCCACGCCGAGGGCGACGACGGCTCCAAGTTCGTCGAGGCCGCCAAGTCCGGCACCGCCGACAAGCGCCTGATGGGCTTCGGCCATCGCGTGTACAAGAACTACGATCCGCGCGCCAAGATCATCAAAAAGAGTTTCTACAGCGCGCTCTCCAGTTTGAAGATCAAAGACGACCCGCTCCTCAACATCGCCATGCACCTGGAGGAGGCGGCGCTGAAGGACGACTATTTCCTCGCCCGGAAACTTTATCCCAACGTCGACTTCTACTCCGGCTTGATCATGCGCGCGCTCGGCATTCCCGAGAACATGTTCACGGTGATGTTCGCCATCGGCCGCATGCCGGGCTGGATCGCCAACTGGAAAGAGACCGCCGTCAATCCCAAGGGCCGCATCTACCGCCCGCGTCAGGTCTACACCGGCCCGACCAAGCGCGACTACCTGCCGCTCCACCAACGCAAGTAGCTCGGCGGCGCCGCGCGCGCCCGCCACCTCTTACGAAGCCGCGGGGCCGGAGTCATCTCCGGCCTCTTTCTTTTTCGGCGGCGCATGGAAGATCGCCTCGAACTCCAGACCGGTCAGCGCCTCGATGCCCTGGAGCAATTGCCACAACGCATAGATCGTGATGCCCATGGTCGGCAGCACGATCACCGGCCAGCTCCATAGATGCATCTGGCCAAGCTGGCCGTTGAACTCTTCCGTGCCCGGCGTGCCACGCAACAGGTAGCGGGCCAGACTGAAATTTAACACCGCACTCACGAGGAAACTGCCGGCAAGCCAATAGCTCGCGCGCACCAACAGCAGCTCGAACTCCGCGCGGTTGCCCCGTTCCGCCAACGCCGCGTCCACCTTCGGCACATTGATCACCTGATCGTTGTAGAGCAGCTCGCGCACGAGCGGCCGCTTGGTCCGCATCGAAATCAGCACCATTGCGCCGATGATGGAAGGCATCACCGCCTCCTTCACCGCGAAACCCCAGCCGCCCACCTTCATCAAACCCAGCCCGCCCGACACGAGCACGCTGACGAAGCCGATGATCGAAATGAAATTCGCGCGCCGCCGCCGCCAGAAATCGCTCACCCCATACCCCACCGGAAACGCCAGCGCCACGATCAACCCGCCCACCGGCCCCAGCGTGCGTTCGCCGCTGAATTTCATCAACACCACCGTCGGAATGGCGATGTTGCAGAGCAGATTGAGCCAGAGATTTTCGCGTTTGGCGGGCGCGGGTGCGGCGGGTGCGGGCGAAGTGGACATTTAATTTTTGCCAGCGACAGTTGCAGAGCCCTTACTGACGTCAAACCTGTGTCTATGATTTTGCTCGGCCTGAATATCGACCATTGCGCCACCGTCCGGCAGGCGCGTTACCGCGATGCCTCCGCCACCTGCGGCGGCTCCGTCGAACCCGATCCGGTGACACTCGCCCTCCTCGCCGAGCAAGCCGGCGCCGATGGCATCACCGTGCATCTGCGCGAAGATCGCCGCCATATTCAGGAGCGCGACGTCTGGCGGCTGCGCGAATGCATCGCCACGCGCCTCAATCTGGAAATGGCCTGCACGCCCGCGATGATCGCGTTCGCGCTAAAGCTGAAGCCCGACTCCGTCTGCCTCGTGCCGGAAAACCGCCAGGAGGTCACCACCGAGGGCGGGCTCGACGTCGTGGGCTTGCGCGACCGCGTGCAGCCCTGCGTCGACGCCATGAACGCCGCCGGCATCGTCACCAGCCTCTTCATTGACCCCGACGAACCGCAGATCGAATTGAGCGCCAAGCTCGGCGCGCCGTGGGTTGAGCTGCACACCGGCGCTTACGCGGAGGCGTATCACACGCCGCGCCGCGCGGCCGAATTCAAGCGCCTCTGCGTGGGCGCCTCGCTCGGCAAAGAGGCCGGCCTCACGATCAACGCCGGCCACGGCATCAACTACGTCAACATCGCCGAGGTCCGCACGATCCCGCATCTGCACGAGCTCAACATCGGCCACAGTATCATCAGCCGCGCCCTCTTCTCTGGCATCAACGAAGCCGTCCGTGAGATGAAGGCGAAACTCCGCGCCTAAGCACGCCGCCCAGGCTCCACTCGCGCAACCTCCCGGCCTTTCCCGTCGCTTCATGTCTTTCCCGGCTCCCTTTCCCTCCGGTCAACTCGTCGGCCTCGGCTGCGATGTGATCGAAGTCGCGCGGATTCGCGGCGTGTGCGAACGGCAGGGCGAACGTTTCCTCTCGCGCGTGTTCACCGACGAGGAGCGCGCCTACTGTTTCGGCAAGGCGCATCCGCATCCGCACCTCGCCGCGCGGTTCGCCGCCAAGGAGGCCGTGTCGAAGTGTTTCACCACCGGCATCGGCGCCGAGCTCGGATGGAAATCCATCTCCATCTATCACGGCGAGCGCCTGCAACCGCTCGTGCGGCTCGACGAGAAGGGCCAGGCGTTGCTCCAACAAGTCGGCGCCACGCAGGTGCTCGTGAGTCTTTCGCACACCGAAACCACCGCCATGGCCGTCGCCGCCCTGGTCCGCACCTGAACGTCATGGACGCCCCTACCCCCGCCGAGCCCCGCGCGCCCTCGCCGGCGCGCATGTCGAAAACCCCGTCGTGGATCATGCTCGGTTTTGTGCTCGGCGCGCTCAGCGTGTGGGTCTGGCGCAACCAGGAAAAACCCGCGCCGCCACCGCCGCCCGTCGAGCGCCCCGCGCCGCGCCCGGTCGTGCGCACCACGCCGTTGTTGACCAAGATCGAGGCCGTGTTCGCCCAATGGGGCCGCTACGCCGTCTGGGCCAACGACACCACCGAGGTCGCGCTCTGGCAGGAGGAGACCGGCGCCTTCTCCGATTGCTACGAGGTGCTGCGCGTCGGCGAAACGCTCTATTTCCGCTCCATCACCCGCCTCACGCGTCCGGTCATCAAACGCGGCGTGGAAAGCCAGTCGCCCCTGCAATTCACCGGCATCGGCGACGCAACCGGCCGCTGAGCGCAACGCCCCCCTGCGATGCCCCCGCTCGCCAGCCCCCCCATCCTCACCTGCGCCGAAGCGCTCGCGCTCGAAACCCGGCTCTTCGCCGGCGACGAGAGCCGCGAATGGCCGGCCATGCAATGCGCCGGCCGCGCCCTCAGCCACGCCGTACAGAGAGACTTTTTGGAACTGGGCGATTTTCCTCCAACCGCCCGCCTGCTCGTGCTCGTCGGCAAGGGCCACAACGGCGGCGACGCACTCATCGCCGCCCGCGAGATTCTGACCCGGCATCCCGCCGCATGCGCCGACATCGTTTTCGTTTTCGGCGAACGCTCCCTGCGACCGCTCGCCCAACGCGCCTGGCAGGAGCTCACGCACGCCGCACCGGAACGCGTGCGGACTCTGGCCGGAGTGAGTCGTCAAACGGACACCAACGAGTGCCAGTGGGACCCCGCCTACGATCTCTGCCTCGACGGCGTGTTCGGCTTTCAATTCCACCCGCCGCTCGACGCCCGCGCCGCCGCGGTTTTGCGTCGGGCCAACGCGCATCCGATCCGTCTGCGCGCCGCGATCGATCTGCCGAGCGGGTTGGAGCAACCCGACGCATTTCGCGCCGACTTCACCTACGCCACCGGCAGCGTGAAAACGCCCGTGCTCGACTGCGCCAACGCCGGCCGGGTTCGTTTCCTCGATCTGGGTTTCTTCGCAGGCGAACCCGCTGTTCCCGCAACCGCCGATTACGTTCTCACAGCCGACATGCTCGCGCCGCTCGCCGCGCTCCGTCCGGCGAAATGCGACAAACGCAGCTACGGCCATCTCTTCGTGCTCGGCGGCTCGCGCAGTTATCCCGGCGCGGCGCTGATGACCGTGCTCGCCGCGTTGCGCAGCGGGGCCGGCTTGGTGACGGCGTTCGTGCCGGAATCGCTCGCCCCCGCCTTTGCCGCCCGCGCACCGGAAGCGATGTGGGTCGGCTGGCCCGAGACGCCCGACGGCGGTCTATCACTCGACGGACAATATTTGCTCCGCGAACGCATCGACCGGGCCACCGCACTTGTGCTCGGTCCCGGGCTCGGCCGCGAACCCGAGACACTGGCGCTCGCGCTCGACATCGTGACCAACGCCCGGCTCCCGCTCGTGCTCGATGCCGATGCATTGCAGACGGACATCGTACGCGCCGGCGCCGCCCCGCGCATCCTCACGCCACACGCGGGCGAGTTCGCCCGCATCGCCGGCGCGACTTCGCTTCGCGATTTTTGCCGCACGACAGGCGCGACCGTCGTCCTCAAAGGACCGGTGACACGTCTCGGCGCGAGTGATGGTGCGGCGGTTTATCACTCTTTCTTTGGCGGACCGGTGTTGGCCCGCGGCGGCAGCGGCGATCTCCTCGCCGGCCTGATCGGCGGCCTGCTGGCGCAACAATCCACCGAGCCACTCACCGCCGCCGCGCGCGGCCTCGTCTGGCACGGTCGCGCCGCCGAGGCACTCGCCCGCGCGCACGGCCAAACCGCCGTGCACACAACCCAGCTCCTGGACTTTCTATCCGCCGCACTGCGGGAGGAGATCGCATGAGCAGCGAGTTCACTCCGCAACAGGCGTTTCTCGTTCTCAACGCGCTGCCCAATATCGGGCCGATCACACTCAATCGTTTGCTCGCCGCGCTCGGTGACGATCCGCGCGCTGTGTTTGCCGCCAGCAAACCGCAGCTGGAAGCCGTGCACGGCGTCGGCCCGGTGATCAGCGCCACCATCGCCAATTGGCGCGAGCACTTCGATGTCGCCCGCGAAGAGGCCCGCATGGCCCAAAGCGGCGTGAGCTTCATCACGCCCCGCGATGCCGGCTACCCGTCGTTACTGCGCGAAATTCACGATCCGCCCATCGGACTTTACCGGAAGGGGAGCTACGATTTCGCGCAGCCCAGCATCGCCATCGTCGGCTCGCGCCGCACCACGCTCTACGGGCAGAGCGTCGCGCAAAAACTCGGCGCCGACTTGGCGCGACTGGGCTTCTGTGTGGTGAGCGGGTTGGCGCGAGGGATCGACACCGCCGCACACGAGGGCGCGCTTTCCGTCGGCGGCAAGACGGCGGCCGTGCTTGGCACCGGCATCGACCTGGTTTACCCGCCGGAGAATCTGCAGCTTTACCGCCGTATCGAGGAGAACGGCGCGATCCTGAGCGAATTTCCCTTCGGGCGACGCGCCGACCGCCAGTCGTTCGCGATGCGCAACCGCATCGTCGCCGGCATCGCCACCGCCCTCGTGGTCGTCGAGAGCGACGTCGACGGCGGCGCGATGATCACCGCGCGTTTCGCGGGCGAACATGGTCGGTTGATTTTTGCCGTGCCCGGTCGCATCGATCAGGCGACCAGCAAAGGTTGCCACCAACTCATCCGCGACGGCGCTACGCTGTTGACGGGCGTGGACGACATCCTGAGCGAGTTGAACTATCTCGACGGACTGCGCCCCGCGCCCATCGCCGAAAAGCCAGCGGAAGCCGCCGCCGGCCGCCCGGCCAACCTCACCGATGACGAGGCGCGCGTGCACGCGTGTTTCAACGGCGGCGCGATTTTGACGCCGGACGCGTTGTCCGCCCAGACCGGCCACTCCGCCGCGCAGCTTTCCGCCACGCTGATGATGCTCGAACTAAAGCGCCTCGTGGTAAAACGCGCCGACGGCGCCTACGAAGCGCGCCATTGTTGAGCCGTTCAGCCTGGCGGCCAGGTCATCTGGCGCTTGGCGAGCAAGTGTACGTGGAGGTGCGGCACGCTCTCACAAGCGTCGGGGCCGTTGTTGATCACGAGGCGATAACCCTGCGCGAGGCCAAGTTTTTTCGCCACCACTCCGGCGGTGACGAGCAGATGGCCGAGCACGACGGCATCGGCTGGCGTCGCCTCGCCCACCCGGGCGATCAAACGCTTTGGCACGATCAAGAGGTGCACCGGCGCTTGCGGCTGAATGTCGTGGAGGACCACGCAATGTTCGTCCTCGTGCTCGATGCGAGCAGGGATCTCGCGGTCGATGATGCGCTGAAATATGGTCTTAGACATGGCGGGGGAAGGAGCACCACGAAACACACGAAAGGCACGAAAAGGAAAGCGTGATTTCGCTGTTGCTGTACTTCCGCGATCCTCAGCCGCACCGCAGTTTTATAGGAACAGCAGTTGCAGGTTGGCGTAGCTGGGGGTGCGGGCGGCGGCGAGGTCCCGGATGAACGTCAACGCCTCCTCGTATTCCCGGCGCCGGCGCGGCGTCTCGCGACGGTCGGGCGGCAGCAGCGCCGGACGAAGATTGGTCACCAGCAGCGTCGACTCGCGAAACGTGGCGAGCTGCTTCAAGCCGGTCATGAGTTCGGCTCGCGTGAAGAGCGGGGTGGCGGATGTCGTCGTGCCGTTGGCATCCCAATGAAAAAAACCATGCGTAGGCTGGCCGGCAAAAAACTGCTGGAGCAAGCGGGCGGCGGCGGCGTTGAACGCGGCGTCGTAACGCGCGGCATATTCGGGATGCTCACGGGTCTGCGCCTCGAATTCCGCCAAACTGAAAGCGATGGCCGACTTGATCTGCTCGGCCAGATAAAGATCGTGCCCGGTCAACTCGACGAACAGCGCGTTGATGAAGTGCAGCCGGCGCAATTCTTCGCGGGAGGGTGCAGGCATGATGCTTTGACCAAAACGCGCGCGGCGTCCGCAGATCAATCTCCTTTGCCGGTCTGCCGTTCGAGCGCGCTGACTTCCTCGACAAAGCCGGCGACGTCGCGAAATTCTTTGTACACGCTGGCGAACCGCACATAGGCCACCTGGTCGATCTTGCGGAGGCGTTGCATGACGGCGTCGCCGATGGCGCGGGAGGGAATTTCGCTCTCGTAGGTAGCCTCCAACTCGTCGAGCACGTCGTCCACCAGCATCGCGAGTTGCTCCACATCCACGGGGCGTTTGTGACAGGCGGCGCGGGCCGAGCGGGTGAGCTTGTCACGGTCGAAGCCTTCGCGGCGGCCATCGCGTTTGATGACCACCATGCTGTCGCGCACGAGGGTTTCGCTGGTGGTGTAGCGATGACCGCACTCCAGGCATTCGCGCCGGCGGCGAATCGTGTTCCCCTCCTTGCTGATGCGGGAGTCGATCACTTTATCTTCGATGGAGGTGCACTTGGGACAACGCATGTCGTTCGGGTGGTCGGGAGTCGGTTCAGTTGAGCGACAGGAAGTTCTTCAAAATGTTCATGCCATGTTCGGTGGCAATCGACTCGGGGTGAAATTGCACGCCCCAGATCGGCAGTGTGCGGTGGCGCAGGCCCATGATTTCACCCTCGGCGGTCTCGGCGGTGATTTCGAGGCAGGCGGGCAACGTGGCCCGCTCGACCAGCAGCGAATGGTAGCGGGTGGCGGCAAACTCTTGCGGCATACCGCGGAAAAGATCCTGGCCGTTGTGCCGGATCGGCGACGTTTTCCCGTGCATGAGACGGTCGGCGCGGAGCACCCGGCCGCCGAAATGATGACCGATAGACTGGTGTCCGAGACAGACGCCGAAGATGGGTTTCCGGCCGGCGAACGCCTCGATCATGCCCAGCGACACGCCCGCCTCGGCCGGCGAACACGGTCCGGGCGAGATCAACACCCGCTCGGGATTGAGCGCGATCGCCTCGGCCGGCGTGATCTCGTTGTTGCGAAAAATCCGCTGCTCCACGCCCAGTTGACCGAAGTACTGGACGAGGTTGTAAGTGAAGGAGTCGAAATTATCGATGACGAGCAGCACAGCAGCATTTACCGGGGGATTGACACGCCGGTCAAGCCCCCGGGTAGTCTAGCGTATCCGATGCCCGCGCACTTCGAGCTCCTGACCACCGACTCCGCCACCGCCGCCCGCCGCGGCCGGCTCCGCACCCGCCATGGCGTGATCGAGACGCCGATCTTCATGCCCGTGGGCACGCAGGCGACCGTCAAGGCCATGACGCCGTTCCAGTTGCGCGACATCGGGGCGCAGATCATCCTCGGCAACACCTACCATCTCAACCTCCGGCCCGGCAGCGAACTCGTGCGCGAGCTGGGCGGATTGCACCGCTTCATGGGCTGGGACGGGCCGATCCTCACCGACAGCGGCGGTTTTCAAGTTTTCAGCCTCGCGAAGCTGCGCGACGTCCGCGAGGACGGCGTGGCGTTCCAGTCGCACCTCGACGGCGCCAAGCTCTTCCTCGGTCCGCGCGAGGTCATGACGATTCAAGCCAACCTCGGTTCCGACATCGCGATGGTGATTGACGAGTGTCCGCCATGGCCCTGCGAACGCGACGTCTGCGCCCAGGCGGTCGCGCGCAGCCTGCGTTGGGCGGGCCAGTGCAAACAAATCGCAACCGACAACGGGTTCCTCGCCGCCGGCCACCACGTGTTCGCCATCGTACAAGGCTCGACTTTCGATGACCTGCGTCGCGAGGCCGCGGAGACGTTGGCCGCGCTCGATCTGCCCGGTTACGCCGTCGGCGGCGTGAGCGTGGGCGAACCGGAGCCGGAGATGCTGAAACAAGTCGGCGCGACTACGCCATGGCTGCCGGCCGACAAGCCGCGCTACACGATGGGCCTCGGCACGCCGCCGCAGATTTTGAAAATGATCGCACTGGGCGTGGACATGTTTGACTGCGTGCTGCCGACCCGCGTGGCGCGCAACGGCCTCGTCTTCACGCCCGACGGTCCGATGAACCTGCGCAACGAGCGCTTCCGCCGCGATCCGCTGCCCCTCGTCGAGGGGCTCGACAATTACACGTGCCGTACATTTTCGCGCGCCTATCTGCGGCATCTCGTGGTGGCAGAGGAGATGCTCGCGGGCACGTTGCTCACGTTGCACAACCTGCATTTCTACCTCGATCTGGTCGCACAGGCGCGCGCGCACTTGGAAGCGGGCGACTATGCCACGTGGCATCGCGCCTGGATCGAGCGCTACGAAGCTGGCGAAGCGGCCCGCACGGCGAAGCGCAATCCGGCGTGAGGCGGTTTCTGCCGCGACGGTTGGCGCTCACGAAAGCGGCAAGGTGATGCGAAAGGCGGTGCCGCTCGGGCCGGTGGAGGCGAGTATCAGCTCCGCGCCGATTTGCCGGGCGAGCAGTTGGCTGATGGCAAGGCCGAGTCCGGTGCCGCCCGGTCGACCGCTGCGGCCGGGTTCAAACAGATGCGCGCGCACCGCGTCTGAAATTCCGGGGCCTTCGTCAGCGACCGTGAGCGTGATGCGGCCGTCGCCGTTGCGCAGCTGCACTGCAATGCAGCGCCCGGTCGGCGTGTTCTCGATGGCGTTTTGCACGAGATTGTTGGTGATCAGACAGAGCAAACTGCCGCGGTGATTATCGATGCTGGAATCGAAACCGCGGCCCACCACCAACTGCACGCCCTTGCGGTCGGCGAGCGGTGAGTTGCGATGGCGAATAGTCTCCGCCAGCTCACGACCGGTGAGCTCGTACGTGGCGTGCGTGCTGGCGTCACCGAGCATGGCGACCGTTTCCTGTATGAGCGCCTGCATGCGCTCGGTGTAATCGGCCGCCGACTGCCAGTCGGACACCGCCGTGGTATTGCGCCCCTGCTCGGCGACCACCGCCCGCAGGCCGGCGACCGGCCCTTGCAGCCCATGCAGCAAATGCGACGTGATCTGCCCGAGTGCCGAGGCCTTGGCGGCGAGGGTCAACTCGAAGTTGGCGCGCGTCAGCCGCTCGGTGCGCTCGGCGATCACGCGCTGCGCCCTACGCAGTCCAAAATACGCCGCCACGACGACCAGGGCGATGAGTCCGGCGCCGATGCCCAGCGTGGCCAGCGTGAGGTGGTTGTAATGCTGATCGAGCTCCGCAAGCCGCAGCGCCAGCGACGAGGCCTCGATGTAGTACTGGGCGAAACCGAGCACGTTTTCCTCGCGACTGTAGAGCGGTAACAAGACTTCGAGTACGGGAGCCTCACGGCGGTCGGCGGCCACACCGGCGAAATACTGGTGCAACGGAAAGCGCGGATGGAAACGGCTGATCGGCGCCAAGCCCTGCAAGCGCACATAATCGTCGGCCGGCAGATCGGCGAAGAGCAGCGTCGCCGGCATGCGTTGCAAACAGACGCCCTGCGCATCGAAGATCGCCACCGCCAGGATACCCTTGCCCTCGGGCCACTTGCCTTTGACCACGGCAGCCACCAGCTCCACCGAAGTCCACGGGCGACCGCCCAGGGTGGACTCGATCTCGGCCAGCTTCTGCAACGCCACCGGATGCAACACGGAGGCGTCGCGCTCGATCAGGTTTTGGCGAAATTCCGCGCGCAATTCCGTGCGGAATCGCCACACCATCGCGGCAAAGATGCCCACCAGCAGACAGCCGGCGAGCAGGGTGACCAGAGTGAATCGGGAAACGGGCCGACGCACAGTGCGCGACAAGGGTTAAGGCTGGCGTTCGCCACCGGGCAGCGGCAGCGCGAGTTTTTCCAATGCCGCGTCGAAGAGCAGACGACGCTGCTCCGGCGACAGGCCGGGCTGGAAAACCGCCATCTCGTATTCGCCGTAAAGTTGCCACGCTTCCTGTTTCTGGACGGCGTCATCGAATTCCTTGAGCAAGGTATCCACAGATTTGCTGCCGGCGGCTTCGGTGCCCGTGCTCACGAAACGCGAAAGCTCATTGCGGATCGCCTCCTTCTCAGCGCCGAGAGCCGTGAACCGCGCGCTGTTCTCGCGATTGAAAGCCGCCAGCACTTCTTTCACCTGCTTTTGTTTCTCCTCGGAGGGCAAGGCGGGGCTGATCTCCAGCCGCATGGGATGAAGGTCGCTCTTGCTCTCGTCGGCTTTGACAAAGCGTACCTTGGCGGGAGCCAGTTTTTTCCTGATCTCCATCATATTATCTAGAAGCAGTTTTTGCAGCTTCTGCTTTTCCTTCTGATAAGTGGTGATGCGCTTCGCGAGGTCGGGCGGAATCGTCGGCGGGGTTGGCGGGCCGGGGCGTTTCTCCTGCTGCGCTAGGATGCGGCGAATATCGTCCGCCAACACTTCCAAGGCCGCGATACGGGGCGCCTGACTTTCTGCGAGCTGCCGGAGCGCCTGCGTCCGCTGCGAACTGCTCGCGCGGTCCTGTTGATAGATGGCTTCGCGCAACTCGGATTTCAGCTCGGCCTTCTCCTTCTGGTAGGTATCGATCTTGGTCGCCAGCTCCGGCGACGGATCATCTGGCAACCGCACGCGCGCCGTCTCCGGCGCAAAAAAGATCAATTTCTCGTCGTCCGCAGTAGCTGCAGAATTCTTGGGACGGAAAGCTTCGACTTGCAGGTCCATGGCGACTTCCCGCAGCAAGCGCCGCTGCGCTGGAAGCAACCCGTCCTGATAGAAGACCGCCGCACGCATGACTTGAAACTCAGCGGCGAGTGTCAGCTCGCGGGCTTTGTCGAGCGGAGCTTTGCCCAGGCGCCATTCACGAGTTTCGTTCCAATCACCCTTGCCCCAAAGGAGCCCGACCAGACCGTTACGCAATAAATCGGTGCGGAACTGATCAGCAGACTTCTCCAATTCGACCAGATGCGGAGTCTGAAGCAGGGCAAACGCCTCCAGTTCGCGCTGCCGGGTAGCCGCGTCAGCCGATTTCAGGGACTCAATCTTCGCACGCAACTCCGCCTGCAAGCTACTCTTGCTCGCGCGGTAGCCATCGAGACGCTGCCGGAGCCGGTCCTCGAGGTTGCGGCCAACCAAACGAGTGCTCAGCGGGGCGTAAAATGGCTCATTAACATAGAGCGCCAGCTCGGTGGGAGCCACGAGGCGCAGATTGCTCGGCTGCTGCGGAGGCACCGGCGTGCCCAACGGTGGTGGAGTTGGAGGGAAGAACACCGGTAAACGCTCGGTGCTGGCCCGCGAGGCCGGAGCCATGGCATGGTATGAATGATAATACGGGTTCCGATAATAGCCAAAGCTGTCGTAATACGGCGAATAATAATACCCATCGCCGTAATAATAGCGCCCACCCCAATAATAATATCCACCCCAATGATAATCGTCGTATATGTAAGATCCGCCTCCGCCGCCGCGACCACCGCTATAGCCCGAAGAGGACCCTGGTGGCATCGGCACAGTAAAGCGATCGGAGGAGGAACTCGACGATGGCGGACTGTTATCCGAATAGGACGAGCCCGAAGACGAACTGGATGAACCGGAAGATGATGATGAAGAGGAGGAGCTCGACGACGAAGAGGACGAGGGTGCGGGTGCAGGCTCGCTCATCGGCACACTAAACCGATCCTGCGCCAAAAGGCTGCCGACCACGGCCTGACAGCCAAATATCCAACCGCATAGTGCCGCACGATAATTCACCAACCCGACAATCTTATAGATCATACCCATGGAGATTCCTCCCAAAAATAAAGGTTATTGAGCCCTATCATTGCGACATCCGCCATGCTATTGATGTGCTAGCGCCGACAAGAAATTTGCTAAAACCTATACAACCGATACTTAAAATTATTTCACTCGAATCGATTCGCAAACTGCCTATCGCGAGTGGATGCAGACAACCAATTTACGGTGCGGTTATAAACACGATTGGGGGAATGCAACCAGACCGTTAATGAGTCAATTAATTGGCGAAAATCGGCCACTTCGAAAACCCTGGCTTTGCCCTGAAAAAGCAAGCCCGCAGTCAACCTGCGGGCTTGCGGAAAGCATTCTTTGCCGGTGCCTCAGAAACGATAACCAAGGCCAACCGAGTATGTAACGGAATCATTCTCCCAGAACGAAACAGACGCCATACCGGCAACCTTGGGCGTAAACCAATGATTAAAGCCAAAGGCATACGTATAGTAGCGACTGGTCATGCCGTTGAAATACTTGTTGTAGGCAATTCTTCCGAAAAGCGCCGTGTTATCGGACACCGGCGCCTCCACTCCGACCCCCAGTGCATAAACCCCCGTGGTTTTGCTATAATCTACCCCTCTGTAGCTCGACGACTGCCAGTCGCTGGCCAGCGATACATCGATAAAGGGCTTGAATCCGTTTACCTCCTGATAACCCGTCACTGTCGCTGTCAGTCGCTTGTTCGTAAAATCGTTGGTGCTGATCGACTCGTAGTAGCCACCCAAACCGAGATCGACGTTGGGCATGAGTGGCAGATTCACGCCGAAGCTCGCGCCGTTGCCGTTATCAATATTGCTGGGTTTACGAATATCTTCCGTGAAATAGGCTGCTTGGACGTATTGTTTACCCAACAAGCCAGCTTGCATCTGAGCGAAGGCGGTACCCGAGGACAAAACAGCACAGCCGGCCAGCACTGCACCGAAGAGAACATGTTTCGAGGTAATCATGGATAATGGAGGTAAGGTTGGTTACTGGCTGCATACTTACAGCACAGATTGCGGTGCGGGAGCATGCGCTATGTCGTCTTAAAGTAAAGATTATTTTGCTTACAATGTAACAATATTGCGGAAATCAACCAACGGAAGCGTACTACACGTAGACATCCGGTATCATGCGGCACAGGCCGCACCGCCAAAATCACAAAGCTTGCTTTTCTTAACCCGGAGGGGTCGGATGTGCGCAACCGCTTCCTTCTTATGCGCATTCTTGTCACCGGCGGCGCCGGATTTCTCGGCAGCCATCTCTGCGAACGCTTGGTCACCGATGGCCACGACGTCATCTGTTTGGATAACTTTTTCACCGGGCGGCGCTGTAATATTGCCCACCTGTTGAACCGGCCCAACTTCGAGCTCGTTCGCCACGACATCATCGATCCCATCAAGTTGGAAGTGGACCAAGTCTATAATCTCGCCTGCCCGGCTTCGCCGCCGCACTACCAATATAATCCGATCAAAACGGTAAAAACCTCGGTGATGGGTGCCATCAACTGCCTAGGCCTGGCGAAGCGCGTGAAGGCCAGGGTGTTTCAGGCCAGCACGAGCGAAGTCTACGGCGATCCGCAGGTGCACCCGCAGCCCGAGAGTTATTGGGGCAACGTCAACCCCATCGGCAAACGCGCATGCTACGACGAGGGCAAGCGCTGCGCGGAAACCCTGTTCTTCGATTACCATCGCGAAAACAAGGTCGATATCCGCGTCATCCGCATCTTCAACACCTACGGCCCGCGCATGCTCGCCAACGACGGACGCGTGGTTTCCAACTTCATCGTGCAAGCGTTGCGCGGCGAAGATCTGACCGTGTACGGCGATGGCGCGCAGACGCGTTCGTTCTGCTATGTCGACGATCTCATCGAGGGCTTCGTGCGCTTCATGGCACAGACCGAGACTGTCGGCCCAATGAATCTGGGTAATCCGGGCGAGTTCACCATGCTGCAACTCGCCGAGCTCACGCTCAAACTTGTCGGCGGCAAATCCAAGATCGTGTTCAAGCCCCTCCCGGCCGACGACCCGAAGCAACGCAAGCCCGACATCACCCTCGCCCGCCGCGTGCTCGGCTGGGAACCCAAGGTGCCGCTCGAAGCGGGTCTGGATCGCACCATCGCCTATTTCCGGCAACAGCTCGCGAGCTGATCGCCGCGCCACGAAACGCCGCCTCGAGCGCCACGCCAAAGCGCGCCGGCAGCCGGCTGCATTTGTCGTTTGCCAAGGACCGGGCGCGTCCTATGGTCTCGCCCCTTCATGTTTTCCTGGCTCTTCAAGAAATTTTCCGGCCGGCATTACCGCAAGTTCCTCGAGTCCTGCCGCCCACTCGTCGCACGCGTTAACGAGTTCGACCAACAGTACCTGGCGCTCACCGACGAGCAGCTCCGCGCGAAGACCGACGAGTTCCGCTCCCGCCTGAAAAACGGCGAGACCCTCGACCAACTTCTGCCCGAGGCTTTTGCCGCGGTCAAAGCCGCCGCCCGCCGCCTTTGCGGCCGCACCATCACCGTCTGCGAGCACGAGCTCACCTGGAACATGGTGCACTACGATGTGCAGCTCATCGGCGGCATCGCGCTGCATCAGGGCAAGATTGCCGAAATGGCCACCGGCGAAGGCAAAACCCTCGTCGCCACGCTCCCGCTCTATCTCAACGCCCTCGCCGGCCGCAACGCCCAGCTCGTCACCGCCAACGACTACCTCGCGCGCCGCGACGCCGAGTGGATGGGCTACATCTACAATTTCCTCGGCCTCACCGTCGGCTGCATCCAGCAACAGATGCCCAACGATCTCCGGCGCGAGATGTACAGCCGCGACATCACCTACGGTACCGCCTCCGAATTCGGCTTCGATTATCTGCGCGACAACGGCATGGCCACGCGCCGCGAGGATCAGGTGCAACGCGACCACTTCTTCTGCATCGTCGACGAAATCGACTCCATCCTCGTCGACGAGGCGCGCACACCGTTGATCATTTCCGGCCCGGCGCCGATCGAGCGCGAGCAACCGTTCACCCGCATCAAGCCCGGCATCGAGCGCCTCGTCGGCGATCAGATCCGCCTCGGCAACCGTCTTGCCACCGAGGCCAAGGAAATCCTCGAGAAGCCCGGCGCCACCGCCGACGACAAACAGATCGGCGCGCGCAAACTTCTGCAGGTGAAGATGGGGAATCCCAAAAACAAATTCCTCCTCCGC
This sequence comes from Opitutia bacterium, assembly GCA_016217595.1. Classification (GTDB taxonomy): domain Bacteria; phylum Verrucomicrobiota; class Verrucomicrobiia; order Opitutales; family Opitutaceae; genus MWDT01. Next base: position 24,029 of record JACRHS010000026.1, on the reverse strand, counting down.
CTGATGGAAAACCCCGAGTGGCGCAAGCTGCTCGACAAGGTTGAGACCGAGCTGAATTCCGATCTCCAGAAAGACGAGCTCTACCGCCTCAAGGAGGAGTTGTACTACACGATCGACGAGCGTCAGCATCAGGCCGACCTCACCGAGATCGGCCGCACCCGGCTGCGGCCCGACAACCCCGACGCCTTCGTGCTGCCCGATCTCGCCACCGCGTTTTCGGAGCTGGATGCCCGCCACGATCTCACACCGGAGCAACGCGAGGAGCAGAAACTCGCCGCCCAGCAAAATTACTCGATCATCTCCGAGGAGATTCACTCCATCTCGCAACTCCTCCGCGCCTACTCCCTCTACGAACGCGATATCGAGTACGTCGTGCAGGACGGCAAGGTGATGATCGTCGACGAGAACACCGGCCGCGTCATGCCCGGCCGCCGTTGGTCCGATGGCCTCCACCAGGCCGTCGAGGCGAAGGAAAACGTCACCATCGAACGCGAGACGCGCACCTACGCCACGATCACGATCCAGAATTACTTCCGCATGTACGAAAAGCTCGCCGGCATGACCGGCACGGCGGAAACCGAAGCCACCGAGTTTTTCGAGATCTACAAGCTGGCCGTCGTTGTCATCCCGACCAACCGCCCCTGCATCCGGCGCGACAAAAACGACTCCATTTTCAAAACCCGCCGCGACAAGTTCAACGCGGTCGTTCACGAGATCGAGATCGCTCACAAGCGCGGCCAGCCCGTGCTTGTCGGCACCGTCTCGGTCGAGTCTTCCGAGGTGTTGAGCCGCATGCTCAAGCGCGCCGGCATCATCCACGCCGTCCTCAACGCCAAGTTCCACCAACAGGAAGCCGAGATCGTCTCCCGCGCCGGTCAGCGCGGTTCCGTCACCATCGCCACCAACATGGCGGGCCGCGGCACCGACATCAAACTCGGCGAGGGCGTCATGTATCAGGTCGCCTACGAGGCCAAGGGCGGCACCGAGGACAAGCCCCGCTTCAAGCTCACCGAGCCGCAGACCGGCGACACGCAATACCTCGACGAGGACAGCGACGCCACGCGCCTGTTGCAGCTGCGTCCCGACTCCGCCATCACCGGCGGTCTCTACGTCATCGGCACCGAGCGCCATGAATCGCGCCGCATCGACCGTCAGCTCCGCGGCCGTTGCGCCCGTCAGGGTGATCCGGGCATGAGCAAGTTCTTCCTCTCGCTGGAAGACGACCTCATGCGGCTCTTCCTCCAGGGCAATCTCGCCTCGAAGTTGATGGAAGGCTCGATGAAAGAGGGCGAAGAGCTCGAGCACCCGTGGCTCAACCGCTCCATCGAGAGCGCCCAGAAAAAAGTGGAGCAGCAGAACTTCTCCATCCGCAAGCGCCTCCTCCAGTACGACGACGTGCTCAATCAGCAGCGCGAAGTCATCTACGGCATCCGCAACTCGGCCATCCACTCCGAACGCCCGAAGGAGACCATCTTCGAGATGATCGATGAGGAGATCGTCAACCGGCTCGAAAACGCCGGCATCGGCGAGAAACTCGGCGCTTCTTCCACCTCGGTGGAAAGCTTTGTCGGCTGGGTCAACCAGACCTTCCCCATCGGCCTCAAAGTGGCCGATGTGCCGGCGCACGGCGATGCCGCCACGATTTCCAAGCAGATCGTTGAACGCATCCGCCAGTGTTACCACGTGAAGGAGTCGGTCGAAGTGCCCGAGGCGCTCGGCTCGCTTGAACGCTATGTGGTGATCAACGCCATCGACCACCACTGGCAGGAACACCTCACCGACATGGAGGAGCTGCGCCGTTCCATCGGCCTGCGCAGCTACGGCCAGAAGGATCCGCTCGTCGAATACAAGGGCGAAGCCTACAAGTATTTCGAGGAGATGATGGGCAACGTGCGGCTGCAAATCTGCACGGGGCTCTTCCGCAGCGCGTCGAACTTGGAGTCGTTTGAAAACATGCTCTCCATCCTGGCCCGCAACGCCCGGATGCAGGGCCCCGAGACCGCCGCCGCCCCCGCCGCCAGCGCCCCCGCCGCCAGCGCCCCGCGCCCGGCCGCGCCACAAATCACCACCACGGTCACTTCCGCCGACGCCGCGGCCACCCCGCCGGCCGAGGAGGAAATCCAGCTCCCGAAAGTCACGATCCGTCGCGAAGTGCCGAAGGTCGGCCGCAACGATCCCTGCCCCTGCGGCAGCGGGAAAAAGTTTAAGCAATGCTGCGGCAAGTGACGCAGCTGCAGTCCACCCGCCAAGTCCTCCCTCCCGCCCTGCCTAACCGTTGACCGGCGCGCCCCCGTCACCCGTCCGAGCAAGAATTGTCTCGGCATGGGTGCCGGCTTTTGGGATGCCTTGGCCGCAACACGCCAACACGCGTACTTATGGCCCTTTGGGAATATAAAGTCATCACCAGCGGCAAGGGTGGATTCGCCACTCCCGCCTTGCTGGAAACCTATCTCAACCAGCTCGGTAAAGACGAGTGGGAGATCATCGAATTTCGCGCCCAACCCGACAACCCGCTGGCCTTTCACGGTCTGGCGCGGCGTTCGACTCAGCGCGACTGGACCTTGGAGGCTGCGGCCAGCGCCGCCGCCAAAGCCGAGGCCGACAAGCTTCGCGCCGAGTTCGCCGCGAAGTTCCAGGCCGCCACCGGCGCGCCCACGGAGACGTCGGAGGCCGGCGCCATCGCGGCCGACCCCAACGCCACCAACCGCGACGAAACCTACCGCCGCCCGCGCGACACCGAGCACGATCTCGATCCCGAGGCGCTCGACGACTCCGCGGAAGCCGCGGCCGAGGAATGGCCGGAGGCGGACCATCTGCCGACATTTTTCGAGGCGATCCGCCCCCACATGCGGCGCAACCAAAAGGGCCCCGGGCACTCGGTCGGCCTCGATTATTTGGTGCGCAAATTCGAGCTGCTGGAGACCGATCTCATCACCGCGCTCACCGAATGCGGCTTCGTCGTTCCCGAGGACGAAGACGACAAACCGTTCTACGTCGAATACGACGGCGACATTTACTGGCTGAACATCAACCGCCGCGGCGAACTTTGGATCAACACCCGCGAGAAACCGCGTCCAGTGTTCAAAGTCGTCAAAGCCACGCCGCTTTCTCCCGAAGCGCCGGAGAGCGCGTCCGCCGCAACCGACGCCGCAGGCCAGCCCGCCGAGTCGTCCGCCGAGGGTGCTCAACCCGCCCCCGAGCAACGCGGCAACCGGCGCGAAGACCGCCGCGACGAACGCCGCCGCAAGCAAGAAGAGCGCCGCCGCGGCCCCGAGGGTGGCGAAGCCAAACCCGCCGCACCCGCGGAATCCGGCGCATCGACTCCGGAAGCCAACGCCAGCGGTGAAGCCGCCGCGTCCGCCAGCACGCCTGCATCCACCGAAGCCCTGCCGGCCGGCGCCGAGTTGCTCGACAAACTTCGGCCGCACATGCGTCGCAGCCGCGGCGGATGGTCCGGCACGATCAGCTTCCTTTCCCGCGCCATCCGCCGCAGCGATGCCGACCTGACCGCCGCCCTGGCCGCTCTCGGCCTGCACCCGGCGACCGGCAGCGAAAAAGCGCCCGTCGTCGAGATCGGCGAGCTCGCCTACTGGATCAACAAGGACGGTCGCGGCGGCATCTGGATCAACGTCCGTGAGCGCAAAGATATTCGCGCCGAGGCCGCAGCGACGCAAAAAGCCGAGGAGGCCAAAGCCGCCGCCAACGCCGAAGGCGCTCCCGCCAGCGCGCCCGCGCCAGCTGCCGACGCGACGGCACCGTTGCCGACCGAGACGCCGGCGCCGACTTCCGAAGCCAACGCGACGCCAGCCGTCGAAGCAGCGCCAGCGCCCACGGTTGCGGCATCTGCCGAAACGGCGACCCCGCCGGCGCCTGCGCCGGAGACGGTCATTGCGCCGCCCGCACCGACACCTGTACCCGAAGTTTCAACACCGGTGGCTGCGGTGGAAACGCCTGCTCCCGCTGCGCCAGTCGAAACGCCCGCGCCCGTCGCCGCAGAAGCGACCCCGTCGCCTGCGCCCGCGCTTTCGCCGCTGGCCGCCGCACGCCCGTATATGGAGCCGAGTCGCGCCGGAGCTTACGCGGCAGAGACGGACGCGATTGCCGCCGCGCTCAATCAAAGCGCGGAGAGCTACGTCGCCGCGCTGGTTACCGCCGGTCTTAAAGTGCCGGAGAAGGCGCGCGAAAAGCCCTTCTTTGTCGAAAACGAGGGCGACCTCTTCTGGCTCACTCGCAACGCCAAGGGGCAGCTTCTCCTCAACGCCAAGGAAAGCAGCACCCCGAAGCCGCGACGCAACAGCCGTCCGCGCCGCGACTGAACTCGTTGTCATCGTCGCGATAGTTTCCAAGCCGGCTCGCGCAGAGCCGGCTTTTTGTTTCCCCCAACGCACACCGCAAAGGGTGTCGCCAAGCCAGCCCCGCGCGCTCACCCTCGCCGTCGATTCCATGAGCGCTACGCTGCCACCCATCGAACTCGCCAGCCCAGTTGAGCGGCTGTCATTGGTCGACGAAGTGGAGCGCGTGCAGACCGGCGCGTTCCAATCTCACAGTCTGCCCGGACACTTGCTGCACATCGTCACAGCGGGCGCGGTCAGCCAGTGGAGCGAGGGACGGCCCGAAATTTTCGGACCGGGCTGCGTCGTCTGGTATCACGACAACGAACTGGTGCGGGGGCGGATCGTGCGCGCGCCGTGGCGTTTTCTCACAATTAATTTCCATGCGCCCAGCATTCCGCCGCCGCCGGACGACCATCGCGTGTTGCGCGCCAATACCACCACGGTGCGCCTCGGGCAGGAGCTGCTGACCATCTGGCGGGATTGTGCGCTCGCGCCGCTCGACCGCCAGCTGCGCTGCCACGGCCTGCTCTGCGAATTGCTGCGCCAGTTGCTGGCCTGTGTGGACGTGCGCGTCGCCCCAACTGCGCCGGCCCAAGTCTGGTGGCGCATCGAGAAACGGTTGCGTGCCCGGCTGGAGGAACCGCTGCGACTCGACACCCTCCGCCGATTGAGCGGGCTGAGCGTGCGATCGCTGATCCGCGCGTGCAAAGCGGCCACCGGCGAGCCGCCGATGAAACGGCTGCGCGAGATCCGGCTCAGCTTTGCCCGCGGATTGGTGCAGCACTCCGACTTGCCGCTCACCGAGGTCGCTTTTCGCGTCGGCTACGCGCGCCCGCAGGAATTTTCCCGCGATTATCGCCGACGCTTCGGCCGCGCTCCACGCGACGACCGGCGCCAGCCGCCCAGTTACCGGGAGCTGGAGCGCCCGGGGCCGTCCGCCGGTCGATAGCGACAGCGGACGGCCGGGCGGTACATCAAGACTTCGCCAGCAACCAGCGGGCGGCGTTCTGCCAGAATTTGGCGTACTGTTGCCAGTAAACGAAATTGCAGCCCCAGTGCGGCGCAGGATCGGAGGTGTAAGCGAGCACGCGGCCCTTGCCGAATTGCCCGACCGCCAGCATCGGATCGCTCGAGTCGCCCCATGTGGCCAGCACTTCGCAACCGCGGCGCGGCTTGACGATGTTGTAGCCGAGAATCGGCGGCATGGTTTTCAGATCGAGGCCGGCGAGGATCGGATGCCGGGGCTTCGTGGCGCGCCCCGACCAGCCTTCCGTGCTTTCGCGCAGGTCTTCTTGGACGAGGCACTCGACGGGCAGAATCTCGCGCAACTGCGTGCGCCCCCAGCCGCCCTTGCCCATCTCGCCGTTGAAGCTCAGCCAGCCGCCCAAAAACATCATGGCCTTGCCCGCCTGCACCGCCTCGACCGTCAGTCGCACGCGATCGGGAAACGTGAGGGGCTTGCCGCCGAATTTGCTGCGGTCGAAAAACTGTGGCGCGAGTTGGAAGTTCTTCGCTTCGACGTCGGAGAACACCACCGCATCGTACTCGGCGAGGATCGCTTCGTAGCGGCCGGGTTCCAGCCGGTAGAATTCCCACGTCGGCACGCTGGTCACCTGATGCTCACCGCCGGCTTCGAGGGCTTCTTTGAGCCAACGGCCGTAGTTGAAGAGATCGGTGCCTTTCCAGGCATAGTTGAACGGAGTTTCGGCAAACATCGGTCCCAGCATGACCGCCCAGTCGCCGACATAATAGATTTTCGCCATGATGATACTGCTTGAAGTTGCGAGGCAGAGGACGGCGCCAGTGTAGCCGAAACCCCGCGACCGCGCTGCGCCGCGCGGTCGAAAAAATGTCGCGATTCTTGCCAACCGGGCGCCGGCGCGCCGGGAGTGTCACCGCGCGTTGCGGTAGAGAAGGTACTGCTCCCGCATCCGGGCGAATTCGTCGATGCCCGCCTGGAATCCGGCGATCACCGGAGCGACGTCCGCGCCGGATTCCAGCGCAAGACGGACCGCGGAGATGCCCATGACCTTGTCGAAATAGTCGGCGTGGAATTCCAGTTTACCCGGATAAGCGCGGATGACTTCTTGCAACATCAGCAAGGTCGTCGCCACCGAGCGGAACACGTTCCGGTCGGTCACGTGGACCTGGCAGCCGCCGCAGCGCTGGCCCTGATGTTTGGAGAACGTGGGCGTAAACCACGCCTCGCGGAAAACCACGCCGGGCAGACCGAGGGCGTTGAGCCGGCGCGTGAAGTCGAAGCCGTCGATCCACGGCGCGCCGAACAGCTCGAAGGGCTGCGTCGTGCCGCGGCCCTCGGAAAGGTTGGTGCCTTCGAGCAACACCTGCCCGGGATAAACTGTGGCCGTGGCGAGCGTGGGCATGTTGGGCGACGGCGCCACCCACGGCAGCCGCGTGTCGTCGAACCATTGTTCGCGCGTCCAGCCTTCCATCGGCACCACCGTCAGGCGGACTTTGCGGTTGAAAAACCGTTCGTTAAACAACGTGGCCAGTTCACCCGACGTCATGCCGTGCCGCAACGGAACCGGATAGAGTCCGACGAACGAGCTGTGCTTGGGGTATTCGAGAATCGGCCCTTCCATGTCGACGCCATTGATGGGGTTGGGGCGGTCGAGCACCACAAAAGCGATGTCGCTCTCGGCACACGCCTGCATCGCGTACGCCATCGTTGCCACGAACGTGTAGACACGCGTGCCGATGTCCTGCAGGTCGCACACCATGGTGTCGATCGTCTCCAGCATCGTGCTGGCGGGAGCCTTGTCTTGCGCCGTGGTGTCGAACGTGCGCATGTACTCGTCGATGTTTTGCAACATCCCCGGCGGCGGTTTCATCGACTGTCCGTAGAGACTGAACACGGGTAGCTGGAAATGCGCGTCCTGGTAAAACGCCACGTACTCACCCGCCTGGGCGTCGCCGCGGATGCCATGCTCCGGGCCGTAGAGCGCCACAAGCTTGATTTCCGGATGGCGCTGAAACTGCGCCACGATGCTCCCGAGCCCGCGATCGATGCCAGTGGGATTCGTAATCAGACCCACGCGCTTACCACGCAGTAACTCCGGGTGTCGCTCAAACAAGACTTCGACGCCGGGCAGAACTGCGCCGCCCGCGCGTAGACCAGTTGCCGCTACCAAACGAGGATCAGGGGTGTTCATCGTGGCGCGAGGCTGCCACGACAAATGGCGGTGGCAACGCGATTATCCCGCTGACTGCGCGGGTGTAGGCACAGCGACGGTCGGCGCGGACGACTTGGCCGGAGCCGCGGCCGGAGCGGCCGCCGGTGCCGGTGCAGGCTGGGCCGTTGGCCGTTCGCCGCGATCCTTGACCTGCTCCATCACGGCGACTTTGCCGTTGAGATACGTCACCCGGAACTGCTCTTCCTCCCGATCCTCGTACACGTTGGCATAAACCGGCTCAACGTACACGATGTAGCGCTTCGAAACGGGATCGTACATGACCCAGCGCTGGTAATGGGAAAGCACGTTGCCCACCCAATCGCGGTAATAGCGATTGTAGATCCAGACGTCTTCGACGCCCCACTCGGTCGTCTTTTGCAATTTTTCCGAAGGCGCGCCGAGCGCGAGATAGACCATTTCCGGCGTGTAGCCGAGCTCGACGATCTGCTGGCGAATTTTCTGCTGGGTCGGCGCATCGAGCGCGGCGAACACCGCGGGATGCTCCTTGATGCGGCTCTCCACCGTGCTGCAACCGGCGAGCAGCAACGCGGCAAGAATGGCGGACCAAAATGAAAAGCGGTGCGGTTTCATGGTAAGCGTTGACCGGCGAAAGCTAGCCAAGGTTGCACCGGGTGCAAACCCTCCGCGACCATGGGCGTCAAGGCCGCAGCGCCACGGGCAGATACGCGGCGATTTCCCGCAGGAAATCTTCCGGCACGATCGGTTTCGCCAAATACGCCGCAAACCCGCTCCGCCGCGCCCGTTCGTGGTCGCCCGTCGTCGCGAAAGCGCTCAGCCCCACGATGGGCACGGCGTCAAATCGCGGATCTTCCCGCAGCCGCGCCGTCGCCTCGTAGCCATCCATTTCGGGCATCTGGATGTCCATGATCACCAGATCGGGCACCATGCTCGCAGCCTCGGCGAGGGCCTCGCAACCGTTGGAGGCAGACCGCACGGTGTAACCCGCCCGCTTCAGCAGGAAGGTGAACAAGTAGCGGTTCTCAGGGTTATCCTCAACCAACAGAATTTTCGCAGACATGGTTCGGGGGTTCGGGAGGAAGTGAGGAGTCGTCGGTGACCTCAGCTGGCAAGGTGCAGGGCACGCGGACTTCAAAATGGGTGCCCTGCCCATAAACGCTGTGCGCCGAAATTTCACCGCCCATCATGAGTATCAAGCGACGGCAAAGATACAGTCCGAGCCCGGTGCCTTCGTACGCGCGCCGGGCCGAACCATCGACTTGGCGGAAAGCCTCGAAAAGCTGCCCCATGTGCTCGGGTTTGATGCCGACGCCAGTGTCGATCACGTCGAGTCGCACCGCCTCCGGCTCCACTCGCACCACCAGGTCGATGGAGCCCTTGGCGGTGAACTTCACGGCGTTTTGCACGAGATTGAGCAGCACCTGGAGGCAACGGCCGCGATCCCCCACCATGGGCAGCGGACCGGGCGGCAACTGTGCGCGCAGCACCAGCCGCTTGGCCTGCGCCAGCGGTTTAAGTTGACCCACCGCCACACCGACCACCTCGGCGAAATCAAACGGTTCCTTTTCGAGCCGGACCTTGCCGGCCTCAATCCGCGAGACGTCGAGCAGATCGTTGATGAGCGTGAGCAGATGCTGGGCGGCGGAGTACGCCATGCCGAGCTGCCGCTGTTGTTCATCGGACACCGGCCCGGCCATGCCGGACTTCACCACGCCCGTGAACCCGATGATGGAGTTGAGCGGCGTGCGCAGCTCGTGGCTCATGGTGGCCAGAAACTCCGACTTCAACCGGTCGAGCTCCTGCAAGCGCGCGTTGGCGGCGGACAATTCCGCCGTGCGCTCAACCACGCGTCGCTCCAGCTCGGCGTGCGCCTGCCGCAACGCCTCCTCGGCGGCCCGGCGCTGCGTGATGTCCTGTCCGGTGGAAACAAAATGCGTGATGCGCCCCGCCTCGTTGCGCAACGGCGTGATGGTTTTCTCCTCGTAGAAAAGCTCCCCGTTCTTCTTGCGGTTCGCGAACACGGCATAGAACGGATCGCCCGCCAGCACCGTTCGCCAGAGTTGCGCGTAAAAGGCCGGTTTGTGCCGGTCCGATTTCAAAATGCGCGGCGTCTGCCCGTACAGCTCCTCGCGCGTGTAGCCGGTGAGTCGGGTGAGCGCCGGATTCGCGTACTCGATGCGCCCCGCACTGTCGGTGATGATCACGCCCGCATCGGCCTGCTCGACCACTTGCGACAACCGCTGCAACTGCCGCTCCGCCTGCCGTCGGGCGCGGCGGTGCTCCACCTCCCGCAATTCGCGCCGCACCACGGGCACAAAGCGCGCCAGATCGATTTTTAAGAGGTAATCCTGCGCGCCCCGCCGCATCATCTCCACCGCGGCTTCCTCGCCCATGCGGTCCGAGACGACAATAAACGGCAGCTCGGGATCGTGCGCTCGCAGCAGCTCCAACGCGCGCCTGGCATTGAAACGCGGTAACTGATAATCGCACACCACCAGCTGCCAACCGGCCTCGTTCAACGCCGCGCAGAATTCCGCCTCCTCCCGCACCCGCCGCGCCTCAACCGCATAACCCGCCTTCGTGAGTTCGTGGACCAGCAACTGCGCATCTAAATCCAAATCCTCGATGATTAATATGCGCAGGGCGGGATCCATGGCAGGTGAACAGGCCGCCGAAACTAAAACCGCCCCCCGCCAACTCGAAGCTATTCCACTCAGTAGAAACCCGCCGTTGCTTTTTTTCTCGGCAACGTTTTTGCCGCATCACGCAGCCCTCGCTCAGGGCTGACGCCGCAACGTGATATCGCCGTTCATCGTCGTCACTTGCAGATCGATGCCGCCACCGTTGAGCGTGCCGCTGACGACCTTGCCGCCGGCGATGGCCGGAATGCTCGGGGGACGCGGCGGCCGGGGACTGCGGATCGGGCGCGCCGTTTTTACCTTGGACGGCGCAGTGCCTGTGGCTTTCGCCGCCATCTCCGCAGCCGCTGTTTCCGCCTCGACGCGCTGCACTTCGGCCTCCGCCTTCCGGCTCTCGGACTCGGCGCGCTGCGCCTCGCGCACCGCGGTCTGCACTTCCGTCGCCACCTGATGCGCGACCTTGGCCACCTCGCGCGCCACTTCGCCCGCCACCTGCGAGGCGATCGCGACGTGCTGACCGGCGTATTTGCCCCAATCTGTGCGCCCGAGATTCTCCGTCTTGGTCTTCAGCGCGTCCTCGGGAAAATCGGTCAGAATGGCGCCATTGTGGGAGCGGAACCGCACGTTGGCCTTGGCGTTGGCCGGCACGCGCAGTTTCACCTCGCCGTTCATGGAGCTGAATGAAATCGGCTTCTTCTCCGGCAACGCACCGAAGGTGGCGTCGATCGCGCCATTCATGGTTTCGACCACCGCCCCGCCGCCGAGCTCGACGAGTTTCACCTCACAATTGAGCCCTTTGACCTCGACGTCGCCGGTCACCTTTTCGATGGCGACCGTGCCACCCCAACCGTTCTGCACTTCGAGCGCGGTGGCGGCGGGCACGATGATCTCAAAGCTGGCGGTGTCGCCCATCGGCCAGTCCTCTTTGCCGCTGTTAAACTCGGCGACGTTGTCCTTTTCCGTGAGCTGAAAACTCGCCCCGGTGTCGCTGAGCACGCGCAATCCGTCGGCGCGACGCACCGGTTGACTCTCAGCCTTGGCGGTGGAGTTGACGCTGATCTCCGCCGCGGTGCTGCTGCCGCGCACCTTCAGGTCGCCCTGCGCGAAGTAGATTTTCAGCAGGCCGGGCTTGGCGGGATCGGAGAATTTCACGGTCGCCGCGGGTTCGCCGCGGATCGAACTGACGAGCAGGACAAGAAAAGAGACACCCAGAGAGAAGAAAGATTTCATGGCAGAGAGAATTTTAAGGTTATGGGAAACCGCGGCGGTTAGAGTTGCACCAACGCACGGCGGGCGGCGGCGCGCACCGCTTGATCAACAGCGGCGTCGCGCGTGAGGGCTTCGAACGCGGGCGCGGCCTCCTGGTCGCGCAGCGAGACGAGAAAATCGATCATGGCCAGCTGCACCAGCGGCGAGCCTTCGCGTGGCAGCGAGGCGAGCACGCCCTCCCGCACCAGCGGAAGATCGGCGTAAGCGTAAAGCGTTTCGAGCGCGGAGAGCCGCACGTTGGTGCTGGGGTCGAACGCGAGCGTGCGCACGAGCCCGGCGAGCGTTTCGGCATCAGCTCCGCCGCGCTGCCGCGTGGCGGCGACTTGTTGCAGGCGGGCGTTGGCGGGTTGCGGACGGACGAGCGAATAGGCCACGAGCTGGCCCATCGAATCGACCTTGCGTTGTAGTTCGGCAAGCTGGCGCTGCAACGCCGCGTCGTGCGGCTCAACCGGCGCCGGGCGTCCCGCAAAGAACACCCCGACGAACACCCCGACCGCGAGCAACGCCAGCGCGCCGGCGAGCTGCCACGCGGGGCGCGCCGGCAGAAGCCGTGCGCAGATCCGGTCGAGCTGCGTGCGCAACTGGGCAAACGGCCCGGCCTCGGCGGCGCGTTGATGCGTGTCGAGCATCGCGTAGAAGTTTTCGCGCAGACGCGGGCTGGGCTCCTCGGCGGGCAGCCGGTCGAGCAGGAGGAGCGTTTCCTGCCAGCCGGCCCAGTCGCGTTGGCAGGCCAGGCACGTCCGCAGGTGGAGTCGCGCCTCAGCGGTCTCCTCGGCGGAAAGCGTGCCGGCCTGGTAATCGGTGAAGGCTTCTTGGACGCGGGAGCAAATCATGACGAAAGTGGGTTGAGTGGTGACTGATGGCGGAGGGCGCTCATGGGGCGGGCTCGCGGCGCAGTTTCAGATAGTGCTCGCGCAGGGCGATGAGCGCGCGGTGCATGCGGACTTTCACCGCGCCGACGCTGCAATCGAACAGCCGGGCGAGCTCCTGGTGGCGGACGTGTTGGAAGCGATGCAGCGTGAGCAGCTCGCGTTGTTCGAGGGGCAGCCGGTCGAGCGCGCGGCGCAGGAGCGCGAGATCGTCGGCGCGCTCGGCGTGGGCGGCGGCATGCGGTGCGGGATCGGGCACGCCGTGCAAATCCCCCGGCTCCACCGGCGTGGCGCGCGCCGCGGTTTGCCGGAAGTGATCGGCGGCGACCTTGCGCGCGAGGTGGTAAATCCAGGCGGAAAACTTGCCCTCGTCGCGATAGGTGTGGCGGTACTTCAGGATGCGGTAGAAGACGAGTTGCACCAAATCTTCGCTCGCAGTCCGCTGGCCGGTCAGCCGCACGAAAAACCCGTAGAGCGGCCGGTGGTAACGCTCGAACAAATCGCCCAAACGCGCCAGCTCGCCGTGGCGTACGGCCAGCATGAGGGCGTGATCGGAGGGTTCGCGGGCGTCCACGGCAGAATCGTCAGCAGACGACTCAACCACGGTCGAGGCGGATTGAACACGGATTTCTGAGAGCACGAGGGACACGGAGGAAAGAGACGGACAGGACACGGGACGCAGAGGAGAACCGGCGGCGGCGGGAAAAGTTACAGGGAAGTCACCGCAGCCCCCGGGGGAGGTGTTTTCGCGGTGGCGCCGGGCCGTTTTTGCGATTTAGTTTTCGCCATGAACCGCCGCGCCTTCCTCGTCCGCTCCTCCGCGCTGGCTGCGGCCAGCGTCTTGCTCCGCCCCCGGCTTAGCGCGCAACCCTCCGCCCCGGCCATGCCCGCCGCCGCGCCCCATGCGTCGGCCGTCACAGAATTTCGCCCGCTGCGGCGCAACGTCGGTTACTTCACCGGTCGCGGCGGCACCATAGGCTGGCTCGCCAGCAAGGACGCACTGGCCGTGATCGACACGCAATACCCCGAGACCGCAGCGATCTGCCTCGCCGGCCTGCCCGGGCGCGGTGCGCGCAAAATCGACGTGGTGCTCAACACCCACCACCACTTCGACCACACCAGCGGCAACGGCACCTTCAAGCCCGCGGCCCAGACCATCGTGGCCCACAGTCGCGTGCCCAAATTCCAGCTCCGCGCCGCCGAGCAAAACGACACCACGCACAAGCAGGTGTTTGCCGACACGCTGTTCGACGACGTGTGGCGGCACGACTGCGGCGACGAAGTCATCGTCGCGCAACATTACGGTCCGGCGCACACCGGCGGCGATGCCATCATCACGTTCGAGCGCGCCAACGTGGTGCACATGGGCGACCTCGTGTTCAACCGGCTCTACCCCGTGATCGACCGGTTTGGCGGCGCGAGCATTCGCAACTGGATCAAGATTCTTGAGCAACTGGCGCAAACCCTCCCGGCCGACGCGCTCTACATTTACGGCCACGGCAACGCGAAGTTCGGAGTCACCGGAGCCCGCGGCGATTTGCTGACGATGCGCGATTTCCTCGCGGGATTGCTCGCGCACGTCGAGAAGGAGATCGCCGCCGGCAAGTCGAAGGCCGAGATCGTGAAACTCGATAACCTCCCCGGCTTCCCCGATTACCACGTGCCGCCGGGCGGTCGCAACCGCCTGCCCATGAATCTCGCCACCGCCTACGATGAGTTGACCGTGCCGAAGCCGGCGTAAGCGACCGGGTTCACGCCGCCGCCGGCAAATGCAATTTGCGTCGCTGGTGGAAAATCACGAGCACCGTGGCGCTGAGCACCGTGCAGACGAGAAACACGCTCCGATAGCCGCACGTCGAGGCCAGCGATCCGAACAGCAGATAGCCGACGGTCGAGCCGATGCGCGCGGCATTGAAATAAAGACTCGTGGCCGCGCCGGCCTGGTTGGGCAGGAAGCTCTGGAAAAACGTGATCGCGATGCCGTTGGTCACCGCCACGAACGCCGCGCTCAAAATCTGCAGCGGGTAGATGTGCCACGGGGCCTGGGCCAGTGCGAGCCCGCCGTAATATACCGCCGCGATGAATATCCCTATACGGATCAACTTGGCCTGATCGCAGTGTGCCGCCAGCAGGCCGAAATAGATCATAAACGGCAGCTCGAAAATCGGCGCCAAACTGTAGATGATGCCCACGTGCGTCGCCGTACCGCCGATGCTATGCAGCACGAACAGCGGCAGGTTCATGATGCACATCGTCGTGCAGACGAAAAACAGGCAAAACCCGAGAAAATAAGCTAGCAGGCCCGGTGGTTGAAACATCTGCCGCATGGGCATCTTCCGCGCCTGCTCATGTGCCGCGCCCGGTGGCACAGCCGGCGCCGCAAACGCCACGACCAGTGTGCTGCTCAGAAAGAAAAACGCCGCCACCCCAAATGTGCCGCGAAACGAATAATGCTGCATCACCCACGCCGCGATCGCCGGACCAACCGTCCACGCCAGGGCGAAAAACATGCGAAATACATTCATGTACAACGGCGTGTCGGCCGGCGGCAGCCCGGAGCGGGCGATCTGCTCGCGCGCGAGCGCGAAAAGTTGCGGCACGGTGATGCTACCGATGCCCAGCACCAGTGAGCCGATCACTGTGAGCCAGACCGCATCGCGCACCACCGCGAACGCGCCATACGCCGCCGCACCGCACAGTCCGCCCAACAACAACATTGTCCGGCGGGAGTACCGTGTGTCCGACCACCGCGCCAGCACCGTACTCAACCCGATCGCGCTCACCGACGTCACCGTCATGAACACACCGAACATGAACGGCGTCATCCCCACCTCCAACGTGCCGAACATGGAGTAGAACGGGCTGACAAACGACTGCGCGAGCCCGAGCAGGAAGTTACACACCAGCAGCGTGGCAAAGCCGGGCAACTGGAAGATGGTGCGACAAGGCGCAATGAGACGCTGCATGGAAATGGTGAGATGTATCGGACATCGCCGGGCCCCGATTGACTCGGATCGCGCGAACGAAAAGCGGGCATCTCATGCAAATTTTCCCTGAAAAGCGAAGTCGTTAATCACCGGTAATCCCTCCCGCGGCCTCGCGCACCGGTTAGTTACTCTCTGCCAGGCAATCCCGACAGGGATTACGCCCATAAACCGGCGCAGGGTCGCGCCATGCTCACGGTGAACGCGGCGTCATGAATTCGTTGAGCGGCAGGACCGCCGCGCCCAGCAGCCCGGCTTCCACGGTCGTGATTTCGCTGCCCAGCAACGCCGGTTTTCGCAGCAAGGGGATCGCGGCCGTGTCGGCGTTCGAGATGTCGATCTGCTCCAAAAACCAGCGCATCACCTCGGGGGGAAACTTGCCGCCGAGCACAATCGCCGCCGGATCGAGCAGTACCACGGCGGCCGCCAGCGGGCCATGCAGCGCGCGCACCGCAGCTTGCAGAAAGGCGAAAAAGCGCGCGTCGCGTCCGGCAAACCAGGCGGAGATTTCCTCGCTGGAAATCGAAGCCACCGGGCGGTCCAAATAATAGGCCAGGCTGTTGAGCGTCGGTCGGAGGGCCGGATGCGGCGGCACGAGCCGCCCGATTTCACAGGCGTTGCCAAACGCGCCGGTGTAGATCTGGCCTTCGTGAACGAAACCGCCGCCGACGCCATAGCCAAGATAGACAAAGAGGAAATTGCGGAAACGCCGCCCCACTCCGCTCATGTGCTCGGCCAAGGCGGCGACGTTGCCATCGTTCTCCAGAAAAACGGGCAACGCCAGTTTCTGCGCCAGCACCGCCTTCAGCGGAAACTCCCGCCAGCGGACCATTTCGATCGGCGGCCAGATGCGATCTCCTTCGCCGACGAAAAAACCGGAGACCGCCACACCCACTGCGAGGAGACGCTTGCGCGACACCGAGTGTTTGCGGATCAGGCGATCCACCTCCGCGGCGATGGCGTCGCACGCCTGCTCCGGACCGGCGGGAGTCGGCGTGATCGTCGCCACGCCCAACGGCTCGCCGGTGAGATCGGCCAGCATGAGCTGGATGCGGTCGGTCTGGACAAAAACGCCCAACACGCAGGCGGCGCGCGCCCGCAAACGCAGATTGATTTTGGGTTGCCCGCGCAGATTGCCGCCCACGCCGTGCTCCTCGACATAGCCCAGCTCGGTCAGCACCCGGACAATTTCTGTCAGCGCCGGACGGCTCAGCCCCAGCTCACTTGCCAGCTCCGCGCGACTCAGATGCCCATGCACGCGCAGCAGGGCCAAAGTTCGTCGCTGGTTGGGATTGAGTTCAGTCATCGCTCGGAATTGGGCGGATGGGCGCAGCGGCGGGTTTATCTGTGCCGGCCGATCAGGCGCAAGTATTCAATCGAACGCAGCCGGCGAATTCCCCGTCGCTTCGCGTTCAAACGAAAAGAGGCGGCCGGATTGGCCAAGAGAGAAAACCCCCGTTTACCACAGCTCTTCTCTTGGCATCGCCCACGTTAAACAAAAAACGGCCCGGACACAGGGTCCGGGCCGTTTTGCGGAACCAATAAAAAACTCGCTTAACGCACCACGCGGGCGCTGCCGCCGGCGAAGAGTTTCTCGACTTCCTTGCGGGTGGCCATCGAGGTGTCGCCGGGCGTGGTCGAGGCCAGCGCGCCGTGCGCGGCGCCGTATTCGACCGCTTTCTGCGCGTCGTTGAAGGTGAGGAAACCGAACTGCACGCCGGAGGCGAAGCTGTCGCCGCCGCCCACGCGATCGAGGATCTCGAGCTCGGGATATTTGCGGCTCTCGTGGAATTTGCCGTCATGCCAGAGGATCGCGCTCCAGTCGTTCTTCGTCGCGGTGATGACACGGCGGAGCGTGGTCGCGGCGACCTTGAAATTCGGGTACGCCTTCACGGCGGTCTCGATCATGGCCTTGAACGCGTCGGTCTCGATGGCGGAGATGTTGTGATCGACGCCCTTGACCTCGAAGCCGAGCGAGGCGGTGAAGTCCTCCTCGTTGCCGATCATGACGTCGACGTACTTGGCGATCTCCTTGTTGACCTCCTGCGCCTTCTTGAGGCCGCCGATGGATTTCCAGAGCGACGGGCGGTAGTTGAGATCGTAGGAAACGATGGTGCCGTGCTTCTTGGCGGCCTTGACCGCCTCGATGACCGCTTCCGCGGTGGTGGCGGAGAGGGCGGCGAAGATGCCGCCGGTGTGCAGCCAGCGCACGCCGAGCTTGCCGAAGATGTGCTCCCAATCGAAGTCTCCAGGCTTGATCTGCGAAGCGGCGGTGTTGCCGCGGTCGGAAACGCCCACCGCGCCGCGCACGCCAAAGCCGCGCTCAGTGAAGTTGAGGCCATTGCGGATGGTGCGGCCGATGCCGTCGTCTTCGCGCCACTTGATGAAGTCGGTGGCGACGCCGCCCTGCATAATGAAGTCCTCGACGAGGTGACCGACTTCGTTGTCGACGAAGGCGGTGCAGACGGCGGTTTTCAGGCCGAAGCATTTGCGCAGGCCGCGCGAGGTGTTGTACTCGCCGCCACCTTCCCACGCGGTGAAGCTGCGGGTGGTGCGGATGCGGCCCTCGCCGGGATCGAGACGGAGCATGACTTCGCCGAGCGAAATCTGGTCAAAGGCACAGGATGAAGCAGGTTTGATGTTTAAGCTCATGGTCGTGGGAAAGGAGATGGAAGAATCACCCGCCGGCGGACGTCCGTCGAGGGGAAATTGGCATGAAACCTAAGTAACCAGTTGGGTCAATTACCGAGTGACGAGATCCACTTTTCGATCGCGGAAGCGCGGCCACCTGCCGGCGCGGAGAAAATCTGCTCAAGCCACGGAGCCAGAGCCCGATTAATGGTTTTTGGTTATGATGGTTTTCCATCCGCCTCGCCCTGACCGAAACCCGGTGCAGTGTTTTGCCCCGCTCACCGCATACGCCGGTTGGACGTTGCCCCGGTTACTTTCATGCCCTTATTTTTGCGCCACGCTTCAGCTTCGGATACGGCCTCTAACCCTCCCCAAACCACGAGAATTCCATGCCGCCCCATCGTAGCATGCTTCCCCCCAAGACACGTGTCCTCTCCGCATGGCTCGCTCTGGTGCTGACAGGTCAGGCCTCTTTGGCACCGGCGAGCGTCGCCCCCACCAATCTCAAACGCCTCAGCTTGGAAGAGTTGATGGAGCTCAAAGTCGTCACGGCCACCCAGACCGCGGCGGACCCGTTTACCCTGCCGTTCATGGTGCGCGCCTTGACGGCGGCTGATTTTTCCCGGGAGGCGCCGGTATCACTCTCCGGGGCGTTGAGCGAAGTGCCCGGCGTCATGGTGCAGAAAACCGCCAACGGCCAGCAATCGCCCTATCTCCGCGGATTCACCGGGTTTCGCACGTTGCTCCTGATCGACGGCATCCGGCTCAACAACTCGGTCTTTCGCGATGGCCCCAACCAATATTGGAGCACCGTCGACCCATACGCGGTGGCGCAACTGGAAGTCGTGCTGGGGCCCGCCTCCGTGCTCTACGGCAGCGATTCGATCGGCGGCACCGTCAATGTTCTCACGGTTGCCCCCGAGTTAACCGGCCCGGCGGCGTCTGGCCGGCTCTACACCCGCATCGCCTCCGCCGAGCGCGCGACCAGCGTACGCGCCGAGGGCACGGCCCGGTTAACCGACAAATTCGGCGCACTTGCCGGTGTCACCCTCGCCCGCCACGGCGATCTCGAAGGGGGCGCGCATGTCGGCTCGCAACCGCGCACAGCTTACGACGAGCACGGCGGCGACGTGAAACTGGTGGGGCAACTCCAGCCGGGTGTGCGCCTGGTGTTCGCCCACCAGTCCTTCGTGCAAAACGACGTCTGGCGCAACCACAGCACCATCTACGGCCAAGCGTGGGAGGGCACTGTGCCCGGCACCGATTTGCGCCGCTCGCTCGATCAAACCCGGCATCTCACCTACGTCCAGGTGCAGGCGAAAGAGCTGGGGCGCTGGATCGAAGATGCGACCTTCAGCTTCTCGCGCCAGGAACAAAACGAAGAACAATTCCGCATCCGCTCCGACAGCCGCAGCGACCGCCAGGGTATCACCGCCGCCTCGCTGGGATTGTTTGCCACCTTGCACAGCACCTCGCCGCTCGGTTACTGGACCTACGGCGGTTCCTGGTACCGCGACAACGTGGACAGTTTCGCCCGCCGCTACACCGCCGCCGGCGCACTCGAACGCATCGACGTTCAAGGTCCGGTGGCCGATGCCTCGACCTACGACCTCGCGGGCTTGTTCGTGCAAAACCAACTCACCGCAATCGGGCCCATCGACATCACGGTGCGCGGCCGCTACGACCGGGCCCATGCCGCGCTCGGCCGGACACTCGACCCGGCCACCGGCGGCGCCGCGCCCAGTTTCAGCAAGAGTTGGGATTCGCTGGTCGGCAGCGTGCGTGCCACGTGGCGTCACAGCCCGGAGGGAAAAGCACTGGCCTTTGCCGGACTCTCCCAAGGCTTCCGCGCCCCCAACCTCTCCGACCTCTCGCGCTTCGACACCGCCGCTTCCGGGCAAATCGAAGTGCCCGCGCAAATGGTGCGCCCCGAAAAATTCCTGATGCAGGACGTCGGCTTCAAGCTGCGCACCCGGCAGCTGGAGCTGGAGGCCGCCTATTTCTACACGAAAATCGATGGCATGATCGTCCGGACCCCCACCGGGCGCCTGCTCGGCGGCCTGACCGAGGTGACCAAGCGCAACTCCGGCGACGGTTTCGTGGAAGGCGCCGAACTGCTCGCACGCCTCCCGCTCGGCGCGGGCTTCCTCGTCAGCACCTCCGGGGCCTGGATGCATGGCAACTTGTCGCTTTATCCCGGCAACGATCTGGCCCGCCGTATCCGCGAACCGGTGTCGCGGCTCATGCCTCTTTCCGGCCGGCTCGCGCTGCGCTGGACCGCCCCCAGTCAACGCGGGTGGCTGGAAGCCAGTGCCGTCAGTGCGGCGCGGCAGGACCGCCTCTCCAGTGCCGATCTTGCCGACCGCGAACGCATCCCGCCGCGCGGCACCCCGGGATACTGCGCGTTTACGCTGCGCGGCGGCATGAAGCTCGGTGCCAACACGGATGTGACCCTCGCCGTCGAAAACCTCACCGACATCGATTATCGCATCCACGGCTCCGGCATCAACGAGCCGGGCCGCAATTTCATTTTCTCGGGCACCGTCCGGTTCTGACGCCTCGCGATCATGGCGATTTTCTCCTCCAGCAAATTTTTCCGCTCAACCGGCCGCGCGCTCGGCTGGCTGCTGCTGGCACTCAGCCTCGGCGCGCCGGCTCAAGCCGCCAAAGACCCCTTCGAGTACCAAGTCAAAGCCACCTTCCTTTTCAACTTCCTGCAATTCGTCGAATGGCCCGCGACCGCGACCCAGCCCGGCGCGCCGTACATCATCGCGGTGGCGGGCGAGCCCGCCTATCTCGAAGCCATCGCCGCCGTCGTCAACGGTGAACGCATCGGCGACCGGCCCATCCTCGTGCGTCCGTGGGCAGCCCAGACCCGTTGCCACCTCCTCTTCGTCAGCGACCAGGCGCCAGTGCCCTCGTCCGGCTGGCCGCAAACGGTCCATGATCAACCCATCCTGCTGGTCGGCGAAACCGCCGACTTCTGCGCGAATGGCGGCATGATCGGTTTTATCTACGATCAAGGCCGCGTGCGCTTCGAGATCAACGCCCCCGCCGCCGCCGCCGTCGGCCTCAAACTCAGCTCGAAACTACAACGCCTGGGTCGCGCCGTGACCACCCGGAAAGGAGACTGACCATGCCATTCCTGCACTCGCTTTCGATCCAGCGCAAAGCCGTCGCCGCCATCCTGGTGGCCAGCATCACCACACTGCTTCTGGCCAGCGCCTGCCTGCTGGCATTTCAATGGCAGCGTATCCGCGCCCTCACCATCAGCGACCTGGAGATTCAGGGCCGGATCATCGCCGACAGCAGCACCGCCGCCCTCGCCTTTGGCGACGAACGCACCGCGGGCGAATTGCTCGGGGCGCTGCGGTCCAAGCCCCATCTCCTGCGCGCCACGCTCCACCGCGCCGACCAGTCGGTGTTCGCCCGCTACGAGGCCACGACCGACGATCTGCACGGCCCGCCCTCCGCCCCGCGAATCGGCGCCTACTTTGAAGGCGCCCGCCTGATTGTGGGCGAATCCGTGCGCCTCAACAACCGCACCCTCGGCACGCTGATGCTCGAATACGATTTCGCGGCCATCCAACGCGAACTTCTCCTCCCGCACCTCTGGGTCCTCCTCGGCGTGGTCGCCGCCGCCATCCTGCTCGCCGTGATCTTCGCCAGCGTGCTCGGCCGGCGCATCGCCGTGCCCATCCGGCAGCTCGCCGAAACTGCCGCCAACGTCGCCGCGCGCCAGGATTATTCGCTGCGCGCCCCGCGCCTCAGCGGCGATGAGGTCGGCCAGTTGACCGACTCGTTCAACCAGATGCTCGCACGGATCGAGTCGCAGTCCGCCACTTTGCAACGCCGGCTCCTGCTCGAACAGGTCGCCGGCGAGATCTCCACCCGCTTCATCAACGTCGCCCCCGAGGCGCTCGACGACAACCTCGACTTCGCGCTCGAACGACTGGCCGGTTTCATGTCGGCCGATCGTTGCTATCTGATCCAAGTCCCCACCGGCAGCGGCGAAGAACCGCCGGTGCATATCTGGACGCGTGCCAACACTGGCGGAACCCCCGAACCATGGGCGGGACTGTTGGCCGGCGCTCATCCGCGTTGCCGCGAACGCCTCGCCCAGGGCGAGAGCCTGAGCTGCGCCGCCGGTCACCCGCCGCCCGTCGACACTGCGGAAGCCGAGTGGTTCGCCGCCACGGGCGGACGCAACACCCTGCTCGTACCCGTGCTGTTGCGCGGTGAGTTCATCGCCGCCATCGGGAGCGAGTGGCGGAAACCCGAGCACCTCGCCCAGCCCGACGACGTCGCCGCGCTGCGCATCGCCGCGCAAATCTTCATGCACACGCTCGAACGCCGCCGCACCAATCGCGCGCTCGAAGTCGCCAACAGCCGGTTGCTCGAAACCTCGCGCATCGCCGGCATGGCCGAGGTCGCCACCGGCGTGCTGCACAACGTCGGCAACGTGCTCAACAGCGTCAACGTCTCCGCCGGTCTGCTGAAAGAACACCTCGATGCCTCGCACCTGCAGGATCTGACCCGCGCCATCGAGCTGATCCGGGCGCACCCGGCCGATTTCGCCGCCTTCGTCCGCGATGATCCGCGCGGGCAGGCGTTGCCCGATCTGCTGGTGTGGCTCGTCGACCACCTGGCCGCCGACCAGAAATCCTGGCAGGACGAGCTGCGCGTCATCACCGAGAACATCGACCACATCAAATCCATCGTGGCGATGCAGCAGTCCTACGCCCGCACGGTCGGCGTGGTCGAAGAACTCCTGCCCACCGATCTGATGGAGGACGCCGTGCGCATCAACGAGCGCGCCTTCCGCCGGCACCGGATCGAACTCGTGCGCGATTACCAGCCGGTGCCCAAGGTCTCGGTCGACAAACACAAGGCGCTCCAGATTTTGATCAACCTCCTCGGCAACGCCAAATACGCCGTGGCCGACCTGGCCGTCGAGCGCCGCAAAATCTTCCTCTCCGTCGCCTGGCACGTCCCGGATAAAATCCGCTTCACTGTCCGCGACACCGGCATCGGCATCCCGCCGGAAAACCTCACGCGCATCTTCTCGCTCGGCTTCACCACGCGCACCGACGGCCACGGCTTCGGCCTGCACAGCGGCGTACTGGCGGCGCGCGAACTCGGCGGCTCGCTCACCGCCCACAGCGACGGCCCCGATTGCGGCGCGACGTTCGTCCTGGAGCTCCCCGCCCCGCCGGCGGCGTGAGGCCGGAGCGTACCAAAAGCGGCTTCGATAGTATTGTAGCCGCATTGGAGCGTAGCGACAATATGGCTGCAATCAGACCACGCTTTCGCCTCTGGCTCACGCACGGCAGCATCGTTTGAAATCGCTCCTGCGTGCTCCGGTCTCGTCACCGCGGCACCATGCGTTTCTTTCCCACACAGCCTCGCAGCTACGCAATTGCTTTGGTCTCGAGCTCTGGTTTTCCATGTCGGCGTCATGTTTCGAGGATTTTCACCCCGTCCATTTACGCTCTTGCCAGACACACATCAGGCGCCACTGCGCAATGTCCATATCGGTCGCGCACTGTGCTTACGCACATCACGTGCCTTCACCAACAAGGGCTGATCTCTGACGTAGGCAAAATGAACGCTCCACGACAGCTCTTGGTGATGGTGACCATGATCATTGCAATCTCGGCACTATTTGCACTGCTTGGCTACCACTTCGCCTTCGACGAATGCGGCATCACCAGAGTCCTTGTCTCATTCATAGGCTGGCTACTGGGAGGCGGTATCGGACTCATGGTGGTCATGCTTTCTAAAAAGGCAGGCCTACGGAGATTGTTCATCGGCGCATTGCTTTATCTGGTTGGCTCCGCCGTCTCCCTTATCATCACCGTAGCTTTGTTGGAGGCGCGAGTTGGATGGTTATCGTTATCGGGTCTACTCATTGCTCCGCTCATCGCGGTGCTTGTTGCCAAGCACTCGAAAGAAAGGAAAGCACAGAGTAAAGTAAGCGCGTAGGAACAGTGGGCTTGCCTCGAAAAAGTGGACAGTGATTCAGGCCGCGTTGCTGTCCTTGTTGGTTGGTTGTTCTTCGAAAGCCGCAGGTGAGAGATAGCCGAGCGAGCTGTGGCGCCTCGAGCGGTTGTAAAAGCCTTCGATATAG
>JACRHS010000025.1 GCA_016217595.1 Opitutia bacterium | reverse complement strand
TGCGCGCCACTCTACAGCGTTCATCAACGCCTTTTACGTGATCTGCTGTGAGGCGTTCCGGATCTTGGAAATCGGTGAGCTGGCGAGACGCGCCTGTCAGGCCGAACGTGCGACCACGATGAGCCTGATCGCATCGAAAGCGGCGCATGAGTTGCGCAATCCGCTGGTATCAATCGAATATGCCATGCAGCGGTTGATGGACAATGAGGTGGGGACGCCTGCCCGCATTCGGTTGGCGACGCTCTGCAAACAGGAGGTGCAGCGGGTGCAATTGTTGGCCAATTCGTTGGTGGGCCTGGGTGCGCCCGCACCGGAAGCTCCCGCGGTTTGTAACCTCGGCACACTCATCGCGGAAGTGCTGGAGCTGATGACTCCGCGGGCCAAAGACGGCGGCATCGGGTTGTACGCCGATGCGCCCAAGGAACTGTTTATTGTCACGGATACGAAAGCGATGAAGCAGGTTTTGATCAATCTGGTGGGCAATGCGATCACCGCACTATGGAAGATGGAAAAGAGAGCCGGAGAATCCTTGGCCATCCAGGTGCGTTGTCAGGTATCGGCCGAGCAGGTGGAGATATATATAAAGGACAATGGGCCGGGAATCCCCGCGGAGATGCGCGACCATCTTTTCACGCCCTACTTGAGAGAAAAGGGCAAGGGCGATGGCGCAGGTTTGGGCCTGATGATCTGCAAAGAGCTGAGCGCAAGGCTGGGCGGCAAACTGGAAGTGGATAACATCAACTATCAAGGCCCAGAGCGCGGCACCACCTTTAAGCTCACCCTGCCGATGGCTTTGGCTGCGTAGAAAATTTCAGTGCGCAAGTATTGTGCGTATGTTGGGCGTGCTTTGGTTGAGGCGAACCGCGTTTGGTGAGCGCACATTTTTGACGCTCCCGTTGAAGTTGCCGCTACCGCAGCGTCGCCAGCAAGAGCGAGCCGCTGCGGAAGGCGGGTTGCTCTTTGAAGCCGGCGAGGCGCATGGCGCGTTGCACTTCGGGCGCACGTTGAAAGACATCCCAGACCAGATTGCTGCGCAGGTTCTCCGCCATCAGCAGCATGATGCCCTGATCGATCGCGATCACGTCGCTGGCCACCCAGCCGGTATGAGGGTTGAAGGCGTCGGCGAAACCGTAGCGGCCCCACAGCGCGTCGCCACCGGCCGTACGCATCGCTTGCAACGCCGCCAGGCACTCGCGCGGCGCAAACGGCAGCGACCCGCCGGGCGCGCAGGGCACCAGCGTGCCGTCGTGCTTGCCGGAGTCTTGTGGGCCGCCCCACGCCTCATAACCGCGCACGCTGTCCGAGGCGCTGAGCCCCCAGAGTTGCAGCGACCAGAGGGGAAACCGCTCCGCCTGATCCGCGCACCATTGGCGTTGGGCCAGCGTGGCATCGACCGAGTTGGCCCAGTAGTCACCGTAACGATCGCGGCGCTCCCGGAAGTCGAACCACGCATGGGAATATTGGTGGGTGAACAGCGGCGGGCAGTGCAGGAAGGTTCGTCCGGCATAGGCGAGCGTGGGGCCGCGTTTCCAGGCATGCCATGCCGTCGCCGGTAGCGGGCGCGTTGGCGCACCGATGCCGAGCAGGTAGAGCCCCATCATTTCGGAGTACCGGTCCCATCGGTAAGTGATGAAGCCGCGCTCGGGCGTCCAGCCATGCGAAAGCGTGGCGCCGCCGTTGAGCGCCCAGCGCCAGTCAATCTGGCGGTAAATGTCGTCCACCAGGCGGGTGATCTCCGCGTCGTGGAAAAACTCCCGGGCAAACACCGCGCCTTGGAGAAACAACGCGGTGTCGATGGTCGACGCCTCGCATTGCCAGGTGCGCCGCCCGGTCTCGACGTCGATGAAGTGGTAAAACCAGCCGCGGACGCGCTCCGTCTGGCGGTGCATGGTGCGCAACGTTGTCAGCGCGCGTTGCCGCCCTTCCGCGGGTGTCATCCAGCCGTTGTGCACGGC
Source organism: Opitutia bacterium (assembly GCA_016217595.1). Classification (GTDB taxonomy): domain Bacteria; phylum Verrucomicrobiota; class Verrucomicrobiia; order Opitutales; family Opitutaceae; genus MWDT01. Next base: position 21,060 of record JACRHS010000025.1, on the reverse strand, counting down.
GATGCCCCAGGCGGTGAGGGCAAATCCGTTCGCCGCCACGCTGGCCTGCTGGCTGCCGGTCTCGCCGGTGGTCGGCGCGCGGTCGCGGGTGAGTCCGGTGACGGGGTGCGTTTGCTCGACAAAATACAGCACCGCGCGGCGTTCGATTTCGGAAAGGAGCTCGGCGTCGGCGGTCTCCGCCCGACCGATGGCGGGCAGGGCTGCAAGGACGGCGGTGGCGATGAAGAGTGCCGTGCGCCTGCTCGGCCTTGCGGCCGGGGAGGCGTCGGCGGCCTGCCGACTTTGGGTGTACCGATCCATGGTAATGTCCTCCTGGGTTAATATCGACACGACGGCCGGCAAAAGGTCGTGCGAATCGCGCCGTTTTCCGGGCGGAAAACGCGTAGCGCGAGGGGCGTTTTCCGCACGTGACGGCTTGCTCGGGGAGAAGGCGGGGTGCAGGCTGCACCGTCGCATGCCCTCCCCGAAAAACTCCCCGTTCGCCGTCGTGATTCTTGGTTGCTTGCTCGCGGTGTCGTTGCGGGCCCTTGCCGCCGCCGCGCCGGTTGAGCTCTGGAACGGCCGCGATTTCGCCGGCTGGAGTTTCCATGCGGAACCCGGGGCGAAGCTCGATCCGGCGTCGCTGTGGAGTGTGCGCGCCGGTGCGATCCATTGCACGGGCGTGGAAAAAGGCTACATCCGCACGGCGCAGGAGTTCGCCGATTTTCACCTGCGCGTCGAATCGCGCTGGCCGGAGCAGGCGGGCAACAGCGGAGTGTTTGTCCGCGTCGGTGCGGCGGATCAATTCTGGCCGCGCAGCTTCGAGTGCCAGCTCAAGGCGGGCTCCGCGGGCGATATCATCTGCATGGGCGGCGCGCGGACGGCCGAGCAGCCTGCGCCCACCCAGCGCCGCGTGCCGCGTCGCGGCGAAATGGCGGAGCTGCCGCCGGGGGGCTGGAACGTCTACGACATCTTTTGCTGGAAAAACACGATCACGGTCTACGTGAACGGCACGCTGCAAAACCGCATCACCGATTGCTCGGAGCTGCGCGGCGCGATTGCGCTCCAGAGCGAGGGCGCGCCGGTGGAGTTTCGCAACGTGACCGTGCGTCCGCTGGCCGAGCCCGTCGCGGCGGTGTTGCCCGTGGCTGTGACCGCACAGCCGGGCGGCGCGGAGGTCACGCTGGCCGGCGAGCGCTTCACGGCCTGGCTCAGCGCCGGGCAACCGCGTCCGTTGCTTTATCCGCTCATCGGGCCGGGCGGCGTGCGGATGGGGCGGGATTTTCCGTTGAAGACCGACACGCCCGACGAGCCCACAGATCACCCGCATCACCGTTCGCTGTGGTTCGCGCACGGGTTGGTCAACGGCCACGATTTTTGGACGGAGAAACGCGGCGCGGGGCGGATCGAGACGGTCGCAGTGGAGCGCGCCGAGGGCGGGCCGGCGCAAGGCACGTTACGCACGCGCAACCGGTGGTTGACGGCCGCGGGTGCTGAGACCTGCGCCGATGTGCGCGTGCTGCGTTTCCGCGGCGCGGCGGACTGGCGGGCCGTGGATTATTTCATCGAGTTGCAGGCGTCGGCCGGGCCGGTGGTGCTGGGCGACACCAAGGAGGGCACGCTGGCGTTTCGCAGTCATCCGCATCTGCAACTGGCACCCGAGGCGAAGAGCGGTCCCCGGGAAGTGTACGGCCATGCGCGCAACAGTGAGGGCATCGAGGGCAAGGCGGTGTGGGGCAAGCGGGCGCGTTGGGTGGCGTTTTGGGGCACGGTCGAGGGGAAGTCCGTCGGGTTCGCGGTGCTCGATCATGTGGCCAACCTCCGGCATCCGACTCCGTGGATGGCGCGCGATTACGGGCTCGTCGCCGCCAATCCATTCGGGCTGCACGAGCTCGCTGGCGCCCCCAAAGGCAGTGGCAATTGGACGATCCCGGCGGGCGGCGCGTTGGCACTGGGGTACCGGTTCCTGTTTTTCCAGGGTGCGCCGGATTTTGATGCCATCGATGCGCAGTGGTGCGCCTTCTCCTCTGAGTCGGTGACGGCGGCGCTCGCCCGGCCGCAGTAGCATAACGGCGGCGCGGGCAACAGCTGGGCGCGGTGCCGGCTCAGAGGTGCCAGACTTTGCCGCCGGCGAGAACTTCCTGCTTCGCTTCGTCGAAGGTCACGCGCTCGCCGGTGCGCGCGGCGGCGTTGGCCATGATCGTGGCGATCGCGTGCTGATAACCGGCCTCGACCGGCGCGTTGGGCTGCCGGCGCGAGCGGACGCACTCCAACCAGTTGCGCATGTGCGCGCTGGTCATCTTGTCGACGCCGGTGCTGGCCGATGTGATGACCGGGCCTTCGTTTTTGAGCGCGACGGGCTCCAGTTGGTTCGGCGCCATTTTCATGTCGGCGGCGTACTTTTTGTTCAAACCGCCGTTGGCCGTGACCTGGTTGGTGTCGAGGTTCAGCTCGCCGCCGTTGGAGTAGTAAATCTCTTTGATGCCGCCTGCGGAATTGGTGGTGCGCGAGGTGTACACGACCTGAAAGCCCTTGGTTGGATCGTTGAGCGGACCGTAGTCGAAGACCGCGGTCATGGTGTCGAAATTGCGCCGCCCGTCTTTCCAGAGGTAAATGCCGCCGTTGGCGCTGACACTGCGCGGGTGCGGCAGGCCGGTGAACCAGTGCACGGTGTCGATCTGGTGGCACATCCACTGGCCGGGAATGCCGGACGAGTAGGGCCAGAACAGGCGAAACTCGACGTATTTTCGCGGATCGAAAGCCTCGAACGGGCGGTTGATGAGGAAGCGCCGCCAGTCGACGTCGGCCTCCTGCAAGCCGGCCACGAGCTTGGGCCGGCGCCAGCGGCCGGGCTGGTTCACGTTCCAGCTCATCTCGGCGTAGACGATGTCGCCGAACTTGCCCGAGCGCAGATAATCGTAGGCGGCGCGGTACGTGCCGCTGCTGCGGCGTTGCGAGCCGATCTGCACGATGCGATCGCTGGCGCGCACGGCCTTCAAGGCGGCGCGGTTGTCGAGCATCGTCTCGGCGAAGGGCTTCTCGACGTAGGCATCGCAGCCGGCCTGCACCGCCTCGATGGCATGGGTGGCGTGCTGGAAATCCGCCGTGGCGACGATGACGGCGTCGAGTTTGGCCTTCTCGTACATCTCCTCGTTGTTGCGGTAGACCGCGACGTCGAGGTGGTACGTCTTCTTGAAAAACTCCTGCGCCTCGGCGCGGCGGCGTTTCCAGATGTCGGATACCGCCACGAGCTCGCAGTTGAGCTCGGCGGCGTGCGCCTGGAAGCAGGGGATGAGGGACTCGCGGGCGCGGTCGGCGAAACCGACCAGGCCGACCCGGAGGCGGTCGTTGGCGCCGGGTGTGCGGCCGGCGGCTTTGGCGGTCAGGCTGAGGGTGCCGAGGGCGACGCCGGCGGCGCCGACCGAGAGATCGCGGAGAAAGATGCGACGGTTCATGCAGGAAGGGGCTGAGGGTTGGGGCAGGCGCGGACCGTAGCGCAATCGGCGGAGGCCGCAAAGCCTTTTGCGGCGCGCCCGAGAGGGAGAATCACCTTGTCTTTGCGCGCGAAATGGGTGTGTTTACGGTCCCTCCCGCCAATAGACACTTGTTGAGCTTACGCTCCTAGTGTCGATCGCCCGGCCCGCGTGGCCGGGCGATTTTTATGTCCTGGTTGCCGGCGTCGCTCCTCTTAACCGCCGCTTTGCCGCCCGTGCCATTGTTACGTATTACGTAACATCCATAGATCGCCTCCTTCGTTCGGAAAACAGGCCGCTTGTTACGTAATACGTAACATTCCACACGCCGGCGGCCGGCGCTCAGTAGCTCATGCGGTCGAGCTTCACCTTGCCGCGGAAGATCCAGTAGATGCTCACGGTGTAGGCGAGCACGATGGGCAGGCCGAGCAGCGCAATCGTCAGCATGATGCCGAGCGTTTTTTGCGAGGAGGCGGCGTTGTAGATCGTGAGGCTGTATTCCGGCTGCGGGTGGCTGAACAGCAGGTGCGGGTACATGCCGAGCCCGAACAGTGCCATCAGGCACGCCATCGCCGCGCACGAGGAGAGAAACGCCTGGAAATCCCAGCCGTGCGTGACCGCGCGCGGGATGTTGGCGATGGCCAGCACCGCGAGCACCACCACGCCGAAAAACCACGGCTCCTGTTTGATCGCCGCCGTGATGTGCGGCACGTAGAGCAGCGTCGCCAGCGTGAAGACCACGTAGCACAGGATGAACGCGATGATCGTCGGGTTGATCCAGCGGCGCACGCGGTCGTGCAGCTCGCCCTCGGTTTTCATCACGAGGTAGATCGCGCCGTGCATGGCGAAAAGCGCCACCGTCGTGACGCCCAGCAGGAGCGGGTAGGGGCGCAGCAGGCCGAGGAAGGTGCCGGCAAACTCGCCCCGGGCGTCGAGCGGCACGCCCCAGGCGATGTTGCCCATCGTGACGCCGATGAGAAACGCCGAGGCCACGCTGCCGCCGGCGAACGCGACATCCCACATCCGCCGCCACCAACGCATCGGCTGCTTGCTGCGAAACTCGATCGCCACCGCGCGGAAGATCAGCGCCACCAGCAGCAGCATGAACGCGAGGTAGAACCCCGAGAACGCCGTGGCGTACACCCGGGGAAACGCCGCAAAGAGCGCCCCGCCGCCGGTGACGAGCCAGACTTCGTTGCCATCCCACACCGGGCCGATGGCGTTGAGAAACACGCGGCGTTCCTCGTCGGAGCGCGCGAACAGGTGCAGCGCGCCGACGCCGAGATCGAAGCCGTCGAGGATGGCGTAGCCGGTGAACAGCACGCCCACGAGGATGAACCAGATGGTGTTGAGATCGGGCATGGCGGAGAGGCGTCAGGGTTGGCGGGCCGGCAGCGCGTGCTTGCCGGTGGGCGTGAGATCGGCGTCGTCGGGGCCGTGATGGATCTTGTCGTTGAGCAGGTAGACGAAGAGCGCGAAGAGCAGCGCGTACACCAGCGTGAACAACACGAGCGAGGTCAGCACCGTCTCGGCGCGCACCACGGCGGAGAGGCCGTCGGCGGTGCGCAGCAGCCCGTACACGATCCACGGCTGCCGGCCCACCTCGGCCGACCACCAGCCCGCCTGGTTGGCGATCTGCGGCCCGAGCACGGCCAACACCACCAGCCACAAGTACCAGCGCCGGTCGAAGAGCGTGCCGCGCCACCAGTAAAACGCGCCCAGCCCTAGCAGCGCGATCAGACCCGTGCCGACGGCGATCATCGCGTGGTAGGTCTGGAAAACGAAATTCACCGGCGGCCGGTCGGCGGGCTTGAAATCGCGCAACCCGGTCACGGGCTTGGCGACATCGCCGTGGATGAGCCAGCTGAGCAGGCCGGGAATCTCGACGTTGAAGCGGAAATTTTCGTTCTTCTCGTCGACCCAGCCCAGCAATGCGAGCGGGGCGTGGGTGCGGGTGTCGTAGAGGCCCTCGAACGCGGCGAGCTTGGCCGGCTGGTGTTGCGCCACGATCTGCGCGCTGTGGTGCCCGGTGGCGAGCTGGAGCAGCGCCACGCCGAGCCCGAGCGCGATGCCGAGCTTCACCGACGCGCGCGCGAACGGCAGGTGGCGGTTGCGCAGCACGTAGTACGCGCCGACGCTCGCCACCAGCGTCGCGCCCGCCAGCCACGCGCCGCCGAGCGTGTGGATCAGGCGGTCCATTGAGGACGGGTTGAACACCATCGCCCAGAAATCGGTGATCTCGGCCCGCGCGTGCAGCCCCTCGCCGACGATGTGGTAACCCGCGGGCGTCTGTTGCCAGGAGTTGGCCACCACGATCCAGATCGCGCTGAAATGGGCGCCGAGCGCCACCATGCATGTGGCGAAGAAATGCGTTTTCGGCCCGACGCGGTCCCACCCGAAGAGCAGCACGGCGAGGAAACCGGATTCGAGGAAGAACGCGAAGATGCCCTCGGCCGCGAGCGCACTGCCGAACACATCGCCGACGTAGCGCGAGTATGTGGCCCAGTTGGTGCCGAACTCGAACTCCATCACGATGCCGGTGGCGACGCCCATGGCGAACGTGAGGGCGAAGACCTTGGTCCAGAAGCGGGCGAGCTGGTGATAGAGGGGATTGCGCGTTTTCAGCCACAAGCCTTCGAGGATCACGAGTGCCACGCCGAGCCCGATGCTGAGCGGCGGGTAGATGTAGTGAAAGGCGATGGTGAAGGCGAATTGCAGTCGCGAGAGCCAGAGCACGTCGTCCATGGTGACGGCACAGTAGGGCCGAACGCCCGCGCCACAAGCCGGCAGCGCGCGCCAGCCGGGAATGAGGTTGTCAACCCAGCGCCGGCCGCAAGTTTTCCCAAAGGTATAGAACTCTGTGTAAATACCATGAAAGTACGCCCACGTTTCAAAACTGTCTTATTGCTCAGTGTGCCGCTGCTGCTGATTGTGTACGTCTCACTTCCTCCCGCCTTGGAGTATTTCATGGGCGTCGAGGAGTGGCAGGAAACTCGATACGGCACGTATCCTACACGTCAGGAGCCAGAGGATAATCTGACTCGTGTAGTGTGGTCTGGCACCCGATACAAACTTGCCGATGTGCTGTACTTGCGGCTCTCGAAGGGAGAATTGCTCTATGAATCGTCGGCGATCAAGTATGAGCACATTCCGATTGTCGTCGCCGAGCTGGCCAAGCGGCATGGCAAGGCAAGGGTGGCCATCCGGCCAGATGAAGGTGAGACGTTTAAGGATATCACGCGAATCATCGACGCCTGCCGTAGGACAAAGGTCGGTGTGATTTATCTCCAGGTTCCAATATAGAGTATCCAAGCCGAACCTGCTTCTGCATTCCGTGTAGCCGGCGGTGACGCTTTTTGCGGTGGTTTGCCAATCCCGGCCTCGTCACCTCGGACGCTACGGGGGCGGAAAACGTTCGGCGTAGTGCGGTGCTTCAGCCCGCACGTCATCCCGCGGCGAAACCCCAAAGCGCGGGCTAAAGCCGCGCGCTACGCTTAACCTCGGCTGCATCGGGGGGCGCTGCGTCCGACCCCGCCCAATTGTGCGGGCGCCCGCACAATTCACTGCGCGCCGCCAGCCGGCCATCCGGCTGCCGGCGCAAAAGGAGGTCTCGATCATGATCGAGCCGAAGAGCTGCACGCCGCTCTGAACGTCGAACTCCGACGTCATCCACACGTAGGTAAAGGTGAGTTTGCAGCGTGGGCCGGTGACGCCGAGCCCGCCGCCCCACGCCGCGAAGCACGGCTTTTTCTGCACCGAGGGGCTGGAGCGAAAGGTGTTGCCGTCGAGGAAGAGGTTGCGCGCCACCCACGAGCCGCCAGCCACGCCGAATGCATGCGCGCCCCAGCGGGCCGGCCCCGCGCACAGCGTTGGCACGGAGCCGATCTGACGCAGAAAACTCGTGCCGTAGTCGGCGGGAATATGCCGGCCGAAGCGGAGCTGCGCACCCGCCTGGGCCGAGGTGAGCACGTTGCCCATGTTGAGGCCGGCAAAAGGAATGGCGTCGGCGCCCCAGAGGCCGGTGCGCAACGCGAAACGCCGGCGTTGCTCGTAGGCGAGCACGACTCCGGGCTCGTTGTGCAATTGATGGCGCCACCCCTGCGCGCGCGCGATGCCGCGCCAGCGATGGACGGTGTCCTGCGTCTGATGCGCCAACGAAGCGGGCCCCACCATGCCGGCCTTCAGCCCGATAATGTCGAGCCGGCCCCGGTGCTCGATCTGGCGGTGCACGCCGACGAAAAGCCAGCCTGCGTACGGTTGATCGTCGGGCTTCGGGTCGGGGCGCGCGATGTCCTGCGGGGTAAACATCAGCTGCCCGAACTCCCAGCCGAGGCCGCTGCGCTCCACGTCACCCGCGGGAAAGCGCAGCCATTGCTGCAACTCGGCACAGGCGGGGGCGGCGTCCGTCACTTTCACCGCGGCCAGGCTGAAGCCGTTGGTGTAATACCGGTCGGTGGCGCCGAACAGGTCGTTCTCGAAATTGGCGGCAACCTGCCAGCGCGGACTGGGGCACGCCGGCTCCGGCGCAGGCCTGGCCTGAAGCGCTGCGCTGCCGAGCGCCATGCCCACAAATAACGCAGTGAGGCGACCAATCATGGCGCCGAGGCAATGCCGGCCGCCCGCCGCGCGCAAGTGCGTTCCGGGCAGAACCGGCGGGAGCGCAACCCCGGGCTTCCGTTGTCCGGGCACCGTGTAATAATCGCCGCGTGCCGGGGTTTAATGGTCCGGTGACAATGCTCTTCTCCTCCTTTTTCAATCTGTGGCTCGGGCTCGTCTGGCGGGTCGCGCTGGACGCACCCGTGCCGGTCGATGACACCGCGGCGGGCGACGACGATGCCGTGGCGATGTCCCGTCTCGCCCGGGGTGACGAGCAGGCGTTGCAGCAGCTCTTCGACCGGTGGAAGCTGCCCCTGCTAAATTATTTTTGCCGCTCGCTCGGATCGCAGGCCGAGGCCGAGGATCTCACACTGGAAGTGTTTGTCCGTCTGCACCGCGCGGCCGGCGACTACCGGCCGACCGCCAAGTTTTCCACGTTCCTCTTTCTCATCGCGCGCAATTTACTGCGCAACGAGCTGCGCCGCCGCCGGCGCAAGCCCGCCGTGCCGACGGCGCCGGATATGTTCGACACCCTGGCCGCGGACACCGCCGTCGAAGCGCGCCGCCTCGCCGAGCTGGAGGAAGTTTTTCAACTCGCGCTCACCCGTCTGCCCGAGAAATACCGCACGGCGCTGCTGCTCCTGCTGCAACAGCGGATGGATTACGCCGAAGCCGCCGCCGTGCTGCGCATCACCGAAAACGCGCTGCGCGTGCTCGTGCATCGCGGACGCCAGCTGCTCAAAACCGCCATGGAGGACTCCGTATGAACCCGCTCCGCCCGCAACCGCCTTCCGACGACGAGATCGACCGGCTGTTTGCCCGCCGTATCCAGGATACCACGCCCGAGTTTGAGCGCCGTTGGGTGGATTTGAAACGCGCGCTGCGGCAGGCGCCCCCGCGGCCGCGCGCGCCGGCCTGGTCCCTCTGGCTCGGCGGCGTCACCGCCGGGGCGGCGCTGCTCGTCGCCTTGTTGGTGTTAACGCCCGACCGCCGACCGCCGCCGATCGCCGAGGCGCCTTCGCCCGCCCTCGTCGAACTGTTTGCGCTCGATGCGGTCTTGATCCGCGCCACGCCGCTGCTCGATGCCGAGAGCCGCGCCGAATTGCTCCACCTGCCCGTCCCAACGCCCCGCCAAAGCTGAATTCCGCCATGAAAACCGCCGCCCGATTTTCTCTGTTTGCCGCCGCCGGCCTCGCCGTGCTGCTCATCACTCCGCCGTTGTGGGCCGCCGATCCGCCCGCCCCGCCGCCCGTCGCCGGCAAGGACCTCTCCGCCGTCGAACAGTTTCTCAACCTCTCGGACGCCGAGCTGGAGCAGATGGCGCGGGTGTTGGAGCGCCTGCGCGCGATGTCGCCGGCCGAGCGCGCGGCGTTGCGGGCGGAGATTGCGAAATTCCGGCAGCTGCCGGAGCCGCAACGGCAGGCGCTGCGCCAGGGCTGGGGCTGGATGCCGCGCGAGATTCAAGACGGCTGGCGCGAGATGATGCAGGGCGCCACGCCGGCCCGGCGCACTGAGATTCAAACGAAGATGCAGGCGCTGTCGGCCGACGAGCGCACGGCTTATCGCCGCCAGCTCGTCGAGGAATACCTGCGCAACCAAAAAGCCGGAAAGCCGTGAGGCGCTGAATCGCGCCCGGCTCGGCAGACGCACGTTGTACCGCGCCTCTTGTGGGCAAGAGGCGCGTTGGGCGTTGGCGGAGGCACGCGTCACTGCAAGCGGACCGACCGGCGCGGTGCGCGGGTGAGTTTTTAAAAGCGAAACGGGACGCCCCGGCCTTTTGGCCTGAGCGTCCCGTTTGCGAAGAGAACGGCCTGCGGGATGCCGCGCAGATTTACTTGCTGCCCTGCGGGCAGGACGGGTTGGCGCGTTTGCCGGGACCGCCGGAGCCGTCGCGCTTGGGCGTGCCATTGGGATTTTGCTGCGGGCCGGAGCCGTCGCGTTTAGGGGAGCAATCGGGGTTGTTCTGGCCGCGTTCGCCTTGCGGGCCGGGGCAGTTTTCCGCGGTGGGGCAGGAACCGGGGGTGTTGCCATTCGGGCAAGTGCCGGCGCCGTCGCCACCGGGGCCGCGTCCATTGCCGCCGCGGGCGAAGGCGGAAGCGCTGAGCAGAAGCCCCGCGCTGATGAGGAGGGAGAGGACCGTGATTTTGGTTTTCATGGAGTGAAACGTGTTCACCCCCTTTCAACCCCGGCGGCGCGGAGATATTACACGGCGTTCGTATCGCGGCGAAAAGCGGGCGGCGCAGGCGGGAGCGCGCTGGCGGCGGCAAATTGCGCGCAATCGCGCCCCGCCTTGCTCGCATGGTGGCGAGCCTGCGTTCGGGGCGTAGTTTTCCCCCATATTCACTCTTGCGATGCATGCCGACCGCCGAATCCTCGCACGCGCTTCACTCATTGTTCGTGTCCTGGCTCCCGCTTCCCCCATTGCGAATCTCTCCTCGTTGGCTGATTTTCACTTTATGCGCCACTGCGCTTTTCCCAGTGGCGTTCATCGGCTGGAAGGTGGCCAGCAATCTGCGCAATATCGTTTATTGGGATGAGTTCGATTCGGTGCTCGCCTTTTTGCTGCGCATAGAGGCTGGAGCGGCCTGGCCGGACATCGTGCAGCACTTGTTGTGCAAGCATAACGAACACATCACCCTTGTTAGTCGGCTGCTTTTTGCGGGCAGTTATTGGCTGACGGGGACCATCAATTTTCAGGTGATCGGCATTATCGGCAACCTATTCCTGCTTGCTCTATGCGTGGTGCTGGTGGTGGCGGCAGGATCCCAGCAGCGTCGGATCAGGTTGGGCGTTGTGCTCGCGTGGATGGTTTTCTCCCTGCAGCACTATGAGAGTCTGTTTTGGGCCGGCGCCTCCATCGACCATTTCCAAGTCCACCTCTGGGCGGCGCTGGCGCTAATCAGCCTCGGATGGAAAAACCGCGTCGGTTTTCTTTTGGCGATGCTATGCGCCCAGCTGGCGGTTTTCACCCTTGCTCACGGCGTGATGGTTTTCCCCATCGGTTTATTACTGCTGCTGTTCACGCGTCGCTGGCGGGAGGCGTTGCTCTGGACGGCCTGGGGTGTGCTCATCGTCAGCTTTTTCCTTAAGGATTTTCACTCGCTGGCGCATCACGGTACGCAAGCGACGCTCACGCAGATGCTGCTTTATTGGCTGCGCTTGCTGGGGGCATCGCCTGCGGTGGGTAACTACGGGTTGGCGTTATGGCTTGGCGTTGTGGTGATGCTGTGGGTGCTCTGGCTGATACGCGATGGCACATGGCGGCGGGAGGCTTGGGCGGTGTCACTGGCGTTGTACATGATAGGCGCTGCGGCGTTGGTCTCGGTGGGACGGGCGAACCTGTCCGGGGGGCTGATCGCTCCGCGCTATCATGTGATCAGCGCCTTGTTGTGGTCGTTGGCGCTCTTTCTCGCGCTCGAGCGTTGGTCCGATCCGCGCCGGCCGTGGCGGCTGCTGCTGTGCTGTTTGCCCTTGTTCCTGGTTTTTAATGTGCGCGCAAACTGGCGTTATTATGGAAAGGGGGCGCAGTTTGCCCGCAATTTGGAGTTCGCGGCGATGCGCTTCAAACGCTTCGGCACGATGCGCCAATATCCCTTCTTGCTGCATCCCAATCCGGACCGGGCGGATCGACTCTTGCGGCTGGCGATGGAGCGCAGGATTTATCGGCTGCCAACGATTTGTCGCCAGGTTCGGATTCGCGATTTGCAAGAAACGCAGCGGATTGCATGCGGAATCGACCAAATTGAAGTTAACGAGCGATCCGCCCATGTGCGGGCTTGGGCGATGTTGCCGAACACCACGATCAACCGGAAACGGCTGTTTGTTGTTTTGCGTCGTAACAACCATCCGATTTTAGCGTTTTCTGCCGTGAGCGAAGAACGCCCTGATCGCTCTGTGGGGACAGCCAGAGCCACGGGTCTTCGTTTTACCGTGACACGAGACAGATTACCTTCGGGCACATACACAATTGGCTTTGCCGTCGGTAACGAAGCCAAAGCTTATTATATGATGACGCCCCAAAAAATGGTGCTGCCCGTAAAGGGCGGTGATGCCTCCCCGAAAATCTGAAGAAAAGGGTTTGAGGCGAAAAAAGGATGGCGCTTGCGCTAAAGGAGCGCCATCGAGCGCACCTCGTGGTGAGGTTTGGTTACGCAGTCTCGCAGCTCAACCGTTGTTAGCAGTGTGAGATTGCGCTGTACCGAGGATTGGATCGGCGTGGCTGGCGGCGGCAAATTGCGCGCAATCGCGCCCCGGGCGACGCGGAGTGCCACCATGCCGGCACGCTGGATTGGCGCACCACAGCCAGTCGGGGAAGGTCGGAATCGCGCGCGCGTACTCACAATCGTGGTCGCACGGATGCGACGGGCCGGAGACTGGCTGGTGGAAGATCGGCAACATGAACGCGGGTGGGAGACGGGCGGCGAAGGAGGCGAAGTGTTACGTGCCCGTCGCCGTTTGCCAAGGCTGCACGCCGAGTCGTCGTTGCCGGTCTCGGCTGGTCGATGGATCAAGCGATGCCGGCTTTGCGCAACAATTCCTGCACGATCTGCAGCAGCGCCTGGTAGGAATATTTCCGCCGGGCGATTTCGAAGTTGGTGTCGACCATCTGCGCCCGCCGGGCCTTGTCGGTGAGCGCGGCGACGGTGGCAGCGGCGGCGGTCTGGACCACGGCGCGGGGCACGGTTTCCAACCCCAGCGCGTCCTTGCCGGTGAGCTTGTCGCCGAGCGAAACAACCTCGAAGCCGTCCTGCGCCAGATCGGATTTATAAACCGGATACTCGAACAGAACCACGGGCAGCTTGGCGAAGATCGCCTCGACAAACTGGTTGCCCCAACCCTCCCACCAACTGGGGTAGGTCACGATGTCGGCATGCGCATAGCTATCCCACAGCGAATAGAGTTTGCCCTGCGCATCCTGGCCGCGGCTGTGTTTCACCCGCGTGCCGACGAAGCGCAGATCCACGCCCTGGGCCCGGGCGCGCTGTTGCAGGTGGGCGGAGTAGTCCGCGGTGCTGCCGAACTCCTCGATGTGTCCGACGCACAGCAACACGATCCGGTCCTGTGCGGTGAAGCGCCGTCCATCGTAGAGCGGCTGGGCTTCCAGCTTGCGGCGGTTTTCCGGACGGCCCACCTCGCCCACGACATCGATGGCCAGCTCGATGCCCTTGCGCAGCATCACGCGCGTGGCCTGGAGTAACACGATATCGTTGGGACCGAGCGCCATCGCGGCGCGAAAATCGGCGTTATAAGCGTCGGCCCGCCAGGGCGCCTGGTTGAAATCGAACACGTTGGGCACCACGCGCGCCGCGATCTGTTTGCGCGTTGCCAGCGCCTGCTGGGAAAGACGGTTGATCACCACATTCTGCACGTTGGCGAAAGCCGGTGGCGAGTAGCGGTCGAGGATGTTCCAAGCCAGCGGGCAGGTGGGGTGAATCTCGCCGCTCTCCTCGAAATAAAAATCGTGGTTGTGCGCGATCGTGGGCAGGCCGGTCTCCTCAATGACCTCCGACAACGCGATCAGCGCCGGCAGATGATAGCCGACGGAAAGCAGATTGTTGGGGATCAGAACCTCGATGCGCTGGGCTTTGATCCAGGCCAGCAATTTGCCCTTGATGACCTCCTTCTGGCGCATGATCGCCGCCTCCAGCTCCGTCTCGGTGAAATCGGCCAGCCGCACGGTGGCGTTTTTCAGGATGCGGTTGGTCTCCGGATGGAAAAACGAAAGCTCCGGAATGCAGTGCAGGTGCGCGACGTCGTCGTTGCCGGCGCAGTAAAAGACCTCGTGGCCCAGCTGCTCCAGACACCAGCGCCATTTGTCGACCTCAAGCGAGACGCCGTCGGTTTTGCCGAGGGCGTTGTGAAAAAATGCGATGCGAGCCATGGGGGTTGTGTATGCGTTGAAAAGATGGAAACGGAAGAGGAGTCCAAGCGCAGGTAGCCTGCTAAGGCTTAGCAAGAAAGATGTGACGGCCGCACCAATCGGATACTTCGGTGGCGGCCGACGTGAGGAGGCAGAAGGGCGCAGAGCGGCCCTCCGTTGGCGCAATATTCGTAGCGCGCGGCTTCAGCCCGCGCCGGTCGGTCTGCGGCGCAGGCTGAGTGCGGGCTGAAGCACCGCACTACGAGGCCGGGGCTTCAGCTCAGGCGCTGAGCACGCCGCCCTTGCTGGCGTTGGCCACCAGCTTGCGGTAGCGGGCGAGCCAGCCGTTGAGCTCGCGGGTGACGGGTTGCCACGTCAGCCGCCGCTCCGCCAGCACCGCTTGGTCGACGAGGATGTCGATGCGGCGTCCGGGGAAATCGATGCGCAGGCGGTCGCCTTCCTTGAGCAAGCCGATGGGGCCGCCCTCGGCCGCTTCGGGCGAGACGTGCCCGATGCACGCGCCCGCCGTGCCGCCGCTGAAACGGCCGTCGGTGATGAGCGCCACCTTGTCGCCGAGGCCCATGCCGACGATGTAGCTCGTGGGCGAAAGCATCTCCTGCATGCCGGGGCCGCCGCGCGGTCCTTCGTTGCGGATGATGACGATGTCGCCGGCTTTCACCTTGCCGGCGAGAATGCCGGCGCAGGCGTCGTCCTGGCTCTCGAATATCACCGTCGGGCCCTCGAACACGAAGCCGGGGCCGCAATTGGCCTTGAACGTGTCGCTTATGCCGGCGGTTTTCACCACGGCGCCTTCGGGCGCGAGGTCGCCGTAGAGGATCGCGAGGCCGCCGTCGGCCGTGTAGGCGCGGTCGGCCGAGCGGATGCAGTGTTGCGCATCGAAGCGGAACGACGGGTCGTGCGGCATGAGGCCCGCGGGCTTGGCGACGGCGAGGGTCTTTGGGTCGTAATCGTGGGAGGCGCGGGCGATGGTGCCGGCGGCGTGGAGCCGGGCGACACGCAGCACGCAGGCGATCTTTTTTGCGCCGCCGCGTTCGTACTGCCAGATGACGAGTACAGGAGTGCCGCGGACTTCGCCCAGCTCGGCGCGCACGAGGCCGCGGAACTCGGCGAACTTCGGTTTCAAGCCGGCTTCGATCTCGGCCGCGCCGTGCCAGGTGGTCTCGGCGTTGACTTCCAGTTCGCCCTTCGCGCCAAAGACGGCGCCGCAGGCGGTGGCGTCGTTGGCGTTGAAGGCGGCGGCGAAGCGCCAGAGCGCGATCGCGCGGTCGTCGGCCGGGTGGAAAATCATCGGCTTCGGCACAAGGTTGCCGGAGGCGGTGCGGGCGGTGGCGCCCATCTTGTCGTTGGGATCGAGCACGAGCGCGGAGCAGCCGGAGATGCGCACGAGGCGGGCTTCGTCGGTGACGGTGGGCGAGCGCAGATCCCAGGCGTCGATGTTTTCGCCGAGGGTTTTGCCGGTGACGGTGAGGCAATCGGTCTTGAGCGCGCCGAGGCGTTTCAACTCGCCGAGAATGGTGTGGATGCCGCCGGCGCGGTGCACGTCCTGGATGTGGTAGTCGGAAGATGGCGACACTTTACAGAGGCAGGGCACGCGGCGGGAGATGCCGTCGATGCGGGCGATGTCGTACTCGATGCCGGCCTCGCGGGCGATGGCGAGGGTGTGGAGCACGGTGTTGGTCGAGCCGCCCATGGCGACGTCGAGCACGAGGGCGTTGTCGAAGGCGTCGAGCGTGGCGATGTCGCGCGGCTTGAGGTCGCGTTTCACGAGCTCGACGATCTGGGTGGCGGCGCGGCGGTAGAGCTGTTCGCGCTCCTTGGAGACGGCGAGGATGGTGCCGTTGCCGGGGAGGGCGAGGCCGAGCGCTTCGCAGAGGCAGTTCATCGAGTTGGCGGTGAACATGCCGGAGCACGAGCCGCAGGTCGGGCAGGCGCTTTGCTCCATCTTGAGGAGCGCCTCGGCGGTGAGGTTGCCGGTCTGGAGCGCGCCCACGCCTTTGAAGACGGTGATGAGGTCGGACTTCTCGGTCGCCGGGCGGAGGTGCTCGGGGAGCTCGCTGGTGGCGTCGGTCTGCGCGATGCCGGCCGCCATCGGGCCGCCGGAGACGAAGACGGTGGGGATGTTCACGCGCAGCGCTCCCATGAGCATGCCGGGGACGATCTTGTCGCAGTTGGGAATGCACACCATGCCGTCGAAACAGTGCGCGCGCAGCATGGTCTCGACGCAGTCGGCGATGAGATCCCGCGATGGCAGGGAGAACTTCATGCCGGAGTGGCCCATGGCGATGCCGTCGTCGACGCCGATGGTGTTAAAGAGGAAGGGCACGCCGCCGGCCTCGCGGACGAGGCGTTTCACCAGGGCGCCGACCTCGTTGAGGTGGGCGTGGCCGGGGATGCAGTCGGTGTAGCTGTTGGCGATGGCGATAAACGGCTTGTCGAAATCGGCCTCGGACTCGATCACGCCGGTGGCGCGGAGGAGGCTCCGGTGTGGAGCGCGTTCAAAGCCCTTCTTGATGGTGTCGGAGCGCATGGTGATGAAAGTAAAGGAGAGTGACGAAGCGCGCAACATACAGCGCTTCTCACCCCGGCGGGCAAGCGTGCATCGCGAGGCGCGGCGGCCGGGCCATGCGCGAGGCTCTGCCGATGATGGCTGCCGTCGGCGGGACTTTGCCGGAGCGCTTCGGGAGGTGAGGCTTCGATGGTGGGGTATTGATGGTGGGGCTTCCGACGGTGGGGCGGGCTTTATGCCCGCCATCCGCGGCGGGGATAAACCCCGCCCCACCGAAAAACAGCATCGGCGCCACAATCTTTTAGCGAAGGTCTGCCAGACATGGGCGAGATGCCCATGCCACGTGGCACGGGCGTCTCGCCCATGGGTTCGGCTTTCCGGTCGGCAAAACAAAAGACCGTGGCATCGGCAATCCCCCGTCCGCGCATCCGGCCTTGGCGGCGGTGGGATTTAAGCGCAGCGTCCAGCAGCGCGGGCAGATCCGCGTCAAAACCACGATGATCACCATCACCCTTCTGTGCGAAAATACAGCCCGCGGCATGGGCTTCCTCGGCGAACACGGACTCGCGTGGTGGATCGACACCGGCCAGCACCGTGTGCTCTTCGACACCGGGCAGGGCATGACCCTGTTGCCCAACGCCGCGCGCCTCGGCCTCGATCTCGCCACGGCCGACGCCATCGTGCTCAGCCACGGGCACCACGACCACGTCGGCGGGTTGGAGCAGGCGTTGCAGGCCGCGCCCGGCGCCGCGCTCTATCTGCATCCGCGCGCCATCGAGCCAAAATTCAGCGGCTCCGAAGGCAAGCCGCCCGGCCGCCGGCTCAGTCTCCCGTTTATGGAGACAGAGGGGTTTCGCACCGCGGGCCGGCGGGTGGTTGCCACGCGCGAACCCACCGAAGTCGTGCCGGGCGTGTGGATGACCGGCGAAGTGCCGCGCGCCAACGACTTTGAAGACACCGGCGGGCCGTTTTGCCTCGACGCGGAGCTGACGCGGCCGGACCCGTTGCTCGACGACCAGACGCTCTACCTGCCGACATCGCGCGGACTGTTGGTGATTTTCGGCTGCGCGCATGCCGGCGCGGTGAACACCCTGCGGCACATCGCGCGGCTCACCGGCGATGCGCCGATCCGACTGCTGCTCGGCGGGCTGCATCTCGAACGCGCCACACCGCGTCGCATCGATGAAACCGTGCGTGCGCTCCGGACCTGCCGGCCGCAGAAAATGGGATTCTGCCACTGCACCGGCCTCCACGCCATCCGCCGCCTCTGGGACGAATTCCCCGACGCCTGCCTGCAAACTCACGCCGGCATGAAAATGGAGTTTGCGGACTGAGGAAACGTGGCTCGGGCAGGGCCGCTATTTTGGCTTTGTTTGTTTCGGGATCCTTTGCGAAACGCGTGGAAACCAGCGGTTTTTTGTTTTGCTTCTACCACGCGCTTATAACGTCTGAGCAACAAATCATGATGAAAACAATCGTTTCGGCGTTTTCGTTCATAGTCTCTTGTGCGGTGGCATTCGCTACCGCGCAATTTCCAGACAAGATCACGATAGGTAGCAATGAGCAGGAGATGATTTGTAATCCGCTGGAAAGTTACTTGGAAAAATTTCCCAAGAAGCGACCGCGTGATGGAATTCAAAGCACTGCTTTATGGCGAGGCTATGTGGCACACTTCGAAATTCGAGAAGAAGTTTTATGGGTAAAGGATATCAAAATTGAGGTTACAAAAAAGGGGAGCAAAGCGCCTGAATGGGAAAGCGAATGGCGTTCTGTGCTGCAAGAGGTATTCCCCAAAACAAGCGACCGAAAGGCCGACTGGTTTACGGGGTTTCTCATTTTGCCGCTCGGTGAAATGACCCACTATGTGCACATGGGTTATGCTTCGGAGTATGAGCAGTATCGGCTGGTGTTCGTTCGTAAAGGCAAGGTGAAGGCGAACCGGGTTTTCACAACCACTGAGTACGCGGAGTATAAGCAGCTCCAATTTAAGGCATTTTCAAAGACCGAGCGGTATCAAGCGATGAAGAAGCAGGTCGATGATAAGGGTAGAGACGCCTATTCTCTCAATGCAGAAAACTTTCTCTATATTTTCGACGTCACCTTTCCTGTAGAGATCCTTATCGATTATAAAGATTTCAAGCCAAACACTGAGCGATGAGTTGGCGTGAAATCGTTGCTGCTGCCGCAGCAGGGCGGCGCGTGCTATGTTCGCCTCGTGGCCTATCGCGAAACGACATGAGGCCGCGCCGTCACCGGCGCAGCTACGAACAAGACCGCTTCCGACTGTAGGGCGGGGTCGCCGAACCCCGCCGTCGGACTCACGCCGCGAGCGCGTGGCAGTGGTGCGCGAGGTGGTGCTCGGTGATGGCGGTGAGGCGTTGCAGGGCGAAGATCGCTTGCGGCTCCCATAGCAACGTCCGCAGCGGCGCCAGAAAACGCGGCGGCACTTCGGGTGAGGCGAAACGTTGCAGGATCGCCAGCGTCTGCCGCGACGACGGCAGCCCCAGCCACTCCAGCAGGCCGAACACGTTGCCGCGTTCGTAGACGGCTTCGATCTCGGCCCAGCGAGGCGTGGCGATGCCGCGCAGTTCGGCGTGGGCGGCCACAAACGCCGTGAGTGCGGGAGTCGCGAGCAACACCGGCACCAGCGCGGGGCAACGCGCCGCCACGGTCAGGGCCGCCACGCGGTGCCCGCCGAAATGGGCCAGCAGATCGCGCACTTCCTCGGGCGCCAGTTCCAGGTATGCCTGCCAGTCGGCCGGCCGGTACCGCTGCGTGGCGGCGGCCTGCGCCTCGGCGGAGGGCGTGAAGGGAATCCAGCCGGCTTGATAAAGCCGCTCGCAGCGCGCCTCCGGCCACGGCGTGAGGCGGTACTGCACACCGGCGTGCGACCATTCGAGCGGGAGCGGGACGGGCGATTTCTTGAAGCGACGGGAGAAGTTCATGCGCGCATCCTACCCGACCCCCTGGGACAAAGCCTGTCCCAGGCTAAAAATAACCACGAAGAATTTTCGCCGGCGCCGCTGTGCCCCGACGAAATCCGGGTGGCGCGGCATGTCCTCTATACGCTCGACGCGCGAACGCGTTTCGCGATTGAAGGCCGGACGTGTTCCCGCTGGCGTGGAGCGTTCCCTTTTACTCCATGAAAAACTGCTTTCGTTTGTTGGGTCTGCTGGCGTTGGCGTTTGGCCTGTTGGTCGCGCCCGGTTGCCGGACGGCGCCGCGCACGTTTACCCATCGCAAGGGCGACGAGATCGTGGTCGCCGGCCAACTGTTTCACACCGGCACGCGCGTCATCACTTGGATGGATCCGAATGGCTACGACGCCTACCGCATCGAGCGGCGCTTCAGCAGATACGAAGAAAGCAGCTGGGGCAAAACGGTCGAGACTGGCAAAGGCCCGACCGTGCCGAACCGCTACAGCTTGCGGGCGTCGGGGCTGACGCCGGAGCAGATCGAGCGCGTGCGTGGCGGCGGTTGGGACTTGCCCGCGTTGCAGCAGGTCGTGGATCAATTCGTCATCCACTATGACGCCGCCGGCATCAGCAAAACGTGTTTCAAAATCCTGCACGACATGCGGGGACTCAGCGTGCATTTTCTCCTCGATGTCGACGGCACCGTTTACCAGACGCTCGATCTGAAGGAGCGGGCGTGGCACGCCACCAGTTCCAACGACCGCTCGATCGGCATCGAGATCGCCAACCTCGGCGCGTACCAGCCGGCCAAGGCGCAGATTCTCGAGGAATGGTATCCGCGCGACGCGCAGGGCCGGCCGGTGTTGCAAGTGCCGGCGAAGATCGGCGACCCGATGATCTACCGCAAAGACTACGTCGTCCGCCCGGCGCGGCCGGAGTTGATCCGCGGCAACGTGCAGGGCACCGACCTCGTGCAGTACGACTACACGCCGGCGCAGTACGCCGCGCTCGTGAAGCTCACCGCTGCGCTCTGCAAACTCTTCCCGAGAATCGCCTGCGACTATCCGCGCGACGCCGACGGCAAGCTGGTGTTGAAAAAACTGCCCGACGAGACGCTCAAGACTTTCGGCGGCGTGATCGGCCACTTCCATATTCAGACCAACAAGGTCGATCCCGGCCCGGCGTTTCAGTGGGATTGGGTGATCGAGGGCGCGCGGCGCGAACTCGGACTGCGGCCGATCGCTCCGCGGCGCGCGGCGGCGCGGTGGTCACTCTAGGATCGGATTGCCGCGACCACGCATTGCCGGCATGATCGACGCCGAAGTTTCCGGGGCGGTAGCTCAATGGATAGAGCATCGGTCTTCGAAACCGAGTGTTGCGGGTTCGAGCCCCGCCCGCCCCGCCAGCGCAGCTGATCGCGCAACCGGATTTGGGCCGTAGCCGCGTTGGAGCGCAGCGACAACGTGGCCTCACAAGGGACAGCACGCACAGCCACGCTTTCGCCTCTGGCTTAAGCGCGGCTACATTTCATCTGCCCGCTTTCAATACCCATCTCCTCTGGGAATAGGATTGGGCTTGCCTCGAAAAAGTGGACAGTGATTCAGGCCGCGTTGCTGTCCTTGTTGGTTGGTTGTTCTTCGAAAGCCGCAGGTGAGAGATAGCCGAGCGAGCTGTGGCGCCTCGAGCGGTTGTAAAAGCCTTCGATATAGT
>JACRHS010000024.1 GCA_016217595.1 Opitutia bacterium | reverse complement strand
GCGGGCTTCCTCTCCAGGGTGCGCGTGACAACGGCCTCGATTTTGGCATCCGTGATCTTGCGTGGTTGTCCCGGCCGCGGCGCATCGCCCAAACCGGCAAGCCGCTGCGTCACGAACCGCTGCCGCCACTTGCCGACCGTCACCAGCGTCACCGCGTAACGCTTCGCCACCGCGGTGTTGCTCAGCCCGCGCGCGCAATCCAACACGATCCCCGCGCGCAACGCGCTGCGTTGATCCGACTTTGGCCGCCGGGCCATGGTCGTGAGCTTGGCGGATTCTTCCGCACTTAACACCAATTCCACCAGAGGTCTGCCATGGGCCATCATGCAGGAGATAAGAGCTGCTGACTTATTGCGCGCTTTAATCGCTCAGGACACTAGGGCGAGTCCATCACAGCTTCCTTCAAGATCCCGAGGATCTGCCCCTCGGCATGGCACTACTTCATATCGGATGAACCTCATCCTTATCGCTCAGCTCTCTCACTCACAACACTCCTGTTTCTGAGGCGCAGGTTACCACGCAAACAACTTCGATGATAGAAATGTGAAAATCGAAGTGACAAATCATCGAAAAACAGGCTGGTCGCTTGCGGCGAATCCGTGCGAGCGTAAGCGTTTCCATGCTCGCTCTGGGGATTGCCATCGCGTTTTTCGTTTTCCTCGTCGCCGTCGGCCGCGCCGTGCTCGCGCTCGCCGGTTACCGGCATAGCGCGCTGCGCGCGTGGTTGCTCGCGCCGAGTCTGGGCCTGTGCGCCCTGCTGCTGTTGCTCATGATGGGCAACCAGGCCGGCCTGCCGATCCGCAGCTTCGCCGGCTGGCTGGGCGGCGCTCTCGCCCTCGGTGGCGCAGTCGCGTTGTGGCGGCTGCGGCCGGCTTTTCCCCGACGGGCGCTGGCGCCGTTCGCGATCCTCGTGCTCGTGAATCTTTTTTGGACCGGCTGGCCGGCGCTGGAATTCGGCTTCAACTGGGTCAGCTACGCCAACGACGACATGGTCAACTACTGCCTCGCCGCCGAGCGTTTTGCCGACCGGGGCTTCTGGGCGGTGCCCGATCCCATCGACACCAATCTGCGCGATTACACGCAGCATTATTGGTACATGCATGCCTCCGATCTGATGCGGTTCGGCGCCGAGCACACGCTGGCGTGGCTCGTCAGTATCACGCGAATGCAGGCGATTCAGTTGTTCATGCCACTGATCTTGTCGCTCGCCGGCGTGCAACTTTGCGCGGTTGGCGCGCTCGTGTTGAACCGCGGCCGCTATCGTCGCTGGGCATATCTGGCCGCGGCGCTGCTGGCCATCAGTCCGCTGTTTTTGCTCGGCGCGCTGTACCAATTGATCGCACAGGTCGGCGGCTTGGCGCTCCTGTTGTGCACCATCGCGCTCCTGACTGAGGAGCAACGCGCCGGCCAAAGCCTGGGCGAAAAAATCCGCCGCGGCATCCCGCCCGCGCTCACGGCTGCCACGCTCTGCATTTTCTATCCGGAAGTGACGCCGTTTGCGGTGCTGGCGTTTGGCGGTTTCATCGTGATCTCCGCGGCCCGACGGCGCGCCATTCCCCACGCGCAACTGTCGCTGGCCATCTTCACGCTCGCCGGCGTGGTGGTGCTGCTGAACTACAACTTGCTTTCCTACATGTACACCTTCTCGAAGCAATTCGAGTCGGCGGTGCGCGACAACGATCTCACGCTTTCCATCTTCCCGTTTTTCCTCCTGCCGACCGGCTTTTCAATTCTGCTCGGCTGGATGCCCATCGCCCATGATTTTGCGGAGCCGTGGATGTCGCTCTCGGTGCTCGGCGGCATGATCGCGGTGGTGTTTGCCTTCGTAAGCTCAACGCGCGAAACGGCGCGCGGCACACCGATCGCCATCCTTGCCGTTATCCAACTACTGATGGCGCTGCGGCTGTTTGCGGGCGGCTTCGACTTCGGACTCTACAAGCTGGCGATGTTCATGCAGCCGGCCTTGATGGCGGCGCTGGCGTGGTGGCTGCTCCGCCTGCCGCGAGCGCGCGTCACGGCTTGGGCGCTGCTCGGCATCTACGCGGCCACGACCGTTCCCACCGCGCTCTACTACGCCTCGTCAGCGCGCGGTCTGCGCTCCGGCGGCATCACCGAACTGCGTTACGCCTCGAAGCTCGGCACCTCGGTCGAGCGACCGGCCGACCCGCACGCGCAAGTGCTCAGCGGTGTCGAGAACGTCGTCGCCGCTAAATTCGTCGCCAACAGCCTGCGCGGCCACGAGCTCGCATTCGTCTCGCACGATTTCTTCGAGCCGTTCCTCCATATCAACTATCGCTGGTACCAGCCCACGCTCCAATTTCACCCCTTCTACAAGGAGCTTTGCCAGTCTCCAATCCTCGAGGACCTGCACCGCAGGAAATACACCCGCAAGGCCACGCTTTGGAGGACCGAGTTCACGATCCAGACGCATCTCCCGCATCCCAGTTACATGGTGTCGCTCGCACCGCAACTATCTCTCTTCAACAAATACGGCCTGCGGGACTCCATGCGGCCCGAGCGCCTGTTCGAACTGACGCCGCTCAAACGCGTATCCAACCAACTGATCTTCGTTCACTCCGGCCGCGGCAACCACTACTACCTCGGCGACCGCCGGCGCATCGCGCTCTTCCAGCAGGAGCCCGACACCGCGTGGGCAGGACACAGCGTCAACGGTCTCGGACGTTTCTTGTTGCTGCGGGTCGAGAACCCCTCCGAACAAATTTATATCCGCATCGCCGCCACCCGGACCTGGATCTATGAGAAAACCGCGTGGAGCGCACGCGGCGTCATTCACGGCGCGCAGGATTACCCGCTGAGCCTCGTCGGCAACGGCGCGTTCAACCGCTGGATCGGCCCCTTGCAACCGCTGTGGCTCGATGGCGCGGCCTACCTCGCCATCGATTTTGGCGAAACGCCGCAGGTCATCGTCGATCAACGCCTCGGCCTGAAGGCGCTCTATAATCGCGGCGTGCCGCTCGATTACCGCCGCCTCGTCGGCTGGGGACGCGATATTTCCGCATTGAATCCAACGCAGTTCGCGCAATTGAAGCGCCCCACCCGGCTCGCGCGTTTCCCCGAAGACCTCGTCTCGGCCGAGGGCCTGGAATTTTCCGGTCTCTTCGAGGATGGCTGGATGTCGCCACGCAGCGAATTCGTGCTGGGGCCGGCACGCGCCGGTGAATTTGTCCGCATCCGCGGCGCCGTGCCGATGATTCCCGACTCACCGCTCGGCACCGGCAAAATGGAAGTCAGCGTCAACGGCGCGCCCGCGCTCGCCTTGCCCGCCACCTGCGGCGGCTTCGACTGGCTCGTGCCCGTGGAACGCGCCGCGACGACCACGCGGGTCTCCATCGCCTTCACCGCCACGGCGCAGCTGCCGGGTTTCGATCACCGTCCAGTCGGTGCGAAACTCGAGCTGTTGGAAATCGCTCCCGCCGCCGCGAGCTCGGCCAGCTGGAACTACACGCTCCCCATGGCCACGCGTCTCGCCTCGCCGGGCATCGACCAGGACGGCTGGGCCGGCCGGCAGGCCTCGATCACGTTACCTGCACGCAGCCAGACCGTGGACGTTTTTCTCCGCACCGAATTTCCCGGCTGGAGCGAACGCCCGCAGGCCACCGTCAACCTCACCCTCGCCGGGCAGCGGCTTCAGGCCCAGATTTTCAAGCCCGGCCAACACCGTATCCGCCTGCGTCTGCCAGCCGGCGATGCGCCGCAGCTGCTCCGCATCGAAGCCGATGATGATTTTCTCCTCCCGGGGTCTGATCGTCGCCGTGTCGCCTGGCGTCTGCTTGCGATGGAAATGCGACCGGTCGATCCGGCAAATCAGGAAAAAACCTCCGCCCAGGGTGTCGACGCCGATGGCTGGGCGGCCACCAATGTCACGATCACCGTGCCGCCGCGTGAGCGAAAGGGCGAGCTCACGCTGCGCCTCGAATATCCGAGCTGGAGCGGCCAACCCCAGGGCGCAGTGCGGCTGCGCAACGTTGATCGCACGACCAGCCAGTATGCGTTGCCGCCAGGTGAAACGACGATTCGCATGCCCGTACCGGCGTCGCCGCAAGAGTCGTTTCTCCACCTCGATTGCAATGGCAGTTTCACTCTGCCGGCGCCGGATGGCCGCCGCCGCGCCTATCGCGTCGCCAGCATGGAACTAAGCGATGTATTCGCAACTGCTACACAGATCTCCGGCCCGTTTGCCCTCGCCAGCAATGGAGTCGACCGCGACGGCTGGGCGGAGAAGAAGGCCGCGTTCACCGTGCCCGCCCAGTCAGCAGCGACAGAGTTCGTGCTGCGCATCGAATTTCCCGGTTGGAGCGGCCGGCTGAAAACCACGCTGCGTCTCCAACTCGACGGGCAGCCCGAGCAACGCCACACGCTCAAGCCCGGCATCGCCGAGCTTCGCCTGCCCGTGCCCGCCGCCGCGCAAACTGTGCAGATCGAGAGCGACGGGGATTTCGCGTTGCCTGCGCCCGACGGCCGCCGCCGCGCCTTCCGCGTACTCAGCGCTGAACTCCGCCCCGCCGCCACACCATGAGCGCAGACGGCACTCAACGCCCGGCACCTCGCACCGCGGTCATCATTCGGACCGACACCCTGGGCGACCTGATTCTCTTCTCAGCCACGCTGCGCCGCCTGCGCACCGCCTGGCCCCAGACCCGTATTGTCGTCGTCACCCGTCACGCCTATCGCGAGCTGGCGGAGCGACTCGCACCCGGCGTCGAGTGGCTCTTTACGCGGATCGATTGTTTCGGACAGGGACCGACCGATGTCGGCGAAGCGCTCGCGCAACTGAAAGCATCCATCGTTGCCCTCCAACCCGAGTTGGTGATCAGCGCGAGCCCGCGGCGCAACTGGCTGGAAACATTGCTCGCCGCCGCCGTGCCGAGCGCCCGCCGCGTAGCCTTAGGCACTGCGGAGGAAGATCCGTTTTTTGGCCCGCAGCTGCGTCTCCAGTTTGGCGTGACAAGCGCCACCGCGTTCGGTGAATTTGTCGCCGCCACCGGAGCGGAGCAAGACTGGCAACGCAACCTCAGCCTCGCCGATCATCTGCTTGGCTCCGCAGCCGAGCGCGTGCCGCCCAGTCTCGCGCTCGACGCTGCAACGCTCACCACCGCCGACGCCACGCTGCGTCAACTCGGTTTGGAACCGGGTCGCTACGTCGTCTGCGCCGCCGCCGGTTTTGCCAATGTGCGGTTGAAGACCTGGCCGGCGGAACGCTTTGGTCGCACCCTCGCCTGGCTGCGTGCGGAGCACCAATTGCCGGCATTGCTCGTCGGTCAGGAAAGCGAACGCGCTCATCTGGAAACTGTGCGCACCGCCGCCGGCGACGCTGCGCCCGCGCTCTGGCTCGGGCGCGAAGGCGAACTGCCTCTCCTCGCCGGGCTGATCGCGCGCTCTACGCTCTTCCTCGGCAATGACACCGGCGCGATGCATCTCGCCGCCGCGCTCGACCGCCCGGTGGTGGCGATTTTCGGCGGCGGCACCTGGCCGCGTTTCACCCCGGCAGCGCGCCAATCCATCGCGCTCGTTCACCCGATTTCCTGTTTTGGCTGCGGCTGGGATTGCCCGTGGGGCGACGCGCCCTGCATCGCGGCGGTCGCCGAGAGCGCCGTGCAGCAAGCATTGACCGATGCGCTGCGTCGCTCATCTGAAGCGTTTCAAGAAATCCGCCGCCTGCGCACGCTATCCGATGACGTCGATGCCTGCATGGGCAGGGCCGCCGCGCACGCGCGCACCGCCGCCGCGGCGCATCTCGCCCGGCAGCACCAGCTCGAAGAGACCGCCTTTCTCGCCGGCAAAAAAGACGCCGAGATCGCCAGCCTCAAAGCCACCACCGACGGCATGGACGCGGAGATGGAGGCATTGAAGCGGGTTGCCGACGAGCGCCAACGTGCCGCCGATGGCAAGGACGCTGAAATCGCGGCGCTGAAGCAAGTCGCCGACGAGCGCCAACGCACCGCCGATGGCAAAGACGCCGAGATTGCCGCACTCAAAAAAGTCACCGACGAACGCCAACGGACGGCCGATGCGAAGGACCGCGAAATCACCGCGCTCAAAGCTGCCGCAGACACCAAGGACCGCGAAATCGTCGCGTTGAAAAAAGTCACCGACGAACGTCAACGTCTCGCTGATGCCAAAGATTGCGAGATCATCGCGCTCAAAAAAGTCGCCGACGAGCGCCAGCACACCGCCGATGGCAAAGATGCAGAGATCGCCGCCCTCGCCGCCGCCTGCGCCGAGCGTCTCGCGCTCATCGAGCGGCTCGACCGCGACACCAAAACGCTGCTCGCTATGGTGGCGCAACGCGATGCGAGCCTCACCGCGCTGCAGGGCGAACTCGCCGCCGTCCGGCAAAGCGCCGAGGCGACAGAGACATTTTACCGCCGACTCGCGCCCGATGCCGCGCAGTGGGCGCAACAACTCGCCGACGCGAGCGCCCGCGAAGCTACGTTGCGGGCTGAACTCGCCGCGCGCACCGCGGAATTGCAGACCACGCAGTCCACGCTGCGCGAGCGGGAGATTTCGCTCCAGAATCACGCCAACGGCCTCGGCGTGCTTGAACTCAACAAGCACTACCATCGCCTGCTGCGCGAAAAGGAAAACGTACTACAGACACTGCACCGCGCCTGTCAGGAGCGCGATGCGTTGATCCGCAAACTCGCCGCCGAAAGCACGCCGACGACCGGGCATTTCTACAAGCTCGGCCTCGCCGCCAGCGCGTGGTGGCAATCGCATGTCGTCGAGCCCACGCGCGGCTGGCTTTATCGAAATTTGCTCGATGGTTACTGGATGCAGCTCGGCGCGCTCCGCCAGTACGAGCCGCGTCCGGTCAAGTGGGACGCGCGTTTGCGTCTCACCCGGCGCGCCGGTGCGGCGGCGCCGAAGATCGGACTGGTCACTCCTTCGTACAATCAGGCGGTTTTCCTCGAACGCACGATGCGCAGCGTGCTGGAGCAAAATTACCCGCGGCTGCTCTACGTGGTGCAGGATGGTGGCTCCAAGGATGCCAGTCCGGCGCTGATCCAACGCTACGCGGACCGGCTGCATTTCGGCGAATCCGCACCCGACAAGGGTCAGGCCGATGCGGTGCGCAAAGGTTTCCTCCGGTTGAACGAGGCGCTCGGACCCGACGACGCGATGGCCTGGCTCAACTCCGACGATCTGCTCGCGCCGGGCGCGCTGGCCTTCGTGGGTCGGTATTTCGCAGCGCATCCTGAGGTGGACGCGATCTACGGGCACCGGATCATCATCGACGCCGACGACCGAGAGATCGGTCGCTGGGTGTTGCCGAAGCACAATCCCGAGACCCTGCGCTGGATCGATTTTATCCCGCAGGAAACGCTGTTCTGGCGAAAACGCGCCTGGGATCAGGCCGGCGGGATCGACCCGAGTTTCCACTTCGCGCTCGATTGGGATTTGTTGCTGCGGTTACAGGAAGCCGGAATGCGCATCGTGCGCGTGCCGTATTTCCTCGGTGCCTTCCGGGTGCACGACGAACAGAAGACCAGCGCCCAGATTCACACGCGGGGTCAGGACGAGATGCAACGCGTCCGCACGCGGGTGCACGGACCGACCCTGGATTACCCGCGGCTCGATGCCGAGACGCGGCGCGCCCAGTTCCGCGGGGCCGTGAGTGCCCGGCTGCTCGCAACTGGTTTGCGCTGTTAGCGTGCAACACGGGCGCATCGGCGCTTGTCATGCCGCGCCCGGCCTGTTGTTTAGTCCGTTTCAAATGCTCCTTAGCATCGTCGTACCAGTTTATAAGGAAGAGAAAAACATCCCGGAATACCTCCGCCGCGTGCGCCCCATCCTCAGCGGTGTGACCGAGGATTATGAGATCATCTTTTCCCTCGACCCCTCGCCCGATCGCACGGAAGACGTGATCCTCGCCGAGCGCGCGCGCGATGACCGCATCAAGTTGTTGAAATTTTCCCGCCGTTTCGGCCAGCCGATGGCGACGCTCGCCGGCTTGGAATACGCCGGCGGCGATGCGGTGATCGTGATGGACGTGGACATGCAAGACCCGCCCGAGCTCATCACCGAGATGGTGGCGAAGTGGCGCGAGGGCTACGATGTCGTGTTGCCGCAACGCCGCCAGCGCACCGGTGAACCGTGGATCAAAAAGCTCGTGGCGAAAACCGGCTACGCCGTGATCAACAAAATCGCCGAAGTGCGCATTCCGCCCAACACCGGCGATTTTCGTTTGATGACACGCCGGGTGGCCGCCGAGGTGGTTAAGCTCAAGGAGAGTCACGGCTTCCTGCGCGGCATGGTGGCAGTGGTGGGTTTCAAGCAATGCATCATCCCGTTTGACCGGCCCGCGCGATTCGCAGGCGAGACGAATTACAACCGTTTCCTCGGTTCGCTGCGCATCGGATTCAACGGCATTTTCTGCTTCTCCACGTACGCGCTTTCGCTGAGCACGCTGCTGGGCTTCATCATCGCCGGAGGCTCGTTCCTGCTGATGGCGACATATCTTTTTTTCAAACTGATGGGCTGGGAAATTCTGTGGGGTAATCCCACACTCGTGATTTTGATCTCATTCCTTGGCGGCATCCAATTGATCAGTGTCGGCATTCTCGGCGAGTACATCGGCCGCATCTACGAAGAAGTGCGCTCCCGCCCGAAATTCATCGTCGACCGCGCAGAAGGCTTCGAGCGAAAGCAATAACAGCGCCATCGTCACCAGCCCCGCCGTGATCGATTCGGATGCCACAACTAGGACTTCGGTCTCCACCGACGCCCAGACCACTCGCCGGATGCAGTTCTGGGCACTAAGTAGCGCTCTATTGGCTCTGTGCATCGGTATAGGACTTAGTCTCCGTAACTATTATCCGCCGCTACCCAAAGCTCTCGATTTGGAACTCGTCTTAACCGGCGATAGTACGGACTACGCCGATCCCATCGTCGTCACAGGACAGACTGGATTAGGAGATATCCTGTTCGTGCGATATGTAGACCGCACCACTATCGTTTTC
This sequence comes from Opitutia bacterium, assembly GCA_016217595.1. Taxonomy (GTDB): domain Bacteria; phylum Verrucomicrobiota; class Verrucomicrobiia; order Opitutales; family Opitutaceae; genus MWDT01. Next base: position 70,417 of record JACRHS010000024.1, on the reverse strand, counting down.
GGCTACGACAATTGGGGAAGAACGGGCGCTGAATCCAAACCGATCAAATATCAACCAGGTGCCCGACGATCATTGCACTTGGAAGTACCTGCGCTGTCCGAGTTGCAGGCGCAGTGGCAGCCTGAAAAAAAACGGCTCCGTGTTCTGTATGACGGCCTCCCTGTCCTCGACACTGAGGTGTCATTTTACTCCCGCGCTCCCGCGGCAGTCTATTTCGGCGTTAATCCAATCGGTGGCACCGCGTGTGGAACAAAACTTCACGGTCAGCTTTACCGCAGCGATGGCCGCGAACTCCGAGGAGGCGCACCCGACTTCTACACCGAACGAGCGCGGATAAGCGGATGGTTCCGCGATGAAATTTGGCGTTTGGTGGGATTGCTGCTTCTCAGCACCCTCATCGGGTACTGCAGTTTTTTTCTACTCAGACTGAGACGTAGACAACTGCGCGATCTGGTATCAGCAGGCAGGGCGCAAATACTTCGCCATCGAGGCTTCATCGTAAGCGCCGCGATCTGCCTTGTCTGTTTCACTTGCTTACTCACTTATGGCAGGTGGCAGGTGATTTACCCTGAGATTTTCGGTGTGTTTTATGACTACCAAGCCGCAAGTCTTTTGAACGGTCGGCTGGACGTGCCTTATGAAGCGTTGTTTGGCGAATCCTTCGTCTACGCGGGAAAAACATACGGGTACTTCGGGCCGACTCCCGCGCTGTTACGTCTGCCCTTTATCTATTTTGGCGTCGGATTTGGTCAACTCAGTCGCGCCTTTATGCTGGCCGACTACGCGGCCTGTCTTGTAGCCGCCTATTTTATTTTGGTGCACATTTGGAAAACTGCACGCGCCGCGGATGTCCATCCGCCCACCTGGGCAGTCGTATTGCTCACACTGAATGCGGGATTGGGTTCCACGCTCTTTTTTCTTGGGAGCAGAGCATACATCTATCACGAAGCAATCTTGTGCGGCGTGACATTCGCCTTATGGAGCTGCTACTGCACGCTACGTTATCTAACCGCACCAGAACGCCGCTACTGGTTGGGTGCACTGCTCTGCGGCACACTCGCAGTGAATTCACGGCCGCCAGTAGGTTTATTCGCCTTGGCGTTTTTAGGTTTCGCCGCAGCCACTCAACTGTGGCGCAACTACACGCTAGGACTGCCTAACTCCAACCCCCTGCGCGCTGGGCTGCGTTTCCTTTACTCAAGGCATATTGGCATCGGCCTGCTCAGCGTCCTGGGAGTTTTGAGTTTCAATGGACTCAGCTACTTGAAATTCCGAACCTTCGACGGCGCGCCGCTGAAATATCACGTGCAGTACGACCAGGCCCGGTTGGCCAACATTCAGGGCAAGAATTTTCACCTCAGCAATCTGCACTGCAATTTGGACGCCTACTTCCTGCAACCCATGGCTGAGTTTGTGCCCACCTTCCCCTACATCTACGCCACCGGGCAATATACCCCCTTCTATCCCGGTGCGAAAATCGACTTGTCCGAACCGATGGTCAGTGTGCCCTGCGCGATGCCTTCGTTATGCCTCCTGGCTGGCTTGGGCCTGATCGTTGGTTGGCGGAAGCGCGCGCTCCGGCTTTCGCTGCTGAGTCTCTGGCTGGCGATCCTGCCCATGACCCTTGCGCTGTTGGCCGCGGTGGCCACATCCCATCGCTACACGGCTGACTTCTGCCCGTTCCTTTTTGCGGCGGCCATTCCGGGCTGTATCGTCGTCGATGATTTTTCGCCTCACTGGCGGAAACGTTCCCTGATCCTGCTCAGTCTCTTGTCTGCCATCGCCATCTACATCGCCGCCGCCGTCGCCATACACTACCAAGGCTATGGCGTCTGGGGTGTGCCCGAGGATGTCCGGGCGGATTACCAGAAACTCCGACTCCGCGTTGATCGTCTCCTTCACTTTCCGCCGCATGCACCCAGATAGAAAACCACGCGTCCTTATCTTCATCGTAGCCTACTTTGCCGAATCCACGATTCTCAAAGTACTGGAACGCATTCCGGCGCTCGACGGCTACGAGGTCGAGGTACTGATCATCGACGATTGCTCTGGTGACCAGACCTTCGCGCACTCCGAAAAACTGCGTCGCTCCGGTCAATACCGCCACCCGCTCACCGTCCTCGCCAACCCCGTCAACCAGGGCTACGGCGGCAACCAGAAGATCGGCTACCACTACGCCATCGAGCGCGGTTTCGACATCGTCGCGCTGCTCCACGGCGACGGCCAGTACGCGCCCGAGATGCTGCCCGACCTCCTCGCGCCCATCGCGCGCGGCGAAGCCGATGTCGTGCACGGTTCCCGCATGCTGCGCCCCTCGGGCGCGCTCCGCGGCGGCATGCCGATCTACAAATTCGTCGGCAACAAACTCCTCACCTGGTACCAAAACCGCGTGCTCCACTCGCAACTCAGCGAGTTTCACACCGGCTACAAGGTCTACGCTGTCCCCGCGCTGCGCCGCATTCCCTTCGATCTCAACTCGAACGTTTTTCACTTCGATACCGAGATCATCATCCAATTCCTCCGCGCGCAGAGTCGCATCGTCGAGGTGCCGATTCCCACGCACTACGGCGGCGAGATCTGCCGCGTCAACGGCCTGCGCTACGCCCTCGACGTCGTCAACGCCTCCACCGTCGCCTGGCTGCAAAACTACGGCCTCGTCTACCGCCGCAACTTCGACGTCGAGTCGCTCACGCCCGACAACAAGCACTACCTGCCCAAGTTCGGCTTCGCCAGCACGCACTCCGCCGCCGTGCAGGATGTGCCCGCCGGCGCGGTGGTCATGGACATCGGCTGCGGCCCCGGCCATCTCTCCGCCGCCTTGCGCGCGCGCGGCTGTCGCGTCATCGGCGTGGATCAGTTCGCCCCCGCCGATCGCTCGGTGTTCGACGAGTTCTACGTCGCCGATCTCAACGGTGCTGCCTTCCCGCGCCCGCTGCACGATGTGCAATACGTGCTGCTGCTCGACATCATCGAGCACCTCGTCTCGCCGGAAAAATTCTGCAACGAACTCCGCGAAGCCGCCCAGGGCAACCCCAACCTCCGCGTGATTATTTCCACCGGCAACATCAGCTTTTTTGTCACGCGCCTGATGCTGTTCCTCGGTCAGTTCAACTACAACAAGCGCGGCATTCTCGACCTCACGCACACGCGGTTGTTCACGTTCTCCTCGTTGCGCCGTCTGCTGCAAGAAGCCGGCTTTGTCATCGAGAAGGAAATCGGCATCCCCGCGCCTGCGCCGCTCGTCGTCAAGAGTTCGTTCTGGAGCAAAACTGCAATGAAAGTCCAGGCGCTGCTCATCAAACTCCGCCGCGGTCTCTTCGCTTATCAGATGTACATGGTGATCCGTCCGCTGCCCACGATGCAGACGCTGCTCACCGCCACACAGCAACACAGCGAACAGAAGGCCGGCCAGGTCGGCTGACGCACCGCACCACCGTAGCGCGGTTCTTCAGACCGCGGCTCCGGCTCACACGAACTTCAGCTTGCGCGCGGCAAACCACACCATGCGCAGCAGCAGCCAGCCGTGCCGCCAGCGCTGGATGTTCGTCTCGCCGTACGTGCGCTCGCGGTAACGGATCGGCACGTCGGCAATCTTCAGGTTGAGCTTGCCGGCGCCGAACAGCAGATCGAAGTCGCCGAACGGATCGAAGTCCCCGAAATACGCACGATTCGCCACGATCCGGTCGTAGTGCGCGCGCCGCAGCACCTTCGTGCCGCACAGCGTGTCCTTCAACGGCTGCCCGATCAGCCACGTGAACAGCAGGCCGAACGTTTTGTTCGCGCAGAGATTGAGGAACTGCATCGCACGCTCGTCCATCGGGTACACCAGCCGCACCCCGTTGGCGAATTCGGCGCGGCCCGACGCGATGATGTCATAAAACTTCGGCAGCTCCTCCGGCGGCATCGTCAGATCGGCGTCGAGAATCATGAGCACATCGCCCGTCGCGGCGGCGAAACCCTCGCGCACGGCGTTGCCTTTGCCGCGTCCGGTTTGCTGGAGAATTTTGATTTTACGCTCGGGAAACGCACGCTGCACCCGCTGAATCTCCGCCCAGGTGCCATCGCGCGAATGCCCTTCGACGAAGATCAATTCCGTGCCCGCGCCCATGTCCGGCGTGCGGCGCACCGCCGCCTCGATGTTGCCGGCCTCGTTGCGCGCCGGAATCACCACCGAGACCGTCAGCGCCGCCGGCATCTGCGTGGCGGGACGCGGCCGCGCCACAATGAAATCCGTTAAACAACCCACCGGCAGCAACGGCGCGAACCACCGATTGATGTTCCGCCCGACGCCACCCAGCGCCAGCGGCGAGAGCAGCCGATGTTCCCGCCGCACCGGCTCCCAATCGGCCAGCGCCAGCAGGTTGAGCACATCGCTCGCCGCCAGCCAGCTGCTCTCGGGCGATTTTTCGCTCAACCCCAGGGTCCGCCCCAGCCCGAGCAGCGGCCGCCAGAGATTGGACTGAAAGTTGAGCAGCAGGCGCGTCGCCGGTGTCGCCACCGTTTGGAGTCGCTCGAACAGCGCCTGCACATCGGCCACGTAATTCAGTGTGTCGGAGACGATGATGACATCGAACGTCTCCGCCAACGCAAGCTGCTCGCCGGCCTGCACGAAGAACCGCCCGTGCGGCACCCGCGCCTTGGCCCGCTCGATCTGCGCCGCCGAGAAATCCACGCCGGTGACATCGCGCGTGCGCAATCGCGCCAGCAACTCGCCCCCGCCGCAACCGACCTCCAGCACCCGCGCCTCGGCGGGGATCAGGAGATTGTAATAATGCGCCAGCTCGGCCCGGTAGCTGCATGCCGCCCGGCCCGGCGGTGGCGCGGACTCGTAGAATTGCCGCATCTTTTCGAGATGGGCGGCGACAAGACTGGAGAGAGCGCTGGTCATGCAGTTGGGCGGCGGGACGCGGTTCGTCCACGTCGGGCCATCACATACCGCCGGCCGCCCGGCGCAAGCCCCGTCCTGCGCCGCCGGCCGCCGCAAAGAGAGCTTTGACATTGGCCCCGACTCCACTGGGTTGGCGGGAGCATAGCTCTGTTTTCCATGCAAAAAGTTTTCATCACCGGCGTCGCCGGGTTCATCGGATCCAATCTCGCCGACCGCCTGCTCGCGGACGGCGTCGCCGTCGTCGGGTGGGACAACTTCTCCACCGGTCAGGAGCGTTTCTTGGAAAACGCGCTCCGGCAGCCGCAGTTTACGCTCGTGCGCGGCGACAATCTCGACCTGCCGGCGCTCACCCACGCGATGGCCGGCTGCGATCAGGTGTTTCACCTCGCCGCCAACGCCGACGTGCGTTTCGGCACCGAGCATCCGCGCAAGGATCTAGAGCAAAACACCATCGCGACCTTCAACGTCCTCGAAGCCATGCGCGCCAACGGCATCAAGCGCATCGGCTTCTCCTCGACCGGCTCCACCTACGGCGAGTGCGCGGTGATCCCCACGCCCGAAGACGCGCCATTCCCCGTACAGACCTCGCTCTACGGAGCGTCGAAGGTCGCCGGCGAAGGCATGATCGCCGCCTATGCCGAGGGCTTCGGTTTCGAGGCGTACATTTTCCGTTTCGTGTCGATCCTTGGCGAACGTTACACGCACGGCCACGTCTTCGATTTCTACCAGCAGTTGCTCGAGCACCCCGACTGGCTGCGCATCCTCGGCGACGGCTCGCAACGCAAGAGCTACCTCTACGTACAGGACTGCGTCGATGCGATCCTCCACGTCGTGCGCGCCGGCACCGCCGCCAGCGCCAAGCACCGCACGCAAATCTACAACCTCGGCACCGCCGAGTACGTGCAGGTCAACGACAGCGTGCGCTTCATCTGCAACGCGCTCGGACTCAAACCGGAGCTGCGCTACACCGGCGGCGACCGCGGCTGGATCGGCGACAATCCTTTCATCTTCCTCGAAACGAAAAAAATTCAGGCCACCGGCTGGAAGCCCAAACTCACCATCGAGCAAGGCATCGGCCGCACTCTGCGCTGGCTCCAGGCCAATCGATGGGTGTACGAAGCCCGCCCGCAAAAATAGCCCCATGCGCGTCGTCCTCACCGGCTCCTCCTCCGGCATCGGCCGCGCCCTCGCCGAGCGCCTCCTCACGCACGGCCACGAAGTCTGGGGACTGGCGCGTTCGGACCAAACAGAGCTGGTGACACGCCATCCGGCAGCTTTCCGCGCCTCGCGCTGCGATGTCGCCGACTGGAGCCAGGTGGAGCGCACGGCCGCCGAGATCGTCGCCGTGTGGCCCGCAATCGACGCATTGATCTGCTGCGCCGGCGTGCAGGGTGAAATCGCCCCGGCGGGCGCCGCCGATCCGCTGCGCTGGAGCGCCACCGTCCGCGCCAATCTCGACGGCACTTATTTCCCGATCCGCGCGTTGTTCGCCGCGCTGCGCTGTGCGCCGCGCCGGGCGAAAATCGTCTGTCTCTCCGGCGGCGGCGCGACCAAGGCGCGCGCCCGCTTCTCCGCCTACGGTGTCGCCAAAACCGGCGTCGTGCGCCTTGTTGAGATGATCGCCGACGAAGAGCTCGGCGCGCCGCTCGACATCAACGCCATCGCCCCCGGCGCCATCAACACGCGTCTCACCGACGAAGTGATCGCGCTTGGTCCTACCGTCGTCGGCGATGCGGAATATCAGGCCGCCGTGAAACAAAAGGCTCAAGGCGGCCAATCGCTCGACCGCGCGCTCGGCTTGGTGGAGTGGCTGCTCTCACCCGCGAGCGACGGCATCACCGGCCGCCTGCTTGCCGCCCCGTGGGACCCGTGGCCGACACTGGATGCCCACACCGCCGAACTCGCCGCTTGCGACATCTACACGCTCCGCCGTATCACCCCCGAAGAGCGCGGCAAAAAGTGGAGTTGATCAAGGTTTCGTCGCCGTCTGGCGGTGACGAAATACGCGGTAGTTGAGAATCAGGAACACCACCACTGTCGAAGGCGGCAGCGCCACCACGGCCGACCACATGACGCCGAGGCCGATGACATCGAAGCAGAGCTTAAAGAGCCCGAGATTGATCACGTAGCTCACCCCCGCCGTCCCAAGGTATTCGATGAATTGCCGCCACGAATCTCGCCGTTCGCTCGGCAATGCCCAAAACCGGTTCATCGTGTAGTGCGTCGCCGTCGAGCAAATGAACGACAGGGTAAATGCGAGGTTGGGATTCAGCCCACGCTTGAACCACGCCAACGTGAGAAACTGCACGACCGCGGCGAGTCCGCCCACCGAGATGAAGCGGAGGAAGCGCATCTGCGTTTCGCGACTGGGCCACAGACGTTGCAACATCCGACGAACCGAAAGGCGCGGACCGCCCGGCGCAACAGCAAAGCTGCGCCTCACCGCGCCGCGCGAAGTTTCTTCACCTCCAGCAAAGCGCCGGTGAAGAACCGCTGACACGAACTACCCCCAATGGGATTCCGCCCGAAATACACGTCCTCCGGCTCCGTCGGGTAAAACTTAGCCGGCCGGTCCAGTACCGTCTGACCATCGAGCCGCACCAGCAACCGCTCCTTCCGCATCGCGCCGCCACTGGGCGGAAATGAGCCCAGACCAATCTCGATCTCATGCGTGGCACTAAAATCTACCGCCACCGGCTCGCTCCAAATCGCCGCCCGCCCCCAGTGATCGAGGGCAAAGCGCACCCGGCCGGCATCCAGATACTCAACCAGCAGAAAATCGCCGCGCCCCGTCTCGCCAGTCACGACCAATGGTTCGCGCGCACCGACGCGCTGCCGGGGAAAAACGAGCTTCAACCGCACCGTGTCGAATGTCTCTGCCGCGGTCGGCTGCACCACGCCACGCGCAAAACCGATGCTATATATTGTCCCGCCGAATTCCGCCGCACCCTCCGTCATTGCCGCCGGACGTTTGCCCACTGCCACCGCTGGTGACGACAGGTCGATCTCAGCCAGCCGTGGTGAACCGAGGATGACGCCATCGAGCATCACTTCGATCCAGCCCGCCCACGCGGCAAATTCCACTTCGTGCACGGTCGCAAAATCGATCTCGACCGGCTCACTCTCCCAGACGCCACCGCCCGCCTCCGCGTAGCTGAAACGCGCCTGCCGCGGCCCCACCGCCTGCACAAACCAGCCGCCAGCGCGACCGCCACGCGTCGTGGCCAGCAGCGGTTGTTTCGCGTCGCCGCCGGCCGCGGGGAATAGCAACCGCAGCTGTATGCTTTGTGCCGCCAGCGACCGCAGCGCCGCCCAGTCTCCCGGTCGAGCGACGCGCGCGATCTCGCCTGAAAAGCGCCGGCCGTAGCGCTCCGTGTGCGGATCGTGCCCGACAAAAATCGCCCCGGGTGCGCCATCGTAGAACCGCTGGTGTTTGTCCAACAACACCTCGTCGTCCAGTCGCACGCGCAAGCGCCGCGTGCACCGCGCGACCTCCGCCGGCGCCCAACCGTCGAAAAACGGATGCGCTTCCGGCGGGTAAAGCGAACCGAGCTCGACGCGCAAATGCTGGACCACCCCGCGCGTCACCCGCACAGGTCGGCTCAGTTGCTCGTCGCCACCGTCGTGCGCGTAGCCAAGTTGCACGCGTCCATCGGCGTTGTACTGAACAAAAACGCGATCGGAGGCGCCGAGCCAGCCGGTGGTCACCAGCGGCTCGCGACCCGGCGCGCGCTCAGTCGGAAAACACACATCGAGCTCCACGGCGCCCTGCGCGGTGCCGGCGAGACGTTGCCACCACTGCGAGGGTTGGTTGAGCGCCGTCGCGACCTGCCGGTAGTTTTTGGGATTCTGCCGCCGGAAAAGTCCGTAGAGTTCGCAGCCGTACAACACTGCGAAAAAGGTCGAAGCCAGCAGCAACCCGCGCCCGACCACCGCCGCTATCCGCCACGGCCAAAGCGAGCGTGCCGCCTTAGCCACGCGTTCGCCCGCCAGTACGCCCACGCAGGCCAGCAGCATGAGCGCCGCCGCAAAATCGATCTGGTAGCGCGCCATCGCCGCATAGAAAAACGTGAGCGTCGCCGCCGTGCTCAGCACCAACAGCCCCGCCGCCGCCAGCCACAGCCACAAGCGCGCCCGCTCCTCCGCCGACCGCCGCCACAATGCCAGCGGCGCGAGCAACACGCACCACGCCAGCGGCAGATTCGGCAGCACGCCGAACACGTTTTCCGAACCGAGATGCCCTGCCGGGATCGGCGGCTGCGCGGTGAGATGGATGAATGGGAAATACGGCGACCACGCCGCAGGCGTCAGGAAGTAGAGGTAGGCGTTGTACGGAAAATAGCCCCACCGGAAATGCCGCGTTTCCGCCTCGTAGATGCCGCTGAACTGGTATGCCACGCCAAACTCCAGCGGGTGTCCGAAGCGCGCATAGTTGTACCATGCCATCGCCAGCCCCACCGCCACGAGCGGCGTCAATCCCGCCGCCGTGCGCCACAGCCACGCGGTCTCCGGCCAGATGCCGCGACGCGGCCCGCGCCACCATTGCCAGAGCGGCGGCAGTGCCAGCAACACACAGGCATAGATGTAGGAAGGCCGCGAGGCGACCGCGAGCCCGAGCGCCAGACTGCCGCCCGCCAGCCACCACGTCGCCCGTCGCTCCGCGTGCAGGCACCGGTAAACGCAATACAACGCGAGCATGGCGAACGCATACCCGGCGCTGAGCGACAGCTCCCAAATGCTCGAACGTCGCAACAGCACCGGCGTCAGACTTGTCGTCGCCAACGCGAGCAGGCACAACAATTCGAGCCCGAGCCCGGCCTCCAGAAAATAGCGCCGCCGGATCGCGCGCCAAGTCGCCGCGCTCGCGAGAAATCCGATAAAGCAAAATGTCACCACCGCCGCCGGCAGCGGCAAATCCGTTCCTGTCAGCAGGCGAAACGGCAAAAACAGCGTCACCACCGGCGCCGCGCCGAAATAGAGATAATAATGCCCGCGGTACATCGACGCGTCGTGCAGTCCCACTCCCGGCGGCCGGTTCTTCGGATTGTACGGATCGGCGAGGCGCAACAGCTCCGGCGGCACGTCGACCTTCATGTAGAGATGTCCGTCGAGAAAACCGTCGAGCAGGAGGTTGTAGTAATCGGTCTGCTTGCGGCCGAAATTCCAACTCACGTCCTCGACGCGCGCGGTCCAGATGTAAAACCACCCGACCAGCACCAGCAACAATCCCACGCACAGGCGCTCGCGCCAGCCCTCCGACAAGCGGGAGCGGGGCGCAGCGGCATCTGACGGAGGCGACTGGGAAGATTTGGCGTGCAACGCGTGGTGCCCGCCAGAAAAGCGCCCGCACCGGTACTGACAAGCGCGGAAGCCGGCCCTGTCGCTCAAGCGATCAGGAAAGGGCGCAGCGAGACTGCGCCCCTACGAACTGAAACGCCGCGCCGTTGCGTTCAGCAGACCAGCGAGCGGAAATCCATGAAATCGGCGGTGAAGCCGCCGGGCACGCCTTTGCAGATCACGCTCACCGCGTCGTGCGAATGCAGCGATTCCAGGTGCGCGCACGCCACCCAGAAATCCGCGATGCGCCGGTCCGCCGCCAACGGCGCGTAGAGCAGCCGCGCGGCGTCTTCGACAAACTTGATGTGCGCGCCGTTGAGTTCCGCAAACGCCTGCTCGTCTTCGCGCCGCACCATCACCTGCGTCTCGGTCCGGAGCGCGCCAAGGCAGTGCGCCTGCAAGTCCTCGATGGCCAGCCGCGCACCCGGCGCGACCTCGACGCGCAGCCGCGCCTTGCTGCGTTGCGAATGCGCGATGGCAAAAACGCCGCGTTCAGCCCGCGCATGCTCGGCCAGCTCCGCGCTGCACGGACACGTTGAGGAATAAACGAAATCGAACTCGATGAACCGCCGGAACCGCCCCGTCGCGTCGACCGCGCCCTCGTAGGCGGCGGCGTAGAATTGCCAGCCGTCGAGCCCGCTGCGCAGCGAGCGTTGCGGCAGCGGATAGGAAAATGCGAGCCGCAGGCGGGCATGCAGCGACGGCACTTTGCGCCGGTAGCCGGCAAGAATGCGCCGCAAGGTGTCCAGCGTGAAGACTTCGTCCTGATGGTCGTAAAAGGAGCGGACGATGCGGCTCATGTTGATGCCCTTGTCCTCCGCGGCGACCGACACCGTGCCGGTCACACTCGTTTCCAGCGTGCGCACGCCCTGGCGCCGGGTGCGGACTTTCAGCGGCAACCGGAAATTAGAGACGCCAACCTGCTGGATCGGCACCGGCGCGCCGGGGATGGCATCGGCGGCCACCATCATGTCAGGCAGCTCGGCGCGATAGGCGGGCGTGACGCGGAACGCGGCGTCGTAACCACGCCGGATGCGCGGTTCGCCTCCACCGGGCAGGCGGTGGAGATAGAGTTTCGGATTGGTCTTTTTCATTCGTTTTTAGGTTGGGCGGCCGGAAACGACGGGTGACGATAACCGCCGGCAACGAGCGCCGAGGCGCCGCTGCGATTCCGACCGCAAAGGAAAATGAGCCGGCATGGAGAACCGAAATTCGGGGCGGCGTCAAACCAACCCTCCGCCACCCGCCCGTGCATTTTCGCCGTGCGTCGGGCGAGACTTTGGAGGAGAAGAACCTCCGTCTATGCCGCACCGCATCTTCAATTGTGATGAAGTTGCCGCCTACCTGCACCTCCCGCGGGCTGATATAGAGCGTTTCGCCAAGGGCGGCGAAATTCCCTGCGAACGTCGCGGCGGCCGTCTGGTGTTCCAACGCAGCGAGATCGATGCCTGGGCCTCGCAACGCATCCTCGGGTTGCCGCAAAACCGGCTGGCCGATTACCACCAGAAGGCCACCCGCGCGACCCAGGCGGCGCTCGCCAAAGATGCGTTGGTGGCGGAATTGTTGCCCTCCGACTACATCGAGCCGGCGCTGACGGCCAAGACCCGGGCCTCGGTTTTGCGCGAGATGGTCGCACTCGCGGACCGCACGGGCTTGGTGCTCGATGCGCGCGATTTGCAGGCGAGCGTCGAGGCGCGCGAAGCGCTGTGCGCCACCGCGGTGCCGGGCGGTCTGGCGTTGCTGCACGCGCGCCACCAACAGCCGTACCGCTTTGAGGGATCGTTCCTCGTTCTCGGCCGCACCTTGCAAGGCATCCATTTCAGTGCGCCCGACGGACAACCGACGCGGCTGTTTTTCCTGATCTGTTGTCAGGACGACCGGCTGCACCTGCACACGCTGGCGCGACTCTGCTTGCTGGCGGTGAAAACCGAGCTGATCGCGCAACTGCTCGCCGCGCCCGGCCGCGACGCGATGCATGCAGCCCTCGTTGCCGCTGAGGCGGCCGTACTGGCAGGCAAGAAAGCGGCGCCAGCCGACTGACTGAGGCCTCGCGCTTTTATTTCTGCGCAGCCTGCACCTCGGCCTTGGCCGCGGCCAGATCGCGCTGAAACGCGGGCGTCTTCATCAGCTCGTTGTAGAGATTTTTGCCCAATACGCGCCCGGCATGAATGTCCGTGGGATAATGTTTCCCGATCAGCACCCGGTCCCAGCCGATGCTCCGGCCAATTGCCAGGATGGCCTCGCGCTGCTCGGGGAAAACCTCCGCCAACACCAACGCCTCCACGGTGCCGCGCGTCGAATGGCCGCTGGGATAACTGGGACTCCGCTCCGGCTTGCCCAGCTGAAGCGAAGGATCGACCAGATAGGGACGCAGGCGTTTCCAATGGTTCTTGGGCTGATCGATGATCCCGCCGACGCTGTCCTTCACATTCTGCATGAGCGTCTCAACCTTGGGATACCGGCCGGGCTGGAACGAAGGTCCGATGGCCGGGGCAAACAGAAAGATGGAAAGCCGCGCGCTCTGATCGGCGCGGGCTTTTTCCTCGGGCGTGCGGGCGTTGAAGACCGCACGGATGGAAGCGAGATCGGCCGCCTGCTCCGGGGAATCCGGCAGGGGCGGCGGCGCGAGCAGGGCGATGGCATCGAACTTACTTTGCTCGAGATATTTTTCCGCCGCGAAAAGCGAGGCCACGCCCCACCCGAGCAGCATGGTCGTGGCGATCAGCGACAGTCGCGGTAACATTACACGGAAGAACGAGCGATGGGTTTTCGTCATGCGATGCGGAGTGGAGGTGGAGTTGAAATCAAACGGAGCGTTTGGCAACCCGACAATGCCGTAACCCTGCGGCACGGGCGCGCCATCTGGACAAAAGTCGGTGGACAAACGCCTGCGACCAAAGCCCACCCCGCCGCCGCGGGAGATTTGTCTCCCCTCGCGCGGACGACTCGGGCACACCTGCTCCGCTCATGAAGAAAACCTTCCCGCTCACGCTGCCCGGAAAAGACGCCCAACGCGTAGTCGAGGCCGTCAAACTCGAGGTGCGCAAATACATGAAACGCGAGCGGCGGAAACGTCCGCCCGAGGGCGTGGATGGCTGGGATTTCAACTGCCGCGTCGGCCCGGACGCCGCCACCGCGGTGGGGCAACCGGTGTCTGTGCTCATTCCCGCCATCGAAGAGGCGGCGAAGGCTGGCGCGCCCGCGATCTACATCGAGATTCTGGCGGCGCCGCATATCCGGCCCAAGTCGCCGGCGTTGTCACCCGAGGCCGCCCAAGCGCCCGAGGCCGACACCCCGCCACCACCGGCCCTCTAATCGCAGCGGACCGACGCATGGCGGCGGTGCTGAACGAAGCTTGAATTTTGCCGGCGCGTTTTTGTCCTTTCCCGCGTGCTCTACCAAACCCGCGAAGTTCGTCCCGGTCCCACCGCCCGCCAGGTGCTCAACGAGCATTGCGTGTTCGAGACGGTGCCGGAGGGCTGGAGCCTGCTGCCGCCCGGCGATGCGGCGCTGAGCCGGCGCATCAAACAGGATGGCCCCACGCTGACCGTGGTGGAGCTGAAAGGCCGCAAGCGTTTCTCGCGCGGCATCTGGGCGCCGGCCGAGCGCATCGCCGCGTTGCGCGCCGAACTGGAAATCGAGCGCCGCGATCCCGCCTACGAAAAGCGCCTCGCAGCCGGCCGCCGCCGCCGGGCCGCCGAGGAGGAAGTTTACGCCCGGGATTTCGGCGCCGCCGTGCTGGCGTTCCTCGCGTTTCATCCGGGTTACGCCGCACAGGCCCGGACGCTTGCCGCGCTGATCGCCGCGCATGCGACGCCGGTGGGCAGCGGCACGGTGGCGCGCACCGAACGCATCCCGCTCGAAGCCCGTGCCGAGGCCGCCACCATCGCGTGGCTGCGGCATCAGACCACCGGTTACGACACCATGGTGATTCCGCGGGTCAAAGGCCGCCGCCGCGAAGTGCGCCGGATGCTCGCCCAACGTTCGCAGCAGTTGTTGCAACACTACCGCCAGGGCCGGCCCATCGACCCGGCGAATTGTCCTCTGTTTCAGGCCCTGCAGCAGGCCGGCACGCCTGCGGCCTCATCGGATTAAACTAGCACCGCGGAAAACCGCGCCGCCGTAAATCCGCTCGCGGCAGGCGCAAAGGCCGGCGCCGCGTCGACCGCCCAGAAACCCCTTGCGCGCGGCGGCGGGGGCGGCTTCAACCCACGCCAACATGGCGATGCGTTTTTGCATTCTCGGCAGCGGCAGCTCGGGCAACAGCGCCCTGCTGGTGACCGAGGGCGCGCGCGTGCTCATCGACGCCGGGTTCTCCGCCCGCAAGCTCGGCGAACTGCTCGCCGGCGTCGGCGAATCGCTGGAGCGTATCGACGCCGTCCTGCTCACCCACGAACACGGTGACCATGCCGCGGGCGTCTCCGGCCTGAAAAAGTTTCCCCACCTGAAGTTTTTCGCCAACGCCGCCACCGCCCGCGCCATCCAGGCCGGCCTCGAACACCGGCCCGACTGGCAGATTTTCGAGACGGGCGCGCGTTTCCGTTTCCGCGATCTGGAGGTGGACGCGTTCGCCGTGCCGCACGACGCGCAGGACCCCGTGGGTTTCCGCATCGCCAACGGCAGCGACGGCGATCTGTTCGCGCCGCGCCGTTCGCTGGTGTGGCTGACCGATCTCGGCCACGCGCCGCAACACATCCGCGAACACATCCGCGAGTGCGACGTCGTGGTCGTCGAGGCCAACCATTGCCCGCAGCTCTTGCAGGCCGACACCAAGCGCCCGTGGTCGCTCAAGCAGCGCATCTCCGGGCGGCACGGCCATCTCTCCAACGAGAGCGCGCGGGAGCTGCTCGCCGCCGTGGCCAGCCCGCGCTGGCGCCGCATCTACCTCACGCACCTCTCGCGCGACTGCAACTCCCCCGCCGCCGTCGAGCTCGCGCTCGCCGCGGTGCGCCCGCAACTGCACGCCCAATGCCAGTTTGCCATCGTCGCCCCCGGCGGCAGCACGCCGTTTTACGAACTGGGTTGAGCCGGTGGCGCGGGCGCAAAAACCGTGCTGTGCTCCGCAAATAATCTCTCTGCGATTGAAGCTGGAGTTACTTCGCGCCGGCCGTTTGTCTTCGACTCGTCTATGCCATCGTCCATTCGTCGTACCAAGATCATCTTCACGCTGGGGCCCGCCACCGAAAGCGAGGCCATGCTGGAAAAAATGCTGCGCGCCGGCGCCGATATCGTCCGCCTCAACATGGCCCACGCCAAGCATGAGTGGACTCGCAACATCATCCGCCGTGTGCGCGCCGTCAGCCAGCGCGTCGGCCGCGATGTCGCGATCATGATGGACATCAAGGGCCCCGAAATCCGCACCGGCGATGTCGCCGCGCCCATCGAGCTCCAGCCCGGCGAGATTTTCGATTTCACCGTTCGCCCCGGCACCGCCGGCGAGAACGTCGAGGAGATCCGCTCCGTCGGCGTCAACTACCAGGACCTCGTCAACGACATCAGCGTGGGCGACATCGTGCTCGTCGACAGCGGTCTGCTGCGTTTCGAGGTGATCGAGAAACGCGAGCGGCACATCCGCTGCAAAGTGCTCACGCCCGGCCAGCTCACCTCGCGCCGCCACCTCAATCTCCCCGGCGTGAAGGTCAACCTGCCCTCGTTCACCGACAAGGACCGCGCCGACGCCCGCGTCGGGCTGGAGGAAGGCATCGACTTCATCGCGCTCTCCTTCGTCCGCGAAGGCGCCGACATCGAGAAGCTGCGCGAATTTCTCCGCGCCCACGATTCGCGCGTGCAAATCATCGCCAAGATCGAGGACCAGTCGGCCATCGAGAACCTCGACGACATCGTCCGCGCCTGCGACGCCCTCATGGTGGCGCGCGGCGACCTCGGCATCGAGTGCCCGTACGAAGAGTTGCCCATCATCCAACGCCGCGCGGTCAACACCTGCCACGCGCTCGGCCGGCCGGTGATCATCGCCACCCACATGCTGGAGTCGATGATCTCGCAACCGATGCCCACCCGCGCCGAGATCACCGACGTTTCCAACGCCGTCTACGAGCGCGCCGACTGCGTGATGCTCTCCGGCGAGACGACCGTCGGCCGTTATCCGACCGAGTGCATGCAGATCCTCGACAAGATTTCCCGCCGCATCGAGACCGACCAGTTGGAGAGCCACGAACCGCCGCGCCCGATGATCCTCACCTCCGACAAAATGAAGGTGCTGCGCTCGGCGGTGGTGATGGCCAACGAACTGCCCGGCTCGGCAATCCTCACCTTTACGCGGCGCGGATTTATCGCGCAAGGGCTGGCGGCGCTGCGCCCCAACCAGGCGTCGATTCTGGCGTTCACGCCGCACGACAACACCTACCGGCAGCTGCGCCTGCTGCGCGCCGTGGAACCGTGGCTGATGCCCTTCAACTCCGACCCCGATCTGACCATCGAGAGCGCGATCAAGATGCTCAAGGATGCGGGCCGCGTGGAGCCGGGCGACAAGCTGGTGGTCGCCACCGACCTGCTCGCGCAAGACCGCCTCTTCGACAGCGTGCAACTGCGCACGGTGACGTAAACGCCGACACGTTCGGCCAACAGTTCGCATCGTCCTCGGATCACCGAAGGCACGGATTATTGCGTCCTGGAAAACAGGCTGACCCTGGTGGCGCGCGTTGTCCTCAACGCGCGTCGAGCGGCTTACGGCATTAAACCTTATCGCAGATAAATCTCACAGAAGCCAACGAAGGGAACAAAGTCCAAGAGGGTAACTGGAAAAACGCCGTGAGGACAGGGTCACCCATCGGATGATGCAGTTTCACCGACGGGAAACCCGCCCCCCCTTGGTTCGTCACTCATCGTTCTCTTCGTTACCTTTTGTGAACGGGGGTTTTTTGAGCTAAATCCTCCCTTGCCCAGGAACGATTTCCCTACTCCCTTGGGTGCCATGTCACCCCATCCAGCAATGCCATGGCGCAAGGCCATATAACACTATTGGGAGAAGAAAAACCTTACCATGAATTCGAATACACGAGTGATATACGCAAAACGCATCAAGTCCGGTTCTCTCGCCGCCCTAGTCTTCAGCGGTACCGCGATGCTAATGATTCCGATGTGCCTATTTTTCGGGGTGCTCGCTTTCTTCGGAGCAAAGACGGTGCATGTTAACGGCAGCTATGTCACCGGAATCGGCGGCTTCCTGCTTTCGCTGGTCTACGGCCCGCTTTTCACTGGGATCATCGGTCTTTTCGCATGGACGGGCACTTATCTTGCGATGCGGCTTGTCGGACATTTCAGGCCATATCGCATTGAGTATGTCGATTCAGGTGAAAACACGCCCACCCAGTAGGCACATACAACTTCGGGAAGCTTCACACCCCTCCGTGTCTGACTGTCTAGGTTGAACAGCAGAGTTACTTCGCTTATGAGCGTCAACGCGACAGCCGCTGTGCCGATACCCTCAGCTTGGAATTATCGTCACTTGGCAGCTGCGCTGTTCGTCGGTTTCATTTTGCAGACGCTCGTCCTTCCATGCCTTTGCTTCATCGGGACCGCGAAAATGACATTCGCCGTCGGATTTGACCTCTTGGTGCTGGCTCGGACCTTATTTGCTTACCGTCGCAGAGAAACAGGTCGCGGTTGGATTTTTTACGCCATGCTGTGCTACACCTCCGCAGGCTGGATTGAGGGCATCACCTATCTGGTTCTCAGAAAGACGTGAGATATAGAACATGCTATCGTCGCACCAGTCAGCTGCGGGCATCGCCGAGATCGCTTCTCCGCGATCTGTCAACCGTCATTGGCCCGGCATGCTTGTGGGTGAGTTAGGCAAAATTAGAACGCATATACTGCTTTTCGTCTTCTTTGCTTCGTGTTTATTGCGGGCCGACGAGGTGCTAATGCGTGTTAGCGAAGATGACGCCGAAGCTCTGGTTAAAGCTTTACCTGAGTACGCGGCGTTAAAGCGCAAATATGCGTCGCATCCGATGGACATCTACGTCGATTCCGAAGGGAAACGTACATTTCATATCGGAAATGTGAAAGAGCGCACCATATGGTGCATCACCGTGTATGTTACTGGACCAGGCTACGACGCTTGGGGACCTTGGGAACGGTTTGGAGTAGATATCCACTCCGGTGAGATTTTTGTTGGTGAGCTGGACTTTGATGCAAAGTCCATGGAAGAAATTAAACTCAAATATGAGCCACTTGAATGCTGGCGACGGTGCCACAAGAGGCCGAACAGATAAGGATGAAAAGTGCAGCCGGGTTGTCCTGCTACTCCCTCAAGTTCGGTTTGGCATCTCACCGATCTTCGGGAACACAAAATGCGGGCTGTCGCGACTCGGCTCAAATAAGCGCCATGACTCGCTACACAAAACCCTGCCGGATTCGACAGGCATGACGCTCAATTTGATTTCACGATCAAAGGTAAGATCGAAAGCACCAGCCTCCGTACAATGCACGGTGGTGACAACTGGCTTTTCCGCATCAAGCAACGTGTTCAGCTGTTTCGCATGCCGCTGAAATACGCTCTCGCTGTTTGACTCCGGATCAAAGTGCTCCCCGGTATCCGCTTCGTAATAGAAGTCGGAACTCGCCAACATCAAGGCTCCTGAACGCACAATCCGCCAAGGGCACTGTAGATGCAGCGCCCAATCGCCTACCTTCTTGGTATTCCCTTTGCGGCCGACGACTACACGCAACGCGCCGAAATGTACCCACAGCATATCTGCTGCTGCTCCGATTGGATTGAGCCGAAGGCCAACCAGCACTTTCAGCATTTCGTGATATTCGCAGTCCATGTTCAGGGTCATTGGTTATTCCCGCGTTTCGCACGTGCTTTTGTCTGCATGACAGTCGGTAGTGACTGAATTCTTCGTGTTTTGCGTGTCCGTAGCATGGCGTTTCAGCTGCCCAGTTTTCATCTTCTGCGTGAAGGCAATACGGTGCAGCACCCGCGCAGAGTCGAGCGGATTGAATCTGCTGTAACCCCTTCGGTTCCTTTCCACGCACGATCCGCGCTCCCCTGCTATCCACCCGCGCCGGTTGCGTTCCCGGCGGGGCGCGTAAGCTTTCAGTCAAACTGCGCCCGGTGTAGCCGCCCCATTTGCGGGGCGTCTCTGGGTATGCAGTTTGCTTCGTCCAGCATCCACTTCTCCCCTCCATGAAGACTTCGCGTTTGCTTTCCCGGGTCGCGGTCGCGTTTGGGTGGTTCCTCGCCAGCTGCCTCGCCCTCCCGGCCGCCGAGTACGACCAGCGCCTCCTCAACCTCTCCTCGCGCGCCCCCGTCGGCGCCGGCGACAACGTCCTGATCGCCGGCTTCGTCATCGGCGAAGGGGCCAAGAAGCCCGTGCTCATCCGCGCCATCGGCCCCACCCTCACCAGCGCGGGCGTCACCGGCGTGCTCGCCCAGCCTGTGTTGCAACTTTTCAACTCCTCGGGCCTCGAAATCGCCGCCAACACCGGCTGGTCCATCGACGCCGCCAAGGCCGCCGAGCTCACCAATGTGTTTACCAGCACTGGCGCGTTCAAACTCAACACCGGTACGCGCGACTCCGCGCTCTTCGTTACGCTGGAGGCCGGTCCGTACACCGCGCAGGTCAGCGGCGTCAACGGCACCACCGGCAACGCCTTGCTCGAAATCTACGACGTGAGCGGCTCCGCGCGGTTGCTCAACCTCTCCGCCCGCTCGCGCATCGACTCCGGTTATCCCCTCATCATCGCCGGCCTCGTGGTCGCCACCGGCAGCGCCCGCCATGTGCTGGTGCGCGCCGTCGGCCCCACACTCGGCACCATCGGCGTGGCCAATGCCCTGGCCGATCCTTCGCTCGCCATCGTCGACACCAAGAACGTGCAGCTCGCCGCCAACAACGATTGGGGCACCGCCAACACCGGCAACGCGCTCACGCAGGCGTTCGCCCAGGCCGGGGCGTTTGCGCTCGGCGCGGGCAGCAAGGATGCCGCGCTCATCGCCGACCTGCCCGCCGGCACGTACTCGGTCATGGTCAGCGGCGTCGCCGGCGGCACGGGCGTGGCGCTCGTCGAGGTTTACGACCTCACGCCGGAGAATCTCTCGACCGTCAGCATCACCGCACCCGTGGCGAGCACCGACACTGTCGGCGCCGCGCCCGGCGTCTTCGCGTTCACGCGCTCCGGCAATCTCTCGCAGGCGGTCACGGTCAACTACACCGTCGGCGGCACGGCGCTCGCCGGACTGGATTTCCTCGGGCTGCCCGGCACGGTGACGTTCCCGGCGGGTGTGAGCTCGGTCAACGTCAATGTCACGCCGCTCGCGGGCAACGCCAGCGCGCTCGGCGGCCGCACCGTCACGGTGAGCATCGCCGCGCGCAGCACCTACGGCATCGGCGCCAACGGCACCGCCACCGTCACGATCTTCTACAACCCCGGCACGCTCTACGTGTCCAACCTCCGCCCGCTCGCGACCTCCGCCGGCGCGTCCACCGCCAGCGGCACGGCCACAATCCAGCTCAGCCCCGACGAAAAATTCGCGTTGCTCAATGTCTCGTTTGCCAACCTCAGCTCGCCCGAGATCGTCGCGCACCTCGCCGTCGGCGCGCCGGGGCAGGACGGCCCCTACGTGTTCACCGTGCCCAACGGGCAGGCGAGCGGCCTGCGCTGGGATTTCTCGCCCAGCGGCACGTTCTCCGCCGCCGATCTGCTCAAGGCGCTCAAGGAAGGCCGCATCTACCTCAGCATCGACACCGCCAATTTCCCCAACGGCGAACTGCGCGGCCAGTACATTCTCAGCGGCGGCACGCAGACCTTCGCCGCCCCGCCCTCGCCGCCGGCGCTCGCCGACTCCGCGCTCACCGCCGGCGAAGCCGCACGCTTCCTCACGCAGGCGACCTTCGGCCCGACCAAGGCCGAGATCGACGCGCTCACGGGCCGGAAACTCGCCGACCTCGATGCGTGGATCACGTTGCAAATGACGTTGCCCGCGTCGTCGCATCGCACCGCGACGCTGGCCGACCAGACGGCGTTTGGCCAGGGCCTCACCTCACCCGACCGCCCCAGCAGCACCAACCGCCAGGCCGCGTGGTGGAAGCTCGCGCTCACCGGCCAGGACCAGCTCCGCCAGCGCGTGGCCTTCGCGCTCTCCGAAATCTACGTCGTCTCCAACCAGAACGGCACGCTCGCCCAGTGGCACGAGGGCCTCGCCAATTACTACGATCTGCTCGCCAAAAACGCGTTCGGCAATTTCCGCACGCTGCTCGAAGACGTCACGCTCAGCCCGATGATGGGCATTTACCTCTCGCACCTGCGCAACCGCAAGGCCACCTCCGCCACCAGCGCGCAACCCGACGAAAATTACGCGCGCGAGATCATGCAGCTCTTCACCATCGGGCTCAACCAGCTCCAGCCCGACGGCACGCTCAAGCTCGCCGCCTCCGGTCTGCCCATCCCCACCTACGACAACGCCACCATCACCGAAATGGCGAAGGTGTTCACCGGCTGGTCGTATTACACCGCCACGCCCGCCACCACGAGTTTCACCGGCGGCGCGGCCGACTACATCAACCCGATGACGCTCTTCTCCGCCTTCCACGAAGACGGCGCCAAGACTATCGTCACCGGCAAAATCCTCCCCTCCAACCAGGGCGGCGCGAAAGATCTCAAAGACGCTCTCGACACGCTCTTCCTCCACCCCAACACGCCGCCCTTCGTCTGCCGTCAGCTGATCCAGCGGCTCGTCACGAGCAACCCGAGTCCCGGCTACGTTTATCGCGTCGCGCGGGTGTTCGAGGACAACGGCAAAGGCGTGCGCGGCGATCTCGGCGCCGTGATCCGCGCCATTCTGCTCGACTACGAAGCGCGCTCGCCCGCCATCGCCGCCACCGTCGGCTACGGCAAGCTCAAGGAACCGCTCCTGCGCGGCACGGCGCTCCTGCGCGCCTTCGGCGCCGCCGCCGACAACGGCCGCTACGCGATCACCACCGGCACCGCGCTGCTCGCCCAGGCACCGCTCGATGCGCCCACGGTGTTCAACTTCTTCGAGCCCGATTACGTGCTGCCCGGCGCGCTCGCCGCCGCCGGCCTCTACGCGCCCGAGTACCAGATCCTCACCGACACCACCGCCATCACCGTGCCGAACTTCCTCTACA
This sequence comes from Opitutia bacterium, assembly GCA_016217595.1. Classification (GTDB taxonomy): domain Bacteria; phylum Verrucomicrobiota; class Verrucomicrobiia; order Opitutales; family Opitutaceae; genus MWDT01. Next base: position 48,082 of record JACRHS010000024.1, on the reverse strand, counting down.
GTTATCTCTACGCCACGCGCAGCCTGACCGCCATCGGCCTCGATCTCTCCGGCTTGCTCCTGCTCGCGCAGCAAGCCGGCCCGCTCGCCGACTATCTCAACACCGTGTTCTGCGGTGGCGCCATGCCGGCCACGATGCGCGCCCGCCTCGTCACCGCCCTCGGCACCATGCCCTCCAACACAACCGACCTCGAACGCGTGCGCAGCGCGATCTACCTCGTCATCACCTCCCCCGAAGCTGCGATCCAGAAGTAGCCGCCCTCTGCACCATCGCGCGTCAAAACGCCCAAACGAAAATCCCGCCATGTCCACCGACCTTACCCGCCGCCACTTTCTCGGTTCGTGTTGCGCCGCCGTCACCGCCACCGGCCTGCTCTCGACCCTCGCCCAGCTCCGGATGATCGGCGCCGTGACTTCGTCCGACGGCAGCCGCAACCCGCAGGCCGCCGCCACCGACTACAAGGCCCTCGTCTGCCTCTTCCTCTCCGGCGGCAACGACGCCAACAACATCCTCATCCCCTACGACAACACCTCCTACTCCGCTTACCAGAGCGCCCGCGGCGCGCTCGCCCTCGCGCGCGACAAGGTGCTGCCCATCACGCCGCGCACGACCGACGGCCGCAGCTGGGCGCTGCACCCGAGCTTCGCCGCCGACCAGACCGCCGCCGCCAACGGCGGCCTCAAGGCGTTGTTCGACTCCGGCAAATTCGCCCTGCTCACCAACGTCGGCACCCTCGCCTACCCGACCACCAAGGCGCAGTACACCGCCCGCTCCGTGCCGCTGCCCATCCAGCTGTTCTCGCACAACGACCAGCAGGTCGAGTGGCAGAGCAGCATCGCCGACAAGGCGTTCCTCACCGGCTGGGGCGGACGCGTCGCCGATCTCACCAACGCATTTAACCAAAATAATTCGATCTCGATGGCGATCAGCCTCGCGGGTCAAAACTCCTTCCAGGTCGGCCGCACTGTCGCGCAATACTCCGTCAGCACCAGCGGCGCGATTTCGCTCAGCGGTTCCAGCACCAGCGCCACCTCCGCCGCCGGCGTGCGCACCACCGCGATGAACGATCTGCTCAAGGCGCCCAACGACCACCTCTTCGAGACCGCGTTCGCCGGCATCACCAGCAACGCCATCGCCGACAGCGCGCTGCTCTCCGGCGTGCTCAGCGGCAACGCCCCGTTCGCCACCGCGTTCCCCACCACCAGCCTCGGCCAGCAGCTCCGCGTCATCGCGCGCCTCATCGCCGCCGCGCCCCAGCTCAATCTCAAACGCCAGATTTTCTTCGCGCGCGTCGGCGGCTGGGATCTGCACGACGACCAGGTCGCCGCCACCGACACCTCGACCGGCGCGCACGCCAACCTGCTCGCCGACGTCTCGCGTTCCCTGAAGGCGTTCTACGACGCCACCGCCGAGCTCGGCGTCGCCGATCAGGTGACCGCGTTCACCGCCTCCGATTTCGGCCGCACCTACAACACCAACGGCCGCGGCTCCGACCACGGCTGGGGTTCGCACCACCTCATCGTCGGCGGCGCCGTGCGCGGCGGCGACCTCTACGGCAGAATGCCCGATCTCACCATCAACGGCCCCGACGACACCGGCCGCGGCCGCTGGATTCCCACCACGGCAGTCGACGAGTACAGCGCACGGCTCGCCCTCTGGTTCGGCGTGAGCCCGACCGATCTGGCGGTCGCGCTGCCCAACATCGGACGGTTCAACCACACCCGCCCCGAGCTTGCCTTCCTCTGATCGCGCGCCATGTCCAATCCAGCACTTTCGCCCGCATCACCGTCTGCCTCTCCCGGGATGTCCCACCGCCGCACCTACCTCCTCGCCGCAGCGCTGCTGCCCGCCCTCGCCGCGCTGGTGCTGTTATTTTTGAACCGGGAGCCGATGTCGCGCCCCCTCGTGCCGGCCGCAGCTGCAGCCGCATCTAGCCCCGCCGCCGCTCCGGAGACGCCCGCCAAGCCCGCGGCGACGGCGACAGCAACGGCCGCAGCGACCGCCGAGCCACCCTCGCCCCTCGCCAACGAACTCAACGCTCCGCACAGCACGATCCAGCGCGACCTCGCGATCCTCAACGACCTCTTCCTCGCCTGGCAGACCAACTTCCCGCACGAAGGCAATCCGGTCGGCGACAACGTCGAGATCACCCAGCAGCTCACCGGCAGGAACCGCCTCGGCTTCCAATTCGTGCGCGCCGACCACCCGGCGATCAACGCCAAGGGCGAACTCTGCGACCGCTGGGGCACGCCATTTTTCTTCCACGCGCTGAGCAGTGCCCGCGTGGAAATCCGCTCCGCCGGCACCGACCGCGAAATCTACACCGAAGACGACGTGGTCTACACGCCGTGACATCCAACGAGCCTAATTCGTTTTTCACCCGCTCCCTCAACCCTACTTCCCTTCGCTCTATGAAATTAACCCATGTTTTCGCCCTTACTCTGGCTGCGTCTGTTTTGAATCTGACCGCACTCGCTGCTCCTGCGCCCGAAAAAGGCGCCGCTCCGCTGAAAATATCCCACGGCGAACAAGTGAACATCGCCGACTATGCCGTGCCGGGCAAAACCACCGTGTTCGATTTCACCAGCGAGTATTGTCCGCCCTGCCGCGCGATTTCCCCCAAGCTGGATGCCCTGCACGCCAAACGCGCCGATGTCGCGGTGGTCAAGGTCGACATCAACCGGCCCGACAAGAAAGGCATCGACTGGAAATCGCCCGTGGCGCTGCAATACGGCCTGAAATCCATCCCGCACTTCAAAGTGTTCGGACCCGACGGAAAGCTCCTGGCCGAGGGCGACAGTGCCAAGAAGATGGTGACCAAGTGGTTTGACTGACGCGCCGCGCCCGCACCGTCACCACCAAGCCACCACTGTAGGAGTGGCTTTATGCCGCGACCCTTGGTGTGCGCTGTGGATCGCGGGGTAAACCCGCTCCTAAATTTCCTGCGAAAGCGCAGGGGCTTCATTCACCTTGCGCCTCACCCGCCCAACTCGTGCCGGTTGGCCCAGAGTTCTTTCGGGCGGAAGATGCCCGCGGGGGTGATGATGCCGGTGACGAGCTCCGGCGGCGTCACATCGAACGCCGGGTTGCGCGCCGCGCTCGTCGGGTTGCCCACGCGCACGTACGTCCGCCGGCCCTGCACCGTCACGCCCCACGCGCCGAGCACTTCGCTCGCGGCGCGTTCTTCGATCGGAATCTCCGCGCCCGCGCGCAGCCGCCAATCGATGGTCGAGAGCGGGATCGCCACGTAAAACGGAATGCCATGCCGGTGTGCCAGCACCGCCTTGGTGTAGGTGCCGATCTTGTTGGCCACCGCGCCGGTGCGCCCGAGCACCCGGTCGCTGCCGACGATCACGAGGTCGATCTCGCCGCGCTGCATCAAATGCCCGGCGGCGTTGTCGGCGATGATGGCGTGCGAGATTTTCTGCTGCGCCAGCTCCCACGCGGTGAGCGTCGCTCCCTGGCTGCGCGGCCGCGTCTCGTCGCAGAACACGTGAAACTTTTTTCCCTGCGCCTGGGCCGCGTACAGCGGCGCCGTGGCCGTGCCGATGTCCACGCACGCGAGCCAGCCGGCATTGCAGTGCGTGAGCACGCGCATCCCCTCGCGGATGAGCTTCGCGCCGCGCCGGCCGATCTCCTCGCAATGCTCCACATCCTCGTCGGCAAAGCGCTCGGCCAGCAGCAACGCCACGCGCTGTTGCTCCGCCACGCCCGCGACCGCCGCGAGCTCGCGCCGCATCCAATCCATCGCGTTCACCGGATCGACCGCCGTCGGCCGGGCCGCCTTGAGCGTCGTGTAAACGCGTTCGGCGTGGCGGGCGAAGGCCGCCGCACTCCCGCCGGGAAACGCGCGCAACCCTTGCGCCAGCCCGTACGCGGCCGTGGCGGCGATGGCGGGCGCGCCGCGCACCACCATGTCGGAGATGGCCTGCGCCGTGGCGCGATAATCGGGCGTGGCGACGATCTGAAAACGATGCGGCAGGAGACGCTGCTCGATCAGACGCACGGCGTTGTTCGCCGCATCAAAGGAAACAGTGCGGTAATGGCGGCTGCGGCCGCGCACAGTGACATTCATGACGCCGCAGCGTGACGCCTGCGCCCTGAGCGCACGAGCGTTTTTCCCTTCTCACCGCTCCCCCAGCAGCCGCACGTCGAACAGCCACCAGTCGCCGGCGCGTTTTTCCAGGCGCCCGAGGAAACCACGCTCCGGAGCTTTGGCCACCGCCGCCGCAACCGCCGGCGCCACGCGCAACTCCAGCTCGCCGGCACGCAACAGTCCCGGCACCGGCTCGTGCCGCACCCGGAACGTCGCCTGCGCCTCGTTGACCGCGAGAATCCGCCCCTTCACCGCGTACCCACGCACCGGCTCTTTGCCGGCGCTGCACTCGCATTCCATGTCCATCTCCATCAGCTCCGCGGTCGTCGGAAGCGTGACCAACACCGTGTGCAATGTCGGACGCCTGCCATGCTCGACATATGCGACCAAAAGTTGCGCGGGCCCCGCGGCATCTTCCTCTTTGACCAACGCCAGCCGCGACATCGATTCGTACTTCGTCGGTGGCGTGGTCGCCACGCGCGCGGGGCGCATCAGGCCGCCATAAGGATTGACGCGCCGGAGATACACCCCCGCCGGCTGGCTTACGTCGTCGCCGTGCTTTTCGTTCCAAAGCACGTAATGCGAGCCATCGCGCAACAGCAGCACATCGCCGCACGCGACTGGCCGCCCGAGATCGATCCGCTGCGCCATCGTCCAAAGTCCGCCGGCATCCGGCGACGTCGAGCTGAGCACACGCGGCTCGTTGTCGGCCTCGGTGATCCACGCCGCCGCCATCCGCGGCCCGTCGAGCGTCAGCCGGGGCCCGCCGGCCGCGACGCCCAACTCGATTTTCCAACCCTCGCTGCCCACCGGGGCCGGCGCTTCCCACACGCCTTCGGCAAAACGCGCCACGACCGGATCGCAAACGCCGTCCTGGTTGCGCGTCCGGTAGGCGAGCGACGCACTGCCATCGGGAAATGCCGCCAGCGTCAGCGGACTCGCTCCATAGCCGTGCGCGTCGACCCGTTGCACAGGTTCATCGCGGCCGACGATCCGCGCGCACAACGGCCACTCCACGATGCTCTCTTTCGCTCCGCTGTACCCGAACCACGCGGCCAAAAAACGTCCGTCCGCCAATGCCACCACGGCAGCGCCGCGCGTCGCCGTGTGCTCGGGAGCGAGCGGCAGCGGTTTGCTCCACGTCGCGCCGCCATCGGTCGAAAGACTCCACCAAGAGCAGAAGTGCGATCTCCCTTCTTTTCGCCGAAAGCCAGTCCACACAGCCGCCAGCGATCCGCCCGGTTGCACGGCCAGCGACAGAGCGCCATTCACCGTCATCTCCAACTCCGCTCCACGCGCAATCGTGCGCGGCTCGCCCCACTGGCGCCGGGCGGCATCCCACCACGAAAATTTCCCCACCGGCACGTCGCCGTCCGATTCGATCCAGGCGAGCGCCAATGCGCCATCGGCGCCGCGCGCCAGCGTCGAGAATTGGCGCCCCGGTGCCGCTACCTCGGTGAGCTGAACTTTTAACTCCTGCTCTGCGATGTTGACTGCGCGTGCCGTCAGCCCAAGCGCCAGTGCCAACGCGAGAGCGAACAGCGCGCGCACCGCCAGAAAACCGTCTTTGTTCTCCACCATGACAAACCTCTATCACCGCGGCGCTCACGTGCAAATCCGGAGCGCAGGCTTCCCCGCCGCGCGCGGTTGCGCCACAGTGCCGGCCTCCGCATGTCCCAACGTCATCTCCTTCCTGTCACCGTGCTCAGCGGTTTTCTCGGCGCCGGCAAAACCACGCTGCTCAACCATCTGCTCACACAGGCCGAGGGCCGCCGTTGGGCGCTGATCGTAAACGACGTGGGCGCCATCAATCTCGACGCGCGCCTCCTCGTGCACCAGTCCGCCGCGCGCACCCCGGACGGCGGGCCGCGCATCGTCGATCTGGGCAACGGCTGCGTGTGTTGCTCCAACCGGGACGATCTCGCCGAGAGCATCATCGCCCTCGCCTCCGAGGGAAACTACGACCACCTGCTCATCGAGACCACCGGCGTCGCCGAGCCCCGCGGCGTGGCGCAACTCATCCAACAACGAAATCCCTTCGGCCGGAGCGTGGGCGATTTCGTGCAACTGCACGCGCTCGTGACCGTGATCGATGCCGCCCATTTTCTGCGCGAGTACCGCCGGACCGGCGCGTCCCGCCGCACCGTGGCGGGCACACCGCGCGAGTTGATCGAGCTCATGCTGGAACAGGCCGAGTGCGCCGACGCCCTGATTCTCAACAAGTGCGATCTCGCGACCGCCGCCGAGCTGGACGAGCTCGAAGGCGTGTTGCGCGGACTCAACCCGCGCGCCGAGCTCCTGCGCACCGAGCACGGGCAGGCGCCGCGCGAGTGGCTGCTCGACCGCCCGCGCTTCGACGCCAAAGCCACGCTCGGCGCCGCGCACTGGATTCGCGCGCTCAACGCCGTCGCGCCCCGGCCCGGTCAGGCCGTTTGTAACGTATTACGTGACAAACCGGCCGTGCCGGATTACGCGGAGAAGTACGGGTTGCGCAGCTTCGTGTTTCAAGCGCGCCGGCCGCTCGTGCAGGAAAAATTCCACGCCCTGCTCGCCCGCGGATTGCCCGGCGTGGTGCGCGCCAAAGGGTTTTACTGGCTGGCGGAGCGCCCCGACGAAATGGGCTTCCTCTCGCTCGCCGGCGACGCCGTGCGCCACGAGTGGCTCAATTACTGGTGGACGGCGCTGGTGGAGAACGGCCGCGTGCCGCGCGCCGAATTGCCGCCGATGATTGTCGCGCTCTGGCAGGAGCCACACGGCGACCGCCGGCAGGAACTGGTCTTCATCGGGGTCGCCTACGACGAGGCAAAGCTACGGCAGGATCTGGAGGCATGCCTGCAGCCCGATTGAGCTGCCGCAGGGCGACAACTTAGTCGCTGCTTTCTATCAACGCTGACGCACAAAAAGTAAGCCCGCCAAATTCGCTCGAACCGCCAGCATCCGCTAGTGGTGGTTCTCACGAATCCTCTGCATCAGAAACCTCAGTTTGTCCTTGCCGACAGACACCGTTGCTCGGAGTTCAGCTCTTTTTCCTTTTTCGGAGATTCTCAAATTGTGCATCGGCGTATGCTTCGGCGTCCTTCTTCGTGAATGCCAACTGCGTGACTATCGTAATGAAAGCTTCGCGTTCTCCATTTCGAATGGCGGCGTCAAACTCGTCCATCAGACCGCACGCGAACAATCGTTCGTTCATGGTCATGCCCGAAAGCTCTTGGTTTGTTGGACGCTGATTCATGGCGCGAGCCTATACAGAGACACTATGGCTGTGCAACGCCGAGCGAAGGAGAAAAAGATGCTATTCCCTGGGAGCGTCAGCCCAAACCACCAACAAAGTGAATCCGATCGAGCGGCCAATCCGCCAGCACATGACCACGTTGCTAGAGCAAAACATTGGCCGACCACTGTCGGAACACGGTCTTTTGTTTTGCAGATCGGCAGTCCGAACTCACGGGCGGGACGCCCATTCCAGAGGAGACTTTCGCCAAAAATAAAGTCCGTGACTGTTGGAGCGAGTTTACCCCGCGATCCGTCGTTTCACGAAATAACCCCGCCACCGAAAATATTTGGAACCGCGCGACCCGGAGCTGCGTCGAACTCCGTCGAATGTTTCTCGATTCTCATCTGCGCGGACGGTGGTGGCAACTGGCGTGGTGGTTCGCCGGATGCCTGACCGCCGTTCTCTGCGGAGCAAACACCGCCGTCTCCGCCGCACCAGCGCAGGCCGCCGCCGTTGCGTCTGACGTGCTCGTCTATGCCGATGGCGATCGGGTGCGCGGCCGGCTGGTCGCCCGCGAAGGAGATGTGATCGTGTTTCGCTCGGAACGTTTCGGCGAATTGCGCGTGCCCGCGACCGCGGCCCAGGTGATTTCTGGCAACGTCGCCGCCGCACCCAAACCCGCGACTTCGGGTTCTGCGCCGCCGCCGCCTCCCGCCGCCGCGCCGGCACCAGCGCCCGCTGAAACGCCCGTGTCCACCTCAGCCTTTCAACGCCTCGCGCACGCAGTTTTCTCCTCCTGGCACGGCCGGATTTCGTTTTCCGCCTCGGCGATGCAGGACACCTACGACCGTTCCGATTTTGCCATCATCGGCCGGCTGGAGCGCAAGTGGCGGCGCGACGAAGTGCGGCTCGAAGGCCGCTACGATTTCTCCCGGCGCAACCAGATCACCACCGCCGACCGGCTGACCACCAACGGCTATTGGCGGCGCGACCTGCCGCAGCGCTGGTTCGCGCTCTACCGCCCGCTGCTGGAGAGCAACCACAGCTTCGTCCGTCTCGGCCGTCCCGCCGATTACATCTTGCTGCAAAACGAACTCGGTGCCGGCCGCACCGTGGTGTCGGAGCGTCTGCTGCGCCTGCGTCTGGGCGCCGGCGAAAACATGGTCGACAACTGGTCGCTCGTGCAAAACGACCACGCCGCCGAGCACTTCGAGTCGTTGTTCTCCGAGTTGGAACTGGACCTGCCGGGGCGCATCCGCCTGACCAATCGCGCGGCGTGGTATCCGCTCTTCGCCCAGGGCAGCAGTTGGGAAAACCAGTTCGAGCTGTCGAAAAAACTGGCGCACGCCCTCAATCTCGGCGTCCGCCACGAAGTGCGTTACAACGCGCCCGATGTGCGCACGCAGGATTATTCGCTGTGGCGCTTCGTCATGGGCTACGATTTCTGAGCCCGCCGCGGCTCAGACCCACCGGTCGAGCAGCGGATTCTTCATCGTCGGCGTGAAGCTCACGATCGTGTACTTGGCGTGGCCGAGTTTGCCGTAGGGTTCGCTGTCGAGGAGCTCCTTAATGCGTTCGTCGGATTCCGCGCGGGCGACAATCACCTCGCCATCGCGCGTGGCCTTCGGGCCGGAGTAGAGGATGACGCCATCGTCGATGCGCATCTGGAGGTACGAACGATGTTCCGGCACCAAATCGCGAAATTCCGTGATCGGCCGGACGAAGGTGCTGTCGATGATGTAATGTTTCATGGGGAGAAGCGCGCCGGGGTGGCGCAGGTGAAGCTGCGGCCAGCACAGCGCAACCGGGCGCGGGTCGCAAGCGGCGATTCCCCCGCAAAACGCGCTGAAAAACGAAGCCTGACTGTACGAAGCAACGCGTCCGTAGTGCGGTGCTTCAGCCCGCACCTGTCCGGCTCACCGCGCCACTTGCGCGCGGGCTAAAGACCCGCGCCACGCTCAATCCACGACCCGCAACGCCTGCAACGGGCGGTGCAGCCGGCCGTTGCTGGCGATCATGCGATAGCCTTCGCCGTCGGGCAGTCGCTCGCGCCAGAATTTGCCGCCGGCGCGTTCGATGATGAAGCCTCCCGCGGCAATATCCCACAGATTGATGCCGCGCTCGACGTAGGCGTCGAAACGCCCCGTCGCCACATAGGCCAGGGCGAGTCCGGCCGAGCCCATGTTGCGCACCTTGCGCGCGCGGGCGGAGAGCGCGGCCAGCGTCGGCATCGCCGCGGCGGCCATGGCCTCGTTCTTGCCATAGCCCATCGCGAGCATGGATTCGGCGAGACGCGCGCGGCGGCTCACACGGAGCGGCCGGCCGTTGAGCCGCGCTTTCTGCCCGGAGACCGCGGTCCAAAGCTCGTTGAGAAACGGATCGTAGATCACGCCCAACACCGTGGCATAACCGCCATCCACGCGGGCGGCGCGCGCCCGGCTGCGCACTTGCAACGCGATGCACACGCAGGCGTGCGGGATGCCGTAGGCGAAGTTGACCGTGCCGTCGATCGGATCGATCACCCAGCGCGTCGCCGCCTCCGCCGCGCCCGAAGAGCCCTCCTCGCCGAGCACGGCGATGGCGGGAAACGCGCGGTGCAGCCGGCGCTCGATCAACTGCTGGCAACGCACATCGAGCTCCAGCTTGATGTCGTGCGCCGTCTGTTGGTTGACGCGTTTGACGGCGCGCAGATCGCGACGCATCACCGCACCCGCGGCGCGCGCGGCGGCGACGGCCGCGGATAATGCGGCGGTGAGTTGCTGGGCGGTCATGGAAGATCTCACGTTCAATCTACGCACTTGAGCACGTACACGATGCCCTGCTCGGAGCCGATGGCGAGGTGGGCGTCGTCGGGCGACCAGGCGAGCTTCGTCACCGGCGCGGGCAGGCGCACGGTGGCGCGCAACGGCTGCGCGCGGTCGGGGCTCCACAACATGAGCGCGCCGTCCTGCGAGGCGGTCGCGAGCAGGCTGTGTTGGTGTTGAAACGCCAGCGCGCACACCGCCGCGTCGTGCGGGTACATGCCCGGCTCGCGGCCCTCGGGCCCGGCCCCGCGGCAATCCCAGATGCAGGCGTCCTTGCCGCCGCTCGTGGCCAGCCAGCGGCTCGTGCGGTCGTAAGCGAGGTGCTTCACCTTCGTCTCGTAGCCGCTCATGTGAAACTCCTGGTCCTCCTCGGGCAGCCAGAGGTGCACGCTCGGATCCTGGTTGCCCGAGACGAGCCAGCGGTTGTCGGGCGACCACACCAGCGCGTGGATGCCATTGGCGTAGGGAAACTCTTTCTGCGCGATAAAATCATCCGCATCCCACAGGCACACGCCGCCGAAATACGCGCTGGCCAGACACCCACCCGCCGGTTGCCACGCCAGCGCCGCGATGGTCTTCGGCGCGTCCTTGAACGCATGCCGCACCGAGAGATCGGGGTTGAGGCAAACGAGTTTGCGTCCCGCGGAGGCCGCGAGCAATGGCGCCGCGGGCGATGCGCCTTTCGGCTCCGCCACCGGCCGCCACGCCAGATGCTCGACCCACGCCGTGCCCAGCTCCGCGCTCGCGGTATGCTGGCCGGCCGCGGTGTCCCACAGCTTCACCTTGCCGTCCTGCCCGCCGCTGGCGAGCGACGCGCCGGAAGGGGCGAACGCGAGCGCGTTGGCGCCATCGTCGTGGCCCGGCAGCACGTGGCGCTTGGCGCCGTCGGACAAGGCGAAGAGCGTGATGGGGCCGGCCGCGGAAGCCGCGGCGAGCGTCTGCCCGTCGGGCGCCCACGCGAGGTCGATCACGTAATCGTCGATGGGCGCAGCCCAGTGTTTGTTCAGTTGCATGGAGCGGGACGAGGAGCGTTCAACCCGCCAGGCAGGCTTTGAACCCTTCCGTCAGCGCGGCGCGGTCGAGGTTCTTGCCGATGAAGACGAGGGTGTTCAGGCGCGGGTCGTTGCCCCAGGGGCGGTCGAGCTTCGCATCGAACAGCATGTGCACGCCCTGGAACACGAGCCGGTTGGCCGCGCCTTTCACCACCAGCACGCCTTTCATGCGGAAAATGTCGCCGCCCTTCGTGCGCAGCAGGTCGCTGATCCAGGCGTTGAGCTTTTTCGAGTCGAGCTCACCGGGCAGGTGGATGCCGACGGACGTCACTTTGTCGTCGTGCGTGTGCTGCGCGTGATAGTCGCGCTGCCAGACGGGCTTCACCACGTCGTCGTTCACGTGGATGTGCAACGGCACTTCGCCGCATTGTTCGAACACGAGAAACGATCCGGCCTCGACGATGCGTAGCGGGAAATGTCCGTGTCCCTCGGTGAGCTGCAACCGGTGCAGCGTGCCGCCCGGCTCGACGGTTTCGCCCGCGAGGACTTTGCGCTCCCAGTCGGAGAACGTGAGCACGGCGGCCTCGCGCGCGGCGGCGAGATCGGCCTCGGCGAGCGACTTCACCGGCATGATGACCACGTCGAGTTCGTTCTCGTTGCCGTGATGGTGGTCGCAATGGTGATGCTCCTCCGCCTCCGCTTCGCCTTGCGCATGGCCGGCTTCGCCGTGGTCGTGCTCATGATCGTGGTCGCAGCCGCAATGGCCGATGGCGAGTTCGTGCGTGCCCGCCGGGAGCGGATAGACGCCAGCCCACTCGAACGGATATTCGGGTTCGAGAAACTGCGGATCGAGCTCCGTGGCGCGGCTCAGGCTGAAACCGCCGATGCCCAGCACCTGATCGATGGGGATGATGGCGTTTTGCGTGCGGTGAATCTTGGCCGGCGCGTTGATCTTGTGCAGGCGCGCCTCCAGCGCCGTGAGCTCGGCGGGCGTCACGAGGTCGGTCTTGTTGAGCAGAATCACGTCGGCAAACGCGATCTGCTTCTGCGCCTCGTCGCTGTCACCGAGGTGGAGCGAGATGTGTTTCGCGTCCACGAGCGTCACGATGGCGTCGAGGCGGAAATTGGCGCGCATCTCGTCGTCGGAGAAAAACGTCTGCGCCACGGGCGCGGGGTTGGCGAGGCCGGTGGTCTCGATGAGCACGGCGTCGAGCTTGTCCTTGCGCTTGAGCAGGCGGCCGAGGATGCGGATGAGATCGCCGCGCACGCTGCAACAGATGCAGCCGTTGTTCATCTCGAAGAGCTCCTCGTCGCTCTGGATGACGAGCTGGTTGTCGACGCCGACCTCGCCAAATTCGTTTTCGATCACGGCGATGCGGCGGCCGTGCTGCTCGGTGAGGATGCGGTTGAGGAGCGTGGTTTTGCCGGAGCCGAGGAAGCCGGTGAGGACGGTGACGGGAATCGGATTGGACATGGCGGGAAAGAGGAAAGAGCAGACCTTCGGCGCAGTGCGAACGGAAGGCAAATCCGCAGACGCGGCCGGCGGTTGCCGGCTTGACCCCGCGCGCGGGCTCGGTTGGCAAGGAGGTGCATGCGCGGCGTGTTTTTCGTGGCGGGACTAGTGGCGGTGGTGGCAGGCGTGGTGGGAATTTTCGTCCCGCTGCTGCCGACCACGCCGTTTTTGCTGCTGGCCGCATACTGTTTCTCGCGCAGTTCGCCGCGGCTGCATGGCTGGCTGCTGGCGCACCCGCGCCTCGGGCCGCCGATCCGCGACTGGCAAAGCCACGGAGTGATCCGGCCGCGGGCCAAGGCGCTGGCGCTGATTCTCATCACCGCGTGCGCCGCGTGGCTCATCGTCGTCCACGGGACGTCGGCGTGCGGGCGCATCGCGTTGATCGCGGGCTACGCGCTGTTAGCGGCGTTTCTGGCCACCCGGCCCTCGCGTCCGCCTAACGCAACGCCCCCACGATCGTCGTGAGGTTGTGCCGGTACATGCCGGCAAACGTGGCCGCGGGCGTGTCTGCCCCGCCGGGCCCGTCGGCATAGAGCGTGCCGCCCAGCGTCGCGCCGCTCTCGCGCAACATCGCAGCGAGAAGCTTCGGGTTCTCGGTGCTGTCGGGGAAAACCGCGCGGATGCGTTCGCGTTTGATCAAATCGATGAGCGCCGCGAGCGCGCGGGCGCTGGGCTCGGCCTCGGGGTTGACGCCCTGGAGCGAGTGAATCGTAAAACCGAAATCGCGCGCCAGATAACCGAACGCCTCGTGACTGGTCACGAGCTGCCGGCGCGCCGGGGGCAACGTGGCAATCTCGGTCTGCGCCCATGCCGCGAGTTGATCGAGCCGCGCCGCATACGCCGTGGCGCGGGCGGCGAACTGCGCCGCGGCGGCCGGACGCAACGCCGCGAGCTGATCGCGCACCAGCTGGGTCACCGCGCGAACGTTGGCGAGGCCGTGCCACCAATGTGGATCGATTTCCTCGTGCGTGTGCGCATGGCCGCCGTGGCGGCAGGCGGTCGGCACCGTCTCGCGAATGACCGCGCGCGCGAGTGCGATGCGGGCTTTGGTGCCTGAGTTGGCCACGAGCTTGTCGAGGTAAGGCTCTAAGCCAAAGCCCGAGCCGAGGATCAGCTCAGCCTGCGCGAGCGTGCGGACATCGGTCGGCGCGGGATTAAACGTGTGCGGATCAGCGCCGGCCTTGAGCAAGGCCGTGACGGCGACCTCCGGCCCGCCGACCTCGGTTGCGATCTCGGTCAGCACCGAGTGCAGCGTGACCACGCGCAATGGCGCGGCGGCCAAGACCGGCGCGACCAACCCGAGGAAAAGCACTGCGCGAAAAAGCAACGTCATGCCCGACACCTTAGCAAAGCCGTCAAGCGCGGGCGCCAGCGCCGCGGCGCGTCGGCCTCAATCCGCGATGCCGCCGCTCCAGTTGAGCTTCGTGCGCATGACGGCGAAGTGCGAGTAGTCGAGCCGCTGGATCAGCGGCAATTTCAGCGGCGACACCGAAATTTCCACAGGATTGTCGGCGCACGTCACGAGGTTGCGCTGCCCGTCCACCGCCACGAGCAATTGCGCGCGGCCGGTGCGGTTGAAGACCCGCAGGCGCACGTCGTGCCGGAAGATAATCGAGCGGTTGCTCAGCGTGTGCGGGCAGATCGGCGTCATAGCAACCACCTCGGCATTGGGGTGAAGCAGCGGGCCGCCGGCGGAAAGATTGTAGGCGGTGGAGCCGGTGGGCGTGGAAAAGATCAAGCCATCGCAGGTGTACGTGGTGACGAGCTCGTCGTCGGCCACGACTTCGAGGCGCACGAGCCGCGAGTTGACCTCGTCTTTGATGAGCACGTCGTTGAGCGCGAGGTCGTGCTGGCCGGGACCGGTCGAGCAATCGAAGACCGAGCGCCAGGCGAGACGATGCTGGCCGGCGAGCAACGCCGCGAGCTGCACCCGCGCCTCGTCCGCGGTGAACGTGGTGAGAAAACCGAGCCGGCCGCGGTTGACGCCGATGAGCGGCACCTGTTCGCGCACCGCCTCGCGCGCCACGCCGAGCAACGTGCCGTCGCCGCCGATCACGCAGCACGCGTCGAACCCGCGCAAAAAACCCGCGGGCAGCGGATATTGCTCCGTCTCCACCACCGCCACGCCGGCCTGCCGCGCGAGGGCGATCAAATCGCGCGCCACCTCGGGAGCACCGGCTTTGCCGGCGTTGATGACGAACGCGAGTCGGGTGATGGGTTTCATGGCCGCACTACTCTGCATGAGCGGTTTTTTTCTGCAACCCCAGCAAAAATTCCCGGTTGCCGTCGGCCCCGGCGAGCGGCGAATCCATGCTGCCGAGCAGCGTCACGCCGGGCAGCTCGGCGAGCGCAAACGCCGTCACCGCCGCCAGCGTGGCCTCCTGCACCGCGCGATCGCGGATGACGCCGCGGCCCTTGTCCACCTCCGCCTTGCCGGCCTCGAACTGCGGTTTGACGAGTGCGATCAACCGGCCGCCGGCGCGCACGCACGGCCACACGGCCGGCAGCACCTGTTTCAACGAAATGAACGACAGGTCCATCACCACCGCGTCGTACTCGGGGCGCGGCAGCTCGCCCGGCTTCAGGAAGCGGGCGTTGACCTGTTCGAGGTTGGTCACGCGCGGATCGGCCCGCAGCTTGGCGTGCAACTGGGCGCGGCCGACATCGACGCACACCACGGCGGCGGCGCCGGCCTGCAACGCGCAATCAGTGAAACCGCCCGTCGACGCGCCGACATCGAGCACCTGCGCGCCACGCAAATCCACCGCGTACTTTTCCAGAAACGCGGCCAGCTTCTCCCCGCCGCGACTCACGAAACGCGGCGGCTGGTCGACGGTGACGGCGAGGTCGGTCGGGTACTCCTTGCCGGGTTTCTCGAGCCGTTCGGTGCCGAGGCGCACGCGGCCGCTCATGATGAGTCCCTTGGCCTGCGCGCGCGACTCCGCCAGCCCGCGGGCAACGAGCAGTTCGTCGAGTCGTAGTTTGGGCGCCGCCATGCGGAGAGGAGAACGCCCCCGCGCCTCTCCGTCGATGCGATTGTCGCACGCGCCGCCCGTGACGCGCGCAGTGCCCCGCCTCCGTCACACACCAACGTCCCCCGCGCGGAATGTTACGTAATACGTAACAATCGACTGCCAGTCATGGCGGAGCCTCCGTGGCGGTTTGTCACGTATTACGTAACAAACAGGATTGGCGGGGCGCGCCGCAGCGGGCTCGTCGCTACACGTTTTCCGGCACGACAAACGGTGCGCGGTAGGTGTCTTTGAGCAGGGCGTTGGCGCGGTCGCCGAGGTCGCCCTTCGCGTTGCTCACAAACGCCTCCCGCCCGGGGACGATGGACAGACACGGTCCCTGCACGATCGGCGTCTTCTGCAAATCGGCCTGGTTGGCGCGCAGGTGCTCAAGCAAGCGTCCGTAGGTTTCGCGCGTGAGTGCATCGGAGCGGATCGCCTCCTGCACCGCCTCGGCCGTCGTGTCCTGGCCGAGCCGGTAGGAGATGTTGGCGCAATGACAGAGGGCGGCCGTAATGTGCCCCTCCTCGATGTCGGCGTTCAACACTTCCCGGCGGCGCTGCCGCACGGCATCGATGAAATTCGCCGCGTGTGTCGCGCCCGCCGTGCCTTCGAAATGCTTCACGCGCTTGTTGTCGTTGTCGTACACCCAGCCGCCGCCCGCGCTGCCGACGAAATAGCCGTTCTCGCACTGCACGGTAATGCCGATGCGGATGCCGCGATAGTTGTCCAACGCCACGTCGCCGGCTTTCCGCGGCAGGCCGCGCACCTCGAAGATCAGCGGAGCCGGTTCGTAGGGCAGCACCACGATCTGGGTATTCGGCGTCTCCGCGTCGTCGTCCTGCGCAAAGCGTCCGCCGATGCACATCACCGAGGGCGGCAGGCCTTTTTGCCCGAGCGCGAGACGGCACATGTCCATCTGATGCGCGCCCTGGTTGCCGATGTCGGCGTTGCCGGTCGCCCAGAACCAGTGCCAGTCGTAATGCAGTTTCTGGCGACGCAACGGCGTCATCGCCGCCGGCCCGAGCCAGAGATCGTAATCCACGCTGGCGGGCAATGGCTGCGGCCCCGAGGTTTTGCCGATGCTGGGGCGCGCCTTGTAACCGAGCCCGCGCGCCCATTTCACCGCGCCGAGATTGCCGGCCTGGAGGTACGCGAAAAATTCCCGCAACGCCTCGTCCGAACGCGACTGCGTGCCGGTCTGCACCACGCGGTTGTACTTGCGCGCCGCCTCCACGGCCTTGCGGCCCTCCCAAATGCTGTGCGACACCGGCTTCTCGACATAGATGTCCTTGCCCGCCTGACAGGCCCAGATCGTCATCAACGCGTGCCAGTGGTTCGGCGTCGCGATCACCACCGCGTCGATGGATTTGTCATTCAGCAGCTCGCGATAATCGCGGTACGCCGCGACCTTCTGGCCCCGGTCCGCGAACTTCTTCACCTGCGCCGCGAGCACGTCGCTGTCCACATCGCACAACGCCACCACGCGCACGCCGGGCACGTCGCCGAAGGTTTTGATGTGTTGCGCGCCCTTGCCGTTGAAGCCGACCACCGCCACGCGGACATCGCCGTTGGGGCTGCCGGGTGCAACCACCGCAGGCGCGCCCAGAGCGGAGCGCGTGAGCAAGGCGGCGCTGCCTGTCAGCAGCGAAGCTTTAAGGAAATCTTTGCGGGTCCATGTTCTCATTTTGGGGAGTATCTATTCGGCGACCGGGGATCGTCACAGTCTGACGGAAGCTCAGGCAACAGGTTTCGAGAAAACACAGATCACCACGGCAAGGCCCGACCGCCTCCCACGCTTCCGCGCCAGCTCACGGCACCTCGTAAATCTCGATCAACACCACGCCGGTCGTCGCGCTGCCGCCCGTCACCTGCACCGTGTAGGCGCCGGGCGCCAACGCTTGCAACAGCGCGGCATCCGTCACGCTCGGCGTCAGCGCGAAGGCTCCCACTTGCTCCGCCGTCGCCGCGATCTGCGCGGCATTCTGCGCCTGATTCCAATCGGCGTTGCTGCCGAGCGGCGCGCCATCTGCCGTGCGCAAATCAAGCTGCGGTGTGGCCAACGCGCCCGTCACGCCGAGCGTGCCGAGCGTCGGTCCCACCGCGCGCAACAACACCGTCCGCGGCCCGCCGCCCGCGATGACGAAGCCCGCGATCAACGCGCTCTCGCCCGTGCCGATCTGCGTGCGCGCCGACACATTGACGAGCCGCGCGGCGGCGGCCGGTTCGGCGTCGTACAGCTCCACCAGCGCGACGCCGGGCGACGCATTTGCGCCGGTCAACTGCGCCGTGTACGCGCCGGCGTCGAGCGTTGTCAGCACGGCCGCATCGAGTCCGCCGGACGGGAGCGCGAAGGCGCCGAGTTGTGCCGCCGTCGCCGCAATCTGCGGTGAGTTGAGCGCACCACCCCAATTGTCGTTGCTGGCCAGCACGGCGCCGCTGGCGGCGGCCACGCTCAACCGCGGATCGGCCAGCGCGCCGCTCACGCCGAGCGGCGTCAACGCGGGGCCGACCCCGCGCACCAACAGCGCCTTGCCGTCGCCGGCCACCACGAAGCCCACGATCAACGTCTGCGCTCCCGTGCCGGCGCCGCTGCGAATTGAGAGGTTGACGATCCGGCCGGGCGGCAGAGGTGGCACCACAGTGCCGTTGACGGCAAAAACCCGATTCGTGGCATCAGTCGCCGCCAGCGTGAGCGTCACCGTGCGCGAGCCGACGGCATTGGTGATCGTGACGACGTAGGTGCCCGCCGTCGCGCTGCTCACGTTGGCCAACGTAAGCGTGGGGCGCGTGTCTCCCGCGAGGAATTTGCCGTTGAAACTCCACTGATAAGTCAGCGGCCCCACGCCGACGGCCGAGGCGGTGAGCGTCAGCGTCTCGCCGGCCGCGACCGTGGCGCTGGACAAATCCACCGCCGCAACCGACGGCGCCGCCGCGGCGGAGTTGAGATTCAAAGCGTGCAGCGCGGTCGTAAATGCGCGCACGTTGACCGGCCCAAACGGCTGACCCAGCGTGCGCATCTTGGAATCATAGGTCGGCCGGTAAAAACCCTTCGCGCGATAATACGCCCCCTCGAAGAGTCCGACGTAGTTGGCGTCGCCGCTGGCGGTCGTGGTCGGCACCGGCGTCGTCGGCAAAATGAAGGCGGCCCACGGCACGGCGGCGCGGTCGGTCATCTGCGTGGCGTTCACCGACTCGCGCGGCGGATAGTAGGGCGCCGTCGCGGCGTCCACATATTCGTCCACGAGATCTGCGAAACTGTGGCCGATTTCGTGCAACATGATTTCCTCGGAGGAGGTGTGCAGCGAAACGACGACGGGAAAGCCGCCCGAGCCGCCATACTCGGTCGCGTTTACCAACAGGATCACGAGATCGTACTCGGGCGTGTAGCGACGCAGCAGCGTGTTTAGCCGGATGCTGTCCTCGGGGCCGCCGATGGTCAGCAGCCGGTCGAGTCCCGCCGCGCCATAGGTCGTGTTGAAATAGGTGTCGCGGGTGATGCTGCGCGCCGGAATGTCTGACCCCGACTGGTTGCTGGCGACGAACAGCGCGAAACCGTTGAGCTGGTCGGCGAAGGCCGCGAACGCCTCATTGCCGGCCACGACCGTAAACTTCGCCTGCGCATCGGAGAAAAATTTCGCGGTCTCCGCCGCGGTGTAGCCCTCGGCGACGAAGACCACATTCACGCGATTCGCCGTCGGCCCAGCATCGCGCAACGTGCGCAGCTCCTGTCCGTGCAACCCGCCCGCGACCGCAAGCCCGCAAAGCAGCCGCGCAACCCAGCGCCACTGTAGGGCGGGGTCGCCGAACCCCGCCGTCAATAGACAGAACGCCGCCAGTCGCCACTGCCCGGGATCTAGGGGGAGCGCGAATTTCATGGCTCAACGCAACGTCACCGCTCCGACCAGCTCCCGGCCGCCAGCCGCCGCCGTCTCGCGATAAAACACGACCCGCGCGGCATCCGCCTCGCCCGGCAACCGCAACGCCAACACCCCGCGCTCGCGCGCCACCACCGTGCTGCGCAACGCGCCGGGCAGCGTCTCGTCCTCGTATTCAAATCGCTGCCGCAATGGATCGGGCACCGCGCCCGTCAACGTCCGCATCTGCGTCGGCGAAAACACATCGTAGTGGAGCCAGCCCGCGCCGTGCCGGGGTCCGCTGACCTTCGCCCGCCCGGCCGCGCCCTCGGCGCGCACCGCGGCAATCCGCTCCGGCGTGAAAACGAAATCGACAAACACCATGCGCCCCGGCCGCGCATTCTCGGCAACCACTCGCGCCAATTCCACCGACGACATCTCCGGAACCTCCGGCGCCGCTGTGGCCACCTGCTTTAATCCATTCGCCGGCGCTGGCACCGTGGCCACCGTTCGCTCGCTCGCCGGTTCCGTCGGCTGCGTACGCTCAGGCTGCGACCGCCACCAAAGAGCGCCGCCCAGCACTACCAGCCCGAGAGCGATGACGATTCGTTTTCGCATGAGAAAATCCGCGGACTATCTCAGCCGTGGCCGCACGCGCCCGCGAGCGGATTATCCCCACGCGTTGCCACTACGGCTTGGCTGACGGAGCAGGCGCGGCGTCAGTGCCCGCGCGCTGCTTCACCCAGCTCGTATAGGCGTCGCGCGTGAGAAACCGCAGCGACGCGGAGTTGATGCAGTAACGCAGACGCGTGGGCTTCGGGCCGTCGTCGAACACATGCCCGAGGTGACTTCCGCAAACCGTGCAATGCACCTCCACACGCGTCATGCCATGACTCGTATCGGTCGTTTCGCCCACGAAGATTTTCTCCAACGGCTGCCAATAGCTCGGCCAGCCCGTGCCGCTGTCGAACTTGTGCCGGCTGTCGAAGAGCGGGGTGTCGCATCCGACACATAGGTAAACGCCATCGGTGTGGTTGTCCCAAAATTCGTTTTTGAACGGCGGCTCGGTGCCCTGCTGGCGGGCGACGCGGTACTGCGTCGGCGAGAGGCGGGCGCGCCACTCGGCATCGGTGCGCTGCACGCGCGCCTTGCTCATGTCGATCACGACGTTGGACGGCAGCCCGCAGGCGGAGACCGGACCATCGATTTTGCAGGCGGCGGGATCGGCCGCAGGAGCGGAGGCGTTGGTTTTCATGGTCGATTCGGCGGCCGACAGAAGGCCGGCGGTGAAAAGGAGGGCGCAGAGAGCAGCGGATTTCATCGGTGAAAACAGACGAAGCAAACACGCACAGCGTACACCGCCGCAACGCCCGCACAAGCCGCCCGGCAGGATTTCACCCATCCCGCGCCGGGAGAATCACTCCCCCACGCGCATCGGCTGGTCGCCGTCGGCAAACTGGGTCGTCACGCGCTGGCCGGCGCGCAGGCCGGCGCGGCGCGCCACGGGTTGACCGGCCTCGTCGCGCACGATCGCGAAACCGCGGTTGAGCACCGACTGCGGGCTCGCCGCCTGCAGGCGTTTCCAGAGCGAGAGCAATTGGTGCGAGGCGATCTGCACACGCGTCTCCGGGGAGCGTTGCGCGAGGCCGGCGCGCGCGGCGTCCAGCCGTTGCCGCTGATGCTGCAACGCGTGCCGCAACGCCGCGCCCAGGCGGTTGCGCGCATCGTCGAGTTGCAGATGTCCGCGTTCGATCTGCGCCGCGGGCGCCAGCAGCCGCAGCCGGCCGCGGGCCTGATCGAGCCGGGCGCGGGCCGCCAGCGCTGCTTCGTCCGCGTTTTGCGCCAGCGCCTCAGCGGCGCGCGCGGCCCGGTCCACGCCCGCGAGAAAATTGCTCGTGATCAGCTCGGCCGCGCCGCTCGGCGTCTCCGCACGGACGTCGGCCGCGAAATCGCAAAGCGTGAAGTCGATCTCGTGGCCCACCGCCGAGATGATCGGCACGCCGCACGCCGCCACGGCCCGGACGAGCTCTTCTTCGTTAAACGCCCACAGGTCCTCCAGGCTGCCGCCGCCGCGTCCGATCACGAGCAGGTCGAAAATTCCCAGCGCCTCCGCCTCGCGCACCATCGCGGCGAGCTCGGCCGCCGCCCCCTCGCCCTGCACTTTGGCGGGCAACACCACGAGCCGCCCGCGCCAGCGCCGCCGTTGCAAGATGCGGATAAAATCCTGTACGGCCGCGCCCGTCGGCGACGTGATGAAGCCCACCGTGGCCGGCAGCGTCGGGATCGGCTGCTTGCGCTCGGCGGCGAACAGCCCCTCGTCGGCCAGCCGCTTTTTCAACGCCTCGAATTCGCGCTGGAGCCGCCCCACCCCGTCCTCGATCACCGCGCGCACAATGAGCTGATACTGGCCGCGCGGCTCGTACACGCTGACCTCGCCGAACACGAGCACCTGCTGCCCGTCGGTCAGGCGCGCGCTCTGTCGCAACGCATCGCCGCGAAACATCACCGCGCTGACCTGCGCGCCGGCGTCCTTGAGCGAAAAGTAAACGTGGCCGCTCGCCTGCACCCGGAGGTTGGAAACCTCGCCGCGCACCCAGCCCGGCTGAATGCCACGCTCCAGCAGATTTTTCACCCGCCGCGTGAATGCCGTGACGGTCTCCACCTGCTCGCCGGCCGCGCCGTGCAGCGTTGCGTCGCGCGATTTCATGCGCCGGCTTTTTTCTTCCCGTAATGGCGGCGCACGAGATGCGTGGCGGCGATGAGCGCCACCAACACGCCGGCGGCCATCAGAATCGTCTGCCCCTTGCCCTCGCGCAACGCCGCGCCAAACACCACGAACGCGATCTGCGCCGGCCAGCCGGCCAGACACGACACGACGAGATATTTCACCGGCGGCACGTCGGCGAGGCCACAGAGATAATTCTGCACCATGAACGGAATGCCGGGCGTCACCCGCAACAGCACCACCATGTCGGTGGCGTCGCCCGAATCGACCTGCGGCAGCTTGAAGCCGAAATGCGTTACAATCCGTTGCAACAGCGGCCGGAAGGCCCACCGCGCGAGACTGTAGGTCAGCACCAGGTTGATGGTGATCGCCACGAGGGAAAACAGCACCACGAGCGGCAGCCCGAAGCGTTCGGCGAACAACGAACTCACCGGCAGCATGAACGCCAGCAACGGCACGCCGCAGCCCGGCAGAATCGCCATCGCCGTGAAAAACACCAGCGGCCCCGCGGCCCGCACCGCCGCCAGCACTTGTTCCAGCAACCCGAGCGCCCACTGAAGCAACGCGCGCAAATCGACGCCGCAAGCGACCGCTCCGACGACGATCAACCCCAGCCCGCCGGCGGCGACGGCCAGCTTGAGCAACAGCGCTTTTTTGGCGGACGAAGGCGTTTCGGACATCGCGCGACGATGCGAGTCAACATTTGCCCGGGTCAAGGCCGGACGCGCCGCAGAAATGGCTCGTTTCCGCGCCCGCCGGCAAATTACATCATCGCGCTCCGCCGCCCTCGCCACCCATCCATGCCCGGAACCGCGCCACACTCGCTTCGCCAGCGCACCCTGCCCGCCTTGTTACTCGGCGGCGACACCCTGTGCGTCTTCGCCGGGCTGCTGGCCGGCTACGGTCTGCGCTATCACACGCCGCTGGGCGCGGTGTTCATCGATGTGCCCAACGCGCGGCTCGGCGACTACCTGCCGCTGCTGCTGCTCGGCACCGCATTTCTCGTCGGCGCCTTCGCGCATCTCAATCTCTACGACGAACGCCTGCTGCTCCGCCGCTACCAGGCGATGAACATCATCCTGAAGGGAACGGCGTTCTGGTTCGTCGCCTACCTCGGCGTCTCGCTGGTGTTGAAATTCGAGCCGCCGATCTCGCGGCTCTTCGTGGTATTCGCGTGTCTCGCCACGCTCGCACTGCTCTATCTGTGGCGCAGCGCCTTCTACGCCGTGGCCTCCTCCCCGGCGTTGCGCGAACGCATCCAGCAACGCGCCGCCGTGCTCGGCTGGACCGCCGAGGCGCACGAGCTCGCCGCCGAGATCTCCGAGCATCCCGCCCATCCGTTCCGCCTGCTCGGCGTGATCGAGGTGGCGAGTGCCGGTCAAAGCGCGCCGCCCACGCCGCCGACTCTGCCCCGACTCGGCGCGGTGGACGAGTTACCCGAACTGCTCGCCCGCCACGGCATCGACGTGCTCATCGTCGCCCGACTCGACATGCCACGCGGCGAACTCGCCCGGCTCGTCGAAGTCTGCGAGCGCGCCTACGTCGAGCTGAAGATCATCCCCTCGGTGTTTCAGGTGTTCGTGTCCGGCCTGCGCCTGCAAACCGTCGGCCGCGTGCCGCTGCTCGGCATCGACGATCTCGCGCTGGCCAAGCTTTTCAACCGGGCGCTCAAGCGCGCGCTCGACCTCGTCGGCGCGAGCGTCGGCCTGTTGCTCTCCGCGCCGGTGGTCGCCGTGCTCGCCGCCGGCATCCGCCGCGAGTCGCCGGGCGGTCCGGTGTTTTTCCGGCAGACGCGCATCGGCGCGAACCACCGGCCGTTCACGCTCTACAAACTGCGCAGCATGACGCCCGACGCCGCCGCGCAGGACGACGAAGCCGTGAGCACCGGGACCGGCGATGCGCGCCTGCTGCGCCTGGGCGCGTTCATGCGACGCTGGAACCTCGACGAGCTGCCGCAATTTTGGAACGTGTTGTGCGGCGACATGAGCCTGATCGGCCCGCGCCCCGAACGACCGCATCACGTGGCGCGCCTCTCGGCGGCGATCCCGCACTACCTGCCGCGCCATCTGGTGAAACCCGGCATGACCGGCTGGGCGCAAGTCAACGGCCTGCGCGGCGGCAGCGCCATCGAGCAACGCATCCAGCACGACATTTACTACATCGAGAACTGGTCGCTCTGGCTCGACCTGCAAATCCTGCTGCTCACCCTCGTGCGCTGGAAAAACCCGGCGGTGTAAGCGCGCGCCAGCCGTCATGACACCGACCGCGTCGCTCTCGCCTCGTCTCATCCGTCTCGTGACGGCGATCGGCGTCGCCGTCATTGCAACGTTGTGGTGCGCCCTGGTCGTCACGCCGCAAAGCGCCACGCGTTTCTATACGTGGCCGTGGGTGTTTTACGGGCAGCTCCTTTTGCTCGTGCCCATCGCACTGCTTGGCCTGCGTCTGTTGCGCCGCCCGGCCGAAGCCGCCGGGCACGGCATGCTCGCCCTCGCGGCCGGCGCCGCCGCCATCGGCCTGAGTGTGGCGCTGAGCCGCCGGCCGCTGTTCAGCTTGGAATGCGCCTTGCCGCTGTGGAGCGGTCTGGCGGGCGCGGCGCTGGTCGCCGCGCACCTGCGCACCTTGCTCGCGACGCCTGCGGACAGCGAGCGTCGCGTGCGCCTGCTGAGCCGCTGGGGCGGAGTCGCGCTGACCTTGCCGCTCATCGCCAGCCTTGGCTGGTGGTGCCTCGATCTTTCCCGCGCGGCTTCGACTGACGGTTGGGGCGCGGTGCTGCTTAAGCTCGGACAACACCGCAACCCACATCCCACCGGACACTGGAACTACACCGGCGGACTCGCACTGCTGGCGCTGCCCTGGCTCGCCACGCTGGCCTGGCACGAGCGCGGCAGGTGGCGCGCTTTCTTCGCGGGTGCGACGCTCGCGGGCCTCGCAGTCTTCCTCTCCGCCTCCAGCCGCGGTGCCGCCATCGGTGCGCTGGGCGTGCTGGCGCTCGGCGGCGCGGAGGCGCTGCGTCAGAGAAGCTGGCGGCAGCGCCTGATCGCACTGGCGCTGCTGCTCGCCGCCACCGGCGCGTTGTTCGCCGCCAGCCCGCGACTGCGCGCACTCTTGACTGAAACCAGCGGTTCGCATGCGCCAAACGAGAGCGACGTGCAGCGACTCGCCATGTTGCAAGGCGGCTGGCGGCTCGGGCGCGCGCAGCCGTGGTGCGGATACGGGCCGGGCCTCACACCCTTCGTTTATCCGGAAATTCGCGCCGAATTGCTCGGCGGCGTGGAAACCGCATATCAACTGCACTCCGCGCCGCTGCAAATCTGGGTGGATCACGGTCTGGTCGGACTGCTCGCACTGCTCGGCATCGGCGCGGCGCTCGTGCGCTCCGCGGCGCGCTGGCAGCGTACGTCTGCCGAAGCCGTCCCGCCATTGGCTCGCCGGCTCGCCCTGGCCAGCGCCGGCACGCTCGGCGGCTACGGCCTGCTCGCGTTGACCGATTACCAGCTCGACGTCCTCGTCATCGCCACGGCGCTCGGCTGGCACGCCGGCTGGGTGCTGGCGACACCGGGCGAAACACGCGCCTCCAACCCAAACTGGGCCGGGCGCGGCGTCGGCGTGTTGCTCTTGCTGGCTGGTACAGCGCTGGCGCTCTGCCTGACGCCGGCATGGCGGGCGCGCGCGGCATTCTCACAAGCGTGGGAGACTGCGCCCGCGGACGCGCCGACGCACCGCATTCTGCAACTGCGCCGCGCCTGCGCCCTTGCGCCGCAAAATCCGCATTATTGGAATCACCTCGGCTGTGAAACTGCACTGGCGGCCACTCAGGCTCAACCGCCCGAAGCCGCCGCCGTGCAGCGCCGGCTGGCACGCGAGGCCTTCGCGGTTTCGCTCGCGCTCGATCCCGCACAGGAGCCGACGCAGGCCGCGCTGGCCCGGATGTGGCTGCCCGACGATCCGGCGCAGGCCATCGCGCATTTCCTTCAAGCGATCCGACTCTCGCCCGATCGGGCCAATCTGCATTGGGGGCTCGCCCTGGCGCGGCTGGCACAAAACGACCGTGCCGGCGCCGTGCACGCGCTCGCCCTCGAATGCCTCGTACAGCCAGCCTTCGTCGCCTCGCCACTCTGGGAGCGACCGCCGCTATCCGCGCTACGGGCCCAGACCGAGGAGCGCTTGGAAAACGTTTTCGCCACAGCGCTGTCATTGCCCCACCTTCCTGTCTGGCGCCGCCCCGCGCTGGCCTATGCGCAAGCTTTCGCCGTCTGGTGGCGGCGAGGTCGCATCCCAGCGGCCGACGCATTGGCGGGCGCGACCGATGTGCAACGCGCGTTTTTCTCCGGACTCGCGGCGGGCGCACCCACAGATCGCTGGCCGCCGGCGCTGGTCGCGTTGCACGCCGCCTGTCGCGAACCAGCCGAGGCCGCAGGCTTGTTGCGCGCCTCCGCCGCGAAGTTGTCGGCCGAGGCGCTGGCCGGCGCTGAGCTGCGGCTGCGCGTTTTCCCCGGTGACTTCTCGCTGCTGGTGCGCAGCCCCTCGCCCAACGGCGCCGGCATCTCGCTGGTGACAATGGCGCGCGCGCACTTCGCCATCATGCACCGCAATCTCGACGGGCCCGGCTACCGCGACTTCGCGCCCCGCGTTGCCGACGCCTTCACGATGGAGTTTGCCGCGCCGCTTTTCCCGCGCCCCGGGTTGCTGCCCGGACCGGTGCTGAGGGAGCTGGAAAACCTGGCCGCGCCACACGAGCGCCCACCTTCGCGATGATCACGCCCACCGACGTTTTCCACGAGCTCCACCCCAAGGCCATCGCCGACGCACGCTACGGGCTGGCGCAATTTCGGGCGCTGGCGACCGCCCACCAATACCGCTGGGCCTACCGGGAAGTGCAGGGCCGTGTCGCCCGCGATTTGCGCGTGCTCGACTGGGGCTGCGGCAACGGGCACTTCACGCAGTTTCTCTGGCAGGCCGGCTATCGCGTCAGCGCCTTTGCCTTCGGCGAGGCGACGCCCTTGATCGCCGATTTGCTCCGCCTCGCGCCCGAACGCGTCGCCTATGCCGCCGGCACCGAGAGCGACCCCGTGCGCCTGCCCTTCGACGATCGCGCCTTCGCGGCGGTGGTCAGTGTCGGGGTGCTCGAACACGTGCGGGAAACCGGCGGCGACGAAAGCTCGAGCCTTCGGGAAATTCATCGCGTGCTCGCCGACGACGGCCTGTTCCTTTGCTTCCATTTTCCCAACCGCTTTAGCTGGATCGAAGGACTGACCTTTTTCTTCCGTTCGCGTTTTCATCACCGTTATCGCTACACGCGCGCCGATATCCTCCGGCTGGCCCGGACGACCGGGTTCGAAGTCGTGCAGGTGCGCCGTTACCACGCGATCCCGCGCAATATTTTCGAGCGATTGCCGGAGTCGTTGCGAACCTCGCGCCGTTTTACCCTACTGGTCAACGCGGCCGATGCGCTGCTCCGCCTCGTGCTCCATCCCTTTTGCCAGAATTACGGCTTCGTTCTGCGCAAGGCAGCGCGCCTGCCGCACTGACTCTGCCGCGGCGTCATCATTCAACGCAGATCGGGCACAATCTGGCCGCACACCTGCGACAGGCCCGCACGGAATGCCTCGGCGGAGAAGCGCTCGGCCTGCCGCCGGCAGACTTCAGGCGCAAACGAATCCGCCCGCGCTTCGAAATCCGCCAGCGCCACCTCCAGTGCCGGCAGCGTCTGCGCGTCGAAAAACACTCCGGTCTCGCCCTCGCGCACCGTTTCCAACGCGCCGCCGCCGCGATAGGCGATGACCGGCCGGCCAGCGGCCTGCGCCTCCAGCGCGGCAATGCCGAAATCCTCCAGTTGCGGATGCAGCAATGCGCGGCAGCCGGCCATCAGCTCCGCGACCTCGGGATCAGACACGCGGCCGAGAAATTGAACCGTGGGCCCGGCGAGTGTCCGCAACCGCGACGCCTCCGGACCATCGCCCGCCACGATGAGTTTCCGGCCGGAGCGCGCGCAGGCCGCCACCGCCAGATCCGCGCGCTTGTACGCGACGAGCTCCGCCACCACGAGGTAGTAGTCACGCGGCGGCATCGGGCGAAACCGCGCGAGTTCGACAGGCGGATACACCACGCCCGCCTCGCGGTCATAAATGCGCCGGATGCGCTCGGCGACAAAGCGAGAGTTGGCCACGAAAACATCCACGTCCGCCGCCGCGGCCCGGTCGAAGGCCCGCAGGCGCGGCAACAGCTGGCGAAACACCCAGCGCCCCGCCAGACCGAGTCCCGACGTCCCGCGCAAATATTCCTCCGCCAGATCCCAGAGATAGCGCGGCGGCGTGTGGCAATAACAGACGTGGGCGCAGCCGGGTGGCTTGCGCAGGCCTTTGATCAACGCGGCATCGCTCGACAGCAACAGCCTCGTGCCCGCCGGCACTCGCATAGCGCGCACCGCCGACGGATACAGCGGCAGCAGCCGGCGATGATCGCACCACCGCGGAGCGAGCGCGCCGAGTCGCGAGACCTGCCAGTCACGCGACGCCAGCTCCGGCGGCAGCGCGCTTCGACGCAGAAACAACGTGGAGATCGCCGCGGAGGGAAACAGCCGGGCCATTTCCTCCAGAACGCGTTCGCCACCGCGTCGCGCCACATACCAGTGATGGGCCAGATGCACGGCGGAGGTTGTGTGCGGCGCGTTCACGGCGACGCCTCCCGGCATTCCGCCAGCGCTGCGGCGACCGCAGCCGCCGTGCGTTCCCACGTGAACCGCCCCGCCCAGGCTCGGCCCGCCGCAACTTTGCCAAGTCGCAACGATTCGTCCGTGAGCAGGCGCTGGAGCTGCGTCGTCAGATCGTCCGGCCTATCCAGCCGAAACCGATGCGCGCCCTCGCCGGCGGTCTCCACCAGCGTCGCGCAATCCGACGTCAGCACCGGACAGCCCGCCGCCATCGCCTCCAGTGGCGGCAGGCCGAAGCCTTCTTCGAGCGACGGCTGCACCAGCAACTGCGCGCCGGCGAACAAGCCGCGGATTTCCGCGTCGGCCAGACGCGACAACAGGATGACGCGCTCACCCAGCATCGCTGTCAGCCGTGCAAAATCGGCGTGTCCGGTGAAGCCGCATTTTTCGCCCACCAGCACGAGCCGATGCGTGTGCGCCGCCGCGCAGCGCGCGAAGGCCCGCAAAAGCGCCTCCACGTTTTTGTGCGGACTGAGATTGCCCACATACAGCACATAGGGCGCGTCGCGCACTACCTCTGGCGTCGGCCCCGGCGGCGCGAACCACTCCGGCGTCACGCCCAGCGGCGCCGTCCTGATCCGCTCCGGCGAAAACCCCAGCTCGTCGACCAGTTCGCGCGCCACGGCGTGCGCCTCGGTGAGCACGCAACGGGCCTGACGTCGCGCCGCGCGCAGGTAGAAGCTCGCGCCCAACCTCCGCACCCGCCCCTTCCAGCCGCGCACGACGTGCAACGGAATCAAATCGTGCACGGTCACGGCCAGCTGCGCGGTCGGGGGCATCCGCCACGGCACGCAGAAATGCGGACACCACAACACGCGCGTTTGCGCCGCCACGGCGCGCAGCAGCGCTTGCTCCTCCCAGCGGAACACCGGCGCCGTCGACGGCAGCACCGCAACGTTTCCTCCCCAACGCTCGCGCACCCAGGGATCGCCGAGGTCCGGGCCGACGAGCAGCACGCGCCAATCCGGCTGCGCGGCCGCCACGCGCGGCGCCAGTTCGCGCACATAGCGCCCGATCCCGGTGCTCGCGCGCAAACGACAATCGATGGCGAGGTCGTAGGTTGCCATGGTCACAATCCCTGCCGCCGCATACGTCGCTCGCGCCAGAGCCGGTCGAGACGCGTGCCGCGCACCGCTTCCAACGCCAGCATCTTCGGCCAGTAATATGCCAGAAACGCCCGGTGCAGCAGTCCGGTTTTCCAACCAAAGGCCGCCTGCACGGCCGCCGCGCGATCACCCAAGGCCCGCCACGACAGACCCGCCCGCCGCGTGGCGCCGTCGGCGCGAAACTCCGCGACATCTACGTCGACCCACCGGCAGCGCGCGGGATCGCGCAGCGCACAGCCGAGCAGATGCACGTCGGCCGCCCAACCGAACCGCAGCACAAAGCCGCCCGCAGCCACCGCCCACTCGCGCGCTAGAAACGCCCCTTGATGATGCGGCAGGGCGCAGCGCAACGCATCGTGCCGCTGCCACGGCCGCCCGATGCGCTGCCGCACCGGCGAGCCGGGCGACCAGAGAATCACGTTGCCATGTATGAGACGCCAGTCACCCGCGACGAACGAGGCGGCGATCCGCGCGAAAACATCGGGCGCCGCGAGCGTATCGTCGGCGTTGAGAAAATAAACGTAGCGACCGCGCGCGAGCCGTAGCCCCTTGTTCATCGCATCGTAGATGCCGAGATCCGGCTCGCTGACCAGTTGCGCGATCTGCGTCCGCCACGGCGCGAGCCGGACCAGGGTGTCATCGCTCGATGCGCCGTCGACGACGATCCACTCGAAATCGCGCCACGTCTGCCGCGCGAGGCTCTCCGCCGTAGCTGCGATCGTGCCCGCCGCGTTGCGGCACACGGTGATCGCGGAGATAGAAGGGGCCGTGCTCATGTCGTGCGCGCCTTTCTGGCGCGGCGGCGCTCCAGCACCGCGCCGGACCGCGCACCCCACGGACCGCCGCCGAGCGCCCACCAACCCCATTCGCACCAGAGCCCGCCAAACCACAGCATCCAGGCCCAATGCCCCGGCGTGTAACGCGCCGGCCGCAGCCGCGGCGAAGCGCCGGCCGGCGGCACACCCAGTTTCCGCAAACGGTTTTCGGCGGCGCGCAACGCCGCGACATAGGCGCCGTAGATCGCGCGCCGCAACGGCCGCGGCATGACGCCAAAATCGACCTGCCCGGAATCCCACAGCGGCCCTGCCCAGCGACGAAACCGCGCGAAGTGAAACAGCACCAGCGGCGTTTCACCCGCCCGCGCCTCGCCGTTGGCCACGCGCCAGTCTGCGCTGCGCCAGTTCCACGGCGCGCAGTTCACCCCGACGTGCGGCAGCACCACCACGCCGGGAAAACGCTCGGGCCAAGTGTCGAGATACTTCTGATCGGCATAGCGCCCGGCCTCGTGCCGATCGTAGCACCACTCCACGCAACGCTCACGCCACCAGTCGAGACAGGTGCGCGCGGCGGCATCGTTGCGAAACGATAGCAGACCGACGTTGTACTTGCCGCACACGACGAGACCGGCGCACTCCTCCGGAAAACGATGCGCCGTGATGACGACGCTTGCTCCGTCCTGCGCCAGAATCGGCGCCAGAGGGCGAAACAGCAGCATGTCGGCGTCGAGATAAGTGAGCCGCTCCAGCCCGGGATTGCGCGCCAGCACATGACGCGGCAGGCAGGGGGTCAGCGTGAAGTAGTATTCCACGAGCGAGCGATTGGCCTTGGCGGCCGCGAGCTCCGGATCGGCGGCCTCGATTTCCGCCAACGTCAGCAAATGAAGACGCGGATCCGCGAGCCGCGCCGCCGTTTCGGCCACGTCGTCATCGAGACACAAGAGCCACCACTCGGCCGTCGGCTCGCAACGCCAGACTGATTCCAACAACGCCAGCCCCGGCGCCAGATAATGCCGGTCAAAATAGGTGCAGTAACAGCTCATGGCGACGCGTCGCGCCGCCGCGCCAGCACCACGTTGTCGAGATAGAAATCGGCATGCGAAGGCAGCAGGCCCAGCACCAACCCCGCGCAGTTGACCGGCGCGATCAGCGCCAGTTGCGCCAGCCAGTTGATACTCCGGCTGGAGGTGCGGGTGGCCTTGTAGAGCCAACCACTCGCGAGCTGCGTCAGCGCGCGCAGATCGGCCATGCTCTTGCGTTGCGCCACGATCTCGAAGCCGCCGCGCTCCAGCAGCGCCCGCAAACCGAACGAGGAATAGCGCGCGAAATCCCTGGGCTGTTCATGCTCGTCCCATGCGAAGGGCACGGCCAGCACCAGACTTCCGCCAGGGCGCAGCACCCGCCGCAACTCCGCCACGAACGCCTCGGGTGCGAACACATGCTCCAGCACCTGCGAACAAAGCACGCCGTCGAAACTGCCGTCGGCAAACGGAAAGCTCGTGCCGTCATAAAAGGCGTCGGCGAAGCCGCGCGCGCGCGTCGCAGGCTGGTCGATTTCGAGCCCGACATAACGCGCCGCCGACACCATCTCCGCGTAAGGTTTCGATCCGCAGCCAACATCGAGCACCTCGCCCCGCAGGTGTGGGAGAAACGCCGCCAGCTCTGCGCGCAGCCCCCGACGCGCAAAGTAGAAGGGGTTGACCAACCAGCCCAACGGACCGGGCGCGAAATCCTGCCGTTGCCGCCAAGCCCGCAAAGCCTGCACTGCGCCCGCCGTCTTCATGCGTCCCGCCCTCCGTCGCGCCGCGACAACCAGAACCCCCGAAAAACCGCAGCGGGATGAATGTCATCAATCGTCGGCGTCCATTCGCGGACCAGCCGATACTCTGCCGCCAGCGGCGCCAGCAGGCCTTCCTGATCGAACAGCCAGCAGGGGTAACTGCCGCCACCAAGCGCGGCGGACACGCGTTGCACCGCGAGGCGCCGCCGGCCGTCGGCGGCGAACGACGTGCGGTCGATGATCACATGCCGGCAGCCGCGGGCCGCCACCTCGGCCAACACGGCCCAAGGATCTTCCAAGTACGGCAGCACGCTCGAAAACAGCGCCGCGCGCGGCGGCTCACCGCTCCAGGCCTCGGCCAGGCTCGCGTGAAAACGCAGCGGCCCGGGGGCGAGCATTCGCCCGGCGGCGACGACATGCGGCTGCTCCACCACCCGCCACTCCAACTGCGCCAGCCCGGCCAGCTCGGCCCGATGCTGCCGCCATGTGCTGCCCAACGCGCCGCCAAAATCGACGAGAACGAGCCACCCGCCTTCGGCAGCGGCGATCTCGCGCAACACCGACAGAAGCGGCGCGTTGACCTGCGGCTGCGGAAATGTCGCGCCGTCGCGCTCCCAAGCAGCCCGGCCGGCCTCCACCTCGCGCACCGCCGCCAGCGCGCGTTTCAACAAAAGCTCGTCCGCATAGCCGCGCGCATCCGCCAACGCATCCGCCCACGAGCGGTAATCGCCCGTCAGAGCGCCACGCTGTCGCCAGGCATGCATCCATCGGCGACAGGCCGGCGGCAGCCAAGCGCGCAGCAAGGTACGGATAGAGTTCGCCTCCGGCATGGCCGTTTTCTCGCAACCGTCGTGGGCGAAAGCAAGAGCAGCGTCTTCCTTGACGCTTGTGGCGAGCCCTCGCACCCCCTTAGCTCACCGGCACCTGCACCGCATGAACCGCCCGTCCCCTTCTCCCGATCACCGCAGGGTCCGCCCCTTTCATGCAGTCTATTTCGAGATCGTCAGCGGCTGCAATGCGCGCTGCGCCTATTGCCACTCCGGCGTGCAGCGCGTCGCCCGGATGCGGTTTGTGGAAACCGCGGTTTTTCGCGCGAGCTTGCAACGTCTGCTAACCGCCCAGGCCATCGCGCCCGGCACCGTGATCAGCCTGTACAATTGGGGCGAGCCGCTGCTGCATCCGCGCCTGCCCGAGCTGGTCGGCGTCATCGACGAACTGCGTCTGCGCTACGCGATCAGCACCAATGCCTCGCGCCCGCTGGCCGCCAGCCCCGCGCTGGTCCGCAATCTCGATCACCTCATTTTTTCCATGCCCGGCTTTTCTCAGGCCGCGTACGACCGTATCCACGGCTTCGTTTTCCCGGAGATCGTGCGCAACATCGAGGGCATGCTGCGCGATTGCCGGGCACACGGGTTTCGCGGGCGCGGCGTCATTTCCTACCACGTCTACAGATTCAACGTCGCCGAGCTGCGCGCGGCCGAACGCTTCGCCGACCGGCTGCGTCTGGAATTCAACCCCTATTTCGCCATCCTCAACCACTGGTGGGAGCTCAACGCCTACCGGCAGGATCAACTGCCGCCAGAGCGCCGCGCCGAGGCGGAGCGCGATTTGTTCACGCTCGATGGCATGGCGGCCGCCCTCGCCGCCGCACCCAAGGCCGGTTACCGCTGTCCGCAAAACGACTACCTGGTGCTCGACGAAAACGGCCGCATCGTCACCTGCTGCCAGATTGCCCGCGATCATCCCGACTTCGCCTGCGGCAGCGCGCTGCACGACGACATCCCCGCGCTCCTGCGGCGGCGGACGCGGCAGCCCGTCTGCGCGGAATGCATCGGCTCGGGCCTGGCCCATTATCTGAATACCGCGTTGCGCCGGCCAGACTTTTACCGGCCCTCCCTCCGACAAAGGATCATGCATCTGAAAACCCGGCTTCAACGGGTGCTGAAAAGAATCGGCCGAAATTAACTCCGCCAAGTCTCGCGTCTGACTCAAGCCATCACCCGGCCGCGCCGGATCCTCGCTTTCGCAAAAGCGCGCGCAGCCATAGTCCGTTTTCGACTCCGGGCGAATAATAGCGGTCGAAATATCCGTCGTACTCTGTGCGCTCGGGCCAAAGCGCAGGCGTCAGCCGCGTCGCAAGCGTCCGCATGCAGCACGTCGCCCCTCATTTTAGGGCAACTTCGCCGTTGCGCGGCCGCCAGCCGCTCTCGGCTTGCCCTCCTGACATCCAGCCCACTCCACCATACGGCGGATGCCCTCGGCCAAAGGTGTCTGCGCCTTCCATCCCAGCTCTGCGGCCGCTCGTTCCACATTCGCATAAAGTCCGAACTGATCTCCGGGCGGCGCCGACAACGTGCGGACAGGGTGATCAGAAGGCAGGCCACAGGTTTCGATCAGGAGGCGGAGCAGCTCCCGCACCTGCGTCGGACGGCCAGATCCGATGTTGTAGGCCAGCGAAGGCGTGTCCGGTTGTTGCAAAACCCGGGCCCAGGCATCCACGACATCGTCGATGTAAACGAAATCGCGAAAGCGTTCCAAAGAGCCGGTGACGGGCACCTCCTGGCCCTTGAGCAAGTAGGCCAGATAAATGCTGGCCATGCCCTGCCGGAGGTTGGCGAGATTTTGTCCCGGCCCGTAAACGTTGAACATTCGCAAAGCTGTCGGCCGCACCCACGAGTTCCCTGCCACGCGCAACAAATGCTCGGAGGCGAGCTTCGATACGCCATAGTAAGACACAGGCGACACCGGCGCGTTTTCGTCCACCGGGACAGCGGCAGGATTTCCATACACCGCCATCGAGCTGGCGTAGAGAAAACGGCGGACGCGGCGTTTTTCACACCAGCGAATCAACAGCAAAGTAGATACGGCGTTTGTCTGGATGTCGTAAAGCGGCTGTTCCATCGACACCGCCCCGGAAGACTGCGCGGCCAGATGGCAAACAGCGTCAAACGGACCGTCGGGCAACGCCGCCAGCGTGGCCTCCTGCCCGATGTCGCCCTCCACCAGCTGCGCACCGACCGGCACATTTTGCCGATGGCCGGTGAACAGATTGTCGACAATCACCACCGCATGGCCGTCAGCCAACAGGCGGCGTGCGAGCCGCGAACCGATAAATCCAGCGCCGCCAGTGACGAGAATCCGCATTGCACCCATGTGCTTGCCGACCATGACGGCATCGTCACCATAACTCCACTCAAAAGCCGCCGCCGGCAGGCCTGAGGTGCCTAACGCATCAGGGTTGGCCTTCGCGCCGAACTGCCCTTCTGCTCCCAACCATATCATGCGTTTCTCCCTTCCCCGCTGGTTGCCATTCCAGAGCGAATTTCCGGTCTGGCAGCGCGTATTGGAGAATTCCGGCTGGATGCTCGCGGAAAAAACACTGCGCTGGACGATCGGTTTCACCGTGGGTGTCTGGACGGCCCGCTACCTCGGACCCATCCAATATGGCACGCTAAATTATGCTCTGTCGTTTATCGCGCTGTTTGGCGGTGCCGCTTCGCTGGGAATCGACTACATTGGCGTAAGAGAACTGGTGCGCTCACCGGAACGCAAAGCGGAGATTCTGGGCACCGTGCTGGGGCTGCGCATCGCCAGCGGCGTGGCATTGGGTCTGGCCGCGACCGGCACAGCTCTTGCCTTCGGCAACGACTGCGGAGGCCGCGCCCTGACGAGTGTGCTTTCCCTGACTTTGCTGCTCGGCTGCGGCGATATTTTCGACCTTTGGTTTCAAGCCGAACTGCGCGCCCGCAGCGCGGCCACCGCCCGAACCGCGGTTCTCATCGCAATCGCGGCGTCGCGAGTCGCATTGATCCTGCTCCAAGCACCACTGGCCGCGTTCGCCTGGCTGATCGTCGCAGAATCGGCGCTGACGTCGATCGCCGTCATCCATGTTTTCCGGCGATCCGGCGGGTATATCGGCGGCTGGCGGTTTTCGGCCCAGCGCGCGCGGGCACTCCTGGCGGAGAGCTGGCCCAACATCGTCTCCAATATCGCCATTCTGGCCTATATGCGCATCGACCGGATCATGCTGGGCGAAATGAAGAGCGAAGCGGCGGTCGGAGTCTATAGCGCAGCCGGAGTACTGGCGGAGATGTGGTACGTGATCCCACTTACCATCGTGGCCTCGGCCACGCCGATGATCACTCGGCTCCATCAGGAATACCCTCGCGAGTACCTGCGGGTGGTGGGCCAGCTCGCGCGGGTGCTGGCGGCCATTTCCTGGCTTCTGGCCGTCGTGCTGTGTCTGGTCGCATGGCTGCTCGTGCCCTGGCTCTATGGCGACGCCTACGTCGGTACCGGTCTCGTGCTGGGCATCCTTGCATGGGGATTGCCCTTTGGTTTCGTCGGTGTGGCGGCATCTCCGTGGTATCTGAACGAGCGGCTTTTTGTCGTGGCGATGTGGCGGCATATCGCCGGCGCCGTTCTCAATCTTGCGCTCAACTTCGCGCTGATTCCACGTTGGGGGGCAGCGGGGGCCGCGTTAGCCACGACGCTCGCCTTTGGCGTCGCGCATGTGTTTGCCAACGCCTTCTACTCTCGTACTCGTTCCTTGTTCCGCCTCCAACTGCGCGCCCTCCTCCTTCAGCCACCCCAAAACCAACCATGACCATCACCGCTTTGCTCACCGGAAAGGGCACCAATTCCCTGCGCGACAAAAACCTGCTCCCAGTCCGGGGAAAGCCGCTGCTCTATTATCCAGCCATGGCGGCTCTGCGCTGCGGACGCATCGGACGTTTTTTTGTGAGCAGCGACGGCCCGTCGATCCTCGATACCGCAGCCGCGCTGGGCTTCGAACGCATCGAGCGCCCGCCGGAGCTTTGCCGCCCGGACTCCCGTCACGTAGATGCGATCAACCATGCGCTTGATATCATGCACGCCCAGCATCGCCACGATCCCGACATCCTGGTCGTGCTGTTGGCCAACAACATTTCCGTCACCGCCGCCATGCTCGCGGATTCCATCGACCAGATCCTCGCCGATCCCACCATCTCGGCGGTGGTGCCCGTATACGAGGATCAGGACCATCACCCGTTTCGCGCCAAATCCGTCGCCACCGACGGTACGATTCAACCCTTTCTGCCACTCGCAGGCGACGTCTCCACCAATCGGCAGGATCTGCCCCCCTGCTACTATCTGTGCCACAATTTTTGGACGCTCAACCTGAGCCGCTCAGTGCGCAACGGCACCGGCCAGCCGCCCTGGTCTTTCATGGGGCCGCGAGTCAAGCCGATCAAAGTGGAGGAATCGGTAGACGTGCACATCGCGCGCGATTTGCTACTCTGCGAAGACTGGCTCGACCGCCACGACATCCGCTATGACTGACGCCAAGCCGTCAGTCTGGCTTTTGGTCACGGCGTTGCCGGCGCCACTCGCCGCGCTTACCCGCGCGCAGCTGGCGGTCGGCGGACGACATGTCGTGCTGCTGACGAGCCATTCGCCTTATCCTGAGGAACGCACAGCCCTGATTCGGACACTGGCGCCCGCCAAGAGCGACTTCATCCGGCTGGCCGATCTGTTCGACGACCAAGCCTTGGCGACGCTCGACGAGGCCGCCTCGCGCGAATTGCTGCCGCATCGTTCCCCATGGGAGTCCTACGCCAATCGCTACGAAAGGCTGGTCACCGCGAACAAAAACGCCGCCGCCCTTGCCCGCCTGCGCGAGCGTTTTCGAATCGAGCGCATCTTCTGCACCGCCGCGCCCGGCATCGATGTCTCTTTTTGGCGGAAGCAAGGCGCCCAGCTCATCGGTGCGCTTCCAAAGGAAAGCAGATGGCCAGGCGCGCCCTTGCGCCGCATCGTGCAAGCTCTCCGCTACCGTCTAGGGCGGCCTCCGGAGACGGGCATACTGATCACAGATGGCACCGACCGTTATCTGTTTCTCGCGGCCTTGCGCCGCCTGCGCCTTAAACCGGGCGTAGCACAACAAGCCGTCAAAGTGCGCGACGCTATCGCCGATGCGGACTTCGTCGCCACAACCATGCATGACCACCCGGACGCAGTTCACTGCCTGGGACGACCGGTGCGGGTGTTTGCCGATCTGTTTTTGCCCTCAAACTATCCCCGATCCTATCTCGACACCTACGGCCAAGTGGAATTTGTCGGAGCGGATCCGCTGTCGTACAGGTGGTTTCACGCCTGCGGCATGCCCACAGCCCCCATTCCGAGCTTCATCGCGCAACCACGCTACGCTCCCGCCGTCGCTCGTCCGGCGATTCGCACGCTAGTCCTCCTCTGCAATCATGGCGGCGACTGGACGGCATTGATCCATCGCTCGGATACCGACCTTCTAGTAGAAGCATCGGCCGCACTGGCCAGAGTCTTTCCCGAGCTGAAGATCGTCTTGCGACTGCACCCAACGATGGTTCACCCCCGCCATGAAGGGGTTGGTGCGCAGGAGCGGATCAACCGCTTCATCGCGTCTGCCGGACTGCCTAATCTCGCTATTTCCAACGCCACGCTGGCGGAGGACTTGGAGCGGGGAGACTTCTTTCTTTCGGAATATTCGGCGACTCTGCTCGACGCCTGGCGGGAAGGCCGCCTTGGTTTGGCGGTCAATTTGACCCGTCGCCGCTCGTTCATGCAGGATTTTGTCGAACTGGGCTTCCCCGAAGCGACCAGTGTCGAGACCCTCATTGCAATGATCGAAGCAGCGTGCACCGACACGGCCGCTTTCGTCGCCCGGCAAACGGCGGCCGCAATGCGATACAACGCGCTCCTACCGGCTGACCACGCCTGAACCGGACGGTGGCGGACCCTCCGTGCTCTGCACCGATTCCGCAGCGGGCCGCTTCACGCACAACGTCAGCGTGCAACGCGGTAGAGTCACCTGCGACACCGGCACCATTGTGCGTCGGCAATAGGCGGTGATCGCATCGAAATTTTGCCGGACTGAGACGTGAAACGGGTACGAGCCCGGCAGCGGTCGATCAGGCAGAATGACCATGTCGGCCGTGTCTAGTCCGGCCATGATTTGCGCCGGCGTCGCCTCCATGATCGTCCCGCCCAACACGCTGCGGGCCTCGAAGAGACGCCCGGTGTTTTCGTAGACCCACACATTAAGCGCGGAACTCAGCAACGCATCGTCGACGGTCAGAAACGCGAGCCGCGGCCTCGCCAGCCCCCGGACATCCGCCTGCCGGACAATCTCGCCATAAAGCGCGTTGATCGCCTGCGAATAACCTGGATGAAAGGCATGCGTTTCCCGCGCTGATGCGCGAACCGCAAACGCGAGCCACCCACCGCCCAACACCACCGCCGCCACGAGCAAGACCAACGCCGACTGCACGCGGTCCCGCGCCAGTTGCGCAAACCACAACGCCAAAATGAACACCACCGGTGCCACCAGCACCGATCCCACTACGGGAGATTTTACGGCGTTGAGGGTCAGCACCAATCCGGGCACCGCGCCAAACGCCGCCAGTGTCAGCCAGCTCGTCACCGGTAAACGAGCTTCTTTATCCGAAGCGCCGCCTGCCTGGCCCCGCGCCGTGAGCCGCAACGCGCCCAGCGCGCCCAATCCGAGCGCGGCAAGTTGCCAGAAGGCTCCGCCCAGATGATCGAACCCCACTGACCGCGGATAATACGCGAGGACCGATGCGATCCCGGCAATGCCCTGCTCCTGCTCCCGCACCCAGCGCTCCGGCCCCAGCACATGACCGATGCCATAATAGTCGAAGATCGCATGGCGGTGGTACCACAGCAGCGGCCCCATCGCCACGCCGAAGGCAATGCCAGCCCAGACGCCATATCGGCAGCGATGTCGCCGGGCGATGGCCGCGGAGGTATTCTGGCCTCGCTCGCGCCACGCCAGCCACGCGTATCCTCCGCCCTCCACCAGTCCAATGCCGACAATGTACACCGTGCCAATAAACCGGGTCGCTGCGAATAGCACGGCCGAGCCCACAACTGGCCACAGGCCCCAACGCTGCGCCAAAAAATCGGTGCCTACCACCGCGGAGAGTAAAACCGCGTACAGGCAGCTCGCGGCAAAATCCAAACGAAAGTCCAGCACCCCGCCCGCGTCCATGAAAGTAAAGCCCGCCGCCAGCATCAGACCGCCAGCGAACAACGCGCCTGGCACGGAGCGACTGCGCCGGTGGACCGCCCACACCACCGCGGCCTGCGCCAGCACGAACAACGCGAAGTTGAGCGACAAGCAGGTCATCCGCCCTGCTCCGATCCAATGCGACAGCACCGCCGCCGCAGGCACCAGCAACACCCCCTGTGCATTGGGTGCAGCGGCATAAGCCTTCAGGACCGGACCGATGCCAAGTTGCCCTGCCTGCTCGTGCATTTGGTAGGTTTGATACAGAAACTGACACTGATCAAAATACGGAGGGTAACTCCAAACGACATCACGATGGGCTTTCTCAACCAGCAACACAGCCTCCGCAAAGAATAGACAAGGCAGCAGCCAGTAGAGCAACCGAGCGCGCTTATCGAAAACCATGAGGCGATCCTATTGCTTGTCCGCTGCCGGCATCCATCCAGTAATTCGCCAAATCCGCTTTTCGCTGGCTGTTGAAAAATGGCTTCCTTCCCCGAGACGAGCGAGTACGGTCCTGCGTCGCAACCCGGCATGAAGCTCTCCATCGTCATTCCCTGCTACAACGAGGCCAAAACGATCCGTCAGATCGTCGAACGCGTGAAGGCCGCGCCCGTGGCCGACAAGGAGATCATCATCGTCGACGACTATTCGCGCGATGGCACCCGCGACTTGTTGCGCACCCAGATCGCGCCGCTCGTGGACAAGGTCATTTACCACGACATCAATCGCGGCAAGGGCGCCGCCCTGCGCACCGGTTTCGCCGCGGCCACGGGCGACGTGGTCATCGTGCAGGACGCCGACCTCGAGTACGACCCGCAGGAATATCCGCTGTTGATGGAGCCGCTCGAACAGGGGAAGGCCGACGTGGTGTTCGGCTCCCGGTTCCAGGGCGGGCGTCCGCATCGCGTCGTCTATTTCTGGCACATGGTGGGCAACCGGTTCCTCACACTGCTCTCCAACATGTTCACCAACCTCAACCTCACGGACATGGAAACGTGCTACAAACTTTTCCGGCGCGAGGTGGTGCAGAAAATCAACATCGAGGAGGACCGCTTCGGCTTCGAGCCGGAGATCACCGCCAAGGTGGCGAAGCTGCGCGTGGTGATCTACGAAGTCGGCATCAGCTACTACGGCCGCACTTACGAAGAGGGTAAAAAAATCGGCTGGCGCGATGGCTTCCGCGCCCTCTACGCCATCGTCAAATACAACCTCTTTCGCTGAGTCGTCGCGATCATGCCAATTTGTCGGGCGTAAACGCCGCTTCACCATTCTTTATCGCAGCCGCCGCTTGCCTGGCGCGCGCGGGTCTGTCACCCCTAAAAGCCATGTCTACTGCTCCACACCCTCCAGTAGTGACGGTGGTCGTGCCGGTTCACAACGAAGAGCCGGTGCTGCCCGAGCTGCTGGTGCGGCTGCGCCAGATTTTCGACGCGGACGCACGCATCGCCTGGCGCGCGGTGTTCGTCGATGATGGTAGCCGTGATCGCTCGGTGGCGCTCATAACGGAAGCTGCTCGGCTCGACGCACGCATCTTATTGGTGCGGTTGTCGCGCAATTTCGGCCACCAGTCAGCCTTGGCCGCAGGTTTGTGCGAAGCCGATGGTTCAGACGCCGCAGTCACCATGGATGCCGAT
Organism: Opitutia bacterium; assembly: GCA_016217595.1. GTDB lineage: Bacteria > Verrucomicrobiota > Verrucomicrobiia > Opitutales > Opitutaceae > MWDT01. The sequence goes on along the minus strand of JACRHS010000024.1, from coordinate 5,818 downwards.
CTCCAAGACCCACCCGAATTGATCGGCGAAATGATCGAGCACTGGTTGCGCGGCGCCGAAGTCGTGCGCGCAGTGCGACGCTCCCGCCAGGAAAAGGGACTGCGACGACTCGGGTTCGATCTTTTCCATCGCTTTTTCAATCAGCTCGCCGATTTTCCGATCGAGGCCGACACTGGGACGTTTGGCCTGCTAGACCGCTGCGCCGTCGCAGCGATCAACCGTCTGCCTGAGCGCCATCGCTTCTTTCCTGGCCTGCGCTCCTGGGTCGGTTTCACCACAGCTGAGATCCACTACGACCGACAGGAACGCGCCGCCGGCCAGCCGGCGCAAACGCTACGCCGGCTCGTGCGCTACGCCTTCGACGGCATCTTCAGCTTTTCCTATCTGCCGCTGCGCCTGCTGACCTTGGTTGGCATCTTCATCAGCGCCTGTGGCTTTGCTCTCGGCACGTTTTTCATTGTTCGCCGTCTGCTCGGCGTGGAAATCGCGCAAACCGGGTTCACCACGCTCGTCACACTCCTGCTCTTTCTCGGCGGCGGCCAACTCATCGGCATAGGCATCCTCGGCGAATATCTGGCGCGAGTTTACGACGAAGTGAAACAACGGCCGCAATTCATCCGTCGGGAGTCGCCTCGTGACCGCTAAGCGTCTCGGTATATTGACGGTTTACGCGTTGGGTATCGCATGCCTGCTGAGCCTCGCCACCGGCTTGGTTTTCACCACGTACATGCTCTACGACGACGAGGGCTACGTGGTATGGACCCTACGCCAATTCACCGCGCACGGGCATCTTTACGATCAAGTCTACAGCCAATACGGCCCGCTGTTCTACCTCGGCTACGGACTGCTCGCAAAAATCTTCGCCCTAGAATGGACCAACACGCTCGGCCGCCTGATCACCGTACACCATTGGTGGTTAACCTCGCTCCTGTGCGGATTCTGGGTCTGGCGGGAAACCCGTTCCCGCGCCGCGACCGCTATCGCAGCGAGTGCGACCTTAACGCATCTTTGGCAGATGACATCGGAGCCGATGCATCCGGGCGGCACCACCACCTTGCTGCTCGCCCTCGCCGTTGCCGCCGGCACTGAGTCCTTGCGCCGCGAACGCGCCGACCACTTCGCCCTGCTCGCCGGACTAGCAGGTGCAGCGCTCACGTTGATCAAAATTAACGTCGGCATTTTCTTCCTGCTGGCACTGGCGTCATGGGGCTGGTGGAGATTCCGAGCTCATACCCGAATGCCAGAACGCTGGGTGATCACCGTAGCGTTTGCCGCCCTTCCTTGGGTGTTGATGCGTCCGTTTCTCGGCGAGCACTGGGCGAGGGAATTCGCCACGCTGGCTTCCGCCGCCATCGCTGGCATCGTACTCGTCTCGGCTGAACGCGAAACCGAAACCGCCGACAACTGGTCTAATCTGGGGCGCTGTATCGGAGCAGCCACTGGACTGACCGCCATCGTGCTCTTCGCGGCCTTTGCGACCGGATCGAGTTGGCGCGCATTATGGGAAGGTGTTGTGGCCGGACCCCTGCAGCATCCCAACAAATACCATCACGCGATTCCATCGCTTCCAGGTGCGGTAATCTGGAGCTTGGGATTGCTTGCCCTGGCTGCTGGTGGAACCAAACGCCGGTGGATCCGAACAACGTTACTGGCCAGCCAAGCCGGAGCGCTGGGGGTGTACTTTATTGGCCTGGTAGCGGATCCGATCATCTTCAACCTGCGGACCGCGATGTCCTATTTCGTGCCAACCGCGTGGGTGTTCGCACTCAGCTTTTCACCCGATAACGCGCCTGCCGAACGCCGACGCCTATGGGTCGCTGCCATCCTAGCATGGCAATATCTCCACGCCTTTCCGATCGCCGGCAGTCAAATGGGATGGGGTACTTTCTTGTGGGCTCCGCTGGCGGCGATCTCGCTTAACGACTGGCATCGCCGATTTCAGGAGCTTTGGGGGATGCGCGGCCGATGGATCGCCGCGGGCGTACTGACCGCCGGCTTAATCTCGGTCGGCCATGCCAACTTCAATTTTGCCAGCACCCTCTGGCAACGGCGCGACTCGGATCCGCTCGAATTGCCGGGGAGCGCCGGCATGATGCTGCCGGCGAGCTCTTCAAGCGCGCTGCGCGTCCTCACCCTCAACGCCCGCGTTCACGGCGACACTCTCTTTTCCCTGCCGGGAACCTTCAGCTTCAACATTTGGAGTGAACTACCCACCCCCACCCTCGCCAATACTACCCACTGGTTTTCTCTACTCAATGTCACCCAGCAGACCGCAATTCGCGACCGACTGAGCCAGGATAAGCGGGCCGTCATGATCGTGCAGCCGGGATTGATCCAGTTCCTCCACGATAAAAATATTCCGGTGAATGGACTGCTTTTCGATTGGGTCGGTCTGAATTTCACACCTGCGTTCGCCTTGGAAAATTACGAATTCTGGGTACATCGCGACCGACCCATCGCTCCGCTCAGCACCGCCACGCTCTTCGTGAGCTCCGATACCGCTGCGCCCTGGCCAACCCGAATCCGCGCCACAGTGCTACTCCCGCCCACGGCACGCGTGACTCGCGTCGAGTTACGCGAGTTACGCGCAGCTGACTCACCGCTCTGGTCGGCCGCTGATCTCGACTCGGCGCGAATCGAACTCGCACGGCTCAACTCTTCTGGTCAAGCAGACGGACCACCGAGAGCAACGGGTTGGCCCATTGTCGGCCCCGGCATTTTTCAACTCGATTTCTATCTGAAACAATCTGCTCACGAATGGCCCATCACGCGTCTCTGGCTCGGTTTCTTCGATACCGACGGCCACCGCGTCGCCGAGGCGCGTTTCACTGTCCCGTTTCACTCAATTCCCGGCATCGCGCAGCTCGCGCCGACGCGCAATCAGCAATAAACTGACGCCGATTGGAAACCGCACCCGGCTCAATGCCAGCGCCACATAGCTGCTTTGCAGGCAACGATTGAGCCACGCCGGTGGCACCCGATCCTCCGCGCGCGGCCCTGCTTGCCTTCGTGTCCTTCGGAGTCGCCGCAATGCCCACACCGCCGGAAACGCCAGTACATTGGTGTAGTTCGCGTGCACGATCGCCCAATCCGGACCGGTAAACCGCGCCACTAGCTGTGACCGGTCATAACGCCGATGGTGATGCAACGCCACATCCCAATCGCTCCACAGCGACATACACGCTGGCACGGTGATTACCGCGAGTCCGCCAGGCCGCAACACCCGCGCCAGATCGTGCACGGCCGCGGCATCGTCCGCGATATGTTCCAACACATCCAACGCCGTTACGATATCGACGCTCGCTGCTGGCAACGGGATTCCGGTACCGCTGGCCTCCAATACGCGCTCGGCAGGAAATCGCGCCCGCAACCGTTGCAGTGACTCCGCGTGGTCGTCCAGCATCCACACCTCACAATGCGCCGCCATCTCCGTGGCAAACATCCCGGTGCCAGCGCCCACATCGAGCAAGCGCGCCTCCCGGCGCAGTGCACCCAGCCGGCCGAGCCAGCGACGCACCAATTCGCGTTTGCCTGCATAATACCAATGCGCACGCTCCGTCGCTTCGAGATTCGCGTATTCTTCCGGATTCATCGAACCTGTGCGTAACCTGTGAACCCAGCCGTGGCACTCCAAATCCCGCTGCACCGTCGGATCGGCTCCGCTCCCTTTCTATGGACGCTCGCCGTCCTGGCCTGCGTCGGCCACGCTTTGCTCGGACTCACTGCCGTCGCAGAAAAAGGCATGACGTCGGACGAGATCGCGCACATCACCGCCGGCTATGCCTATTGGCAACGCCACGATTTCCGGCTGCAGCCGGAAAATGGCAATTTGCCACAACGCTGGGCCGCACTGCCGTTGCTGACGTTGGCACCCACCCTGCCCCCGCTGTCACATCCGGCATGGGCTCGCAGCGACGTCTGGGAATACGGCCGTGACTTCTTCTACCGCACGGGGCAACCGGCCGACTTGATGCTATGGCTAAGCCGCGCCGCCATCGCGTTCTTTAGCGCTGCGACGGGACTGCTGGTGTTCGCCTGGTCGCGTGCGCTCTTCGGCTGGCACGGCGGCTTTTTCTCACTTGGCTGCTTCGCCCTTTGTCCAAACTTTCTCGCCCACGGCGCTCTCGCTACCTCCGACGTAACGATGGTGTTTTTCTTTCTTGCTGCTATCGGCGCGCTCTGGCGCTGGCTACTCGCACCCACGGCCGGGCGGCTCGCCCTGAGCGTGACGGTCGTCGGCCTGTCTGCCATCGCAAAATACTCCGCCGTCCTGCTGGTCCCGATGGCGTTAGTGCTCAGCATCGCGGCCGTCAGCCTGGGCCGCGCGCGCGAACAAGGCTGGCGGCGTCGCTTCGCACTCGGGATGCTTGCGCATCTTGCTGTCGCGACTTTTGCAATCTGGGCCGCGTTTGGCTTCCGCTATGCGGCTTTCGCGCCGGAACTGGCCACAGAAGCCAGCTTCGCCATGCCATGGGAATGGATGCTGGCGCGTCTCGGGCATCTGGGTACAGCGATCGCCTGGCTGCGCCAAGGGCAACTGCTACCCGAAGCCTACCTGTATGGCTTCACCTTTGTCCTCGATTTCGCGCAACAACGCGGAGCCTTCCTGAATGGCAACTATGGCATCCACGGCTGGTTCATGTTTTTCCCTTACGCCTTTCTCGTTAAGACACCACTCACACTTTTGGGGCTTTGGGCCATCGGTGTGTTCACTGTCGCGCGCCATTCCTGGCTAAAGAGAATGCTTTGGCGCGAGGCGTGCGTACGCTACGCGCCGCTAGCGGCGTTGTTCGTGGTCTATTGGTATTTCTCGCTCACCAGCCGGCTAAACATTGGGCACAGACACATCCTCCCGATCTATCCACCGCTCTTTATCGCGCTCGGCGCACTAGGTGCCTGGGCGGCGTTGGTCCAATGGCGGCAACTTATACTCGCCGCCGCCGTACTGCTACTTGGATGGGAATCATCGCAGATCCGCCCGCACTACCTCGCCTACTTCAATACCCTGGCTGGCGGTCCCGCGGAAGGATACCGGCACTTGGTCGACAGCTCTCTCGACTGGGGCCAAGATCTGCCGGCACTCGCGCAATGGCTCCGTCAGAATCGCCAGCCCGGGGAACCGACCTACCTGGCATACTTTGGCACTGGCGATCCAGTATACGAAGGTATCACCGCGCAACGTTTGCCCTCGCTGCCTGTTTATCGCGACGCGACACCGCGTCTATGGCCCGGAGCGGGGCTGTACGCGATCAGCGCCACTATGCTGCAACATGCCTACAGTCCTATCCGCGGGCCATGGACGATGGATGCAGAGCGGGAGTTTCAAAACCTGCGTGCACAGGATGCGGATTTTCACGCTCACGCACTGACCTCTGCCACCAGTCTATCGCCTGCACAATGGGAACAGGCTTGGCGACGCTACGAGCTGCTCCGTTTTGCGCGACTTTGCCACTACCTGCGTGTCCGCCAACCCGACGCCATGGCGGGCTACTCCATTCTTATTTACCGACTGACGCAGGAGGAAGTTCGAGCCACCACCGCCGCCCCGCTTGCTGACTGGGTTGCTCTGATCGAACGCGCCGCCAATCAACGAGAATAATCCTAAAAACGGCGGAGACGTCATCCGTCTCCGCCGCTGCTCACTACATTGACAACATTGTCTACTACTTAGAACGTACCTCTGACACCAGCGACAAAGCCGATGCCTTGGTTCGTGCGGAAGTAATAAATCTTGCGATTCTCCGTAACATCCGTGCGCGCCTCTTCGTCGAAGAGGTTGGTGATGTCGAGGAATACGTTGTAAGTGCGATTGATGCGG